>NZ_JAZDQU010000001.1:0-367793 GCF_036324285.1 Pedobacter flavus
AATTAATTCCTTCTGGCAAATTATTTTTGAAGTTTTTTCGAAGTTTTTTATAACTCGCTATTAGCTAGCTACATCTTTATTCTAACCCCCTACTTAACCCATAATTCAACCAAACGCTCAATCTCTTACCCCCTCTTCCTCCGAAGCGGAGTGCAAAGGTAGAAAACTTATTTCATTTAGCAAATTAAAATGGAGTATTTTTTGAAGTTTTTCGTAACTCATTCAAAATGAACTTTGTTGCTTTTTAACCCCTACTCTCTACTTCTTTTTGCTCTTCAATTTGTAATCCCTTTCATCCGATTGGGGAGTGCAAAAGTAGAAAAAATATCGCTTCTAGCAAATAAAACGAAGGTTTTTTATCCTAAACTATCCTTAAGTGTATGGTTAACAAGGAGAAAAATTTGCAAGTAAATAAGGATGGGTCGAATAATCCCAGTGAAATACTATTAGAACACCTATAAAGGTTCGTGTTGTTATTACATTATATATAGTAAACAACATTAAATCATAATATATCTAAGGTTGATTAACTTTACTATTATATATTGTATAAGTAGCTCATAGGGATTTCTTTTATATATATAGTAGGCGATACATATATATAAGGTATGCTTATTAATTATTAAGACTTGAGGAATTAAATTCCAGTTTAGGATTATAACAGACTGGTGATCCTTGAGGTTTAGATCTGATGAATTAATCTATGAGATCCTATCGCTGCATTGCATTTCGCTCCAGGAGGACGGGTCAGGGAAGTATCGCGCTACAGGAGGACAGGACATAAGACTAGTTGATACCAGAAAATTTATTTTTCAATCGCCATTACTATAAATAATAATAATAAAAATAAGGACAGAAATGCCTTGCTGATGGCCAACAAAAGAAGTATTTACATTAAAAATTGTTAAATATTGTTAACGGATAACGCTAAACGCTTTCCAATATCTAGCTTAGCACGATATTTTATTGACCTTATCGTAAATATCCTTATCTTTGCAAAATGTTTAAATTTAAACACCTATTTATTATTTGTTGTGCCCTTACAGTTTTAGTTATCGGGGGTTGTAAAAGTCAATTCGAAAAGATAAGGCTAAGTAACGATGTTACTAAAAAGTATCAAGAAGCGATAAATTTATACAACAAGAAGAACTATTCTAAAGCTTTAATTTTATTTGAAGATTTATCTCAAAAATATCGCGGACAACAACAGGCAGAAGATTTAAACTATTATTACGCTTATACGTTATACCGTTTAAGAGATTATACAACTGCCAGATTCCAGTTTAAATATTTTGCAGACAACTATCCTACTAGTCAATACGCCGAAGAATGTAGGTATATGAGTGCATATTGTTACTACTTAGATTCTCCTGATTACCCATTAGACCAGGAAAATACTTATAAGGCATTAGATGCGTTGCAATTATTTATTAACTTATACCCTGAAAGTGATAGAGCTAAGCAGGCGGCAGATTATATCTCAGATTTAAGAGGTAAATTAGAACGTAAAGCTTTTGAAAACGCTAAGATGTATTATGAAATTGGAGGTTTCCAAGTATATAATTATAAATCGGCGGTTATTGCATTAAAAAATACGCAAATAGATTTTCCAGATATTAAATATGCAGAAGAAATTGATTTCTTAATATTTAAATCTCAATATTTGTATGCTAAAAATAGTTTATTGATTCGTCAACAAGAAAGGTTTGAAGAAGCATTAACTTATTATAATGAGTTTATAGAGAAGTTTCCGACAAGTACATTTAAAAAGGAAGCAGATCAATTAAAAGCTGACACTGAAAAAGGTATAGAAAATGCTAAGAAAGAATTAGCAGTTATAGCTTTAGAAGAAGCAAAATATAAAGAATTACAAAGGAAAGCTGCAGAGCAGGATAGTGTAATTAATAGTAAAACGATTAAAAAATCAAAAAATGGATAAAAATACTAAAGCAGCGGTTCCTAATACAACCGTTACCCGCAATGTACATGATTTAGATGCAGCAACAGGGAATTTGTACGAATCTTTAGTGGTAATCTCAAAAAGAGCTAATCAAATTTCAAACAACATGAAAGAAGAGCTTCATGGAAAGTTAGCCGAGTTTGCTTCAAACAACGATAATTTAGAGGAGATTTTCGAAAATCGTGAACAAATTGAAATCAGTAAGCATTATGAGCGTTTACCAAAACCTACATTAATTGCTATTGATGAGTTCTTAAACGGTAAAGTTTACCACAGAAATCCTTCAAAAGAACAATAGTTTCTTGTAGTTAATTTTGCATTATATGCAATTAAATAACAAGAATATCATTCTAGGCGTTTGCGGCAGTATTGCGGCTTATAAATCTGCAACTCTTGTACGATTGCTGGTAAAAGCTGGCGCAAACGTCAAAATTGTGCTTACACACGATGCAGCACATTTTATTACCCCTTTAACTCTAGCAACGCTTTCTAAAAATCCAGTCGAAATTAATTATTTTGATGAAGAAACAGGCGTTTGGGCCAATCATGTAGAGTTAGGTCTTTGGGCAGATTTAATGATCATCGCCCCAGCAAGTGCCAATACCATTTCTAAGTTTGCAAACGGGTTTTGCGATAATCTATTAACTGCTACTTACTTATCGGCAAAATGCCCCGTTTATATTGCTCCAGCTATGGATCTAGATATGTGGAAGCATACTTCAACGGTAGAAAACATCCAAAAGCTAAAATCCTATGGAAATATTGTGATTACACCAGGCATTGGTGAATTAGCCAGTGGTTTATTTGGTGAAGGCAGAATGGAAGAGCCTGAAGAAATTGTGAAATTTATTGATAACCATTTACGTGCTGCACAGCCTTTGTATAATTTAAATGCTGTTGTAACGGCAGGACCAACGTATGAAGCTATAGATCCGGTAAGGTTTATTGGGAATCATTCTTCTGGCAAGATGGGATTCGAAATTGCCAAAACGCTTAAAAAATTAGGGGCAAATGTTACCTTAATTACTGGCCCTACAGCAGAAAAATCGAACTCAATAAATAGGATTGATGTGGTAAGCGCGCAACAAATGTTAAAAGCTTGTTTAGCACATGCCCAAGCAGATATTTTTATAATGAGTGCTGCAGTTGCTGATTATACACCAGCTGATCCGGCTAAAGAAAAAATTAAAAAGAACGATGCAGAGCTTGTTCTACATCTAAAAAAGACAACTGATATTTTAGCCACTTTAGGTAAAAATAAACCCAAAAACCAAATTTTGGTTGGATTCGCGTTAGAAACCTATAATGAAGAGAATTTTGCACTGGAAAAGTTAGAGAAGAAGAATCTTGATTTAATTGTACTTAATTCTACCCAAGATCCGGAAGCTGGATTTAAAAAAGACACTAATAAAATTACTATATTTAATAAACTGAAAGAAAAAACAGTTTATGAAGCAAAATCTAAATCAGATGTTGCTGTAGATATTTGTAACCAAATTTGTAAGCTTATCCCTTCCAAATGAAAAAAATCATTCTGATATTATTTTTTTCCTTAGTTTCCTATTCCCTATCTGCACAAGAAATTATGGCCAATGTGCAGGTTATGGCACCTCAAATCCCAAATCTCAATAAAAGAAATATTGATGTTCTTCAGAATGCAATTCGCGATTTCATAAATAATAATAAATGGACAAATGAGGTTTATTTACCCCAAGAAAGAATAAATTGCAATTTGATTATTACGATTACCTCATGGGATGGCAATTCTAATTTTAAAGCAGAGGCTCAAATTCAATCAACACGCCCTGTTTATGGTTCTGGATACAATAGTTTGATGTTTAATTATAATGATAAAGCGTTCGATTTTTCTTTTATAGAAGGTCAGCCTATTATTTTTTCAGACCAGAATTTCAGTTCAAATATTAGCGCTTTACTTACTTATTATGCTTATACGATAATTGGTATCGACAAAGATAGTTTCTCTAATTTGGGCGGAAATCCTTATTTTAATAAAGCGCAAAATGTGGTGAATTTCTCACAAAATTCGGGTGCAGCTGGTTGGAGAGCAGGCGAAGGACTTAGAAATAGGTTTTGGCTAAATCAGAATATGCTGGATAACAGTTTTAATGTTTTAAGAGTTTTTATATACGATTATCATAGAAATGGTCTCGATAAAATGCAGGAGAATAAAACACAATCTATAAATCATATTCTAAATTCAATAGGCCTTCTACAACAGTTAGACAAACAAAAAATGGGTGCGCTTTTCCCTAATATATTTTTAGCCGCTAAGGCGGATGAGTTTGTCAATATTTTTAAATTAAGTGATATTAATGAAAGGATTAAAGCTTTTAATCTTTTAATTGAAATTGATCCAGCTAATCAGAATAAGTACCAAGGATTAATTCTTTAGTGCTCACACTAATTCTAGCTTGTATTAAGTCTTCTATTCTACTCTTCTACCCTATTCTAACAACTTAGTATCCAATCACTCTGTTAAAGTTTTGTTAAATATTTTGTGGTTTACGAGCAACTTCGTACATTAGATTACGAACAAATTCGTACAAAGATGACAATTTCAATAAAACCAACGGAAAGTGAATTAGAGATTCTTCAAATTTTATGGAGTCGTGGCGAATGTACGGTACGAACTGTGCACGAGGAACTAATTAAATCCAAAGATGTGGGTTATACATCTACCTTAAAATTAATGCAAATTATGCATGAAAAGGGATTAGTTTCTAGGAATACGGAATCTAAAACACATATATACATCGCAGCCATCAATCAGCAAGACACGCAAAAGCATTTATTAAATAAATTAATTGATAATGCCTACAATGGTTCTGCTGCACGTTTAGTGATGCAAGCTTTAGGTAATCATAAAGCAACTAGTCAAGAATTAGAGCAAATTAAAAAATACTTGGAACAACTAGAATCTAAATAAAATGAACACATTATTTCAAGATATCATTCAGGCCTTTGGTTGGAGTATTTTAAACTCTATTTGGCAAAGTGGGATTATTTATGTCTTGCTTTTAATATTCATGGTTTCATTTCCGAAATTTAAAGCGGTTTACCGACATAATTTATCTTATGCTTCATTGATCTTAATGTTTTCTTGGTTTGTTTATACTTTTATTTCTCGATTAACTGAGGTAAATAAAAGCGTAAAATCGGGTGTAGATTTAAGTATGTATGAGTTAGGAAGTTTTGCTCAAAATTTACCTGAAACTTTTACTGAAAAAGCTGAATCATATTTCCCTATTATTGTTCCCATTTATATTTTAGGTATTATTTTTCAATTATTCATTGTTGTAAAAAGTTACTTTTTTCTAGAAAAAATCAAGAAAAATGAGCTATCAGCAGTACCTCAAAACTGGTTAAATCAATTTAATGAAATTAAAAAATCATTGAAATTGAATAAAAAAATTCAGTTCCATTTATCTGGATTAATAACGGTTCCTATTGTTATTGGTTACCTTAAACCTATTGTTTTATTTCCTATCGCCTTAGTAAATCATTTAGAGGAAGAGCAAGTAGAGGCTATTTTAATTCATGAATTATCGCATATCCGAAGAAATGATTATCTATTAAATATTATTAAAACTTGTGTTGAAACTGTACTTTTTTTCAATCCATTTGTATGGTTAACGAGCAGATTTATACAAATAGAAAGAGAGCATGCTTGTGATGATTTGGTGGTTAAATTTTCTGGAAAACCACTTTCTTATGCACATGCCCTATTAAAGTTAGAGCTTTTACAACAGGAAGAATCTAATCCAACTTTTAGTTTGGCAGCAACTGGTTCTAATTATCATTTGTATCAGAGAATTAAAAGAATTACCAATATGAAAACCAATTATCTAAATGTTAAGCAACAATTAGCTGCCTTAACTTTAGCATTGGGTGGATTATTGTCGGTAGCCTGGACGCATCCCACAATAAAAGAAAAAGCTAAAGAGCTTTCTGTTAATCTAGCAGAAATAACATTTATTGCACCAAAATCGGCAGATGTTCCTGTTTCTAAAGGTTTAAATAAAAATAATCCTCCTATTGTTGTTGCTTTAAATTCGCCAATCGGATTATTAGAAATAAATAAAGAAGTAGAGGAATTAAAAGTAAAAAGACCTTCAAGAATAGATTTCATTAAATTGGCTCCTGCCATTAATAATATCGGTGATTTAGATTTTAAAAATTCAAGTTTTATTTTCAAAAAAGTCGACTCTATAGATTACAATCCTACTCGTTTGGAGGGAAAAGTATTTTTTAAAACATCAGCTTCAAAAACCCAAAATCTAAAAAAGAATATTCACGATTTATTAGATCGTATTAATATTAATGAAGAGGAAAAAACAAACTACAGGTTACTTATAAATGAGTTTACAGATAATTTAGAAAATAGTGATCGTATAAGAGTTGGAAAAGTTCATACATTTAATAACCATCAGCAAAATGAAGATGGCAACAATGAGGCTTCACAACCAAAAAAACTATTCTTAACCGCAAAAAAGACAATTCCGGGCAAGCCAATAAGTATTAATATTCGATTATTAGATAGTACAAAAAACGTCACAATTAAGGCAGATAGTGTAAATTTCCATGCCATATCTCATTTAGCTCAGGTAAAGCCTTTAAACAATGAAAACGTTAATTCAATAAAACCAGAAGAGATTTCAAATATTAAAATAAACTCGAAAGAAAAACAGATTGAGTTTGTTTTAAAAAATGGTGAAGTGAAAAAATTTGATGTATTGGTTACAGGAATTAATAAAATTCAAGGAGTTGATGCATCGTTAGAAAACTCACCAGTGGATAAAATATCTACTGTAACCGTGAGAGGGTATCCCCTATTAAATAATTAAAAATTTTTCATTTATAATACTTAGGCATCTGGTTAAAAAACCATGATGCCTTTTTTTGTATTCTTACCATTAGAATTTTGTATTTTAGCAGGTATATGCTTCAAAAATTATCGATAAAGAATTATGCGCTTATAGATTCTATTGACATAGAGTTTGATAAAGGATTAAATATTATCACAGGAGAAACTGGGGCTGGGAAATCGATCATTCTGGGCGCCTTATCATTAATTTTAGGTCAGCGTGCCGAAAATAAATATTTCTTCAATCAAGATAAAAAGTGCATAATCGAAGGTGTTTTTATAATTAGTTCAGATAGGTTAAATACACTATTCGAATTACTTGAAGTAGATGCTCTAGAGGAAACCATTGTTAGAAGGGAAATTACTTCTGATGGTAGGTCTAGAGCTTTTATAAATGATACACCAGTTAATTTAACTCAACTCAAAACTTTTGGAGAGCAATTAATAGATGTTCATTCTCAACACGCAGTTCTAGAATTAAGTGACGAAAAATTTCAATTATCTATTGTAGATAGTGTAGCTGGTCACCAAAAATTTCTTTCTGCCTATAAATTAAAATACAAGCAGTATCTAGCTGATAAAAAATCGCTTAACGAAAAGATAGAAGCTAAAAATATTGCATTAAAGGAATTAGACCTTAATCGTTTTTTGTTTGATGAATTAGAGGATGCAAAATTAGACGAATTTGAACAGCAAAATTTAGAACAGGAATTAGAGCAAATAAATCATGCTGAATTGATAAAATCTAATTTAAATGATGCTAGTCAATTGCTTTCGGAAGATGAATCTTCAGCATTAAATGCAATGAAGTTATCTGTTAATCGTTTAAATCAGATTTCGCAGTACCACGAAGAAATTGATGAATTAAATTTGAGGCTCCAAAGCACTGTTATAGAGTTAAAAGATATTGCAGGCGAGTTGAGTTTTTTAGAACAAAAGATTATTCATCACCCGTTGAGGGCCGAAGCCATTAATGAACGCTTAAATTTAATTTACGTATTACAACAAAAACATAGAGTAAATTCTAATGCAGAGTTGTTAAAAATTCAAGCTGAATTAGCTCAATCATTGGATAATTTTAATATCGCTGATGAAGAAATTGAAACGCTTCAGAAAAAAGTTAATGCTGATAATCAGACGTTACAAGAAGAAGCGGTATTAATCTCAAAACAAAGAGTTGCGGTTTTTGATAAGGTAAAATCGGAGATTTTAACCGTTTTAAATAAGGTTGGAATGCCGAATTCAAAATTGGAGATAAATCATGTTCTAAAAGAAAATAATGATTTCGATAGCAATGGTATTGATAAAATAACGTTTCATTTTTCGGCTAATGCCGGACAAATGCCTGCCCCTATTCATAAGATTGCGTCAGGTGGAGAGTTGTCTAGATTTATGCTGGCCGTAAAATCTCTGATTTCAAAAAATACTGCTTTACCAACCTTAATTTTTGATGAGATTGATACTGGAATTTCGGGTGATACGGCTAAAAAAGTTGGCTTAGTGATGGAAGAATTAGCCAACCAGATGCAAATTATTACGATTACGCATTTACCACAAATTGCCTCAAAAGGCATAGCTCATTTCCACGTTTACAAAGACGAAAGTAAAGGTATTACGCAAACACATATACAAAAGCTTTCGCAAGAAGAAAGAATAACAAAAATCGCAGAAATGTTAAGCGGACATGATGCAAGTAAAACAGCAAGAGATAACGCTAGGGAACTTTTGGATAAATAAAAAATTGTACCTTCGCTAGTATCTATTTGCAATTATTATATTTTTAAAAGTTTATAATTGATTTAATAGCTAGATTAAAAAAACATAATTATGTATAATTTATTAAAAGGAAAACGCGGTATTATAACCGGGGCGCTAGATCAGAATTCTATTGCATGGAAAGTAGCAGAAAAAGCACATGAAGAAGGTGCTACTTTTGTACTTACAAATGCTCCTATAGCCATGAGAATGGGCGAAATTAATGTTTTAGCAGAGAAAACTGGATCTCAAATTATCCCTGCTGATGCTACTAGTGTAGAAGATTTAACTAATCTTTATACACAAGCTCAAGAAATTTTAGGAGGTAAAATTGATTTCGTTTTACACTCTATTGGTATGAGTGTTAATATCCGTAAAAAAATTCCTTATACAGAGAGTAACTATGATTATTTTATGAAAGGAATTGATGTTTCTGCAATGTCGCTTCATAAAATGTTAGCTGTAGCTAAAAAATTAGATGCTATTGCAGAAGGTGGTAGTGTTGTAGCTTTAACTTATATGGCCGCACAAAGAACTTATCCATTCTATACTGATATGGCAGATATTAAAGCGATGTTAGAGTCTATCGCTAGAAGTTTTGGATATCATTATGGTGTTGAGAAAAAGGTGAGAATTAATACGGTTTCTCAATCGCCAACTAAAACAACTGCTGGAACTGGTATTAAAGGTTTTGGTGATTTTTATGATTATGCAGATGCTATTGCACCATTAGGCAATGCCGATGCTGAGTCTTGTGCAGATTATTGTATTACCTTATTCTCAGACTTAACCAGAATGGTAACTATGCAGAATTTATTCCATGATGGAGGTTATTCTTCAACAGGAGTGAGCGATGTTGTGATGCAAAAAATGGGATTGGAAGATTAAGGGGGAAGTCGGGAAAGTCCGAAAGACGGGGAGACCGGGAGACTGGGCGTTGAGAAGATCGGATGTCCATAAAAATATAAAAAGGGTAAAGGGATTATTTCCCTATACCCTTTTTTGTTTTTGGGCTATGTGTGGCAGATAGAGATTACTCTTTTAATTTCTAAACAACCTTTTATCAACCACTAAGCAATAATTATTTTCTACCATAAAATTATCCCTTAAAGACTTTTCATTTTTTAATCTCATATCATTAATATTGATTACTCCAATCTTAACTTCAGGAATTGAGTCACCAACCTTTGGACTAGGAATTTCTGTGTACTGTACATGATTGCCCGAATAATCTGTCATTTTAAAAATAGGCACCATACTTTCATCAGTTTGCCAAAAGGCGATGTATTTAGTATCAGGAGACCATTTCCAAACCTTTCCTAGTCCAAATTCCTCTTCATAAACCCAACCAAATCTTCAATTGTAGATAAAAGGTATATTGTGAAATGTAAACTAGGTATTTATAAGATCATAAAAAACATATCGCCATAACGCTCAAAGCCCACTTTTATACCCTCGAGTGATAAATGCTTTTTCATTTCAATTCAGAGTTTAGTTTGTTTGTTAATCTTCTTAATTAGCAGAGCAAACTTAAGCGAAAGCAAGATAACTAATATGAATAAAATTTTGAAAGAATCATTGTCTCAAAATTGTTTAATAGTCTGGTTGGACGAGGACATTGAAAAGGTTACAGCTCATCTTAGTTAACTCATTACAATTTTTCATTTTAAGACTCAAGCTTAATACTTAAAAAAATCAGCATCTAAATAAGTAAATTTTCACTAAACAACGATTTATATTCTAAATCTATTGTTATAAAAAGTTTAATAAAATTAGAATAATTAAACCTTTAACATTCAAACACTTAAAATTTGATTGATGCTTTTGTATGATTAATCTTCCCAAAATAGCTATCTTTGAACTGCTTTAGGTTTTCTATGGTAACGCATAGAGATTAAAATGGGAATACGGTGTAATTCCGTAACTGTCCCGCAGCTGTAAGCTCCATTAGAGTTTTCTATTCTTAGCCACTGTATTTATATGGGAAGGCAGAAAACAGGGAGTAAGTCAGAAGACCTGCCTTTAGCAATATAGTATTCATAGCTTTCGGGGATTGAAGCTAGGAGTTTGTGCTAGTAATTTTACTTGCTCCTTAATTTCTGCTTGCTGTGGGTGTAAACTCACACAAAAAATGGTAACAAAGAAAATAACCAAACGTTATTTGCTTGTTTGTTTTCATATGGTCCTACTGTGCCTATCAGCGTCACCCAAAATGCTGAATGCCCAAACAGATACCATAAAAACTCAGCACATAACAGAGGTGAAAATTACGGCACTGGACTTGTCGCCTTATTTAAATTCGGCAACACCCGTGCAACTTTTAAACAGCAAAGACATACAACGCCTAAAAGGTGTGTCCATAGCCGATGCTTTGCGCTTTTTTTCTGGTGTACAGTTAAAAGATTATGGTGGTGTTGGAGGATTAAAGACCATTAATGTGCGCAGCATGGGCAGCAACCATACGTCTGTTTTCTACAACGGATCTCAGCTTTCTAATGCTCAAAATGGACAGGTAGACTTAAGCAAATACAGTTTAGAAAACTTAAAGGAAATAAGTCTTTACAGCGGACAAAATCCAGAACTATTGCAGTCGGCAAGGGCATTTGCTAGTTCAAGCGCACTATTTTTAAAATCCCAATCTCCCGTTTTTTTTCCGAACAAAAATCAACACTTCAAACTAAATCTTAAAACAGGCTCCTTTAACTTGTTGAATCCACAAGTACTGTTTGCGAGAAAATTGTCAGACAAAATAAGTTGGGTTGTAAATTCAGAACTCCTTAACTCCGACGGGAAATACAAGTATAGATATACGAATGGCGTATACGATACAACAATGGTTAGACAAAATGGCGATATACTTTCCAAAAGAATAGAAAGTGAGTTGTTTGTAAAGTTTGCTGATAGTTCCCAAATAAACAACCAAGTTTACTATTACAACAGTGAACGTGGCTTACCGGGGGCCATTGTTTCTAACAAATTTAACTTCAGTCAAAGGCAATGGGATAGAAACTTCTTCTATCAATCAAGCTATACTTCTGATGGAAGCAAGAAGTTTAAATGGTTGGCTCAACTTAAGTACAGTAATGATTTTTTGAGGTATGTAGATCCTGATTACAAAACCTTGTTTGGAATACTTGACAATAGATACTATCAGCACGAAGTGTATGTGTCTCTATCTAACTCCTTTGCTCTAAATAAACATTGGAATTTTAGCTTCAGTAACGATTTAAGCAAGCAGGACCTAAATGCAAATTTGTATAACTTTGCCTATCCAACCAGATACAGTTGGCTCAGTGCAGTCAACACCAAATTTGAAAAAGACGCATTAAGTTTACAAGCCACTCTCCTTAGAACATCTGTAAAGGATGCAGTAATGCTGGGTAAAAGCGGTGGAGATAAAGAAAATTTCTCACCAACATTATTGGCTTCGTGGCAACCTTTTCAATTTAAGAATTTAAAAATTAGGGGATTCTATAAGTCCATATTTAGGTTACCAACATTTAACGACCTGTATTACACCTCTGTTGGCAATACTTCCCTTGACCCAGAAATTGGCAAACAAATAGATTTAGGATTCACCTATTCCCTGTTTTCTAACAATACTTCTTTAAAAACCTTAATTGTACGTGGCGATGTGTATGACAACCAAATCAAAGACAAAATAGTTGCCATCCCTACACTCAATCTATTCAGATGGACTATGGTTAATTTAGATCGTGTGCAGATAAGTGGGGCAGAAATTCAATTTCAAACGCATTGGCAATTCAACAAATTAAACGCATTAATTAAGGGGAATTATACGTACGAAAAGGCTGTAGAGAAAACAGAATCAGCCTATAGTTACGGCCATCAAATACCGTATATACCCGTGCATAGCGGATCTTTAACAGCAGCGTTAGATTTCAAAACGGTAAGCTTAAACTATAGTTTTATTTATACAGGAGAACGTTACAGTCAAAAAGCGAACATCCCAGTTAATTACATTCCCGCTTGGTATACCCACGATTTGGCAATTCATAAGGCACTAAATATACTACCAACCCCTTTGAGAATTAGTGCCGAGATAAACAACCTCCTAAATCAATACTACGACATAGTTCTAAATTATCCTATGCCTGGTAGAAATTATCGATTCACACTATACACAAACTTTTAAAAATTAATAAAATGAAAAAATCGCTATCAAATCTGGCAGTATTTGGTCTACTTGCCCTAACATTTGCATCTTGTAAAAAAGAATATGGAATAATTCCAGAAGAACAAACGAAAGTTCCTGGACAAATTAGTAGTATAAATGGCTTGTATGTGCTTAACGAAGGAAACTGGGGTTCAAATAAAGCATCTTTAGATTATTACGATTACGCCTCAGGCACCTATAGAAAAAACATCTTTAACGAAGCCAACCCTGGAGTAACTTTGGGTCTTGGAGATGTGGGTAACGATATCCAAATCTATGGATCCAGACTTTATATAGTAGTTAACTCATCAAACAAGGTAGAAGTTTTAGATGTTAAAACCGCCAAAAGAATTGGAAAAGTTGATATTCCAAATAGCAAATATATCACATTTTACAAAGACAATGCCTATGTTACTTCCTATGAAGGATACGTTTCTGTAATCGACACAGCTACAATCACTGAAAAAGCAAGAATTAAAGTTGGAAGAGAACCTGAAGAGATGGCAGTTGTCGGTGATAAACTGTACGTCGCTAATTCTGGAGGCTATACACCATCTAATTATGAAAAAACGGTTTCGGTAATCGATTTAAAAACAAACTTAGAAATTAAAAAAATTGATGTTGCTGTTAATCTAAATAGACTGAAAGCAGATAAATATGGCGACCTGTATGTGACATCTAGAGGGGATTATGGAAAGATTCAATCAAATCTATTTTTGATTGATACGAAAAAAGACGAAGTTGTTAAAGCATTTGATATAAGAATTAGTAACCTGACAATTCACAACGACATGGCTTATTATTTTGGTATAACTTATGACGAAAATTGGAACAGTATAGCCTCATATGGTAAAATAAACATCAAAGACGAAACCAAATTAGAGGGTAATTTTATTACTGATGGGACGGATAAAAAAATTAAGTCACCTTATGGCATAGCTGTAGATCCACTAAATGAAGATATATACATTACGGATGCGAAAGATTATGTAAGCCCTGGTGCATTATATCGTTTTAATAAATCTGGTGTTAAAGTATTTGAAGTAAGTACGGGAGACTTACCGGCTCATTTAGTGTTTTACACCAACCCAAAAAAATAGTTTTTAAATCGAGATTGCCTAATGGCAATCTCGATTTTTCACATAGAACAAAGTAATATTTTGCATATTATCAAATTAACCTTAACTTTAAAACTACGATAAATTTCGTAGAAAAGTATAGGCGTAATTAAAGATTACATGATACCCATGAGAAGCATTCTATTAAATCTTTTATTGTTATTTACCATACCTGCATTTGGGCAAAAGTTTACACTGAGTGGAACTGTAAAATCATTTGATAATTTACCCTTAGCTGGTGCTACATTATATGTTTCAGGTACTAAAATTTCTTCCGTTTCAAATAATGAAGGTCGCTTTCAAATTGAGCTAGAAAGAGGAAATTACGATATTTTAACACAGATGATGGGTTATGCTGCTACAAATACGCAGGTAACTATAAATAATGAACCTACTCAAGTTCATATTAAATTATTTGAAAGTGTCTATAAAATCGCAGAAGTTGAAGTTAGACCAGATCCAGAAAGAACCAGATATATTAATATTTTCAAAGATTATTTTCTAGGAAGAACACCCAATGCATTAAAAAGTAAAATATTAAATGCTGAAGTTTTAAATATTGATTTCAATAAAGCAGATAAAATTTTAAAAATTTCTTCAGATCAACTTCTAAAAATTGAAAATCATGCTTTAGGCTATAAAATAAATTATTTGATTTCTAATTTCGAATACAATTTTAATACTAATGTGGTTTTTTACGAAGGTTATCCAGCATTTGAAGAAATGGCTGGAAAAGAATCGGCTCATAAAAAATGGGCTAAAGCAAGAGAAATTGCATACCTAGGCTCATCTACTCATTTTTTCCAAACATTAGCAAAAAAATCTAGCTACCAGGAAGGCTTTCTTATTTACAAAATTTCTAGTGATAATAACCCACTATCCGCTAATAAAAATCAAGGCATTTCAGTTGGATTAAATATGGATCGGTTATCTACACAGCCTGTTTTGCTAGATACTTTGGTAAAACATGTTGAAGTTAATATTTATAAACTTAGTTATAAAGATGACCTCTATGTAGTTTATACTAAAGAAAAAGAACCTGAAAATTTTCAATGGACAGGATTTAAAATGAATCGAACACCAGAAATCAAAAACTACCAGGTTTCAAGGATAATTCCGTTAAAACTTCCTGTTCATTTTTATGATAGTGGCATTTCCTTAGATCCCACAGCAACACTTTTTATGGGTTATTTTGCGTGGGAAAAATTTGCAGATTTATTGCCCATAGAGTACGAACTTCCAATTAAAAAATGATAAAAAAATTAAATGAATATAAATAGCTTAAAATAATTCATTTATCTATTTATGTTGCCAACATCTACCTCCACCACTCACCATTCTTTTACATCTTAATCCTTTTTGAGTGGTTCCAGTGCATTGACTAGTTTGTTGTACTTTGGACGAATTATTTTCTTTAGTTGAAGTAGACTTTTCTGTCAGCGGATTTCTACTATTTGAACAAACACCACATTTACCTCCAGAATTACATAGTTTACAATATTTACAGTTAGAACATGCTCTACATGGATTTTCACCTTTACATGTTGCAATGGTTGGTTCTAGAGTTGGTAACTTATAAATATTGGTAGGTGCACTTAGAATTACCCAGGCAAAAATACTTAATATTAAAAGTCTCATAGTTTTACATCCATTTTTTAACAGAGACAAATATATACCTGTGTATTAATAAATTAAAATTATATTTTTGCTAATATTTTTAGTATTTTTAGCTAATGAATTCAGTTGAGGAAACATATTTTAAAGGAAGAGGTGCCCAAATTAACGTTCACAATAAGTACATTAAGAACGCTTACGTGCAAGATTTTGAAGAAGGGATTGATGATTGGGAAGAAGAAAATTCAAAAACTACCTTTATAAAAGGTGTGTCTAAATCTATTGTCAACAAAGTAAGTAGTCCAGATGTGGGAATGGCCTATTCTGCCAACCCTTATCAAGGTTGCGAACATGGTTGTATTTATTGCTATGCTAGAAATTCGCATGAGTATTGGGGTTTTAGCGCAGGGTTAGACTTTGAACGTAAAATCATCGTGAAATACGATGCTCCAAAGCTTTTTAAACAATTTTTAAGCAAGAAAGGATGGCAAGCAGAAACGATTTCTCTTTCAGGAAATACTGACTGTTACCAGCCAATTGAACGTAAAACCCAACTCACTCGCTCGATTCTAAAAATTGCTAGAGATTTTAATCAGCCTATTGGTATCATAACCAAGAATGCATTGGTTACCCGTGATATTGATATACTTAAAGATATGGCACAAAATAAATTGTGCTCAGTCTATATTTCTATAACCACTGTAAACGAAAAATTAAGAGCTGTAATGGAACCTAGAACAGCTACAGCAACTCAACGACTTATAACTATAGAAAAACTAACTGAAGCAGGCATCCCCACTGGGGTTATGGTTGCACCAATGGTACCAGGATTATCTGACCATGAAATTCCGAGTATTCTTAAATTAGCTGCACAGGCTGGCGCTGAGAAAGCAGGCTATACAGTTGTGCGACTTAATGGAGCTATACATGATATTTTTAAAGACTGGCTTCAAAAAAATTTCCCAGATAGATTTGAAAAAGTTTGGCACATGATAGAAAGTTGCCATGATGGAAATGTGAACGACAGTAGATTTGGTCAACGCATGCGCGGTGATGGAACAATTGCCCAGCTTATTGCGGATAATTTTAAGCTTCACTGTAAAATAAACAACCTGAATTTAAAGCAGAACACATTAAATTCAGGTTTATTTAAAATACCTTCAGCACAAACCAGCTTATTTTAATCTAAATCTACAGTTCTGTAGGCTTGTATAACTTTCAACTCGCCTTCTTTGCCTGGCATAGAATTGCCATGTTCCATCCCCATTACTCCCGTATATCCTTTTTTGGCAATATGGGCAAACAAGTTTTTATAATTAATTTCTCCTGTAGTAGGTTCTTTTCTACCTGGATTATCACCAATTTGAATGTATGCAATCTCGTCCCAGCATCGGTCTATATTAACCATTAATTGCCCTTCAGTTTTTTGCATATGATAAATATCATATAAAATTTTACAGGAAGGACTTTGCACCGCTTTACAAACTGCATAGGTTTCATGGGTTTGTTGCAAAAATAATTCTGGCGTATCGCTCAAAGTTTCCAAAACCATTATTAAACCATGTGGCTCTAAAATTTCTGCGCCAGCACGCATAGCATCTACCACATTCGCAAATTGATTTCCATAAGGTAATCTTCGCTCATAAAAACCTGGAACCACAGTAAGCCACTTAGCATTACATCGCTTAGCTGCATCAACAGACTTTTTACAGGCCTCTATAAATCTATCCTTAAATTCTTTCTTTCCCGTAGTTAAAGAAGTTTTCCAGTTATCACCCGCATCAATCACAAATACGCCCATGCGCATATTCAATTTGGATAACAAATTACCAATCTTCTCCTGCTCGGCTATAGAACGATTTAAAAATCCATTATCTTCTATCGACCTAAATCCTTGATCATACATAAATTGTATTTCATCCAAAAAAGAATCGCCAGCATGATTTTTAAACATTCCCTGATGCGGAGCAAAATCCATTTTAAATGGTTTTGATGCATTTGTATTTTTAATTTGTTCAGCAGCCTGAACATTTTGTCCAATTATTGGTGCTCCTAACTTTATACCAGCAGCCGTGAGCAATCCATTCTTTATAAAGTCTTTTCTTAACATAGTATTTAGTTAATTAATTAATTCCTTACCATAATTTTATAAAACCCAGTACTTGCTGTGTCTTTCATATTTCCTGAAGCATCTCTGTATATAAAATAAGCTTCCAAATTTCTTTGCTTTGCTACAAAAGCCAATGCTTTTTCAAGTCCCATTGCCAGCAGACTATTGTCGAAAGCATCTGCCACCATAGCGGTTGGAGCATAAGTTGTAACGCTTAAAACATCATTTTGTACTGGATATCCTTTAAATGGATCAATTATATGATGCACTTTGTAACCCTCGATATAACGCAACTTTCTGTAAATTCCTGAAGATGTAATGGCTCCAGATGCTATTTGCACCCTTTTTGGAACAAAATCTCCACAATCCTCGTCTGGCGAATCTAGTGCAATCGTAAAGGCTTCACCATTTGGCTTGGATCCTTGTACATAAATTTCCCCTCCCAACTCTACCAAAAATGACTTTAGGCCTTTGCTTCTAAGGTACCTTGCAAGCAAATCTACCGTGTACCCTTGTGCAATACCATTTAAATCTAGCTCTATGTTGGGCGCATGCTTTTTTAATAAACCATTAACCAAGGTTATATGTTGCATACCTGTTTTTAACCGCGTTTGTTGAATTTGTTGAGCATTTGGAACTACCACTGCTTTACTCCATAAACGCATTAATGGTGCAAGGGTTGCATCAAAATACCCACCAGTTACCATGTGGTAATATTGCGCTGCGCCAAATACTGTTTTAAAATGTTGATCAACTTTTACTTGTTGATTTTTATTAAATTGTTGTATCAGAGAATTAGGTTTGTAAAGTGACATAGAATTGTCCACTTCCGCAAAAATAGACTCTATTTCTTCTTTTTTAATTTTTTGGTCTGTCGCATAATATCTTATTAAATAACTCGTGCCTTGGGCCGACCCATTTAAAACAAACAATTGTTCTTGGGCTTTGATTAGCCCAAGAACACCAAAAAACCATAAAATTAAAGAATTAAACATTACATCACTTTAGTTTTCCCTGGTATGGCTATTGGATATAGTCCATTTTGATCAGGCAAAACCAATGGATTGGCCTCCCAGCTTAAAGTTGGCGGCATCAAACTATTGTTGGCTTGCAATGCGTCGTCCCATTTAATTACTTTTCCTGAATAGGTTGCGTATCTTCCAATAATAGCCGTTAAACAACTATACGCAGAACGTGTTGCATCTTCAAACTTATATTCGCCTTTACTGATAGCAGCAAAAAGTTCATCATGCTCAGTCTGGTAAGGATTTGGATTATTCTTTCCATCGTGTTCAAATAATACATTTCCTTTACTATCCCATAGGGTACCTTTATTTCCACCTGCTGCTAAATAAGTTCTACCTTTCGTTCCTTGAAATGTTTCATCAACTCTATTAGAAGTGCCTTCGAAATGGCGACATTGACTGTAAATAACCGCTCCATCAGCATAAGTTAACTCTACAGCATGATTGTCATAAATTTCGCCATAATCTGGCCCTGTTCTCCAAGCTCTACTTCCTGTACCTTGAATAGAAACTGGGTAAGCATTTTTAATCCAGTTCGCTACATCAATATTATGTACATGTTGCTCTACAATATGATCGCCACATAACCAATTAAAATAATACCAGTTACGCATTTGGTATTGCATTTCCGTTTGTCCTGGTTGTCGCTTGTTTACCCAAACACCACCACTATTCCAATAAACTTGTCCACCAACAATATCACCAATCGCACCATCGTGCACACGTTTTATAATCTCTCTATAGTTTTCTTGATAGTGTCTTTGTAAACCCACTACCACATTTAATTTTTTCTGTTTCCCAATTTCTGCAGCGCGCAGTACTTCCCTAATTCCAGGTGCATCTACTGCAACTGGCTTTTCCATAAACACATGCTTTCCTTGATTTATAGCCTCAGCAAAATGCATTGGTCTAAATCCGGGAGGAGTAACCAATAAGACTACATCTGCTAAAGGAATAGCCTTTTTAAAGGCATCAAATCCTACGAATTGCCTATCTTTTGGCACATCTACTTTATCGCCATAACGCTCTTTTAATTTCGTATAGCTACTTTCTAATCTGTCGGAAAAGGCATCGGCCATAGCCACTAACTTAATATTAGCATTGGTGTTAAATGCCTGAAAAGCAGCGCCTGTACCCCTATCGCCGCAACCAATTAGGGCAATCTTGATGGTATCGTTTACAGAATTATGAAATCCTGCAAATGCAAATTGATTTAGTACAACACCACCCGCCAGCATAGCTGATGTTTTTATAAATTCTCTTCGGTTCTTAGTTTCGTTTGGTTTAGTCATATGGTTGTTTAGTTTGGTTCTAGATTAATAATCTGCAATGGGAGGTTTATTATAATAAGCTTCTATTTCTGCTTTTGTAGGTGTTTTTACTGGTCTAACCAAGCGTATCCCTACAAATGGTGCTTCTGGAAACCACCAATTACTTTTAGGAATTTGCGGGTCGATTTGTTTCCAGCTAGATTGCGATTGCATTCTAATGGTTGAATTAATATCTGCTGCTTTATCTTCATAAGATCCTCCTCTAATTACATGAGGATACAATTTAGTAGGAACAGAAACAGGATTTTTTACTTCCCCTTTTGCTTTTCGTTGTTGGTAGGCATCAGCAAGATATTGGTCGTAAGTCCACTCAGCTACATTTCCATACATATCAAAAAATCCCCATGCATTAGGTTTCTTTTTACCCACTTCTTGAGTTTTACCCTCACTATTTTCTTTAAACCATGCATAATCTGCCAGCGTTGCTGGAGCATCAAAAAAATAATCTGAATCTTTTCCTGCTTTACTTGCATACTCCCACTCTGCTTCTGTTGGTAATCTATAAAACACACCTGTTCTTGTGTATAACCATTTGCAAAACTGAATGGCATTATAATGTGTCATCGCTAAGGCTGGAAAATTTTCCTTCCCCATTCCGAAGGTCATATCTAAATAAGGTTTAGTAGGTCTGGTTACAGCATCAACCCCTTCAGGTAATGCGCCATTATTACTACTTAGTTCATAATCCTTGTAAACAAAAAGTTCGTATAAATCCCATGTAATCTCGTGGCTACTCATCCAAAAAGCATCTAACTTAACTTCATGTTTAGGTTGTTGATCAGGAGTACCTTGGCTACTTCCCATTTTAAAACTACCTTCTGGAACCGCTATCATATGAAACGCCACTTTGGTGCCTTCAATTTTTTGAGTGTAGTTTTGTGCAGAGGTACCTTGAGCGCCTAAAAATAGCCAGAGCGCAACAAGCCATAAGTATTTCATATTTAATCTTTTTTTTCCTAAAGTAAGACTCAACAATTGTAAATCAAAATTTTAAAGATTCAGAATTTGTATATCCAAGAGTTTACGTGAAAATCGTTCTTTTCTTCTTAATTTCAGCCCCAAATTAAGCACATTGATATGAAATTAGAACAGCTAAAGATTGCCTATGTATGTTATAAAGATGTAGGAACTTTTGATTCGCCTGTTGAAGATGAAGAATCGGTATTATTTAACTTCCTAAGAGATAAAGGCCTACAATTAACCAAAGTGATTTGGAATGATGATCGTGTAGATTGGAAATCTTTTGATTTAGCGCTTCTAAAATCGCCATGGGATTATTTTGAAGTAATTGATACTTTTTATAGCTGGTTAACACATCTTGATGAAATTAAATTACCATTGCTAAATCCGACTGATCTAGTAAAATGGAATGCAGACAAGCATTATTTAGCAGAAATTGCTGATGCAGGATTACCTGTTATTCCAACAGCATATATTAATAAAGGGACAAGACTAGAACTTGAAACTTTTTTCGAGCGTTTTAAAACAGACCAGATAATTATAAAGCCTTGCGTTAGTGGTGGTTCCTTTCACACTTTTAAAGTAACAAAAGAAAACTTAGAAGAAATACAAAATAAAGTGCAATTGTTGCTAAAAACGATGGACTTTATGGTACAGCCATTTATTCCTGAGGTTCAAATTGAAGGCGAATGGTCGTTATTATTTTTCAATGGAAAATTTAGTCATTGTTTATTAAAGAAGGCAAAATCGGGTGATTTTAGGGTACAACATTTCTTAGGTGGAACCATACATCCACAGCAGCCTAGTGAAGCTATGCTTAAATCTGCAAAGCAATATGTAGATCAGTTTGCCAAAAGTAGTTTATATGCAAGGGTTGATGGGGTAATGATTGACGAAACTTTTACCTTAATGGAATTAGAATTAATTGAACCTTATATGTTCCTTTTTACGGATGTTGAAGGATATGAGAATTACTACAAAGCTTTAAAAGAAAAGATGGAAGGATAACAAAGTACTTTACCTTAATGATATAGAGAGACCTTTCGGAAAGTAATAATTGTCAAGATTTAAAATACATCATTAAACAATGTATTAATTTCTAGATTGTTGCAATCTAATTTATTTGTATATTCATATTAGAAATTAAATTTTCCTAGATAGCCAAAATTGAATCATTAACACCAAATCATGGTATAGGAACTTTTTATTTGCCTGTCTGTTCGTATCCAAGAACTAGATGCGATGATAAATTATTGGGGAACTTGCCTCAAACATTCTAATTACAAAAAAACAAATGGGAAACCTGTTTTCTTTATATTCTATTCTATCACGTTTTGTGAAAATATTATCGGTATCAATACCTTTAATTCTATTGAAGAGATGTGCAAATATTGTAAAAACAATTCCCTTTTTGCTCCCCTTGGAGAAAAAATACCTTTTGTTTCTACTAATTCCTATCACAATAACAGGATGTAAAAAGGATCCCATCATTCAAACCACGCCTAATTTTGATAAAATATTGATACTAGGGAACAGCATCACCCATTCTAAACCTGACCCTAATATTGGCTGGCTAGGCGACTGGGGGATGGCCGCGAGTGCAAGAGACAAAGATTTTGTGCACTTATTAGCACAAAAATTTAAAGCATCTCATCTCACATCAACTTTAGATTTTAAAAATATTTCCGATTTTGAAAATAACTATTGGAAGTACAAACTAGAAAATCTAGATACTTTTACAGCTGAAAAATACGATTTACTAATTCTCAGAATTTGAGAAAATGTTCCAATAGATTCGCTAGCTAAACACGATTTTAAAATTGCATACAGAAAACTGATTGAAAATTTTCAAGACAGGAATCCCAAAATTAAAATACTCTGTGTGCCATCCTTCTGGGATCAACCACAAGTTGAAGAATTGATCATTCAAGTAGCAAACGATAAAAACATCCCGACATCCTCGTTAAAATCACTTTCATACGAAATCGCCAATACAGCCTGGGGGTTATTCTCCAACTTTGGAGTAGCTACGCATCCTTCGGACAAAGGGATGCAGGGAATTGCTGATCGGATATGGAATAAAATTCTATCAGATCCCTATTTCCGCCCTTAAATGCCTTTTCGCGGTCGAATGTCACGATAATATATAATATTTCTTATCGCAAAACAATGTGACATAATTCCACATCTTATTAATAGAAGTTTTCATTTATTTGACTAAAAAAAAGAATGAGCATACTATTTTCAAAACTACCATTAAAAAAGCAGGTCTTACAAACGCGATTGGTTGTCTCTCCTATGTGTCAATATAGCGCTGTAGAAGGCCACGCAACTAACTGGCACTTGGTTCATTTGGGGCAATTTGCTATTGGGAAAGCATCCACCATAATTCAAGAAGCAACCGCAGTATTACCTGAAGGAAGAATTTCTTATGGAGATTTGGGCCTTTGGAAAGATGAACACATCCCCGCATTAAAGGAGATTGTAGATTTTGTACATGAGCAGGGTGCTCTTATTGGCATCCAGCTGGCTCACGCTGGTCGCAAAGCTTCCACAGAAAAGCCTTGGATATCACGTTCACAACTGGCGCCAACGCACGAAAATGGTTGGCAGACGGTAGGACCATCGGCAATGCCATTTCACGAGAAAGACCATCCACCAATAGCCATAGCTACTGAAGATATAAAAAACATAGTGCAAGCATTCCAAAATGCTGCCAAAAGAGCTGTTTCCGTAGGTTATGATATTATAGAAATTCATGGAGCACATGGTTATTTGATCCATCAATTTTTATCGCCCTTAACCAATTTACGCACAGATGCCTACGGCGGCTCTTTCGAAAACAGAAGCAGACTTTTGGTTGAAATTATCGAAGCTGTAAAAACAGTACTTGAAGAGCAATCGCTATGGTTACGCATTTCTGCTACAGATTGGGCAGAGGGAGGCTGGGATATTGAAGAAGCTGTAAAGTTGGCTAAGTTAGTTGAATCTATGGGTGTAGAAGTGATTGATGTTTCGTCTGGCGGAAATGTGCATCACCAAAACATACATGTTAAGGAAAATTATCAGGTTCCATTTGCTGAGCGCATTAAGGCAGAGACCAATTTGGTTACTGGAACGGTAGGTTTAATTAAAAATGCCCAGCAAGCAGAAACTATTTTAAAGGAGCAGAAAGCAGATTTGATTTTTATTGGTAGGGCATATCTACAAAATCCGCATTTAACAACACAATTTGCTAGAGATTTGGGTGTAGATATAGAATGGCTACCCCAGTACGAACGTGGTAAAGAAACTTTGTAAATCAAGATAGAGGCCTTGCAAGTTACACCTTTACGGCAATCACTGCTTTCCTCCATTTTTGTGACCCGGTAAGAATATTGATGCAAGATAACGACACAGCAATCTCTTCCAAAAGAGAATATAGATTTCTGCACTCGCAAAAACATTAGTATGAGGATAATCAATAAAAAAGCCCGCAGAAATATTCTGCGGGCTTTATCTTATTTTAAGGCTTACTCAACGTTGCCTTCTTCTTTCTTTTTCTTTTTCGATTCCTTTTTATGAGCAATGGTAATCTGACTTGACTCTTTATCAAAGTCCAATTCCAAAGTATCGCCATCAGAAATTTCACCTTTTAGTATTTCCTCAGCAATTGGATCTTCTAAATATTTTTGGATAGCACGTTTTAACGGACGAGCACCAAAAGCAGCATCAAATCCTTTTTCAGCGATAAAATCTTTTGCTTCATCTGTAAGTTTTACTTGGAAACCTAAACCTTTAATTCTACTGAATAAACCAGCTAATTCGATATCAATAATTTTGAAAATATCTGATTTCTGTAAGCTATTAAATACAACTACATCGTCTACTCTATTCAAAAACTCTGGCGCAAAAGCTTTTTTCAATGCATTTTCAATAACTCCTTTTGAGTGTGCATCTACTTGATTTGCTTTAGCCGTGGTGGTAAAACCAACACCTTGACCAAAATCTTTTAATTGTCGAGCTCCAATATTAGAAGTCATAATGATGATTGTATTTCTAAAATCAACCTTACGTCCTAAAGAATCTGTTAACTGACCTTCGTCTAATACTTGCAATAAGATATTGAACACATCTGGGTGCGCTTTCTCTATCTCATCTAATAAGATTACAGCATAAGGTTTTCTTCTAACTTTCTCGGTTAACTGACCACCTTCTTCATATCCAACATATCCCGGAGGCGCACCAACTAATCTAGATACGGCAAATTTCTCCATATACTCGCTCATATCTATTTGAATAAGTGCATCGTCTGAATCAAACATAAATCTAGCTAGTTCTTTAGCCAACTCTGTTTTACCCACACCAGTTGGACCTAGAAAAATGAATGATCCAATTGGTTTTTTAGGATCTTTTAATCCCGCTCTAGTACGTTGAATAGCTTTGGTAAGCTTTTTAATAGCATCGTCTTGACCAATAATTTTCTTAGCAACGGTTTCATACATCCCCAACAATTTCATGCTATCTGTTTGTCCAACACGTTGCACCGGAATACCCGTCATCATCGCCACAACTTCAGCTACATTATCTTCACTAACGGTATATCTATTGTTTTTTGTTTCAGCTTCCCAAGCAGCCTTAGCTTTTTCCAATTCTTCTAAAAGATTCTTTTCGGTATCTCTAAGTTTTGCTGCTTCTTCGTATTTCTGACTTTTAACTACTTGCGTTTTTTCAACTTTAATAGCTTCAATCTTATTTTCTATTTCAATTATATTCTCTGGAACATGAATATTAGTTAAATGTACTCTAGATCCAGATTCATCTAATGCATCTATCGCTTTATCAGGTAAAAACCTATCGGTAATATATCTTGATGTTAAAGCCACACAAGCTTTAATTGCTTCATCAGAATAAATTACACCATGATGATCCTCATATTTACTTTTAATTCGGTTCAATATCTCAATGGTTTCATCTGGCGTAGCCGGCTCAATCATTACCTTTTGGAATCTACGATCCAATGCACCATCTTTTTCAATAAACTGACGATATTCATCTAATGTTGTAGCACCAATACATTGAACTTCGCCCCTTGCTAAAGCAGGTTTAAACATATTACTTGCATCTAACGATCCAGATGCACCGCCAGCTCCAACAATTGTATGAATTTCATCGATAAATAAAATCACATCTGTAGACTTTTCAAGCTCATTCATTACAGCTTTCATGCGCTCCTCAAACTGACCTCTATATTTTGTTCCTGCAACTAATGAGGCAAGATCTAAAGTTACTACTCGCTTATTAAACAAAACGCGACTCACTTTTCTCTGTACAATTCTTAACGCAAGTCCTTCGGCAATGGCCGATTTACCTACACCAGGCTCTCCAATTAAAATTGGGTTATTCTTTTTACGACGTGATAAAATCTGACTAACACGCTCAATTTCTTTTTCTCTACCCACAATTGGATCCAATCTACCTTCCTCGGCAGCTTTGGTTAAATCGCGACCAAAATTGTCTAAAACAGGTGTTTTAGATTTAATATCTGAAACTTTCTTCGGTGCAGAAAAAGACTCTTCTTCACGGTAATCATCATCACCTCCTGTAGAAGCGCTATCTTGAATATTGTCTTTATAACCGTTTCTATTTAACTCTACTTCTTGTTTAAATAAATCGTAAGTAATATTAAATTGCAATAATATTTGAGAAGCAATATGATCCTCTTCTCTAAGAATAGACAATAATAAATGTTCTGTTCCTATAAGATCACTTTTAAACATTTTAGCCTCTAAATAGGTGATTTTAAGCACCTTTTCGGCTCCTTTTGTTAATGGTATATTACCTAAATTAACCGTAACGCTCGAAGTTCCTCTTACAGCATCTTCAATAGAACGACGCAATTTTACCGTATCCACATTTAATGAACGTAAAATTTTAATAGCCATCCCATCGCCTTCTCTTATAAGCCCTAACAATAAATGCTCAGTACCTATATAATCATGTCCCAAACGCAGTGCCTCTTCCCTGCTGAAAGAGATCACATCTTTAACTTGTGGTGAAAATTTAGCTTCCATATTTGTATCCTTAAACGGAATGCTCTAAACTATAAATTACTTTCAGAAATAGGCACTCTTTTTTTATCAAATTTATCAACAATTACGCCATTCTGATAGAAAGCATATCCCATCTTTAAATGAAAGTTAAAAATTTACCTAAGATGTTGATTAGAATACAACTTTTAAGGTTAAAATTTTCATATATCATTAATAAATAATTGAAAAACAGACTTAAAAAGCCCATTTTAATGGATTGTTAGCTGAATGTAAGATTTCTGTCTTATGTAAATAACTGACAATTTGTGATTCGATAAACTAATTTTTAAGCAATTATGACAGTTCGAATTAAAATCAACATTAATTAATTCAATAAAAATATGCCTGTGGATATTTATTCGAAAATGATTATCTAATTCTGAATTTAATTCAATAAATCCCTTTTCATTTTACTTCTTACTACGAAATGCTCATCTTTGCATAAACAGGAATAATTATGTCGGACGAAAAAATAATTTTTTCTATGGCCGGGGTAAGTAAGATTTACCCTCCACAGAAACAAGTACTTAAAAATATTTATTTATCATTTTTCTATGGTGCCAAAATTGGTGTTATAGGTTTAAATGGTTCAGGAAAATCATCCTTATTAAAAATAATAGCTGGATTAGATAAATCTATCCAAGGAGAAGTGGTTTTTTCTCCAGGTTATACAGTAGGTTACTTAGCACAGGAACCAGAGTTAGACCCAGAAAAAACGGTAAGAGAAGTAGTAGAAGAAGGCGTTTCTGAAATTACTGCCATCTTAAAAGAATACGAAGAGATAAATGAAAAATTTGGTTTACCCGAATATTATGAAGATGCCGATGCTATGGATAAGCTTATGCAAAAGCAAGGTGAACTTCAGGACAAAATTGACGCGGTAAATGCATGGGAATTAGACAATAAACTAGAAAGAGCAATGGATGCACTTCGTTGCCCTGATCCAGATGCTAAAATTGCGGTTCTCTCTGGTGGCGAACGCAGAAGGGTGGCTATGTGCAGACTCCTTTTACAAGAACCTGATGTTTTACTGTTGGATGAGCCTACCAACCACTTGGATGCCGAAAGTATTGATTGGTTAGAACAATTCTTACAAAATTATAAAGGAACAGTAATTGCCGTTACTCACGATAGGTATTTCCTAGATAATGTTGCAGGATGGATTTTAGAGTTAGACAGAGGTGAAGGTATTCCTTGGAAAGGAAACTATTCTTCGTGGCTAGACCAAAAAGCTAAAAGATTAGCTCAGGAAGAAAAAACTGAAAGCAAACGCCAAAAAACGCTTGAAAGAGAGTTAGAATGGGTAAAAATGGCTCCAAAAGCCCGCCATGCTAAGTCTAAAGCTAGGTTAAGCAACTACGACAAATTGGCTTCTGAAGAAGGAAAAGAAAGAGAAGATAAACTTGAACTTTTTATTCCTCCAGGACCTAGATTAGGAAATGTTGTTATTGAAGCAACTAATGTTTCTAAAAGTTATGGCGACAAATTATTGTTTGATAATTTAAGCTTCGCTCTTCCTCCAGCTGGTATTGTGGGTATTATTGGTCCGAATGGTGCTGGTAAAACTACTTTGTTTAGATTAATTACTGGACAAGAACAGCCTGATAGTGGAACATTTAAAGTAGGTGAAACGGTTAAACTGGGTTATGTAGATCAAATGCATGATGATTTAGATCCTGAAAAAACAGTTTTTGAAAATATTACTGATGGTCTAGACAATATATTATTAGGCAATAAAACAATGAATGGTAGAGCCTATGTTTCGAAGTTCAATTTTAACGGTGGCGATCAACAGAAAAAGGTAGGCGTACTTTCGGGTGGTGAAAGAAATAGAGTGCATTTAGCTATTACCTTAAAAAAAGGTGCCAACGTGTTGTTGCTGGATGAGCCAACCAATGATATTGATGTAAACACATTAAGATCGCTAGAGGAAGCTTTGGAAAATTTTGGTGGTTGTGCTGTGGTTATTAGTCACGATAGATGGTTCCTAGATAGAATTTGTACACATATACTTGCTTTTGAAGGCAATTCTGAGGTATATTTCTTCGAAGGAAATTACTCTGATTACGAGGAAAATAAGAAAAAAAGATTAGGAGATGTTGCGCCTAAGAGAATAAAATATAGAAAGTTGGGGTAAAGAAGGAAATTGGGAAAGTCCGAAAGTCCAAGCGTATTAGAAGATTAAAAGTTTAGGCTTGAGAGATTTTCAAATAAAAAATAAAGGGAGTCATTTTAGACTCCCTTTTATTATTCCTACATATTTTTTCAAACACAAGTTTAATCGTGGTGTTTGTTTCTCAACCAGCTGTTGTAAATTTTATTTTCCTCAGCAGTTGGATTGGCCTTTCTTGTAATTTGGAAAGTTCTATCTTTCTTTTCAGATAAGGTTAACTTAGTATCCACAGTTTTATCTCCTCTTTTATAAACTACATCTAAAATAGTACCGGCTGGCAATGTTTTAGCCATGTTGTCTAATTCGGTTTGAGAGGCAGGTTTTCCATTTATAGAAACTAAAATATCTCTTGCTCTAATTCCTGCATTCCATGCTGGCGATTCATAATCAACATTCGTTACAGATAAATTCGCGTTTAAAATTCTTGTATTTAAGCCCGTATATCTATATGGCAATACCTTATATTCTGTATCAATTAACAATCCTGCATAGCCCAAATATTTTTGGTAGTCTAATTCTTTTGTTGTAGTGGTGTAATCAAACAGCTCACTCATATCACCCCCCAATTTCTCAGCTTCCATTCTGAATTCTTTTTCTGAATAACCACGACCTTTAGCTATGTTGTAATCGTAATATAAAACACGCATTAAATCGTCTAACGATTTTTTATTCCCAGTTACCTTTCTAATATGTAAATCCATCAGCATCCCAACAACTGGACCTTTATCGTAAAATGATATGGTTTTATTCACCTCATCTTCCGTTCTACCAAATGGTCCATCTGCCCAAGTATTATAACTTGCCTGCACCAACGATTGGTATAATCTTCCAGGTTTGGTTTCATAAGCCAACATTTTAGATCTCATAAAACCTAACATTTCTTCAGGAGTGGTAAGGTTTGCTCTTCTTAAGATTAAGTTTTCAAAATAAGATGTAAATCCTTCTGCTACCCAAAGCATTCTTGTTTTGCTGGTATTTTTGTAATCGAATGGCCCTAACTCAACAGGTCTAATACGTTTTGCATTGTAATGATGGTAATACTCATGCGCAATAAAATTGTACAATCTTAATTTTCCTTCGTGAGAATTTAATCCAGATCCGTTAAAACTAATGGTTGTATTATTCAAATGTTCTATACCACCTGCTCCAGGTCCAATTGCAATAAAAGAATAATGCTTAAACGGAATGTCGCCGATTAGAGCCACTGCAGATTCAACAATTTTTTTGATATCCGTCATAAACTGAGCCTTATCGAAATCACCCAACTTATACCCTAAAAATCTATGCGGCACACCTTGAACTACTACAGGAGTAAGCTCTTCAATATCAGTAATCAAAATTGGGCTGTCGAATAAAATATCATAATCAGGAGAATATAAAACATTCTTTTTCCCATCCACAAAATCTAATCCCGTGGCAATTTTCCAGTTATTAATAACATTTAATTCAATAGTAGATGGACGTGAAATTTGTCCACCTGGATACATAAATAAACTTCCACCAATTATATAAGCTCTGGTATTATCTAAAAAACTCTCAGCAACAAAAGATCTATTGGTTTTTACATCATAAGAAATAAAAATTTCCTTTTCTATCCCTGCATCTACCATCCAAGTATCGGCATCTTTCTTCGACCAAGGAAGCGCCTTTCCATTCTTATCTTTTACTTGAAAATTTTCAACATTTTTAGAATAATCTAATTTTTGATAATATCCAGGATGCCATGTAGACATAATAAACTCCATTAAACCATTTGCAGGTAATGACATTTGAACTTGAAAAGTCTTTTTCTCAGGGTTATTCATAGAAACAACGTACTTTACAGGTGTATTTTCATTGACTTTTACACCATGTACAAGTTGAGAGAAGAAAACACAGCAAACTAAAATCAAGGTTTTAAGTTTGCAGTTTCTTGTTATTTGAACCATATCTTTATTGAAAATTATTTTTCGGTTAATATACTTTTTATATAAATTCAAACCCTAAACTACTTTAATTGTTACATATTTATTGTAGTACAACTAACACATGAATCGAATACTTATTATTGATGATGATAAAGATGTTTTAGACACTTTATCGCTTATTTTAGAAATTGGTGGGTATGATATTTTGGGCTTACTTGAAGTAGATTCTTTAAACGAAAATATAAAAACTTTTAAACCAGATTTAATAGTTTTAGATGTTGTATTGGGGAATATAGATGGTAGATCTATTTGTAATCAACTAAAACAAAATCCAGTTACAAAATCCATCCCAATATTAATGATGTCGGGTTTACTTGAAATGAAAAAAGTTAATGAAAATACAATTGGGCCTGATGATTTTATTTCAAAGCCTTTTGAAATGGAAAATTTTGTTTCGAAAGTAACTAAGCTAATTGCTCAGAAAAAATCTAAAGATTATACAATTAATTAAGATTGAGGTTCTCTCGGACCTCTTTTATAAATGACTAAACCATTTAAAAAGTTTCTTAAGATTTGATCTCCACACTTTTTAAAGTTTGGATGATCATCCTTTCTAAATATATCGCTCAATTCACTTTTTGTGATTTTAAATCCAACTAAAGCACAGATTTCTATAATTTGATCTGAATTTAAGGAAAGTGCTACACGCAATTTTTTTAAAATATCGTTATTACTCATAGTTAAATTTTAAGTCAAAGATACGATTAGAAATTCAAATCATATTCTTTATAAAATGTATTTTCTGACTAAACACAACTACTAAAACAACATATCTTGTTGATAAACAGAAAGATGTTGACAATTTAATAACATAAAATTGTATTAATTTTTATTATTCTCTTGTATTTTTATAAAAACTCATGACTATGATTTGGAAAAAATTCAATGGAGAATCTGTTACGCTTCCCATAATTGAAGAAGTAGAACAAGCCATAATTAGAGAATCTGAAAAAGGACATAAACTTAAAGTTTGCATTGGGACAGACTCACAAGTAAAGGGCCACACATTAAATTTAGCTACCGTTATAGTACTAATTAGGGAGCATCATGGTGGCTTCATGTATATTTTACAAGAAAAAAGCACCAAAAAAATGTCGATAAAAGAAAGAATGTTATTGGAAGTGCAAAGATCCATAGAAACCGCATATTCGATCTGCGATTTGTTGGATTTATATGATGTAGATTTAGAAGTTCATGCAGATATTAACACCAACCCTATTTTTAAATCTAACCAAGCATTAAACGATGCGATGGGCTATATTTTAAGCATGGGCTTTATTTTTAAAGCAAAACCTGAAGCATTTGCAAGCTCTGCCTGTGCAGATAGAATGGTTCATTAAAAAAATTGAACGGATTAGAAAATAAGTAAAGCTGTAAACTTAACATTTACCAAGCTTTACATATCTGATTTTTTTAATCTTTAGCCTTCTAAACACCTCATCTTCCAGACTTTCGGACTTCCGGACTCACAATCTTTCGGACTATCCAATCTTTCGGACTTTTCCGTCTTTATACCTCTCCGACTTCCCAACTTCCAGCCTTCCGGACTTTACTGTCTTCCGGACTTCTGGACGCTAAAACTTCTATCCCCCCTTATACATAGCCCCTTGAACAATATTCCTTTCTTCAAATTTTTTATCCATATATGTCTGAATAGACGATTTTTTAAGATCCCAATTAGGTGCAATTAACAAATCCCAATCAGAGATACCGAACAATCTTTGAATCACAATATCAGGTCTTAATCTTGGGATAACCTTACAAAGGAAATCAGTATAAGACTCTAATGTAAACAATGGAAAAGGGTCCTTTTTATATTTTGCCCCCATTATTGAACCTTCTACAATATGAAGATGATGAAATTTCACAAATTTGATTTGAGGAAAACGATTAATTTCATCTATATATGCTAACATCTCAGTCTCCGTTTCCCATGGGAAGCCAAAAATAGTATGCACACATAAATCTAATTTACTTGATTTTCCGGCCAATTCTATAGCGTCAACAAATTCTTGGTGACTACACCCTCTATTTATTTTTTCAAGTGTACTATCATAAATAGATTCCATTCCCATTTCCAAATCAACATGATAGCGATCTGCATAACTTTCTAAAAGCGCAATTTTTTCTGCGTCAATACAATCTGGTCTGGTACCAATAGATAAACCTACTATATCTTCCGAATTTATAGATAATGCCTCATCATACATCATCTTTAAATAATGAACTGGCGCATAAGTATTGGTATTAGGCTGAAAATACACGATAAATTTATCCGCCTTATAAAAGTTCTTTCCTCTAGCAATACCTTGCTCTAATTGTTCCCTTAATGAGGGTAAAGTGCGCGACAATTCAGGTGTAAATGAATCTACATTACAATACGTACAACCTCCATAGCCTTTACTCCCATCTCTATTTGGGCAGGTAAATCCACCATCAACAATTACTTTAAATACACGTTGCCCGCTATATTTTTCTTTTAAAAAAGAGCCGTAATTATTATACCCCTTTATAACTTGATCTAATCCTGTTCCCATTAAGTGCAAAAATACATCTTTATAAAGGATATTTCAATTATAAATAAACCATCTCGCTATTTACCAGTCTCATAAACGAAAAATAAAAATTGTATTTTGTGTAAAAAAAATTTTAAATCATATTGAAAATTCATACATTTAATTATAATTATAATTTTTCGTGTAAAATTTTAAAAAAATAACAACATCAATTTTTCAATTTCAAACGATAATTAAAAAGATCATTTTATAAAATTTTTAAATTAAAATTATTCAAAGAAACGTTCAACAAATGACAATAGCGCTAAATTCTATCCCTAATTCTAATTCTGCGGAATCGTTTAATATTAGTATTAGAAAAGCCAATACATTAGACTGCGATAAGATTAGGTTGTTATATAAGTCAACTGTTGAATCCATGGAATTACCTGAGTATAACGCACAGCATAGAATAGTTTGGGCGGCTTCTGCAGACGATGCCGATGCCTGGTTAAAAAGAATTACCAACCAATATTTTATTGTAGCAGAACATGGCGGAAATATTATTGGTTTTGGATCTGTAAGTGCAGAAGGATATTTAGACCTTTTATATGTTGATTTTGATTTTCAAAGAAAAGGTGTTGGACGAAAAATTCTAAAAAACTTAGAGTCTCATTGTTCAAAATCTAAAATTCATGAATTATGGGCGGATGTAAATAACAGTTCACAATATTACTTTCAAAGACATGGTTTTATAGTTGACACCGTGTACACCAGAAGCGTAAAAAACTGTGATTTTGAAAACGTTATAATGAAAAAGATTCTCTTAAATAAAAGCATTAACTAAAGAACGTTAATAATCAATGAAAAAATCCCAATCTGAAAATTCAGTATTGGGATTTTTTTATTAAAGCATGTAATTAAAATTAATCTTTAGGCTTATTTAAATAGTAAACCGGAATACCAGCCAACATGATTAACACACCCCAACCGCAAGTACTTGTTTTAGTAATTAATAAAGAAATACAAATTGCGGTTCCAACAATTACATACAACAATGGAACTATTGGATATCCAAATGCCTTATATGGTCGATCTGCATCGGGTTGTTTTTTACGTAAAATAAATATCCCCATAATGGTAAGCACATAGAAGATGATTACTATAATCATTACATAATCTAATAAATCACCATATTTACCTGTTAAGCAAAGTACAGAAGCCCAAGCGCCCTGCAACCATAATGCCCAAGCCGGAACACTAAATTTATTTAGATTTGCTGCCTTTTTAAAGAAAAGACCATCATTTGCCATGGTATAGTAAACACGTGAGCCAGCCATAATTAAACCATTATTACAAGCAAACGTAGAAATCATAATCATCACCGCAATAATAATAGTTCCAGTTTCACCGAAAATGTATTGTGCAGCATCTACTCCCACCCTATCTAATTTTGCGAAAGCAATTTCATTTATTGGCATTACAGCCAAGTAAACCAAATTAGCTAAAACATAAATAATACTAACAGTTAAAGTTCCTAAAAACAAGCTCAATCCAACATTTCTCTTTGGATTTTTAATTTCTCCTGCAATAAAAGTAACACCATTCCAAGCATCACTACTAAATAAAGATCCAACCATAGCTGCTGCAATTCCAGCAAATAAGGCTAAACCTGTAATACTAACCCAAGAATTACTATCAGCATCAAATCGTTGAGAATTCCAAGCATCTTGCCAGTTTGCATCCCAAACTTCTTGTTTAGCACCTAAAGCAAATCCAAAAATAATTAACCCGAATAGAGAAGCAATTTTAATAATGGTTAATACCGTTTGTAAAGTTTTTCCATTTTTTACACCCCTAGTATTTACCCACGTTAAGAGAACAATGGTTAAAATAGAAACCAATTGAGCAGCGCTAAAATTAAAAGTTCCTACCGAAAACAATACATTATCTTCTCCAACAGCTGGAATTAAATAAGCTGTAAATCTACTAAAGGCTACCCCAACGGCTGCTATAGTTCCGGTTTGAATAACCGCAAAAAAACTCCAACCATATAAAAAAGCAATTAACTTATTATAGGCTTCCTTTAAATATACGTATTGTCCCCCAGCCTTAGGAAACATAGCACTTAGTTCACCATAACTTACAGCAGCAATTACAGTTACTAATCCAGTAATAATCCAAATTAAAGTTAGCCATCCAGCAGAGCCTACATTTCTTGTAATGTCTGCACTTACGATAAAAATTCCAGATCCAATCATAGATCCAGCAACCAACATTACCCCGTCGAAAAGGGTAAGCTCGCGCTTAAAATGTTGTTCATCTTTTATTTCTTCCATTGTTGTTTGTTTAGTTGGGTTAAATATATTTAAAAAACCTAAAACTATTCTAAACCTATTTATTAATCCTGTTACATTTTATTTAAAATAAAAATTTGAGAGTTAAATGAATATAAAGTTGTTTAATTCATCAAAAGAATTATTTTTGGAATAACTTAACACTTAAACAATTAACACTAAACTAACTAATGGATTTTCTACAAAACAATTTAATTTACGTTATACCATTACTTGGTATACTCGGCATCTTAGTGATGGCCGTAAAAAGTGCATGGATTAATAAGCAACCTGCGGGAGATGCAAACATGCAGGAATTAGCAGGTCATATTGCAGATGGGGCAATGGCCTTTCTAAAAGCAGAATGGAAAGTACTAAGTATTTTCGTTTTGTTTGCTGGCGCAATTTTAGCCTATTCTGGAAGTATTCATGAAATTAATGGAAGAGCCATTCATTCGAGTTGGATAATCTGTATTTCATTTGTAATTGGTGCTGTATTTTCTGCTTTGGCAGGTTATATAGGCATGAATGTCGCAACTAAAGCCAATGTTAGAACGACACAAGCAGCTAGAACTAGTTTAAAGCAGGCATTAAAAGTATCATTTACAGGCGGAACCGTGATGGGATTAGGTGTAGCTGGATTAGCTATTTTTGGATTAGGGGGCTTGTTTATCGTATTCCTTTCCATTTTTGCAGATTTAGGTACGCATACCATAGCTACTTCAATTGAAGTATTAACCGGATTTTCGTTAGGTGCAGAATCTATTGCATTATTTGCTCGTGTAGGTGGAGGTATTTATACCAAAGCTGCAGATGTTGGTGCTGATTTAGTTGGTAAAGTAGAAGCAGGTATACCCGAAGATGATGTTAGAAACCCTGCTACTATTGCAGACAACGTGGGCGACAACGTAGGTGACGTTGCAGGAATGGGTGCTGATTTATTTGGTTCTTACGTTGCAACAATTCTTGCTACCATGGTTTTAGGACAGGAAATAGATGCCAGTGGCGATAAATTTGGCGGGATGTCTCCTATTTTATTACCTATGCTTATTTGTGGATTAGGAATTCTATTTTCAATTATAGGGACTTGGTTTGTGACCATTAAAGACGAGAAATCGAATGTTCAAAATGCCTTAAACTTAGGAAATTGGTCATCAATAATAATTACAGCCATTGTATCATTCTTTGTAGTTAAATGGATGTTACCAGACACCTTAGTTTTGCGTGGCTATGAGTTCACTAGTATGAATGTTTTCTATGCTATTATGGTAGGATTAATTGTAGGAACCATTATGAGTATTGTTACTGAGTACTATACAGCAATGGGTAAAGGCCCTGTTAATTCAATTATTCAACAATCTTCTACTGGGCATGCTACGAATATAATTTCCGGACTTTCTGTTGGGATGAAATCAACCGTTATTCCAATTTTAGTTTTAGCAGGTGGTATTATGGCATCATATTATTTTGCTGGATTATATGGTGTTGCAATTGCAGCAGCAGGAATGATGGCAACTACAGCAATGCAGTTGGCAATTGATGCCTTTGGTCCGATTGCTGATAATGCAGGTGGAATTGCAGAAATGAGTCAGTTACCTCCAGAAGTTCGTGAACGTACAGATAATTTAGATGCAGTAGGAAATACTACCGCAGCTACTGGTAAAGGATTTGCGATTGCATCAGCGGCTTTAACATCTTTAGCTTTATTTGCTGCTTTTGTTGGTATTGCTGGCATTACTGCGATAGACATTTATAAAGCACCCGTTTTAGCTGGTTTATTTGTTGGAGGAATGATTCCTTTTGTATTTTCAGCATTATGTATTCAAGCGGTTGGTAAAGCTGCAATGGATATGGTGCAAGAAGTTAGAAGGCAGTTTAGAGAAATTCCTGGAATTATGGAATATAAAGCGAAGCCGGAATATGAAAAATGTGTAGCCATTTCCACTAAAGCTTCAATTAGAGAAATGATGATGCCTGGTGCAATCGCGTTAATTTCACCAATTATTGTTGGTTTTGTATTTGGTCCAGAGGTATTAGGTGGACTATTAGCGGGAGTTACTGTCTCTGGTGTATTAATGGGTATTTTTCAAAGTAACGCTGGTGGTGCTTGGGATAACGCAAAAAAATCTTTTGAAAAAGGTGTAGAAATAAATGGAGAGATGTATTTCAAAAAATCGGAGCCGCATAAAGCATCTGTTACAGGTGATACTGTAGGTGATCCATTTAAAGATACATCAGGACCATCGATGAATATTTTAATTAAATTAATGTCTATTGTTTCATTAGTTATCGCTCCATACATTGCTGAGAGCACAGTAAATACGGCTCAAAAACAAGATAAAATTATTAAAATGGAGGTTCAGAAAACAGTTAAAATAGAGAAGGTTAAATAAATAAACGTATCTATTGCTACTCAAAAAAATGTAACAAATCAATAGAAATTCACTGTTAACAATTTAAAAAGGGTTTTTTGAAATAAAATCCTTTTTAAATTACATAATTTTTTTTACGTTTACACCCTTATTATAATTAAAAATTAACACTCAATTTAACTAAACAATTTATGAGATTTAACAAACCTATCAGTGTTTTACTTGCTGAAGCATCTGAAAGTGGCGAAGGTACGCTGAAACGGACCTTATCAAGTGCCAACTTAGTTGCACTTGGTATTGGTGCTATTATTGGTGCCGGATTATTCTCTTTAACTGGTATTGCTGCGGCAGAAAACGCTGGACCTGCTGTTGTTTTATCATTTATTCTAGCTGCAATTGGTTGTGCTTTTGCAGGTCTATGTTATGCAGAATTTGCATCAATGATTCCAGTTGCAGGAAGTGCATATACCTATGCATACGCAACGATGGGAGAATTTATGGCATGGATTATTGGCTGGGACTTAGTATTAGAATATGCATTGGGCGCTGCTACAGTGGCTGTTTCATGGTCTAGGTATCTACTCGAACTCCTCCATAAACATGGATTAAGTATACCTCATCACTTAGCTGTTTCTCCTTTCGAAACTGTAAAACTTGGAGATGGAACCATTATTGATGGAGGTTTAATAAACTTACCAGCAATATTCATCGTTTGTTTACTATCATTTGTATTAGTTCGTGGTTCTAAAGAATCTGCAACTATGAATAATGTTTTAGTAGTAATTAAAATCGTCGTAGTTTTAGTTTTCATTGCTTTAGGATGGTCACACATCAACCCAGAAAATCATATTCCTTTTATTCCTGAGAATACAGGTAAATATGAGAATTTCGGTTGGACAGGTATTGCTGCCGGTGCTGGAGTTGTATTCTTCGCATTTATTGGTTTTGATGCCGTTTCTACTGCAGCTCAAGAAGCTAAAAATCCTCAAAAAGGTATGCCAATTGGTATATTAGGATCATTAATAGTTTGTACCATATTATATGTATTGTTTGCATATGTTATGACAGGCTTATTGAAATATACAGAATTTGCAGGTGATGCTAAACCAGCTGCTACAGCTTTTGCAGTTACTGGATATAGTTTCTTACAAGATGCATTAATTGTTGCCATCTTAGCAGGTTATACTTCTGTAATCCTAGTTATGCTTATGGGTCAGTCAAGAGTTTTCTATACCATGTCTAAAGACGGTTTATTGCCTAAATTCTTCAGCAATATCCACGCTAAATTTAGCACTCCATGGAAAACTAATATTTTCTTTATGATTTTCGTAAGTGCATTTGCTGGTTTTGTTCCAGTATCAGATTTAGGCCATATGGTTTCTATTGGTACTTTATTAGCATTTGTTCTTGTATGTATTGGTATCTTGGTATTAAGAAAAACAGATCCAGATACTCCTCGTCCATTCCGTACACCTTGGGTTCCTTTCGTTCCTATTATGGGTATATTAGTATGTTTATACTTAATGTATTCATTACCAGCAGAAAGCTGGGGTCGTTTAGTGATTTGGATGGCATTAGGTGTAATTATTTACTTTGTCTACGGTAAAAAACACTCAGTTGTTCGTAGAAAATATGCAGAATCACTTAAAAAATAACTAAACTAATCTTTAAAAAAACCTCGGTAATTACCGAGGTTTTTTTATGCCCTTTTTTTTTGGATCTTTTTAAATACCTTTGATTAAAAATTATCATATGGAACTCAATTTTAGTCAGATTCTCTCTACAACAATGATTTTATTTGCTATCATTGATATTTTAGGTGCAATTCCGATCATTGTTTCATTAAGACAAAAAGTAGGTCATATTCAATCCGAGAAAGCGAGTTTGGTTGCTACAGGTTTGATGCTACTATTTTTGATGCTAGGAGAATCTTTATTACATGTTATTGGAATTGATGTTCAATCTTTTGCCATTGCAGGTTCATTCGTGATTTTTGCCATAGCGATGGAAATGGTATTGGGATTAACCATTTTTAAAGAAGAAGAACCCGAAACTGTATCTATTGTTCCAATAGCCTTCCCCCTAATTGCAGGTGCAGGAACTATGACCACCCTACTTTCATTAAAAACCGAATACGAAACCCAAAATATTATTGTGGGTATAATTGTTAATATGATTTTTGTTTATATCGTATTAAAAAACACCAAAAGACTCGAAAAACTTTTCGGAAAAACTGGTCTAAATATTATGCGTAAAGCATTTGGAATTATTTTATTGGCTATAGCCATAAAACTTTTCAGAAATAATACAGGCTTGTAATAACTTAAAAAGTTTATTTTAATTATTGGCCCAAATTATCATCTATTTACTTCAGACTTTTAAGACGTGCGTTACTTTTTTCATATTGCCTATTTAGGTTATTCTTTTAATGGTTGGCAACGTCACCCCAAAGCAAAAAGTATTCAAGAAACAATAGAACAACAACTCGAAAAAATTTTAAAAGTCTCTGTCCCTATTAACGGGTGCGGAAGAACCGATGCCAAGGTGAATGCAAGTCAGTTTTTTTTTCATGTCGACTTAGATATGGAATGGGATTTTGACTTAAAATTTAGAATCAATAAAGCATTACCCACTAGCATAACAGTTGTAGATATTATTCCTGTTGATGACAATAAACATGCAAGATTTGATGCTGTACAACGACAATATAATTATTTAATTCATACGCAGAAAAACCCATTTCTAAATAGCTTAAGCACCTTATATGAATTAGATTTGAATTATGATAAAATGCAAAAAGCGGTTGCATTATTATCAAATTATCAAGATTATAGAGCCTTTTGTACTACACCAAATAAATATGAACATACGATTTGCAAAGTTTCAGACACCAAATTGTATGTAGATTCTTCAGGAACGAGATTAAATTTTGAAATCAAATCCAATAGATTTTTAACCAGAATGATTAGAATAATTATTGGCAAACTCCTCAAAGTAGGAACGAGTGAATTATCGATTGATAAATTTGAACAATTATTAATAAAAAAAGAAACACCTGCAGACTTAGATATTGCGCATCCTACAGGTTTATACTTAAGTAGAGTAATTTATCCTTTTTTAGATATTAAGCCCGCATATAACGCCTTGCTTTGTAAAAAAAACTGGACAGAAATTAAATAATTATTTAAATCTAATGGCTTTTAATGCTGTTATTTTACTCACCAATAGAGAAGGAATTAACAACACCAACATACAAATAATTACGGTTCCTAGATTAAGTAATACCACATCTTGCCAATGAAATTCTATAGGTACGTATTTTAGAAAATAAGAAGACTGCTGAAGGTTAAATAATTTAAATTCCAACTGCAGATAGCCTAATCCCAATCCTAACAAGTTCCCTAAAAACAGTCCGATTAAAATTAAATAAAGCGCGTTATATAGAAAAATCTTAACGATTGTATAATTAGTGGCTCCAAAAGATTTTAAAATCCCTATCATATTTACGCGTTCCAAAATCATAATTAATAAGGCCGTTATCATATTAATTACACCTACAAGAAGCATTAAAAACAATAATACTTCTGTATTAACATCTAGCATATCTAACCAAGAAAATATACTGGGGAAATAATTATCTATAGATTCCGCTTGTAAATCCCCATTTAAAACTTGATGTAATTCGCCCGTTGTAACATTTAAACTTTCAAATTTCTTAAGCTTAATTTCTACCCCACCAATTGTTTGAGCATCCCAATTATTTATCTTTCTAATTACATCAATAGACCCAATAGCAAACCCCTTATCTATTGCTTCAATTCCGATATCATAAATTCCAACAACCTTAAATTTACGGGGACGAGGAGGGTTTTGAACAAAATGCATCACAAATTCGTCGCCAACTTTAACTTTTAATCTATTAGCTGTGCTTTGAGAAAGTAATATTTCTCTAGATGAATTTTGGGAATTTAGCTTAATGATATTTCCATCAACTAAACTCTTTTGTATAAAGTCCCAATGAAAAGTAGAATCAACACCTTTAAAATTTATACCTTCTACCTCACCATTTACTGAAATAATTGCGGGTTTAGTTGCAAAATTCTGATACCATTCTACATTTGGATGGTTATTAATTAAAGCTAAAGTCTTATTATCTGGAACAAAAGGCGAACTCTCAAAAGAGTTATTCATGTTATGACTATAAACTCTAACATCACCTAAATATCCACGAACCTTTTCTTTAATCTCTGTTTTGAAGCCCTTAATTACAGCGACGGATAAAATCATAGCTGCCAAACTCAACATAATTCCAGCAATCGCTATTCTTATAATCAATTTTGAAAAACTACGATTAGATTTTCTAGAAATCCTATTAGCTATAAAATATGAGGTATTCAAAGGCAAATAATTATCTTTACGAATTCACAAACAAATATAGATAAATGAAACTATCAGGATTTAATTTTTGCCTTATTTTACTCACATCAGTGATTTTTTATGCATGTAAAACCAACCATCAAGCAAATGTTGGAACATTACAATCAGGAAATACTTCTGTAAGTAAAATTAATAGTCAGAAAAATTCAAACATTATTACTGGAGCAGATCAAACTGAAAAATACATCAACTTACTTAAAGGTAAGAGAGTTGCAGTTGTTGTAAATCAAACTTCTGTTATTGGAAATAAAACCCTTGTAGATAGTTTAATCACTAGAGGAATAAATATTGTCAAAATTTTTGGTCCAGAACATGGTTTTAGAGGAGATGCAAGTGCAGGTGTTTCAGTTGATGATGGTGTTGATACAAAAACTGGAATTAAAGCCATATCTCTTTATGGCAAACATGATAGACCTTCTAATGAAGAACTTTCTGATGTTGATATCGTAATATTTGATATTCAAGATGTTGGCGTTAGGTTTTACACCTATATGAATACCTTACAATTTGTAATGGAAGCCTGCGCTGCAAACAACAAACCTGTCCTAATTTTAGACAGACCTAATCCAAATGCATTTTATATTGATGGACCGATTTTAGATCCAAAATATAAATCTGGAATTGGAATTCAACCTATCCCAATAGTGCACGGATTAACTTTGGCAGAATATGCTCAAATGCTAAATGGCGAAGGATGGTTATTAAATAAACAAAAGTGTGAAATTATAATTGTACCTGTGGCAAATTATAATCATGATATGCCTTATACTTTACCAATTAAACCATCACCAAATTTAAATACACAACAATCTATTTTATTATACCCTTCTACCTGTTTATTCGAAGGAATATATTTAAATCATGGTAGAGGTACTCAGTTTCCTTTTACCATTATTGGAAGTCCAGCTTTAAAAGGAAAATATAATTTTTCTTATACTCCAAAAAGTATTAAAGGAATGGCAGAAACTCCACTTTTTCAAGATCAAGAATGTTTTGGATTAGATTTGAGGAATTATGACACAAACATAATCAGAAAAACAAAACAAATTAATTTACAATGGGTAATAGAATTATATAACGCTTATCCAAAAAAGGAAGATTTCTTCAATTATAAGTTAAGCAAAGAAGTTGGTAATTTTGATTACAGAACTGGTGATGCAAGAGTAAGAGAAATGATTATTGCTGGTAAAAGTGAAAAAGAAATAAGAGCAACTTGGGAGCCGGGATTAACAAAATATAAAGAAATAAGAAAAAAATACTTATTGTATCCATAAAACCAAGAGGCATTATTATTTGTTTCTCTTTAAATTAAATTATGAAGCGTACAAATAATTTTAGTCCAGAAAATTTTAATCAACCCAGTAGGGAATTTGATAAAGTGGTTAAAAAACCACAAGACAAGATTTATAAAAAAAAGGATGCTAACTCAAGTTATAGTAATCCTAGCAAAATAAAGGAAAATCAGGAACAACCTGTCGACCCAATTAAAAATCCACCTAAACAATAATTTAGGTGGTTTTTTTTTGCTGCTCAAATTATTAAGGTTAAATTTTAAGTATTTAAATAGTTAAGAATCGGTATTTTTACGGCTTCAATAATTATTTGTTATCTAAAATCTAATTTTTTATATGAGAATAGTCTTCATGGGTACACCGGGATTTGCAGTTCCTTCATTAGCAGCATTAATTAATGCAGGATTTAACGTGGTGGGTGTAGTTACTGCCCCAGATAGACCAGCAGGAAGAGGACAACAAATACAAGAAAGTGAAGTGAAAAAATATGCACTTTCAAAAAACTTGCCCATACTTCAACCAGAAAAACTAAAAAATCCAGATTTTATAAACGAATTAAAAAGTTTAAAAGCAGACTTACAAGTGGTAGTTGCTTTTAGAATGCTTCCAGAAATAATTTGGAATATGCCCGTAAAAGGCACCATCAACTTACACGCATCACTGCTTCCACAATATAGAGGTGCAGCCCCAATAAATCATGTAATTATAAATGGTGAAAAAGAAACTGGAGTAACCACTTTCTTTTTACAACATGAAATTGATACAGGCGATATAATTCAATCTGCCAGTCTATCTATTTCTGATGATGAGAATGCAGGACAACTTCACGATAGATTAATGGAATTAGGTGCAGAAGTATTAGTAAATACAGTTAAATTAATAGAAAACAATAACTACAATTCTATTCCACAAAGAGAAGATGAAATCATTAAGTTCGCTCCTAAATTAACCAAGGAATTTTGTAGAATTAATTGGAATAAACCTACAGTTGAAGTTTATAATCACATTAGAGGCCTTTCTCCTTATCCTACAGCTTTTACAACCATCAAGGATAAAAATTTGAAAGTATTTTCATCTAAAATGCTACTTGTAAACAACAACGTTGCACCTGGAACTTTTGAATCTGACGGAAAAACTTTCTTGAAATTTAAAACAGCAGATGGCTATTTAGAACTTATTGATGTACAGCTAGAAGGAAAGAAAAGAATGGATATAGAATCTTTATTAAGAGGATTTAAAATAAATTAAGCTATTACAATTGATTAAGCTTTGCACTTAATAATTTGGAATATTCATTAAAATATCTCTTTCTTCCATATCCCATAACCCATCTAATTCCGAGTGCTGCATTGGTTAAGAAAACCTCTTCTGCTTCAAGTAAAATTTGAGGATTTATCTGCGCTTCAATTATATCGATATTGTTTTCTTTAGCCAATTTAAGCACAACACTTCTCATCACTCCGCCCACACATCCTTCACTTAATGGCGGTGTGTAAATTTGATTTTTATAAACAACAAAAATATTTGAACTGGCGCTTTCACAAATAAAACCAGCATCATTTAAAAGAATCACATCATCAAGCTTTCGTTCCTTTTTAAAAATGCTGGCCATAACAAATAGCAAAGCATTTGTTGTCTTAAACTGTGAGAGCTTATTAATAGATTTGGTTAATTCTGAATAAACATCAATGATTAATCCCTTTGTATTTAGCTCATAAGTTGGAGTGGATGGCATTACCTCTAAGATGTATTCATACCTATTGGTATCTGGAGTATATAATCCCCCATTTGACCTAAAAACAGTTAACCTAAATCTGCTGTTTCCATTCAACTTATTTTTTTTTGATAATTCAGTGGTTTTTTGTTTCAGAAAATAACTGTCTAACAACTGATATTTTTCAAATTTCAAAAATTTAGCTGCCGCCTGAATTCTATCAGCATGTAAGTCAGAAAACATTAATTCATGATTCTGCATTTTCATACTTTCAAAAATTCCATCACCGAATTTCAACCCTCTATTAGAAGAAAGTAAAATTGGTTGAGTTACTGAAATCAGATTATCGTTATAGGTTAAGTAATTTATCGAACTCATTAGGCTTGTTGAACATAATTTTTCCACTTATTTAACACCGACTCAAAATCCTCAGGCAACTCAGCATTAAACTCTATATACTTTCCTGTTGTAGGATGTTCAAATCCCAATGTTTTTGCATGAAGTGCTTGTCGAGGCATTATTTCAAAACAATTTTGAACAAACTGCTTGTATTTATTAAATGTAGTGCCTTTTAAAATTTTATCCCCACCATAATTCGCATCATTAAAAAGTGGATGTCCAATATGTTTCATATGGGCTCTTATTTGATGCGTTCTTCCTGTTTCTAACACACATTCTATCAATGTTAGGTAGCCCAAACGTTCTATAACGGTATAGTGAGTAACCGACCATTTCCCCTTCTCTGGATCATCGTAAACATCCATTATTATTCTATTTTTGGCGCTTCTACCGATATAACCCGTCACGGTTCCAGATTCTTGTAGGTCTCCCCAAACTAGGGCTAGATATTTACGATTAATGGTATGATCAAAAAATTGCTTTGCTAATTTAGTCATGGTTATTTCGTTCTTACTTATAACCAGTAACCCAGAAGTATCCTTATCAATTCTATGCACTAAACCAGGTCTGCCGCTATTTCCGGGCAACTCTGGCAAAGAATCATTTTTATTATTCTTTTGCATATGATAAGTTAAGGCATTAACTAAAGTACCCGTATAATTATTATATCCGGGGTGAACAACCATTCCTGCAACTTTGTTTACGATTAACAAATCATTGTCTTCATAAACAATATCAAGCGGGATATTTTCTGGATAAACCTCTGTATCTCTTGGAGGATGAGCAAAAACTATTGAAATTTCATCTAAAGGTTTTACCTTATAACTAGATTTCACCGTATTAGAATTTACCCTAACATTTCCTGCTTCAATTGCATTTTGGATTCTGTTTCTTGAAGCATTTTCTATTCTATGCAATAAAAATTTATCGATACGCAACAGCGATTGACCCTTATCTACAACAATATTAAAATGTTCGTATAAATCCTGCTCATCGTTATCAAATTCATTTTGCACATTAATCATTCTGCAAAAATACGCTTTCCTGATCAATAGTTAAGAATGGCAGTATGTTTAATAGATCAGATTTTTAAAAAAAATTAAAATTTATTGAAAAAGATTTAACTTAGTGTCAAAAAACCAAAACAACATGAGATTAAAATCATTTAAAGCAATTGCACTTATTTTATTTGCAGTTTTTGCTTTAACATTAAAGTCTGTAGCACAACAAGATGTTGAAGCATTATTTAAAGCTAATCCACAAGATGCAACTAAGTTAATTGGTGCATATTTAAATCCATTAATGAAAGGAATTGGAACTGGATTAAATAGCGGTTGGTATCATACTGCTAAATCTAAAGGTACTTTTAAGTTTGAAGTAAGAATTTCTGCTGCGGGAGCATTAGTTCCAACATCTGACCAAACCTACGATGTAAACAAATTAGGCTTAACAAACATCAGACCTGTAAATAGCTCGGTGAGCATTGGCCCTACTGCATTTGGTGAAGATAAATTAGGTGCAGAAGTTGAAGTTCATGCAAATAACATAAGCCTAACAAAATTTAGACTTCCGCAAGGATTAGGATTTAATATCGTACCTACTCCACAAATTCAATTAACATTTGGTTTACCAAAAAATATTGATGTGATGGCGAGATATGTACCTTCTATAAAAATTAATGATGAAGGTAAAGTTGGCATGTTTGGATTAGGTGCTAAGGTAGAATTATTGCCATTATTGATGAGTAATACGGCGGAAAAAGTTACTCCATTTGACGTTTCATTTGGATTTGGCTATTCGCATGTTAATTTTGATTTAGCATTAGATGTAAACAATGGAAAATATAAAGATCAAAAAATCGAATCTAAATTTTCTGGTTTTAACATGGATGCAACTATATCTAAAAAATTAGCTGTATTTACCCCATTTGCGAGTCTTGGATATCAAACTTCAACCTCAAAATTAAATGCGTTAGGTACATATGAATTTGATAATGGCATTGCAAAACCAGTTTATACAAATCCAATTTCAATAAATGATGATAATTTTAATGGAATGAGAGCCACAGTTGGCTTTCAGTTAAAATTAGCATTTTTTAAATTATATAGCTCATATACCGCATTTAAATACAATACTGTAAATGCTGGTATATCATTTGGCGTTGGTCAATAATTTTTAATTTTCTGACCTAAAAAAGGGAGTTTGAAATGTTCAAACTCCCTTTTTTTATACCTTTATAAGAATTAATAAATATCGCTGATTGCCGCTAAATAACTATGCAAATTCCAAGTCCAATTGAAGAATTTCAATTTAACAACCATAAATTTAAAGTTAAAAGAGACGACCTAATTGATCCGTTTATATCGGGCAATAAATGGAGAAAATTAAATTATCAATTGGCAGAAGCTACAAGGTTAAAAAAGAATCATATAGTAACATTTGGCGGAGCATTTTCTAATCATTTATTAGCTACCGCAGCAGCAGGTGCAAAATTTAAATTCAAAACAACTGCCATAGTGAGAGGTGAAAAAGTTGATAACGAAATACTTTTTTTCTGTGCTTTATTTGGGATGAATTTAATCTTTGTAGATAGAACTACCTATAAAGACAAGGAAAATCTATTTGAAAAATTATTTTCTGAAGACCCGAGCGCTTATTTCATTGATGAAGGTGGAGCTGGTGCATTGGGACAGCAGGGTTGTGAAGATATAATTCATGAAATAAACCTTCCTATTTCAAATGTATTTTGTGCAGCAGGAACAGGCACCACAGCTATTGGAATATTAAAGACTTTGCAAAGTAAATACCCAGAAAGCATTTTACATATAATTCCTGTTTTAAAGAATTTAAAGCTAGAAACCCAAATTTTAAATTCAATTCCGGATGCAAAAAACTACATAATTCACGAAGACTACCACTTTGGAGGATACGCAAAAACAACCCCTCAATTATTAAATTTCATAAAAAAATTTACGTCTACAACTGGGTTAATCATCGATCCCATTTATACTGGCAAAATGTTCTTTGCTATGTTCAATTTAATTGAAGAACAAAAAGTAAAATATGATGAAAATTTTGTCGCAATTCATACAGGCGGTGCTTTAGGAAGCTTAGGTATGAGGAATAAATTTGATTTTTAAACTCAGATTTATCATCAAAAACATACTTTAGATTTATTAAACGCATAAAATGCCGTTTATGTAAAAATATTGCTTTTTTCATTGAAAAACACCCATTTATAAGGTGATTTTAGTAAATTTGAAATACTATAACCCGTTATAATATGTATAAATTAAGTGTAGAACCTAAAGAAGTAACTAATGAATTAAGTAAGCATATTCTTGCTGATGGATATGATATTACTTATGATATGGAAAAAAGTAAAGGAGCATATATTTATGACTCTAAATACAATAGAAAACTTTTAGACTTCTTTACTTGTTTTGCTTCCGTTCCTCTAGGCTATAACCATCCTAAGATGGTAAATGACCAAGCTTTTAAAGACAATTTATTACTTGCTGCCTTATCTAATCCTTCTAATTCTGATGTTTACACTCAACAATACGCAGAATTTGTTAAAACTTTTGGTGAAGTAGGGATTCCAGATTATTTGCCACATGCTTTTTTTGTTGCCGGTGGTGCATTAGCGGTTGAAAATGCTTTAAAAGTTGCGATGGACTGGAAAGTTCAAAAAAACTTTGAAAAAGGATACTCTGAAGAAAAAGGATATAAAATTTTACACTTCGAAAAGAGTTTTCATGGAAGATCTGGTTATACTTTAAGTTTAACAAACACATTACCAGATAAAACTAAATGGTTTGCAAAATTCGACTGGCCAAGAATTCCTGTACCTACAGTAAAATTCCCATTAGAAGGAGAAAATTTAGCTACTGCTCAAAAAACTGAAGATATTTCTATTGAATTAATCAAAAAAGCTTTTGAAGACAATAAAGATGATATTTGTGCCATTTTAATTGAACCAATTCAATCTGAAGGTGGTGATAACCATTTGAGAGAAGAATTTTTAATTCAATTAAGAGAAATTGCAGATGCCAACGACGCCATGCTTATTTATGATGAAGTACAAACTGGAGTTGGATTAACTGGTAAATTTTGGTGTCATCAACACTTTAGCGAAGCTGCTCGTCCAGACATTATTGCATTCGGTAAAAAAATGCAAGTATGTGGAATTTTAGTAGGAAATAAAGTAGATGAAATTCCAGGAAACGTATTTAAAGTGCCTAGCCGTATAAATTCTACTTGGGGTGGTAATTTAGTAGATATGGTGAGATCTACTCAGATTTTAAAAATCATTAAAGAAGATAATTTATGTGAAAGAGCTGCAGAAACTGGAGCTTATTTACAAGAACAACTTCATAAACTTGCTACAAAACATGCTTTAATTAGCAATGTTAGAGGAAAAGGACTTTTATGCGCATTTGATTTACCTAGTAAAGCACAAAGAGATACTTTTATAAATAAAGGCCTTGAAATGAATGTAATGTTCTTAGGTTGTGGTAACCAAACCATCAGATTCCGTCCATCGTTATGTATTGAAAAACAACATATTGATGAAGGAATCGAAAAAATGGATAAAATACTAGTTACATTGTAGTTTATTTAAAATTCCTTGTTCAATTATCTTAAATTGAACAAGGAATTTACTCCTAATAATTTTCTACTCGTAAAACCTTCTCCAAAGGTTGCTCCAATAGACTTTCCAAACTCTCTACTTCTACCAATAATAGTTTCAAAAAATTCTGGACTAGAAATATAAGTTTCTGGCGCATCAAATTCAGGATCATAAAATTGAGTTTTAAATGCTTTAATTGTTTCAATTTTTGTATCCATAAAATCAGTAATATCTATAATAATATCAGGTTGAATATATCTGTCCTGAATATATTGTAAATTTAAATTTGGCCTCCAAGCATCTTGAGTTTCACCATTATCTTTGGTCTCAATTTTTATTAATCCGCTTAAAAATGCAGCATCATTCACCAAATCTCCAGCTCTACCATGATCTGGATGCCTGTCGTGCAATGCATTACTCAATATAATTTCTGGTCTATACCGTCTAATCATTCTTATTACTTCGAGTTGGTGCTGTTCGTCGTTTTTAAAAAACCCATCTCTAAATTTTAGATTTTCACGAACCGACAAGCCTAAAATTTTACTTGATTCTAAAGCTTCAGCATCTCTAGTTTCGGCAGTACCTCTTGTACCTAATTCACCTCTTGTAAAATCAACAATCCCTACCTTTTTACCTTCAGCTATATGTTTTAAAATTGTTCCAGAACAACCCAATTCAGCATCATCAGGATGAACCGCAAAAACTAAAATATCTAGCTTCATATTATATATTTTCATTTAATAATTTTTGTATTTTCTTTCTCACTTTACTAGATCCAGGCTTTGTAAATGGATAAAAATAATCAACCACCTCGCCTTTTTTATTGATTAAATATTTATGGAAATTCCATCTTGGTAATGCACTAATATTTCCATTTAATTTTTTATCTGCTAAGAACTTAAATAAGGGATGAGCCTGAGCGCCTCTTACCATAATTTTTTCAAAAACTGGGAATTGAACACCATAATTAACTTCACAAAATGTTCCAATTTCATTATTACTTAATGGTTCCTGTTTCCCAAAATCGTTAGAAGGAAAACCCAACACCTCAAATCCTTCGCCCATGGTATCCTTTAAAGCTTGTAATTCTTTAAGCTGAGGTGTAAATCCACATCCACTCGCTGTATTAACTATTATAAGTACTTTTCCATTAAATTCCGAAAGATTAACTTCCTTCCCATTTCCTTTACGTACTTTAAACTGATAGACTGTTTTATTCATGTTTAATAATTTTGAACACCATTGGTATAATATGGTGAATTCAATAAAATAGACTCTATATCTCTTTCTTCTTGGGCATTATATGAGGCTTTTAAATTATGTCCAACTACTCTTGCTATAGATTGATATACAAAAGCAGACACCCCACCTCTTGTTTCTCTTACAATTTGATAAGTAGATTTACCAACTTCCCTATCAATTAATTTGGTTAAAATTTTACCTTGAGTAATACTCAAATCTTTTATTTCCCTATTAAATAAATCCTTAATTTCTTTATCACATTGTTTTACCAACTGTCTACGTTCCTTATTTGAGGAAATTGATGCCAATTCATACTCCAATTGTGCATACCTACGCTTTGCATATAGCGCATAAGGCATCACCTTTAAAACATTATATTTTAACCTATTAAAAGCAACTCTTTCGGCATCTGAATTCCATTTTCTAACACCAATATACGTCACTTGTGGGATACCGATATAAGGAATCATCATACCATCATCAACGTAACCTGCAACCCTTATCGTATCGTTTGAGCTTAATTTTGGAAAAATAACCGATTGCTTATCGCTCTGCCCAAATAGGGAAAACGGAGAAATCATGACAATTAACAGAAAAATACAATTGAAAAATTTCATAAATTTAAGCTTCTGTAAATGTAAAGCTAATTTATTTATTTATTAGTTTTAAACAAAACCCGAAAAGCTTACTTTTATTACATAAAATAAATATATTGCCAAAAAAGGCCGATGAAAAACACTCTAGTCATAGATTTAGAAGAAGAAAAGAAAGAAATACTAAAACGGTATAGAGCTTTACTTCGTGCATGTAAACCTACATTACAGCGTGGAGATAAGAAAGAAATTCGCAAAGCATTCGAAATGGCGCTAGAAAGTCATAAAGACATGCGCAGAAAATCTGGAGAGCCATATATTTATCACCCGATTGCTGTGGCCCAAATTGCTGCAGAAGAAATTGGATTAGGAACCACTTCTATTGTATGCGCTTTACTTCATGATGTGGTAGAAGACACAGAAATCACATTAGAAGATATTGAAAGAGAATTTGGAAAAAAAACTGCCAGAATAATTGATGGTTTAACCAAAATTTCTGGGGTTTTTGATTATAACAGTTCACTACAAGCAGAAAATTTCAGAAAAATGTTATTAACCTTAGCAGATGATGTTAGGGTAATACTTATAAAATTGGCGGATCGACTTCATAATATGCGTACTATGGATTTTATGCCGCAGCATAAACAATTAAAAATCGCATCTGAAACTATCTATTTATATGCTCCACTAGCACATAGATTGGGGTTATATGCAATGAAATCTGAGCTCGAAGATTTATCTATGAAATATTTAGAGCCAGACACATATAAGTTTATTGCCAACAACTTAAATGAGAAAAAAGCAGAGCGAAATTTGTTCATTAAGAAATTTATTGAACCTATTAAAGCTAGACTTGAAGAAGAAGGATTGAAAGTTGAAATTTACGGTAGACCGAAATCTATACATTCGATTTGGAATAAAATGAAGAAGAAAAATATTCCTTTCGATGAAGTGTACGATTTATTTGCGATTAGAATTGTATTAGATAGTTCTCCAGATCAAGAAAAGGCAGATTGTTGGAAAGCTTATTCGGTTGTCACAGATTTATACCGCCCTAATCCAGACCGATTAAGAGACTGGGTTTCATCACCAAAAGGAAATGGATACGAAAGTTTACATACAACCGTAATGGGCAGTAAGGGACAATGGGTAGAAGTTCAAATCCGAACACAGAGGATGAATGAAATCGCAGAAAAAGGATTTGCTGCACACTGGAAATATAAAGAATCTAGTCAGGATAATGGTTTAGACCAATGGATACAGAACGTGAGAGAAATGTTGAGCAATCCTGAGTCTAATGCATTAGATTTCATTGATGATTTTAAAATGAATTTATTTTCTGATGAGATCTTTATTTTCACACCAAAAGGTTCATTAATTCAATTGCCTCTCGGTGCTACCGCATTAGATTTTGCTTTTGATATTCATACCGACATCGGCGTTAGCTGTATTGGCGCAAAAGTAAACCATAAGCTTGTACCCCTCTCCTACAAACTTCAAAATGGAGATCAAGTAGAAATTATCACATCCAGCAAACAAACTCCAAAGGAAGATTGGTTAAATATTGTAGTAACTGCAAAAGCAAAGTCAAAAATCAAATCTTCCCTAAAAGAAGAGAAAAGAAAAATTGCTGAAGGAGGTAAAGAATTATTAGAGCGAAAACTTAAATCTTTAAAAATCACTTATAATACAGACAATTTAAACAAGATATCTTACTTCTTTAAACTGCCATCAACACAAGAATTATTTATTGCAGTGGCTCAGGGCAAGATAGAATTAAAACACTTAAAAGAATATCTATCTAGTGAGAAAGAAATAGAATCTCGTACTTCAGAACAAATTGAGGAAAACCAAATTGAGAATCTATTAAATAAAGTAAAAGGACCAGAATCTGATATTTTATTAATTGGCGAAGATTTACAAAAGATAGACTACAAATTAGCCAATTGTTGTAATCCAATACCAGGTGATGATGTTTTTGGCTTTATAACGGTTAGTGAAGGTATAAAAATTCATAGAACCAATTGTCCGAATGCCGCACAACTTATGGCAAATTATGGCTATAGAATAGTTAAAGCTAAATGGAATAGGCAAAAAGAATTAACCTTCTTAACCGGATTACATATTGTAGGAATTGATGATGTAGGTTTGATTAATAATCTAACCAAGGTAATATCAAACGATTTTAAAGTAAATATGCGTTCTATAACCGTTGACACCAATGATGGAATATTTGATGGGTCTATTATGGTATTTGTAAACGACAAGGATCATTTAGACAACCTTATTTCAAATTTAATGCAGGTAAAAGGTGTTACTTCTGTTACAAGATTCGACGCATAAAACAAACGGTTTTTTGTTAAAAAAATAATAACTTTGGGAGTAGTAAAAAATCATGCAGGAAATTAAAAATAATGAGTTGGTAAGAAAAATTTTTGAAGCTTACCTTGAGAATAAAAACCTTCGAAAAACACCTGAGCGTTTCGCTATACTCGAAGAAATTTATTCGAGAAATGACCATTTCGATGTTGAAACATTATATATTCACATGAAAAATCAAAAGTATCGTGTGAGTAGAGCTACTGTTTACAATACTTTAGAACTTCTTGTAAGTTGCGATTTAGTAACCAAACACCAGTTTGGTAAAAATATGGCGCAATTTGAAAAATCTTATGGTTATCATCAACACGATCATGTTATTTGTATTGAATGCGGAAAAGTGGTAGAATTCTGTGATCCAAGAATTCATCAAATACAAAGTATGGTTGGCGATTTATTAAAATTCGACATTAGGCACCACTCTTTAAATTTATATGGTTTTTGCGCCGACTGCACCATTTCAAATAAAGTTAAATCAGCACAAGCTGAACATGTAATAAATTAATCTTCACGTACTATAATAAAAAAAATGACTAAAGTTGATGTATTGCTGGGCCTCCAATGGGGAGACGAGGGCAAAGGAAAGATTGTTGATGTTTTAAGCCCGCAATATGACCTAATAGCAAGGTTTCAAGGTGGCCCGAATGCTGGCCATACATTAGAATTTGATGGATTAAAATTCGTTTTAAATACAATTCCTTCAGGAATTTTTAACGATAAAATCATGAATCTAATTGGAAACGGAGTAGTTATAGATCCAATTATTTTAAAAAGAGAATTAGATAATCTTAAAGCTGCTGGTCATGATCCAGTTGCCAAAGGAAAATTAGTTATCGCTCGTAAAGCTCATTTAATTTTACCTACTCATCAATTACTTGATGCTGCCAATGAACAGAAAATGGGTAAAGATAAAATTGGCTCAACATTAAAAGGTATTGGTCCAACTTATATGGATAAAACCGGAAGAAATGGTTTGCGCGTAGGTGATACTACTGCTCCCGATTTTAAAGAAAAATACAATAAATTGGTTCAAAAACATACAGAAATATTATCGCACTATGATTTTGAATATAATTTAGAAGAAAAAGAAGCTGCCTTTTTTGAAGCGATAGAGTTCATCAAAACTATTCCTCATGTAGATAGCGAACACTTTGTAAATTCATATTTAAATGAAGGAAAAACTGTTTTAGCAGAAGGTGCACAAGGTACTTTATTAGATGTAGATTTTGGTTCTTATCCTTTTGTAACCTCATCAAATACCACAACCGCTGGAGCTTGTACAGGTTTAGGAATTGCCCCAAATAAAATTGGAAATGTTTTCGGAATATTTAAAGCTTACTGTACTAGAGTTGGTGGCGGCCCGTTTCCAACCGAATTAAATGACGAAACTGGAGAAACCTTAAGAAGCGTAGGTCACGAATTTGGAGCTACAACTGGAAGACCTAGAAGATGTGGCTGGATAGATTTACCTGCACTTAAATACGCCATTATGCTTAACGGTGTAACAGAATTAATTATGATGAAAGCTGATGTTTTAGACGCTTTTAAAGAAATCTACGCATGTACATCTTATATTCATAAAGGTGAAGAAATAGATTATATGCCTTATGACATTATTTCTGAACCTGCTGTTCCTCAACTTAAAAAGATTAATGGCTGGAATATAGATTTAACAAAAATTACTGATAAAGATCAGTTACCAACAGAACTTAACGACTATGTTAAATATTTAGAAACTGAACTTCAAGTTCCTATAAAATATTTATCTGTTGGACCTGATAGAAACCAAACTATTCAATTAGGATAATTAGAATCGATTAAATAGATATTTAAACAATATATTTTAATCTAAAGTGAATTCAGATTTTAAAATAAAAGCCCTTAATTGGGCTAATCAATTTGAAGTATTTTGCTTTTTAGATAGCCATAAATATATTGATAAGTATGGTCGATATGATTGGATTTTAGCTATTGGTGAAGACAAATCAATACAAGCTGATCATAATTTTTTTAAAGAATTAGAAGAATTTCAACTAAAAAACCCAGCATTTATGTTTGGGTTTTTTAGTTACGATTTAAAAAATCAAATTGAGGATCTTCATTCTGAAAATCCCGACCATTTACAATTCCCATTAGGTTATTTTTTTATCCCTAAATATTTAATTGCCAGTAAAAACAATCAAATTGAAATTATTTTAAATCCTGAGACTTCATTCAACCTGTTCAGTGAAATAAATAATTTCAAACCCTCAGTAGAAAACACCCATCAAAATATAAGTATTAAACCAAAAATCACTAAAGAAGCCTATTTAAATAAAGTTCAATCATTAAAAGAACATATTGCAAAAGGTGATATTTATGAAGTAACCTTTTGCCAAGAATTTTACGCAACTGACGTTTCAATAAATCCAATTAATACTTATTTAGATTTAACCCATATTTCTCCTGTTCCATTTGGATCTCTATTTAAATATCATTCAAAATATATTCTATCTGCCTCTCCTGAGCGATTTATACAAAAAAATGATTCTATCGTAATTTCTCAGCCCATAAAAGGAACTACTTCAAGATCGAATGACCATGAAAAAGATAATTTGTTAAAAATCAAGTTAAAAAACGATCCTAAGGAAATAGCCGAAAACATTATGATTGTAGATTTAGTTAGGAATGATTTAACTAAAATTGCTAAAAAAGGAAGTGTTGGTGTTGCGGAATTATGCGAAATATACAGTTTCCCTAAGGTACATCAGATGATATCTACAATAACTTGTGAAGTAGATAAGGCAACGTCCTCTGTTTCTATTATTAAAAAATGTTTTCCTATGGGCTCTATGACCGGTGCGCCAAAAATAAGAGCCATGGAGTTAATAGAAAAATACGAAGCATCTAGAAGGGGTGTGTTTTCAGGTAGTATTGGATACTTTGAGCCGAATGGCAATTTCGATTTCAATGTATTAATTAGATCATTATTCTACAATAATGAGAATAAATACCTTTCATTTCAGGTTGGCGGAGCGATTACTCATCACTCAGAACCCGAATTAGAATATGCAGAATGTTTACTAAAAGCTAGCAACATTCTACATATTTTAAACGCCTAAAAAATTATTTAGGCTTATAATAAGCTTTTGCTTCTGGCAAGTATTTATTTATCTGTGCAATACGTGTTGCATCACTTGGGTGGGTACTTAAAAATTCCATTGGTTTTTGACTACCTTCAGATGCTTTAGCCATTCTTTCCCAAAAATCTATAGCTAATTCTGGATTATAACCAGCCATTGCCATAAACACCAATCCCATTCTATCTGCTTCCAACTCTTGCGACCTCGACCAACTTAACATAGCCAAAGGACCTCCAACACCATAAATACCGTTAAAAATGGCCTGTCCTTTTTGATTATTAGATAACGCTACATTTCCTACTACATTTACAATTTCTGAACCTAATTGTTGCGACATTCTCTCTGCAGAGTGACCTGCTATTGCATGACCAATTTCATGACCCAATACAGCTGCCAAACCAGCATCAGTTTGAGTAACAGGTAACAACCCTGTATAAACAACTATCTTACCACCTGGCATACACCAAGCGTTTACGCTTTTATCTTCAACAACATTAATTTCCCATTGAAAATCCTTAATTAACTCTGCATGGCCATTTGCATTCATATAAGTTCTAACTGACTCTATTAACTTATTGCCTACGGTTTTTACCCTTAAAGTTTGAGCATTACTGGCGGAAAGCACATTTTTCTTATTTTCAGTTAAAAACTGATTATAAGCTTGTAAAGCCATTGGCATAACTGCATCGTTATTTACCAAATTCAACCTGCTTCTTCCTGTTAATGGAACGGTAGAGCATGAATTAAATAATAATCCAGCCGAAATAACCCATAAAAACACTAACTTCTTCATATATCAAATAAATAATATTTTAATCAACACTAATTTATCAAAATCAATAACAAAGGATCGATTATTTAGTTTTCTTTCTAAATAAATAAACCTTAGATTCTTTTCCTTTTAATAATCTTTCTAAATTTTTCTGGTGCGTTACTAATATCAAAATACATACAACCATTCCATACAAAACCTCTGATTTAATAGAAGATTGAAGGACAAAAACTATTGAAAGCGGAAATGTAAAACCAGCACAGATAGAGCTTAAAGAAACATATTTGGTGGTTAATAAGACAATAATAAAGACGGCTACACAAAACATAGCTGCTGTAAAATTAACAGCTAATATCATCCCAAAAAGAGTAGCTACTCCTTTCCCCCCTCTAAATCCAGCAAAGATTGGGAAAAGATGACCCATTACTGCTGTAACTCCTAATGCCAATTCATAATTAACGAACTGAGTAGAATTTTGTGGTCCAGTAACAGATAAACCTATAAAATAAGCCAAATTAGTTGCAGTATATCCTTTAAATATATCAACAACCATAACGGCAATACCTGCCTTTTTACCTAATACTCTAAATGTATTTGTTGCACCTGCATTTCCACTTCCGTATTCACGAACATCGATTCCATAAAAAGCTTGCCCTAACCAAACAGCAGTTGGAATAGATCCAAATAAATATGCGGCAATTAAAGCAAAGATTGAATAAATAGATACCATTACGTATTATGCAAAGTACTAAACTTTTTAATAAACTTCATTAAATAGCCTTTAAACTTAAATCTAAACTTTTAATGGAATGCGTTAATGCGCCCATTGAAATATAATTTACACCAGTTTTAGCATACTCAAGAATATTTGATTCTGTAATACCTCCTGAAGCTTCTGTTTTAAATCGATTATTTATAAGCTTTACTGCAGTAGTTAACACTTCTGGACTAAAATTATCTAGCATAATACGCTGAATATTACCCACCTCTAATGCCTCATTTAATTCCTGCATATTTCTAACTTCAATCTCTATTTCTAAGTTTTTATGGTTTTCTTTTAAATATAGATTCGCAGCATTAATTGCTTGTTTAATACCACCCGCATAATCAACATGATTATCCTTAATTAAAATCATATCATATAATCCCATTCTATGATTTACGCCCCCACCTATTCTAACGGCCCACTTTTCTAACATTCTTAACCCTGGAGTTGTTTTTCTAGTATCTAAAAGTTTTACTCCAAATGGTTTTACCAACTTAACTAATCTATTGGTTAATGTAGCAATACCACTCATGCGTTGCATACAATTAAGTACTAATCTTTCTGCAAGCAATATACTATGTGTACTACCACTTACAATAAAGACAACATCATTTACCTTCACCTCATCTCCGTCGTTAAAAAAAGTAGAAATTTGAAGTTTAGAATCTATTTGATTGAAAATTTCTAAAGCCAATTCTACACCAGCTAAAATTCCAGCTTCCTTAACTAAAAGTTTGGCTTTGCCTTGGGTTTCTAAAGGAATAGTTGATAAAGCGGTATGATCTCCATCGCCAACATCTTCGGCAATAGCATTTTTTATAAAATCTTTCAGATTTAAATCAGATGACATAATCAAAATTTAAAAAGCAAAAATAAGCCTATTTTTCTGATTCAATCTTAAGTTCAGAAATTAAATATCCATTTGAGACTTTATCCATTAAAATAGACACCCTAAATTTTCCATTTTTTGTGGTTAAAATAATAACTCCGTAGCGATATTTAACATTTGTATTTCCTACAGAATGTACCTTTACATAACTTAATGGCGGATTTTTTATAAAAAAGTCTCTTAAAATTTGTTCTGCTTGCGCTTTAGAATAAACATCTTCTTGGTCTAACAAAATTATTTCCAAACTAGAAGAAAAACTTTTTGCAATTTCTTTAGAGTTTGCATTTTTAAAATGCCCATAAAGTGCATCCATTGGATCAGATTGAGCTAATGCAGTATTTGCCAAACTCAATGTGAAAATTAAATATATTAAAACTCTTTTCATTTTAACTGTGACTGTGTGTTTTAATACATATCTAAAATAATGCCAACATTAAAATGACACGATTTACCACAACATGAACAATCAATCCTTTATATTTGTTTAATTAATTGGGCTAATATAATAATTTTTATTAGCCAAAGAACAACAGAGAATGAGTGATAAAAAAGTTGCATTACTAATCTTAGATGGTTGGGGCATTGGAAAAAAAGACAAAACTGACGCTGCTTTTGCGGCAAATACTCCTTTTTTAGATCAATTATTTGAAAAATATCCACATAGTACTTTAGAAGCAAGTGGAGAAGCAGTAGGCTTACCTATTGGACAAATGGGCAACTCTGAAGTTGGTCATATGAATTTAGGCGCTGGAAGAGTCGTTTATCAGGAATTAGGTAGAATAAATAAAGCTATTTCAGATGGTTCCTTTTTTACTAATCCTACCTTATTGGAAAGCTTTAATTATGCAAAAGCCAATCAAAAAAATGTTCATTTTATTGGATTAGTTTCTGATGGAGGAGTTCATGCTCATATTGAACATTTAAAAGCCTTATGTACTGCAGCAAACAACGCTGGAATAACCCATAGTTTTATTCATGCCTTCTTAGATGGACGAGATACAGATCCAAATGGTGGTAAAGGATATATCGAAGACTTAAACAGCTTCATTAAAAATACGCCAACTAAATTAGCCTCATTAGTAGGTCGTTATTATGCAATGGATAGAGATTCGAGATGGGAACGCATTAAAATTGCTTATGATTTATTAACTGGCGCCATAGGAAAACCTACCAACAATCCTATTACAGCAATTGAGGAATCTTATAAAAATGGGATTACCGATGAATTTATGGAACCAATTGTTGTACTTGAAAACAACATTCCAATTGCCAAAATATCAGAAGGAGATGTTGTAATTTGTTTCAATTTTAGAACAGATAGAGGAAGAGAAATAACTTCAGCGTTAACACAAAATGCATATCCCGAGTTTGGTATGCACCCTCTATCTCTGCATTATACTACAATGACTTCATACGATGATAATTTTGAAAACATCAATATTATTTATCAAAAAGATGATTTAAAACTAACCATAGGTGAAGTTCTAGCTCAAAACAATAAGAATCAAATTAGAATTGCAGAAACTGAAAAGTACCCGCATGTTACTTTCTTTTTTTCTGGCGGAAGAGAAAACAGCTTTCATAATGAAAAAAGGATAATGATTCCCTCACCAAAAGTTGCCACATATGATTTGCTACCAGAAATGAGTGCTTTTGGAATAACAAATGCCATATTACCCGAGTTAGAAAATAAATGGGCAGATTTTATTTGTTTAAATTTTGCCAATCCAGATATGGTTGGACATACTGGCGATTTTAATGCTGTAGTTAAAGCTGTTGAAACCATAGATATTTGTACCAAAGTGGTTGTAGAAAACGGATTAAAAAATGGATACAGCTTTGTTATTTTAGCCGATCATGGAAATTCTGAATTTATGATAAATGAAGACGGAAGTGTAAATACGGCACATACTAGTAATCTAGTACCTTGCATTATTATTGATAAAGATGTAAAATCTGTTAAAAATGGAAAATTAGGTGATGTTAGTCCAACTATTCTTAAAATGATGAATATTGATAAACCTAGTATTATGACAGGAAATTGCTTGATATGAACAGAAACATCTATTTTCTAATAATTTTTACTTTTTTATTAAGCGCTTGTGGCACTAAACCATCAGAAAACATTCAAAATGAAATAAGTCAGTTTGATTTAAAAGGCTTTTTTGACAAAGAAGCGTCGAGATTGCAAGCGAAAAACCCTACCGTTACTAAAACAGTTTCGATAAATGGCGAGGCAGAAACCAAAAATCTTACTATTGAAGAATGGAAAAAAGAACTTGAAATTTTTTCTTCAGCAGACATCAATAAAGCGGACTGGAAAGGTGAATTTAAAAAATCAGTAGAAGGAAATAAAGAGATTTATACAACCAATAATCCTAAAATATTAGTAAAAAAATTGGTAATTATTAATGGTGAAAAGACTAAAGAAATTGAGGTAGTAATTTCTAAACAAAATTTAGTTTATGCCTCATCTGACACTTTAAAATATATCCCTGATAGTTTATACGAGATTAAAAAAGTTCAAAAAATTAAATTATTAGATCCTAGAAAATATCTAATAAGAGTAGAATTTTAAACTATTTTAATGAAGTAATTTGGGCTTTAACGTATTTTTCTAAATCTATTATATCCTTTCTAAGTGGTTGAGCCACCAGTATTTTTTGAAAATCTTTAATTGAATTATTAAAAATATTTACAACAGCAACTTTATCTGTAGGTTTTTTAATAGAATAAGATTTAAATACCCCATAATCTTTATATGCAATTCCTCTATTTTGATAATATTGAATTTCATTATCGCTATTTAATTCTATTGCTTTGGTGAAATCTTTTATTGCTGCTAAATAAAACTCTTCTCTTAATGTAGATTGAGCTTCTTTTGGATCATTTGCTATATTTAATCTTGCTTTTCCTCTATAATAATAAGCACTTGCGTCATCCGATTTTAAAGAAAGTAATTTACTATAACTGGTCACACTTTTTTTATTTTCACCAGTTTGGTAATAGGCGTAACTCAGCATTTTTACCACGTTAATGTTATTTGGCGTATTTAAATCTGCTTTCTCCAGAACCGAAACAGCACTTCTAAAATCACCCTTCATAAGCGCTTGCATTCCTTGTTTTTCATGATCCGTTTGAGCGAAACCAGAAACTGAACAAATTGTTAAAAAGAAAAATAATACTTTACGTGTTACCATTAAAAATTAAAATTGAAATATAGTGCCTACTGCAAATAAATAAAAAAAATAGTACTTACCCTATTATTTTTGTTTTTAATAACAATTATCATTCCATCAGAACTAAACTGCAGAACTATAACGCATGTATTATAGAATTATGATACATTCGTAAAATAAAATTTCATGACTTTTTTTCACTCCCCTACTCCAATTTTATGATTGGCATAAGAGTTGAAATTTAAAGTCTATAATTAAATATTGATTTTCATCTGGGCAATACTGACAGATTGTCCAATTAAATAATATACTAAATGAGTAATAAGGATCCTTTTGATTTTGCTTCGGCACTTCCAATCATGAGTGAAGACACGGAATTTTTCCCTCTTATGTCGCAACAAGACGAAGATGAGATGAATAATGAGGAAACGCCAGAAGTTCTACCCATTCTACCATTAAGAAATACAGTTTTATTTCCAGGAGTTGTAATTCCAATTACTGTAGGGAGAGACAAATCCATTAAATTAATAAAAGAGGCGTATAAAGGAAACAGAACCATTGGTGTTGTTTCACAAAAAGATATAACAATTGAAGATCCAACATTTGAAGAATTAAATTCAGTTGGAACAGTTGCGCAAATTATTAAAATGCTTCAAATGCCTGATGGTAACACAACAGTGATTATCCAAGGTAAACAGCGCTTTAGACTAATGGAACAGGTACAGTCTGAACCTTATATTAAAGTTACCATCAAGAAATTTGAAGAAGCAAAGTATAAAAACGATAAAGAATTTAAAGCTTTAATTGCATCAATTAAAGAAATGTCGGCACAAATCATTCAATTGTCGCCCAACATTCCTAGTGAAGCAGGAATCGCTCTAAAAAATATTGAGAGTACTTCTTTCTTAATCAACTTTATTTCATCTAACATGAATGCTGATGTAGCAGACAAACAAAAGATGTTAGAAATGAATAATCTAAGAAAGAGAGCAGAAATGGTTATGGAGTTACTAACCATGGAATTGCAAATGCTTGAATTAAAAAATCAAATACAATCTAAAGTAAGAACTGACTTAGATAAACAACAAAGAGATTATTTTCTAAATCAACAATTAAAAACCATACAAGAGGAATTAGGTGGAAACTCTACTGATTTAGATATAAATAACTTAGAAACCAAGGCAGCAAAGAAAAAATGGAGTGCCGAAATAGCAGCTTATTTTAAAAAAGAAATAGAAAAATTAAGCAGGATGAATCCTGCGGCTCCAGACTATTCAATTCAGATAAATTATTTGGAGTTATTTTTAGATTTACCTTGGAATGAATTTACTAAGGATAATTTTGATTTAGTAAGATCAAGAAAAATCTTAGACAAAGACCATTTCGGCCTAGAAAAAGTAAAACAAAGAATTATTGAATATTTAGCTGTATTAAAGCTAAAAAAAGATATGAAAGCGCCTATTCTTTGTTTAGTTGGCCCTCCTGGGGTAGGTAAAACATCCTTAGGAAAATCTATTGCAAAAGCCTTAAACAGAAAGTATGTGAGAATGGCTTTAGGTGGTGTTAGAGACGAAGCAGAAATTAGAGGGCATAGAAAAACCTATATTGGAGCTATGCCTGGAAGGATAATCCAATCTATTAAAAAAGCTGGATTTTCTAATCCGGTATTTGTCTTAGATGAAATTGATAAAGTTGGCTCTGATTTTAGAGGAGATCCTTCATCAGCGTTATTAGAAGTCTTAGATCCTGAACAAAATAGTGCTTTTAACGACCATTATGTTGAGGTAGATTATGATTTGTCGAACGTACTTTTTATCGCGACAGCCAATTCATTATCTAATATACAAGCACCTTTATTGGATAGAATGGAGATTATTGAAGTAAACGGTTATACAATTGAAGAAAAAATTGAAATAGCTAAGAAATACTTACTTCCAAAACAAAGAGAGCAACATGGTATACATTCTAAAGACATCCAATTAAAACCAGCTTTAATTGAAAAAATAATTGAAGACTATACAAGAGAATCTGGTGTAAGAGGTTTAGAAAAGAAAATTGGCTCGTTGGTTAGAGGAATTGCAACAAAAATTGCAATGGGTGAAGAATATAACCCTAATTTAACTACAGAAGACATTGAGAAAATTCTAGGCGCACCTATTTACGACAAAGATCTTTATGAAAATAATGATGTAGCAGGTGTTGTAACGGGATTAGCTTATACCTCAGTTGGTGGTGATATTTTGTTTATAGAATCAAGCTTAAGTCCAGGAAAAGGAAAATTAACCCTAACAGGAAATTTAGGTGATGTAATGAAAGAATCTGCAACGATTGCATTAGCCTACTTAAGAGCCCATGCTGGGAATTTCGATATAGATCATAAATTATTTGATCAATATGATATCCATATCCACGTTCCTGCAGGAGCAATCCCAAAAGATGGACCATCTGCTGGCATAACTATGTTAACTGCTTTAACATCAGCATTTACCCAACGTAAAGTTAAATCTCATTTAGCTATGACTGGAGAAATAACATTGCGTGGAAAAGTACTTCCTGTTGGCGGCATAAAGGAAAAAATACTTGCTGCAAAAAGAGCGAACATTAAAGAAATAATTCTTTGTAAGAGCAATAGAAAAGACATACTTGAAATAAAGGACACCTATATTAAAGATATGGTATTCCATTATGTTGAAGAAATGTCGGAAGTAATCAACCTAGCCTTAACTCAGGATAAAGTTAAAAAACCTCTTGTTTTACAATTAAATAATTAGATTAATTATTTAATAAACTGAATTTAAATGAAGAAATAGCGATTGTTAAATTACCTATCTAAATAATAGTTTTTTTTTAACCTTTAGCTTATTCTTTTATAGATTAATCGACATTAAAATTCAAGGTGAAAAAAGATGGAAAATAAAAAAAACCTATTAATTTTATCTTTTAACAAGAAAAATAAAGGCTTCGTAAATTACGCATACTTAGGTGATAGATAATAATGAAGAAACTACTAATTACCTTTTTCACCTTTTTTATAATAAAGTCTTCCTTTGCACAAAAGGAAGACTTTAAAAATTCTATCGGATTTAAATCTGACAACGATTCCTATCTGTTTTTTGGACAAGACCAGTACTACACAAATGGTGTTTTCCTATCCTTTCAACACGCCATGGACCAATCTAACTTACAGAAAAATGTAGTTAAAAAGACATGGGGTTTCAGTGCGGCGCATAAAATGTACAGTCCCTATTCAGGTAATGTTAAGTTTGCAAAATACCAAGATAGACCATTTGCAGCTTATCTTTATGGCTCTACAAATTTCAATTGGTATTTTAAGAATGAAGCTGTTTTAAAAACTGAATTACAATTAGGCGTACTTGGAGAGTCTGCTTTTGGAAAGGAAGCACAAGAATTTATTCATGAATTAATAGGTTTTTATGAAATTAATGGATGGCAATATCAGATTAGAGATATGTTTGCTATAAATAGCCAGATTCAATATCAACATTTAATAACAAGAACTGATAATAACAAAGTTGATTTAAGTGCAACAGGACAAATAGATTTTGGCAACATTTATCAAGCAGTTGGATTAGGTCTAAACCTCAGAATAGGCTTGTTTAATCAAATGTTTCAATCAACCTTTACCCAATCTGCTATCTCAAATAAGGCTATAACTCCAAAATTTACAGATAAAGAATTTTACTTCTATTATAAACCATTTATATCTATTAGATCAGTTGATGCCACTATTCAAGGTGGGCATAATACAAATAGCCCGGTTACATTTGGCATAAAACCTTATTTATTTACACAAACCGTTGGTTTGAGTTATAATAAAAGAAGATTTTCTATTGATTACGCGGCACAATTTAACACCAAGGAGATTAAAAGTAAGGCAAAGGCGCATGAATTTGGGACCTTTACATTCAATTATAAATTTAATTAATCAACATTTCTCTTAAAATCGATTTTTCGCCTAAGTGATTTTTGTTTACTCCTAACCACTTTGTCATCTATTCTTTTTTGAATTACTGAAAATGGTACTTTTGTTGGTTTTCTAGTTTTTGAAACAACTAAGCTCTTATCGAGTAGTGCAAACAACTTCGAAATAGCTGTATTTTTATTGACGAGCTGACTTCTACTAATTTGCGAAACAACGTGTAGACTTCCATTTGAATCTAACTTATTGGCTAAAGTTGAATTTAAAAGCTTCAACTCATCTTCATTAAATGCCTGGGAAGCTACAACATTAAACACAATTTCAACTTTAGACGACACCTTATTTACATGTTGTCCGCCCTTCCCTCCACTTCTAGAAGTTTTAAAAATTAACTCCTGTATAATTATCTGTTTTTGGGCGTCAGTGAGCATTGATTTGTGACAATAGGTTTAAAATCAAATCTAAAGAATTTATCCATATTTTCTATCTTTGTGCAATGCGTTCAAATATCATAATAGCAATTGATGGCTATTCTTCATGCGGTAAAAGCACCCTAGCAAAAGCACTAGCAAAGAGATTAAATTTCATTTATGTCGATAGTGGTGCCATGTATAGAGCAACTACTTTATATTTTCTTAATGAAAACGTTGATTTAAATAATGAATTAGAAGTTGAAAATGCTTTAAAAAATTTAGAATTAAACTTTAATTCTAGAGATTATCAATCGCATATAACCTTAAATGGCAAAGAAGTATCTGATGAGATTAGAGAAATGCATGTATCTCAAAAAGTGAGTGAAGTTTCGGCACTTAAAGCTGTCCGCCAAGCTATGGTAAAACAGCAACAAAAAATGGGAAAATCTAAGAATATAGTAATGGATGGAAGAGATATAGGTACACAGGTATTTCCAGATGCACAAATTAAGTTATTTATGGTTGCCGATCCATTAATTAGAGCAGAGCGTAGATATAATGAATTAAAGAAATTGGGTTATAATGATGTGACATTTGACGAGATTTTGGATAATTTAAACAAGAGAGATTATGCAGATACAACACGCAAGGAGAGCCCATTAGTAAAGGCTGATGACGCTATTACATTAGATAATTCTAAACTCACAGAAGCAGAACAACTTGCATTTGCATTAGATAAAGTACGTCCATTTTACAATTTTGAATAATTTTTAAGAGGAAGTAAAGTTGCATAATAATGCAATTCATTAAATATCAACAAACTAATTCAAAATAAACTTTCCTTTTGTTTATAAAATTTCTTATCTTTGCGGTCCGTCAAAAGACGGAACAAAGGAGATAATTAATTAATGGCAAAAAAACAAGCAGCAGAAAAAGAACTTCAGGCTAAAACAGCCGAATTGCAAGGTGCAGACGCTCGTCTTAACCAAAAAGAAACAATTGAATCAGAAGCTGATTCAGTATCGATCGAAGAGATCAAATCACAATTAGCTACACCAGATCAAGATTTTGACTGGGATGCGGACGACAAAGTATTCGGAAATTACAATGAAGCAGACCGTAAAAAGTTTGAAGAAATGTATTCAGATACTTTCAATCAGATCACACAAGGTGAGATCATCAGCGGTACAGTTGTTTCTATTAACAACAAAGACGTAGTACTTAACGTTGGATTTAAGTCTGACGGTCTTGTATCTGCATCAGAGTTCCGTGATACACCAAATTTAAAAATTGGTGATCAAGTTGATGTTTTTGTTGAAGCACCAGAAGATGTGAATGGACAATTAATCCTTTCACGTAAGAGAGCTAAAACTCAAAAATCTTGGGATACTATTAACGAAGCGTTGGATAATGACACAATTATCAATGGTTTTGTTAAGAGTCGTACTAAAGGTGGTTTAATTGTTGATATTATGGGTGTGGAAGCATTCCTTCCTGGATCTCAAATTGACATTAAACCTATCCGTGACTACGATGTTTACGTTGGAAAAACTATGGAATTCAAAGTTGTTAAAATCAACCATGAATTTAAAAACGTTGTAGTTTCTCACAAAGTATTAATTGAAGACGATTTAGAAAGTCAAAAAGTTGAAATTGTATCTAAACTTGAAAAAGGTCAAGTATTAGAAGGTACAGTTAAAAATATTACTGATTTCGGTGTATTCATCGACTTAGGTGGTGTTGACGGCTTATTACATATTACAGATATTAGCTGGGGCCGTATCGAGCATCCAAAAGAAGTACTTACATTAGATCAAAAAATCAATGTAGTAGTATTAGATTTTGATGATGAGAAAAAACGTATTGCTTTAGGTTTAAAACAATTAACTTCTCACCCTTGGGAGAATTTAGATGCTGACTTAACAGTTGGTTCTAAAGTAAAAGGTAAAATTGTTACTGTTGCTGATTACGGTGCTTTCTTAGAAATTATTCCTGGAGTTGAAGGTTTAATCCACGTTTCAGAAATGAGCTGGTCACAAAACTTACGTAGCCCTCAAGAATTCTTAAAAGTTGGTGACGAAATCGAAGCTGAAGTTTTAACTTTAGACAGAGAAGAGCGCAAAATGAGCTTAGGTATCAAACAATTAACTCAAGATCCTTGGCAAAATGTTTCTGAAAAATATCCAATCGGAAGCAAACATACTGCAATCGTTAAAAACATGACAAACTTTGGAGTTTTCGTTGAAATCGAAGAAGGTATCGACGGATTAATCCATATTTCTGATTTAAGCTGGTCTAAAAAAATAAACCATCCTAACGAATTCACTAAAGTTGGTGATTCATTAGAAGTAGTTGTTTTAGAATTAGATGTTGAAAACAGAAAATTAAGTTTAGGTCACAAACAATTAGAAGAAAACCCTTGGGATACTTTTGAAACTATCTTTACATTAGATTCAATTCACCAAGGAACTGTTGTTAAAGTGGCTGATAAAGGTGCTGTTATCGCTTTACCTTATGGTGTTGAAGGATTCGTTCCTACTAAACATATGGTTAAAGAAGAAGGTGGTTCTCTTAAAAATGACGAAGTTGCTGATTTCCGTATCATCGAGTTTAATAAAGATGCTAAACGTATCGTTGTTTCTCACGCTCGTATTTGGGAAGAAGCTAAAGCTGAATTAGTAGCTGAAGAAAGAGCAACTAAGAAAAAAGAAGCTAAAGCAAGCAGCAATGCAGTTAAAAAAGTAAAAGAAAATGTAGAAAAATCTACTTTAGGTGATCTTGATGTTCTTGCTCAATTAAAAGAGCAAATGGAAGGTGAAGAAAGCAAAAAGAAAGGTAAATAATCTACTTTATCGATATAAAAACTCCTCAATTATTTGAGGAGTTTTTTTTTGCTTAAAATTTCGACAAAATACCAAATCAATAAAATCTTAATTCATAAATAAATAACTTTATGCTTCTTATCTCCTAACCCCCAGTATCACTCATTAAATAAATATAAAATGAGAAAAATAGGTTTAAGGATAATAATTTCATCAATACTAATTTGCTGTCTTTCTAGTTGGGGATTTTTTGGGCATGAACAAATAAATAAATCCGCCATTTATACATTACCTGAAGAAATTATTTTATTCTTTAAAACCAATCAAGACTATATCATTAAACATGCCTCAGACCCAGATAAAAGGCGCTATATTGACACTTTAGAAGGCGCGCGACATTATTTAGACGTGGAGCTATTTGAGCCCAACATTGATAGCATTCCCAGAAATTATCAAGATGCAGTTAATAAATACGGAATAAATAAGCTTAATAAGCAAGGTGTACTTCCTTGGCAAATTCAAAAAACAAGTTCCCTGTTAACCCATGCCATGAAAATTAAAGATGGCCATCAGATTTTAAAATATGCTACAGAATTAGCCCATTATATAGGAGATGCACATGTCCCTTTACATACAACTGAAAACCATAATGGACAATTAACCAATCAACATGGTATTCATGGCTTCTGGGAAAGTAGAATTCCTGAACTATATTTTGATTCCTATAATCTATGGACTGGGAAAGCAAAATACATTTCCAACACATTACTAGAATCTTGGTTCATTGTAAAGAGTTCAAACTTATTAGTGGATTCAGTTTTAAAAATTGAAAAAAAAGTTGATAGCATATTCCCTTCTGATAAAAAATTCACCTTTTCTAAACGAAAAAATATTTTGGTAAAACAATATGCTAAAGATTACTGCGAAGCTTATCAAAAACTATCTAATAATTTAACGGAAAGAAGATTTAGATCCTCCATACAATCGATAGGGAATTTTTGGTTTACTGCTTGGGTAAATGCAGGTCAGCCGTACTTAAATAATATAAAAATAAAATTTCCGCAAAAAATAAAGAGACAAAAAAAAGTGCCATCTATAAAAATAGATAGCACTTTATTAAATGGTAGAATATAACTATTCTTCAGTCTTTTTTACAAATTTTGATCTAACAGCTGCCCAAATTGCTGGGAAAAAAGTAACTACTGCAATCGTTATAATTACAATATCAAAATTATTTTTTATGATTGGAATTTGCCCTAATAAATAACCGGCTAACAACAAACTTGAGATCCATGAAACGCCACCAATAACATTAAAATAAGTAAACCTTCCTATAGGCATTTTAGCAACACCCGCCACAAATGGCGCTATTGTTCTAAAAATTGGAAGGAATCTACTAAAAACTATTGCCTTGCCCCCGTGTTTTTCAAAAAACTCATGAGATTGGTGATAATACTTTAGTTTTAGAATTCTATTTCCTTCTTTAAAAACAGAAACTCCGAAAATACTTCCTAATTTATAATTCAATGAGTTACCAGCTATTGCGGCGATGATTAGCAAAAGCATCATTATCCAAATATTTAAACCTGTTGCTCCGCCTGCAATTAATGCGCCTACTGCGAACAACATTGAATCACCAGGTAAAAAAGGTGTAACAACAAATCCAGTTTCTGCAAAAATTATGATAAACAGGATTAAGTAAGTCCATGTTTTATATTCACTAACAATTTCTACAAGGTGTTTATCAATATTTATAATAAAATCTACCAGTTGGTTTAATAATTCCATATCTCTTCTTTAAGTGATAAAATACTTATCACTATTAATCTCTGTTTTTAGTTATAATTATTAAGCATTACCGGCATCACCAACATCAACACGTTTTCTTGATCGTCGTTAGTTTGAGGAATTAATAAACCTGCTCTATTAGGCGTAGAAAGCTCTAAAGTAACCTCATCTCCACTCAAATTGGTTAACATTTCTATTAAGAACTTTGCATTAAAACCGATTTCAATATCTTCTCCTTCATATTGACAGCTTAAACGCTCGTGAGCTTCATTTGCAAAATCTAAATCTTCAGAAGAAATATGCAATTCGCTTCCACTAATTTTTAATCTTACTTGATGAGTGGTTTTATTAGCAAAAATAACCACCCTTCTTAAAGTATTTAAAAATAATCCTCTGTCAATTAATAATTTATTTGGATTATTTGTTGGAATTACCGCTTCATAATCAGGATAACGTTCGTCAATTAATCGGCAAACTAAATTTATGTTTTCAAATTTAAAAAATGCACTAGTTGCGTTATAATCAACTGAAACTTCAACGTCTGCATTTGGAAGTGCTGCTTTTAGAAGCGTTAAAGCTTTTTTAGGCAAAATAAATGAAGCAGCTTTGTCGGCTTTACAATCTGTTCTTCTGTAACGAACAAGCTTATGAGCATCAGTAGCTACAAAAGTTATACTTTGTGGGGAAAGCTGACAATAAACTCCCGTCATAGCTGGACGTAACTCATCGCTACTTACAGCAAAAATAGTTTTATTGATAGCTTCTGATAAAGCAGAAGCAGGTAGCATAACTGATGATGCGTTTTCAACTACTGGTATTTTAGGAAAATCATCTCCATTCTCGCCGCTTAATTTGTATTTACCATCTCCTGCACTGATCTCAATTGAGAAAGTATTATCATCGATATTAAAGGCTATTGGCTGGTCTGGCAACGTTTTTAACGTATCTAGTAGAATTCTGGATGGAACAGCCACTTTTCCAGACTCTTTAGATTCTACAGATAAAGATGTAGTCATACTCGTCTGAAGATCAGTAGCAGATATAGTTAAATTACCATCTGCGATTTCGAAAAGAAAATTTTCTAATATTGGTAAAACTGTACTGCTGCTACTTGCACCATTAACAGTTTGTAAATGCTTTAAAAGCGTTGAAGTAGAAACTATAAATCTCATTTTATTTGCTTAATTATCAAAAATAAAAAAATTAACCAGCATACTTGCTCAATTATTTAAAATGTTGATAAATTCAAAACAATACTAACACTTTAGCGCACCGTTTAATATTATTTACCCAAAACAATTGCGGTCCTCAATCCAAGAAAATTAGAGGAAGTATTTTTTATCCAAGATTCATATCTAAAGCCTAAATCCAATTTCATACGCCCGCCTAATCCAAATTCGACTCCAACACCAGGAGAATAAATAAATGAAATGCCCATATTAGTATTTTTTGAAGAAATACTCATTCCAGTCTCAGCTTCACCATAAATTTTAGGGCCAAAATAATATTTTACCCCCCCCTTAACGGGCACATATTCTGCAATCCTTTTTAATTTCCCATTTCCTAGGTTTGTTTGTTTGGAAAAACTTAAAAAGCCTGCTCTTGCTGTCAATGAAATTTTATCAGCAAGAGATTTTTCTAAACTAAATGAAAATCCTATCCCCCATTTGTATAATTCAGAATAATCTCCCACAGCAAATGCATTTTCTAACCCTAATTTCAGCCTATTTCTGTTTACATCTTGGGCAGAAACACTGGAACTTTGGAACAGAAAAAACAGACCAGCTATCAGTCCAACTTTAAAGATTTTAATCATTTATTTATCCGTCTTCCTATATTTTTCAACAACTCAACTAATCAAATTAATGCTTAGGTTATATTTTATTTATTATCTGTAAAAATAAGTGAAAATTATTAGTTTTCAATCAGCTCAAATAGCAAAAATACCAGTTATAAGTTTACTTAAATTCCTTTCTTTAATCTATCTTTGTAGTATGGCTAAAACGAACGAAGATCAATTTAAAAATGTTATATCCCACGCTAAAGAATATGGTTTCGTATTCCAAAGTAGTGAAATTTATGATGGATTAAGTGCTGTTTACGATTACGGACAATTAGGTGCTGAATTAAAAAACAACATTAAAACTTATTGGTGGAAATCAATGGTACAAATGCATGAAAATATTGTAGGTATAGATTCTGCAATATTTATGCATCCAAAAGTTTGGAAAGCAAGTGGTCACGTAGACGGGTTTAATGACCCAATGATAGACAATAAAGACTCGAAAAAAAGATATCGTGCTGATCAACTTCTCGAAGATAAAATAGAAAGATATAAAAAAGATGGCAAGACCAATAAAGCAGAAGAACTCCAAGCTGCTATGGACGACGCTCTTCAAAACGAGGATCTTCCTCAATTAAAAGCTTTAATAGAACAACATGAAATAGCTTGTCCGGTTAGCGGCACAAGAAATTGGACAGAGGTTAGACAGTTTAACTTAATGTTTAGCACTCAATTTGGAGCAATGGCAGAAGGAAGTGATGCCGTTTATTTACGTCCTGAAACTGCACAAGGAATTTTTGTTAACTTCTTAAATGTTCAGAAATCTGGAAGAATGAAAATTCCATTTGGAATTGCTCAGATAGGAAAAGCATTTAGAAATGAAGTAATTGCTCGTCAATTCATTATGCGTATGCGTGAATTTGAACAAATGGAAATGCAATTTTTTGTTCGTCCTGGAGAAGATGGTAAATGGTTTGAATATTGGAAAGCTGAAAGATTAAAATGGCACAAAGCTTTAGGAACAAGTCCAGAAAAATACAGATTCCATGATCATGTTAAATTAGCTCATTACGCCAATGCAGCAACAGATATAGAATTCGAATTTCCATTCGGATTTAAAGAAGTTGAAGGTATACATAGTCGTACCGATTTCGACTTAAAACAACATGAAGCTTTTTCTGGGAAGAAAATGCAATATTTTGATAATGACCTTAACGAAGATGGAAAACCATTTGGTAATTATGTACCTTATGTAATTGAAACCTCAATTGGGTTAGACAGAATGTTCTTATTAACCATGATTCAAGCTTATGAAGAACAAGATTTAAGCGATGGCGAAAAACAAGATAGTCGTACTGTTTTACACTTACATCCTTGCTTAGCCCCTATTAAAGCTGCTATTCTGCCATTAACGAAGAAAGATGGATTACCTGAAAAAGCAAGAGAAATTATGGACATGTTAAAATTTGATCATAATTTAACTTATGAAGAAAAAGACAGTATTGGTAAACGCTATAGAAGAATGGATGCCATTGGAACACCTTTCTGTATTACAATAGATCACCAAAGCTTAGAAGACAATACCGTTACTATAAGACATAGAGACTCTATGGAACAAGAACGCGTTGCTATAGTCGACCTACCAAAAATTATAGGCGACAAAGTAAGCTGGAAAAACTTACTTTCATAAAACATAAAAACCGCTAATTTTCATTAGCGGTTTTTTTATAAGTTAGTAGTATGAAAAAGCTCTATGTTTTAACTGGCTTAATACTTTTAGCACAAGTATGTGCTGCTTGCTCTTGCATTACAAAAAGTTTAGAAAAAAACTACCAAGAAAGTAGTCAAGTTGCAGTTGTTAAGGTAGTTAAAATCAATTATGACCCTAATAATGATGCCTTATTAATTTTAAACGTTGAAACAATTAATCAATTAAAAGGTAAAAAATCAACCAAATACAAAACTGACGCTTTATTCTATAAAAATCCTACAAAAGCAGGCATCACTGGAAAATATGATTGTGTTTTTGACATTAAAGTTGGAAGTACATGGATTTTATTTGCTTCCAAAAATGATGGCCTACCCTATTTCCAATACTGCTCCTATTCTACTGATAACAAGCAAAGAATTAGTAAAATAATAGCAGAAATTAAAAATTTCACTACATAATTATTCACTAAAAAACTAGGAATACACTACTACGAAATTATAAACGTTTATTTATACCACCCGTGGTTTTCTACTTTTGTAATTTCTGGTTTTCCTACATTATTCAACACACGTTTAGCACTAACGATATTAGAAACTGCTGTATCGTAAGTAGGATCATTTGGGTAAAGGCTACTAATTTTTACCATTCCAGCAGATTGGATCATTTTTCCATCGCCCATATAAATGGCCACGTGCGTAACTCTACCTTCCAAACTTCCTGGCTTTTTAGATCCAGCAAAAAACAACAAATCGCCTGGCAATAAATTTTTAACAGCTTTAACAACATCAAAATTATTAGCTGTAATCACCTCTACTGGAGTCCCTACTAAAACTTGTTGCGAAGCATCTCTAGGTAAAATTATACCATTCAAGAAAAAAGCAGTTTTAGTAAATCCACTACAATCCATTCCCTTGATTGAAGTTCCACCCCACAGGTAAGGAACACCAATAAATTTATTTGCTGAATTTAAGATATTACCTGCGTTAGGTAATCCCTTCGACAACCAATTTTTATATGATTCTGTCTTATTTTTTTCAACATAACCCATTCTCTTATCTGGGAACTCTACCTTAATGAAAGTGCCACTTTCACCTATATTTTTTAGAATATTACCACTTACTAAGTCAGACACACGAGCAGATTCTTTATTAGGTTCAGAATAAACATGTCCGTAATCTGCAGAAATAATAATTTTTTCGGCAGCTTTCCAAGCTTGTAATTCTTCTAATGTCATATCTTTAATAGCAGCGCCATCTACCCACGACAAATATCCTTCGGGTGTTCTAACATAAAAAAATCCTGATTGTTTCTTTAATACTTCAACCGGTGTTCCCATTAAAATTTGAGTAACCAATTCGGCTGAATGAGCAGGATTTAATCTATTGTTGGCAACTGATAAATTGGCAACTCCATAAATTTTACCTTTTAAATTAGCGTCTGGCAATAATATCTTTTTAATTTTAGGATTATTCGCAGCCTTAAATTGCATATTAAAAGCCTTTAATGCTTCTTCTGAAGAACTTTCAATAATAGCCGTATCTTTCTTATAGCTTAACACAAAATGAACTGACCTTTTATCTGGTGCTTTTTCCTTCTTAACTTTTGAAAAAGTGGCATTTAAACTCGCCGTATCCAAATTTTGTGCCTTTAAAACAGAAGCACTTATAAAGAAAAACAAAAAGAAAAGTGATTTTTTCATTACGGGTAAATTAGCTATTTTTATTATTGCTCAATTAAATTACTTAGCAATTATACTGAAATTTTAATAATTAAGAGGTATTTAATAACTTGCAACTCTTCAAAAATCATGCTCAAGAAAACTTATTTTAATGTAAATATTTACATTGCTTTATTATATCGCATAATTTCATTAATGCTTATTTTCTCTTTATGTAGATTAGGTTTTTACTTAATTAATAAAGAACTATTTGATGATTTATCGCTAGCACAACAATCCAGAATATTTTTAGGTGGGCTAAAATTTGATATCGTAGCCATCATATATTTCAACATTCTCTATATTTTGTTGCAAATTATACCTTGGGAATTAAAATACAACACCTTATATCAAAACATTAGTAAATGGATTTTTATTGTATTTAATGCTATAGCTATTCTTTTCAATTTTGTAGACTTTGCTTACTATAAATTCACATTAAAAAGAACCACATTTACGGTATTTAATCAGTTCTCTGAAGAACAAAACCTTTCTAAACTCTTTTTCCAGTTTATTCTAGATTATTGGTATTTAACCTTATTCTATATCCTATTTATCTATTTATTAGTCCAATTTTACAATACGATAAAAATTAAGGTTATTAAAAAATTCACCCCAAAAACGTATTTATTTCAAACACTAACCCTGATTTTAGTTGTTGGATTATGCGTTATAGGTGTAAGAGGCGGTTGGAGACATAGTACGAGACCTATAACCTTAAGTAATGCAGGAGAATTTGTAAGCAAACCTGCTGAAATGAGTATTGTCTTAAACACACCATTTACATTAATAAAAACGATTGGCTCTAGTGTTTTAACACCTGTTAACTATTTTAATGATAACGACTTAGTGAAATTATACAACCCAATAAACTATCCAGAACAAAAGACCTTTAACAAAAAAAATGTGGTCATAATAATAGTTGAAAGCTTAGGGAGAGAACATATTGGTGGTTTAAATAAAAATATACAGAATGGCAAATACAAGGGCTATACGCCATTCCTAGACAGCTTAATTGATCATAGTTTTATTTTTCCGAATTCTTATGCCAATGGCAGAAAATCAATAGATGCACTGCCATCTATTATCTCTGGAATTCCGTCGATAAATGAGCCTTATGTTTTAAGTCCATATTCAGGTAATAAAACAACAAGTATTGCTAAACTATTAGCAAATGAGGGTTATGAAACTTCTTTCTTTCATGGTGCACCTAATGGTTCGATGGGATTTTCGAGCTATATTAATTTAGCTGGAGTAAAAAGTTATTATGGAAAAACCGAATACAATAATGATGATGATTTTGATGGAATGTGGGGCATTTGGGATGATCCATTTTTACAATTTATGGCAAAAAAATTAAACACCTTTAAAACACCATTTTTTTCTGCCGTGTTTACCGTTTCATCACATCATCCATTTAAAGTACCTGCAAAATATGAAGGGAAATTCCCTAAAGGACCATTAGAAGTTCAAGAAACCATAGGTTATACTGATATGGCACTTAGAAATTTCTTTAATGCGGTTAAAAATCAGCCTTGGTATAAAAACACATTATTTGTAATAACTGCAGACCACGCTACCGTTTCCTACTTACCAGAATACCAAACTGTAGCTGGAGATTTTTCTGTCCCAATATTCTTCTATACACCAGATGGCAGCTTAGTAGGAAAATCTGATAATTTAATCCAGCAAATAGACATATTACCAACAGTATTAAACTATCTAAATTATCCAAAACCATTCTTTTCATTTGGATTTAATGCATTCTCTGAAAAAAACGACAACTTTGTAATTAACAATAATAATGGGGTTTATAATTTTTTCAAAGACAACTATCTATTATTAAACAATGGAAAAGAAACTGTTGGATTATATGATTTAAGTACCGACAGATTAATGAAAAAAGATTTGAAAGGATTACAGCCCATACAAAAAGACTTAGAAAACCATTTCAACGCCTTTATACAACAGTATACAAATAGAATGATAAACGATGAGCTAACTTTAGAAAGCGAAAAAAACTAATATGAGAAAAGCGCTTTTAAAAATTATTGATTTCTTTTATCCTTTAGCCTCTAAATGGTTGTCTATTGCCACTTTTAGATATTTAGCTACAGGCGGAACAACAGCCTGTTTAAGTATTGTAGGTTATTTTATTATCTATAACTATATTTTACAACAGCAAGATATTAAACTAGGCAAATACTTAATTACTGCGCATACTTTGTCGCTCATCATAAATTCTGTATTAACCTTTCTAACAGGATTTGTATTAAATAAGTATTTGGTATTTACCACCTCCACATTAAAAGGAAGGATACAATTATTTAGATATGGCACCATATTTACCATCAACATACTTTTAAATTTTGCTTTTTTAAAAATATTAGTTGAAGGTTTACACTTTTACCCCTCCATTGCTAATGCCATAATAACTATTGTACTTGGACTATTTAGTTATTTTTCTCAAAAGTATTTTTCATTTAAAATTAAAAAGACCAGTTCTAGGTAAAAATATCGCGAATAAAGCCGTGTTTTGTTTGACATAGCCCCTATTTAATGCTAAATTAGCAATTCTAGAATGCGAAAAAATGAACGACTTTAATGATTTTGGAAACGAGCAAGTAAAAAATTTACCAAAACACTTACGACAATATATTGTACCTCAAAATTATGAGAAATACACTCCTATTGATCAAGCAGTGTGGCGTTATGTTATGCGCCAAAATTATAGTTATTTAAAAGAAGTTGCCTATTATCCATACATAAAAGGTTTAAGTAGGGCCGGATTATCAATCGAACAAATCCCAGACTTACAAACCATGAACGATAACTTAGGAAAAATTGGATGGGGAGCAGTTACTGTTGATGGATTTATTCCTCCCGCAGCTTTCATGGAGTATCAGGCTTACAGAGTTTTAGTAATAGCAGCCGACATAAGACAATTAAATCACATTGAATATACACCAGCGCCAGATATTATTCATGAAAGCGCAGGACACGCCCCAATTATAGCTGATACCGATTACAACAACTACCTAAGCTATTTTGGTTCAATTGGAACAAAAGCAATGTTCTCAGCTAAAGATTTTGAATTATATGAAGCAATTAGAAATTTATCTATTCTAAAAGAAGCGGTTGACTCAAAAGAAGAAGACATTGCAGCAGCTGAAAAAAAGCTAGCTTATATTTCTGAAAATATGGGCGAACCGTCTGAAATGGCTTTACTTAGTCGATTACATTGGTGGACAGTTGAGTACGGGTTAATTGGGACTTTAGAAAATCCTAAAATTTATGGCGCAGGTCTATTATCATCAATAGGTGAAAGTTCTAGTTGTATGAATCCGAATGTAGAAAAATTATGGTATAATTTAGATACAGTAAATTATTCGTACGATATTACTAAGCCTCAACCACAACTATTTGTTACCCCAACTTTTCAAAACTTAATAGACGTTTTAGAAGCATTTGCCAATACTATGGCATTTAGAGTGGGTGGTGCAGAAAGTGTATTAAAAGCCATTGAATGCAAAAACGTGGCAACCTTAGTCTATAATTCAGGTTTACAAGTTACGGGTATATTTACCGATTTAGGACTTAATGAACAGAACGAAGTTACTTTTATAAAATCAACCGGCCCAACTGCATTAGCTTTTAACAATAAAGAACTGGTTGGTCATAGTAAAGCTTATCATAAGGATGGTTTTTCATCGCCAGTTGGCAAACTTTCAAATTGTTCAACACCATTAGAAAAAATGGGCTTTGATGAATTAAAAAATTCGGGCATTGAAGTCAATAAAAAAGCTCAGTTAATATTTGAAAGCGGCATAGAAGTTAATGGTATTGTAGAACAAATTCTGATTAAGGATGGTCAGTTATTACTCATAACCTTCAATGAATGTACAGTTAAAGAATCAAACGGAAATATACTTTTTATGCCTGAATGGGGTAAATACGATATGGCAATTGGCTCAACAATAATTTCTGTATTCAATGGGGCGGCTGATAAAGAATCTTACGAAGATTTATTACCAGTAAGTAGCACTTCCACTTTAAAAGTAGAATATAATGAAGAAACCTTAGCTCTGCATAATTTATATCAAGAAATTAGAGACATTAGGAACAGTAATTCTGGATTCGAAAAAATCCCAAGCATTTGGGAAACACTAAAAAATAACCATAGAAAAGATTGGTTATTGCCATTAGAAATATTGGAAATAACTAACATTCAAAACATACATCCAGGTGTTAAAAAAGAAATTCAAATATTTCTTGAATTAAAATTATCTGCTGAACCCACTTTAAAAAAACTGATTACAGACGGATTATATATCATAGAAAACCCTGTTAACCAAGAGAGCATCTTATCTTAAAATCATGAATATCATAGTAACTGGAGCGAGTAGCGGAATAGGATTCGAAACCGTATTAGAATTAGCATTACAAAAAGGCCATAAAATTATGGCTATTGCCAGAAATGCTGATAAATTAAGAAAACTATTAGAAATAGCTAAAGGTTTAAATCCAGACTGTGAATTATATCCGGTATCATTTGATTTAACAAAAGATAATTTTTCTGCTTTAACACCCTTAATAGAGGACAAATTTGGGAAGGTTGATATATTAATCAATAATGCTGGAGCCTTAGTAAATAAGCCCTTTTTAGAAACTACAGAGGAAGACTTATACTCCATGCTTCAAACCAATGTGGTTAGTCATTTCGTTTTCATCCAACAAATTTATCAATTGTTTAACACGGGTGCTCATATTGTAAATATTGGAAGTATGGGTGGATTTCAAGGATCTGAAAAATTCCCTGGACTTTCGGCCTATTCTTCAAGCAAAGCGGCTTTACATGTTTTAACAGAATGTTTAGCTGCCGAGTTTAAAGAGCAAAACATTAAAGTAAATTGTTTAGCCTTAGGTTCTGCACAAACTGAAATGTTAGAGGCAGCATTTCCAGGATATGAAAGCCCGGTTTTGGCATTTGAAATGGGTAAATATGTGGCTGATTTTGCCTTAAAAGGGCATAAATTTTTCAACGGCAAAATTTTACCAGTAGCATTAACAACTCCTTAACATTTGCTAAATTTTTAAATGGTATATTTATAAAATATTATGAATAAACTATTTCTAATTATAATCTGCTTATTCCTTATTTCTAAAGCTAGTAATGCACAGCAATCTTTGCCAGTATTATATGGCGACAGAATGCAAGAATTAATGGATAAAATTAGACCTAAAGAAGAAGCGCCTAAAGCAAAAGCTAAGCCCGAATCTTTATCTACAAGCCTATTAAAATACGCAAAAACCTTAGTTGGCGTCCCTTATAAATATGCATCAAATAATCCAAAAATTGGATTTGACTGCTCTGGGTTTGTAAATTATGTATTTAAAAAAATAGGCGTAAATGTACCTAGATCATCTGCCGCATTTAAATACGCCGGCACGCCAACCAAATTAAGTAAAGTAAAAGCGGGCGACTTATTATTATTTACTGGCAGCAATGCTAATAATAGGCAGATTGGCCACGTAGGGATTGTTTACAAAGTAACCAATAAAGGAATAAAATTTATTCACGCATCTTCTACTCGATCAAAAGGAGTAGTTATATCCGATTTAGATGCACATTATAAAAAGAGATTTATGCAAGGAGTGAGCATTTTAGAGTAATGCTCACTCAATACTTTTTTTAGAGAAACACAATCTTTAATGCCTCTTCAAATTTTCCTTCGCTTAAATATTTCTTAGCTAATAAATGTAGTTCTATAATTCTGGTATGTTCGTCGCCAATTGTGGCATCCAATATAGACCTCACCTCTTTATCGTTGAGGATTTGCTGGCACGATTCTTCATCAGGAATAACTTCCGAATTACCTAACATACCTAAATCATTTCCTGTTAAAACAGTAGAATTTCTAACATGAAGAGGTAAAGCATCCACACCAATACCTAAAGTTGTTAATGGCTTTGGAACTTTAAATAAATTCTCTTTTGTTACCCTACAATACCAATCGCCACCTAACCTAGCCACCAAATCAATCTTCGCTTGGTCAATTTTACCATCACCATCTAAAATAGACTCTTGGATATGAATTCTTTTTATTTCAGCGATAATTAGGTTACCTGCGCCGTGTTTATCGCCCATTGGTAAAACCTGATTAACAACACATTCAAACTGAACGGGTGCTTCTGCTACACGAGGAGGTCTTACAACTTCCGAAGCTTGCATAGTAAAACCAGATTTATCGAATTCATTAATACCTTTACCATACTCGGTACTGGCTAAACTCATTTGTTGAACCATATTGTAATTCACAATATTAATTACGCATTCCGGCACCTCTAATACATTTTCTAAGGAATGTTTAGTTGTATTATCTCTCACTCTTCTTGCTGGTGAGAAAACACAAATCGGTGGATTTGTACTAAACATATTAAAAAAACTAAATGGGCTTAAATTTATATTCCCATTTGAGTCTATAGTTGAGGCAAAACAAATTGGCCTAGGCGCTACAGCATATTGCAAATAATTCTGAAGTTGAACTGGCGTTAAATCTTCGGTATTTAGCGTAAGCATAAGATTATAAATTCTTTTTAATTTTCAGTAGAGAGAAATTACTATCTTCTTTTACGATAATATTACTTAAATGCCCAAGGCCAGTGATTTCCATTTCCACAACATCGCCTAGTTGTAACCATTGAGGTTTAAAATTAGGGTCATTTAATAATCCCGTTCCGTTTAATTCCAAGAAACAACCGGTCCCTACAGTTCCTGAACCAATAACATCACCTGGAAGAATATCTACACCATAAGAGCATCTTTCAATAATTTCTGCGAAAGTCCAATCCATATCCGCCATATTACCATAAGAAACCTCTACTCCATTTACTCTACAACGCATTTGAAGGTCATAAGAATTACCAACGTGGCCTTCCTTAGCTGCAACTTTATAAGGTTCTAATTCATCGGGTGTAACCATCCAAGGACCAATTACTGTACTAAAATCTTTTCCTTTTGCTGGACCTAAATTCAGCAACATCTCCTCCATCTGCAACGTTCTAGCACTCATATCATTCATAATCATGTAGCCTGCGATATAATTATCTGCCTCATCAGCATAAATATTTCTACCTTTTTTACCGATTACCACTGCCACTTCTAACTCAAAATCTAACTTCTCTAAATGATCTGGCATACATAAAATTTCGCCTGGTCCTTGAACTGCATTATGGTTAGTAAAATAAAAAATTGGATACTGATCAAACTCAGCTATCATTTCTACCTTTCTATTTCTTCTTGCCGCTTCAACATGTTGTCTAAATGCATATCCATCTCTACAACTAGTTGGATGAGGAACAGGAGCCATTAATTCATAAAAGACCTCTTCCTTTGGTGTCAACTCTCCATTTTTAATTTGCTCGTTAATAACCTTTGCTCTATTCATAAACTCATCACCTCCCTCAAGGAAGCTAATCATATTATCTGGCAAAAGTTTATCGCAAGTATTTAAGTTATAAATATGGTTGTTTACAAAAATTCCTAAGTGTTCTTTACCTTCGGTTTTATACGTAACTAGTTTCATGTTGATGGTTTTATAAATTAATTTGGTAAAACTAATAAAAATTAGTTTTTAAGACGATTAAATACTAACTTAGCCATAGAATATGATGCAACGATTAAAAATATCAAAAGGTATTTTGGCTAATGAAAAGCTGGCCGACTTCCATTCTGCATTAATTTCGAGTCTAGTAATGGCTCAATATTCTATTTAGCGCAGCCTAATTGCGATTTATTTCGCTATCTATATACTAACTAAAAAAATTATTTTATGCCACTTTACCATACCTTAGGGAGTATACCTCCTAAAAGACATACGGTTTTTAGAAAACCAAACGGCGAATTATATGCTGAAGAACTTGTATCAACGGAAGGTTTTTCGAGCTTATACTCTTTAGTTTATCATTGCCATCCTCCAACCATTGTTAAGGAGTTAGGGGAACCTTATTCTGTAGAACCTAAAATTGCACTTGAAAAACACCTTAGACATACTAGTTTATTGGGTTTTAAAGTTGCACCGCAAGACGATTATTTAGAAAGTCGAAAACCTATGTTGGTAAATAGTGATTTACATATTTCACTAGCAGCTCCAAGAAAATCTATGACTGATTATTTTTATAAAAATAGTCAGGCAGACGAAGTAATATTTATACATGAAGGAACAGGTACTTTAAAAACAGGTTTTGGAAAAATCGATTTTAAATACGGAGATTATTTGGTAATACCACGCGGAACCATTTACCAAATGCATTTCAATGACAGTAATAATCGATTATTTATTACTGAGAGCTTTAGCCCAATTCGTACGCCAAAAAGATATAGAAACGAATACGGTCAACTTGCAGAACATGCTCCTTTCTGTGAACGCGATATTAGAAAGCCAGAGAACTTAGAAACGGTTGACCAAATTGGCGATTTTAAAGTTCTAATAAAAAAACAAGGCTTAATCTATCCATACATTTATGGAACTCATCCATTTGATTTTATTGGTTGGGATGGATTTCATTATCCTTATGCTCTATCGATACACGATTTTGAGCCAATTACAGGTAGATTACATCAACCACCTCCTGTTCATCAAACTTTCGAAGGTCATAACTTTGTGATTTGTTCGTTTGTACCTCGCAAATACGATTATCATCCATTAGCAATACCTGCACCATACAATCATAGTAATGTAGATAGTGATGAGGTTTTATACTATGTTGATGGCGATTTCATGAGCAGAAAAAGTGTTGAAAAAGGTCAGATCACCTTACATCCAGGAGGAATTCCGCATGGTCCGCACCCAGGTACCGTAGAAAAATCTATTGGAAAAGAATCAACAGAAGAATTAGCGGTTATGATAGATCCTTTTAGACCATTAATGCTAACACAAGATGCATTAGATATTGAAGATCCAAGCTATCATAAAAGCTGGCAAATTAACGTTGAATAATTAGAGAAAAATTAGAGTTATTAACAATAATATAAATATAAATACACATGGAATCATTAACTTTTGCTGAGAAAATCGCCAAAGCACAAGATTTTTTACCTATTAACGGTACCGATTATATCGAACTTTATGTAGGAAACGCAAAACAAGCAGCACATTTTTATAAAACCGCTTTTGGTTTTCAAAGTTTAGCTTACGCTGGACCAGAAACTGGAGTTCGCGATCGTGCTTCATATGTTTTACAGCAAGGTAAAATTAGATTAGTACTTACTACTGCATTAAAATCTGATAGCCCAATTTCTGAACATGTTAAAAAACATGGTGATGGAGTTAAAATTTTAGCTCTTTGGGTTGATGATGCCTATAAAGCATACAAAGACACTACAGAAAGAGGTGGAAAATCTTATTTAGAGCCTATTACATTAACAGATGAACATGGTGAAGTAAAAATGTCAGGAATTTACACCTATGGCGAAACTGTACACATGTTTATTGAACGCAAAAATTATAATGGTTTATTTATGCCAGGTTATCGTAAATGGGAAAGCGACTACAACCCGAAAGATGCTGGTTTATTATATATTGACCATTGTGTAGGTAATGTGGGATGGAACAGAATGAATGAAACTGTTAAATGGTATGAAGATGTTATGGGATTTGTAAACATCCTTTCATTCGACGATAAACAAATTAACACAGAATACTCAGCTTTAATGAGTAAAGTAATGAGTAATGGAAATGGTTACTCTAAATTCCCAATTAACGAACCTGCAGAAGGCAAGAAAAAATCTCAAGTTGAAGAATATTTAGAGTTTTATGAAGGCGAAGGTGTTCAACATATTGCAGTTGCTACCAACGACATTGTAAAAACAGTAAAACAACTTAAAGCAAACGGTGTAGAATTTTTAAGTGCTCCTCCAAGTGCTTATTATGAAATGATGCCAGAAAGAGTGGGTGAAATTGATGAAGAAATTGCACCACTAAAAGAGTTAGGTATATTGGTTGATTGTGATGAAGAAGGATATTTATTACAAATCTTCACTAAACCAATTGAAGATAGACCAACTTTATTCTTTGAAATTATCCAACGTAAAGGAGCTCAAAGTTTTGGAGCAGGTAACTTTAAAGCATTATTTGAATCTTTAGAAAGAGAACAAGCTTTAAGAGGAAATTTATAAGCTATAAATTTTAACTAAAAATGCCACGAAATTAATTTTTCGTGGCATTTTTTATGTATTAACAATACCCTAAAGCATAATAGATAATCACAAACACTACAATAGTAGATAAACAACCTCCACCTAGTTTTTTTGCGCCATATCCCGCTATAATTGTTTTAAAAAAGTTATTCATGAGTATGATGTTTAATTTAATAAACTCAAAACTCAATCATAAAGTTTTAATTTTTTATAAGCTTTAATAATAATTCAGGCTCATCCGTAGTAATTAAATCTACTTTTTGATCTAGAAAATATTTTAAATCTTCCTCTAAATTTACCGTCCACACGTTAGACACCAACTTATTCTTTTTAGCCATTTCTATCCAAGTTGGGTTCTTTTTAAATACTGAATGGTGATAATCTAAACCCGACATTTTATCTTTTAATAATTGATCTGGATCTATCTCTCCCTTTAAATATTGAACATGAGCTTTTGGATCTAATTCAATAATTTTTTTCAACATATCGTAATCGAAACTGATATAATCAACCCATTTCTTTGCATTTAAACGCTCAACCATTTTTACTGCAATAGAAGCTAACAGTTGTCCTCTTTCCTTACTTACTACCGAAGGCTTAAGCTCTAAAATCAATTTTGTTTTATTTTGCTTTAATCCTTCCTTTATATATGCCTCTAAAGTTGGTATTTTTTCGCCATTTGGTAATTCTTTCTCTAAAAGCTGGGCATAAGTTGATGTTTCAATTTTAATTCCTAAAAAATCAGCATCATGATTTACTACAGGTATAGAATCTGCTGTTAAATGAACATCAAACTCCGAACCATAGCAATTTAATCTAATAGCTTCCTTTAATGAAGCAATAGAATTTTGCGGCAATGATTTAGTTTTCCATGCACCTCTATGTGCAATTACAAGATTTTTATTCCAGTTTAAAGATTGAGCATTCACACCTAAAGCTACAATAATTAGGAAATTTAGTACTAAAGTAATTTTTTTGAACATTTTTTTATTTTAAAATTATCCTTTTAGTATTATCAAGATATAAAGAAAATATTATTTAAAAACTAATTTTAATAAAATGCAAAACACTGTAAATTAACACATTAATAAATTAATTCCTTATTTATTACTCAATTGCCTATTTTTGAACAAACAATTAATTCTTTGGATGGGTGCGCTCTCAAAAAATTTCAATAATTTCTTTAAAATCGTTCACCGATCTTTTACACTGTATAAAAAGAACGATCCATTAAGGTTAGCAGGTGCAACAGCTTTTTTTGCAAATTTTGCAATACCCCCAATTTTAATCATATTAATTGGGCTATTTGGTATTTTCACTGATAGAAGAACTTTCGTTTCGAACTTATTTGATCGTTTGGGTAACTTATTAGATGAAAGTAGCACTCAGCAAGTAATTCAAACCTTAAAAAATATTAGTGAAATTAAACAAGAATGGTATATAACCTTAATTAGTTTTCTATTCTTCGTATTTGTTGCTACAACTCTATTTAGTATTATAAAAAACTCATTAGATCAAATTTGGAATATTGGTATAGACCCAGATCGAGGATTTTTATTCAGATTAAAATTGAGAGGAATTTCCTTTATAATCATTTTAGTAGTAGGAATTTTATTCTTAATCGGAATTGTGGCCGATAGTTTTCAGGCTTATATTGGCGATTTAATGCGCAATGCACCACATTCTATTGGGCTTATTATAACGTCTGTTATTAACCAATTGATATTTGTAACCATTGTAACTACATGGTTTACTATTCTATTTAGGTATTTAACAAACGGAAGACCATCCTGGAGTGCTTCATTTGTAGGTGGTTTTGTAACAGGATGTTTATTTACTGCTGGAAAATTTATCCTCAGAATCCTTTTACCATTGAGTAAAATTGAAAATGTTTATGGAGCATCGGGCTCTATAATTTTAATTATGCTTTTTGTATTCTATTCTGCCCTAATTTTTTATTTTGGGGGTTGTTTTGTAAAAGAATATAGCATATTCATTAAAAAACCAATTAAACCTATAATTGGAACACATAATTACGAATTAAAGGCTTTAGTATAAACTACCCTAAACTAAAAAAGAGAATAATATAAATTATTCTCTTTTTTTATCATTGTAAAATATTTCTTAGAATTTATAGCCTAACCCAAATTGGAATAAATTTAGTTTAGCATCTGGATAACCTGATTTATTTAATTTGGATAAACCTAATTCATACCTCAAATCAATACTTAAAGATTTAAGATCTAATCCCGTTCCAAATTGCCAAGCCATATTTGCATCCTTTGCATTAAAATTGGTTGAACTCATCCCAATTATACTAGAAGCCACCTGATTAAACTTTTGGTCTTCAGCAATTTTAAATGAGAATAAGGGCCCTGTATTTAAACGTAATCCTACTCCAACTGCACCAATTTTAGTTCCTATTAATAAAGGCACATCCAAACTTTTATAAGTAACCTCATTTAGTTCTTGGGTCTTATTATTCTCTAAGTTGGTTTTTTTAATACTATAAATTAATTCAGGTTGAAAATGTAATCCGGCAACTCCAACCCTTAACCATAATCCTCCATAATAACCAGCTTTATTTTCACTATCTAAAAAATTTTCAGTATTTAATTTAGACAAGTTTAAACCCGCTTTAACGCCAGCTTCTAATTTTGGCAAAATCTGAGCATGCACAGAATAGCCTAAACCAAACAGAAAAAAAAATAGAATAACCCTTTTCATTATGAATTTTTTTGTTGTTGTAAATGATATTCAACTAAATCATCTATAGGTGATCTGATAATCTTACCCACGCCCATTTCATATCTATCAGAAACCACACTTAAAACATCTCTAAAATTATACCCTACAGAGCCAACACAATTTAGTTTATAAGATTTATAGTTTGGATACCTAGTAACTAAATTTTCGAAAAATGCAGTGAATGCCGTATCAACAACTTGCAAAGAATATTCTTCAAAATTTTGTCTATTGTCGTAAATAAACTTACTAAAACTTGCACAAAATCTATTGGGAAGAGGTTTATTATAGATATTATCAAAGATATCTTCATTAGATAAACCGTAAGTATCGAAAAATATTTTTCTTAATTTTTCTGGCATAAAAGCTTTCATATAATCGGCTAAAACACGTTTTCCAATATATGAACCACTTCCTTCATCACCCAAAAAATAACCTAAACTGTCAATATTTAAAGTAATATCTTTTCCATCATAAATACAGGTATTGGTACCTGTTCCTAGAATAGCAGCAAAACCAGATTCGTTACCTAAAAGTGCTCTACAAGAAGCCAATAAATCATGTCCGACAAAAATTTCTGCATTGGTAAACACCTTACCCATTGCCTTTTTTACTATCTGGATATTTGCATCAGTAGAGCAACCTGCTCCGTAATAATAAACTTGAGTTAGTTTATCAGTATCTAAAGTATCTGGTAAAGTTTTATTTAAAGATTCTACTATATAATCTTCCTTACTAAAATAAGGATTATACCCCTCTGTGTTAAAAAGAATTTTTCTTCCAAATTCATTAATTAAACACCAATTTGTCTTGGTAGAACCACCGTCAGCTATGACTATCATGCTTTTAAATTATTTAATCATCTGTTAATTAAGGATTTCAAATTTCACATGTTGTCCCTAAAACACTAAGCTAAATTACATTTGTTTATTAAATATCCAATATTCTTAAAAATAAAAATTATACACCCCTCACCTCAACAATTTTATAAACAATTAAATTACAGTATTTGAACAGTAAAAATTGAGTTTTATACGAGGTTTTTTATAGCTTTACAAGAGTTTTTTTATCTTAAAATGAAAGAAATAGATCTACGAAGCGATACCGTTACCCAGCCCACTAAGGGCATGTTAGATGCCATGTTTAGTGCAAAAGTTGGGGACGATGTATTTGGTGAAGATGAAACCGTTAATGCATTACAAGAAAAACTAGCCAACCTGTTTGGAATGGAAGCCGGATTATTTTGTCCGTCTGGAACCATGACCAACCAAATTGCAATAAAATGTTTCACCAATCCTATGGACGAAGTGATTTGTGACCAAACAGCCCATGTTTATAGATATGAAGGAGGTGGAATTGCCTTTAATTCTTTAGCCTCGGTAAGACTATTAAATGGTTATAGAGGTAAAATTACTGCCGAAATGGTAGAACCAGAAATTAATGCTGATAATATTCATTACCCTTCATCAACTTTAGTTGTACTAGAAAACACCATAAATAAAGGGGGTGGCGCTTGTGTAACCTTAAAAGAAATAGAGCCAATTGCTAATTTATGTAAATCAAAAAATTTAAGCTTACACTTAGATGGGGCTAGAATTTTTAATGCTTTAACCACCACAGGGGATTCTGCAAAGGATTATGGAAAATATTTCGATGGGATTTCGGTTTGTTTAAGCAAAGGATTAGGAACACCTGTTGGTTCAGTTTTATTAGGGAATAAAGCAATGATTAAAAAAGCTGCCAGAATTAGAAAAATTTTAGGTGGAGGCATGCGTCAAGCTGGATTTTTAGCAGCCGCTGGTATTTATGCGCTGGATAATCATATCGACAGGTTAAAAATTGACCACTTACACGCTAATAAACTGGCAGAATGGTTATTACAAACAAATTATGTAAAAAGTGTAATGCCACCAGAATCTAATATTGTTTTATTTGATGTTGACGATAAATTAGCGGCAGAAGATGTTGTTAAATTATTTGCTAAAGCAGGGTTAAAATGTAATACTACTGGTCCAAAAACCATTAGATTTGTAACCCATTTAGACATATCTTCTTCTGACATCGATAAATGTGAAAATATAATAACTAAACTAAACGCTTGGAATTAATTCATGCAAAAAATAAATAAGCTTTTAATAGCAAACAGAGGTGAAATTGCTTTACGTATTATGCGTAGTGCAAAGGAAATGAACATCAAAACAGTAGCTGTATTTTCTGAAGCCGACAGAACATCTTTACATGTAAAATATGCTGATGAGGCAATTTGTGTAGGACCTGCGCCTTCAAATCAAAGCTATTTGGTAATCGATAATATAATAAATGCTGCAAAAACTACAGGAGCTGATGCAATACATCCAGGATATGGATTTTTATCGGAGAATCCTGAATTTGCAACTGCAGTAGAAAACACTGGATTAATTTTAGTAGGGCCAAGTGCAGAAGCTATGCGCATTATGGGAAATAAACTATCGGCAAAAGCAGCAGCATTAGCCTACAATATTCCCATGGTTCCGGGAACAGATACAGCGATAAGCGATATTTCTGAAGCAAAAAAAACAGCCATTAATGTAGGATTCCCTATTCTAATTAAAGCTGCTGCTGGTGGTGGCGGTAAAGGGATGAGAATTGTAAACCAACCAGAAGATTTTGAAGAACAAATGCACTTAGCAGTTAATGAAGCTACTTCGGCGTTTGGAGATGGATCTGTGTTTATAGAACGCTACGTAACTTCACCAAGACATATAGAAATTCAAATTTTAGGTGATAAAAAAGGAAACATAATTCATTTATTTGAAAGAGAATGTTCTATTCAAAGGAGACACCAAAAAGTAGTTGAAGAGGCTCCATCTGCGGTTTTAACTCCAGAAATAAGAGAAAAAATGGGAAAAGCGGCAATTGATGTCGCTAGATCCGTAAATTATACTGGTGCAGGTACAGTAGAATTTATTCTTGACGAAAACCTTAATTTCTTCTTCTTAGAAATGAATACTCGTTTGCAAGTTGAACACCCTGTAACAGAATACATTACAGGTTTAGACTTGGTAAAAGAGCAAATAAGAATTGCCGAAGGTCATGAGATAAGTGTTAAACAAGAAGATTTAAAAATATTAGGTCATTCAATAGAGTTACGTGTTTATGCAGAAGATCCTTCTAATAACTTTTTGCCAGATATAGGAACGCTTCAAACGTATAAATTGCCGTCGGGAAATGGTGTTAGAGTAGATGACGGATTTGAAGAAGGCATGGATATTCCAATTTATTATGATCCAATGATTGCAAAATTAATTACTCATGGCGCCAATAGAGCAGACGCTATTGCGAAAATGAAAAGAGCAATTGAAGATTATAACATTACTGGAATTCAAACTACTTTAGCCTTTGGAAAATTTGTAATGAACCATGAGGCATTCGTTTCAGGTAAATTTGACACACATTTTGTAGGTAAATATTTTAGCCCTGAGGTATTGGTAGAAAAATCTGATGAAGAAGCGTTAATTGCAGCAATTGCTGCTTCATTATTTAAGAACACCCAGAAGAAAACTACGCTTCAAACCGAAACATCAACAACTAATAACTGGAAAAAAAATAGAACTCAATTCTAATAATATGTTTACTGGAATAATTGAAACTTCGGGTATAATTAAAAATATCAGATTGGATGGCACTAATATTCATTATACCATCCAATCTGATATCAGTAACGAGCTAAAAATAGATCAGAGTGTAGCTCATAATGGTGTTTGCTTAACTGTAGTAAATTTATTTGAAAATTGCCACGAAGTAACTGCAATTCAGGAAACTTTAGAGAAAACCAATCTTGCTTCACTGAAAGTTGGTTCATTGGTAAATCTAGAAAGGTGCACCCAGATGAATGGCCGTTTAGATGGACATATTGTGCAAGGCCACGTAGATCAGACAGCAATTTGTATCGCAAAAATTGACCATAATGGCAGTTGGGAATTTACCTTTCAATATAATCCTTCTACCAATAATGTAACTGTAGAAAAAGGATCTATATGTATCAACGGTGTAAGTTTAACAGTAGTAAACTCTGGTGACGACCGCTTTTCAGTATTTATTATCCCCTATACATTTGAACATACAAATTTCAAAGAAATAGAAGTAGGTACTCAAGTAAATCTTGAGTTTGATATCATAGGAAAGTATGTTGCTAAACTCTTAAAACGTTAATCTTTTTTAAGCTCGGACATTCTTTTCTTAACAAATTCAATCTGATTAGAATACTTAATCGTATCGGTTACCTGATTTAGAAAACTTTGATAACTTTTTAATGCTGAATTGCCTTCGCTTAGATAGTAATCTTGTAACAAGCCCAAATTATAAAAGACTGCTGCATAGCTATCTGTTTCCGACAAATGTTCAAATTGTAAAGCTCTTTGATAAGCCTCCAGTGCTTTATCACTTTTAAGCATTGAATTTAAAATAATGCCTTTATATCTGTAATGTCCAATTACACTTTCAGATATTGAGGCAATAATTGCTTTATCTATGGCTGCTAGAGCTTCTTGATTTCTATTTAACCGCATTAAGGACATAGCTTTTAAAGAATAAGTGAAATCTGTTCGCTCCTTTTCATTTATTAATTCAATAACCTCCAAAGACTCTTTAAAATTTTCCTTAGCTAAATATGCTCTGGCTATCATATTTAAATAATTTGCCTCCAAGAGATTTTCCTCTAACAACCTTTTTCCATAATTAATAACTTGATCATAATGTTCTAATTGATAATGAAGGCTCAGCAAGGCACCAACCAAATTTAAATTAGTTGTATCTGCAACATAAGCAAACTTCAAAACGCTTAATGCAGAATCTTTTTGGGAGTTTTCGGAAAGAATAGAAGAATATCCTTTGGCAGCTTCTGGGTCAGTAGGATTTAACGTATATGCCTTATTCCAATATTTCATTTTTCTTCCCAGCGAATCTTGGTCGCCCACTAAACTGGCAGCCGATTTATACACGGAAACATTTAAACTATCGAGCTTAATGTATCTTTCATAATAATTTAGTGCCTGAGGATAAGTCCATTTACGCGCATTAATCCTAGCAAGATTGAGCAAAACACCCTTATCAGTTGAATCAGCAGCTAAAGCTTTAAGAAGATATTGCTCAGCCATTAGATAATTGGTCATAGAATTATATAATGACCCCAACTGAGCTAAAACTTTCTGAGGTTTTTGTGCAGGATATTCATCTTCTATGAGTTTTATAGCCTCAGCATATTGCTGATTTTCATAGAAATACAATAATTTTTGATCATAATTTGACTGTTGTGCAAACAGTGGATGGCTAAAAATGAATAGCCCCACAACAGTTAAAAATAAACACTTCATATCAATTAACTAAATATTTAGTTAAATATAAAAAGATATACTTTAAAAAGAAATTTCTTTGCCAAACAATTTCGTGTACTTACGTTTATCAAACTTATAAAGCGTTGCCGCTCTAAAAGAAACGCCCTTTTGTTTCTCATCAAGATCTTTAAGAATGCCGAAGTTTAGCATTTTCTTCCTAAAATTTCGTTTATCTAATTTTTTACCCAAGACCAACTCATAAACTTGTTGTAATTGAGTTAAAGTGAATTTTTCGGGCAATAATTCAAATGCAATTGGTTGGTGTTTTATCCGACGCTTAATTTTTTCGAGTCCCTTTTCATATATTTTTTGGTGGTCGAAAGCTAATTTTGGAACATCATTTACATTAATCCATTGGGCATTTTTCGCGAAATCACTTACTGGTTTAGGCGTTTTATCGCCAGACAATCTTAATAAAGCATAATAGGCGACAGTTACAACCCTTCCTTGCGGGTGCCGATCAACATCTCCGAAAGCATAATACTGTTCCATATACACCCCTTTTAAGCCAGTTAGCTCATATAAAATACGAGTAGCGCTTTCATCTAAACTCTCATCCTGAGCCACCAAATTACCCGGCAATGCCCACCAATCTTTAAATGGCTCCTCGTTTCTTTCAATTAACAATATTTTCAATTCTCCCCCATCAAATCCAAATAACACACAATCAATAGAGAATACAGAATAAAATTGCGGCAGTGTATTTTTCAAAATAATTTATTTATCAGTTTACAAATTAATGCTTTGTTGTCCAAAAATAGTCAAAATTTAAAATAAATTACTTAGTGTAAAAAATACACAGTATATTCGCATACCAAATAATGACCAATCTGATTAAAAATATAGCCGTATTAACCTCTGGAGGAGACGCTCCAGGCATGAACGCTTGCATTAGAGCTGTTGTGAGAACTGCTATCTTTAATAATATTGGCGTATATGGCGCAATACAAGGTTACGAAGGATTGATCAACAATAACCTTAAAAAACTAGACTCACGTTCTGTGAGCGGAATTATCCACCTAGGTGGTACTATATTAAAAACAGCCAGATCCTTAGAATTTAAAACCGACGAAGGCATGCAAAAAGCCTACAATAACTTAAAGGCGAACGAAATTGATGCTTTAGTTGTTATAGGTGGCGATGGAACATTTAAAGGAGCGAAAGAATTTTCTGAAAAATTTGGCATAAAAGTAATAGGCATTCCAGGAACTATAGACAACGACCTATATGGAACCGATTTTACAATTGGTTACGACACTGCGTTAAACACAACCATAGAGGCTATTGATAAAATAAGAGACACTGCAGATTCGCACGATAGATTATTCTTTATCGAAGTAATGGGCAGAGATTCTGGATGTATTGCATTAAGAAGTGCTATTTGTACTGGAGCAGAAGCCGTTTTATTACCAGAAAGAGATACAACAATAGAGGAACTTGTACAAGAATTAGTTGCTGGTTCTGCTGCAAAAAAGAATTCGAGAATAGTAATAGTTGCCGAAGGCAATAAATTAGGCAGCGCCTATGAAGTATCTAAAATGGTAAAATATAGGGTTCAAAATTACGACCCAAAAGTTACTGTATTAGGACATTTACAACGTGGGGGAAGTCCGAGTGCATTCGATAGAATATTAGCTGGCAGATTAGGATTTTCTGCCGTAAACGAACTACTTAAGGGTAGTACTAATTGTATGGTTGGATTAAGTGGGAATAACATCATTGTTACACAATTAAATGAAGCCCTAACTCAGCATACATTTAAATTAGAAAATGATTTAATGGAAATGAAGGAAATTTTATCTATATGATTGCAATAGTATATAGTGGTTCGAGAAATGCATTCTGGAAAATAATTTCGGGTGGAAAAGTTATTGGTGAAGCAACTACACCTGGATTTAATCCGCTTTTTAACGACCAAAAAGATTTACTTCAAATATTAAACAAGCCAAATGTTTTAATTAACAACGCTGAGAGTATAAAAAAAATACAAATGTTTGCTGCTGGCGCTGCTACAATTGGGAGCAAAGAAAAGTTAAATCAAGTATTAACAACCTTTTTCAAAAACAGTAAAAGTGAAATTTACGATGATTTATATGGAGCAGCATTGGCAGCGTGTTTTAATGAGCCGGGTATAGTAGGAATATTAGGCAGTGGTTCTAATTGCGCTTATTATGATGGTAAAAACTTAATTAGAAATAATTTTGGACTTGGATATATTTTAGGCGATGAAGGTTCTGCCAACCATTTAGGAAAAAAATTAATTAAGAACTTCTTAGAGCAAAAACTTCCTGAAAACTTGCTGGAGAAATTCAAAGCGAAATACAATACGGAGCGCCCTACCATTTTGGAGAGGATATACAGAAAACCCGGAGCACAAGCATATTTAACCTCATATTTTGATTTTTTCATTGAAAATAGAGACCATTCTTTTATAAAAGGGATAATAGATAATAGTTTCGATGCATACTTTAAAAACTATCTATTACCTCTAGTAAAAAATCATCCTGACCAACCCATACATTTTGTAGGGACCGTTGCTGGTACCTTTCCTGATAGATTAAGAGCCGTAGCCAAAAAAAATGGATTAGAAATTACTTCTATAACAAAGGAGCCAGTATATAATTTAATTAATTATTATTCAACTAAGAACTAATGGTAAACATAGGAATAAATGGCTTCGGCCGCATAGGTAGATTGGTATTTAGAGCTGCTATAAAAAGCGGATTAAATATTGTTGCTATTAACGATTTAGTAGCTCCAGAATACATGGCCTATATGCTTAAATATGATTCTACTCATGGTAAATTTGAAGGCACAATAGAAGTTGTTGATGGAAATTTGGTAGTAAATGGTAAAACCATTAGAATAACAGCTGAAAAAGATCCTGCTAATTTAAAATGGAATGAAGTAGATGTAGAAATTGTAATAGAATCTACTGGATTATTTTTAACCCATGCTGATGCAAGTAAACACTTAGCAGCTGGAGCTAAAAAAGTAGTATTATCTGCACCTGGAAAAGACGAAAGTATTCCGACCTATGTAATGGGTGTAAACCATACTCAATTAACTGCGGATCAACAAATAGTTTCTAATGCATCATGCACAACAAATTGTTTAGCACCAATCGCCAAAGTATTACATGAGAACTTTGGTATTGTAGAAGGCCTAATGAGTACAGTGCACGCTGTTACAGCAACACAAAAAACAGTAGACTCACCATCGTCAAAAGATTGGCGCGGTGGTAGAGGTGCTTATCAAAATATTATTCCTTCCTCTACAGGAGCTGCTAAAGCAGTAACAAAGGTAATTCCTGAGTTGAAAGGAAAATTAACAGGTATGTCGTTTAGAGTTCCAGTTGCAAATGTTTCTGTGGTCGACTTAACCGTGAGACTAGAGAAACCTGCATCTTATGATGACATCAAAAAAGCGATGAAATTAGCATCGGAAGGTGAGCTTAAAGGAGTTTTAGGCTACACTGAAGATGATGTTGTTTCAACCGACTTTATTGGTGATGATCACGCATCAATTTTTGATGCGAAAGCTGGAATTTCACTTAACGATAATTTTGTAAAAGTAGTTTCTTGGTATGACAACGAATGGGGTTATAGCAATGCACTTGCAAAATTTGTAGCATACTTTGCTAATTTAAGATAAATCTTTTCAGAAGGTTTAGTTTGGTTAGAACGGGAAGATTTCTGGATAGAGTCTTCCCTTCTTTTTGCAATAAACTTTAGGGAAGGATGAAGCCAAAAGCAATAATGTAGCGATTATTTAAAAGCAGAAAAGCGAAAATATCATCACACTAATTCTAGGCAAAAAAACCACTTCAACCTACTTCTATAGCTCAATGGAATTTTCGCAAAGCAAACTACAGATTATCGCTCAGGGCACAATAAAACAAGTAAAATGCATCCCTATTTCAATGTAGTACTCACAAAATTGCCACCTAGGACTTTATTCCCAAGACAAACATCTTCTGTCTACTGTCTACTAATTACTGTCTACTAATTATTGTCTTCTATCTACTGTCTACCACCTACAATTTACTGCAAAAAAAAGCCTCAAGTATTTCTACTCAAGGCTTTTAGATAAGTATTTAATCTATTATGGATTAAATGCTAATGAAACATAATACATTGCACCAGCCTCTGGGTTACCATAAGAAGTGTAATAGTATTTATTCAAGATATTAGATCCACCAACTTTAATCATTGAATTAATTGAAGGAACTTTAAAGTTTACTTGAGCATCAATTGTTCCGAAAGCTGGCACTTCACCACCTGCGAAAGAAGAATTCCAAGTAAATTTATCTTGCCAACGGTAAGCAACATTATATCCTATATTTTTAACTACCTCACGGTTGCTAAAACCTAAGTTATAACGAACAGTTGGTGTATTGAAATCATTGATATAGTTATTTGGTAAATCACCAATTTTGTTAATCGATACGTTACCAGTAATGCTATAGTTATTAATTAAATAATCTACACCTAAAGCACCACCATAAGATTTAACTTTATCAGTTACGTTTACAGGAACGCCAAATTTAACAAATGAAGTACCTCTTAATTGATAAACGTTTACAGAACTAATGAAATCTTTGTACTCATTTGCATAACCGTAAACATCTAATAAGAATCTAGATCCAATTAAAGTTTTAAATCCTAATTCATAAGCTACTACACTCTCTGGACGAATACCTCTTGAATCGAAAGTATAAGCTTGTAATAAAGCAGCATTACCTGTTCCAGTTGGAGAAGCAATAACTGAAGCCATATAACTTCTATAACTAGCTTCGGTAAATCCTTTATTTGTATTTAAATTATAGTTAGCGATTGAAGAACTTAAACCACCGATTAATCTTTGAGAACCACCACCTACAGCTAAATCAATATATTGATTTTGAGTTGTTGGGTTACGGAAACCAGTTTGGAATGAAGCACGAATATTTGAGTTCTTAGCAACTTTTAAAACTCCAGTTACACGAGGTGTAAAACGACCTTCAAAGTTTTTAGATTTATCAAATCTACCAGCAACGGTAAGTTTTAAAGGACCGAAAGCTTTACCCATTTGTCCAAAAAATGCATGCTCATTGATATCAATTTCACTATTTCTATCAGCAAATAAAGTACCACCAGAATTTAAATCAAAGTTTCTGTAAGATGCACCAACTTGGAAATCAACAGCATTGTTAAACACTTTAGATAAATTATATAAACCTTCTACATGATATAAGTTAGATTTATCTCTGAATTTTGCTCCATAAATTCCTTTTGCAAAATCAGAATCACTGATATAAGTGTTTTTAATTTTATTTGCTTTATCATTAAATGAAGCAGAACCTGGTAATGCTCTGTTAGCATCAGCTTGAGCTCTTGCCGCAGCATGTGCCATTTCTTCTGTTGCTCCTTGAGACTTAGCTGTACTATACGCAATAGAATAAGTAGGGAACCAAGTTGTAGCTGAACCAGAAGTCATTTCGTTTAAATAACTACCTAAGATAGATGAAACGTATGAATCACCAGATCTTTCTTGTGTAGTATATGCTTTGATCGAAAAATCGTCGCTTTTTAATTCTAATTTATATAAACCAATGTTAAAATTACGTAATGAATAGCGGTCAGAACCAGTATATACTGTTGTTCCAGTACCCCAGTTTGCTTGTCCAATTAATTGAATTTTATCAGTGATATTATAGTATAAACCAGCAGACATTTTTAATGATTTAGTATCATAATCAACTAAATCAATTTCATTATAACCTGTTCTAGAAACAATTTGATTAGATGTCGTATTTTTAGCTAAACTATACTGCACGCCTAAATAAGGTAATGCTGGTCTTAAAGCTGCATAAGCAGCATTACCATTAATAGCAGAAACGATTTGGTTATAAGTTAAGCCATTGCTAATGAAGTTACCGAAAGCTGCGTATGCTGGTGCGCCAGTTGGACTAGTTGCAAAAGCATTTAAAACTGATTTCGAAACACCCAAAATACTAGAGTTAACCTCATCACCATAAACGTTTACACCATCATAACCTGGATCAGAAGCTCTTGTTCCACTTTTTGGTGTATTGGTAGATCTATCGAAATTTGAATAGTTTGTTCCGTACCAATCTTTAGCTTGTAAGAATGAAAATGCGAACTTAACACCGAATTTGTTATTCCATGATTTTGCTAATCTAGCATCCACTTGGTTAAATGGTTGAGCACTTACATTATTATCATTCACGTGGTTCAATCCAGTTTTATATTGGAAACTTGCGCCCGAATATTTGAATGGATCTTTTGAAGTCATTAATAATGTACCATTAATACCGCCTGCACCATATAATGCTGATGATGCTCCTGGAAGTAATTCCACATTTTCAACATCTAATTCAGTAATACCAACAATATTACCCACTGAGAAATTTAACCCAGGAGCTTGATTGTCCATACCATCAATTAACTGATTAAATCTTGTATTACCATTAGCATTAAAACCTCTTGTATTATAAGATTTAAAGGTCAAACTTTGAGTACTCATCTCTACTCCTTTAATATTTTGAATAGCATCATAAAATGATGGCGCTGCAGCTTCACGAATAGCTGAAATATTCATCCTTTCGATAGAAACTGGAGATTCTAAAATTCTTTCAGGAGTTCTTGATGCAGAAACAACAACCTCTTGACCTAATACAGTACTGCTTTCTAAACGAAATACCAATCCTGTAGTATTATCAGTTATCACTTTTTCTTGGCTTGTATAACCTATATAGGTTACAACCAAGGTTAACGGTAATTTTTCTGTCGTAGAAAAATTAAATTTTCCGTCAGAATCTGTAGATGCACCAATATTTTTCCCTTTAACAGCAACCCCAGCTCCTGGAATCGGTGTATTGGTTTGGTCTACTACAGTACCGCTAATTGTGATGTTTTGAGCGTAACTATTTGTAAAAAAACAAGTTACAACAAAAAACATCAAAACAATTTTAGATAAAATTTTTTTCATAAAATTTTTTGGTTTGATTTGAAAGCTAAACATAATCATTTTTCGTAAAAACAAATAGTATTCTAACAATTTAAATTCTTTTAGAATAAAATAACTAATAAATTAGAATCTATATATTAAATTGCTCTCAATTTGATTTTAACGAAAACTATAATTTGTTTTAATTTATTTTAAAAATGAAAATAAAGGCTTTTTTCTGCATGGCAATACCAGTTTTATTGGTTTTTGCATTAAACACTAAGTTTGGAGATATTCCTCCAATCTTAAAATTCATTAATCCATTTCATGGTTTTTGGCAAAATGCCGAGAAGAAATCAGTCACAAAAAATAAGGAAATTAAAATTTCTGGCACAAAAGACAATATCGAAATTGCTTTTGACGATAGAATGATTCCGCATATTTTCGCAAAAAACGATTACGATTTATATTTCGCTCAAGGATTTGTTACCGCAAAACATCGCCTATGGCAAATGGATTTTCAAACCAGATTTGCTGCTGGTAGAATTAGTGAAGTGGTAGGTGAAAAAGCTATTGAGGTTGACCGATATCAACGCAGAATGGGTATGTTATATGGAGCTGAGCAATCTTTAAAAGGTATGATGGACGACCCAAAGTCTAAAGAAATGATATTAGCCTATACTGCTGGAATAAATGCCTATATAAAAACGCTAAAAAAAGAAAACTATCCTTTAGAATTTAAACTTCTAGATTATTCACCAGAAGAATGGACGCCCATAAAATGTGCTTTACTCTTAAAACAGATGTCGGCAGTATTAGCCATGGGTTCTGATGAGTTTTATATGAGTAACATCTTAAATAAGTTTGGTCCTGAGGTAACTGCAGATTTATTTCCAGATTATCCGTTTAGAGAAGATCCTATTATTCCTGTGGGAACCAAATGGGAATTTACGCCCCTACCTATTCCACCAGTACCAGAAGTTTTCAGTGAGACCTTATCAAACATTAGAACTCGCCAGAAAGAAGAAGGAATTGGTAGTAATAACTGGGCAGTTGGCGGACAGAAAACAGCATCAGGCTATCCAATTTTAGCAAACGACCCGCATTTAGATCTTACATTACCTTCTATTTGGTATCAAATACAATTAAACGCACCTGGAATTAACAGTTATGGGGTTTCTTTACCAGGAGCACCAGGTGTAATTGCAGGTTTTAATAAAGATATTGCTTGGGGAGTTACCAATGTTGCTGCTGATGTACTTGATTTTTATAAAATTAAATTTAAAGACAACAGCTATAAAGAATATTGGTATGAAAATAAATGGAACCCAACCCAACCAAGATATGAAGAAATAAAAATAAGAGGTGGTCAAACAAAGATTGACACCGTTTATTATACCCATCACGGTCCAGTAGTCTATTTAGAAAAACCAAACTATAGTAAGGCGAATAATGTACCTACTGGAAGTGCATTAAGGTGGATTGCTCACGAAAAGTCTAATGAATTAATGACTTTCTATAGATTAAATAGAGGAAAAAACTATAATGATTATAGAGAAGCATTAACTTATTTTACTGCTCCCGCTCAAAACTTTGTATTTGCAAGTAATGAAAACGATATTGCTATTACACCAAATGGCAAATTCCCACTAAAATACAAGAACCAAGGTAAATTTATTTTAGATGGTTCTAGAAAGGATAATGATTGGCAAGGATGGATTCCTTCAAATCAAAATCCTACAGTTAAAAATCCACCAAGAAATTTTGTTAGTTCGGCCAACCAATCATCTACTGATAAAACCTACCCATATTATATTAATTGGGAATTTTCGCCTTATGAAAGGGGTAAAAGAATTAACGATAAACTGGCTCAAATGAATAAAATTACTGTAGATAGCATGCAGAATTTGCAAATGGACAGTTACAGTATTTTAGCAGAAAATGTGGTGAATATATTAACTTCTAAAGTTGATGTCAGTAAATTAAATGCTACTCAAAAAGAAGCTTTTAAAGAATTAGAAAAATGGAATAAAAATTTCACTGCCAATAGTATTGCGGGAAGCGTATTCGATTTATGGTTTAAAATATTAACCAACGAAATTTGGAAAGACGAATTTGAAGTTAAAGATGTTCCTATGAGATTTCCTTCGAGAGATAGAACTGTTGAATTAATTATTAACGCTCCTACTTCTAAATGGTTTGATAAAACAAATACCCCAACTATTGAAACTTTAGAAACCTTAGTGAATTCGAGCTATAAAGCTACTTGCGATAGCCTAGAGAAAAAATATGGTGCTATTGGCGAAAAATGGCAATGGGGACATGTTAAAAATACCCATGTACCTCATTTAGCGAAAGTAAAAGGACTAGGTTCCGAAATTTTAAATATTGGCGGATACAAAGGAACTGTGAACGCATTAAGTGAAACTAATGGCCCGAGTTGGAGAATGGTAATTGCATTAGGTAAAACGCCAACAGGATATGGAGTTTTCCCTGGCGGACAATCAGGAAATCCTGGAAGTTTTTATTATAACGACATGACCCAAAAATGGGCAAATGGAGAGCTTTACAGCTTGTTTTATATGGATAATATAAACGATTCTAAAGCAACAATTATTTCAAGATTAAAAATTAAAAGTAAATAAAATGGTATTCATTCTAATTTTAATATTATCGTATCTCTTGCAATTATTTTTACCCTGGTGGATTATAGTTGTAATTTCATTTGCTGCTTGCGGATTAATTGGTAAAACTGCAAAAATTTCATTCTGGTCTCCATTTTTTGCCATCTTACTTTTATGGATAGGTATGGCCTTATATAAATCTATTCCTAACGAGAATTTATTGGCTGGCAAAATTGCCGTAATGTTTGGCCTATCGGCATGGTGGCATATTTTAATTGTCACCGGATTAGTTGGTGGATTAGCTTCCGGTATATCTGGTTTATGTGGATACCACTTCAGAAAAGCAATACTTCATAAAAAAACAGATAATTAGTGGTATTTTTGCAAAGTGCACATCCCATTAGAAAAAGTATTTTCTATAAACTCTGAAGAGGAATTTAATAAAATTGCTCTTCAGGTTTTTAAATATCAATCTGGAAATAATCCGGTATATAACTCCTTTTTAAAAAACTTAAGCATCAATATTGACCTTATTTCCAATGTTGATGAAATACCTTATTTACCTATAAGTTTTTTTAAAACGCATGAAATAATTACCCCAAATGGAGCCAATTATCAACAAGTATTTCTAAGCTCGGCAACAACAGGCAGTGTGCAGAGTAAACATTTTGTCCATAATTTAAAGTTATACGAGAAAAGTTATTTAAAGGGATTTGAAACCTTCTATGGTGATATAGATAAATACTGCATTCTTGCTCTCCTACCATCCTATCAAGAAAGAACAGGTTCTTCCTTAATTTATATGGTTGATGATTTAATTAAAAAATCTAATCATCCAAAAAGTGGCTATTTTTTAAATAACTTATCTCATTTAGCTCAAACACTAGATGAATTAAAAAAAGACAATCAACCTTGCATTTTAATTGGCGTAACTTATGCCCTATTAGACTTAATTGAATCGCAGAAAATAGATTTTCCTAACCTTATTATTATGGAAACTGGAGGAATGAAAGGTCGTAGAAAAGAAATGGTAAGAGAAGAGTTGCATGGACAACTGAGAATGGGTTTTAACGTATCGGCAATCCATAGCGAATATGGCATGACAGAATTATTGAGTCAGGCTTATTCTTTAGGCAATGGCATTTTCCATTGCACACCGTGGATGAAAGTAAGTGCTAGAGACGTAAATGATCCATTGAGTAGAGTAGAAAATGGAAAGACAGGCGGACTAAATGTAATTGATTTAGCCAACCTGTATTCTTGCTCATTTATTGCTACTCAAGATTTAGGTAGAATACTTCGTAATGGTGATTTTGAGGTATTAGGAAGATTTGATAATTCTGATATTAGAGGTTGTAATTTACTTGTACAGTAGAATTACTTCACTATAATTAAAAAATAGTTTTTCTTTCCTCTTTGAACAATTAAATATTGTTTATTGATAAGATTTTCGGCTCCTATTTTATCGCTGATACTATTTACTTTAGTTCGATTAATAGAAACTGCTCCAGCTTGAATCATTTTTTTTGCTTCGCCTTTTGATGGGAAAACAGATGTATCTTCTGCTAATAAACTTACCACATCAGCACAATTAGACAACTGCTCTTTAGAAATATTGAATTGTGGAACACCTTCAAATATTTCCATGATTTGATTTTCTGATAAAGTATTTAAAAATTCAAGACCACTGTTCCCAAACAAGAAATCGGATGTTTTTAAAGCAATTTCTAATGCTTCTTTACTGTGAACCCTCTCTGTTAAATCTTCGGCCAATGCTTTTTGTAAAATCCTCAAATGAGGTGCTTCATCATGTTTCACTTCCAAATCAAGAATTTCTTGTTCAGTTTTTAAAGTGAAAATTCTAATCCAGCTTTTTACATCTTCATCACTAGAATTTAACCAAAATTGGTAAAATTTATAAGGTGAAGTTTTTTCTGGATCCAACCAAACTGCACCTGATTCAGTTTTTCCAAATTTAGTACCATCAGATTTTTTAATTAATTGAGTCGTTAAAGCATAAGCTTGTCCGCTAGCTTTTCTTCTAATTAATTCTGTTCCAGTAACTATATTACCCCATTGATCGGAGCCTCCCATTTGAATTATACAATTATGTTCTTTCCATAAATGGAAAAAATCATAACCTTGAATAAGCTGATAGCTAAACTCTGTAAAAGAAAGACCTGCGTCTCCTTCTAAACGTTTTTTAACACTATCCTTAGCCATCATATAATTTACTGTAATATGCTTTCCTACATCTCTTATAAAATCCAGGAAACTCATATTTTTAAACCAGTCGGCATTATTCACAAGCACTGCTCCATTCCCTTCATCAGAAAAATGAAGGAATTTAGAAAGTTGCTTTTTTATACATGCAACGTTATGATTTAGTGCATCTGAATCTAAAAGATTTCTTTCCGCAGATTTTCCTGAGGGATCGCCCACCATTCCAGTAGCACCTCCAACTAAAGCAAAAGGCTTATGACCTGCCGCCTGGAAGTGAATTAAAGTCATAATTTGCACCAAATGGCCAACATGTAGAGAATCAGCTGTAGGATCAAAACCAATATAACCTGACTTCATACCTTCAGCTAATTTATCTTCCGTTTCAGGCATTATATCATGCAACATTTTTCTCCAACGAAGGGATTCTACAAAATTGGTCATATACTATAAATTTGGGATGCAAAGATAATTATATTGCTCGAATTGAGTGAATTTCTTAATTATTTTAAGCACAATCAATTGTTTAATACCCTACCTTTATAATTATTTTAACAAGATGAACTTTCTATCTCATTATTATTTCGACCGCCAAACTTCTTCTCTTAGAATAATGGGTTCACTACTGCCAGATTTCATTAAAAATGCTGGGAAATTTAAAATAGAGAGTCCATTAAAACAACCCGAAAAATATTCAGAACCAGGAATCAATGAAATTTATTTAGGCTGGAAAAATCACATAATTATTGATAAACTGTTTCATTCTTCTGATTTTTTTTATGAGCAAACTCAAAGAATTAAAGAAAAAATACAACCGATAACAGAAGGAACAGAGATAAGACCTTCATTTTTAGCGCATATTAGTCTAGAATTAATGTTAGACCATTTGCTTATAAAATACAACCATTTACATGTTCAAGATTTATATACGGCCTTACAAACTGCGCCAAAAGAAACCATCATAGAATTTCTGAACCTTTGCCGAGTAGAATCACCCGAAACGGTGATGAATTTTTTAAATAATTTCACGTCTAGCAAATATTTAATAAGCTATCAAAAAACTGCTAATATAGCTTATGCTTTAAACAGAATTTGCATGAGAGTATGGCCTGAAGGCATGGAAAAGCAAAAAATAGATGAGCTTCATGATCAAATAGATCAATATATAGCAGAAAACGAAACAGAGTTATTAAAAATATTTAATGTAATGGCGTTAGAATTGAGTAATTATAAAAATAAAAACTTGAGACAATAATCTAGTTTAAATCAATATAAATGCACTTTTATTCTATATTTGTATATGTCTCATGATGTACAAATAAAAATTCAAGAATTAGTAAAAGAGCTAAATCAACACAACTATAATTACTATGTTTTGGCGATGCCTACCATAGGTGATTATGAGTTCGACAAAAAACTAGAAGAACTAGCTGAATTAGAAAAACAATATCCTGAATTTCAGGATCCCAATTCGCCAACTTTAAAAGTTGGGGGTGATATTACCAAAAATTTTAAAACTGTAAAGCATAAATATCCCATGTTATCATTGGGAAACACTTATAATGAACAGGATTTAAGAGATTTTGATGAAAGAATAAAGAAAGAAATAGGCTCAAATTTCGAGTACGTATGTGAACTTAAGTTTGATGGGTTATCTATAAGTATAACATTTGAAGATGGCAAACTTGTGCAAGCCATTACGCGTGGCGATGGAGTACAAGGAGATGATGTTACCGCAAATGTAAAAACCATCAACAAAATACCACATCAGGTGTATGGAGACAATATTCCGAAAAAATTTGAAATAAGGGGTGAAATATTCATGCATAAAGCGGCATTTGAGCGCTTAAATCAGCAACGTGAAGTTTTAGGCGAGCAAACCTATGCCAACCCTAGAAATTTTGCCTCAGGAACCATAAAAATGCAGGACAGCGCAGAAGTAGCAAAGCGACCATTAGATTGCTTTTTATATTTTCTTTATACAGACAACCATAGATTTAAAACTCATTGGGAAAGTTTAAATGAAGTAAAAAAATGGGGTTACAATGTATGTGAACACAACCAACTCGTTCCAAATATTGAAACAGCCTTGGAATTCATCAAATATTGGGAAACTGAGCGATTTAAATTATCGTACGAGATTGATGGAATCGTATTAAAAGTAAATAGCTATGCTCAACAAAATGAATTAGGCTTTACTGCCAAATCGCCAAAATGGGCTATTGCCTATAAATACAAAGCTGCAGAAGCTTTCACAAAACTAAAAAGTGTTACCTATCAAGTTGGACGAACAGGAGCAGTTACACCAGTTGCTAATTTGACCCCCGTACCATTAGCTGGCACTATAGTTAAAAGAGCCACTTTGCACAATGCTAACGAAATTGAACGTTTGGATTTGCATGAAGATGATACTGTAATTGTTGAAAAGGGAGGTGAAATTATCCCAAAAATTATAAGAGTAAAAGAAGAACTCAGATCAGCACATGCTCAGAAAATTAATTATCCTACAAATTGTCCAGAGTGTGGAACTCCACTAATTAGAAAAGAAGGGGAAGCTGTTCATTATTGTCCGAATGAAGAAGCTTGTCCGCCTCAGATTGTTGGAAAAATTCAGCATTTCATAAGTAGAAAGGCCATGAATATAGATGGTTTGGGCGACGAAACCATTGAAGCATTTTTCAAAAACAAACTCATCAACAATATCCAAGATTTATACCAGCTTCATTTACATGAAGATGAACTTAAAAAATTAGAGCGATTTGGAGAAAAATCGATTTACAATATGCTTAAAGGCATAGAGGACTCTAAAAACAAGCCTTTTGAAAAAGTATTATTTGGATTGGGCATCAGGTATGTGGGAGAAACTGTAGCCAAAAAATTGGCATTAGCTTTAAAAAACATAGACAATATTATTAATGCTGATTTAGATACATTAATTGCCATAGATGAGATAGGTATAAGAATTGCAGAAAGTGTTAGAACGCATTTTGATAATCCAAAAAACATAGCACAAATAGAAGCTTTAAAACAAGCTGGTCTGCATTTTGAGATTATTGAAGTTGAAAAAACAGCTGTAAGTGAAGTATTGGCTGGCAAAACATTTGTAATATCTGGAGTTTTTGAAAACTTCAGTAGAGATGCTCTAAAAGAAAAAATAGAAGAAAACGGAGGTAAAATATTAAGTGGAATATCGTCTAAACTAGATTATTTAGTTGCGGGCGACAATATGGGGCCATCTAAATTAGAAAAGGCAACGAAACTAAAAATTCCAATTTTATCTGAACAAGAATTACTAAATTTAATTACACAATCCTAATCACATATAAATGCTTAATTTACAAGGCACAGGAGTAGCAGCTGTTACTCCATTTAATGAGAATGGCGAAGTAGACTTCCCAGCATTAGAAAACTTAATAAACCACCTTATAGACGGTGGAATTGAATATATAGTTTCTTTAGGTACAACTGGAGAAACAGCAACACTAACTGCGCAAGAAAAGCAGGATATTTGGAAATTCACCAGTGAAAAAGTAGCAGGAAGAGTACCTTTAATTGCAGGAATTGGAGGAAATAACACTTTAGAAATTGGCAAACAAATGGCTTCATTTAATATAGAAGGTTATGATGCAATATTATCTGTAAGTCCGTATTACAATAAGCCAACCCAAGAAGGAATATACCAACATTATAAATACTTAAGTGAGCACAGTAAACTTCCTATAATACTTTATAATGTACCTGGGAGAACAGGTTCTAATATGTTGGCCGATACAACCATAAGATTGGCTAATGATTTCAAAAATATTATTGCCATAAAAGAAGCGTCGGCAAATTTTGATCAGTTTAATCAAATTATGCGCGATAAACCAGCTCATTTCTCCTTGATTTCGGGTGATGATCCAATTACCTTACAAATGATGTCGATGGGTGCGATAGGCGTAATTAGTGTAGTTGGAAATGCCTTACCTAGACAATTCTCTACCATGGTAAGATTATGTTTAAGTGGGAAATTCGCAGAAGCTGCTACCATTCATGCATCATTAATAGAATTTACAAGACTATTATTTGCTGAAGGCAATCCAGCAGGAGTTAAATCAGCATTAAAAATATTAGGTGTTTGTGAGGATTATGTTAGATTACCATTAGTAAAAGCAAGTAAGGAATTAGAAAATTCGATATCAGCTATATTAAATGATAACTAGTTAATGATTAATCATAAAAAAACCCCTTAATTAAGTTAAGGGGTTTTTTTATTTAAAGAAATTTAAATTATTTCTTTTTTGCAGGAGCTGCAGCTTTGTTTTTAGTTTCTTGAACTTCTAAACGAATAGCTTGTGCCATGTTTTTTAAGTCTTGCATACCTTTACGTACACGAGTACCAGCAGCACTGTTAGCTTTGTTGTAGAATTTGTCTGCGTCAGCTTCTAATGAAGCGATAAGCGCTTTTACTTCGTTAAATTTTTTCATTTTTTAGTTACTCCTTTAGTTTTTAAGGTTTTAATTAATACTCTTCCACTAAATTAAGTGGATTATTCAAATAAAAAAATTTTTATCAAAATAAAAAAACGCCCTTTTGAATGTTTTTTTCCACATTTTGGACTTTTTTCATCAAAAATGTTAATAATTAATAGTTTATTTGATTGAATTACAGCAAGTTAAAATAAAAAAATAAAAAAAATGCCCATTTAGATAGCTAAATGGGCATTTTAAATAAATAGCAAATTTTATCCTTTTTGAAATTGATTTTCTTTATAATATCCTGTTTTAAGTTTTTCAGAAACTTCAGAGAATGCATTAAGCGTTCTTTGAACATCTTCTAACGTATGAACTGCTGTTGGGATTAAGCGTAACTCAATCATACCCTTAGGAATTACAGGGTAAACAACGATTGAACAGAAAATACTATAATTTTCTCTAAGGTCGAAAGTTAAAGCAGTAGCTTCGTTTAAATCACCTTTAAGAAACACTGGAGTAACCACTGTATTGGTAACACCAATATCAAATCCTCTTTCTCTTAATCCGTTTTGCAAAGTTCTAGCGATGTTCCACAACTTTTCTCTTAATTCAGGATTATTTTTAAGAAGTTCTAATCTTTTCAACAAACCGATTACCATAGGCATAGGCAATGCTTTAGCAAAAGTTTGCGAGCGCATATTATACCTTAAGTAAGTAGTAATTTCTGGAGTTGAAGCCACAAAAGCACCAATTCCTGCCATTGATTTTGCGAAAGTAGAGAAATAAACATCTACCCCATCAATACAATCTTGTTCTTCGTGCGTACCGGCACCAGTTTTACCCATTGTACCGAAGCCATGAGCATCATCAATTAATAAGCGGAAATCGAAATCTTTTTTAAGTTCAATAATTTCTTTCAATTTTCCTTGAGCACCAGACATACCAAAAACACCTTCAGTGATTACTAAAATACCACCTCCAGTTTGTTCAGTAATTTTCTTTGCTCTTTCTAATTGTTTGCGCGCACTTTCAATATCATTATGCTGATAAACGAAACGCTTTCCTAAGTGTAAACGAAGTCCATCAACAATACATGCATGAGATTCTGCATCATAAACAATAACATCATTTCTATCGACTAATGCATCGATAATAGATACCATACCTTGGTAGCCAAAATTTAAAAGAAATGAATCTTCCTTACCAACAAAAGCTGCTAATTCTTGTTCTAATTGTTCGTGATACTTAGAGTTACCCGACATCATTCTGGCACCCATCGGGTACGCCATACCAAAATCTGCAGCACCTTGAGCATCTGCCTTTCTAACTTCAGGGTGGTTAGCTAATCCCAAATAATTGTTTAGACTCCAAACTAAATGTTCTTTGCCTTTAAAATTCATATGAGGTGCAATTTCACCCTCTAATTTAGGAAAAGAGAAATAGCCGTGAGACCAACTATGGTGCTCACCTAAAGGTCCCATTCTCTTTAAAAGTTTATCAAAAATATCCAATGGTATAAGAGTTATTATTATTTAAAAATTTTACAAATTTAATAAAAATTCAAGAATTAATTTTGGTTTCATTCAAAACCGAAAACTTGAATATTTGAACAAAAAAACCCTGACAATTATTAAGTTGACAGGGTTTTTTTTTTATATTATATTTCACAATAGGCTTAATCTACATTATCATGAAGAAATGAGTTATTAGGTCTAATTTCTGTTGACCCATCCTCATCGCTGCTTAGCGTAAATCTAGAAACCTGAGATTCCGAAGAATGCTGAATTTGTTGAAACTGCATTTGTTTACGTTTATATGCAGGTTCTGCTTCTAATTCTTGAAGTCCATTAGTAGTACGCAACTTCATGCTTAAATCTTTAAGTCTTAAGATACGTTCTTTAGATTTTCTAAGTTGATCTTCAATAGATTCCTCTTCAACATTTTCATCTGCAGGAATAGAAGCTTCAAATTTTTCAGACTCTAAAGTTTCGAATGACGGTTTTGGCGTTTCAAAAGTAAAATCTGTTTCAGACACTTTTAATTCAAACTCAAAACTAGGTTCTGATTTAGATTCTTGAGGTTTTTCTGTATCCACCAACTGATGAACAACTGTTTCATTAGAAGGAGTTGATTCTTTAGAAGGAGTTGGATTAAAGAAGCCAGCAAATAAATCTGACTGAGCTACCTCTTCTCTTTGTTTTAATACTGGTTCAGCAACTACTGGTTCTTCTTTTGGTTCTATAAAAGAATTCATTGGAGTAACCGGCTTAACTAAAGGCGCATCTTCTGGCGTAAGCATAGAGATTTTTTTAACGTTTTTACGGTCTAATTCTCTTTCTTCTTTAGTTTGAAAACCTGTTGCAATAATGGTAACTGAAAGATTTTCACCTAAGTTTTCGTCAATACAATTACCCCAAATTAAATCAGCACTTAATCCTGCTTGCTCTTGAATATAATCAGTAATAATAGAAACTTCATCCATTGTTACTTCATTAATTCCAGAACTAATATTTAACAAAATATATCTAGCGCCTTCAATTTCATTATCTTTTAATAAAGGCGAAGCCAAAGCTCCTTGAACAGCTTCCAATGCTCTATTTTCGCCAGCTGCAGCATAACTACCCATGATAGAAACGCCACTATCTTTCATAACAGTTCTAACATCTTTAAAATCGACGTTTATGTAACCAGGAACCGTAATAATTTCTGCAATTCCTTTGGCTGCCGTTGTTAAGATATTATCTGCTTGAGCAAATGCAGATCCTAAGGTTAGATTCCCGAAAATCTCCCTCATTCTATCGTTAGAGATTACCAGATAAGAATCTACATATTTTTTTAATTCTTCTAAACCATCTTCGGCTTGCATTTTACGACGTTTTCCTTCAAAAGAAAAAGGCGTTGTAATAATTGCTACGGTAAGAATATCGAGTTCCTTTGCCGCTTTCGCGATAATTGGACTTGCTCCAGTACCTGTACCTCCACCCATTCCGGCAGTTATAAAAAGCATTTTGGTAGTACTACCTAACATGTTTTTTATATCATCAATATTTTCAATCGCCGAGTTTTTCCCAACTTCCGGGATTGATCCGGCACCCATTCCTTCTGTTAAACTTGCTCCTAATTGAACTTTATTAGGGATGGGGCTAAACTCTAAGGCTTGTGCATCCGTATTACAGATAATGAAGTCGACACCCGTAATTCCTTGGCGGTACATGTGATTTACAGCATTACCACCACCACCACCAACACCAATTACTTTGATGATGGAGGATTTATCTTTTAACATTTCGAATTGCATAATCTTATGAATCAGTCTTTTATTTCTATTCGGTTACTGTTCTACTCCAAATGTAATATTAACACTTTTTCAACACAGGTTTTCCACATTTGTTAAGAATGTGGAAAATTAATTAAATGTGGAAAATTATCTCTTTAAATATTCCTCATCGCTCACATCCATATCGTCTTTTATAAACTCTGTTGTCTTTTTCAACAGCCTTCCAAAAAGACCTTCATTTACTTTTTTTGCAGGTCTGCTTTTTTCTTTTTCAACCACTACTTCCCCACCTTCCATCTCTCTTTGCAACTCCTCTGCTTTTACAATACCTTTAATTAATAAACCAATACTAGTAGCATACATCGGGCTAATTAATTCCTCGTACGTGGTTTTTTGCATTGTTTCACTTCTAGAAAGGTGCTCATTTGGATAGCCCACTCTACACTCTAAACCAGTAACAAACTCTACCAATTGAGTTAAGTGTTTTAAAAGAGCACCACCACCTGTAATTACCACTCCCCCTATTAGCTTTTTCTCATAACCAGATGATTTTATTTCATAATAAACATGCTCAATTATTTCTTCCATTCTTGCTTGAATTACATAAGCAAGATTCTTAACTGAAATTTCTTTAGGCTCTCTACCTCTTAATCCTGGCACACAGATAATCTCATTTTCCTTATTTTCTTCGGCAAGCGCTGAACCAAAACGCGTCTTTAAAAGTTCAGCTTGATTTCTCATTACTGAGCAACCTTCACGAATATCTTCAGTTACACTATTTCCACCAAATGGAATAACAGCTGTATGTCTAATAATGCCTTCGTGGAAAATAGCAATATCAGTAGTACCACCACCGATATCAACAAGCGCAACACCTGCTTCTTTTTCTTCCTCACTAAGCACTGATTCTGAAGAAGCCAATGGCTCTAAAATTAAATCTTGGGCTTTTAATCCGGCATTACCTACGCATTTTAAAATATTTTTAACCGCAGTAACTTGACCAGAAATAATGTGGAAGTTAGCTTCTAATCTAACTCCAGCCATTCCTATTGGGTCTTTAATTCCTGGCTCATTATCTATGGTAAATTCTTGTGGCAACACATGAATAATCTCTTCTCCTGGAGGCATAACCAGCTTAAACATATCTTCAATTAACTTATCGATATCCTTTTTACTGATTTCAGTATTCAATTCACGACGCGTTAAAATTCCTCTATGCTGTAAACTTTTGATGTGTTGACCTGCAATACCAACATTAACCACTTGGATCTCAACATTTGATTGGCCACTTGCAATTTCTACAGCCTCAGAAATTCCTTGAACCGTTTTTTGAATATTAGATACTACACCACGAGTTACACCAGAAGATTCGGCTTTTCCAATACCCAATACTTCAATTTTATCATGATTGGTACGCCTTCCTACAATTACACAAATTTTAGTAGTACCGATGTCTAAACCAACTACAATTGGTGAATGTTCCGTAAATTTCTCTTTGCCCATAACGATTAATTTTTATTGTTGCGTTTTATTTTTTTCTGCTACTTGCTTTTTGCCAGTCGCGTTATTTTCTTTTTTAATAACCGGGCTTTTAACACCCTCTGCATTGTTTTTTAACGATGCAGTATTTTCAGAATCTACCGTTACATTTTGAGTAGTATCTTGATTTACCTGAGGTAAAACAATAATCTGATTACTTTTGGTAGAATCTATTTTATTTTTTTCAGCTATAATTTGGTTGGTGTACTTAATATTAATTGTTTTATAAGTATCCCATCCAACTTTTGGCATTGCCTTTTTATAAAAAATTAGCAGATTTTTCATTTTAATTTCCAAATCATCTGCATCCCCTAATAATATTTTTTGAATGCCTACTCTTGGAATAAACTCCATATCGTAATTATCATTTACATATAACTGTTCTATTTGAGCATTCCACAAAGAGTCGTTTTTAATAAAAACAGCTGTTTTGTATAAATCATTTAACTGCTTACTTTCTATAGGTTCTAATTTCCCACTAAAATTTTCTTTTATAAAACCATTAGCAACCAACACATGAGCCGTAAAATTAGAAGACATAGGCATTTTTAAACCTTTACTATCTACGTAATAATCCTGGCCATTTACATTTAAAACACGTAAAACTGGTTCTCTTTGCGTTACTTTTATATTAATAACGCCATCCATTTCAGCGTAAACTTTTACAAAATCTATATAAGGATTTTCGGCAATTTTTTGCTCAATTTTATGGATGTTGATATCATGAAAATCTAGTCCACGAAGTTCCCCAAAATTATCACTTAAAATTGCATTTATCTCATCACTTTCAATAAAATTATCCGATCCCGGAATAATAATTCTAACATCTTTACATACAACACTTTGTTTCTTTTTTTCAACAAAACCCATTAAAAAAACGAGACCAGTAAGGCAAACTACCCAACAAAATAATTTAAATACGCCTTTCCAATTTACATTTTTAAGCATTTTGCATTAAATTTTTTAGTGGTTCTACCAATGTATCTATATCTCCAGCACCTACAATTACAATTAGCTCCGGCTTTAATTCTTTAATCCTTTTTTTAACATCTTCCTTTTTACAAAGCTCCTTTTGGTTTAATGAAACTTTATCTAACAACCATGAAGAGGTTACCCCTTCGATAGGCAATTCTCTTGCTGGATAAATATCCAACAACAATAATTGATCTGGTTTACTTAATACCTCAGCAAACTCATTCACAAAATCTCTAGTTCTTGAAAATAAATGCGGTTGAAAAATTACCGTCATCTTTTTCTTTGGGAACAACATTCTTACTGCTTCAAAACACGCTTTCAACTCATCGGGATGATGCGCATAATCGTCTATAATTTTTACATCAGGTGTATTTAACACAACCTCGAAACGTCTTTTAACACCTAGAAATTCATCTACAGCAAGTTTAATTTTCTCAGAATCTATACCTAATTGAAGCGCAACAGTAATTGCAGCAACAGCATTTTCTACGTTATGATTTCCTGGAAGCCTTAATTTAACATCCTTAATATTTCCAAGTTTACCGATATAGTTAAAAATAAAGGCACCATCTATAACTCTAATATTATCTGCATAATAATCTGCCTCAATTAATGCCGCATAAGATTGTCCGTTTTCTAATGGTAAATTAGCTTGCTTAAACAAAAACCCGTCTTGTTTAACCTTTTGACTAAATTCTCTAAAGGTTGCTTTAAGATCATTTGCATCATTATAAATATCCAAATGATCTGCATCCATTGAAGTAATTACTGCGATATCTGGGTTCAAGGTAAGGAACGATCTATCATATTCATCGGCCTCCACCACCATTACATTATTGGTACTGAATAAAAAATTAGTTTTGTAATTACTTAAAATACCTCCCAAGAAAGCATTACACCCAAATTTAGTATGCGTTAATATATGCGCAATTAAAGAAGACGTGGTTGTTTTTCCATGTGTACCTGCAACTGCAATACAATAGCTGTTATTACTTATTTCGCCTAAAACTTGCGCTCTCTTTTTAAGTTGAAAGCCACCATTCTTAAAATAATTTAGAAGAACTGAATTAGAAGGAATTGCTGGTGTATAAATTATTAATGTATCCTCAGCGGTAGTATGAAAACTTAGAGGAATAGAAGATTCATCATCCAAATAAGTAATAATAATTCCTTCTCTTTCTAATTGCTCACACAAAGCTGTTCTGGTTTTATCGTAACCACAAACAATACATCCTTTAAATGCAAAATAACGGGCAAGGGCACTCATACCGATTCCACCGATACCTACCAAAAACACCCTATTTACATTTAAATTAATCATATCTATTTTCCCGCTAATTTTAACACCTCTTTTGCTATAATTAAATCGGCATCTGGCATTGCCATCTTACCAATATTTACGCTTAACGTTTCGCATTTTGCCTCGTCATTAATTAGATTAATAGCTTCAGGTATTAAATTCACTTCCGCTTCATCATCTTTAATTAAAATTGCAGCGCCATTTTTCACCAATGCCATTGCATTTTGTGTTTGATGATCTTCTGCCACATTTGGGGAAGGCACCAAGATAACTGGCTTTTTAATAAAACATAATTCGGCAATTGTACCTGCACCAGCTCGACTAATAATTACATCTGCTGCGGCATAAGCTAAATCCATTTTATATAAAAATTCTAATATGATTATTCCTGGTTTTGATGGACCAACACGCTCCATTATTCCTTCGAAATAATATTTACCAGTTTGCCAGATTAATTGAATATCATTCGCAACTAATTCATCAATAAAGCGTTCAACACTCTTATTAAGCATAGCCGAACCTAAAGATCCACCAGTTACCAAAATTGTTTTCTTTAAAGGATCTAACTTTAACAAGGTTGCACCTGCAAATCTTTTATCTTTTACATCTATAACTGAAGATCTTACAGGATTTCCAGTTTTTAATATCTTCTCTGCCGGAAAAAACCTTTCCATTCCATCGAAAGCGACACAAATCTTCGCTGCATTTTTAGATAACCATTTATTGGTTATACCAGCAAATGAATTTTGTTCTTGAATAAGATATGGGATTTTTTTTCTTGAAGCAGCATATAATAGTGGACCGGATGCATAACCACCCACACCAACAATTACATCTGGCTTAAATTCGTTAATTAAATCTTTGGCCTTACTAACACTTTCAATCACTTTAAAAGGAAGATTTAAATTTTTTAATATACTTCCTCTTTGGAAACCACTGATGTTTAGTCCGACTATTTTATAACCTGCAGCTGGAACTTTTTCCATTTCCATTCTACCTAATGCGCCAACAAATAAAATTTCACATTGAGGTTCAATTTCTCTAAGCGCATTGGCTATAGAAACTGCCGGGAAGATATGTCCTCCTGTTCCGCCTCCTGTTATCATTATTCTAGTTGCTTGCATAATTTTATACTAATATTTTTAATTAAGCCATTGCTGGTATTTCGCCTACAATTACTTTTTTCTTTTCGTGCTGTTCAACATCTCTACTTACGCTTAATATTATACCGAAAGCTATACTTGTGAACAAAATTGAGGTACCTCCCATACTTATTAACGGCAAAGGTACCCCCGTAACCGGACCTAAGCCCACAGCTACGGCCATATTTGCAAAAGCCTGAATGGTTAAACTAAAACTCAATCCGGCCGCCAGTAATGCACCGAAAGCCTTAGGTGCCTTTGTTACTATTTTAACACACCTATATAATAAAAATAAATAGAGCATTACCACCACAATGGCTCCAACCGTACCGTACTCCTCCACAATAATTGCGAAAATAAAATCTGAATATGGGTGTGGTAAAAAGTTTCTTTGTGTACTTCCACCTGGACCTTTCCCTATTAAACCACCAGTGGCCAATGCTATTTTACTTTGGTCTGCTTGAAAAGTTTTATCACTATGTTGTGATTCTGGATTTGCGAACGATCTGATCCTAGACTTATAAGTTTCACCCCTTGGACCTAAAAGCATAACCCCTGCAAGCAAAACAACACCTGCTACCGACACTATAGCTATTTGTTTAATACTTATCCTACCTATAATTAACAGTAAAATACTTACCCCAAATAACATTAATGCTGTACTTAAATTTGCGATTGCAATTAATACAATTACCACACAAACAGACGATATAATAGGAATAAATGCAGTTTTTACATCCTTAATGTTTTCTTGCTTACGGGTTAACATCCTAGCTAAAAACGTAATTAATGCTAATTTGGCTAAATCTGATGTTTGGAAAGTTAAACTAGTCCCGGGAATTGCCACCCAACGAGAGGCATCGTTTAAATTTTTACCAAACAATAAAGTATAAACCAACAGCGGTACGGTAATAATCATTAAAACCTTTGAAATACCTGCATAATATTTATAATCTAATAAATGCGCAAAGTAAATCATTGCAATACCTGCGATAATAAAAATAACGTGTTTAAACAATAAATACACCTCTACGCTTTGACCCTTATTTAAGGCGATTGTAGCGGTAGAACTATAAACCGTAAGAATAGAAATTAGAGATAATAAAATAATTACTATCCATATATATCTATCGCCTTTGGCCTTTTGAAATATTTGATTGAAAAAATTCATTTTACAACTCTCTTACTGCAGATTTAAATTGATCTCCTCTATCTTCGTAATTTTTAAACAAATCGAAACTTGCGCAAGCTGGCGACAATAAAACAGTATCGCCTTTCTTTGCTAAATGATAAGCTACTTGAACAGCTTCTGTGGCAGAAAATGTATTAACAATAATATCTACATCATCTTCAAAAGCTTCGTGAATACGTTTATTATCCTTTCCTAGACATACAATGGCTTTAACCTTTTGCTTAACAACATCCTTCATCATGTTGTAATCATTACCTTTATCAACCCCACCCATAATTAACACAATATCAGTTGGAATACTTTCTATAGCATACCAAGTGGCATTTACATTGGTTGCTTTACTATCATTTATATAATCTATACCTGATATTTTGGCAACATGCTCTAATCTATGTGCAAGATTTTTAAAATCTCCCATACTTTCACGTATAGTCTCATTTCTTAGTTCAAGCACCTTTGCTACTATACCCGAAGCCATAGAATTATAAAGATTGTGTTTGCCTTGTAAGGCTAAATCTGTGATAGACATAGTAAATGGATTATGAAGGTTTATTTGTATGTTGTTATTTTGCAAAAAGGCAGTTACTCCTGTGGTTTTTTGTATTGAAAAAGGATATTTTTTAGCATTTATAATGTGTCTTTCTAAACATTTCAATGTTTCGGGATCGTCTGCACAATAAATAAATGAATCGGCTTGAGTTTGATTTTGAGTAATTCTCATTTTAGAATCGGCATATAAGTCTAAACTATATGCATATCTATCTAAATGATCTGGTGTAATATTTAGTAAAACAGCTATATCTGCTTTAAAATCGTACATATCATCTAGCATAAAACTAGAAATCTCTAAAACGTAGAAATCGAAATTTGCTGTTGCTACTTGAGCGGCAAAACTATTTCCAATATTTCCTGCCAATCCAACATTTAAACCAGCCTTTTTTAGTAAATGGTAGGTTAATAAAGTTGTTGTGGTTTTACCATTAGAACCTGTAATACATATTTTTTTGGCTGAGGTATATCGTCCAGCAAACTCAATTTCTGAAATGACTGGGATTTTAGCTTCAACAGCTTTTAAAACTACTGCTGCAGTTGCAGGAATACCTGGACTTTTAATAATTAAATCGGCCTTTAAAATTTCTTCGAGAGAATGCTTATTAGACTCGAATGGAACATTTAAATCATTAAGTTCTTCACTGTACTTTTTAGAGATATTACCAGCATCCGATAAAAATACTTTAAAACCTTGTTTTAGGCCCAACTTTGCTGCACCCACGCCACTTTCGCCCCCACCCAAAATCACCAAATATGGAGATTGGTTGTGGTTTGAAGTAGTTTGATATGTTTGTGAGTGGTTCATTTAGTTGGTTTAGTAATTTTTATCTAACTTTTAAAGTAATGATGGCAGCTATAGCGAGGAAAATTCCGATAATCCAAAATCTTGTTACAATTTTAGCTTCGTGGTATCCCTTTTTCTGATAATGATGGTGTAAAGGCGACATCAGAAAAACACGTCGTCCTTCTCCGTATCGTCGCTTCGTATATTTAAAATAAGTTACCTGAATCATCACCGATAAAATCTCGACTAGGAAAACGCCGCATAAAACAGGTATTAGTAATTCCTTACGGATCATGAAAGCAAAAGCGGCAATAATTCCACCGATGGCCAAACTACCCGTATCGCCCATAAAAACTTGAGCAGGATAAGAATTATACCATAAAAATCCGACGCAAGCACCTACAAATGCTCCAGCAAACACCACCAATTCACCTGAATTAGGTATATACATGATATTCAGATAATCGGCCATAATTATATTACCAGAAACATAGGCCAATAAACCGAGTGTAATACCAATAATTGCCGAGGTACCTGTGGCCAAGCCATCTATTCCATCGGTTATATTCGCAGCATTAGAAACCCCTGTGATAATGATAATTACAGCTAATAGAAACACATAAAACGCATATTTTTCATAGCCATCCCCTAAAAACTTCAACACTTTAGCATAGTCGAATTCATTGTCTTTATAAAAAGGTACATTTGTTTTAGTTGATTTTACATCTTGTGTGTAATAATAATTTTGGTTTTTTTGGCGCAATACCATGGGTGCCGATGAATCTATTTCGGCTTCATTAACTGTTTGGCGAACCATAATACTTGGATGAAAGTACATTGTACAACCAATTATAATGGCTAATCCCACCTGACCAACAATTTTAAATCGGCCAGCAAGACCCTCCTTATTTTTTTTGAAAACTTTAATATAATCGTCGATAAAACCAACTGTACCCATCCAAATAGTGGTTACAATCATTAAAATCACATAAATATTAGTGATATTAGCGAACAATAAGGATGGTATTAAAATACCTAACAAAATAATGATACCACCCATAGTTGGCGTCCCTTGCTTTTGCATTTGACCTTCCAGCCCTAAATTTCTAACCGTTTCGCCTACCTGCTTTTTATGAAGATAATTGATTAATCTTCTTCCGTACACGGTAGTGATAATTAGAGATAAAACAACAGCCAAAGATGTTCTAAAAGTTATATATTGAAACAACCTTAGACCTGGGATGTCGTAATTTTTATGCAAATATTCGAAGAGTAAAAACAGCATTAGCGTAAATCTTTAAATTGTTCCAACAAAACTTCTTTATCATCAAAATGATGACGCACTTTATTTATCTCTTGGTATTTTTCGTGACCTTTTCCAGCAATTAGAATTACATCGCCAGCATTAGCCAAATGGCAAGCCGTTTGAATGGCCGATTTTCTATCCGTAATTGTTATTGTTTTTCGTTGGTTTGATGGAGAAACTCCAACTTCCATATCTCTTAAAATTTGTTCTGGATCTTCTGTTCTTGGATTATCTGAAGTAAGGATTACCTTATCACTCCAATCGCAAGCCACTTTTGCCATTACTGGTCTTTTAGATTTATCTCTATCGCCACCACAGCCAATAACTGTAATTATCTTACTATTATCGTTTCTTATATCATTTATTGTTGATAGTACATTTTGAACTGCATCTGGAGTATGTGCATAATCTACAATTCCAATCATGCCATTTTCGGCAGTAATAAAATCGAAACGCCCCTCTGCACCAGTAAGCGAACTTAAAGTTGCCAATACTTCTATTTTCTCTTGACCTAATAAAATTGCGGCACCATAAACCGCCATAATATTATATGCATTAAAAGAACCTATTAATTTAAAATATACCTCAGCACCATCTACATCCATATGTAGTCCACTGAATTTATTCTCGATAATGCTTCCTTTAAAATCAGCCAATTTTTGAAGACTATAAGTCTTTCTATTTGCCAAAGAATTTTGCACCATTACCATACCATGCTTCTCGTCGGCATTGGTAAGTGCAAACGCATTTGCTTTTAAGCTTGTGAAAAATGATTGTTTTGCAGCGATATAATTATCGAAAGTTTCATGAAAATCTAAATGATCATGCGTAATATTTGTAAAAATTCCGCCTTCGAAATTAAGACCAGCTATTCTACCTTGAACCACCGCATGCGAGCTAACTTCCATAAAACAAAACTCACAGCCTGCATCAACCATTTTGGTTAATAACTTATTTAGCGCAATTGGATCTGGCGTAGTATGGGTTGAAGGAATAATCTCGTCATTGATTTTATTTTCTACAGTTGAAATTAATCCCACACTATAACCCAGCGACTTAAACAACTGATATAATAAAGTAGCGATAGTAGTTTTTCCATTTGTTCCTGTAACTCCAACCAACCTCAATTGATTTGAAGGGTGATGATAAAAATTTGAAGCCATCAGGCCTAGCGCATCAGCACTATTTTTTACTTGAACATAAGTAACACCATCAACCATTGATACTGGAAGAACTTCACAAACCACCACTTGAGCGCCATTTGCAATAGCTTTATCAATATGCGTATGTCCGTCCGTAATTGTTCCTTTTATGGCAACGAATAGACCTCCCTTAATTACTTCCCTTGAATCGAAAACAATAGAAACCACCTCGATGTTGTTCGTCTCAACATCATTTAAAACCTTTACCCTATTTAATATATCTATTAAAAACATCTATTGTAATTCTATTGACACTGCTAATCCTTTACCTATTTTTGTTCCTTCCTCAATTGATTGAGAAATTACCTTTCCTTTTCCAACTACTCTGGCTTTTAATCCTGCATTTCCAATTAGAAAAAGTGCATCTTTTAAGCCCATCCCCTTCACATTTGGCATAACACCTTTAATTATTTTATTATCTGTAACCACAATACCGTTATCAGTATTTACAGCACTATAATATTCTGCATTAGAAGCATAAAGAGATTTTATACCCAAAGCAGTATAAACTTGTTTTGTAGATTTTGTAGAACCCGCTTTAGCTTCTGGTATTTTAGTATTTCCGATTAAATTTTCTGAAATAGAATTATACATACTCATATCGCTTGCATAAATTCTATCGGCCACCTCTCTAAATACCGGACCTGAAACCAATGCCCCATAATATCCACCTGCTTTTGGCTCGTTAATTACCACGATCATTGAATATTTTGGCTTATCAGCCGGAAAATACCCCACAAAAGATGCTTGGTACTTTCTATTAGCTACATAACCTTTATTATCATCAGCCACTTGAGCAGTTCCAGTTTTACCAGCAATTTTATACAGTGGATTATAAACCACTCGTTTACCAGAACCATTAACCACTACGCCCTCTAACATTGCCTTTACTTTATTTAGTGTTTCATCTGAACAAATCTTTTCGTTGAGCACCGGCGCTTTAAACTGTTGGATGGGATTGCCCAACCACCTAATTTCTTTTACAAAAATTGGAGCTATATATTTTCCGTTATTTGCTACTGCATTATAAAAAGAAAGCATCTTTAAAGGAGTAATTTGCATTTCATAGCCATAAGCCATTTGAGGTAATGTTAATCCTTTATGCCAGCTTTTATTACTTGGGTTTTTAATTACAGGCTGTGCTTCACCAGGAATTTGAAGATTCATTTTCTGATTCAACTTCCATCTGTATAAATGCTCAGTAAATGCTGCTTGATTATCTCTATAGCCTTCATTTACCAAATAAGCAATGGCTGCGTTAGAAGACTCTTCGAAAGCTCTTTTCACTGTAACCCTACCTATACTTCCATGCGAATCTGTAATTAACTTACCAGGAACCTGTAAAGTACCTGTATTAACCATTGTATTTGTATCTATCAATCTGTCCTCCAACAAAGCCATAAATGATGCTAATTTGAAAGTTGATCCAGGGTCTTGATTTCCTGCAATAGCGTAATTAAACAACTCCTTATATTCTCCCTCTGCCACCTTGGTATAATTGGCAACCGCTTTTACTTCTCCAGTTTGCACCTCCATTACGATAACCGTACCATGGTGCGCATTACTTTTAATCAATTGCTTTTTAAGCGCGTTTTGAGCTAAATCTTGAATATTAATATCAATTGTAGATATAATATCTGATCCGTCTTTAGGTGCAATTTCTGCCTCATCGTTTACTGGCTTCCAAACTCCACCAGAAATTCTTTGCATTAAACGTTGTCCACTTACTCCCTTAATATATTCGCTGTAAGCACCTTCTAGTCCAACCGGATTCTTAACATTCTCGTTGCTATAACCTATAGTTCTTGCTGCTAAATCTTTAAAAGGCAGAATACGTTTGTTTTGTTGTACTGCGATTAATCCACCTGTATATTTCCCAACATTATATATAGGAAACTTTCTAATTTCTTTTAATTCCTGATAGTTTACTTTACGCTTTATTAATACATAGCGCATTTTTTCTGCTCTTGCATTTCTTAGAAATCTAGAATATTCTTTTGCCGACTTATCTTTAAAAAATTCTGATAATTTTATGGCCAATGAATCTACTTTCTCATAAAAAAAATCGTCGTCTTTAATTCCTCCCGCCAACATATCCATTCTCAATTCGTACTCGGGTACAGAAGTTGCCAATAAACTTCCATCAGAAGAGTAAATATTACCACGAGCAGCTTCTATCTTAATATATCTAGTACTTAGACTATCGGCCATCGCTTGCCACTTTTTCCCTTCTACAAACTGAACCCTTATCAACTGCCCAACCACCAGCATTGAAAAAATCACAATGAATCCAAATGCGATGTAAACACGAAGTAATATGTTATTTCTAATATTCATTTTCGCTAACGACAATTTTCTTTGGAGGCTCTATTAATTCTTTTATTCCTAGTGTATCTACAATATTTTTAACTTCTGTAAGCTTACTTTTAAACATTAATTCGGCTTTGAGCGATTTATATTCCCAGCTTTGCTCCTTAACTTCTTTACTTAATTTATCTATAGCCCTAATATTGTTTACGGCAAAGTGACTATTTGCTATATAAACCATACCCAAAAACGCCATAAAAAGTATAAACGGGAGCATTCTGGTCGCTTCTTCCTTAGACACCACCCCATCGGTTAAAAACTTTTTAGCAGCACTTGGCGACTGCTCAACCGGTTTTTTCAATTGAATCTCTTCAATTAATTCAGGCTCCTCATTCGTCTCTTCTAATTTCTCCCTGAACTTATTCATACCTTCTCCGCTATTCTTAATTTTGCACTTCTTGCTCTATTATTATTTTGGATTTCTTGCTCTGTAGCCACAACAGCCTTTCTGGTTAACATGCTTAAAGGCTTTAATTGATTTCCAAAAAAATCTTTCTCCACCTCACCAGTAAACTTTCCTTTAATCATGAAATTTTTAACCGGCCTATCTTCTAAGGAATGATACGACATAACTACCAATCGGCCTTTTGGCTTTAAAACATCTGCGGCTTGTTGCAAAAAAGAAGTTAACACAGACAACTCCTCATTCACCTCAATTCTAAGTGCTTGAAAAACCTGTGCCATATATTTATTTTCCTTACCCTTAGGGATATGCTGCTGAATAGCCGCTTTAAAATCTTCGAGCGTATTTATATTTCCTTTTAAGCGAGCAGTAACAATAGATTTCGCTAAAGATTTTGCATTTTTCACTTCACCGTAAAGCCCAAAGATTTTATGTAAATCCTCTTCTGAATACGTATTTATAATGGTTGCAGCAGTAACCTCTCTTTGCTGATCCATCCTCATATCTAAATTAGAATCGAATCGCGTTGAAAAACCTCTATCAGCCTCATTAAACTGATGCGAAGAAACCCCCAAATCAGCCAAAATACCATCTACTTCCTTAATTCCCAATAGGCGAAGATTATTTTTTAGAAAGGCGAAATTTTGATCTACAAACTTGAACCTTGGATCATTAATTATATTTCTTTGAGCATCTGGATCTTGATCAAAAGCTACCAAAATACCCTTATCGCTTAGCCTCTTTAAAATCTCCCTTGAATGACCGCCTCCACCAAAAGTAACATCAACATAAATTCCATCTGGATTAATATTTAACCCATCAAGGCATTCCTGCAACATAACCGGCACATGGTAATTATTCTCCATCCTTCCTCCTATTACTATTACCCATAACCTCTTCCGCAAGATTTGCGAAGTTCTCTGGCTCATTATCTAATAAATCTTCGTAAGCTTCTCTTGCCCAAACTTCAATTTTATCGAACTGACAAGCCAAAACCACATCTGATTTTATACCTGCAAACTCTAAAAGTGATTTTGGCAATAACACACGACCCGAAGCATCTAACGTTAACTCGGTTGCTCCTCTAGTAAAAAAGCGTATAAACTCCCTGGTTTTCTTTTCGTACTGATTTAGCTTACTCAATTCAGCCACAATTTCTTCCCAAACTTTGCGAGGATAAATCACCAAATGTTTCTCAAAACCCCTGTTCACAACTAACCCATCTTGCTCTGCACCAGGCAATTGCTTCTTTAGATTAGAAGGCACCATCATGCGGCCCTTCGCATCTAACTTACAATCAAACTCTCCTAATAATTGAACCATTTGGGTATATACACTTTTTATGTAGTGTAAAAATAAATACTTCTTCCACTTTTTACCACTTTTTACCACAAAAAGTTTTCAACATATTTCATTTTCTTTAAAAATTGCCCTCAGCGCATCCTTTAAAAGCAATAAATTGAAGTTCAAACGATTAAAGTAACTTGTAGACAATAGAGATTATTAAATATTTGAACTAAAAAAAGAATAAAATGGGCTGATTTTTAGGGATTAAATAGTCAAAAATCAGAAGAGTGGGAATGGGTGGGAAAAAAAATAGGTCGACTTAAAAAGTCGACCTATTAAAAAAAAATTTATAGACTAAACAGCATACCTAGATAATAGGTATACAAAAACTATATTAAGAATTAATTGCGGTTACACCAGGCAGCTCTTTTCCTTCCATGTATTCTAAAAGGGCACCGCCACCAGTTGAGACATAACTCACCTGATCTTCTAATTTGAAAAGAGCAATAGCCGCAGCAGAATCGCCACCACCAACTAAAGAAAAAGCACCTAATTCGGTAGCATCTACCAACGCATTACTAATAGCATAAGTACCTTGCTTAAACTTCTCCATTTCAAATACGCCCATTGGACCATTCCATAATAGGGTTTTTGACTTTTTAATTACCTCAGAAAACGCCAACACCGAAGCTGGGCCAATATCTAATCCCATCCAACCGTTTGGAATTTCGTTCACATCTTCTACTCTAGAATCTGCATCATTTGAAAATTTATCAGCTATAATAGCATCAACTGGCAAGTGAATCTTAACATTTAAGCTTTTTGCTTTTTCTAAGATAGACAAAGCTAAATCTAGCTTATCTGCTTCAAGAAGAGAATTGCCGATACTTCCACCCAATGCTTTAACAAAAGTATAAGCCATACCTCCGCCAATAATTAAATGATCTACCTTAGTTAATAATTGATCTATTAATTCAATTTTATCGGAAACTTTTGCTCCACCCATAATTGCAGTAAATGGGCGTTTTGCATGTGTAAGTACACGTTCTGCATTTTCAATTTCAGAAGCCATTAAATAGCCAAAGTATTTATTACTACCAAAAAATTTTGCAATAACTGCTGTAGAAGCATGGGCACGATGAGCTGTTCCAAAAGCATCATTCACATACACATCTCCTAATGTTGCTAATTTTTGAGCAAAGCCTTCATCCCCTTTTTCTTCTTCTTTATAAAAGCGAAGATTTTCTAATAACAACACCTCCCCTGACTTTAAATCTTTGGCTTTATTTATTGCAGAATCTCCTATACAATCGTCAGCAAACTGCACCTCTAATCCAAGTTTTGAACTTAAACAGGGAATAATATGTTTTAAAGAAAACTTATTTTCAGGGCCATTTTTTGGTCGACCTAAATGCGACATTAAAATAACCGCTCCCCCATCACTAAGGATCTTTTTTATAGTTGGAATAGCTGCAGAAATTCTTTTATCGTCTGTTATTTCAAAACTTTCATTTAATGGCACATTAAAATCTACACGTATAAGTGCTTTCTTTCCATTAAAATTTAGCTGATCAATTGTTTTCATTAGTGTTTTTAATTATTAATTACATTGTACATTACAAAATGAGGACCAATATTATCTATTTCGAACTCTTTAGAAATTATTTTAAAATTTAGTTTTTCATAAAACGGAACTGCAGATTTCCTTGCATTAAACCATATATAATTAGCATTAGCGATTACAGTAGAACTTAGTGCATAGTTAATTAATGCTGAAGCATAACCTTTACCTACATAATCTGGATGAGTTGCCATTCCTCTTAACTGAAAACCAAGACCTTCATAATTAGAATAATTGCATTTCATAAAAGAAGCGATACTCAGTACCTGATTGTCCTCAATAATAGCTAAATGAATGGTATGCTCATCATTATCTCCTTCGAACTTAGCAAACTCTACACCTTTATTTTCGCGTAACACTAAACTACGGAGTGGCAATATAGTCTCAACATTAACCTGCTTAATCATACTTTTTCTGCACCATTTTAGCGAGATCAACTAATCTAGAACTATAACCTGATTCATTATCATACCAACCTACCACTTTCACTAAATCGCCAACAACAGAAGTTAACATAGCGTCGAAAATACAAGAATGTCGGTTATTTAAAATATCTACTGAAACAATAGGCTCATTTATATATTCCACAATACCTTTTAAATTAGTTTCAGATTCGAATTTTATTTCTTCGTTTATTTCTTGAACAGTAGCCTTTTTGTTTAGGATACAAGTTAAATCGGTAAGTGAACCATTTAGAACCGGAACGCGAATTCCTGCACCGCCTAATTTTTTTTCGAGGTCAGGGAATATTTTCGTGATTGCTTTTGCGGCACCTGTTGTAGTTGGGATAATTGACGATCCAGCTGCACGGGCTCTACGTAAATCATGATGAGGAGCATCGTGTAAATTTTGATCGCCAGTCATAGAATGAACCGTTGTAATATAACCTTCTTTTACTCCCCATTTTTCGTGTAACACCTTTATAATTGGAGCAATATTATTGGTGGTGCAGGAAGCAGCAGAGAAAATTGGCTCTTGAATAATCTGAGTGGCATCATTTACCCCTAAAACCACCATAGGAATATTATCTGCAGCGGGTGCAGAAATTAATACTTGTTTAGCACCGGCTTGTAAATGTTTACTGGCACGATCATAATCTAAATTCTTACCTGTACTTTCTATTACTAGATGAATATTATCCCAGGGAATCAATTCTGTATTAGGCTGGTTAAAAACCTCAATTCTATTACCATTTATATATATAGCCTGTTCATCCGAAGAAACTTCGCCATTAAATAAACCATGAACACTATCGTACCTAAATAAATGCGCTAAAGTTGAGGGAGGTGCTAAATCATTTATAGCAACAACATTTAAATTTTCTGAGAGCGCATTTCTTAAAAAAGTACGCCCAATTCTTCCGAATCCATTTATTGATATTCTAAACATGTATCGCAAAATTACCTTAAATCTACAAACAATTAGGTAATTAAAATTTAATATTTTAGAATCTACCTAAAAGCAATAAATCGCCAATTTGAAACTTCTTATTAAATTTTTTATTGTCGAAAAACACCAAACAACAGTGTAGGAAGAAAATAAAACTCAATTGAAGAATTATTAAAATAAAGTTCCCTAAATTTTGCAACATAAAAGTTGCGAAAATAGTTAGAAGGTTAACCAAAGCGAGGATTAAAATCACGGTAACATCGGAAAAACCTAACCGTTGCAATCTATGGTGAATATGATTCCTATCGCCTCTAAATGGCGATTTTTTATTAATAATTCGTAGAAAAAATATGAGTAGAGAATCGAAAATAGGGATAATTAAAACAGCAACAGCAATAGCGGGAGCCGAATAAAAATAGGGTTTATTTATTCCATCTAATTTATTTAATTCGATAAATTGTATAGCCATTAAAACAGAGACCATTCCCACCACCAAGGAACCCGTATCGCCCATGAAAACTTTAGCTGGGGGGAAATTATAATATAAAAAGCCTAAAAGTGCACCTAACATAGAAAATGCAACTAATGCAGAAGCGGGTTGATTTGAATAGGCGAATAAAACTCCAAAAACCAAATTAATAATTACGCCTATTACCCCTGCTAATCCGTCTATACCATCAATTAAATTAAAGGCATTATTAATAAAGATAATCAGCATAGTGGAGAAAATACCTCCACTTATCATATCAATCTCCCCTATATTAAAAACCCCGTATAAACTCGTCAACCTAAAATCGCCAATATATACTAAAATAAATGCGACTAGCAAACTCAACATCAACTTTGTTGAAGAGCCAATACCATAAATATCGTCCTTTAAACCCGCTGCAAATAAAATTATACTACTTACAATAACAATAATTGGTTGTTGGTAATTAAACATTGCAGAAAACAACAAAACAGTGATTGTGAAGCTGCAAAAAATGGAAATCCCACCTAGATTTGAAATATTTCTTTTATGAACTTTTCTATACATCTCTGCTTCATCGAACAGTTGATGTTTTATGGAAGTCCATATAATTGTAGGCATAGAAACATACACAATTATAGACGACATAGCTATAATCGCAAAATAATAAACGAACTCTAACTTGATAAAATCGCGTAAACTTTCTAACATAACCTAACCTTGACCAGTAATATTAGACTAATATCTAAAAATATTGGACAATTTTTTTGAATTTCTTTAAAAACACGACTAAAAATGAAAAAGGAACTTGGTGTGTCCTTAAAGCTTTATAATCATTATAAAAAGCTTTAATCCTACTTACAATATTTGCATTACTCATTCCTCCTGTTCGCATATTAACAATTAATTGAGGAAAATAATCGGCCTTAACCTTATAGGTATAGAGCAGCCGCAAAATAAACTCGTAATCTGCTGCTGATCCATACGCCAAAGAATAACCTCCAATTTCTATATAGATTTGTTTTTTTAAAAATAGAGTTGGGTGAGGGGGCATCCAACCTTGTTCAATATTCTTTAGAGAATAAGTATTTGAAACCCATTTTCTGATCACTTTAAAAGAATCTGGGTGTACATAATTTAAATCACCATAAATGGCGTTTGAGCTGTTTTTTAAAAAAAATTGAGCAATCTCTTCAATAATTGTATTTGACGCATAAAAATCGTCGGCATGTAAAAAACCTACCACCTCCCCTGTTGCATATTTTATACCTTTATTTAAGGCATCGTACATCCCATTATCCTTACCGGAGATTAATTTGAATTTAGCTCCGTTAAAAGAATTTATAATTTCTAAAGTTTTATCTGTAGATCCACCGTCAATAATTATGTATTCCACATCATTATAAGTCTGATTAACAACAGATTGCATACAGCTTTTAATGTAGCGTTCGGCATTGAATACAACTGTGATAATGGAAATCTTCATAAATAAACTTCTAATTACAAAAATATCGTTTATGATTTATTAATTTTAACAAATGTTATATTTTAAACACAATGCCGTTTAAAGTTAAAAAAGTGCTGTTTTTTTAGTGAGAATCTAAAATCATTGTCTATACTTTGTATATTATTTAAATAAAAATTGTAGTTTAAACAGAGAAAAGTTAATAAATGAACAATAACTTGGTTTAGCAAACACAACTAATTTATGAGTGGATTAAAATCTATACAAAAAATACTATTTTCATTACTTCTTGTAGCTATAATTAGTTCTTGTAATGTTAGAAGAGAGACTTCTTTATTTACTTCACCTAACGACGTAGTTACAGATACCATTACTCAAGTTTATGTAGTAAATGATATGGGAAATCAAAACATCTACACCATTAAAACTCAAGACAGATTATTAATCAGAAACCTACAAAATAAGGATTTCCTTTCTCCAATAGGTGCGAATTCAAATAGTGCTCCAAACAATATACTTTCAGAAAAAAATCAAACTTTCGAAGTAGATTCAATGGGAAACATAACTATACCTGAATTTGGCAAAGTTAGCGTTAAAGGATTAACAAGAAAAGAAGCGACCAACAAAATACAGCAACTATTTGAAAAGGAACAAATTGCTCCAATTATTGAAATTACCATAGTAAACTTAAAGGTAACTTTATTAGGTGAATTTAGGGCACAAGGAAATTATATTTTAGAACAAGACAACCTAACTTTAATAGATTTAATTGCTCAAGCTGGCGGGTTAACTGAAAATGCAGATCCAAAGACTTGCAAAATTATTAGAGGAGATAAATTTAATCCTGAAATAATTTATGTGAATTTGCAGGACATAAAAAGTTTAGCGAGCAAAAAATTAGTATTACAAAACAGTGATATAATAGTAATACAACCATTAAAATCAGTTGTGGCATCGAAAAAAATTCAAAATTTCAACAATTACATCCAACCGGTATTAGTCTTATTAAATTTAGGTTTATTAATTTTAACCATCACCAAATAAATGATACATAACGAATACACTGAAAGAAATAGTTTAGCCAAACAAGAACTTTCATATTGGAAAATTTTCAATATCGTATTAAGTAGATGGTATTGGATAGTTGGGATGTTAGTTTTATCCTATATTGCTGCCAAAGTATATATTGCTTATACCCCTCAAACCTTTAGATCAGAGGCCAGTTTAAAATTAAACCTAGACGATCAGAACGCTGCCTCAGTTACTGCACCTAATGCTTTTAGGTATTTAAGAACAAACTTAATAGAGACCGAAGCGCAAATAATGCGTTCACCGGATGTTATTTTAAATGCGATTGAAAAAATTGATTATAAAATAACTTACTATTTAGAAGGAAAAATAAAAAAATCTGAAGTTTACCCCAATAAACCATTCGAAATTCAAATACTTCATCAAGATGCAGAAAATTTTTCAAGAGCAGAATATGAGGTTAGGCCGGTAAGTTCATCCACTTTTGAACTAACAGAGAATTCAAAAGATGGCTGGGAGAGGTATAATTACGGACAAATTATAAATAAAGGGGATGTTATTTTTAAAGTAATATCTCCTATACCTTCAACAGGAAAATATAGTTTTCATTTTAATTCGGCTAAAGACTTTATGGGTCGTGCATTAAATGGATTATCTATTGAAGAAGGAGATAAAAATTCTAATGTTATGAATATCTATCATACCGATAGAAATCCAAGATTTTCCGCAGACATATTAAACTCAATTATTAAACAGTATATTATTAATGATGAGGTAGAAAAAAGAAGATCAGCAAAACAAACCATTAATTTTTTAGAGGATCGCTTAAGATTTATAGATTCAACCGTAAATAAATCTGGTGATATCTTATCTAATTTTCAAACAGAAAATAATTTTATAGATCCGGAAGCAGAAAAATCTATAAACATTAATAAAATACCTCAATTAAAAGAAGAAATAAACAATTTAGAATTAAAAGGCAGCATAATTAATCAGATAGCTGCACAAATCAAGAACACCCCTTTATATGCGCCAATTTCTTTATTCATTGATGCTTCTATAAATACTTCTATCCAAGAAATATTGACTCAATATAATAATGCCATACAAACACGACAAGAATTACTAAAAGATTTTAAGCCCAATTCGAGTAGAGTTTTAGATATAGAAAGAAAATTGATTCAACTAAAAAATGGGATGAATAGCGTTACGCAGACATTAAAAAACAGTAACGACCAGGCTTTAAAATATTTACGTTCAGAATTAGTTTCTATCCAAAATACCTTAAGTGCTATTCCGCCTATTCAGAACGACTTTACCAAACTTTCAAACAAATCTGAAATTGATCAAAAAATGTTGGCTATGTTGTTCGAAAGAAGATTACAGGCTCAAATATCTGAAGCTTCTATAGTCTCTAGTGCAAAAATTATTCATCTTGCAGAAGCTTCAATGACACCTATTGATCCTATACCGAGAAAAATTTATAGTTCTTATTTATTTTTAGGTTTGTTTATTTCTATAGGTTTAATTTTTGCGACTAGAATTTTTAACCCATATATATATGATGTAGAAACCATAGAAGGGCTAACCACTACCCCAATTATTGGGGTTATTTTAAAATATCCTAAGAAAGTAGAAGATAATGTTAAAAAAATATTATCATTATCTCGTCCAAAATCCATTTTTGCTGAATCTGTTCGTTCGGTTAGAACAAATTTAAGTTTTATGGGGGGTAATAAACCTTCTAAAACTGTATGTGTAACTTCGGAAGTTTCTGGTGAAGGAAAGTCTTTTGTTATTGTAAACTTAGCGGGTACATTATCTATTATTGATAAAAAAGTAATTGTAATTGCAGCGGATTTGAGAAGATCTAAAATGCATAAGATTTTTAACGTCGAAAACAGAGTAGGATTAAGCACCTATTTATCGGGTATGCATACTATGGACGACATTATTTTAAAAGATAATGATTATGACTTTGACTTTATAACTTCTGGACCAGTACCACCAAATCCGTCCGAACTATTACATAGCCCTAAAATGAAGGGATTAATTGAAGCATTAAATAAAAAATATGAATACATATTAATAGATACAGCTCCAGTTGGATTAGTTTCGGATGCTATTCCACTAATAAGAATGTCTGATATTAATTTATTTATTTTACGATCTGGTGTTTCTAACAGAAGAGCAGCAACTATACCTGATAGATTAGTAAGGGAGTACGAATTAAATAATTTTGCGATTATATTAAATTCATTTGGTAACGAAAAATTACATGCCAATATTTATACGACCAATTATGCTAACAGTTCTGTAGGTAATTACTATTACTCTGATTATACAGGATATGGCTCTGGATACTACAGCAACCATGATGATAAAAAATGGTGGCAATTCTGGAAGAAAAAATAATTAGTATCCAATTTTTCGGAATAAATTTTATTATCTAGCTTTTTAATGGAAAACAACAAATATAATTGGTACCCAGTTTATACAAAATCAAGATCGGAAAAAAAAGTTGATTTAGAATTACGAAAAAAAGGAATAAAAACCTTTTTGCCTTTAAAAAAAACGGAACGAATTTGGAGTGACAGAAAAAAAATTATTGATGTTGCATTATTTCCTTATTATATTTTTGTTTTTATAACACCACAAGAGATACCTAATGTTTTAAACACTAATGGTGTGGTTAGATTTATTTATTTTTCTGGCAAGATTGCTACCATGCCATTAAAACAAATGAATGATTTGCAACTTTTACTCGCCATTGATTCTAATTTAGAAATCTTTAATTACGATCTTACAGAAGGGACACCTGTAAAAATAATAGCAGGTCCTTTCAAAGATATATTTGCAGAAGTAGTAACTATAAACAAAACTAAAAATTTAGTACTTCAACTCAAGAATTTAGGTTATTCAGTACAAATTAAAACTTCTATTGCGTACATTGAACCTATAAATTAAAATCAAAAATACAATTCGCTTTATTTCTATTTCAACCAACGCTAATATATTTAGTTGTTTAAAAGTTAAATTATAAATTATCAGAATTTTATGTGCAGAATCGCAGGAATCATCACATTAGAAAGCACAAAACATGATCATTATGATCATGTTAATTCCATGTGCCTTGCAATGGCAAATGGAGGCCCTGACGGACATAAAATTTATCAATCTGAGCACAAAAAAGTAACATTAGGCAATAGAAGACTAGCGCTTTTAGATTTATCTGAAAATGGCGCACAACCGATGACTTTAGAAAACGGAATAACTATAACCTATAACGGTGAGATTTATAATCACTTAGAAATAAAAAAAGAACTAGAAAATTTAAACTATAAATTTAAATCAACTACAGACACCGAGGTTATTTTAATAGCTTATAAACATTGGGGGATAAAATCATTTGCCAAACTTAGAGGCATGTATTCTTTTTGCATATATGACCCCTTACTGCAGAAAGTAATTTTAGTTAGAAGTCCGCTAGGCATTAAACCATTATACTACAGCACCCAGCATAGTAAACTTATTTTTGCATCGGAAGTAAAAGCGTTTATAAAAAGTAGTGAAAATTTTAAAACTTCTGATGATTGGAAAATATACCTATTGGCATTTGGTCATATCCCTGAACCCCATTCTACTTTAGAAAATGTACTGAGTTTACCAAAAGGAACATATTTAAGTTGGGATTTAAAAACTGGAGACCATACTATTACTACATTTTTTGAATTCACTCATGAAAAGAAAATAAATACACTTGTCGAAGCAAAAAAACAATTAAGTAAAAGTCTAAGAAATTCTGTAAAAAAACATTTATTATCTGATGCTCCCATTGGAATATTTTTAAGCGGAGGGATAGATAGTAGTATTTTAACCTTAATTGCCGACGAATGCACGAGGAAACTAAAAACAATATCTTTAAATTTTAAAGAATCAAATTTCTCTGAAGAAAAGTTTCAAAATATAGTAAAGAATAAAATTTTATCGGAACATATAAGTTATTCTTTAACTCAATCCGATTTTAACGAGCATCTTAAAGAGGCTTTAAACTCAATGGATCAGCCCAGTAATGATGGCTTAAACACTTGGTACATATGCAAAATTGCCAAAGAAAATGGCCTTAAAGCCGTATTATCTGGAATTGGGCCAGATGAATTGTTAGGAGGATATGTTTCTTTTAGAAGATCGGGAATTTTAAAAATTTTAAATTCAACACCCAATTTCATCAAAAAAATCATCTCAAAAATTCCTATAGAAGGAATAAATAGGACCTACTTTTTAACTTATAATTCTACCATAGGTGATTATTTATTTTTACGAGGAATATATGATCCAAAAACTATTGCTAGGATTTTAAAAATCGACATTGAAGAAGTAAATAAATACCTTCAATCCATAGAATTAAAAATTCCGTCTTCAATAACCAATAAAAAAGAAAGAATCTCTTATTTAGAATTTAATTTATACCTACAAAATCAGTTATTGAAGGATATTGACTACATGAGTATGTATCATGGCATAGAAATTAGAACCCCCTATTTGGATGAAGATTTTGTACAAACCTGTTTAAGCATTGATAATAAAATTAGATTCGATCTAAAATTGAACAAACAATTATTAGTTGATACCTTTGCAGATATTTTACCTGAGAAAATTTATAACCGAAAAAAAATGGGTTTTTCATTTCCTTTTACTAAATGGCTGAAAAACAATAAATTAATAAATACAGAATCAATTTACAAATCAAATACTCAAGCATTAAAATTATTATCAGCTTTTAAGCGAAACAGGTTACCATGGGCTAAAGTTTTGGTGCTTTACCAAATTAAAACATTTACACATTCGAAATAAAAAATATTGGACCACAATAATCGTAAAATACTTTTTTTAACCTTAAACACCTTTAGTAGTTTTGGTGGTATTGAGGATGTATGTAAAACTTTATGTAAAGTGCTGGAAGATTTAAAGTTTAATTTTAAAGTGCTTTCTATGAACGATTATGAGGTTGATGAAAAGTATTTAAATCCATCAAATTTTATTGGATTCGGTCAAAAAAAATTAAATTTCGGGATAAATGCTATAAAAATTGGTTTAAAATATGATACCATCATTTTAAGTCATATTAATTTATTATTATTTGCACGAATCTTAAAATTTTTTAAGCCTAGTCTAAAAATCATCGTATATGCACATGGCATAGAAGTTTGGAGAGAGCTACCTAAATGGAAAATAAATTTCTTAAAAAAGAAAGTAGAAATATGGGCAGTAAGCTCCTATACTTCAAATTTCATGCAAAATGAGCATAAAATTCCTTCACAAAATTTCAAAATCTTAAACAACTGCTTAAATCCATTTTTTGTACCCCCTTTAAATTTCGAAAAACCAGAATATTTATTAAGAAGATATAAGATAGAGAACAATCAACCAATTTTATATACTTTAACTAGAATTTCCAGTTTTGAAAAATACAAAGGCTACGATATTGTAATTAATATTTTGCCTGAATTAATTAAAAATTTCCCCAATTTATTGTATATTATAAGCGGAAAGGCAGATTCGGACGAACGGGATAGATTGGTTAAACTAATTAAAAAATTAAAATTAGAAGACCATGTATTTTTAACCGGCTTTATTGAAAACGCAGAACTTTCAGATCATTTTTTATTGGCTAATTGTTTCGTTCTTCCGAGCAAAAAAGAAGGATTCGGAATTGTATTTATTGAATCTGCTGCCTGTGGATGTAAAATAATTGCAGGAAATAAAGATGGCTCAAAAGATGCTATTTTAAATGGTAAATTAGGATTGTTAGTAGATCCCGACAATAAAAATGAAATTTTTAAAGGAATAAAAACTATTTTAGAAAATAACCAAACAAAAAATGAAGCCGAGTTTATCCAAAAAATTTGTTTGGAACATTTTAGTTTTGAAACCTATAAAGCAAATGTAAGTGCTTTATTAAGCTAAAGTAATGATTAAGGATTATAAAAATCAAAAATGGGTAATTGAATCTAAAAGTTCGCTTTTAGATATTAAGTTAAAGGATGTTTGGGCATATAGAGATCTATTATTTTTATTGGTAAATAGAGATTTTATATCCTTTTATAAACAAACTGTTTTGGGGCCAATGTGGTTTTTTATCCAACCCCTTCTAACCACCATTATTTTTACTGTAATCTTTGGCAAAATTGCAAAAATAAGTACCGATGGTTTACCCGCTCCTTTATTTTATATGGCAGGGATAACAGCTTGGAATTATTTCTCAGATTGTTTACTAAAAACTTCGACTGTTTTTAGAGATAATGCAGGGCTTTTTGGAAAAGTATATTTTCCAAGATTAATAATGCCTTTAAGTATTGTGATAAGTAATTTGGTAAGGTTTGGTGTTCAAATGCTTTTGTTCATAATAACCATCAGTATTTACACAATTATTGAAACTGATTTTAGTTTCACCTGGGCAATATTCTTATTTCCTTACATCGTTATCTTAATGGCCGCTTTAGGTTTAGGAAGCGGAATGATTATTTCTGCGATGACCACTAAATATAGAGATTTGGCCTTTTTAGTAAGTTTTGGTGTTCAATTATTAATGTATGCAACTCCTGTAATTTTTCCTTTATCAGAAACCATTGCAAAGTATCCAGAATATAGCTGGATTATAGAATTAAATCCTATGAGTGCAATGATAGAAAGTTTTAGATATGGCTTTTTAGGCTCTGGTAGCTTTTCTTGGTTAAGTTTATTATATTCTAGTGTAGTTACTTTTATAATCTTAATTTTTGGAATTGTTATTTTCAACAAGGTTGAAAAAGATTTTGTAGACACCATTTAAATCACCTAAGTAACTGTATGTCAATCGCATTAAAAGTAGAAAATTTAAGCAAAGCCTACCAAATAGGATCTATAGGGACAGGTACTATTAGTAGAGATATTGAAAGGTGGTTTGCAAAGATTACCGGTAAAGAAGATCCATTCTTAAAAATTGGTGAAACCAACAACAGAGAAATAGTTGGCGGTTCAGATATTGTTTGGAGTTTAAAAGATATAAATTTTGAAGTTGAACAAGGGGAAGCCATTGGAATAATTGGTAAGAATGGCGCGGGGAAAAGTACATTACTTAAAATATTAAGTAAAATTACTGCTCCAACTACCGGTAAAATTACTGGAACAGGTAGAATTGCCAGTTTATTAGAAATTGGAACTGGTTTTCACCCAGAATTAACAGGAAGAGAAAATATTTTCTTAAATGGGGCCATTTTAGGTATGCGAAAGCATGAAATCACCAGAAAATTTGATGAAATTGTAGAATTTGCTGGTGTTAGTCGATATATAGAAACCCCTGTTAAAAGATATAGTAGTGGAATGTATGTTCGTTTAGCATTTGCGGTAGCTGCACACTTGGAATCTGAAATTCTAATTGTTGATGAGGTTTTGGCGGTTGGAGATGCAGAATTTCAAAAAAAATGTTTGGGTAAAATGGGCGATATAAGTAAGGGTGAAGGAAGAACCGTTTTATTTGTAAGTCATAATATGCAATCTATCAGTAGACTTTGCACAAAATCTCTTTTATTACAAAATGGGATGGTTAATAGTTTCGACAATACAAGAAAAATTTTAGAAGTTTATAATAAAATTGACGAGGCTAAAGACGAAGTAACTTTTGATTATGGCTTTGTTAAGTATTTAAAAGTTCAGCAAGTTGAAGACAGAATTGAGCTGGTTTGTCAATACCAAAATTGGATAAATTTAGATATTCCCGTATTTGGTTTCGTTTTTAGTGATATTCAAGGAAATAAGTTATTTGGCAGTAATAATATTATTCAAGAACCAAATATTTCATTTATTAAATCTGAAAGAGGTATTATTCGAGCTATTGTTAAGCAGCCCAAATTATTAGATGGAGAGTATTTAATTTCAATTTGGCTAGGAGACGGACATGAGGACTTTTTTGTTCAAGAAAATCTCTTAACCATAAAAATCACAGAAATGGCCCAATATGAAACATCTGTTTCTTCAGATATTCTTGGCTCAATTTCACCTACTATAGACTGGATACAAGAAATATGTTAAAAAATTCTCCCATAAATTATTGGCATGATGAGTCGTTTCACAATGAAAAAGCGGCTTTGGAAATACTACCTTATGTTTTTAATTTATTTCCAATAAATTCAATAATAGATATTGGATGTGGAACGGGTTCATGGCTTTCTGCAGCAAAAAAATTAAATATTAATGAGGTTAAGGGCGTAGATGGTATTGAGTTAAAGCAACCTTTAATGAAACTAGAATCCAATGAATTTTTAAAACATGATTTAAGAATACCGCTTAACCTTAATAAAAAATTTGACCTTTGCATCTGTTTAGAAGTTGTTGAGCACTTACCCATTGATTGTGCAGATACAATAATTGAAACCATTACCAACCATAGTGATTTTATTCTATTTTCTGCTGCAATTCCTACTCAAACTGGCGATCATCATATTAATGAGCAATGGCCAAGTTATTGGCAAGAAAAATTTAAAAGTAGAGGTTATTTTCCTCTAGACATACTAAGATCAAAGTTTTGGAACAATGAGCAAGTAGATTGGTGGTATAGACAAAATGTACTGCTCTATACTAATGATGAAGACTTAATCAACAAATTTTCAAGCCCAGAAACTGTACTTCCATTGGTGCATCCTGAGCTATTAAAATTAAAAAATCAAGTAATAATTTATCAGGATAATATTCTTCAAGATCAGGTTTATAATCCAAGATTACTTTCGGCATTAAAAAAGGTATATCAATCATTATTCAATTTTAAGAAATGATATCTGTAATCATACCCACTTTTAATAGAGCAAATATTTTAGAAAGGACTTTAATTAGCATTAAAGATCAAAATACTGATGTGAAATTTGAAGTAATAGTGGTAGATAATGGATCAAATGATCATACTAAACAAATTTGTGATAAATACGCAAAATTTATTACGGATTTTCATTACCTGTTTGATGATACTCCGGGATTATTAACGGGCCGGCATTTAGGCGCTCAACATGCAAAAGCCAACATATTATGCTTTTTAGATGATGACGTTTCATTAGATTCCAATTACATCAATTGTGTGTATTTAAATTTCGAAAACGACCCCAGTATACAATTGGCAACAGGCCCGTGTTTACCTGAATATGAAACCAATCCGCCCGAATGGCTACCCTACTTTTGGACCCAAGATAAAAATGGAAAATATTGCAGTTGGCTAAGTCTTTTAGATTTTGGAGATAAAATTATTGAGATAGATCCAAATTTTGTTTGGGGATTAAATTTCTGCATAAGAAAACAGGCTTTAGTAGATTTAGGTGGATTTCATCCTGATTGTATTCCCGATCATTTGCAGCAATTTCAGGGCGATGGAGAAACTGGTTTAACCATAAAAGCAAGGGAAAAAGGATTTAAAGCCGTTTATATACCATCATTAAAACTAAAACATTATGTTTCGGGTGGTCGATTAACAAAACCTTACTTTCAAAAAAGGGCTTATTACCAAGGTGTTTGCAATTCCTTTACCGCTTTAAGAACGAATGCAAAAACATCAATGAAACCAACTGAAAGTATATTTAAGAAAATAAGAAACTATATTCATCCGCTATATAGATGGATTAAGCCCCTATTTATACAATCTAAAGAAGAAAAAATACCTAACGAAATCAAACTTTTCTTTGAAACACTTAGAAAAGAAGAATTAAGAGGATTTGAATTTCATCAACAACAATTCAATGCCAACGAAAAGGTTAGGAACTGGGTTCTAAGAGATAATTATTGGGATTATAAACTACCTTAATTTATTTCTGATGAGTAATTCGAAAACCATTACATTTTTCATGTTGGTAACCAATAATGATTGTTTATTTGCTAATTATGCAATAAACAGTTTTAAAAAAATTTTTATCAGATTAAATGATATTCAGAAAAAACAATTTACTCTATTTATTTATCTAAATAACTTAAGCCAAGAAAACAAGTCAAAGTACATCAAGAAATGGAATAATTTACCATTCTCTAAGATTTTCGATAATTCCGAAAAATTAAAAACCCTAAACCTTAAGGCTGGAGAAATAATTACTTCGCCAGAAGGTATAGAAAGAAAAAGAGATGGTTTAAATGAAAATTATGACGAATTATGGTCTACAGAATTAATTAAATTTAATACAGATTATATTGCAACCGTTGATGCTGATTTTGAAATACTTAATGCCGATTTTTATTTCTACTTATTAGGCAAATTAGAAGATCCAAATTGTTTAATCGCCAGTACCTCATATAATCCGTCTTCTTTTCATTATGATTCCTATTCTAACAGAAATTTATATTTACATGAAAGAAATCATACTTGGTTTTGTATTTACAAAAAAGAAACATTTGAAATAAGCAAAGTTTCACATTTTTATTTTGAGAAATATTCTGAAGAACATAATATGGTTCACGCTTTCGATTCAGCGGCTTATTTTCAGAACGATGTTAAAAATAAAACTGGAGGGAAATTTGTTCATCTTCCAAAAAAATATCATAATACCTTTATCCATTATGGCGCTGGATCTAAAAACAAATCCATTACTAAAAATAATGTTTGGTTTTATCGTGCATTATTTATTATCAAAACAGCTGGTATTTTTCATGTAGTTGAGCCTAATAAATTGATGAAGAATATAGATAGAATTGCTAAAAAATCAGCCAGAAAATTTTTTAAAAAATTCTTCCATAGCATTGAGAAAGAAAGAAGATCTTATCACCATTAAAAAAGCTATAAAATATGTTAAGTCAGCTCAAACATTTTTTAAATACTAAAAGAATTAAAAACCGAATAAGATCTATTGAAAATTGCAGCACGTTACTTGATGTGGCGATTTTTAAAATAAAAAATGAAAAGCTAAATGGTCTTAATTTTTTAGAAATTGGCGTATTCAAGGGTGATAATGCCGTTTATATTTATGAAAATATACATCAGCTATTTAATATACGCCTTAAATATTTTGGTTTTGATATATTTGATGATATACACCTTCTAAAAGAAAAATATCCGAAAGATTTAGACCAATATAACTTGGCTGATTATCCATATTGGGAATTTAATTCTGGTCAACACACCTTTAATATGGTTCATAAAAAATTAGCATCAACCATAGCACCTGAAAATTTCAAACTTATAAAGGGCGACACTACAGAAACTTTAAAAAATATTGAGCAGGAACTTAAAGAAACAATTGATCTTGTATTTATTGATGGATGTCATGAATATGAAGTAGTAAAATCTGATTGGGAAAACATATCCAATTTATTCAAAATAAATCCGAAACTAACAGTAGTATTTGATGACTTTACATACGAAGGCGTAAAAAACACTCATGATAAAATATTAGAGACAGGCTTTTACCTAATTAATCGTCTTAATAACAATCAATTTATTGTTACTTTAAAATAGGCAGAAATGATAGAACAAATATTTAACAAAACACAATTACAAGCAATAATTATAAAATCTAATTATAATAAGCCTGGTATTTCATTTTTCACGCCTAATGATTTTTCGCAACAATTAGGCTATATGAATAGACCAAAAGGTCACATAATAGAGCCTCATGTTCATAATTTAGTTGAAAGAAAAGTTACTTTAACACAAGAAGTATTATATGTAAAACATGGCAAGGTAAGAGTTGATTTTTACGATGATAACAGAAATTATTTGGAAAGTACTGTTATAGAAACTGGAGATGTAATTTTATTAGCTGCTGGTGGACATGGATTTGAAATGCTCGAAGATTCTGAATTAATAGAAATTAAGCAAGGTCCATACGTTGGAGATGAAGATAAAGTTAGATTTGAACATAATCCTGAAAACATACAACCAAAATAAACCATGAATCAAAACTTTAATGCATATAGTCAGTATTACGATTTGTTGTATAAAGACAAAGACTATAACGCTGAAAGTGAATATATTAAAAACACAATTAGGCAATACAAAGCCCAAGCAAAAACCCTATTAGAATTAGGTGCCGGAACGGGCAAACATGCCGAAATATTAACTGAATTTGGGTTTTCTGTAACTGGTATTGAAAGAAGTGCAGATATGGTTTCTATTGCAAAAAAAATAAATAATGAAAATTTAGAATTTCATGTTGCCGATATAACCCATTTTAAATTAGAAAATAAATTTGATGTAGCTACTTCCCTATTCCATGTTATCAGTTATTTAACAGAAAATACAGCCTTAATAAATACATTTAAAAACGTACATAATCATTTAAATGAAAAAGGATTATTTATATTCGATGTATGGTATAGTCCGGCGGTATATCATCAAACACCTGAAAAAAGAACTAAAAAATTAAAAAGCGATTCTTTGGAAATAACTCGATACGCCACGCCAGAAATACATACGAATAAAAACTTAGTAGATGTTAATTATAAAATTGAAATTGAAGAATTAAGCACGCATAAAATTACAGAATTTGAAGAAAAGCATCCTATGCGCCATTTTAGCACACCAGAAATTGAACTTTTAGCCATTTCTACAGGATTTAAACTATTGCATAGCGAAGCATTTTTAACAAAAGAAAAACCTAGCATACATACCTGGGGTGTTTGTTATGTTTTGGAAAAAATTTAATCATTAAAAATATGATGAACACTAAACCTATTCCTGTAAACACACCTTTATTAAGTGGAAATGAGCTTAAATATCTTTCAGAATGTATCGAAACTGGATGGATCTCGAGTGAAGGTCCATTTATAACTAAATTTGAAGAGAATTTCAGCAAATATATAGGTCGCAATTTTGGGGTTGCTGTAAGCAATGGATCCGCAGCATTAGATATTGCAGTAAAAGCACTTGAAATTGGTGAAGATGATGAAATTATAATGCCCACATTTACCATTATATCTCCAGCACAATCTGTTATTACTAATGGGGCTATTCCTGTATTAGTAGATAGCGACCCCAATACTTGGAATATGGATGTTTCTCAAATAGAATCTAAAATAACCTCCAAAACAAAGGCAATTTTAGTTGTGCATATCTATGGCTTACCGGCCGACTTAGATCCTATTCTTGAACTGGCTAAAAGGTATAATTTAAAAGTAATTGAAGATGCAGCAGAAATGCATGGTCAGACTTATAATGGGAAAAAATGCGGTAGTTTTGGCGACATCAGTATTTTTAGCTTTTACCCAAACAAACATATAACAACTGGAGAGGGTGGCATGATATTAACCGATGATGCTCATTTAGTCGAAAGATGCAAAAAGCTTAGAAATTTATGTTTTGAGCCCAACGGTCCTCGATTTATACATCATGAATTAGGTTGGAATTACAGAATGACCAACCTTCAAGCAGCATTGGGTTTAGCACAATTAGAAAGAATAAACGAGTTTATTGATAAAAAAAGAGAATTAGGGGCATTTTACCAACAAAAACTTTCGTTTTTAGCAGAAAAAGGCTATTCACTTCCATTAAGCTCCACAGATTACTCGGATAATATTTATTGGGTTTTTGGTTTAGTAGCACCCAATATTGAAGCCAAGGAAGAAATAATTAAATATTTATCAGATCAGAAAGTTGGTACCAGACCATTTTTTTGGTGTATGCACGAACAACCTGTATTTCAAAAAATGGGACTATTTAAGAATGAAAAATATCCCATTGCAGAAAATTTAGCAAGAAATGGATTCTATTTGCCAAGTGGTTTAGGACTATCAATGGAAGACAGAGAACTAGTTGTAGAAATTTTAAAAAATCATTATTGATTATAGCCACTACAAGTAAATGATAGGAATTATCACATTAAATCATGACACCTTTACCAATCCCACCATATATTCGATAATTAAAGAATTAAATTCGAATAATATTGAGGTTATAATTTTTAGTGGAAATAATACTACCCCTATTCCATCCGAGTTAAATTTAACTACTTATTCTGATGCCCCAAATGGATTGAAACTACCCAGAAATCCAATTAACATCTTTCAATATTTCAAAAAGTTTTTAAATGTTATTAGGGTTATTAGAAAAAATAGAATTAAACATATTATTGCCGTAGACCCCCTAGGCTTGGTATTAACTGGAAGAATTTCAAAATTTAGCTCATTTAAAACGCATTATTTCTCATTCGAGATCTTTTTTAAAGAAGAAATTAAGGATAAAAATTTAATCAGATTAAAAAATGAAGAAAGCGAATATTCGAGAAATGTAGATTCTATTGTAATTCAAGATAAAAAAAGGCAATCCATGCTTTCGGGCGAAAACAGCATTTCCAATTTTTTTAAAAATTGGTTTTTAATCCCTGTATCGCCTATATCTAATAAATTAACAATAGTAAAAAAGTATACAAAAGAAGAATTTGGATTTAAAGCAAGCGATACCATTTATATTCATGCTGGAAGTGTTGATAAGTGGTCGGGCGCTGAATCAATCATAAAAGCTGCTAAAAGTAAGTTACCAGAGAACACATACATTTTGGTTCATAATAGAAGTAAGTTTTCAGAAACCAACCCCATTCATAAACAGCTCTTAGACTTAGCTGCTCAAAATAATCAACTTAAATTACACGATAAGCACTTTAACAGCTATGAAGAATACTGTGCGTTTTTAAAATGCTTTGATTTTGGAATAGCTATTTACAAACCCGACAATGAAGTCTATACAGGGAAAAACATCCAAGAAATAGGCCTTTCTTCAGGTAAATTTTCTACTTTAATGTTAGTAGGTCTGCCAACTATACTCTCTAACTCTTCCATTTATAAAGAACTCGTAGAAAAATACAAAATCGGAGTAATTGCAACTGAGAATGAGGATTTAGAATTTCATATCAAAAATAAATCTTTATTAAATATGAATAGCGAGACCTGTAAAACGTGTTATTTTGAGGTATTAGACCCACAGAAGTCAATAAATGACTATATTGATTTTTTAAAAAATTAAGGAATGCAATACACGATATCCTATATATTTTGTACCAAAAACAGGTTAAATTTTTTAAAATATAACTTAGAAAAACTAATCCAAATTCTTCGTCCCGAAGAAGAAATAGTAGTTGTTGATGGAGAAAGTACCGACGGTACCCAAGCATACTTATCCAATTTATTTGAAGCTGGCAAAATACATCAATATATATCGGAGCCTGATAGAGCTCAAGCTCATGGTTGGAACAAGGCTTTATTAATGGCAAATGGGTTAATTATTAAAAAAATAATTGACGACGATATATTTGATTATACTTCAATTAGAAAATGTGCCGAATATATGATAGCAAATCCTAAGGTGGATATCGTAATCTCAAATGATCTAACTTCTAGACTAACAGATTATAAAACAATCTATAGAAATTCGCATGTGTCTGAATTTGAGAAATGGGCAAAAAAACAGATTAAGTCATTTTGGTTTGGAGATATACATACCTTAATCAGGAAAAAATCTCTAGCTATATTTGGATTATACAATCTAGAATATGTAATGATGGATTGGGAATATAGTCTTAGAATTAGCTATTTACAATCGAACATAGTTTATTATACTGGGTATAATGCGCTTTCAGTTTATCACGAAAACAGTGTATCTGGTCAAAAAAACGACAAGTTAATCGCTCAGCAGACAAAGAAAGCAATTGATTTTTACGACTATCAACATCCCGTTTCATTGTGGTCTAAAGTAAAAATTGCCATAGGTAAAATGATTTTTGCCAAGTCTAAATTAAATACCGAACCTAATCAGCTCATTGATATAAATTCAATTTATAATACACTTCAATTAGAAATAGAAGAAATAAACAGGTCTGGTAACTATAAATTTATAAGTAGAGATTCTTATTAATTTAATCAAAAGCTTCAAATATTTCGGCAGTTTAATTTAAAATTGATAAATTAAACATCTAATACAACACACAAAAAACCAACATGCACGAGCTTGTTTCAGTAATAATTCCGGTTTATAATGGAGAAAAATACATTATTCAAACTTTAGAATCTGTATTAAACCAAACTTATCATAATCTTGAAATTATAATTATAAATGATGGTTCAACAGATAATACTTTAAAATTATTAGAAACTGTTAAAAGTGAAATAATAACCATTATAAATCAAGAAAATAAAGGGGTTAGCCATGCTAAGCAAGTTGGTTTAAACAATGCTAAAGGCCATTTTATTCAGTATTTAGATGCTGATGATTTGTTAAGTTTAGACAAAATTGAAGTTCAGGTTAATGCGTTAAAACAACATCCGAATAGCATTGCTGTTTGCAGTACCATTCATTTCTTTGATCACGAAAACCACTTAAATAACGTTCCATCTGAATATGAGGATAAATTCTTATACTCAACCGATTCGCCTGTTGATTTTTTGATTAACCTTTATGGTGGAAATAGGAATGGGGGCTCAATGATTCAACCTAACGCATTTTTAACACCAATTTCCATCATTAATAAAATGGGAGGTTGGGACATCTCTATATCTCCTTGTCCAGATGAAGACGGTGAATATTTCTGCAGGGCAATATTAGCCAGTGAAGGAATAGTATACACCTCTAATACTTATAATTATTACAGGAAATTTTTGAAAAAAAATAGTTTAAGTGCTTTAAAAGATAGACCTGCGACAGAAAGATTATTTAAATCAATACTCTTAAAAAAAGAACATCTATTTAAACATAAACAAACCGAACAGGCCAAATATGCCATTGCACAACAACTAATTTCACTTGCAGTGGAAACTTATCCAAAATATACATCATTAAGTGAAAATATAATTGAAGAAATAAATAAAATAGGCACTTATAGTTTTCTACCGATAAGTGGAGGGCCAATGATTCAAAAATTATCTAAATTTATAGGTTGGAGATTGGCTAGAAAAATTCAATACAAAATTAACAAAAAATGATAGCGATAATTACATCATGTATTCGCCCTATAGAGAATACAAATGACCCGAAAAGCCATTTTTCTGTTAAAGAACGTGAAAATCAAACCATATTTACCTTAGAAAAATTATCGGCCTTAAACTTCAAAAAAATTATTGTAGTAGACAATTCGGTATCCTACGATTTCAACGAATTGGAGCTTAGGTTTAAACATATAAAATTTATAAGCATCAAACAATTTCAATTTGAGAATAAAGGGATAAATGAACTCTTAATGCTTTTGGCTGAAGTTGATGAATTACCTGAAAACACCCCGATATTTAAAATAAGCGGAAGGTACTATCCCAACGAAGACTTTAACATTAACTTTAATGAGGCATATGACTTCAAGGTTAAAGCTTATAATTTTGATACTAAAAGAGGTTCCATTTCAACTAGGGCTTATTTTGTAAAAAACAAACAGATTTACAAGAACTTTCTATTAAAAACCTTCATAGAAACCTTTACTTATTCCCATAAAATTGTGGGCATCCGTAGTTTTATCTATCAACTAAAAAGAATATTTATTAAAAACCTTCCAACATCTATTTCTACCTCAATAGAATTTGCTGCTGCCAGAGTATTAAAAAATGAAAACTATAAAGTTGAATTTGTAAACAAAATTGGTGTAGAAGGACAAATAGCAGGATTTAAAGAACTGTCAAAAATTAAAGAATGAAAATTTTCCTTTCCTTTCTTCAATCTACAATTAACCATCCCATTCCTGCTTACAGTTTTTGGGAATTTTACATTAAAAATGGTCTCGAAGAAGCGGGCATAAACTGGGTAGAGGAAAAAGAAATAGATTGGGCACAAGGATTAGTTCCTCAAAATAAATCAGAATTAAACGCTTGGAAAGAAAAAACTTGGGAAAAAACTTTAGAATCTATTAAAAAAGAGAAACCATCTATTTTCTTAAGCTATTTATACCCACAACAAATTGATAAAACAGCCCTTAAAGAAATAAAAAAATTAGGTATTTATTGTGTTAACTTTTTCTGTGATAACATAAGACTCTTTGATAAAGCGCCTGAAGAATTTAGTGAATTTGATTTAAACTGGGTACCAGAATATGGTGCCATGAACTTATATAAACAAGCAAATTTTAAAGCTATAAATTTGCCCATGCCCATGTGGGTGAATCCAGTATTTAGGATGCCCTCTACTATAGAAACCGATAGAATAACATTTATTGGATCTAAAGACATACAAAGACAACTGTTTTTTGAAAAGCTAATAAAATTAAACCCTAACTTACCATTAGATATTTATGGTGCTAGTTGGGATAATATTGAACCTACTAAATCAGCACTGCCAACATCATTATTAAAAAAATATTCCAATCAACTTCTATTTTTAAAAAATCAGGGCTTAAATGCATTTATAAATAAACTTAAGTTTGGCTCATTTAACCCTCAGCTGAGCGATGAAATTTTAAAATATTTAAAGGGAAAACCGCTATTCTCTGAATACATTGATCTTACAAGGAATAGTAAAATAACGATTGGAATAAATAGATATCCCAGCTTTAAATTCCCATTATATGCGCCTAATAAATACTCTAGACTAAGAGATATTGAAGCGCCAATGTTGGGTGCTTGTTATTTAACTGAATGGGTTGAAGGAATGAACAACCTATATGAAGTTGGGAACGAAATTGAAACCTTTAACTCACAAGAAGAGTTTCTTGAAAAGGTAGAAATGTTAGAGAAAGATGCATTATTAAGAAAGAAATTGAGGTTAAATGGTCAAAAAAGAGCATTATCTGATCATAGTATTATGAGTAGTTTAAAAAAAATAGTAGATTATTTAAAATAAATTATGCAAGACCAGCCAAGGATATTAATCTACTTTATAAAGCCAAAAGAAAAGAATAGATTTTTTTATGGAGATAGATATATTATCCCTTTTTTAAGAAAATTATTTAAGCCAACAAAAATTGGAGGAGTAGAAAAAGTATTCCATAACCTCTGTAAATCATTTGATAAATTGAAGGTAAAATACTGGATTAATTTACCATTTGATAAAATTGAACCATCCGACCAATTAATAATTTTAGGACTTGGAAGGACTTGCTTAGAAGGATATAATAAGGAAAATAAAATAGTTGCAGGAATTGCTTTGATGACCCATCCATCTGAATGGCCAGATTTAACAAAAAACTATCCTATTTCTAAATATCTTCAACATTCTGAATGGGCGAAAAACGTATACGTACCCTATTATGGAGATCAAATCTGTGACACATGGTTTTCGGGAATAGATACCGATGAATGGAAACCCAAACAACAACAAAAAGAAATTGACGTCCTTATTTATGATAAAATTAGGTGGCAAGACTCTCACAACCTATTAGAGAAGATTTGTCAAAATTTAAGCGAAAAGAACTTAAATTTTAGCATCATAAAATATGGTTCATATAATGAGCAAGACTATAAAAAATTACTAGAGAATTCTAAATCTATGATTTTTCTTAGTTCGCATGAAAGTCAGGGTTTTGCCTGTTGTGAAGCCCTTGCCATGGATGTACCCGTATTTGCTTGGGATCAGGGCTTTTGTTTAGACCCAAATAGATTTAAATGGAACGACCCCATAATGCCAGCCACATCTGTTCCTTTCTTTAATGAACAATGTGGCGATAAATTTAAAGATGTAAAAGAATTTCAATTAAAATTTGATCAATTTTTCAAAAATGTACAATTAAATAAATATCGCCCTAGAAATTACATTCTAGAAAACCTAACACTAGAAAAAAGTGGTCAAAGGATGTTAGAAATTTTAAAAACAGTTTATAAATGAAAATCCTATTAATCATGGATCCAGGTATACCGGTACCTCCTCCTCATTATGGGGGGCATGAGCGACTGGTATATATGTTTGCAGAAAAATATAAAGAATTAGGACATGAGGTAAGCTTATTGGCTGGACCGGAATCTAAAATATCTGGGGAAGTACTAACTTTTGGTAAAAACCAATTAAATAGATCTAAATGGCAGAAAACAAAAGAACTTTTATTTGTTTGGAAATACTTATTAGCGAACTATAGTAAATTTGACATCATTCATAATTTTGGTCGTTTGGCTTATTTATTTCCCATAATAAATAAAAATCCAAAAAAGATAATGACCTATGGTAGGCCTGTTTCTCAAAAAGGAATAAAAATCATCAATTCCTTTCCAAATAAAAACATGGTATTTACAGCATGTAGTGATTATTGTGTATCTACTGGCAATATTGCTGGACATTGGGAAACAGTTTACAATGCCATAGATTTTAGAAAATATACCCTTAACAAAGAAGTTGACAACCATGCTCCATTAATGTTTTTAGGCAGATTGGATAGGATAAAAGGGTTGCAAACTGCAATTGAAGTGGCATTAGAAACAGGAAGAACTTTATGGATTGGTGGAAATATACCAGACACTAAAGACAATCTGGAGTACTTTAAAAAAAATTTAGAACCAAAATTTAATGATCATCAAATCATATATCTTGGCGCTTTAAACGACGAACAAAAAAATCATTACTTAGGAAAATCGCAAGCATTTTTATTCCCCATAGAATGGGACGAACCGTTTGGGATGGTAATGGTAGAAGCTATGGCCTGTGGAACACCAGTTATAGGATTTAAACGTGGATCGGTACCAGAAGTTGTAGAAAATGGAATTACGGGCTATATTGTAAATAATAAAGCTGAAATGATTAAAAAATTAGCTGAAATAAATAAAATTGACAGAGAAAAATGTAGAGAAAGGGCATTTGAAAGATTTGACGTAGACGTTATTGCGAAAAACTATTTAAAATTATAAAATGTATAAATTGCTTAGAAAGTTTATCCCAAATGAATTTATTTATAAGATGAAGAGAAAAATGGGGGTTCCTGATCAAACCTCTTCGTTTTTAAGATTAAAGAAACTGGGCTTCTCACCAACCACTGTTTTAGACATTGGTGCGTATGAAGGCAAATGGGCATTAGAATTTTCTAAACTTTTTCCAGAAGCCAATATACTCATGATTGAAGGCCAAGAACAAAAAAGTAATCAGCTTCTTGAAATATCAAAAAAAATTAAAAACTCTTCGGTTAAAATTGCGCTACTAGGTTCGGAAAAGAAAGCTGTTGAATTTAACATCTACGAAACTGCAAGCTCCATATTTAAAGAAGACAATAATCCAACTACCATTACAGAAACTATTGAACTTCAGCTATTAGACGATATAATCACAAACTCTACCTTCGAAAAATGTGACTTTATAAAACTAGATACACAAGGAGCGGAATTAGAGATATTAAAGGGCGGATCATTAGCCTTAAGCCATGCAGAAGTTGTATTAATGGAAGTTTCTATGCTGGGTATCTATAAAAATGCCCCATTAGTTGATGAAGTAATACAATTTATGAAATCCAAAAACTTTGTCTTATATGATATTTGCTCTATTATGAGGCGACCATATGATGATGCATTATTCCAATCAGACTTTCTTTTTGTTAAGGAAAATCATTTTTTAAGGAACTCCACCAGATGGCAATAGAGTTTAAAAAGATAGTATTAATAACCTCAGGGCAACCTTCACTTAACCCGAGAATTGTAAAAGAGGCTGATGCATTAGCAGAAGTAGGCTATGATGTTACCGTTATTTATCAGTTTTGGAATAATTGGGCAACCCAACTAGACCAACAATTATTAGCTAAAAAGAAATGGAAAGCAATAAGAGTTGGTGGTGACCCTGTTACTGAAAAATTTATTTATTGGAAGACCAGAGTTCAATATAAAATATATCAAAAACTATTGGGATTAATTGGTCTAAACTATAAAACTTCAATTGGTGCCATTGGTCGTTGTACTAAATTATTGATAAAAGAAGCTCTAAAAACGCCAGCAGAAATATACATTGCTCATAATCTATCGGCCTTGCCCGCAGCAGTAATTGCGGCTAAAAAAAATAATTGTAAATGTGGATTCGATGCAGAAGATTTTCATAGAAATGAAGTAACTAATGATAGTAATCATATAGATTTTAAACTTAAAAAATTTATTGAAGACCACTTTATAGATAAATTAGACTATTTAACCACCGCAAGTCCGTTAATTAGTGAAGCTTACCAACAACTTTATTCCAAAATAAACCCGGTTACTATTTTAAATGTATTTCCAAAAACAAATCTTCAATTAATAAAAGAAAGCTCGAATAGATTAAAATTATTTTGGTTTTCACAAACTATAGGAGAAGGCAGAGGGATAGAGCAAATCATTCTTGCAATTGGCCAATTAAATCATCAAACAATTGAACTACATTTACTTGGCAGTCATAGTTTAGAAATAAAAAGTAAATTTGAAGAAATAGCTCTGAAAAATAATCTGGATTTTACCCAATTATTTTTTCATAGCCCTATTTCCTCCGATCAGCTAATTCCATTTGCTTCACAATTTGATATTGGCATTGCGTCGGAAATCTCAACACCATGGAATAGGAATATATGTTTAACCAATAAAATATTTACCTATATAAATGCTGGATTAGGTGTATTAGCATCTGATACCCTGGCACAGAAAAAACTATTAGAAGATTATCCTGGGATGGGCTTTATTTACAATAAAAATGAAATATCGACCTTAATAAATTGTTTAAACACCTATATAAATCAACCAGAAGTTTTAAAAAACCAAAAAAAACAAGCCCTATCATATTGCAATAACCATTTAAATTGGGAAATTGAAAAGGAGAAATTTTTAAACATTATTAAAGTAGCCATAAGTTGAACATTAATTTAAAAGCTTTAGAAGGAATTAGAGGTTTAGCTGCATTATATGTTTTAATACATCATAGTAGGACAGCTTTAACTCAATCTTATAATTTAGGTTTAAAATTATATCCTGAACAATATGAATGGTATGATAAATTAATGGTTTATTTCTTTAGTCTATTTAAATTTGGGCATGAAGCCGTAATCGTATTTTTTGTTTTAAGTGGTTTTGTAATTCATTTAAAGCAAACTAAACCAAGCTATTACTATCCAAATTTTAATTGGAAAAATTACTTCAAAAAAAGATTAATAAGAATTTATCCTCCATTTCTGGTATCAATGATATTATGTGTTTTGTGCGATTATGTACTTACCTTGATTGATTCAGTAGAATTTGCTGGAATTTTCGACAAATACACCATTAATTCATTAATAAATAACCTTTTACTGATACCTGGAACAGAACCATGGGGCTATAACTACCCTTCTTGGAGTTTAAAACATGAATGGGTGTTCTATATTCTTTATCCATTTGTGCTTTATTTAAACCATAACAATTTTAAAATAACAATTTTAATAATTTTAGGTCTGTACATTAGCTACTTACTTGGCTATTCTATTCCATTTTTTGGAGAAGTAGCCTATACTTTTGTTGTTTGGAACATTGGCGTTTTAATCGCCATATTTTACAATAAAAAATATTTTAAATATTTCCCATTGTTAATAATTACATCAGTTATATATATTCCTATTTATTCGCGAGTTGATGAATATGCTATAAAAGATGTCCTATTTGGGTTAGTAATAGCAGGCATTTTTAGCTTTATTCTCGTTACTAAAAACAAGCTTATTCTTAATTCTTTAAACAAATTAACCTGGTTAGGTGCATTCTCCTACTCCATTTACATTTTACATTATCCTTTATTAAATTTATACCAATCTTTATTTTATTATATTAATCACACCAATAAATTGCCGTATCATTTATGGCATGTAGTTATATTTACATTAATTAGTTTACCACTTATTTATTTTATTTATTACTTCACCGAAAGGTTTGCTATTAATTATAAAAAAACGCTGAGTTGAAAAAAGTACTGATCATTTCGCCGCATTTCCCTCCTACCAATAGCGCTGACATGCAGCGAATTAGAATGAGCCTTCCATATTTCAAAGATTATAATTGGGAAGCCCAAGTGGTTACTGTTGAAGAAATTTATGTGGATATGGTAAAAGATGAACTATTATTAGATTCAGTCCCAAACTATATTAAGATACATAAAGTACCAGCATTTTCTAAAAAATGGACCCGTAAAATTGGACTTGGCAGTTTAGCTTTACGCTCTATGTGGTTTTATAAGAATAAGGTAAACCAAATACTATCGACAGAAAATTTTGATTTAATCTACTTTTCTACAACAGAATTCCCATTATGTATTTTAGGTGCTTATTGGAAAAAAAAGTTCAATATTCCATACGTAATTGATATGCAAGACCCTTGGCACAATGAATACTACAATAATAAACCACGATCGCAGCGACCTAAAAAACATTGGTTCTCATACCGACTACATAAATTTTTAGAACCTATTGCCATGAAAAAAGTGGATGGAATAATTAGTGTATCTAAAAAATATATTGATGTATTGCAACTGAGGTACCCACACATTAATGAGATTCCAAAAGGTGTAATTACTTTTGGAGCAAATGATTTAGATTTTAAAATTGCAGAAAAGAGAGCAGAAGAATTTCAATTGAAATATAAGAAAGCTGAAAATTTCATAAATCTGGTTTACGTTGGAAGAGGTGGTTTTGACATGCAATATGCCTTGAAAATATTATTTAAAGCATTTAAAACTGGATTAACATTAAATTTTGAACTATTTAATAAAATTAGGTTCTACTTTATTGGCACAAGTTATGCTCCTAAAAATCAAGGCATACCTACCATAAGTCCGATTGCAAAGGAGCTAAATGTAGAAAAATACGTATCAGAAAGCACTGATAGAATTGGTTTTTATGAAAGCCTTCATCAACTAAAAAATGCTGACGGACTTATAATTTTGGGCTCTAATGACATAGGCTATACCGCGTCTAAACTATATCCCTATATTATGGCTAAAAAACATCTCTTAGGCATATTTAATAACCAAAGCAGCGCAGCGCATATTATGAAAGATTGTGATGCAGGCAATTTAATAACCTTTAATTTGGACAAAAAAGCAATATACAATCAGCTTTTAAACTACTTATTAAAAATTAATGAACAACAACCAGTAGAAATAAATTTTGAAAAATTTGAGCCCTATACTGCAGACTATATGACCAAATTGCAAACAAATTTATTTAATGAAGTAATTAAATATTCCGAAATTTAAGTTTAACTTAAAGATCTGCCTAAAAATCAAACTCACTTTATGAAGAAAAAACTAGCTATAATAAATACGCATCCCATACAGTACTATGCACCTTTATTTAAGCTAATAAACGAGTTAGATGAAATAGATTTAAAAGTTTTTTATACGGGAGGAAATAATAATTTTAACCTACATGATAAAGGATTTAACACAACCATTGCCTGGGATATTCCTTTACTGGAAGGTTATAATTATTTGTTTTTAGAAAACATTGCCAAACAACCAGGAACCCACCATTTTAATGGAATTATAAATAACGATTTAATAAATAAAATTGAAGAATTTAACCCAGATGTTATCTTAGTTTATGGTTGGGCATGGAAGAGTCACCTTAAAGTGATAAATTATTTTCATAGAAAAAAAGAGGTGTGGTTTAGAGGTGATAGTACGTTACTTAACGAAACCAATTTTATAAAAAGTTTTATCAAAAATATTTTCCTTAAGCGTATTTATAAAAAAATAAATAAAGCATTTTATGTGGGGCTTAACAATTGGAACTACTTTAAGGAATACGGAATAAAGGATAAAAATTTAGTTTGGATGCCTCATGCTATAGATAATAAAAGATTTTCTACCAAAGACGAATTAAAAATAAGTGATTTAAAAGAACAACTTGGAGTAAAATCAACCGATACGGTAATTCTCTTTGCGGGTAAATTTGAAAATCAAAAAAATCCATTATTATTATTAGAAGCATTTAAAAAACTAAATATTCCGGATCAAAAATTAATTTTTGTTGGTAATGGTCCTTTAGAAAAACAAATGAAAAATAGCGCAAAAAACTATGCAAGCATAATATTTTTGCCTTTTCAGAACCAGACAAAAATGCCTTCAATTTATCAAATAGCAGATATTTATTGTTTACCATCAATAAGCGAAACATGGGGGCTTGCTATAAATGAGGCTATGGCCGCAAGCAAACCAATATTAGCATCAAATAAGGTAGGTTGTAGTGCAGATTTAATTAAAAATGGAGAAAATGGATATATATTCGAGTCTAACAATTTAAAAGATTTGACTAATAAATTATTAGATTTATCATCTAATAAAAACGAGTTAAGGGAAATGGGTAAAAAATCTTTCGAGATTATTCAAAATTATAGTTTTGATATACAAGCAAAATGCCTCCTCCAGGAAATAAATAAGATATGAGTCAGTTTGGATCTAAAAAAAGTGCGATTTTACCGTTATATATCCCGGTAATACTTTCCTATCTACTTATTTATACCCCAATCTTATCCTATTTTATTGCCTGGGCCGGGTCATTTTATATTTTTTATCATACTTGGTACTCCCCTTCTGCTTATTTCAAACAAGATTTGCCGTTTAGTAAGCAACTTATGCGTCCATTATTTTTAATTCAGTTAATTTTTGCTGGATTTATGGCCTGCACATCAATATTTTTTTTCTTGGATCATTTAGGCTACAGATACTTATCGAAATTAAACTTGGGCGACTCATTTCTCCAAAAAGAAAAAACCTTTTTTATTGCTGAATGCCAACGACTATCATTATTAGCACATGCTGCCTTAGTAACTGGTATTGTTATGTTTATAAATAAAGAAATAAAACCTCCAAAATATATCTTTATTGAAAGTAAAAATCAATTGATTAAAATAGCACTAATCATATATATACTTGGATTAATAGCTCAACAAATATCTGGGCTTAGTCAAGTAGCCCTTCCTTTAACCAACATAGGTATTAGTTGTGCTGCCGTATTGTTTTTGAGAGGAATTTTAAACAAAAACATTGTGCATATTTCTATAGGTGCGAGTATTTTCTTTAGTAATTTTATTAGCGCCTCTTTATCAGGCTACAAAGAGCCAATTATCGTGAATATAATTATATTGGCGATTATATTTTATCCTTATTATAAAAGGATAATTTTATTTCTCTCTGTTCCGGTAATGTATATTATTTTTTACTTTTTACCTTCCTACAATGCCATTGTAAGGACATCGTGGTCAGGCGAAATATCAGCAGAAACTGCACAAGCACAGGCATTTGAAACCTTAATTGGAAATGAAAACGAAGAGGAGATAGCGGAAACCAACTGGAGCTTTTTAACAAACAGATTTAGTGAAATGAGTATGTTTACCGAATTTGTTCAGTATGTACCAGAAAAAAGAGACTTCTATGGATGGGAAATTTTTAACCAATCTGTTTTAGTTTTAGTTCCAAGGGTTTTTTGGCCTGAAAAACCAAATATTGAAGAAATATCAATGGAGCGTGTTTATGAGGCAGGTGTTGCAAACAGACTATCGAGTGTATCTGCTAAAACTAGACCTGTTGTTGATGCTTATTTAAGTTGGGGAACATTTGGCGTATTTTTCTTCTTATTAGCTTATGGAATTTTAGTACAAGCCGTATGTAATAGAGCTGAAAAAATGTTTGGTGGTTACGAATTGGGCTGTATAATTATTTTTAATAGTTTATTCCAGAATTTATGGAGAGGTAATAATTTTGAATTTATGTTTAATAATATTTTTTATGCCTATTTAATCATGTGGTTTTTATGGTGGATTTTCAAAATATTATTGATTTTAGTACCCAATCCAAATTATAGATAGTGAAGATAATTCATATAAATGCTTCTTACAAACCTGCATGGGTATATGGTGGCCCAACTATGTCGGTTGCAAAATTATGTGAATCATTAGCCTTAAAAAACATTGAAATTGAAGTTTTAACTACCCTTGCAAACGGAGAAAATGAATTATACTTTACGCCAAAAAAGTCACAAGAAATAGATGGTGTGAGAGTAACCTATTTTAAAAGATTAACAAAAGATCATTCACATTTCTCCCCGTCATTATATTTATCGCTTTACCAAAAAATAAAAAAAGAAAAAAAAACCATTGTACATATTCATGCCTGGTGGAATTTAATTTCAATTTTTAGTTGCTTAATTGCATTAATGATGAAAGCATCTGTGATAGTCTCACCTCGGGGGATGATTACCAAATATTCACAAAACAACCGGCATAAATTTATAAAATCATTATTTCATAACCTACTTGGCAAGTTTCTTTTGCAAAGATGCTATGTTCATGTAACCAGCGAATTAGAAAAGCAAGATATTTTAGAAATTGTTGTTCCTAAAAGTATTCATATAATAAGTAACATTGTTGAACTTCCTTTAACTAAGGATTTAGAAAAAATTACTAATAATTCTAAATTAAATGTAAAGAACCCCTATAAAATTCTCTTTTTATCAAGGATTGAAGAAAAAAAGGGATTAGAATTATTATTTGAAGCATTAGCTAAATTTAAGGAAAATTGGAGCCTTTCTATAGCTGGTAGTGGCACCAATATTTATATTGATTCTCTAGTACAATTATCAATTAATTTGAATATAGACTCTAAAATAAATTGGATTGGGCAAATTAGTAACGACCAAAAATTTAAGGTATTAGCCAATCATAATTTATTAGCATTAACATCTTATAATGAAAACTTTGCAAATGTTGTTATAGAAAGTTTAAGCGTTGGCACTCCAGTTTTAATCTCAAATAAAACAGGACTTTATAGTTATGTGCGCGATAAAAACTTAGGTTGGGTTTGTGAATTAAATAGCAACCATATTCTTAGCCAATTACAAAATTCTTTTAATGATTTTGAAAAAAGGCAAAGAATTAAAAATACTGCTCCAGAAATTATTTCAAATGACTATAATTCTAGTAGATTAACTAATTACTATCTTGCAATGTACAATACAATCATAAATGACCGTATATAAGGATTACATTTTTAATCATTCAATGCCTACATATGTGCATAGCTACATAGCTGAGCCCATTATAAAACTGTTAGATCATACCAAAAATAAAAACATATTAGATTTAGGTTGTGGCAATGGTGCTTTGGTAAAGAGGTTAGTTAATTTAGATTTTAATGCTTTCGGAACAGATGCTTCTACCACTGGAATTGAAAAAGCTTCTGAGTTCTCTAATGAAAGATTTGCCCTTCAAGATTTATCGGCAGATGAACTTCCTGAGAAGTTTAAAAATTTAAAATTCGATACAATTATATCTACAGAAGTAATTGAACATCTTTATGATCCTAAATCATTTATAAAATTTTGCAAGAAGCATCTTAAAGATAATGGAGGTGGCGAACTTATAATTAGTACCCCTTACCATGGTTACCTTAAAAATTTAGTTATTGGTATATTAGGGAAATGGGATACCCATGCCAATCCCTTATGGGACGGCGGACATATAAAGTTTTGGTCAAAAAGATCGATTTATAAACTATTAGAAAGTGAAGGATTTGAAGTGATTAATTTTGTTGGCTGTGGCAGACTACCCTTTTTTTGGAAATCAATGATCATTAAAGCAAAAATATAATAGTGGAGCAATATTTCAGTTTTATAATACTTACTTATAATGAAGAAATTCATCTTCCTAGATTATTAAACTCAATAAATGGGTTAAATGCTCCTATTTATGTTTTAGACTCTGGTAGTACTGATAAAACTGTAGAAATTGCTCAAAAATTTGATGCAGAAGTTAAAATAAATCCATTTATAAATCACCCGAAACAATGGGAGTTTGCTTTAAATAATTTTAAAATTAATACGCCTTGGACTATTGGATTAGATGCGGATCAAATCATTTCCCCAGAATTATTTGAATTACTCAAAAATTTTGACCCTTTGTTGTATCAAGATGTTGATGGTATTTATTTTAATAGAAAAAATTTCTTTAGAGGGAAATGGATAAGATTTGGAGGTATGTATCCAAAATACTTATTAAAGATGTTTAAAACGGGTGTTGGATACTCGGATATAAACGAAAATATGGATCATAGATTTATTACTCCAGGAAAAAAAATAATTTGGAAGAAAGGTCATATCCTAGAAGAAAATCTAAAAGAAAATGAAATCCGATTTTGGATAGATAAACACAATAAGTATAGTGATTTAGTAGCCATAGAAGAAGTTGAAAGATTACAAAACATTAGGTCACAAACTAATAATAGAAACCTATTTGGCTCTCCGGATGAACGTATGGCTTTCTTAAAGTCTATTTGGTGGAAACTACCACTTGGATGGAGACCATTTTTTTATTTTTTCTACAGAATGATTCTACAACTTGGGATTTTAGATGGTAAAACTGGTATTATGTTTCATTTTCTGCAAGGATTTTGGTTTAGAACAATTGTTGATATAAAAATTGATGAAATAAAGCGTAAAATTGTAAATCCATAAAAGTTTCTAAATTTTTTACCTAAACTGATAAAATTTATGAATACGCAGCTTCCTAAAAATAAAGAAATTAACCAAGTAAAATTTATTATTTTATTTCTTTCGATTTATATTATTTTAAGTCAAGGCAATTTATTCATGAATAGCGTATTATCTCCAGACGGGAAATACTTTAACGCTTTTATGTATGATAATTTAAATTACATACAATGGTTAAGAAATTTACTAATTGCACCTTCAGATTATATATTACATTTATTTGGTTATGAAACCATAACATCTAATCATGAAATTCTTATAATTGGAGGAATAAAATTGAATATCAATTATTCCTGTCTTGGTTTAGGTGTAATGAGTTTTATAATTGCATTTATAATTGCATTTCCCGTTCATGTAAAAAACAAGTGGAGAGTAGCATTAAAACTATGTTTCCTTGTTTATTTATTAAACATTGTAAGAATAACGCTGTTAGGCGCAATATTTACTTCATTCCCTAATCAGAAACTAAATTTAAAATACCACCACGAAATATTTAATATTATCATTTATCTTGTAATAATTTATATTCTTTATAAGTGGGTGAAAAAATATTTAATTTCTTCAAACAAGTCGAATAATGGATAATCAGAATTCAAATTTTAATTTTAAAGTTAATCTTAAAAAGAATTTTGATACAGGAAGCTATACACCAGGCGCTTCTAAATTAAAACAAGCTTTATGGCACCTTACAAATAGTATTTTCTTTAAATCTAAACTAATACCCTTTAGTAGCATTTTAGTATGTATATTAAAAATATATGGTGCTAAAATTGGGAAAGAAGTTAGAATAAAGCCTGGCTTTCAGGTTAAATTTCCATGGCGATTAGTTATTGAAGATAATGCGTGGATTGCTGAATGTTTGATAGAAAACTTAGACAATGTTACTATTGGTGCAAATTGTTGTATTTCGCAACAAGCTTTGCTAATTACAGGAAACCATAATTATAAATCAGAACGGTTTGATTTAATTGTAAAACCCATTATTTTAAAAGAAGGTTCTTGGGTGGGTGCCGGATCTATTGTTTGTCCAGGGGTAACTTTAGAATCACATGCCGTATTAACATCTGGAAGTGTAGCAACTGAAAATTTAGAAGCATTTAGCATTTATCAAGGTAATCCGGCAAAAAAAATACGCAATAGAATATAAGTAAAAGCTTCTTAAATTCTATTGCGCTTAATATTTTATTGTTTGAAAAATTTACCCTTCCCGATTAATTTTTTAGAACTATCATTCTTTCTTAATTCCATATAATAGAAACCTTCTGAAAATTCTGAAATATCTATTTTAATCGCAGTATTCTTATTGAAGTTATTAGATTTCATTAATTTACCAGACAAATTAAATAAGCTAACCACCACATTTTCCTCTTGTGTAGCTAATTCTATATAGTCTTTGGCTGGATTAGGGTAAACCAACATTGAGCCATCAATAACCTCTTCTGTTTGCTTATTATAAACCGACTTAATAGGAGAATAATCAATTTCATTTTCAAATGAAACCATTTTTATTCTGAAATAAACAGTAGCATTAACTGGAGAGTTTATTGGATATTCGAAATTATAAGAATTACCAATAACAGAACTGCTTTTAGTTGGAATGTTTGCTAATGGTGTAAAATTAACTCCATCTAAGGATGTTTCTAATTCGAAATTCTTTATATAAATATCATTATTCGTTTTCCAATCTAAGACTGTCTTAAATCCTTGTTTTACGACATTAAAACTATTTAAATAACCTACAAATTTTAAATAATCGAAAACAAAAATTGGCAACAACAAATTATTGTCTTCATATTTTAGATTCAATCTATAATAATTAATTCCTTTTGGAGCAGATTCGTCTATAAAAGAATAGGCATTCTCCAATAAACCACCTTGAGTTTTTATAGAAGTAACTTCCGTAAATGTTTGCCCATTATTAGAACGCTCTAAAGAATAGCTTACCGCATTTTGTTCATGAGATGCGCTCCACTTTAAAGTAGCCTTCCCATTGCTCTTTTGAGCATTAAATGAAATAAGTTTAAATGGATAAAATTGGAATGATTTAATTGCAGAATATTCAGAACCACCATCCAAGTATTCAAATTTTAACCTATAATGATATAGTCCTGCTAATTGAGTAATATCTAAATACTTATAACTCCTTAATTCTGTTGAAGTATTATAAGCAGCGAAACTTGTTAATGGACTAAATGACGTACCATCATTAGATTTTTCTATTAAAATCCTTGATGTTCCATTTTCTATAGATGTAGCCCAATTTATTTGAACACCTAATGGTGAATTTGAAATTATAAAATCCTTTAAACTTACATTAGTTAAAATATGATCTATACTAACAATATTGGAAGTTTTTGTTGATTTATCTTCAAAGACTTCCTTAAGTCTATAATTTAATTTAGTATATCCAGGATTTACATCTGTAAAATTATAATTCAAATTCCCATTCTCAATTTGCGAAGGAATAGAACCTACTTTTATAAAGTTTATACCATCTATAGATCTTTCTATTTCGAAAGTAGTAGTTTCTTCATCGTTAAACGCTGTCCAAGCAACATTAACCCCATTTTCTCTTTTTGCTAAATCTAATTTTATAAACCTAGAACCTTTGGTGAAAATTTCAATGGCATTATTTAAACTAGAATCAGCATCAACATATACTAATTTTAATCTATAATAACTTTTTCCTTGAATTGGGCTATTATCAATTACTAAATAATCTTTTAAAGTACTAGAATTATTAGCTGCTGATATAGTTTTAATTCCTGCAAAATTAATACCATCAGTAGACCTTTGAACCTCAAAATAGGATGTATTGGTTTCTGTTGTTGTTTTCCAATTAATCTTTACATCGTTATTTTCCTGAATTACAGAAAAACTTTGAAGTTGTATCTTTTTAAAATTTATTTGTTTTATAACAGAATATAGTGGATCTGTATCACTTAATATTTGCTTAATTCTGTAATAATTAGTTCCATCAAATGGTTCATCATCAAAATAAGTGTATTTACCTAATTCATTTATAGCACCAATTAAAATATTTGAAATTGCAGTGAAATTAAGTCCATCAGATGAACGTTCTAAAGTAAATTGTTTTAAAGAAGCATTTTTTTCTATACTCCATGTTAATAAAACATCAGTCGCAGATTTATCTACAATAAACTCTTTAATATATGAATCTCTATAATTGTAGCTAATAACTTCCGAATAACTAGGTAAGGCATCAGAAAAATTAACTTTAATACGGTAATGAACCTTTCCTATTGGTGGATTAGCATCTTGAAATGCATATTGTGATGGATCTGATGATGTTCCCTTTCCTAGAACTTGACCTACATTAATAAAGTTAACCCCATCTAAAGAGCGTTCAACAGAAAAATTAACCGTATTAACTTCTGATACGGTTGACCAAGAAACATTTAATAATTGATTACTTCTACTAACTTTCAAATTATTAAACTCTACTGTTCTAAAAACGATAGTTATTGGATCTGAATAGGCAAAAGTTCCATCTGCATAAATTTGTTTAAGTCGATATACGTTTTGACCTTGAGCAGGTGTTTTGTGTAAATAAGTGTATTCTATTGGGCTGGTAGAAATTCCTGCCCCTTTTACTTCACCAATTTTTGAGAAGTTTGTCCCATCGACACTGGCTTCAATTTCAGTTTTTGTTGTAGTGGTTTCTGTAGCAGTAGTGAAGTTTAATTCTATATTTTTTACGTTCTGTTGACCAGAAAATTCACTTAAATTTAATTTTAAAGCTGGACCTTCTACGAATGAAATTTCGAATCTATTGGTTCCAAATGTTGAAGCAATAGTTTTATCAATATTAAATGAATAATTAGGGTTTGTAGATAAGTCTATTGTAGTGTTTAGATAATAATCTTTTAACATAGCTTTATATCTACCCAATGCTAGAAGATTCGTGAAATTTAAAGTATGATCTCCGCTTACAGAAGCATTTACAAGAAGTTTAAATTTGGTTTGACCACTTAATTCGGGTAGATAATTAATTGCTAAATTAACCCCATCTCCACTTCTAGTTCCTAAAATTACCGAGTTATTAGTTAAATATGGAATATCGTTATTATCTAAATTCTCCGAATAAGCATTCTTGAAAACCACCGCAGTTTCGTCTGAAGCATTTTGACTATTTTTTATATTAAAGTACATGATTACTGCTTGCTTTTCGGTAACCACAGGATCAGTACTCATACTTAAATTAGACATTAAACTCGGCTTATTATTTGGAGTAGTTAACAATCTAAGCGGTGCAGAGTTAATAGATTTATGACTTTCTCTGAATATTAAATTTGAAGTTCCAGCGGCTAATTTTTTAATATAAAACCCTTGACCAGGTTGAATATATTGCGCACTTTCTGGACTTCCAATTGCATTTACAACAACCGCTGGATCTGAACCTGATTTAGTTCGGGTCATAATTGCTCCTCCCGGTTGTATTATTCTGATCTGGTTTTCTATTATAGAAGAATTAGTTGCATAAACTAAATCCCAATCTATTGTAGCCGCATATGGATTACCAACCACATTAAATCCATTATTTGTATCTCCTGCATTATTTGAGTGCGTTATAGGGATACTTATTTCGCCTTGATTTAAAGGACCAGTAAAAGAAGCTGCAAAACTTTCTGGCACATAATCACTTAACAACTTTGTTGATGTTAATGCAGTTGCTGGTGTATAATTATCTCTATTTCCTCTATAAAAAAGGAAAAATGCAGACCCTGGCAATTCTACTGGCACCGTACCAGTAATTATATTAGTTATTTCGGAAAATTGACCTACATTTAATGCAGCAGGCTCATTATATTTTGTTAATGTAATTGCAAATGGACTAACACTATTTCCTGGATCAAAACCTCCATTCTCCTTTCCAGTAACCACCATATGTTCCTTTACTTGCTGAAAAATACTTCGTCCAGCTGCGCGCATTGTAGACTCATTGATAGCCGAAGAAACCATTCTTGTACCTCTTTTTCCAACGCCTCCTGTGAAATAATTTTCTACAGTCAAATTACCAGTAATTGTAGAGGCACCAGTTAAAGGAGCTACATTGGCAAAACTAATAGAATTAGATTTTAAGGTTACTACCGAATTATTTTGAACATTTAATTTTGCTCCTGATAATAATTTTAATCCTGTATGAATATTTAAGTTAGCACCGCTTATTGTTAATGTACCTGCAGCACTATTATTTACTTCCAAATTTCCAACTGAGCTTGTAGTTGCATTCCCATAATAATATTGATTTGCAGTACTTCCATTAAAATTAATTTTACCACTAGAGCCATTAATTACCCCATTGTCGTAAACATTACAAGCAATATTTAAAGCAAATCCATTTAAATTTATTTGCCCTCCGCTTTGAATATTTATAGCATTTAAAGTAACATCGGCAGACAAAACTGGTGCTTTACCTGAAGGAATTATCACTGAAACTAAACCAGAAGTGGCGGGCAATGTGGTTAAGTTGGTTGCATTAGAAGAAAAATTCCCAACACCATTAAAATTGTTATTTACATTGCCTTCAAAAGTAAAATACAAACCAGAATAAGCAGTTGCTAATGAAACTTCAGCTTGTAAATTTCCAATCGAAAGTATTGAAGGTAAAACTCCTGAATTGGTTGGGTTGTTTTGATTTTGATATTCAGATAATGCCCACGAAGCACTTCTAGCAGTTGCAGAAAGCCTAGGTTCGTCTATTATTCCATTAAAATAATGCATATTCCCACCTTCACCAACCCCTATATTTAGATTTATACCAATATTTGGTGCAGAAACTGCTGTTCTAACTTGCGCTGGTACACCATTTACATACATACTTAAAGTTGTGCCAGAATAAACCCCCATAACATGATACCAGGTATTGGCACTTACGGTTATTGCTGTTCCAGTTACGCCTGAAGAACCCGGTCTATTTGCATTTCCATTATTTTCATTTTCTGGCCTTCCATTATACAAACCCATTTTATAACCAGCATTTGAAGAATTTTGATTAGTTATTATTTTTTGATCAACGAGTGGTGAACTAGAGTTAATCCATGCCGATAAAGTATAATCCCCTGTAATATTAGTTGCTGAGTTTGGAGCAACTGCAATTTTCTGAGCTCCGTTAAAATTATATGCATTCAAAATTTTCCCTGAAACCAAATTGGATGCCGACATACTATTTGCAGTACCAATAAGTGCTAATGTAGTTGCATCTGTTGTAGTTCCACTATAAGAATTTTCATCAAAATGAAACACCGATCTAAAATCAGACCACGTATCAGAACTGTTGTTAACAGGAGGATTTGGATTACCAAACAACATTTTAACAACTAAATTAGAACTAGAAGAAACAGAAGGTAGATTTAGCCATGCCCATAGCTCTCCAGTTGCAGGATCATATTTTGCTATTTCATATTTTAATTTTTCACCAGTAAATAACTTAAATGATATGTCTTGTCCGGTTGGAGATAATACTTTACCAATATCTAAACTACCAGCGGTAATATCACAACTATTTGTATTTAATTTTAGATCTGGATCAATAATTTTAATTAAATAAGGAAAATTTGTTTGAGTTCCTGAAATAATATTAGAAGTATTTAGGGTTATATTTTTCCAATAAGCATATTCTTCTGTTTTAACATAATTAACATTCATAATTTCAGCAGAATTTAGCTGCCTATTATAAACGCTTATGTCATCAATTATTCCATTAAAATAATTACTTGTTGGTGCATTTTCCCAAGATGTTAAAGCATCATATCCAACCTTCCAATAACCTCCAAAAACTTCGGCTGTTGTGATTGCAGCATTTACACCTTGAAGTACTCCATCAACATATAATCTAATTCCTGCAGGACCAACACTACAAATTACATTATGCCAATTTCCATCATTATAAGAATTAGTTGTGGTTATAAGTTGACGAGTAGAGGAAACATAAACTCCAAATGCTAACTTTCCAGTATTGGTCATGTATAAATGTCGGTCATAAGAAGAACTTAAACCTATTTGAGATGAACCAAACCCAAAAATTCTCCCACCATTAGTGGTTGTAGTTTTTATCCATACACTATAGGTAAAAGTTTGTGGACCTGGCGATGCAATTAAGGTTGATGTAGATATATATTGATTTACACCATTAAAGCTGTAGGCGCTGTTTGGAATTCCAAATCTATCTTCTACGAGAGTAGGCCCATTTTGTAATGTACCATTATTAGAGTTTCCTGATGCATCATTAGCATTTCCTGAAAATGGATATGACAAACTAAAATCTGTTGGAACTGGACCTAATGTGCCTTGTTCCCCTTCCAATGCATCACTTAATATTTCTCTAAAAGCATACACTTTCCAAAAATAATTCTGACCACTTACTAATCCTGTTGCCGTTATTGTATTAATGTTTGGCCCAGTTGTGTTGTAAAGTGAATATGTATTTCCATCTGTTGAATAATATATAGAATACCCTAATTCGTCTACTTCATTATCTTGCCAATTAATTGTAATTCTATCGGTATCAATTGCGGAAAAGGTTAAATTACTTGGAGTTACAGGTTTTGAAGGGGTAAATATGAACCTCCTATTTGTAGTAGGTCTAGCGGTATGACTTGACTCCGTTGAATAACTAATAGATGGGCTTGAAACGTTATTACTAACAGAAATAAAATTATTGTTACCGGTTGCAGTTGCTGATAAACCAATTGATGCTGATCCAGAGCTAACATTGGCACTTTCTGGTCTATAGTGAAAAGTAATAGCTCCTGAAGCTTCATCTAGTGTTACTTGAAATGAAATTGAACCATTGTTACTACCAACAGATCTACTCCATTTAACATTTAAATATTGAATTTGGAAAATTCTGTTACCTATAGTTCCACTAGTTTTATAAGTAACTTTATTTGCAGTTAAAGCTAAATCGTCCCATAATGGCGCTATAACAGGCCTTACTGAACCCGTCTTTAAATTATTTGTACTACCATAACTACTTCCAGAAGGAATGGTTGTGCCTAGCATTAAATATCCGTTTGTAGCAGCTGAGATGGTGGTGTATTTTTCCCCTAAATACCAAAAATCAAATCCAATTGGAATATTATTATATGCTCCATTATCCACTGTACCAGCAGACAGCGTAGGTGTTGTTGCACTAGATAATAAGGTAAATGTGGTGGATGTAGAAGTGGAAAATGAATAATTAGTTAAACTCTGAGCAAATAATAACTGATTAAAAAATATTAAAAATCCCAAATATGAAAATTTGGATTTTAAGAGGTTAGATAAAATTTTTATCATGTATCATGTAGCAATAATATTACAAAAATATGTAAAAAGAAATTAAATGTTAGCAGAAAATATTCATTTTCAATTATTTAATTTATGAATAAAATCTTAATCCCTAATATGCTACACAAGACATTAACTAGCAGTTTGGATGATCTTTTTATTCTTAAAGAAAAAATAACTTATAACTGCAATTCCTAAAACAATATAAGGAATCCAATCATCAATTGGAACGTCAACGTCTTCACAAAATGGATCAAACATAGGGTCGCACTGTGCGTTTGAATGTAAGGCTACAAAAAGTAAAATAGACGTAGTAAATAAAAATTTGTTAATCTTATTTAGTATCATAGTAAATTCTTGTAAAATTTTGAAGAACCTAATACAACGTTATCCTTCTCATTGACAAGTTCAATAATATAGATTCCATTATTTAGATCACTAATATTCATTTTTATATTCTCACCAGATTCAAATCTTGAACTCTTCATAACTTGACCTGACATATTATAAATAATTACCTTAACAGAAATAGCTGATTTATTGATTTCTATATAATCTGTAGCAGGATTTGGGAATACAGTTAAGTTTAATTTACCGTATGTAACTAAATTTCCAAAATCTATTATTTGTGGATAAGACAAAAGAAAATCTCCTGCTTTGTTAAAATATTTAATTCTATAAAAAGCTACATCCTTTAATGGATCACTATCAATATAAGAATAAATTCTTGAATTATTAGCATTCCCTTGGGACAATAATTGTCCAATTGTTTGATAATTTACACCATCAATTGAGCGTTCAATTTCATATTTCAAACCATTTCTTTCTGAAGCAATTTCAAAATTTAATTGTGCCGTAGTACTAGTTGGTTTTACAATTGTAAATGAGGTTAAATTAAAAACAAAAGGAGTCACAAAATTTATTCGTTTTACTTCAGAATAGTTAGATGTACCATCCTCATTTAATTGCTTTAATCGGTAATAGTTATTGCCTTCAAAAGGATTTAAATCCTTTCTTAAATAGCTGTTTACCATCTCACTTCTACTTAAAACGTCAAGTTCATCTATTTTCACAAAGTTCACACCATTAGTCGATCTTTCAATTTCAATTTTAGAATTACCATTCTCTTTCTGAGTTTCCCAAAGCACAACCACATTAAATTTATCCTGTAAAACAGAGAAAGAACTTAAATAAAATTCATAAATCTTCTTAACTACGATAGATTTTGTTTCAGTATAAACAAACTTATTATCTGTAAAATAATGCTTTATTCTATAATAAACCAGTCCAAATCCAGGATTTAAATCTTCGAAAATATAACTCGAAGAAAGGTTAGGGTTTCCAGATCCAGCTTTTTGACTAAGCTCTGTAAAATTTACACCATCTGTTGATTTTTCGATTCCAAATTTTAAGGTACCTAATTCTGATAATGTACTCCAATTAATTTTCACAATTTTATCTGCTTGAACTACATTAAACATATTAATTTTAGATTCGAAAGGCTTTTTAAAGTTTAAACCAAAATTATCTGAATAAGTGAACGTATTATCTGTAAACTCATGTTTGATTCTATAATTTAAAAATCCATCAACTGGTGTTTTGTCTGCAAAAGTGAAATTCTGGTTAGTGTTATTATCAAAATTTATAACTCCAATTGATAAAAATTCTCCTCCATTAATTGAACGCTCTACATTAAAAAGCTTACTCTTTGCTGAGTTTATTAATGACCAACCAAGTTTTACTTCATTTTCTAATTGAGTTGCAGACAAATTAATAATATTAGAATTTAAGTAAAATACCACTTCCACTACTGATGAATAAGAAGATGATTTATCAATATTTGAAACTCGTAATCTATAATTAGATTTTCCTTGAGTAGGTTTTAAATCTGAAATTGTATAAACATAAGCATCTGTTGCTCCAGCCTTTACACCTATTTCTGAAATTACATTATAAGCTCCAGCTTCAGACATTTTTTCTAAAATGTACTTATCTGTAAATTTATCTGATAAACTCTTCCATGAGAATTGCACTTCATTATTTTCAATTTTATAAGATAAACCTTCAATTGCAAGAACTGCCTTAAAATCTAAAGTTCGAATTTCAGAATACTTAAATGATTGATCAGAATAAATTATTTTTAATCTGTACGAATTAATTCCAATAATCGGGTTTGTATCAGTATAAGTATAACTTAAGCCTGTTTGAAGATTAATTTCTCCAATTTTATTAAATAAAATTTCATTAAATGATTTCTCAATTTCGTATTTCACAATATTACTTTGATCCTCAAGAGACCATAATAATTTAATGTCGTTATTTAGGTTGCTTACCTCAAAATTTTGAATATTAGCATTAGATGACTTAACATAATTAACCAATATAACATCTGAATACGTGTTCGTATTATTATAAAATACTTGTTGTAATCTAAAATGATTTTTGCCTTCCGTTGGAGATAAATAATTAAAATTATAACTCACCTCTTTAAAAGAATCGCCAGTAGCATTTAACTCCCCTACTTTAGAGAAATTTACTCCATCTAAGGAATGTTCAATAATAAAAGATTTACTACTTAATTCGGAGGTAGTTTTCCAATCTAATTTTAAATATTCTTCGATTTGTTTCCCTTCAAATCCAGCCAATTTTACAGCTGGGTTAGCATCGGCAACAAAACTCAATTCAAATCTATTATTACCAGAACTATTGGTTACTCCACGAATTACTGAAAATTTATAACTAGGTGTTTCTCTAATATTGATCTCTTTTCCTAAATAATTGTCTTTTAAAACTGCTTTATAATTATTTAAAACATAAGTATTTGGGAAATTTAAAGTTAAGGACACCTCATTTACAGTATCGGCAGGAAATGTAGCCGTTGTTCTTAACTTAATAGTATTAATATCGCCCAGTTTAGGCATATAATTTATAGCTGTTAATTTACCATCAGAAGTCATTGAAGCTAAATTAACCGTACTTCCACCTAAATATGAAGCATCGATTTCATCATAATTTTCAGAAAAACCTTCATTAAATACAATCGCAGTTTCTTCTGAATTTTCTACATCACTTATCTTAATCCTAAAATCAATAGCGCTACTTAGTTCAGAACTTATACTGGATCCAGGACCAGTTTGCATAGAAAGTTGATCTCTCAAAAGCCTTTGAGTAGGCAAAGTTAAATACCTATTTACATTTGACAAGCTATTTTTATGACTTTCAGAAAAAGTAAAAGTGCTAGTGCCCGGAGTATTTTTTCTAATAAAAAATCCTTGTCCAGGTTGAATAATATTTGAGTTTTCTACATTACCATTAACTACTGTAACAACACCGTTTACTTTTTTACGGGTCATAATAGCACCTCCTGGAGTAATAATTTTTATTTCATTATCTAAGCCATTAGAATTAGAAGCATATACTTGCTCCCAATCTATTGACGAAACATAAGGATTTCCTACTAAATTATAACCATTATTTGGATCACCGGCATGGTTAGAATTGTTAATTGTAACTGAAACATTCCCTTGGTTTATAGTTCCTGTAAAAGCTGGACTGAAACTTTCGGGCACATAATCTGGAAATAATTTAGGTGATTCTGTAGAATTTTGAGGATAATAATTATCCCTATTACCTCTATATGCAAAATAAAATCCTTCACCTGGTAACGCATTTGGCACTACCCCAGTAATTAATGAAGTTACTGGTGTAAATTGAGATTGCGAAGCGGTTGCATCTTCTTTATATTTATAAATAGTAGCACTATATGGATTTAAAGCACTTCCTGCATCGAAACCATTTGTTACCCCACCTGATCCAGTAATTACCATATGCTCTTTCATTTGCTGATAAAAACTTCTTCCTGCAGATCTTAAACCAGCCTCATTTATTGGCGGAGCGAACATACGCGTTCCTCTTTTACCCATCCCACCTTTAAAAAATACTTCTACATTGGCATTACCATTAATTGTTGCATTATTTAAAGTTGCTATACTAGCAAAGCCTGATTCATCTGATTTTAAAGTTAGTTTCCCATTTAAATTAAGAATTGAACCAGATTCCAAATTTAGTCTTGAATTTGGAGATATTGAAAACTTACCTAATCCATCTAAATTTTTGGTGCCACTACTTAATATTACATCTTTAAAAACAACTCCTATTCCAGTATCTGAATTAGAATCGGTAATTGTTTGAGCTAATCCGTTGAAATGAACTGTAACATTATTGGATGATAAATTTACTTTTCCTTGTTCTGAAGTCCAGTTACCTTTTACAAATAATATTCCTGAATTAACATTTTTCTGACCATTACCTGTAAATTTAATAGACGAATAGCCCACTGTAGGGTTAGAACTTACCAAAACTTCCCCTATTGCAACGTTATTGGTATAAATTGTTTGTGGAGAAGAACTTGAATATTCGATATTAGAATTTACATTTTGAGGCGTAACAATAAATGTTTTACCAATTGTTGAAATTGATTTTAAGGCTTCTGAACCAGTTATTTTTAAATTCCCACCTTCTAAAGTAAGCTTCGAAATATTATTTGAATTCGTATGAAATGAACGCAATTCATTTAGAATTAAATTTTTCCCTGATTTTACAATATAATTTGGGTTGTTAATTCTAGATGAAGACGAAATCGCAATATAACTTCCATTTAAAATTAAAGCCCCTGAAATTTCAACATCTTGAAGATTTTGATTTAAAACAGTTAAACTAGGAACTGAAGATGCTGTATTACCTTCAATATTATTTCCTACGATTATGTTTTGAGCTTTCAATTTCCCCGAACCGTTAATATTTACATTAAAATCGTTATTTGGCCTATTATAAACACTTACTGCAGAAACTACATTTAAAATCCCATTAATGGTTAAAATACTTTCTTTAGTAGTACCGAAAATAACATTTCCTACTTCTGATGTCCCAGAACTAATAAGTGGATTATTATTACCAAAACTTACAACACCAATTCTTGCCACATCACTAGCTCCAGGAACACCAGAAGGCGACCAGTTAGAAGCCGTATTCCAGTCTACACTGGTTGTACCCTGCCAATCGTAAACTACACCAGAAGAAACAGGTGGTGCCACTGTATTCGTAACATCCCCATTGGCTACATAATTAATTTGTGCGCTTTCACTCATTAAAACTGGAGCTCCCACAAAAGTATAACTACTTGTAGTGGAAGGATTTGCTTTAACATTTGCTTGAATATAATAATACCCTACGGTTTTATTAGATCCATCCGAATTTCCAATACTCCAAAACCTGTCAGACATATTATAATTTTGGGCCGCAGCATCATAAAAAAACAGACTTGCTATTAAATAATCATCATTATTTCCAAAGAAATTATCGTTCGAACGAAGTAACTTCATCGTATTTGGTTCAATAATGCTGGTAATAGAACCTGAAAGATTGAATACCATTTGGTAGATATCAAACAATCCACGTGTTTTAACTTCTAACCCATATAAATTCGCTTGAGTTTGACCTGCATATAATGGATTTGAAATACCGTTAGAGGTATTATTGGCACCAGTAATTTCAAGCTTCATCGAATAAAACTTAAATTCATCAAACTTAAACCTTCCCTCCGTTGTAGAAGACACCAATAATGTAGAATTTGCAAATAAATTTAAACTTCCTTCATAAGCTCCGGTTCCACCCCTTTCTGTGATTGCTTCTCTTGTTGAAGGTGTATATTCATCAACAAATAAATGCCAAACATATTGACCTGATCTTTTTAAACGTTGAATTCTAATCGTATAGGTAGAATTATTTGTACCTATAGAATTTAAGTTTACAGAGATTAAATTATTGTACTGAGATACGTCTGCAGAATTACTGTATTTATGTCTTAACTGAAGTTGATTATTAACATGGGTTAAATAATAGCCTCTTGAATTATTTATATCAGAATTCTCAGCAAAAAGCCACAATTTCCAAGCATTCTCCCCATTATCAATAGTGTTTGAATTGTTAGGATTACTCCCAGAGTTTTTATACAAAAAATTCCATTCATAACCATATGTTTCTGAATTTAAGTCGGTACCTTCCGGTAAAAAAGATAATTTCATACCACCAGCAATACCATTTCCTGTAGAAGACAAAGAATAACCATTCTCTGGAGTTAGGTTATTAAGGGCGGAAGTTGCTGAAACAGCTAAAGCTTGATTAACACCTATATGTGTAAATGCAGTCCCTAGTTGACCGTTATCAAAATTATTATAATAATATTTACTACTTGAGGATTTAATTTCCTGAGCATAAGAATAAGAGCCAAATAAAAATAAACTTATTAAAACCCCAATCTTAGAAATAAAAGTACTTAAAGAATTCATAGTAATTCACATTTACACATGAATTACAACGTATTGCCTAGATACGATGTAATCATCATAAAACATAAGACAAGGACCTATTAAATAGTACACTTATCCAAAAACAAATATACGCTTTTCAATAGTTAGAATTTAAATTTAAAAGTAAAATTACCCGCTTATTTTACTATTTAAAATAGTTATAATTTAAAAAGATTACTTTAAATCATCAATTATAAATTATTAAAAAACATAATTGATCTTACCTTTGCAAATAATTATTATTATTATTTATAATTTAATAATTGTTTTAAAAACAATTTATCAATAATAACTCATGATAAAATTTAAGTCTTTACTACTAACTATATGTGGGCTTTTTATAGCTTCTAGCAATTTATTTTCGCAAACAATAGGTGGTTCACAAACAAATGGAAGCGAATCTAATAATGTAGTTACGGCAGTTCCATTTTTATTAATTGTACCAGATGCCAGGTCTGGCGCAATAGGTAATGTTGGAGTAGCAACTCCTGGAGACGCAAATTCAACCAGCATGAATCCAGCAAAGATGGCATTTTTAGAAAATGATTATTCTATTGGACTATCTTATTCGCCTTGGCTAAGAAATATCGCAACTGATGTTAGCCTTAGTTATTTGAGTGGATATTATAAAATTGATGATAGAAATACAATTGGAGCTTCTTTAAGGTATTTTTCCTTAGGAAATGTTCAATTAACCGATGCAAATCAACAATTAATAGGGGTTTCTAATCCAAATGAATTAGCATTCGACATTAGTTATTCTAGATCATTTGGCGAGGATTTTGCACTCGGTGGATCCGTAAGATATATAAATTCGAATTTGCAAAGCAATTTAACTTCTTCATCTGCAAATAGCAAAGCTGGAAATGCAGTGGCAATTGACATAGCTGCTTTGTATACAAAAAAAACCATCTTATTTAACACGAATACTATTTTAGCTGCAGGTATAAACTTTTCTAATATTGGAACAAAAATGAGTTATACCCAAGCGGGCACAAAATTCTTCTTACCTAGTAATTTAAAAGTTGGAGGCTCTGCTAAGTTTTTATTAGATGATTTAAACGATATTACAATTGGCTTAGATTTTAATAAATTATTAGTTCCAACACAACCAAGCTATGATTCTAATGGCAATATAATTGCAGGAAAAGACCCAAATAGATCTGTAACATCAGCTTTATTTAGTTCATTTGGAGATGCACCAGGTGGGTTTAGCGAAGAATTGAAAGAAATAGGCATTTCTACTGGTGTAGAATATTGGTATAATAATACATTTGCTTTAAGAGCAGGATACAATTACGAAAACCCTAAAAAAGGAAACAGTAGCTATTTAACCGTTGGAGCAGGAGCTAGATACAATAAATTTAATTTCGATTTTGGTTATTTAATTGCCGATGTAAAGAAAAGTCCTCTAGCAAAAACGATGAGATTTGGACTAATTTACAATTATTAAATTATTTCTTCTATCTCTCCTATTTAGCTAAACTGATTAATATTATACAAAAAAGGCCATCTAAATTAATAAATGACCTTCTTATTTTATATTTCAAATTTAAACCTAATCTCTGAAAGCTCTTTTTTGGAATGAATTATTCGTTTTAAACATTGAAGTTCTTTGAATCTGGTTACAAATTCCATATCTAGCAAAAATTCTTATAGAAGTATTGATAATATTATTTAACTCAGCTATATCGTAGAAGCTAGGATTTAAAACATTTATCATAGTTTGAAGTTGATTCATTTCGTCTTCAGAAGCATTCATTATTATTTTTTTACCCCCCTCAACAAGAGCAAACAAAACTTGTTCTCTTACTATTGAAAAGGCCTTTTTAAACTCTAATACTCTTTCTTGATGTGAGTCATAGAAATTTTTCAATAAAATATTATTATGCTCCTCAATCATAACTAGATACATTTCAGCATCTACTCCATTTGATGTTTGCACATTTGTAAAAACGCTATTCAACAAATATTCATAATTTTTAGCTTCCATAATTCTTAAATTTTACTCTTCAAACTGTTACATTTCATACTCAAACTCGACTATAAAATGTAACAGTTTTATGAAGACTGTTTTCATAAGTTAATGATAACAACTTATATGCTCTAGGCTAACACAGTATAAATATTGGACATATTTTTGATAGAATTTAATTTATTACACGAAGTCTAATATATTTTACACGAAACCTGTATTGAATTACACGAACCTTAAAGATTTAAAAAATCATCAAAAATAAAAATCTTTAAAATTACTGGTTAACAGGCTATTTGTGTAAAATTTAAAACCCAGTTTTTTACACAAAACTATTGTGGATGTGAATTTTAATTATCTTGCGTAAAAATTCTACACACATGAAATTAAAATGCGTTGCTATAGATGATGAAGATCATGCAATAGAAGTAATTACTGACCACATATCAGAGATGCCCGGATTATATGTTTATAAAACATTTACAAATCCTATAACGGCCCTTACAGAAATAAATGTAGCAGATCAAATAGACATAATATTTATGGATATTGATATGCCCAGCTTAAATGGTATAGAACTCGCAAAGAGTCTACGTGATAAAACAAAATATTTAGTGTTCACAACTGCACATCCTGATTATGCTTTACAAGCTTTCGATGTACAAAGTGATCAATATTTATTAAAACCAATTTCGTTCGCAAAATTTGCACTGGGTATAGATCGTATTATTAAAAAGGAATCTGAGAAAGTTTCTACCATAGCTACAGTAGACGACTCAAATACTCTTTTTGTAAAAGGCGATCATAAACATGCCTTTGCAAATATCTCGATCAACGAAATATTATATATTAAATCTCTACAGAACTACGTAAAGATCGTAACTTCTAATGATGAAATAATTACTTATTTAACACTTAAAGAAGTTGAAAAAGCCTTAGAAAAACACCCTTTTATTCGAGTTAATAAATCTTACATTATATCTAAGAGCTCTATTAAAAGAGTAGACGGTAATATTATTAAACTTATAAACGATGAGAATATACAATTAGGAGAAGGATACAAAGATGCTTTCCTTGAGTACATCCAAGGTATTCTACTAAAATCTAGCAGAGGTCAATAAACCTATTTAAAAACAGTTGGATCAATTGAAGTAAAAATAGTTTTCATAGTAGAAGTCGTTGGATCAGTACTGAAACCATTTGAGTTCTTTACATTTTTGAAAACGAAAATAGTGTTTTTTGTCAATTTGCTGTTTGTTGTGTTTTGATTTTTCATGATTTTTTTTCTTCAAAAATCATGTGTTTAAAAATTTAATAAAAGTTTATTACACGAACCTATAAAATTATTACATCAATTCCTATATAAATTTACATAAGCAAAATGCAAAGTATCTACTCAGCAGTTAAAAAGTCATATAAAACCCATCTTATAGTTTGGATAATTTTCATTTTTTATGAATTATTCATAACTACATTATCATTTACAGTAAGCATTCCTATTGCTGTAATTATATTCTATTACTCAATGAATATTCTGTTATTCTATGTTAATGCAGAGCTCATTTATAAATTTTCAAAAAGATACTTTCTTCTTCCAGTAATAATTGCAGTCGAAATAGTTGGTTATTGTGGCCTAATCTATATTCTAGAAGTACTATTAACTAAACTTGAGATATTGAATGTTAGTCGAGGTTTTTCATGGCAATCTATTATAAGATCATTGTGGCGCGGAATATACTTTATCGGTTTTAGTGTGGGTTTTGTTTATATCGTCAAAGCCTTAGAAGAAAGCAAACAATCAGAAAGATTAAAAACAGAGAATCTTACAAATATTCTTGATAACCATAGACTTGAAAATGAATTGGTTAAACTAGAAAATAATTATTTGAGAAGTCAAATCAATCCACACTTCTTGTTCAATACTTTAAGCTTTATTTACAACGGCACTAGAAAATTAGCCCCCGATGCAGCTTCAGCAATATTATCTTTATCGGAAATGATGAGATACGCCTTAAAACAGCCAGGCTCGTCTGAATTAGTTAATCTTAGAGATGAAGTTGAACAAGTAGAAAACTTAATGAATCTACATAGACTTAGAACCAAAAACAAGGTATATGTAGAATTAATTATCCCTAATGACATAAATGATGTTAAATTCTTACCGCTGGTTCTTTTAACCTTAGTAGAAAACATTTACAAACATGGTAATATTTCAAATGAAAATTATCCAGCAAAAATTTCAATAATTAATGATGAGAATGGATTGTCTATTTCTACATTTAATTTAAAAGCAGACACTCCAAGCAAATCCAGTAATGGCGTAGGAATGGGGAATATTAAAAGAAGATTAGAAACCTTTTACAACGACAGGTTAACGTTCATCTTTAAAGAAGGCCCAAGCAATACTTACATTACAGAAATTAAAGTTAAAGCCGTTTAATTTTTCGAAGTTGCTTTCTCTTTTTGCAAATCTTTATATAGAAAATAGTAAATAATTAATTCATGTGTACGTTGCAGATCAGAAAATGATCTGTTAACGTGCATATGAAATAAATCACCAAATATATTTCTACCGCTGCTCAAAGATTTATTTAAAACATCAACGAAAGAATTTACAAAATCCTCTGATTTTGAATAATTTATTGCCTCATCATTATAATTTATATATTTTTGATAAGCTATATTTAATTGCTTAAAGTCTAATGAATCTAAATGATGCTCCTCTATAAAAGCATCAGAATATTGCTTTATATACTGAATACTCTTGTCGTTAAAATTTTTAAATGATTTCGATTCAGTTTCAGAAGTCCGATTAAATAACGCAAGTTTTATTATCTCCTTTGCACTATTAATTATAAGTTTATATTTAAGAAAATCATCATCAAGTTGAATTACTTGATTCAATACAAAATCACTATCTATTTCGAAATGTTTTTCAACTTCCTCAATTAAATCCGCTCCATATCTTGATAATTCCCTTTTATAAGTTTTAATCTGTAAATCAGATACTAATCCATTTTCAACATACGGATTAATCAAAGAATACATGGAGCTAATGATTTGATTATAAAACGATATTGACTTCAATTTTACTCTAAATCGTAAATGATTTCCATTTAAACTATACCTTATAAAAAACCAACTTTCAATTAATTTTCTTTTTGAGTTTAAAAGCTCATTAATTGGATCTAGCAAAATAGAATTTGCTCTTTGATGGTGACAAAAAATTTCGAAATACACCCACTCACTTCCAGGAATAAATTGCTCTACCACCTTATCTTGACTAAAAATTACGGAGTACCTATTCTTAAAGTCATTATATATCGGTTGATTATGGTACGCTGTTAATACATATTGTCCGATTAAAGGATTATTTTTATAATCAATCAATAATGGTTTATTAGGCAGTAAAAACTCTTCTAATAATAATTCTTCTTGTTTGGATATGTAATTTATAAAAGCTTCCCTATCCGCAACATTTTCGATATTAAAACAAAGCAATTGATCACCTAAACCACATCTAAATTGATAAGGGATTCCATTATCCTTAAAAAATTTAATTACATCTTCTTTTATATGAGTAAGATCAACTTTTTTAATCCTCCACTTAGCTAAAGAAATTATTAAGTTTTTGTATTCCAATCTAGGATAATAATTTTTATCTGGAAATAGCTTTTCAGGATCGGGCAATAATGAAGCATGAATTCCCTGATATTGTAAATCGCATAACAGCCTAAAAACAGATAAATCTGATCTACTATAATTATATGCACTAGCAAGTCTTGGTATTAATCGTTTATTCAATGAAATAGATTTCAATACAACTTCATTATCCTTTATAGAAATCAAAATATCATTTAAAGACAAGGGGCTTTCTGAAAGGTCATAATTTAATATAGAAAGTTGATGATTATAGATCGAAGCTCTTCTATTTATATTATCAACATTTGCTTCTCCCATATAAGCTACATCGAAAAATAAAATGCCAGGATTCGCTAATTCTTCAGCTGCAGCTATCTCTTTACTCAAATTCAGGAGTTCATTACTTGCCAATGTAAACCTTCCATATAAAGTATTTGCAGTTGATCCTCCCAAATTCTCAATCAATAATTTATCTCCATATTGCTGAACTACAATACTTAAACTATTCGGAATTGGCGCAAATTCTTTGGCATCATAATCTATTAAATCATCTAATAAAATCACCTCATTGGAGCATTTATTAAATTGTGTATAAGCAGCTAACTTTTGCTTAATATTGTCCTTTCTTTGAGATACATTTGAATTCTTTTTTGCAACCAGCTTATTAGCAAAATCAGAATTAAGATTCGATTGTTCTAATTCATCATAACCTACCCCCATTTCTGGGTCCAACGCCATCATCAATGGAACTTCATTCTGATCAAATTTTTCTAAAAATTTTGATTTAAAAGCATCCAATGCAGGCATATTTTGCATAGGTACATTTCGCTGCAAAACATCAATTAATTGTGGAATGCTCTTAAATAATGGATAATTTACTTCATTATTTTCTACTTCGATTTCAGAAATAACATAAGGAGTATCATCACCCAAATGTGTTAGAGCCATTCTATGAAAATAATCCTCTCCAATAATATTGGGTGTATTTTCCGTAAAAATCAACTGCAACTCCATCATATCCACTAAAAGAGAATCCATTTCAGCAAGAGATCCAGAATCAACATTTAGTCGATTATACAGTTCCGATTTTAGAATTGGCTTATTTGTAGCATTTAAAATATTTAAAGCACGTTGATTAATACCTACTTCGGCTATTTCAAATACTTTTTCGTTTGTGTAAATAAATCTTATTGAATGCTGTGTAGTATAATAAGTAGAATTACAAAACAATAATGGATCACTTCCTAGTACTTCATGAAAATTAATTTCAACTTCATTTTTACAAGGCCAATTCACAAATGAGTGCGTCTTAAATGGGAGTTTCACTTTTACAAACTCATTTGTAGAATTCTGATTATTGTTCAACAAACCAAACCCGCTAAATGTTCCAAAAGGCGTTGCTCTAAATCTTGACCTATTAAAATATTTCCATAAGGTGAATTTAATCTTCGGACTTAAACCATCTATTTCATCTTCACTAATATCTTTTATTAAATTGTAAAAACTTGGAGAAGAAATAGAAATATCAGATTTTAATGCGCTCCAACATTCCTTTAAAGAATATTTCCAAGAAAATTTAGGCGCTCTAAATACTAGATTAGGCAATAAATTGGGCTTCATATTATAGCTATGACATAGGGGTATGTCGGTTCTGTTTATCGCTATAAATATATAGGAATAATTTTAAGAATGGATTGCTTTCCATAGTATATCTTTCAATTCAGATATACCCTTTTGAGCTACAGAGGAAATAAATACGGAAGGAATATTAGGTAATTCCTTTTTTAATTCTAAAGTTAATTCCTCATCTAGCATATCACATTTAGTAACTGCTAAAACATGAGGTTTTTGCATTAATTCAGGATTATAATTATTTAATTCTTTTTTTAATATTTCGTATTCTTCTTTAATGGTTCTATTTGTATCTGCAGGCACCATAAATAATAGAACAGAATTTCTTTCAATATGCCTAAGAAATCTAAACCCTAATCCTTTCCCTTCCGAAGCGCCTTCAATGATACCAGGAATATCAGCCATTATAAAAGAGCGATTATCTCTATAGCTTACTATTCCTAAATTAGGAACAATGGTTGTAAAAGGATAATCTGCAATTTCTGGTTTAGCAGCCGAAACAACTGATAGCAAGGTAGATTTTCCTGCATTAGGAAATCCAACTAAACCTACATCAGCTAAAACCTTTAACTCCAAAATCATCCATTGCTCAACACCAGGTTCTCCAGGTTGTGCAAATCGAGGGGTTTGTAATGTTGGGGTTCTAAAATGCCAATTTCCTAGTCCACCTCTACCGCCAGGAGTTAAAATTTGAGTTTCACCATCTTGTGTAATTTCAAATAAAATCTCTCCCGTTTCAGCATCTTTAGCAATTGTCCCTAATGGAACGTCAAGAATTTCATCTTTACCAGTTTTACCTGATTTCTGACCGCTACCACCGGGCATTCCGTCGCCAGCAATTATATGTTTCCTGTATTTAAGATGTAATAATGTCCAGAATTGAGCATTTCCTCTAAGGATAATATGACCGCCTCTGCCGCCATCACCCCCATCTGGGCCACCCATTGCAGTTCTTTTATCCCTATGTAAATGTGCCGAACCCGCTCCTCCTTTACCTGACCTGCAGCAAATTTTTACATAATCAACAAAATTAGAACCTTGAGACATAATTATTTTGGGAAATTAACAAACTACAAAAGCATTATGTTGCGATTAATCAATTAAAGCAAATCCGTCAATTACAGCACATAAATCCTTAGTAACAGAATCAATTTCTCCAATTCCATTAACTTTAGATAATTTATTTTGTGCTTCATAATATGGAAGAACATGAATAGTTTTATTAAAATATTCTTCGATGCGCTTTTTTAATTTATCAGCACCATCGTCTACTCTACCACTTATTTTTTGTCGTTCAGCAATTCTTTTAGACAATTCTTCTTGATCAACATCTAAAGCAACAACTCCTTTTATAGAAGTTTTTTTACTTTCAAGAAAACGATCTAATTCTTCAGCCTGAGGAACTGTTCTAGGAAACCCATCAAAAACAAAACCTTTAGCGCTTGGGTTTTTCTCTATTTCTTCTTCTAACATAGAAATAGTAATAGAATCAGGCACTAATTCGCCTTCAGCTATTAAAGAACTTACCTTTTTACCTAGACTTGTTTGATTGGCGATGTGCGCACGGAACAGATCACCTGTTGAAATGTGAACCAATCCATACTTTTCTATTAGCCGAGAAGATTGAGTGCCTTTACCTGCACCCGGAGGCCCAAAGAGAACTAAATTCAGCATTGATCTTTTTTAAAAATTAAAAGCCTTCTCACATTAGGTGATAAGGCTCTAAACTGTGCACTCGAAGGGAGTCGAACCCCTAACCTCCTGATCCGTAGTCAGGTGCTCTATCCAATTAAGCTACGAATGCAATTTTGTAAAAACATTCAAAGGTTAAATTCTACGTATTATATAACTGTAAACTTTAAACCTTAATTCTTTCGTCTTACGGAATGCAAAAATAAGTCTAAAAACCGATTTTTTACAATTTATTTTAAAAAAAATGCAAAACACACCGTAATAGTGTTTTTAATCAACATTTTACAAATTCAATTCTACCTTTATTTAAGACTTTATTTTAAACATTAGAACAACACTATCTTAATATTGAAGTTTAATATTAACCTCCATTATTTAAAATTTCATAATATAAACCAAACCTTTCACAGCAATTATTCCCCAAATTTCCCAATAACTGAAAAGTCTTTACAATTATTTGAATATTTATTTTAATGATTGTTAAAATATTGTGGTAAAATACTTACCTTTGCAGACTAAAATAGAGCACTTAAAATAGCTCTAATAATTTGAAATTTATACTTTTATCTTATAATATTTTATGCCAAACATTGGAAAAATTGCGCAAATTATAGGTCCTATTGTCGATGTTAGCTTTGCTGATGACGCACATCTTCCTAAAATCTTCTCAGCACTTGAGGTTGAAAAAGAAAATGGACAAAAAGTTGTTCTTGAAGTACAGCAACACTTAGGAGAGGATGCTGTTAGAGCAATTTCAATGGATTCTACAGACGGATTGGTTAGAGGAATGAAAGCATTAGATACTGGTGCTCCTATTACAATGCCTATCGGCGACAAAATTAAAGGTCGTTTATTTAACGTTGTAGGTGAAGCTATTGATGGTATCAATACAATCGATAAAGCTAATGGTCGCCCTATTCACAGTGCCCCTCCAAAATTCGATGAATTATCTACTGAAACTGAAGTTCTATTTACAGGGATTAAAGTTATCGATTTATTAGAGCCTTATGCAAAAGGTGGTAAAATCGGTTTATTCGGCGGTGCCGGAGTAGGTAAAACGGTTTTAATTATGGAGTTAGTAAACAACATCGCTAAAGCTTATGCTGGTTTATCAGTGTTCGCAGGTGTTGGAGAACGTACTAGAGAGGGTAACGATTTATTACGTGAGTTTATTGAATCAGGTGTAATTAACTATGGTGATGATTTCCTTCATTCAATGGAAAAAGGTGGATGGGATTTATCTAAAGTAGACACAGAAAAATTAAAAGAAAGTAAAGCAACATTGGTTTTCGGTCAAATGAACGAGCCTCCAGGTGCACGTGCTAGAGTTGCATTATCTGGTTTAACAGTTGCAGAATATTTTAGAGATGGTGATGGCGAAGGCGCAGGAAAAGATATCCTTTTCTTCGTAGACAATATCTTTAGATTTACTCAAGCTGGATCTGAAGTATCAGCTTTATTAGGTCGTATGCCTTCTGCGGTTGGTTACCAACCTACTTTAGCAACAGAAATGGGTCTAATGCAAGAGCGTATTACTTCAACTAAGAGAGGATCAATTACTTCAGTTCAAGCGGTTTATGTACCTGCCGACGATTTAACTGACCCGGCTCCGGCTACAACTTTCGCCCACTTAGATGCTACTACAGTACTTTCAAGAAAAATCTCTGAATTAGGTATTTATCCAGCGGTAGATCCATTAGATTCTACTTCTAGAATTTTATCTCCAACAGTTTTAGGTGACGAACACTATAACACAGCTCAACGCGTTAAAGAAATTCTTCAACGTTATAAAGAGCTTCAAGATATTATCGCCATCCTTGGTATGGACGAGTTATCTGAAGAAGATAAATTAACCGTTCACCGCGCTCGTCGTGTTCAACGTTTCTTATCTCAACCTTTCCACGTTGCAGAGCAGTTTACAGGCTTAAAAGGTGTATTAGTTGATATTAAAGAAACTATCAAAGGTTTTAATATGATTATGGATGGTGAAGTGGATGAGTATCCTGAAGCAGCATTCAACTTAGTTGGTAGTATCGAAGATGCTATCGAAAAAGGTAAAAAACTATTAGCAGAAGCTAATTAATATATTTTAAGCGCAGGTTTATCCTGCGCTTTAACTCATCTTATTAAGCAAAACACTTATCATAATATATGAACTTAGAAATTTTAACTCCCGACAAAAAAATATTTGAAGGCGAAGTAAGTTCTGTTACAGTTCCTGGAACAATGGGGTCTTTTCAAATCCTAAAAGATCATGCGCCCATTATCTCTACTTTAGAAGATGGCGCAGTAGTAATTAAAGGCTCAGGAAATGACACCACTTTCAATATTAAAGGTGGTGTTGTTGAAGTTTTAAACAATAAAATTATTGTCCTTGCAGAAGGCGTAATCTAAAAAAATATACCCCCATAAAAAAAACCCGCTATTTGCGGGTTTTTTTTATGCCTATCCTTCTGGAAATTTCCTCGCCAATAATTCGTAAAATCTATCTACAGTACCCTGCTTATCTTTCCAACCATTTTTCTCAGAATAAGTATTTTCCAAAAATGTTTGCGCACTCTTAAAATCAGACATTTTATTTAAAATATCCACTGCTTCAGAATAAGCCAAATTATAACCATTAAATAAATCTCTAATAAACAAAAGTTTATCATTTAAATTTATTGCTTGTTTTAAATCTTTAATTGGCACTAAATTGCTTGCTCTAGCACCTGATGCAGACGCTAATAACTCATTAATACTTTGCTTCTTTTCTTCTTGCTGGGGTAATATAGTATTAACAATTGGCAGAATTTCTTCTTTACCAAAATTAAAATCTTCGTTCAATAATTCTCTACTTTCTTCAAAAGCATCCGTTTTATCTAACTCACCTTCTATTATTTCCTGCTCATTAATTAAAAATGGCTCCGGTCCTACCTCTTCATTATCACCCAGAAATAGATCTTCTTCCATTTCAATAGGATCATTTATTAATCCGATTTTCTCCTTGGCCTTATTCAATATCTCATTTTCTTCTTCACTTAATGTCCTATCAAAAATCTCCCCTACTGCCGATTGCTCAAACTCAAAAACATCTTCATCATTAGTTTCTGAGTTTAACAAAAATTCGAATGTAGGTTTATCAACATTCAATAAACTATCATCAGTTTCAATATTCACCTTAGCATCCAAAATTGAATTTACATCTGCTTCTTCTAAGGACTGTTGTTCCTCTTCTTGAGAATTCAATACTGGAGTTTGAGCCATATTGAATTTAGAATCATCCACTACTTCGGCCTTTAATTTTTCGTATAAACCGATATATATTTTTATATGGTCAGCTAAAAAATCGGCATTGGCTTTAAACAATTGTAATTCTGGCAAATTTAATTTCTCAGGATGATGAGTCAAATAATCATGCTGATCTTGTAAGTCATTAAGTATAAAGCCAATTTTTTTGAAAATATCGTCAGGTTGAATCATAGTAATATAACGCTATTATTGTAAGTTTATGTTGGTAACTTACCATTCAAAAATAGTATAATTTTCGGATATTCGAGTTTTAGAAAGAGAAGAGTATAAATGTTATTTAGCGAGCATAAATCAAGAAAAGGGGAAAACCGAGGTAGCATAGAGGTAATCTGTGGATCAATGTTCTCGGGAAAAACGGAAGAATTAATTAGACGTTTAAAAAGAGCTCAAATCGCAAAATTATCAATAGAAATTTTTAAACCTCGAACAGATACAAGGTACGATGAATCTGCTGTTGTTTCGCACGATTTAAATTCTATCCAGTCTACCCCAGTTGATCATTCATCGGCTGTGCTATTGTTGGGTGCCAACACGCAAGTAGTAGGTATTGATGAAGCTCAATTTTTTGACGACAATCTTCCTGATGTATGCAATCAACTAGCTCAACAAGGCATTCGAGTAATTGTAGCTGGCTTAGATATGGATTTCAGTGGAAAACCATTTGGTCCAATGCCCAATCTAATGGCTATTGCAGAACATGTCACAAAAGTGAATGCTGTATGTGTTCAATGTGGTAATCCGGCCGTGTATAGCTTTAGAAAAGTAGCAAATGAAGCCAAAGTGTTATTAGGAGAAAAAGACATCTACGAACCTCGCTGCAGACTTTGTTTTCATGCAGATTAATGGATTTAAAATTATTGTTTAGGTAATTTTACCGTCCTCATTTTCCTTAAAATAATAGATTGTTTTCTATAAATATAAGATGTTGGCTTCTTTGGAGTCCACCTAATTGGATTTGGAAAGCAAGCTACTAATAATGCAGCCTCAGATCTTGTAATTTTTGAGGCAGATTTTTTAAAGTACTTTTGGGATGCGGCTTCAGCTCCATAAATCCCATCACCCATTTCTATTACGTTTAAATAAACCTCTAAAATTCGTTCTTTACTCCATAAAAGCTCTATTAAGAGTGTAAAATAGGCTTCAAACCCCTTTCTTACCCAACTCCTTCCTGGCCATAAAAATACATTTTTAGCAGTTTGCTGAGTTATTGTACTAGCCCCCTTTATCCTTTTTCCTTGTGCATTATCTTTAGATGCCTGTTCAATAGCATCTATATCGAAACCAAAATGATTGAAAAATTTCTCATCTTCACCGGCAACTGCTGCAATTTTTATAGATTTAGCCATATCTTCATAACTAATCCATTCTTTAGAAATAGATTTGCTTTTTGTATCAGCATCAAATTTCCTAAGTACCATTAATAATGTAATTGGCGGATTTATAAAACGAAAAGCCAATACCCAAACTATTGATATTCCAAAAAACCAAAGGCATATTTTACCAATAATTTTAAAAACTCTCTTTTTATTAAACTTACTCGTTGATTTTCTTTTAGCAGTCATTCCTTCAAATATGCTGTTTTTAAAAATTTAAGCCAAAAAAAATGCCCTCGAAATTTTCGAGGGCATTTTATATGAATTAATTAGCTTATTCAGCTACAACTTCAAAAGCAACTTTCACTTTCACTTCTTTGTGTAAGTTTAAATTAGCAATATACTCGCCAATCATTTTAGGTTCAGTTTCGAAAGTAATTCTACGACGATCTACTTCAAACCCTTTTGATTTTAATGCATCAGCAATCATAATAGTGTTTACAGCACCAAATATTTTTCCTGATTCACCAGCTTTTGCACCGATAGTTAACTTAACATCAGCTAAACTTCCAGCTAAAGCTTCAGCATCTTTTTTAATTTTATCTTGTTTAAAAGCAGCTTGTTTTAAATTCTCAGCAAGAACTTTTTTTGCAGATGGCGTAGCCAGTTCAGCAAATCCTTGAGGAATTAAATAATTACGACCAAAGCCTGGCTTTACCGTTACAATATCATCTTTTTCGCCTAGCGCTTTGATGTCTTGTTTTAATATAATTTCCATCTCTGTATCTTATTTTAATTGATCAGCAACAAATGGTAATAAACCAATGTGGCGTGCACGTTTAACAGCTTGAGCAACTTTTCTTTGGAATTTTAAAGAAGTTCCAGTTAATCTACGAGGTAAAATTTTACCTTGATCATTGATGAACTTTAATAAAAAGTTAGCGTCTTTATAATCGATATATTTAATACCATTTTTTCTAAAACGGCAATATTTTTTACGGTTATCGTCCACTTTTGGAGCGGTAACATATTGTATTTGTTCTCTAGCCATTATGCTGAAACCTCCTCCTTAGTTTTTTTGTTGAAAGCACCGCTACGTTTTTTCTCATTGTAAGCAACCGCATGACGATCTAATCTTACAGTTAAGAAACGCATTACACGCTCATCACGTTTCAATTCTAATTCTAATTTGCTAACCAATTCACCACTGCTTTTGTATTCAGTTAAGTGAAAAATACCGTTTGCTTTTTTTGCAATCGGATACGCTAATTTTCTCAAACCCCAATTATCTTCATGGATAATTTCGGCTCCGTTATCAATAATGATTTTTTTGAATTTGGCTAACACCTCTTTCGCAACCTCATCTGATAACAACGGGGTAAGAACGATGACAGTTTCGTACTGATTCATTTTTATTTAATTGTTAATGATTTAATTCCCACTCACAAAGCGGGACGCAAAAGTAATAATAATATCAACAATAAACAAACATTTTAAAGCTAAAATATTGAATAATGAACAGTTAGTCCAAATTACGCCCTATCTTTAATTTCATCTAACCCAACACGCTTTACTTCTACTTACTATGACCTATTAATTACCTGAAAAGCAAGAAATCACAGTTTAATCCTTGAAAAGATTAAAATTTATTTATTGAAAAATTTCTTATTAATTTTTCAATGGCTTTATCAAATTCATTATTAATTTAATACAAACACATTCGCAATTTTAATTCTTAAAAAGTATGTAAAATATTAGGCTGTCCATCGCTTTTTTTCTATTTTCGTGCATGGATAATTTTATTGTGTCTGCTCGTAAGTATAGACCTTCTACATTCGAAACTGTAGTAGGCCAAATGCATATTACAGGCACTTTAAAAAACGCCATTAAAAACAATCAACTGGCCCAAGCATTTCTATTCTGCGGACCAAGAGGTGTAGGAAAAACCACCTGTGCACGAATTTTAGCCAAAACAATTAATTGTCAAAATCTAACTCCAGAAATTGAAGCTTGTGGCACATGCGATAGTTGTAAGTCGTTCCAAGCTGGAAATTCATTTAATTTTCATGAGTTAGATGCGGCTTCAAATAATTCAGTTGATGATATTAGAAACTTAATAGACCAAGTTAGAATTCCACCACAAGCTGGTAAATACAAAGTCTATATTATAGATGAGGTGCATATGCTTTCGGCTAGTGCATTTAATGCTTTCCTAAAAACATTAGAAGAACCTCCTCCATATGCAATTTTCATATTAGCTACTACCGAGAAACATAAGATTTTACCTACTATCTTGTCTCGTTGCCAAATATTCGACTTTAATAGAATTAAGGTTGATGATATTGCATTGCACCTAGAAAAAATTGCAACAAGAGAAGGTATTTCTTTCGAAAAAGATGGTCTTCATATAATTGCACAAAAAGCAGATGGCGGATTAAGGGATGCCCTTTCTATGTTCGACCAAATTGTAAGTTTTACAAATAAAGAAGTAACTTATAAATCTGTAATTGCCAACCTAAACATTTTAGATTACGATTATTATTTTAAACTTGTAGATTTCTTAACTGCTCAAGATATAAGTAATGCTTTAATTCTTTTTGATGAAATTTTAAATAATGGATTCGATGGAAATCATTTTATTAATGGATTAGCCTCGCATTTACGAAATCTTTTGGTTGGAAAAGATCCTCAAACACTTCAACTATTAGAAGTTAGCGACAATATTAAGTCACGATACATTGAACAAAGCAAATCAACCAATTTAAGTTTTATTTTAACCGCACTTAATCTTGCTAACCAATGCGATTTAGTATATAAAAACAGCAAAAATCAACGATTGCAAGTAGAAATGGCCTTAATTAAAATGGCCCATATTCAAAACGCGGTTCATTTAGCACAAGGTGGATTTAACAATGTTTCAAGCTCAAACGCTGAAGCAGATAAAAAAAAAACACCTGAATTAACTAAAATAGAGAATACAGCCTCTATTGAAGTTCCCGCACCCAACGAAAACAAAGCACCCATTAAAGAGGTAATTTCTCCAGTAAAAGAGGTAACTCCAACTGAACCTTTAAAAGAAATTGTAGAAAAACCTACAATTCATCAACTTAAAGACTCTATTCCACTTAAACCAATACAAAAAAAAACTTCTAAACTTATACCGTCATTAAAAGATTTAGAGGCCTTAAGTGAGTCTAATTCCGAAAAAGAACCCACTTTTTTAGAAGGTTCTGATGTAGAGTCCTTTTCATTCGAAAGTTTCTTAATTCACTGGAATTCTTATGCAGAAAAGGCTAAAGAAAATGGCAGAATAAATATTTATACTTTACTTACATCGCAACCGCCAGAAATTAAAAATGAAATTGAAATTCACATTTCTTTAGATAGCAAATACCAAGACGATATTTTAAAAGAGGAAACTATAGATTTATTGAATTATTTAAGGACCGAACTAAAGAATTTTAATATTATTCTAAAATCTAATATTTCACCAAAAAAACAAACAAAAAAATACTATACCAGTATCGAAAAATACCAGTACATGGTAGAAAAGAACCCTAAATTAGAAGAGATGAGGGTAAAATTCAATTTAGACCTGCTTCCTTAAAATTTTTTAGGACGATTGTTAATTGGATATCCTTCCTCGTCTAAATCGTTTCTTTCATCTTCAGGAGTCCTAGATAAAAGTTCGTCTTTCTTACTAACCTTAACAATATTTTCACTCTTTTCAACTCGCATTCCAACATCTAATAACTCAGGGTCTATTTCATTCTGTTTATCAGCATACTCATCACCTATATACGGATTAGCCTCATCATAGGTAGATTGATCATCTCCCCCATTTTCTGCAGTTGTATCGTAAGGTAAGGGATGATCGTAGTCTTCATCTTTATCTTTCATATCTAACTCATATGAGTTTTTTTCAGAATTATAAGATAGATCCATAGAATCATCAGATTCAATATTAAACATGGGATGCAATTTGTCGCCCGAAGGTTTACCTGGCGTATATTCATTCTTTTCCATAAACATAGTTTTAGTAAATGAACACTTAGGTTACTTCAAATGTTTTAATCTTAACATTAAAGTAAACCCCTTATTTAAGCATTTTTTTTATCTTTGCCTAACTTTATTAAATAAGGAATCTCAATATACGAAATATGTCAACACAAAAAATTAAAGTAGCAAATCCAGTTGTAGAAATGGATGGTGATGAAATGACTAGAATTATCTGGAAATTCATTAAAGACAAATTAATTCTTCCATACTTAGATTTAGATATTAAATATTTTGATCTTGGTATAGAATACAGAGATCAAACCAATGATCAGGTTACTATTGATGCAGCTGAAGCTATAAAAAAATATGGTGTTGGTATTAAATGTGCTACTATTACACCAGACGAAGAACGTGTAAAAGAATTTAGCTTAAAACAAATGTGGAAGTCTCCAAACGGAACTATCAGAAATATTTTAGATGGTACTGTATTTAGAGAACCAATTGTTATGCAAAATGTTCCTCGTTTAGTTCCAAACTGGACAGCTCCTATTTGTGTTGGAAGACACGCATTTGGTGATCAATACAGAGCTACTGATTTCGTAACCAAAGGAAAAGGAAAATTAACTATCACTTTTACACCAGAAGAAGGTGGCGAAGCACAATCATTCGAAGTTTATAATTTTAAAGGTGATGGCGTTGCAATGGCGATGTATAATACTGATGAAAGTATTTATGGTTTTGCTCGCGCTTGCTTTAATCAAGCATTAACTAAGAAATGGCCTTTATATTTATCTACTAAAAACACGATCTTAAAAAAATACGATGGTCGTTTTAAAGATATTTTCGAAGAAGTTTACAAAAATGAATTTAAAGCTCAATTTGATGCTGCTGGTATTATTTATGAGCATAGATTAATTGATGACATGGTTGCTTCTGCATTAAAATGGAATGGTAATTTTGTTTGGGCTTGTAAAAATTATGATGGTGATGTTCAATCAGATACGGTAGCTCAAGGTTTTGGATCATTAGGTCTTATGACTTCAACTTTAATTACACCTGATGGTAAAGTTATGGAAGCCGAAGCTGCTCACGGTACAGTTACTCGCCATTATAGAGAGCACCAAAAAGGAAATCCAACTTCAACAAACCCAATTGCTTCAATTTTTGCTTGGACAAGAGGTTTAGAGTTCAGAGGAAAATTAGACAACAATCAAGAGTTGATTAATTTCTGCCAAACTCTAGAAAAAGTTTGTATCGAAACTGTAGAAAGCGGAAAAATGACTAAAGACTTAGCCATTACGATTAAACCAAAAGTAGAACATGGTGTAGATTATCTTTATACTGAAGAATTCTTAGCTGCTATTGATGAAAATCTAAAAAAACGCTTAGCTTAAGTTTAAACCAATATTTAAAAACCTCGAAAAAATTCGAGGTTTTTTATGCCCAAAATTTACCATTTATATCCGTTTATATCTGTTTAATTTCCGAATAACTCTATTACCTAAGTGCATCTTTACTTTATAGAAATGCAAAACTAATTGCAACAACTAATTTAAAAATGTATGAAATATTCAGAAAACAAAGTAGAGCTTACTGGATTCGCAGGAAATGATGTAGAATTAAAAGTACTTGCAAATGATAAAAGGTTGTCTAAAGTAAATATTGCAGTAAATGAAAGCTATATCTCTACAGTAGGGGCAGAAGTAAAAAACACGCAATGGTTTAATTTAATTTTTTGGAATAATTTGGCAGATGAAGCCGCAGAGAAAATTAAGAAAGGCAGTAAATTATCCATCACAGGGCGTTTAGTTTCTCAACAATATGAAAAAGATGGAATTAAAAAATATTCATTTGAAATTGTAGTAAGCGAATTTCAAACAACAACAAAAGAGGGATGATAGGGTTGGGATGATGAATATAGCAGGCGTTGCTATAGGTTTTTAGCAACGCCACTATATTTTTAATATTGTCCTGTAGATAATAAGACTAATGTGCAAGCAATTACTGGTTCAATACCATTTTCTTTTAATAATTCCTCAAGCGCTTCGTTTTCCGTACCTGGATTAAAAATTACTCTCTTTGGATTAGTTTTTATAATATAATCATAATAGCCTGGCTGTAATGCTGGCCCAACGTATAAGGTAATGGTATGAATATCTTGAATTATTTCATCAGGTTTTTGTATAGGTACGCCTGCAACTTCTCCCTTTTTTATTCCAATATTAACTATAGGGTGCCCTTTAGCTGTTAACATGTGCGCAGCTTTATAAGAATATCTAGAAGGATCTGTGCTTGCCCCAATTATCAACGTTTTTTTCATAACCAAATTTTTAACTTTTATTATTCTTACTAATTGCTACTGCACAATTAATACCATCAATTGCCGCAGAAACTATGCCACCTGCATATCCTGCTCCTTCAGCGCATGGATAAAGTCCAATTATTTCAGGATGCTGTAAGGTTTCTCTGTCTCGCGGAATCCTTACTGGCGAAGAAGAACGCGATTCAACACCCACTAAAACAGCATCATTCGAATAATATCCTTTAATTTTTTTCCCAAATGTAGGTAGTGCTCCTCTTAAACTCTCCACTATAAAACTTGGTAAAATTTTATCCAATTCAACGCTTTTTGTGCCAGGTAAATAAGAATTGGCCGGAATATCCTTAGATAATCGCTTTTCTACAAAGTCTTGCATTCTTTGTGCTGGTGCAACCAAATTACCACCACCATATTCAAATGCTAATTTTTCTATTTTAGATTGAAAATTCAACATTTTCAAAGGATCATCGCCAGGTACATCTTCTAAATTAACTTGAACAACCATTCCAGAATTTGCAAACGGATTATTACGTTTAGATGGCGACCAACCATTCACAACTATTTCTTCCTTACCTGTGGCACATGGGGCAATAATTCCTCCAGGACACATACAAAAAGAAAAAACTCCACGCCCATTAACTTGTTCAACTAAACTATAATAAGCCGGAGGAAGGTATTCACTCCGTGTCTCGGTATGATATTGTGCCCTGTCTATTATTTGTTGAGGGTGTTCTACCCTCACGCCCATAGCAAATGGTTTGGCTTCTAATAAAATCTTTTTTGAATGTAGTAATTCATAAATATCCCTTGCAGAATGTCCTGTAGCTAAAATTACAGCATCCGCTTTTAAGGTCTCCGAATTATTAACAACAACCCCCTGTACTTTATTGTCTTTAATTAATATATCTGTAACTAAACTATCAAACCTAACTTCCCCTCCCGATTTTAAAATGGTCTCTCGTATAGATGTAATAATTCCAGGAAGTTTATTAGTACCAATATGAGGTCTAGCATCTATTAATATATCTTCATCAGCACCATGGTCTACAAAAATTTGTAAAACTTTTTGAATATCACCTCGCTTATTGCTCCTTGTATAAAGCTTTCCATCCGAATAAGTTCCAGCTCCACCTTCACCAAAGCAATAATTAGATTCAATGTTCACAACACCTTCCCTATTTATACGAGCCAAATCTCTTCTTCTTTGCTTTACATCCTTTCCACGCTCTAAGATTATAGGTCTTATACCAAGTTCAATACATTCCAAAGCTGCAAACAAACCTGCCGGTCCAGCCCCAACTATTATTATAGAACTTTTATTTCTGACATCCCCATAAACTGTAGGTAATACATCCTGACAAACAGGCTCATTTATAAAAACTGCCAATTTTAATCTATAAACTGTAGACTTAGACCGCGCATCTATTGATCGCTTTAAGAGCTTATAGCCCTTATATTCAGAAAATTTAAATTTAATTTGTTGCCCTATTTTTGATAAAATAACATCTTCATCGTATAATTGTGAAGGCAAAAGGGCAATTTCTATTTCGTATTTCATAACATTTTGTCAGGTATTTAGCCTAAAAAGAACAAAGGTACATTTATTGATAACTAATTTTTAATATAAAAACCTAAAAAAAACTTAAAAATGAATAAAATTATTTGGGCCGTTGTTGCCATCTTAGTAGCAATCTTATTATTTTCCGGATGTAATGGTTATAATAATCTAGTAAAATTAGACGAAAACGTAAAAGGTAAATGGAGTGTTGTTCAACAACAATATCAACGCCGTGCAGATTTAATTCCGAACTTGGTAAGTACGGTTAAAGGTGCTGCTAATTTCGAACAAGGTACTTTAACAGATGTTATAGAAGCTAGAGCAAAAGCAACTCAAGTAACTATCGATCCTGATAAATTAACACCAGAAAACATACAAAAATATCAAGCAGCTCAAGGTCAGTTAAGTCAGGCTTTAGGACGTTTAATGGTAATTACAGAAAATTATCCTCAATTAAGAGCTACTCAACAATTTAGCGATTTATCTGCTCAATTAGAAGGTACAGAAAACAGAATTTCTACGGCAAGAAGAGATTACTCAGAATCTGTTCAAACTTTTAATTCTACTGTAAGATCATTCCCTAATAACATTACCGCAGGCATATTTGGTTTTGCTATAAAAGGAACTTTCGAAGCAGATGCTGCTGCACAAAATGCTCCTAAAGTAGAGTTTTAATCGTCTTTTCTATATAGCTCCCACATTTTTTGTGGGAGTATTATTCCATTTATAACATGTCAATATTCACAGAAATTGAAGAAGAACGTATTGCTAATGCAATTGCAGAAGCAGAAAAAGCTACTTCTGGAGAAATTAGAATTGCCCTAGATAAATATTGTGAAGGCGACGCCTATGAAAAAGCAATTCAATATTTTTCAGAAATGGACATGGATAAAACCAGACTACACAATGGCGTGTTGATTTATATGGCTTATGAAGACCATAAATTTGCTATTGTAGGCGATAAAGGTATTAACAAAGTTGTACCGCCAAATTTTTGGGAAACAACTAAAGTTGCAATGAAAGCACATTTTTCTGCAGGAAATTTAGCAGACGGAATTATTGCAGGTGTATTATTAGCTGGCGAAGAATTGGCTAAATTTTTCCCATATCAAGGTGACGATATCAATGAGTTATCTAATGAAATCGTTTACCTAAATAAACCCTAATTAAAAATGAGCAAAAAAATATTAATCATAATATTCATCTTTTTAGCAAAATTCTCATTTGCTCAAGATTTTCCGGCAAAGCCTTCTAAGCTCGTTAACGATTATAGCAATACTTTATCGCCAGATCAAATTGCAAGTTTAGAACAAAAACTTGTTGCTTTTGATGATTCTACTTCTATCCAAGTTGCCATTGCCATTCTAAAATCGGTTGGCGACTATGATATTAACGATTATGCTTTACAATTAGGCAGAAAGTGGGGCGTAGGAGGAAAAGATAATAATTCTGGGGTTATTATAGTTGTTGCCATTGGCGATAGAAAAATATCTATTCAAACTGGTTATGGTATGGAAGGTGTACTTCCTGATATTTACACCAAAAGAATAATTGAAAATGATATTAAACCCTATTTTAAAAATCAAGATTATTACGGTGGACTAGAAGCAGGCACCAATAGTATTATTGCTATCTCAAAGGGCGAATATAAAAACACTCAACCAAAATCTGTTAAGCGTAACGAACATAAGGGAGCATCCGCTTTTATAATTTTCTTAATTATTGCGGCTATAATTATTATAGCAAAGAAAGGTGGCGGTGGAAAAGGTGGCGGCGGACAAGTTATTGGAAGCAGAGGTGTTTCAGATGCGTTATTCTGGGGACTACTATTAGGTAATAGCGGAAGAGGTGGCGGAGGTTTCGGCGGCGGAAGTGGTGGTTTTGGCGGTGGTGGAGGCGGCTTTGGAGGCTTCGGTGGAGGTAGCTTTGGTGGAGGTGGAAGTAGTGGATCTTGGTAAACCTTTTTCCTACGTTCAACTATGTATAAAAGAGATTTAATAACAGCAGAAATTCAGAAATTATCTCTAATTCTAGCAAAAATAATGGGTCTTAAAATAGAAGACCCATTATTTTTTGCTAATAAAATTACAGATGCAATTGCAGAAAATTTTAATTTGAATCTACATGAGTTACAAGTTTTAAACAGAGATCAATTATTAGAAAAATTTAAATCTTCGAATTTAAATGCGCAACAATTAGATATGCTAATAAAGTTTATCATCCCATTGTTGCATAATAATACCGAAAATAAAGATTCATTAAAGCACCTTCTATTAAATATTTATACAATTTTAGAGGTAAATTACAAGTTTCTTAGTTTAGAAAACTTTAATCATGCAAAAGAATTAAATACATAAAAAAAATGCTTCCGAAATTTCGAAAGCATTTTAAGTATTTAAAAATAAAGCCTACTAACTCATTTTTAATTTCTTTTGTATATCGTGTACATACGCCTTAAATTTCTTATCTGTATCTATTAAATCTTCTACAGTCTGACAAGCGTAAATTACTGTACTATGATCTCTACCACCAAAAAATGCACCGATAGTTTTTAGAGAAGATTTTGTATGACTTTTTGATAAGTACATTGAAATTTGTCTGGCTTGTACAATTTCTCTTTTTCTCGTTTGCGACTTAACCATCTCAACAGGAACTTCAAAATATTCACAAACTAATTTCTGAATATACTCCATCGAAATTTCTTTTGAAGTGTTCTTAATGAAATTCTTAAGCATTTGCTTTGCTAAAGACAAATCAATATCCTTTTTGTTTAAAGTAGATTGTGCTAATAAAGAAACCATAGCTCCTTCTAGCTCTCTTACATTATTATCAATATTATGCGCAACATACTCTACCACTTCTCCTGGTAAATCTATGCCGTCAGCATACATCTTTTTCTTTAAAATAGCGATTCTAGTCTCTAAATCAGGAACTTGTAAATCAGCAGATAAGCCCCATTTAAATCTACTCAACAAACGTTCTTCTAAACCTGATAAATCTTTAGGTGCTTTATCTGAAGTTAAAATAACTTGTTTTCCACTTTGATGTAAATGATTGAAAATATGGAAGAAAATATCTTGTGTTTTTTCCTTTCCAGCAAAATTATGAACATCGTCCATAATAATTACATCCATTGCTTGGTAGAAATTCACAAAGTCATTAATTGTATTATTCTTTAATGAGTCTACAAATTGCTGACAGAATTTCTCACAACTTACGTAAATAACCAACTTATCTGGCATATTACGCTTTATCTCATTTCCTATTGCCTGCGCAAGATGAGTTTTACCCAATCCTACACCACCATAAATCATTAATGGATTAAATGATGTACCTCCAGGTTTAGCAGCAACAGCATAGCCTGCAGACCTTGCTAACCTATTACAATCTCCCTCAATGTAATTTTCGAAAGTATAATTTGCGTTTAATTGAGGATCAACATTTAATTTTTTTAATCCTGGTATTACAAATGGATTTTTAATGTCCTTATTTATAGCAACTGGAACAGGCATAGATTGAACTTTACCTTCTGCGCCATTTCCATTAGACGGCATATTAGTTGTATAAGGAGATCCTGTTTTAGACGATGTGTCTACAACTATATTATATTCTAATCTACCCTCTTCACCTAAAAACTTTTTCACCGTTTTTCTTAGTAACCCAACATAGTGTTCTTCCAACCATTCATAAAAGAAAAGACTTGGGACCTGTATGGTTAATACCTTCCCTTCTAACTTCAAAGCAGATATCGGCTCGAACCAAGTTTTAAAACTTTGATTCGGGATGTTATCCTTAATGATTTGGAGGCAGCTATTCCATACTTCAGTACAAGTTTTTTCCATTTTTTAGTTTAATTTGTTGGTTTTCAGTTAAGGTGGAAGCATCTAGAATGATCACTTTCCATTCTTCGAATATTCAAAAAATTATCAACATTTCAAGGAAAATTTTCGAATAATTTGTAACTCATTATTCACCAGCCGAATATGTTGCTTGACCTAAATTTTTTATGTGGATAACTTAATTCACACCTTAATATTCCCCAAAAATTTCCCTCAATGTATTACAAATTTCTCCCAGTGTAGCATAACATTCTACAGCTGTCAAAATATATGGCATTAAGTTCTTGTCAGATTGTGCAGCCACCCTCAAATCCTCAAGCGCGCGCATTACAGCTTCATTATTTCTTTCTGAACGAAGTTTGTTCAATTTCGCAGTTTGCATCTTACCTACTGCGTCATCAATCTCCATTGTCTCTGTAATACCTTCTACAGATTGAGCAAATTTATTTACACCCACTATTACCCTAGATCCTTCTTCAATTTCAATTTGATATCTATAAGAAGCCTCAGCAATCTCTTGCTGAATATAGCCTTGCTCTATTGCAACAACAGAACCGCCCATATCATCTATTTTCTCAATATAATCCCAAGCAGCTTTCTCAATTTCATCAGTTAAGCTTTCCACAAAATAAGAGCCCGCCAATGGATCTACTGTATCTGTTATTCCACTTTCAAAAGCTATTACTTGCTGTGTTCTCAGTGCAATTTTAGCTGCCGCTTCTGTCGGTAACGATAAAGCTTCGTCGAATCCATTCGTATGCAATGATTGAGTTCCACCTAATACCGCAGCCATTGCTTGATTAGTTACACGTACTATATTATTTAATGGCTGTTGTGCAGTTAAAGTTGAACCTCCTGTTTGTGTATGAAAACGTAACATTTGAGCCTTAGGGTCAGTTGCACCTAATTCCAATGTTATTTTTGCCCACATTCTCCTTGCTGCTCTAAATTTTGCAATTTCCTCAAAAAAGTTGTTATGACAATTAAAGAAAAACGACAATCGCTTTGCAAAAACATTAATATCTAATCCCTTTTCAAGGGCAGCCTTTAAGTAAGCCTTCCCATTAGATAAGGTAAAAGCTAATTCTTGAACAGCATTAGATCCAGCTTCTCTTATATGATATCCAGAAATAGAAATAGTATTCCATTTCGGAACTTCCTTACTACAATATTCAAAAACATCCGTAATTAATCGCATAGACGGTCGAGGAGGAAAAATATAAGTTCCTCTAGCTGCATATTCTTTTAAAATATCATTTTGTATAGTTCCAGATATCTTTTTTAAATCAGCACCTTGTCTCTTTGCCAAAGCAATATACATAGCCAATAAAACACTAGCAGATGCATTTATTGTCATAGAGGTGGTAATTTCTTCCAATTTTATTCCTTCAAATAAAATTTCCATATCAGCAAGAGAATCAATTGCAACACCAACTTTACCCACTTCTCCCTCTGCCATTTCATGATCCGAGTCGTACCCAATTTGAGTTGGCAAATCAAACGCAACAGATAAGCCCATTGTACCTTGACTCAACAAATAATGATATCTTTTATTCGACTCTTCCGCTGTAGAAAAACCAGCATACTGGCGCATTGTCCATAATCTTCCCCTATACATATCTTTTTGAATGCCTCGGGTAAACGGAAATTCTCCAGGTTTTTCTTCGCGATCAGATTTATAAGAATAGGTTTCTTTTATTTCTATTCCAGAAGTAGTTTTAAACTTATTTTCACTCATAATATGCTATATAAATAAGACAAAAACATATTGAAATTTAATTTCAGTGTTTTCGTAACGGTGATGTAAATTTAATGTCTATTATTCTATTAATGGCATTTATACGTATATTTGTTATATTAAATTATAAGATATGCAAACTTCAACAGATACAGCATTCGCTCCCGTAACTTTTACCGAAGGAGCAGTTAAAGAACTCTTCAAATTAAGAGATCAGCAGGAATTTTCTGATGAATTCGGATTAAGAGTAGGTGTAGAAGGTGGCGGGTGTGCTGGAATGAATTATGTTTTAGGATTTGACCAGAAAAAAGAAGGCGATCAAGAATTCCTAATAAATGGCTTAAAAGTATTTATGCATAAAGCTCATCAAATGTATTTATTAGGTATGCAGGTTGACTGGCAAGATGGTTTAAATAGTCGCGGATTTACTTTTTCTAACCCAAATGCTCAAAGCACTTGTGGTTGTGGAACAAGTTTTTCAGTATAAATATTATTATTGTGTAACAAACAGCTAAATCCTATCGTCTAAACGATGGGATTTTTTATTTTTATCCTGTACCTTTTTTAGAAGCACAATGAATTATACTGAAAATATAAAATTAGCGATGCAATCTATTAACAGCAATCGCTTAAGAACATTGCTTACCGCGTTAATTATTTCAATTGGCCTAATGGCATTGGTTGGTATTTTAACAACGCTAGATGCGGTTAAAAAAAGTATGACTGATGCTTTTTCTAGTATGGGGGCCAATTCATTTAATATCCGAAATCGTGCTTCAGGTATAAGAGTGAATAATTCTGGTCAAAGACCTAAACCATTTAAGTCTATTAGATATGAAGACGCAAAATTGTTTAAAGAAAGATTAAATGCTGATGCAAAGGTTGCTGTGAGTATTAATGCGTCTGGTGGCGCCACAGCTAAATATGCTTCAGAAAAAACCAACCCAAATGTAAATGTTCTAGGTGTTGACGAAAATGGTATCTTATCGCAAGGACTAACCATCGCTATGGGAAGGAATTTTAGTCCAGATGAAGTTTACTCCGGAAATAATCTATGTATAATTGGTGATGAAATTTATAAAACGCTTTTTAAAGATGAATCGCCCTTAGATAAAATCATAAGAGTTGGTAACAACAAGTATAAAGTAATTGGAGTATTAGAATCTAAAGGGTCTGGATTCGGTCCAAGTGTAGACAGAATGGTTTACATCCCATTACAAAAAGCTAAAATTATAAATCCTTCTACTAATCCATCTTATACCATAACAGTTATAGTAGATGATAATAGCAAGATTGATTATACAATAGGTGAAGCTACTGCTCTAATGAGAAATATTAGAAAAGTAAAAGTTTCTGAACCCAATAATTTCGAAATTACAAAGAGTGATGCCATTGCTCAAACATTGTTCGAGAATTTAAACTTTGTTTTAGTTGGCGGTATTGCTATTGGAGCCATTACTCTATTTGGTGCTTCTATTGGATTAATGAATATTATGTTGGTTTCGGTTACAGAAAGAACTCGAGAAATTGGCCTCAGAAAATCTCTTGGTGCTACTCCACAAATCATTAGAAGACAATTCTTAATAGAAGCAGTGGTTATTTGCTTAATAGGGGGCATTTTTGGTATAACCTTCGGAATTGGGATAGGAAACTTAATCTCTGCTCTTATGAAAGGACCATTTATTATTCCATGGTCGTTTATTATCGGAGGATTTGTATTATGTATTCTTGTAGGAATTATTTCTGGATACTACCCTGCTAAAAAAGCAGCGAAACTAGATCCTGTAGAGGCTTTAAGATACGAATAAGCCTAAATAAACTGGTTTTTTATAAAAGTACTATTTACCAAATTCAACATAATAGGTAGACTAACAGCATCATTTAAAGCATCAGCATGTTTTAAATGATGCATATCACTTCCTAAAAACGAGATTAATCGTTCTTCAACCAATTCTTCAGCAGCTTTTCTTACGTGCTTACCATAATAGCCAGTTAATGAAATTGTATTGAGCTGTAATTCACATCCCATCTCTTTAATTCTTTGATAATTTTCTATACCCGCATGGAAATAATTATACCTTTCGGGATGAGCCAACACAGGTTTATAGCCTGCATCTAGCAGAGAATTTATGGTTTCATCTAAGTTTTTAGGCATATTTATATACGACAACTCAAACAAAACATAATTATCCCCAAAAGTTAAAATCTGCTTGTTTTCTATTAATTTGGTGAACGTTTCGTCTAAATAATATTCTGCCGCCGCTTCTACTTCTAAAGTGATATTTTCTTTAAGCAAAGCATTTCTTAACACATCTAAACTCTTAAGGATTTTCTCGGGCGTGTTTTTAAAGTAATCTGCCATCACATGCGGTGTAGCAATTACCTTTTTAAATCCTAAGCTCACATATCTTTTAGCTAGGTTGATTGAGTCATCTATATCCTGTGCACCATCATCTATCCCCGGAAGAATATGTGAATGCACATCTGTAATCAGACTACCAAAAGATGCGGTTGATTTTTTATATTTTTTAAATAGCCCGAACAATTAACGAATTTTATATTTTATGAAATAAACCGCTTTTAAATACATTGCAACAAAACACGAGCCAAATCCATGAGCTTTAAACTTCATAAACCTTTATTCAATTAAATTTTGGTTAAACCAAATTGAAACACCCATTCTTTTACTGAATGCTTGTCTATTTTACCTAACAGCTCTTGTAATTGTGTAGATAAATCATACTGCAAATCTTCATGTAATTTATAATATTTATTTACGGTTAACCGTATACCATTATAAACTATCTTAAAAAGTACCCTTTCATCATCATTAATTTCTCTGTTTTCAAGAAAATACAGTAAGTCAACTATGTTGTTTAATAACACTAACCTTAATTGAACTTCCTCATATTTAGCTTTTGTAACCTTAAAATGATGATTAACTAATTTAATAGATTTTCTGTAAAAATTCAGTATTTCTCTAGCTTTTTTATATCTATTTTTTTTAAGTTCAACTATGCCTAACTTAAATACTTCCTCAATTGCATTTGTACGTTCAATGAGTCCAGTTTCATCCTCAAATAAAACAAAATGAAGATGTTCCGTAAGTATTTTGTCCTTAGCAATTAACCTTAAAAGTAATTTATCTTTCTCCTTTTGTGGAAGTTTTAAAATTTCCTTCTTAAGCTCTTGATTTTCGCTTAATTTCATTCATTAATTTTCAAATGAGTTTTCATTTAAATATTGTTCCCATTTCCAAGCTGACAACATCATATCAGAAAGTGAATTTTTGGCTGTCCAATTTAATTTTTGTTCTGCCAAACTTACATCGCCATAAACCTGTATTACATCGCCATTTCGCCTTGGCCCCATTGTATAGTTTAATTTAACCCCACTCGCTTCTTCAAATGAATTAATAACTTCTAATACAGAATTACCTCTTCCTGTTCCAATATTAAACACTGAATAGTTGGTTTCAGTTTCCTTTAAGAGATATTTTATAGATAAAACATGCGCTTTTGCTAAATCGCAAACATGAATATAATCTCTAATTGCGGTTCCATCTGGTGTAGGATAATCGTTTCCATGAACTACTATTGCCCCCCTTTTACCTATAGCAGATTGCGTAATAAATGGAACTAAGTTATGGGGAACGCCAATTGGCAACTCTCCTATTAAGGCTGATGGATGAGCACCAACCGGATTAAAATACCTTAAAGAAACTACTCTAAATGCTGGATTTACTTTTGCAAAATCACTTAAAATTTCTTCTGCAATTTGCTTGGTATTGCCATAAGGCGATTCAGCCTTTTTAATAGGAGCGAACTCGTTTACCGGTAAACTATCAGGCTCTCCATAAACCGTACACGAAGAAGAAAACACAAAATTGGTCTTTGGAAATACCTCCAGTATATTAATTAAGCTATAAAAATTATTCTTATAATATTTTAAAGGATCTAATACAGACTCACCTACGGCTTTAAAAGCCGCAAAATGTATAATACCATCTATGTCTTGATGAAAGGACGCAAAATCTCGTACTTTATTAATATCGCATAAATCAAAATTAAAATAAGTAGGACAAACGCCAGTTATTTTTTCTATCTGACTTAAAATTTTAATATTAGAATTAGATAAATCATCAATAATAATTACTTCATAACCTTCTTCTATTAATTCTACAACTGTGTGTGAACCAATATAGCCCATTCCTCCAGTAACTAGTATTTTCATAATTTATTTTTGAAAAAATGAAAAGTCTTTATGCTCTCTATTATAAAGTGTCTCTTCTGGTAAACGCTTAAAATAATCATAGGTTATTTCTAAACCTGTTTTACGATCCACTGTTGGAGCCCAGTTTAATATCTGCTTAGCCAATGTTATATCTGGTCTTCGCTGTTTTGGATCATCAATTGGCAAATCTTTAAATACTATTTTTTGTTGTGTTCCTGTTAACTTGATTATTTCTTTTGCAAAATCTAAGATGGTTATCTCATCTGGATTCCCAATATTAACCGGATAAGCATAATCGCTAAACAAAAGTCTGTAAATTCCTTCTACTAAATCGTCAACATAACAAAAAGATCGTGTCTGACTGCCATCACCAAATACAGTAATATCTTCTCCTCTTAAAGCCTGACCAATAAAAGCTGGTAATGCTCTACCATCATTTAGTCGCATTCTAGGTCCGTATGTATTAAAAATTCTTACAATCCTAGTTTCAAGTTTATGAAAAGTATGATAAGCCATAGTTATAGCCTCCTGAAATCTTTTAGCTTCGTCATAAACTCCTCTTGGTCCAACTGGATTAACATTACCCCAATAAGACTCAGGCTGAGGGTTTACAGCCGGATCACCATAAATTTCTGAAGTAGATGCAATTAACATCCTAGAACCTTTTGCTCTTGCTAAACCCAATAAATTATGCGTACCCAACGATCCAACCTTTAAGGTTTGAATTGGAATTTTTAAATAATCTATAGGGCTAGCGGGCGAAGCGAAATGCAGAATATAATGCAATTCACCAGGTATATGAACAAATTTTGAAACATCGTGATTGTAAAATTCAAATTGTTCAAGCTTAAATAAATGTTCAATATTTTGAAGACTACCAGTAATCAGGTTATCCATCGCTATTACATGAAAGCCTTCTTTTATAAATCTATCACATAAATGAGACCCTAAAAACCCTGCCCCTCCGGTGATTAATATACGTTTACGACTCATTATTTACCAATTTACGTCCTATACTATTATAATAAAATCCCAAATCGGTCATCTTTTCAATATCAAACAAGTTTCTACCATCGAAAATGACATTGGCTTTCAATAATGCTTTCATTTTTTCAAAATCTGGATTCCTAAAAGCCGACCATTCTGTAACAATTAACAAGGCATCTGCACCATTTAAAGCTTCATAAGGATCAATAGAATAATCAATTCTATCGCCTAATAATGCTTTTACATTACCCATTGCTTCAGGATCATATACACTCACTTTCGCTCCCAATTCTAATAATTCATTAATTATATATAATGATGGAGCCTCTCTTATATCATCCGTTTCTGGTTTAAAAGCTAATCCCCAGATTGCAAAACTTTTATCTTTTATATTTCCATTGAAATATTTTTTCACTTTATTAACCAATACAACCTTTTGCTTTTCATTTACGGAAATAACTGATTTTAAAATTTTAAAATCATACGCTGCATCGGAAGCAGATTTAACTAAAGCTTGAACATCTTTCGGGAAACAACTTCCACCATATCCAACGCCTGGAAATAAAAATCGACGCCCAATCCTATCATCAGAACCTATCCCCCTCCTAACTGCATCTACATCAGCTCCAACCAACTCACATAAATTCGCGATTTCGTTCATAAATGTGATTTTTGTTGCTAAAAAGGAATTAGCGGCATATTTTGTAAGCTCCGAAGATCTTTCGTCCATATAAATTATAGGATTCCCTTGACGTACATATGGCGCATACAATTCTGTCATCAATCTTTTTGCAGTTTCACTTCTTGTACCAATTACCACTCTGTCTGGTTTCATAAAATCCTCAACCGCCACGCCTTCGCGTAAAAATTCAGGATTAGAAACAACATCAACCGTAATACCTGGCGCTAAATTCTCTTTAAAAACAGCCGAAACTTTATCAGCTGTCCCTACAGGAACGGTAGATTTATTTACAATTACTTTGTACTCCTTTACCAATTTTGCAATCTCTAATGATGCAGATAATATATAAGATAAATCAGCAGCACCATCCCCTCCCGGAGGAGTAGGCAATGCTAAAAATATAATTTCAGCATGTTTAACTGCTTCTGCTAAATCTGTAGTAAAATGTAACCTGTCTTGCTTTATATTTCTGTGAAAAAGAACATCCAATCCTGGCTCATATATAGGGATAATTCCCGACTTCATTTTTTGAACCTTATCAGGATCTATATCAACACAAATAACCGAGTTCCCTGTTTCAGACAAACAAGTGCCCGTTACTAAGCCAACATATCCTGTTCCTATTACTGCAATTTTCATTAATTAAGCGCTAATTGATTTTAAAAATTTAACTTGCAACGAAGATAAGAATTTACACGCAACATGCTGTTCATATACAATATTGCAATATTTATTTATAGCCAACTTTTAAAGCTATTTTCTTTGTTTGTCCCGAAAGCAAAACTTTTTGTACAAGGTAGAAAAAACTTATTTAAAAATATCGAAACTGCTTTAAATACAAACCAGAAGACCATTTGGTTCCATTTTGCATCCTTAGGCGAATTTGAGCAAGGCAGAACAGTTCTTGAAGCTTGCAAACAACACTTCACCAACCATAAAATAATCTTAACCTTTTTTTCGCCTTCTGGTTATGAAGTGCGAAAAAATTATAATCATGCCGATTATATTTGGTATTTACCATTAGACACTTCGCATAATGCAAACAAATTTATAAATCTTATAAAACCAGATTTTGTAGTTTTCACGAAATACGATTTCTGGTATCACTATTTTAATGTCTTAAACCACAAAAAAATACCGCTTTACCTAATTGCAGGATCTTTTAGAAACGATCAATTATTTTTTAAACGATACGGTAATTTTTATAGGAATATTTTAAAAAACATTAATTTCTTCTTCTTACAAAACAAGACTAGCGAAAGTCTTTTAAATTCTATTGGCATAGTAAACACCATAACAACTGGAGATTCTAGGTTTGATAGGGTAATTGAAAACACAAAAAATGCAAGTAAAAACGAGATTGCGGAAAAATTTAGCAACCATCATAAGGTTATTGTCTGTGGAAGTACATGGCCCCCAGATGAAAATATCCTCGCAGAAATTGCAATGGATTTCCCTCAATTAAAATTTATAATTGCCCCTCACGAGGTTCATGAAAATAACATCAAAAATATTGAAGCTAAATTTAAAAGCACGGTAAGATACAGTAGCATTATTAATAAAAAAGAAGACATAAACAACCAACAAGTTTTAATTATAGACAATATTGGTATACTATCCCAACTTTATCAGTACGCCTATTTAGCGTATGTAGGAGGAGGATTTGAAACAGGCTTGCACAATACGCAGGAACCTGCTGCTTTTTCAAAATCAGTAATCGTTGGCCCACATCATGCAAAATTCCCTGAAGTAGGCGAAATGATAGCATTAGGGGCTTGTAAAAGCATAAATAGCGCCAAAGAATTAAAAGAAATTTTGGAATTAAATCTACTTAATGAAGATACTGGCAAAATTGCAGGCGAGTATATCCATCAAAATGGAGGTGCCACAAAAATAATTATGAATTACTTAAAAGAAAAGCACCCCTTAATTTAATTTTTGGATAGATCTTCTAATAAATCAATAAATCGAGGATCTTCGTTTAAGCTCTCTACTAACTGAACATGCTCTCCACCCATTTCCTTGAATTCGTCATTGTATTCAACCGTAATTTCATATACAGTTTCTAAACAATCGGCAACAAAAGCTGGACTAAACACAAGCAATTTTTTCTTCCCCTCTGCAGCCATTTTTTTCAGAATATCACTGGTATAGGGTTGTACCCAAGGCTCCTTACCTAACCTAGATTGAAAGCAAACAGTATAATCTTCACGCTTAATTCCCAATTCAGAAGCAATTAATTTTGCAGTTGAATGCGATTGAGCGCTATAGCAGAACTTATTATTTTCATTTAAATTTTCACAACAATTATCCTTTTTCAAACAATAATTCCCTGTATGATCACACTTAAGCAATTGGCGCTCTGGCAACCCATGGAAACTGAATAAAAAATGATCAAAGTTTTCAATTTTATATTTCCTTGCATTATCTGCAAAAATGCTAATCATCGATGGATGATCGTGGAATGAATTTATAAACTTAATTGGCGGAATTGTAAACCATTTCCCAACAATGCTCATCACTTCCTCAATTACAGAACCAGTAGATGCAGAAGCATATTGTGGGAACAATGGAATCACCACAATTTTATCTACCAATGCCTTTTTTAAATTCTCAAGTGCAGATTCAATAGAAGGATTTTGATAGCGCATAGCCAATTCAACTATGTAATTTTCACCTAATCTTTTCTGAAGATTTTCTTGCTGTATTTTACTGTAATACAATAAAGGTGAGCCATTCTCATCCCAAATTTTACTGTAAAGTGCTGCAGTTTTTGGACTTCTGAAAGGCACTATAATTCCTCTAACCAATAAATTTCTATTGAAAGCCGGAATATCAATTACTCGCTTATCTAATAAAAATTGTTTCAAATATTTTTTAACATCTGGAACAGATGGACTATCTGGAGTTCCTAAATTGACTAATAAAATACCTATTTTCTGCACTTTCTAAGAATTATTTTTTGATTATTTTAGTTTAAATACTTGAAAAATCTATAGACTTTCAAGCTGGGATTTTACCTCTTCCATTAACCACATAGGGGTTGATGTAGCACCGCAAATTCCCACTTTTTCATTTGTAGAAAACCAACTCGAATCTATCTCATCTTTATTGGAAACGAAATATGAATTTTGATTATATTTCTTACAAACATCATATAAAACCTTACCATTTGAAGATTTTTTACCAGATACAAAAACGATTTTATCAAAACCCTGAACAAATCGCTCCAATTCCTCATATCGGTTACTAACTTGCCTACAAATTGTATCGTTTGCTTTTACATCATATCCTCTGGCAATAAGCTGATCTTTTATCTGATAAAATTTATCTGTACTTTTTGTCGTTTGACTATACAATGTGAATTTATTCGGCAATTCTACAGTATCTAATTCAGTTATATCCTGAAAAACTATCGCCTTGCCATCTGTTTGTCCCTGCAAACCAATTACCTCAGCATGTCCGTGTTTACCAAAAATTAATATTTGTTCATCTGAATCATAAGAATTTTTTATTCGATTTTGAAGTTTCAAAACCACTGGACAAGAAGCATCAATTAATGTTAGATTATTCTTTAATGCCAATTCATAAGTAGATGGAGCTTCACCATGTGCCCGTATTAGCACTTTTTCATCTTTAAGTTCCATTAAAGCATCATGATCAATAATTCTCAACCCTTTTGCCTTTAACCTATGTACTTCTTCATCATTATGAACAATATCACCTAAACAATAAAGATATTCATCATTCAATAAAATATCTTCCGCCATCTCAATAGCATAAACCACTCCAAAACAAAATCCTGAAGCATTATCTATTGTAACGTTTAAATTTAAGCTCATTTAATATATGATTATAATACAAAAATAGGTATTTACAATGGTTAAAGGAATAAATATAATGAAGTGAAAAGCAATAATTGCGCAATAAAAATTATAGCCCCCATTTTTGGTTTTAAAGGCAGATGTAAGGCGTAAAAAAAGTTAAGCAAAACATAAGATAATACAAACCATAAAAGGTAATTTTTAAAAGGTATTAAACCATTCTCCCAAGTCCAATAATTCAGCTTAACCGCTACAGGCTCTAAAAACAAATCAAATATCACGATGAACACGCTTCCTATTAATGCGCGAATCATAGGATTCAAACGCTTTATTAAATAAGTAGTTTGTCCAACTGCATATATCCAATTTATAAATAATACGCCCAAAAATACTGGCACGGTTGCAATTTTAACGCCTAAAGTTTCTCCAAATTTATACTTGCCAAAAAATTCACCAACATTTAATCCTAATATTTCTACCAACATCACGCAAGAAAAAACACCAAAAGAAAATATCGAAAAACTCTTTAATGCTTCCTTGTTTAAATATAAAACAAATAATAATAAAGCAACAATTGATAATGGTATCGCCTTTATAAAAAAGGTTTGAGTAGGCTCATACATGATGCCTAAAAAGCCAATTAAATGGTATAATATAAGTAATAAATAAAATCTATTGTCTCTATTCAAAAGGCTAATTTTCAAGATATCTAACTTAAATAAACACCATCATCTTCACCCTCAATATCCAAAACCACTTCTACATGTTCCTTTAATACGGTAGCTAAGTTTAACCCAACAAAATCTGTTGCAATTGGAAAAACCTTATGACTTCTGTCGACCAAAACCACCGTTCTAATTTTTTTATGTGGTTCATTTAAAAATGCACTAAATCCGTAGGCAAGTGTTCTTCCACTATTTAAAACATCATCTACTAAAATAATAATACTGTTTTTAAATTTTTCGCCTTCCGCATTTAAATTTACTTGAACAGAATTTTTCTTGGTTTCAACATTTAACTGAACTGATTGAATAGAAAATGATGCTATTTTACTTAAAACAAACTCTATTCTTTTAGCCAAAATAAATCCCCTCTCACCCATTCCCGCAATAACAACTTCCTTCTCGTCTAAATTATCCTCTAAAATTTGGTATGCTATTCTATTTATTTTTTGTGCGATTTGATCTTTGTTTAAAATCAAAACCTTAGCTGCAAGTTCTTTATTTGCCATTGTTATTTTTAAAACGATTTTGTAAATTACAAATATTGCGATTAAATTTCATCCAATTTGCAACTTTTATCAAGCATTTACGTCTTATCTTAAAATTGAACGTTATGAAAAACAGTAATTTTAAATTATTCGCCGTTGTTTCTTTTTTATTTACCCTAATTTCTATTCATTCCTTTGCACAGGAGAATTTCAAGAATTTTTCAGTAAATAATGTTAAAAGTGTATCTGTTTCAAGCGGAATTAATCTAATTATCAGACAACAAGGCAATGAAAATTTAAAGGTAGAAGGCCCTAGAAATTTACTTTCACGATTGGAAGTAATTAATGAAGGTGGACACCTAACCATAAGATTTAAGCAGAATACTTCCTGGAATTGGAATTTTAATGACAAAGGACTTAATGCCTATTTAAATATTAAAAATTTAAATTCTATAAAAGCTAGTGGTGGTAGCGATGTAATTTCATACGGTATTTTAAACTTTCCATCATTAAAAGTAGCTGCCTCAGGTGGTGCTGATGTAGAATTAAATGTTCGCGCTAATAATTTATTATTAAATGCAAGTGGCGGTGCAGATATTAAACTAAAAGGTGTTACACGTAATATGGAAGCTAATGCATCTGGCGGCAGCGATATAGACGCTAAACATCTAATTGCTCAATTCGCCAAAGCCTCAGCAAGTGGTGGCGCAGATATCACTTTAAATGTGGTTAAAGCGTTAAACGCTAGTGCTTCAGGTGGAGGCGACATAGCTTATATTGGCGACCCACAAGTAACCAAAAACAATAGTAGAAGTGGCGACGTAACTAGAATAAGAGATTAAATTTTACTCTTATCCTTACTTAAATGGGTAAAAAATAAAATTTGCCCCATCAGGAACAATTACAAACACACACATATAATCCTCGGGTCTTTTATAATTTTTTATAAAAGACTCTTTTTTATCTGGATGAATTATCCCTTTCTCAACAAACTCTTCTAAAGTTGATGCTTGTATAGTCCACTTAGTATTTAACTCTTCCCTGTTTAAAATCAATTCCCCAATTTTCACTTCATGTTGGTGCGCTATAAAAATAGGATATAATGATATTCCTTCCACCATAATCTCTACAGATACTTCCTTTATAGAATCAGAATAAAACTTCAAATCCTCTTCTAAACTCACTAATGGACTAACTTTCTTTGGTGCTTCGTTAGCATTTATATTTTCTTCATTCATCACTTCTTCCAAATTAAATTAACTCTAACTGTATTACATTCTCAACATGTTGCGTATGTGGAAACATATCTACAGGCATTATTTTGGTGACTTTATACTTTTCCTTTAACAAAATTAAATCTCTGGCTTGGGTAGCTGCATTACAACTCACATAAACAATACGCTTACACTCCATCTCCAATAACCTATTTACTACATCAACATGCATCCCTGCTCTTGGGGGATCAGTAATTACAACATCAGGAATACCATGAGCTTTAATAAAATCACCTGTCAACAAGTCCTTCATATCACCCGCATAAAATTTGGTATTATGAATATCATTTATTTTAGAGTTGAATTTTGCATCTTCAATTGCATCTGGCACATATTCTATTCCAACAACCTCTTTAACCTCTTTAGCAATGAAATTAGCAATAGTCCCAGCTCCTGTATATAAATCGTAAACTAAATAATGTGGCTCCAATTCGGCAAAATCACGTGTAATCTTATATAATTCGTATGCCTGATCAGAGTTTGTTTGATAAAATGATTTAACCCCAATTTTAAATTTCAAAGCTGGATGTGCCTCATCTGAAGGCATCTCTTCGAAAATATGATCTCTTCCAGAATAAACATTTATCTCTTGGTCAAAAATAGTATCGTTCTTTTTCTGATTTACTATGTATAATAATGATGTGATTTCTGGAAATTGAATTTTAACAAACTCCATCAGATTATTAATCTCATTTTCCAATGGATAAGCAAAAACCACACAAACCATTAATTCTCCAGAACTGGTTTTTCTAATGATTAAATTCCTTAACGCCCCTTCATGATTACGCAAATCATAAAAGCTTATTCCATTTTCTAAGCAAAAATTGCGTATCTCATTTCTGATTTTATTACTAGGCTCTTCTTGTAAATAACAATGATCAATATTTAAAATTTTATCAAATCTACCCGGGATATGAAAACCTAGCGCATTGTATTCTAACTCAGAGATTTCAACATCTTGGTTTTCAAGCCATCTTTTGTTAGAGAAAGTATATTCTAATTTATTTCTGTAATAAGTAGTCTTAGCTGAACCAAGAATTGGGAGCATTTCACTAGTATCAGTTTTCGATAAACGCTCTAATGCGGATGATACCGTTTTTTGTTTATAAATTAATTGGCCTTCATACGACATATTCTGCCATTTACAACCACCACACACACCAAAATGCGTACAAAATGGCTCTACTCTATACTTAGAAGGTGATTTAATTGCATGAATTGATGCTTCAGCAAAATTTTTCTTCTTTTTATAAATTCTTGCATCCACAACATCTCCAGGAATAGCCTTTTCAACAAAAATTACTAAATCCTCATGTTTTCCAACTCCCTTTCCCTCTTCTGCAATATCAATAATTTGAACATCCTCAATAATCTGAACTTCAAATTTTTTCGTTTTCCTACCCATTAATGCAAATATACGGAGAATGAGTAAGAGAATATAAAAATTTAAGCGAATGAATATCCAGAATCGTGGATACTTAAATTAAAAATCCAAACAATAATAAATTTCAATAAAATTAAATATTAACACTATCAGTTTGCTATTGTTACTATATTTTAGAAAACATTCACTTCGCATCTAAAATTATGTAAAATACACAGTACTTATTGCCTTAAAGAAATATTTTTATTTAGATTCGCCACAATTAAACCAATAAACTATGGTTTAAAATATAAGAAACAGAAAAATTAAACTATAGAAACAAAAAATACACATGAATGTTAATAAATTAATTATGAAGTTATTTTTTTCAATATTTTTATCCTTGACTTCATTTGTATCATTTGCTCAATCAAATACAACAGGCGGACAATACTATTTCAATAAATATATTGCAAATCCAGCCTTTGCAGGTGAAGATGACGGTATGAGTATTTTTTTAGGTATAAGAAAGCAAATGGCAGGCATACCTGGGTCACCCCAAGATTATTCTATTAATGGTCAATATAGAACAGGGAAAGTTGGTTTAGGCTTTAATTATTACTCTGAAAAAACAGGGATACTTAGACAATCGAAAGCATTATTAACCTATGCATACCATTTAAATTTAAACGGATACAATCAATTACATTTTGGTGTTTCAGCTGGTGTTAACTACGATAAAATTCTTAAACAAGATTTAATAGGCAATCCCAATGATCCTACATTAAACCAAAATGATATTGATAGAACAAAATTAAATGGAGATTTTGGCATGGCTTTTACAAATAACGAATTAACTGTACAAGTTTCACTACCAAATTTAAATTCATTGTTTAACAATAATCAGAACCAATTTGCCTTTACAGAACAATTTATGGGAGCAATAGCTTATAAATTAAACACCAATGATGTTCAGATTGAACCTAGAGTAGGAGTTAGGACATTTAGAAAAGTTGATAATTTTTATGACTTTGGTGCTAGATTTGGCTTCTTAGAAAACAAACTCAATTTTATGGGAATGTATCATAGCTCTAACGCCGCTAGTTTCGGATTAGGAACACTTACATTTAATAATAAACTTGCAATCCAGGCAATATATACTACAGAAACAGGACAAATTAAAACCAATTCAAATGGGAATTTTGAATTAAATCTTAAATATCACTTATTTTAAAAATGAAGATTTGGGGAATATAATAATATTCTTAAATTATGATTATTTACCAATCACGCGAATTATATACCCCAAAATACCTTCAAATAAATTAAAAGTAACATCAAATTCTTGATCTAACTGTACAGACATTTCTAAGACTTCATTACTCATATACACCTCCTTTTCTGTAAATATAACAACTTTTATACCCAAAACCAAATTGGTATATTAAAAAATTGTTGTTATTTTGTTAACTTAAAGTTGATACTTTAACACTTTCTTTATACATTCATAATTCTGATTTTTGAAATCAAGAGAATAAATTCACTCATCCTAAAATTGAGCTAATTATTAATCACAATTAATTAATAACTCAATAACATGAATAACATTGGATTTAACATTAGAAGAATTAGAGGTTTAAGAGGATTTAAACAAGCCTATATGGCACATGCATTAAAGATTTCCATTAACAGTTATGGAAAAATTGAACGAAATGAAGTCAACCTAAAAATAAGTCGATTAGAAGAAATTGCGCTTGTTTTAAAAACAACAGTAGAGCACATTTTAACTTTTGAAGAAAATGATTACTTCAAAAAAAGATAATCTATAGTGCCGCTTTAACTAGAAAAGGAAGCATATCTTTCTGGAAACTTACAAAGTTTTTTCTTACATCTGCTTCACTAACTGAGGTGAAGGCAAAAGAAAAAACTATACTTTTACTAGCCTTTAAAAGAAATGCTAAACCATTTCTTCGCGATGGATTATTTTTAAAATGATCTAATTTAAGGTATGCATGCAATAATAAGGTTTCTAACTGATCAGATAAATTTTTTAAAAATTCCTGAGAATTGGTGTTTTGTTTTACAAAATCCCAACCTATAAATTCATTACAAACGGTATAAGACAACCTGCAAGTACGCATTACTAAAGCCTTTAAATGCTCTTCTTCATTCGCAAATTTGGCTTTATTATTTAGAATCTCATTTAAATTAACATCTAAATAATCCATTAAAATGGTATCTAGAATTTGTTCCTTACTTTCAAAATATTTGTAAATCGTTGCTTTTGCTATTCTAGCCTTTTTTGCAATTTCATTTACACTTGTTTTATGATAACCGTATTTTTTAAAAAGGTCTCTCGAAGCGATAAATACACTTTCTTTTATTTTAGCTGCTTCCATTAATTCGTTACTATTAAATTATTCCCGGCAATGGTTACAGAATATCTTTTTAATCCAATAACAGCAGGCGCTTTAACTGGACTTCCATCACTTAATAAAAATTTAGCGCCGGAACATGGATCTGTGGCCGTTATAGTTGGCGAATCGAGTTCTATAGCACAACGCTGGTTAGGATTTACGGTACTACAACGATCGAAAGCTACGTATCCATTTGTTCCTCTATAAATAATTAAACCTGCTAAACCATATCCATCTATCGTTACGGCACCCCCAATACTATTTAATCTATTTAATCTAGGGTCAGTTAAAGGCGCAGAAAAGTTTACAGGAACATCAATTAAGTTTTCCTCCATTTTCGCACAACCAGTACTTATAAGTACAAAACCGATTAAAAGATTAAATAACTTCATTAAATAAGGTTTGAGGTATATTGTTTTAGAAAACGAACATCGTTTTCAGAAAACAAACGCAAGTCTTTAATTTCATATTTTAAATTGGCAATTCTTTCAATTCCCATACCAAATGCAAAACCACTATACTTTTTACTATCAATACCACAATTTTCTAAAACATTAGGATCTACCATTCCGCAACCTAATATTTCTACCCATCCACTCCCTTTACACATTTGGCAACCATCTCCTTTACAGATACTACATTCAATATCCATTTCTGCTGATGGCTCTGTAAACGGAAAATAAGAAGGGCGGAATCTTACTTTTGTTCCTGTTCCGTATAACTCTTGTACAAAATAGAAAAGGGTTTGTTTAAGATCAGCAAATGACACCTTTTCGTCTACATATAGCCCTTCTATCTGATGAAAAAAGCAATGAGCTCTAGCAGATATGGCTTCATTCCTATAAACCCTGCCAGGCATTATAGCTCTAAATGGCGGTTTTCCTTGTTCCATTAACCTTACTTGAACTGAGGATGTATGAGTACGCAAAGCAATGTCTCCATTTTCTGCATCTTTCTTAATGAAAAATGTATCCTGCATATCTCGAGCAGGGTGTTCTTCAGGAAAATTTAATGCAGAAAATATATGCCAATCGTCTTCAATTTCAGGTCCTTCAGAAACTGTAAAACCAAGTTTACTAAATATCTCTACAATTTCCCTCCTCACTAAAGCCAATGGATGCCTGCTACCGATATCGATTCCGGTACCAGGTAGGGATAAATCCAATTTATTAACTGGCTTTGAATTCGTATTTAAACTGTTGCTATGCTCAAATACAGCTTTATATTTAGCTTCAGCTAATTGCTTAAATTCATTAAGAACTTTCCCAAGTGTTTTTTTCTCCTCGTTACTTACTTCACGAAATGCATCGAACAATTCCTTAACAATTCCTTTTGAACCAAGGAAACGGATTCTAAATTGTTCTATTTCCGCAGGGTTTGTTGAAGAAAAACTTTCAATCTCCGAACTATATTGATTTATACTATTTTGCAACATAATGGTAAAGATACGGCAAAAAATTAAAGCTTAGAAGTTAACATTTATATTTTTACAGCCAATATTGTGAATTTTAAAATCTTAATGATCTATAAAAACTAAAAAGGGTCTATCGCGTAAAACGATAAACCCTTTCTATAAAAAGTATTATTATAGTTAAACTTTAATTTCTACTTCTACTCCACTAGGAAGTTCTAATTTCATTAAAGCATCTACAGTTTTAGAGTTTGAGCTATAAATGTCTAATAAACGTTTATAAGCACATAATTGAAACTGCTCTCTAGCTTTTTTGTTCACGTGTGGTGAACGTAAAACTGTAAAGATTTTCTTTTCAGTAGGCAATGGAATTGGACCACTAACAACTGCACCTGTAGGCTTAACTGTTTTTACGATTTTCTCAGCAGATTTATCTACTAAATTATAATCGTAAGATTTTAATTTAATTCTAATTCTTTGGCTCATTTTAATTTAATTAAGATTATTGTTAGAGCTATTAGTAACAATAATCGGGTTTATTATAATAAACCGATGTTATTGCTAACATCGGTTGTTTTAATTATTCAGAAATTTTTACTTTTCCTTTAGACTTAGCAATTACTTCGTCTTGAACATTCTTAGGAGCTTGTTCATAATGATCAAATTCCATAGTTGAAGTAGCACGACCTGAAGTAATGGTACGTAATTGAGTTACATAACCAAACATTTCAGAAAGTGGAACCATCGCTTTAATAACTTGCGATCCTGCACGAGTGTCCATACCTTGAAGTTGACCACGACGACGGTTTAAGTCACCCATAACATCACCCATGTTTTCTTCTGGAGTTAATACTTCAATCTTCATGATTGGCTCCATTAAAACTGGTTTACATTTTGGTAATGCTTCACGGAAAGCCTGACGAGCTGCAATCTCGAATGATAATGCATCTGAATCGACTGCGTGGAATGAACCATCAATTAATCTAACTTTCATATCCGGTAACGGGAATCCAGCGATTACACCGTTAGACATTGCCGAAGCAAAACCTTTTTCAACTGAAGGAATATATTCACGAGGAATAGCACCCCCTACAATTTCATTTACAAATTGTAAACCACCTTTTTCGTAATCAGGATCAATTGGAGATATAATAACTTGGATATCCGCGAATTTACCACGACCACCAGTTTGTTTTTTATAAGTCTCACGGTGTTGAGTTGTTCCAGTAATAGCTTCTTTATAAGCTACTTGTGGAGCACCTTGATTTACTTCAACTTTAAATTCACGTTTTAAACGATCAATTAAAATATCTAAGTGAAGCTCACCCATACCTGAAATAACTGTTTGACCAGTTTCTTCATCAGTTTGAACTTTAAAAGTAGGATCCTCTTCAGCTAATTTAGATAAAGCCATACCTAATTTATCTACGTCCGCTTGAGTTTTTGGCTCAATTGCTAATCCAATAACTGGATCAGGGAAATTCATAGATTCAAGGATAATAGGATGTTTCTCATCACAAAGTGTATCTCCTGTTTTGATATCTTTAAATCCAACTACAGCAGCAATATCACCAGCTCCAACATTAGGAATAGGGTTTTGCTTGTTAGCGTGCATTTGGAAGATACGTGAAATACGCTCTTTATTTTCTGAACGAGTGTTATAAATATATGAACCCGCCTCTAAATTACCCGAATAAACACGGATAAAACATAAACGACCTACGAATGGATCTGTTGCAATTTTAAATGCTAATGCAGCAAATGGCTCTTTAACATCTGGTTGACGAACTACTTCTTCACCAGTTTCAGGATTTGTACCTTTAATACCTTCAACATCCATTGGAGAAGGCAATAATTCCATTACATAATCCAACATAGTTTGAACACCTTTATTTTTGAAAGATGATCCACAAACCATAGGAACAATTTTAGCATCTAAAGTAGCTTTACGTAATGCATCTAATACTTCACGCTCTGTAATTGAATCTGGATTATCGAAAAATTTCTCCATTAAAGACTCGTCGTATTCAGCAACTGCCTCTAATAATTTCTCTCTCCATTCAGCAACTTCATCCAACATTTCTTCAGGAATTGGAACTTCAGTAAAAGTCATTCCTTTATCATGCTCATTCCAAACAATACCTCTGTTGTTAATTAAATCAACAACTCCTTTGAAAGCATCTTCAGAACCAATTGGAATTTGAAGTGGCACAGCGTGGCTACCCAACATGTCTCTAACTTGCTTAACAACTTTTAAAAAGTCTGCACCTGAACGGTCCATCTTGTTAACGAATCCAATTCTAGGAACTGAATAGTTGTTTGCTAAACGCCAGTTAGTTTCAGATTGAGGCTCAACACCATCAACCGCTGAAAACAAGAACACTAAACCATCTAATACACGTAACGAACGGTTTACCTCTACGGTAAAATCCACGTGTCCGGGTGTATCAATAATGTTCATATGATATTTATTACCTCTATATGCCCAGTTAACTGTAACTGCTGCTGAAGTAATTGTAATACCACGCTCTTGCTCTTGTGCCATCCAGTCTGTAGTAGCAGAACCTTCGTGAGTTTCTCCTAACTTATGGTTAACACCTGAATAATATAATATACGCTCTGTAGTTGTAGTTTTACCTGCATCAATGTGAGCTGCGATACCTATGTTTCTAGTATATTTTAAATCTCTTGACATTTTTTATGTATTAAACGAGTATTATTGTAAAATTAAAAGACTAGAATCTAAAGTGAGAGAATGCTTTATTAGCTTCTGCCATTTTATGTGTATCCTCTTTTTTCTTAACAGCAGCACCCTCTCCTTTTGCAGCAGCAACCATCTCACCTGCTAATTTCTCTTTCATGGTTTTTTCACCACGTTTACGAGCGTATAAAATTAACCATTTCATACCCAAGGCAATTTTACGATCAGGACGAACCTCAGTTGGTACCTGGAAGTTAGCTCCACCTACACGGCGACTCTTAACTTCTACCGCTGGCATAATGTTAGTTAATGCTTTTTTAAATATTTCTAATCCGCTTTCTCCAGCTTTTTGCTCAGCTAAATCAACCGCATCATAAAAAATACTGTATGCAATGGATTTTTTTCCATCATACATCATGTTATTTACAAATCTTGTAACCTGAACATCGTTAAACTTTGGATCAGGAAGAATGATTCTCTTTTTTGGTTTTGATTTTCTCATTTCTATTTACCTCCTGATTATTTTTTTCCTTTTGTCGGTGCAGCTGCCTGACCCGGTTTAGGACGTTTTGTACCATATTTACTACGACGCTGATTTCTTCCAGCTACTCCAGATGTATCTAATGCACCACGAATAATGTGGTAACGTACTCCTGGTAAATCTTTAACACGACCACCACGAATCAATACGATTGAGTGCTCTTGTAAGTTGTGACCTTCTCCAGGAATATAAGCATTCACTTCTTTCCCGTTAGTTAAACGTACACGCGCTACTTTACGCATTGCTGAGTTTGGCTTCTTAGGGGTAGTTGTATATACTCTTGTACATACGCCTCTTCGCTGTGGACAACTGTCCAACGCTGGAGATTTACTCTTAAACTCCAGTGCTACTCTACCTTTCCTAACTAATTGTTGAATGGTTGGCATTTTGCTTTTTTTTCGTTTTTTTGTTATAAATTTTTATCCCATTGAGAACAAATCTCAATTCGGGTTTGCAAAGGTAGAAATTTAATTCGACAGAATCAAGAATTGATTTACAAATATTTATAAGGTTTTACGCACTCAATTATTTGATTAAGACTAGATTCAGTTAACCTATTAAATCTAGCTACCTAAGAGTGATGCCACAGATGATTATATTTTTTAACGCTTCTTTATAACGATAGTTCTACCAGTTACAAGTTGAAATGAAAAACACAGAAACAATCCGTCGTCTTTTACCTCAATGGCTTCTACCAATCCGGTCTTACTAAAGGTATCAGTTACTAAATTCCCAATTTTAACTTCTCTTAAGATTTCCAAGGGTGTTTCTGCTGTTATTCTAATCATTTTTCTTAATATTAATCAAATGTACATTTTCGCTGAGAATAAAAACAGTGAACTTAAACGTTTCGATTTTGAGATCTAATATTAACAATGCTCAAATTTTAAAAACAACCCAGTGGTATATACGAAATGATTTTTAATAGCTTTATTTAGAATAAATGATGTTCTACATCCTAATTACCGCCAATTTGTTCCTCTTAAGCAGATTCCACCCAACGCATCATTATGAATCGAAATGCAGCAAAGGATCTATTCAATTAATATCATGAAAAGGAATTTCATAATTTGAAGGATCTTTAGCTACATTTCGTTAACCTAAAGGTTGAGCTTCTACAATAACAGTATTTTAAAAGTTATGAGAATTATTTCTTTAGTCCAATTTCTCTTAATCTTTCATCCAAATATTCGCCTGCAGTCATATCACTAAATAATTTCGGATGATTTTCATCTATACAAGATGGCAAACTTGTTAAATCCATATCACTTCTTGGATGTAAAAAGAAAGGAACAGAATATCTAGAGGTTTTCATTAATTCTCTAGGCGGATTTACAACCCTATGCGTTGTAGATTTAAGTTTATTATTGGTTAAACGCTGAAGCATATCGCCTACATTTACTACTAAATCAGAATGGTGCGCTTTAATTGGTAGCCATTCTCCTTGAGCAGTTAAAACTTCTAATCCATCTGCACTAGCACCTATTAATAAGGTTATTAAATTTATGTCCTCATGAGCACCAGCTCTTACAGCATCTGCTGGCAAAGCATCTGGATTTTCTATTGGAAAATAGTGAATTCCTCTTAAAATAGAATTTCCATTATGAACATGTTTATCAAAATAGTCAACAGGCAGATTTAAATAAGTAGCAATTGCTCTTAATAAATATTTCCCATTACGTTCTAATTGCACATAAATTTCTCTAGTAACTGTATTAAAATCAGGAATCTCTTTTAAAAATTCATTTTCTGGATATTCTGATTTAATAACATCTCCATCACTAACAACTTGCCCAATTTGCCAAAATTCTTTTAAATCAGCAGTTTTTGCTCCTTTAGCTGTTTCTTTTCCCGCACTGGTATAACCTCGCTGACCCGCCAATTCCGGCTTTTCATAGTGCTGCTTTACAGCTGTAGGCAAACTAAAAACACCTTTAATGTTTTCATAAAGTTTGTCTATTAAATCCTGACTAATACCATGATTAGTTATGGTTACAAAACCCGAATTGGTAAACGCTAATCCTAGGTCGTTGCTAAATTTTAATTTTTGCTCTTCAGTCCCATTTATATAAGAACCTAAATCGAGACATGGAATATAAGGTGAAGACATATGAATTCTAATTTTTATCTAATTTAAGAATTTATTAAACGATTAAATTATTTTTCAAATCTAAGCATTAAAAAAATGACAAAAGTCAAGAACAACTAAGTTTTATATAAGTTTATCTTTGATATTTAAATCTTTACTTTATGAGACGATTAATTTTTCTTGCTTTAATTTCACTCTATTCAAGTGTTAGCATAGCACAAAATAAAAATCTGCAAAGAGCAACGTTTGGAATGGGATGTTTTTGGTGTACTGAGGCAGTTTTTAAAAGTTTAAAAGGCGTATATAATGTAAAATCAGGATATGAGGGTGGCCATGTCCCCAACCCAAGCTATCAAGAAGTAACAACTGGCGAAACTGGCCATGCAGAGGTAGTAACGCTTCAATTCGACCCAAACATTATTTCCTATAAAGAATTATTAGAGATTTTCTGGAAAATTCATGATCCAACAACCCTAAATAGACAAGGAGCTGATGTAGGCACGCAATATCGATCTGTAATTTTCTACCATAATAAGGAACAAAAAGTTTTGGCTCAAGAATATAAAGATGCAATTGATAAGGCTAAAATATTTAAGAATAAAATTGTAACCGAAATTACGCCAACTAAAACTTTTTACGTTGCAGAAAATTACCACCAGGATTATTATAACCTAAACAAAGAGAACCCTTATTGCAAACAAGTTATATTACCTAAACTCAATAAATTAGAAGCGCTATTTAAGAGTAAATTAAAAAATAGATAACAAAAATCATGAATTAAGATGTTAAAATGATAGATTTTCACCAACTAAATAGAAGATCTGAATTTTACCTATTTTACAAAGGAAGAAATATTACCCTCGAATGTAACCCATAACCTTTAAATCAAGAATTAATAGCCCCTAATTTTCATAAAATTTTAGGGGCTTTTTTTTGTCTTGTGAATAATATGATTGATATTGTTTTATCAAACTCCGCCCGCCTTTTTGTTTAAAAATTAAAAATATCTATCTTAAATTATGTTAAAATCACCGATTTAAGTCCTTTCAAAAATTTTAATCAATATATTAGCGGGATGTTACAGCCTTTAAAATCTTTCTTATTTATACTCGTATTTTTAACGTTTTACCAAAATGTTAATGCTCAACAAGACGCTTCTACGGTAAACTCAATTGTTACTAAAGTTCAGGAATTTGATAGATCTAGTCCGGTTGAGAAAATTTATATCCATTTCGATAAACCTTACTACGCATCAGCAGATACAATTTGGTTAAAAACTTATGTTACACGTGGACAAAACCAACCTACTGATTTAAGTAAAATTGTGTACGTCGAGTTTTACAATGAGTTCGATTCCTTAATGACTCAACTTAAATTACCTGTTACGGATGGAGGTGCTGCAGGTAACATCCCACTTATAGTTGACAAGTATAAACAAGGAAATTACTATATAAGAGCTTACACTCAATGGATGTTAAATTTTGGGTCTGATTACTTCTTCTATAAAAATATTCCAATTGGACAGGGAGTAAATAAAAAGGTAAATACCAATATTCAATATATTAAAAATGCAGATGGGAAATTATCTGCAAAGATTATTTTTAAAGATCCTAATCAAAAGATTCTAAGTGCTAAATCTATAAATTGGCAACTCCTTTCCAATTTCGATGTAATAAATAAAGGAAAAGTAAATACAGATGCTACAGGCGCAATTATTGTCCCAATAATTAATGATCCTAAAAAGGACGTTCTAGGCAAAACCGCTCAAATTGGTGTAACTGTAGACTTAGGTGATGGTTCCAAACCCATAAATACTACAATTACATTACCCAAAATTGTAGGCGATTACGATGTTCAATTTTTTCCAGAAGGAGGAGATTTATTATTAGGTATACCGCAGCAAATAGGATTTAAAGCAATTGGGGCAAATGGATTAGGAGTAGCTATTAAAGGGGTTATTTTTGATAAAAACAAACAAAAAATTACAGAATTCAATACATCTCACCTAGGAATGGGTAGTTTTTATCTAAATTCTGAAATTAATAATTCCTATTCTGCTGAAGTAAGCTTCCCAGATGGCACATCAGCTTCATTTAAATTACCAGAACCGAAAACTAAAGGAATTACCATTCAAACATCCTCATTATCTAAAGAAGAAATAAATGTAAAGTTAATTGCCACACAAAATTTAATTGATGAAGAAGGCAATAAATCATTTTATGTTATTGGCCAAATGAATGGCATTGTTTACTTTTCTGCTACGCTAAATATTCAAAAACAGTTAACAGCTTTTAAAATCCCGAAAACAGATTTACCTTCAGGATTACTTCAAATTACACTTTTTAGTCATACTGGTTCTCCTGTAAGTGAGCGATTAGTTTTTGTGCATAAACCAGCAGAATTTAACTATACAATTAAATCAGATAAACCTAGTTACGGTATTAAGCAATTAGTGAAACTTAATATAGGCTCAATTGATACAGCCAGTTATAAAACTTTAAAGAATTTTTCACTCTCTGTAATAGATGAAAGCAAGGTCCCTTTTGATGAAGATGCTGATCAATCTATACTAAGTACATTGCTCTTAACTTCAGATCTAAAAGGTTATGTGGAAAAACCTAATTTCTATTTCAATAATATCAATGATGATAAATTGCTAAAACTAGATATTCTGATGTTGACTCAAGGATATACTAGATTTGAATATAAAAATCTATTGAATGGATTATATCCAGATATTAAGGTTTTGCCAGAACAGGGTATAAATATTACCGGAACTTTAAGAAGAAAAACTGGACTTCCTGTAAATAAAGGAACTTTATTGTTAACCATACCTGATATTAGATTTAATAAACAGATAACTACCTCTACAGTTGGGAAGTTCTCATTCCCTGATTTGGTTTTTACAGATTCTTTAGAGGTTGTAATTACTGGAAGGTATAATCCAAATCCATCTGATTTAATGCTAATAGTAGATGGATTCCCTGAACCAGCTTATAGCTCAAATAAAAATTCTGCTGATAAAATTGAAAATATTGATGTAGCTATTGCAAAATATTTAGAAAACAATTCAAAGCAATATCGTAATCTTCAATTCATTGAAGAGGTGGAGTTTAAATCAACAGCAGTAAAAAAACCATCGCACAGAGACCACCCTGCATTGAGTACATTACCTATGATGGCAGACGATGAAATAGATGCCTCATATATTATGCCTTGTAATGTGCTAACTCAATGTTTAAGAACTAAAATTGTTGGGGTTACTTATTTCGAAAACAATTTTTACATAACAAGAGAGTTTAATGCAGGAAGTAGAATTCCAATGTCTATTTATTTAAATAACTTCCTAATAGACTTTAATTCACTAACTACAATACTACCAAGCGAAGTGGTGAACATCCAAGTGTTTTTAAGAGATCCAATTGGTCAAATTAGTAAAGCCAATAACACCAGTGGGGTTCTTGTTATAAACACAAAAGATATTAAAAACAATCAGGGCGAAAAAATTTCATTGAACGATTTAAAAAGCCTAATCCCAGAAGGACATACTGTAAAATATAAGCCAAAAGGATATAGTTTAGAGCGAAAATTTTATGTACCTAAGTACAGTGTAAATCCAGCCGAATTAAATTTTACAGATCTTAGATCTACAGTTTATTGGAACCCAAGATTAACTTTTAATGAAAAAGGGCAATCGAATGTTGAGTTTTTTAATGCAGATGGACGAGGAAATTATAAAGCTACTTTAGAAGGGATTGATGAATCTGGTAATGTAATAAAAACTGTGTTCAAGTATATCGTAAAATAGATTGAAATATTTTTAGACAGAATTACATCTGAAAATTTTACGATTTTAAAAAAAAATAAAAGCCGGAATCAATGATTTCCGGCTTTTTTACAAACTAATCTTTTCTATCTGTATGTGTTTTTGTACAAACTAATCCTTCTTCAGTAATTTCGTATGTACTTTGATCTTCTAAGCATATTAAATAGCTAAAGCCTAAATATTCAGCCAATTCCCTATCAAATTTAATTTTTGTGCCAATGGGTAAGCCCAATGTTAAATCAACTTCCTGATTTCTCCAGTTTTTTGATTGTAATGCCAATCTTGGAGATAGGTAGATGGTATCCTTACTTATATGAAATTTATAATCTATTGCTCTAGCATTATCTAACGCCTCTTTAAAGTTAGATCCTTGTGATTGAAAATTCTTTGATAGATATGCATTATTATTGGCACTGGCTACAAAATCCAATTTCACATTTCTAGGGTAATTATATGGATTGTTATCATAGTCATCAATAATTATAAATTTCGAAGGCATATTTAATAGGCCATAGTTTAAACTATCAAGTCTGTTTAAATTTTTAGACTTATCTAATTCTAAGACGTAAGTTTTAAGAACTGGAAGATTTACTTTTTCTGTTATTTCTGCTGTTTCTTTAAACTCACTAGATATTCTAGCTATGTAATAAGCTGATGAACAAACTCCAGCTATCCATATCACCAACAATGAATAAGATAAGGTTCTATTTATTACTTGCTTATTAAACAAATAACGAATTGATAATAAAACTAAAATTAAAATCGGAATGAATAATGTAATAAATGAGGCTAATAATATTCCATCATGAAATTCCGGATTAACTATATTCAAAGGAAAATACAACATGGTATTTTCATCTAAAAACCCTACAAAACTTGCAGTTGTGATGATTAAAATCAACATAAAACCAATACCGAACAGTATCACAAAAAACGCAATAGATTTTATAAAAAACTGGGCTAATGTTGAGAATATCTTTCCAATAAACTTAAATATATCACTTATAACACTTACCAATTGCGCTGGAAACGACTTGTCGAAACTCTTGGCAAATAGCATTTCTTCTTCAAATCTCTTTTTAAATCCTTGAAGGTCCGGTACTTCTCCATGCATAGCCATTTTATCTAATCGTCTTTTTGCAGGCGGAACAATTAACCAAAGGGCTAGATAAAAGATAATCCCAAATCCCCACAAAAAAATAAAAACTAAAAACAGCAATCTTATTATGTTAACACTGACATTTAAGTAAGGCGATAAACCCGCACAAACCCCGCCAATTATTTTCTTATCAACGTCTCTGTACAATTGTTTTCTTGCCGATTGAAAAGTCATGTTCTGATCTTCTTCGCTCTCTTCAAAGTCAGCTGGATTACCCATCACCGCTATTACCTCTTGTACATCATGATAATTGATTACTTGTTTTTGATGAGTTTTCAATTTCTCCAATAATAGTTCTGCTATCCTATTTTCAATATCAGTTACTATTTCTAAATCGTCTGTAGATTTATAAAAATGTTTCTTTATACCCGTTAAATAGGTTGTTAAAGACTCAAATGCGTCTTCTTCTAAATAAATTATTGAATTTCCTATGTTAATTGCTAATGTCTTTTTCATCTCCTATTTATTTATGGTTTCCGATGTGTTCTTTCTCTGTTTTGAGCAGTTTATGGCATATACCAATTCGCTCCAAGTGGTGTCTAACTGCTCCAATATTTCTTTTCCCTTTTCTGTAAGCATATAGTATTTACGCGGCGGACCAGTTGTAGATTCTACCCAGTTATAACTTAATAACCCATTATTCTTTAATCGAGTTAATAAAGGATATAAGGTTCCCTCTACTACCAATAATTTGGCCTCCCTTAATTCTACAATTATATCTGAAGCGTAAATCTCAGATTTAGATATAATTAGAAGCACGCAATATTCCAATATACCTTTACGCATTTGGGTTTGTGTATTTTCAGCTATCATATAACAAAGATATATGTTTTATAATGTACTATGCAATACATAGTACTATAATAATTTATAAAATACTGATAATCAAGTTAATAATTTTATATTAATAGAATAAAATCAGGCAAATTTTAATTAATCGTCTCAGGAATACGATTTAATAAGCTTGCTAAAACTTAAAATAATTAAGGATGTTCTAATTAATAAGAATCAATTTTTTAGAACCTAATAACTGCATTAATTATGAGTACAATTTTAAAGTTGATTAATTTATTCTCCCCAACCTCTAGTATAGATAGATTTAATTATAAAACCATTGGAAGACAACAATGGATAAGTGCAGACAGATATTTTTTGTGTTTCTTATTTATTTTGGCGGTTTTAATAGCCATTATTTATTAAACCAATAATGTATCTATACGGTGCGCGTGAACTCTGTTTAATTTTTCCGACCAACTGTAAATCGTAAAATGTCCATCTTGGGAAGCCACTAATGCAATAGCATCAATATTATCGTGTATAAATTGCGCCGCCGAAAGATGTCTGGTACCACCTACCACACCCGAATAAACTTCTCTCAATTCGTTATGTTCAACAGGTTCCGAAAAATAAATTTTCCCAACATGGGATTTATTTTTTGCCCTTGTAAGTTTGGCTCCAAATGCTAATAAATCAAATTGTTTGGAAATAATAGTGGCTCCGTCAACAGCTGTTAGTCCTGCAATATAATCCACTTCCCTTTTTAATGCGGTTTGCCAAAATATTTCACTTGCATTCTTTTTATCTTGAAAAATAAGATTTGCCAAGCGCCCATAAGGTGGGTCTATTTCATAATTAATTGGATTTACTACAGAGTCTCTCCAATTATCAATTTCATGATCTACAATTAGTAATGCTCCTCCTCTATTATGTCGGCGCATTGATATAGCAAGTTGAATCATAATATTAGCTTCATCACTCCACTTAGCCTCTGGTAGTTTATCTAATAAGGCAAGAATTACATCTGGATTATCTGGATTTGTAGAATAATCATTATTAATAATTTTTACCTGATCTCCTTTCAAAATAGCCACATTGGTAAATTTTCCCAATCCAGATATCCTTCGATGTTTAACAACTAATAATCCAGGTTCAGGTACATCAACCACCAAACAGTAGTTAGGTAAACTCATTGTAGTACCCCAAGCACATAATTCACCATTGTCATTTTCACAAATACCAATGTGTACACCACTTCGTTCTACTCCAGAAGCCAATTTGGTTAAGGCATCTGATGTTAATGGTAAAGGTTTTTTAAAATATAATGTATTGGAAAGTTGATTAGGATAAACGTAGGCCAATGAAATCTTTGGAGAATGACCTTCTTCCTTCCTTAAACTTGTCCAAAACGCCACATCAATTATCGTTTCTACAACAAATTTAGAAGGTTTTATTGCCAAATTTGATTCGCCTTGCAGCAAAGCTTCGTTTATATGTAAAGCAAAAATACTTTCAATTTTTGAAGAAATCTGTTGAGCTACTATGTACGAGGAGTTGTTAGGCATATTGATCTAAAAATCAAATATAAATTTAACATTTTTTAGTTTGATATATTTAACGTCAGAATTTCTGATAATTAATATTTTATTATTTCATCTATCCATTAAAAATTAGGTATTTCTGCCATTCTGACAATTAATATAAATTGGAACATAGCTTGATAAAAGGAAAATAAACAATTTATAATTTTAATATATGAGCATAAAGGAAAAAGGAAGTATATCCATTCACACCGAAAACATATTCCCCATTATTAAGAAGTTTTTATATTCTGATAACGAAATCTTCTTAAGAGAACTTGTAAGTAATGCGGTAGATGCTGTTCAGAAAATTAAAAGATTAGCCGCATTAGGCCAATTTAATGGTGAAATTGGTGAGCCATTGGTAGAAGTTGCAGTTAATAAAGAGGCTAAAACAATAACCATTAGCGACAATGGACTTGGTATGACAGCCGATGAAATTAAGAAGTATATTAACCAAGTAGCATTTTCAGGCGCAAGTGAGTTTGTAGAGAAATTTAAAGACGCAAAAGATGCCAATGAAATTATTGGAAAATTTGGCTTAGGTTTTTACTCTGCATTTATGGTAGCAGATTTAGTGGAAATCGATACACTTTCTTACCAAGAAAATGCAGAACCTGCAAAATGGGTATGCGATGGTAGTACAGAATTTGAAATTTCGGAAGGTTCTAGATCTACTAGAGGTACAACCATTACCCTTCATATAAATGCAGATAGCGAAGAATTCCTTGAATCATTTAAACTTCAAGAAATTTTAGATAAGTATGGCAAATTTCTGCCAATTCCTATTCAATTTGGCACAAAATCTATCCAAGAAGAAGACGGAAAAGATGCTGATGGAAAAACTCAATATAAATCTGTTGAAGTTCCAAACATCATCAATACAACTTCTCCAATATGGACTAAATCGCCTACCGATTTAACAGATAATGATTATTTAGATTTCTACAAACAACTTTATCCATTTGCAGAAGATCCACTTTTCTGGATTCATTTAAATGTAGATTATCCATTTAACTTAACTGGAGTTTTATATTTCCCTAAATTGAAAGACGATTTTGATTTCCAAAGAAATAAAATCAAATTATTTAGCAGACAAGTATTTATTACTGATGAAGTAAAAGATATTGTACCCGAATTTTTAATGTTATTACATGGGGTAATCGACTCGCCTGATATTCCATTGAACGTTTCAAGAAGTTTCTTGCAAGCTGATAGTAATGTAAAAAAGATTAACAATTACATCACCAAAAAAGTTGCAGATAAACTTGATGAGCTTTTCAAAAAAGATAGAAAAGCTTACGAAGATAAATGGAACGACATAGGTCTGTTTGTAAAATATGGTATGGTGAGCGAAGAGAAGTTTTATGAAAAAGCGAAAGATTTTGCATTAGTAGAAAACACAGAAAACGTATTTTTCACTTTAAACGAATATAAAGATAAAGTAAGTCCGCTTCAAACAGACAAAAATGGTAATGTGGTTTATTTATATGCTACAGATCCAACCACTCAAGACACTTTTATTCAATCTGCAAAGAAAAAGGATTATGATGTTCTCCTTTTAAATACGCCAATTGATACACATTTTGTTAATCAAATGGAGCAAAAATTAGAGAAAACTTTGCTAAAACGAGTTGATAGTGGCTTGGCGGATAAACTTATCGAAAAAGACGAAAAAACTGAAAGTGTTTTATCTGAAGAAGAATCAGGAAAAATTAAAGCACTTTTTGAAAAAGTTATTACCAAACCTGGTTATACGGTTGAGGTTGAAGGTTACCACCCTGAAGAACTTCCTGTAACCGTTTCTATGGATGAATTTATGCGTAGAATGAAAGATATGGCTAAAATGGGTGGCGGAATGAGCTTTTATGGCCAAATGCCAGATAGCTATAAAGTAAGTATAAATGGTAATCATAAATTAATATCAAAAATTCTTTCAGCAAAAGAGCAAGATCAAGAAAAATTAGCTCAACAAGCTGTTGATTTAGCATTACTTGCACAAGGAATGCTAAAAGGTCCAGAACTTACTGCTTTTGTAAGTAGAAGTGTAGAGTTAATTTAATTTATTATTAAGTTTTAGTTAAAATCCCGATGGTTATAATCATCGGGATTTTTTATTTTAATGCTTTTATAATATATTGATAAATATTTTACTCCATTGATTAAAAGATACCTACAAAAAACTCTTTCCCCGTTAATACTTAGATTATCTAAAAAATTTTCAAGTAACCCTAATCGTTTAAGGGTGTTTGATGCTTTATCTGTATTGAGGCAAAAAATAAAGAATGAACCCGGAAAAAGAGGCTATAAACTAAATATAGTTAACACCTCCAAAATAATTATCTTCTCCGATCAGCACAGAGGAGCCAAAGATTTAGCAGACGATTTCAGACTGGCCGAACCCAATTACACCGCAGCATTGCAATGGTATTTAGCTGAAGGCTATACATTTATTAGCTTAGGTGATAGCGAAGAATTTTGGGAAAATACAGTACAACAAGTTAAAAAACATAATCAAGCTACTTTCAAAATAGAAAAAGAATTTCATGAACAAAATAAATTTTATAAGGTATTTGGCAACCACGATCTATTTTGGGACAATGACCCCTTAGCTTCTTTTCACCTAAACGATATATATGGATCTCCAGTAAAAATTTATGAAGGTATCCTGCTCAATTATACTCAACAGCAGAAGAATCTAGAAATTCTTTTAACCCATGGCCATCAAGGCGATAAAAGTAGTGATGGCAATTGGTTTAGTAAATGGTTTATATCAATTATTTGGGCTCCACTACAAATATATTTGGAAATAAATCCAAATACCCCAGCTTACAATACAGAACATAAATCTCACCATAACCAAATCATGTACGAATGGGTTGCAGAACAAGACAATTTAATACTGATAACCGGGCATACCCATCAACCTATTTTTCAATCGCTAACTTATATAGAACGCCTTTATCTTCAACTCGAACTTGCTAGGGAGTCCCAAAACAAATCTCTTCAAAATGAACTTGAAGAAAAACTAGCTGAACAACTAAAAAATGGAGAAACTATACCAACTTATAAAGCTTTTAAACAATCCTATTTTAACACAGGTTGCTGCTGCTATAGTGATGGAGATATTACAGGATTAGAACTCGTAGACGGCAAAATTAATCTGGTTAAATGGAGGTTTAATGTTGGTCTTGATAAATCAGAGAAAGTTATACTCGAAGAAGCAGACCTTGTAAAATGTGTAAACACATAATCAATCTATTACTCTAAAAAATTTACAAAAAAACACGTTTCATTCCTCTCTTAAATATATTAACGTACTTAGTAATTAAAACGACTAAGATGGAAATTGAAAACAATAACACTACAGACCACACGCTACTTTCTAAGATTTATATAATTCGTCAATTAAAAGTAATGTTAGATAAGGATCTTGCTATGTTATATGGAATAAGCACAAAAGTTCTAAATCAGGCAGTGAAAAGGAATATAGAAAGATTTCCTGCAGACTTTATGTTCAGATTAACAGCTCAAGAGTATAAGCATTTAAGGTCACAATTTGTGACCTTAAATGCTCAAGGAAAACATAGCAAATACCTTCCTTATGTTTTTACAGAATTAGGTGTAGCTATGCTATCAAGTGTTATTAATAGTAAATCTGCCATAGAGATGAATATCCGAATTATGCGAATATTTACCCAAGTAAGGCAGATGTTAACCGATTATTCGGAATTGAAAATTGAATTACTTGACTTAAAGCAAATCATGAATTCAATTGTTGAAAGGCAAGATGGACAAAGTAGAAACATTGATTTACTTTTTCAATTCATAGACAATGTTCAGGACCAAAATGCACTTCTAAAATCCAATGACAAAGTGCTTATTGGATTTAAAATAGGAGAAGAAAAACAAACGCTGGATTAAATAAAATCCAGAATTTGTTGTTAATTCATATTGATATTATTCTTCTACTATTTCATTATTTATTGGCACTTCGTCTATAATTTCTTCCTTAAAGTAAGTTTTTTGAAACAGCAAAATAGAGACTACACCAATAGAAATTGCCGCATCCGCTAAATTAAATACAGGTCTAAAAAATATGAAAGGCTCGCCAGACCAAAATGGGAACCAGCTTGGATAAGTGCCTTGTATTATTGGCATATAAAACATATCTACAACACGACCATGAAACAAGGTTTCGTAGCCATAAATTACGCCATAAAATACAGAATCAATTATATTGCCCATCGCTCCAGCAAAAATTAAGGCAACGTTAAGAATAAGGCCTCTATGGTATTTATGCTTTACTAAATAATGTATCGCATACCCAATTCCTGCAACGGCAACTAATCTAAACAAAGTAAGAAATAATTTACCGAATTCACCTCCAAACTCCATTCCAAAGGCCATACCATTATTTTCAGTAAAATGAATGATAAACCAATTGCCAAGAATTTTAAATTCTTGACCTAAATACATATTACCCTTAATCCAAGTTTTTAAAATTTGGTCGGCTAATAGAACAAAAATGATTAATAATACTGGTTTAGTATACCCCTTCATCTTAAACGCTTACTTCAATATGATCTTAATTTTGCTTCAATTTTGCTTCCATACTTAAGGTAGCATGAGGAACAGCTCTTAATCTCTCCTTTTGGATTAATTTTCCTGTCTCTCTACAAATACCGTACGTTTTATTCTCAATTCTGACTAAAGCATTTTCAAGATTTTCGATAAATTTCTTTTGTCTAGCTGCTAATTGATTAATTTGTTCTTTTTCTAAAGTTGCAGAACCGTCTTCCAATGTTTTATAAGTACCTGAAGTATCCTCTGTTCCGTTAGCATTAGGATTACTCAAAGAAGAGGTTAATAAATTAAACTCCTCACGAGCAATACGTAATTTTTCTTGTATTAATTCTTTAAATTCCTGCAATTCTGCATCTGAATACCTTGTCTTGTTGGTGCTTTCCATATTCTTAAATTTTATTTATCGAAATGTTTAACTCAACATCATCAATATTGATTTTGTTTATATTTTCTGTATCTGATTGTAAATCAAAGGCATCTGCAAGTGTTTCATTGCAAATATATGCGCTATTATTATTTACCGCAGATCTAATATATTCATGATCTTCTAGTACAACTTTAATCCTATCGGTTACTTCAAAATTTAACTCCTTACGTAAATTCTGAATTCTATTAACTAATTCTCTTGAAATACCTTCCTCCTTTAATTCGTTGGTTATGGTAATATCTAAAGCTACAGTTAATCTACCCGAATTAGTAACTTGCCATCCAGGTATATCTTCTGCTATAATTTCAACATCTTCTAATGAAATTATATATGGCAAATTATTCAATTGACAAGTTCCATTTTTCTCAAAATTAGATAGCTCATCCTGATTCATTTCCTGAATTGCAGCAGCTACTAATTTCATATCCTTTCCAACCTTTGCACCTAAAGCTTTAAAATTAGGTTTAATTTTTTTCTTTATCAAGCCAGTAGTATCAGTTATAAATTCAATTTCCTTAACATTTGTTTCTGAAAGGATTAATTCTTTAACTAACTCAACTTGACTTTGAAATTCAGAATCTAAAACAGGAATAAGTATTTTAGCCAAAGGCTGACGAACATTTATTCCTTTTTTCTTTCTTAATGATAGTACTAAGCTCGATATATCTTGAGCCAATTTCATTCTTGAAATTAAATCTGCATCTAAAACACTTAAATCTGCATTTTCCCAATGAGTTAAATGAATAGATACCGCACGGTCTTTATCGTTAACACTTAAATTCTTATATAACCAATCTGAGAAGAAAGGTGCAATTGGCGACATCATCTGTGCTATTGATAACAAACAAGTATATAATGTTTCATAAGCGGCTTGTTTATCATCTGTCATCTCTCCTTTCCAGAAACGACGTCTACTTAATCTAATATACCAATTACTCAAATGCTCATCTACAAATGTTTGGATTGCACGCGCTGCTTTAGTTGGCTCATAAGTATTATAATTTTCATCAACTTCAGCTTTTAATTTCTGCAATAATGAAAGTATCCATCTATCCAATTCACTACGTTCAGCATATGGCGTAATAGAATCCTTATTGAACTCAAACTTGTCGATATTAGCATATAATGCAAAAAATGAATAAGTATTAAATAAAGTTCCAAAAAACTTTCTACGAACTTCATCCAAACCTTCTACGTTGAATTTTAAATTATCCCACGGTGAAGCATTACTTATTAAATACCATCTGGTGGCATCTGCACTATATTTATCAATTGTTTCAAATGGATCAACTGCATTTCCTAAGCGTTTAGACATCTTATTGCCATGCTTATCTAAAACTAATCCATTAGAAACCACATTTCTATAAGCTACCCCTTCATTTTTCACTAAAGCATTAACGGCTTTAATATCATCAGAAGTTTCGCTTAACATTACTGCAATGGCATGTAATGTAAAAAACCACCCTCTAGTTTGATCTACCCCTTCTGCGATAAAATCAGCAGGATAAGCATTTTCAAATTTCTCCTTATTTTCAAATGGAAAATGCCATTGTGCGTATGGCATGGCCCCACTATCGAACCAAACATCTATTAAATCTGTTTCACGAACCATCTTTTGTCCTGAATCCGAAACTAAAATCACGTCATCCACATAAGGGCGGTGCATATCTTTTAATTCAAATCCAGTCTGCATAAAACCAGCTTCAATTGATTTTGCTATTTCTTTGTTTAATTCTTCAACAGAACCAATACATTTTTCTTCAGTACCATCTTGAGTTCTCCAAATTGGCAATGGTGTTCCCCAATATCTTGATCTAGATAAATTCCAATCTACCAAATTCTCAAGCCAGTTTCCAAATCTACCCGTTCCTGTAGCTTCAGGTTTCCAGTTAATGGTTTTATTTAATTCAACCATTTTATCCTTCACTGCAGTTGTTTTAATAAACCAACTATCCAAAGGATAATATAAAATTGGCTTATCTGTTCTCCAACAATGCGGATAACTGTGTTCGTATTTTTTTACATCAAAAGCCTTATTTTCCTCTTTTAATTTTATCGCAATTAATACATCTGTAGGCTTAAAATCTGGCTTTGCTCGTTCTTCTTCAGAATAATATTCCTCTTTTACAAACTTTCCTGCAAAATCTACCACCTCTTTCACAAATTTACCTTGCTTATCTACCAACGGCAATTCATTCCCCAATTCGTCAGTTATCATAACCGCAGGAACACCGTTTTCTTTAGCAACCCTAAAATCGTCTGCACCAAATACCGATGCAATATGAACGATACCGGTACCATCTTCGGTAGTAACATAATCAGCCGGAATTACTCTGAAAGCCAATTGATCTAATTGCTCATTGTTAACGTAAGGCATTAACTGGTGATATTTTACATCAACCAAATCGGCCCCTTTAAAAGAATCAACAATTTGCCAAGGAATTAATTTATCACCAGCCTTATAATCCGTTAAATTTTCTGCTTCAGATTTAAAAAACTTAGATACTAAATCTTTAGCCAATATTACGCTTACAGGTAAAAATGTATATGGATTATACGTTTTAACCTTAACATATTCAATCTTCGCACCAACAGCTAATGCCCCGTTTGATGGCAAAGTCCAAGGTGTGGTTGTCCACGCTATAAACCCAGTATCTTCCGCTTCTGAATCGAATAATCTACCAATTACAGCATGATCTTGATCTCTTTTAATCTTAAAAATTGCTGTAATAGAAGTATCCTTTAACATTTTATACGTACCAGGCTGATTAAGCTCATGCGAACTTAAACCTGTTCCAGCAGCAGGAGAATAGGGTTGAACTGTATATCCTTTATATAAAAAGTCTTTCTTATAAAGTTCTTTTAGAATCCACCATAAAGTTTCAATATACTCGTTTTCATAAGTGATGTATGGGTTTTCTAAATCCACCCAATACCCCATCTTTTCGGTTAAGTCGTTCCAAACATCGGTATAACGCATAACTTCTTTTTTACAAGCAGCGTTGTACTCATCCACAGAAATCTTAACCCCTATATCTTCCTTGGTAATCCCTAATTTTTTTTCAACTGCCAACTCAATAGGCAATCCATGCGTATCCCAACCACCTTTTCGCTCTACTCTATAACCTTTTAGAGTTTTATATCTACAAAAAATATCTTTTATAGCACGAGCCATAACATGGTGAATACCAGGCATACCATTTGCAGAAGGTGGCCCTTCATAAAATGTGAATGGATTATTCTCTGGCCTACTTGAAATGCTTTTATCAAAAACAGATTCTTTTTTCCAGAACTCTAATATCTCTTCGCCAATCTTGGCTAATTCTAATTGTTTAAATTCCCTATACATCAAGGTAGTAACTTCGAAAATTAAGGTTGCAAAGTTACAATTTTGGAATGATAAAAACAGTTAAATACTAACTTCTTAATAGTTAATCCGAAAATTTGAAATCTAGTAAATAAAACTTTTAATGCTTAAAAATGTTGTAAATACATAAATACAACAGCTTTATGATCAAAAAACTGAAAATACAACGCGGAATTTGGGTTATCGTTTTAGGTTTAATTTCACTTATAATTCACTATTTAATAACCTTAAACGATACAAATAACACACAATTTGCATTAGGAACAGCAGGTGTACTTTTTATTGCCGGAAGCATTATGCTGCTTTACCCAATTATAATTGCTAAAAAAGACAAGGATGGCATCGTACAACTCGACCAAGAGAAAATAAAAAAGGAGGATTTATAAATCACCCTCCCATTGCTCTAGCTTACGATTTTACTTTTCTCATAGCTAACCATCTTACCAAGGCTGGTAATAAGGTTAGATTAAACACTAACGCTACTAACAGCGTAATAGATAATAACATTCCTAAAACAACCGTACCACCAAATGTTGAAGCGGTAAATATTCCAAAACCGAAGAACAATATAAAAGCTATATGCGTCATACTAACACCCGATTCTTTAATTGTATTAGATAAAGCTACCTTGAAATCGTGCTTACCATATTTTAATTCCTGTTGATAATGGGTTAAAAAATAAATAGTCTGATCAGATGCCAAGCCAAAAGCAATGGTGAAGATCAATATGGTAGATGGCTTTAAATCGACACCAAAATACCCCATTATTCCAGCTGTAATTATAAGTGGAACAACATTAGGCAACAATGAAATTAGCATAATTCCAATACTTTTAAATTGGAAAAACCTGATAATCGAAATCAGCACAATTGCCAAGCAGATGCTTTCTATTAAATGCTCCAACATATAATCCGTTCCTCTCGAAAAAATTATACTTGACCCAGTAAAACTTACATCGTACCTTTTTGGATTTAAAATAGAATCTGTTCTTAACTTAATTTCATCCAATAATGGCCCCAAACGCTCCGATCCTACATCCGCCATTTGAAAACTAATTCTAGCAATTCTTTTATCAGAAGAAACAAAATTATTAAGCATATTCCCATCTCCTTTACCGCTATTGGACACATATTGCAAAATAAAATTCTTCTCAAATTCTGACGGCAACCTATAAAACTCTGGATCCCCATTAAAAAAGGTTTGTGTTGCATATTTAACCCCAGAATTTATAGAAATCGATTTTGAGAATTCAGGATAAGCTGCAATCATATCTTCCACCTTCTCAATTCGCTTAAGTGTAGACAAGTTTAACACCCCATTGTTCTTCCTAGTATCTACACTAATCTCTAAAGGTAAAATTCCTTCAAAATTCTTTTCAAAAAACTTAATATCTCTTTGAATAGAACTTTCACTTGGCAAATCGTCAACCACATAACCATTCACCCTAATTTTCATAACCCCGACAATAGAAATCAAAACTAAAACTATTGTAGTGGCATAAATAAGCTTTCTATTATTTGCTACTAAATAATCAACTTTATAAAGAATTTTATCTAACGCAGATGCCTTATGCACTTCTTTTTTAACTTTTAATTTTGGCAACCAGCTGAAGATAATTGGAATTAAACACAGACAAATTATCCAAGTAAACATCACATTTAATGCAGCAACCGCACCAAATTCGACTAATAAATTACTACCGGTAAAACATAAAACACCAAATCCAATTGCAGCAGTAACATTTGCTATTAATGTAGTTATAGAAACCCGAGCTGTAGCCATTTCAATCGCTTCAATTTTAGCTTTTCCCTTTAATAATTCGGCCTTATATTTATTTAAAATTAAAATGCTATTTGGGATTCCTATAATCACAATTAGTGGCGGTATTAAACCCGTTAAAGTGGTGATTTCATATCCAAACAACACCAAGCAACCCAAGCTCCACACAACGCCCATAACCACCACCAATACTGGAAAAAGAACTGCAAAAATATTTCTAAAGAAAACCAACAGAATAATTGCCGAAACTAAAATAGATAGACCTAAAAACAACACAAATTCATTAGAAACCAATTTACTTGTAGCCGTTCTAATATAGGGCAGCCCAGAAACATGAACTTCTAAACCTGTTTTTTGTGTAAATAAATCGGACTGTGCCTGAATATCCTCTATAATTTTGTTTCTATGTACCGTATTTAAAAGTTTTTTATCAAATGAGATTGCCATTAAAGTGGCATGGGTACGTTCATTAAACAATAAGCCATTATAAAAAGTTAATCCGCGAATTTCACTCGACAAAGAATCCATTTCTGTGGCCGTATTTATCCGCTTAGTTGGCAAAAACTTAACACCAAATTTTTGATTAACCGTGTCTTTTGTTAGAGAAATTAAATTACCAGTAGATAAAACATTGGTAACGCCATCTACTTTTTTAATAGCGTTGGTCAAAGTGGACCATTGATTATACAAATCTTTCTTAAAAATGTCTGGCGACTCCACTCCCAGCACCATAATACTACCGTCTTCACCAAACTTCTCTTTAAACGCGTTATACGCTTTAAAAGCTGAATCCGTTACCGGAAGAATCTTACTTCCTGCATATGATAATTTTAAACCTGTACTCTTCCATCCCATGAAAAGAGTGATCATTAAAAACATCAATAAGATTACTACCCGGTTCTTTAGAATTAACTTAGCAAAGCGTTCCCACATATCAGAATTTCAAATTTTTGGCAAATTAACAGAATTTTGACCTTTTTGACTTAATTTTAATCGAATTAAAAGGTTTTTAAATTGTCATAACTTTATAAACCTTATTTTTACGTTCCTAAAAATTACGTTTAAACTAGTGTTACACAAAATTAGAGGTATTGTTTTAAAAACCACCGCATATAGCGAAAGCAGTGTAGTGGCTCAAATATTTACCGATAAATTTGGATTACAATCCTACTTAATACAGGGTGTAAAAAAACCAAAATCAAAAATTAAAATGAATATGCTGCAACCCTTGCATCTTTTAGAGATGGTTGCGCCGTTCAAACCCAATTCAGCACTTCAAAAACTTACTGAAGCCCGTCCAGGGCCTGCATTTTCTTCAATCCCATACGATATTATAAAAAGTACTATGGCGATATTTATAAATGAAGTTTTGTATAAAAGCATTAGACAACAAACTTCTGAAGAACAACTCTTTGAATTTCTACAAAATGCAATTTTATGGTTGGATGAAGATGAAAAGATAAATAACAACTTCCATTTAGCATTACTTTTAAAGTTAACGCGATATTTGGGCTTTGCACCCAATACCAATTGCCGTCCAGATCAAGCATTTTTTGATTTACAAGAAGGCGAATTTAAAACCCTTAATCCTGGACATCAGTATTTCTTAAAAAGAGATGAGGCAGATATGTTTTCGGCACTCTATGAAACAGGTTTCGAAAATTTGACAAAAATTAAAATTACGAACTTACAAAGGCGAGCACTTTTGGAAAAGATTTTGATTTATTATAAGCTACACACTGCATCATTTGGCGATATTCAATCCCATTCCATTTTAGAAGAGATATTGATTTAGGATGCCCCACCTCTTTGGTAAATCAAAAATTTAATTAAAATAAAAAAGCCTTCAGATAAAATCTGAAGGCTTTTAAATGGTGGGAGATACTGGGTTCGAACCAGTGACCCCCTGCTTGTAAGGCAGGTGCTCTGAACCAGCTGAGCTAATCTCCCTCTTGTTCTTCCCGTTTGGGAATGCAAATATAGTTCGATATTATTTAATTCAAAAGTTTTTTTTCAAAAAAACCTTAACTAGTCTGATTAACAACACAAAAAAATTCAAATACTTTAAATTTTATATTTCAACTAGCTTTAAAACTACAGCTTATAAGCCGCCTTAATATAATATTCTATCATTTTCCCTTATTTAAAAAATTGATTGTAAATAGAATCAGGAAACAATTTATGTTGAACTGCAAATTTCTTATTCTTTTTATCAAAAAACTCAAATCGCTTTTTCATCTCTTTTTCTATTTCAGAATTTTGAATTATTTCTTCATTAAAATTCTTATCTAATTTAAATAAGCCATTCTTAGTTAAATGGTAATCAGCCAAAATATAATCTTCAAATTGATATTTGCTCTGCATAATTGGAATTCCATTCGACGATTTAGATGCACCCTCACTTAATCCTTTACCTAACCAAGCTATGGATTCAATTAAGTACTTTCGAACGAAAATCTCCAAGTCGCGAAGGCGTAGCAGAAATACCAAAATTAAAAACCGAGCTTCTTTTTATTAATCTAATAAAGTCAGAAGAAAATTTTTCACCTACCACAATGTATGACGACTATGCGATAAATGAAACTTTATTCCATTGGCAAAGTCAAAATTCCGCAGGACCTGAAACTCCTAAAGGTCTTTCTTACATTAAACATAATAGGGATGAAAAGAAAATTCTATTGTTTATTCGTGAGAAGAATAAAGATGAATTTGAAAATACCATGGGTTATGTATTTGTTGGTGAAGGTTTATTAAAAAATCATTATGGAACAAAACCTATGAGTATTGAATGGGAATTAAATGAGCCTCTGCCACATTATTTATGGAAAGATGCGGCAAAATTAAGGGTTGGCTAATTATCTGATTTTTTTTATTTTCTATCCTCTCCTATTAAAAAACAAAACCGTGCCTTCCTTCATGTTTAATTTTCTATTCAATTATCCTATTTCAAAAACTATTTTTAGGATATTTAAGTTAACTTAATAAACTAAAGATAATATCATGGAAAATAAATCAAATGACGCTACACCGCAGCGACCAGAAGGCGAAAGAATTTTAAATGCCCCACTTGTGGAAATGGATTTAAACGCTTTTATTAATCAGTTAAAAAATGAACCTACTTGGAAGGAGGGCGACAGAAATTCGGTTACTATTTTTAAGTCAGACACCATGAGAATTGTCTTGCTTGGTTTGCATGAAAATGCTGAACTTAAATCGCATAAGGCTAATGGTGTAATTAGTGTCCAGGTAATAGAGGGAGAGGTGGTTTTTACGGTGGATGAGCATGCTTCTTTTTTAAAAAAAGGTCAGATGGTAGCGCTTCACGAAAATATTTTTCATAGTGTAAAGGCTGTAAAGGAAAGTTTCTTCTTGCTTACCCTAGCCATGTCAAATAAGTAAAGTTTAATAAAACTAATTTTCTTTATATCAAGGATATTTTGGCAATTTCACCTAATTATTTATCCCCTCCATAAAGGACAAAGGTTTTTTTGATTTTCATTTTTTGACCTTTCAAATTAAATAAATCCATTTGCAATAGGTAAATACCTTGTCGCAATTTAAAATTATTAAAGCTTTCGCCATGCCAAAATATTTCTCCCTCTTTTCCTAAAAGCTGATTGTTTATAGGTTTATAAATTACTAGTCCGTTCGTATTTAAAATACTTAATGTGGCTAACCAACCATTCTCTTTTAATTGATATCCTATTCTTACAGGAACGCTTTCAAGTGTTTTGATGTTGTAAACCTCCTTTTTTAACTGCATAATGTCTTTTTCAACATCTTTCGAAACAGAATTTATATAACCCGGTGTTCCATAGCCTGCGTCAGAACTGGCCGATAAAAAATTTGAAGGTTCGTTTGTGCTTCTTAAAAATGATACGCGCTCTAAAGCTACCCCTTTCGGGTCTGCCATTAATCCAAAATGCATATCTTGATGGTATTGTAATTGATCAATTATTTCATCATTATTCATGATAAATACTCTCCCCTGTTCTAAGGCAAAAGCGGGCAGATTAAATTCATAAAAATTTATGAAGGTTTTAACCTTGAAATAATTGCTCACTTTATCTTTTTCAGAGGTTAGCAACAAGTAAGCTTCAGGCTCTAAATAAAATGGATTTTTATCAATTACTCTTTTCACCATAGGATGACCATTTTTATCTCCATTTGCGATTATTAATCCGGAGAGGTTTAATAGGGTTCCACTTGCATTATAAATTTCAAGATAATCTACACCTCCAGGCTTAGGATTAAACAATATTTCATTGATTAATAAATCATTGGCTTCAATTTTTTTTGTATGCAATACATCAAAACTGTTTTCCAAAATAATTGATCCACCGCAGTTTTTTATGTGCTCAACTTTTAATTGATGAACAATTCCTGCCCTTAATGGCTCTGTAAGCGTTAATTCTACCGTTTTTAAATCGGCTTTCACCGATACAGAACGTACTTTAGCGCCATTATTTATCTGGTAATGTGATGGGTTTTTCAACATAATAGTATCTAATGGAATTGAAAATTTAAGCTGAATGGTAGAAGATGTTTGTAAATTAACTTCTATTATGTTGGGCCTCTCTTCTCTCAATTGCTGCTGGTAAATTATATTCTCTTTTCCCGGACTGCCCTTACTTCCTGCCCAATTTAAATTACCACGGCATATATTATCTGGATCCAATAATTCCAAGGAATAGCCTCCATCCTTCATTTTCGAATCTTTATAGGTATTTAAATCATATTCCATTTCGTCTAAAATTCTGCCCCCTGTGTCTATGAGTTTTACGAAACCAGATTCATTACGAAGGGCCAACCAAGTATTCGGACTAATTACTATGCTTGCATAAGAATTAAATAGGTTTTTGGTGTTTAATGAGATAATTACTATATAATTTTTTGGAGGAATGGTGTCGTTTTTAAAAGTTAAGGTACCGTTGGGTAGTATAATTTTTAACTGATCCATGATTAAATAATGATTAGATCTATTCCATATCTCAATATATTCAGCGTTAGGCTGATTTAATACGGGTGTTGGATCTACCATCACTTCATTTAAGGATAGTTCATTTGATTTTGGAACATAGGGCCTAATATGAAATACAGATAAAGATGTTAGTTCTTCAGAAGTATTGCCCGCCATGTCATCAAGGTTTTTAATTTTTAAACGATAATTTCCTGTGGCGGGCGGAATTAGAAATTTTAATTGATAGGTTGTTGGATTTTTTTGAACTACAGTAAAAGTTTGGAGCAGGTTTATAATTTCTATTGTGGTAGATGATTTAAAATTTATAGGTTCCGTAAAGACTACTTCTAATGTTAGGCTATCTATTGATTTAAATTCCAAAATATTAGGCGCTTCTTTATCAATTTCTATTTCCTTTATAGAAATGTCATCAAAAAAATGCTTGAGGTGGAAGCTGGCTGTAGATTGCTGAATGTAAATCCCAAAAAAGGCAGTTTGGATATAGGTTTTATCACTCGCTATGCCCTGGAGTACATAGTTTTTGCCCGTTCCTGTTTTATCTACAAACAATTCAAAATCCCCTTCTTCATTTCTAATTACCTGTATTTTTAAGGTAGAATTGGTGCTATTGGTTAATCCGTTTTGTCCATCGATAATTTTAATGGATGTACTCAATGTGGTGTTTCGTTTATATAATGAAACTTCATCGTCGGTACCCCCAATTCTCACAAAATATCCCTGAATATTCGAGCTTTTTAAATCCTCCCGATTAGAAATCAAATAAACATCTACGTAATTAGAATTGGAAGTGTTAAATTTTAAGTTTACCCAAAATTCCCACACCGCATGGGTTGCTATTTTATTAGGTCTGGATATATAAAAATTACTGTTTGGAAGTGTAGAGTTGGATTGTAATTTCCCGTTTTCGATTTTAAAATCTAAGCCTCCATTACTTCCATTCCAATTCTCCTTTATATCAAAGGTAAAGTCCTCTACTATTTGCGCTGATGTAATTTTACATAGCATTAAGATTAAAAAACACGTAATTATTCGCATATTTGATGTATTAGGCAGACAATCAGGGATGCTTGAAAAAATTACACAACAAATATAAGAAATAAATTTAACTAAAAAGAAAATAATAAATGAAAATTGCGTTAGTAGGAGCCACTGGTTTAGTTGGCTCAGAGATGTTGAAAGTGCTTGAAGCTAGAAATTTCCCATTCACAGAACTTATTCCAGTTGCTTCTGAAAAGAGTATTGGTAAGGAGATAATGTATAAGGGGAAAAAGTACAAGGTGGTGAGCATGGATCAAGCTATCGCAATGCGCCCTGAAATTGCATTATTTTCTGCCGGAGGAAGTACTTCTTTAATTAATGCGCCTCGTTTTGCTGAAAACGGAACTATTGTTATCGATAATTCTTCTGCTTGGAGAATGGACCCAACAAAAAAATTAGTGGTTCCCGAGGTTAATGGAAGCTCTATAACAAGGGATGATAAAATTATTGCCAACCCTAATTGCTCTACCATTCAAATGGTATTGGCTTTAAAACCACTTCACGATAAATATAAAATCAAACGAGTGGTAGTTTCAACTTATCAATCGGTAACAGGTACTGGCGTAAAAGCAGTAGATCAAATGATGAACGAACGTAAAGGTATTGTAGATGGTCCAATGGCTTATGCATATCCAATCGATTTAAATGTGATTCCACAAATTGATGTTTTTACTGATAATGGCTATACGAAGGAAGAAATGAAGATGGTGAATGAGACGGTAAAAATCTTGGGTGATTCTAATGTTAAGGTTACAGCAACTACAGTAAGAATTCCGGTTATTGGCGGTCACTCAGAATCCGTAAACGTAGAATTTGAGAATGATTTTGACCTAAATGAAGTTAAACGTTTACTGGAGGAAATGCCAGGCGTGGAGGTTGTAGATGATATTGAAAACTTAAAATATCCAATGCCAAAAGATGCGCATGGAAAAGATGAAGTGTTTGTAGGTAGATTACGTAGGGATGAATCGCAACCCAATACTTTAAATATGTGGATCGTAGCCGATAATTTACGCAAAGGCGCAGCTACCAATGCTGTTCAAATTGCAGAATATTTATTAAAAAATAATATAGTCTAGTTTTAAAAACTATTAAATATGAGATTAAATATTGCAGCTTTCTTGGTCATTTTTTTCTGTTCAACCGTTTCTATATTCGCACAAACGAAAAAAGAAAAGTTGGAAAGTTCGTTTAATCAATTATTAAACGACCCGCAAGTAAAATATGCCCTCGCTTCGTTTTGTGTTTTAAATGCAGAAACAGGCGAAATTGTTTATGCCAAAAACGAAAATATTGGCCTAGCAACTGCTTCAACTTTAAAGACTATTGTAGCCGCAACTGCTTATCACATTTTAGGAAAAGATTATACTTATAAAACAACTTTAAGTTATTCAGGTAGTATTTCAGCAGATGGTACGCTTAATGGCGATATTTATATCCAAGGAAGCGGCGATCCGAGTTTAGGTTCATGGAGATACGAACAAACTAAGGAGTCTGTCGTACTTAAAAATTTTATAAGTGCAATTAACGCTGCAGGAATTAAATCTATTAAAGGAAGAATTATTGGAGATGCCAGCAAATGGCCCACTCAATCAACACCCGAAGGATGGATATGGTCGGATATTGGAAATTACTATGGCGCATCTGCAACTGGATTAAATTGGAGAGAAAATCAATTCGACATTAAGTTGTTACCTGGAAGTAAATCTGGAGATCCTGTAAAGGTTTTAAAAACAGTTCCCGAAAATTCATATTTAAAAATTCACAATGAATTAACAACTGGCGCTGCTGGAACTGGCGATAATGCTTATGTTTATTTAGCACCTTATACTAACGAAGGATATATGAGAGGAACTTGGGGAATTGGGATAACTAAATCAGCTATTTCAGCAAGTATTCCAGACCCTGCATTTGAAGCGGCATTTAGACTTCAAGATACGCTTTCTAAATTAAATATTACAGTTAGCGAGGCGCCAACTACTACCCGCCTATTAATGCAAGAAGGAAAAAAATTACCATCAACTTTAAATCTCATCACCACGCATTCGTCACCAAAGCTTTCAGATTTGGCGTATTGGTATTTAAATAAAAGCATCAACCTCTATGGTGAAGCATTTATTAAAACTATTGCTGCTGAAAAAGGAAAAGTTGCGAACACCAAAAATGGGGCAACTGAGCTCATAAAATTTTGGAAGAATAAAGGTTATGATGAAAATGCTTTGAATATTATTGATGGAAGCGGACTCGCACCAGCAAATCGCGTTACAACATTAGCGATGGCCAAAATTTTATTCGAAGTACAAAAAGAAAGTTGGTATTCAGATTTTATTAAAGGTTTTCCTACCAACAACGGGATGAAATTAAAAAGCGGAAATATTAGTGATGTTCAAGGTTATGCAGGTTACCATACAGATGCTCAAGGCAAAAAATTTGTTGTAGTCATTAACGTTAATAATTATAATGGAAGTGGTATTTCGAGAAAAATTTTCCAAGCATTAAATGCCTTAAAATAAAATAACACCAAAAATACTTAACAAGTTTTTTTAGAAGATTACACAATACATGAAGAAAATATTTTCAATACTAATTTTAAGTTTAATCGGTTTTAGTGGATTTGCACAACCAAATGCGCAACAAGATACAGAAACCAATTCTTTTTACCCAACATCAGAAATTGCAATTATTCCTGAGCCTGTTCTTTTAAAAAGATTAGAAGGAAAGTTCACATTAACCAATAATTTCACCATTGAAGTTCCAGCTAATCCAGAGTTAAACACCGCAATTGTTTTCTTGAAGGAACGATTAACTATTCCAACAGGTTATTATGCTCATATAGAAAGAAAAACAGCTACTCATGCCGATATTAGGTTGTTGTTAAACACTCAATATAACCCAGAAATAGGGAAGGAAGGATACCAGCTGTCGGTTCATAAAAATCAAATTATAATTAAAGCCAATGTGCCAGCTGGTCTGTTTTACGGTATCCAAACGCTAATTCAACTTTTTCCAAAAGAAATTGAAAGTAAATCATTGAGTAATTTAAAAAATTGGAGTATTCCAGCGGTCGAGATTACAGATTATCCGAAAGTTGAATGGAGAGGTTTGATGTTCGATGTAGCACGTCATTGGTTTACTAAAGAAGAGGTGATGAGGTTTATAGACGATATGGTTCGCTATAAATATAATATTCTGCATTTTCATTTAACGGACGACGAAGGTTGGAGAGTTGAAATAAAAGGATTGCCGCGTTTAACGGAAGTAGGTGCTTGGCGCGTTAAAAAAGAAGGAGAATTTGGAGCGATGATTCCCCCTGGACCAAATGAGCCTCGTAATTATGGCGGATTTTATACCCAGGAAGACATCAAAGAAATTGTAAAATACGCAGCAGATCGTTTCGTAAATGTAATGCCAGAGGTAGATGTTCCAGGCCATAGTCTAGCCGCAATTGCTGCTTATCCAGAATTATCTTGTACACCAGAAGCGGTAAATTATAAGGTGAGAAGTGGAGAAAGAATTATGGATTGGAGTAGAGGTGCCCCTCCTACTGCTTTGGTAGATAATACGCTTTGTCCGGCCAACGAAAAGGTTTATGAATTTCTAGATACGGTAATTACTCAAATTGCAGCTTTATTCCCATTCGAATATATTCACATGGGTGGTGATGAAGCTCCTCATAATTTCTGGCAAAACAACCCTCAAATAAAAGCCCTGATGGCAAAAGAAGGCTTAAAAACTATGCCCGATGTTCAAGGTTATTTTACTAGAAGAGTTGAAAAAATTGTAGAGTCTAAAGGAAAAAAATATATGGGCTGGGATGAAATTTTAGAAGGAAATATTTCATCAAGTACTGCTATTATGAATTGGAGAACTTTAAATTTTGCAATTGAAGCAACAAAAAACAAACATGAAGTGGTTCTGTCGCCCACCGCTTATGCTTATTTAGATTATATGCAAGCAGATCCAATTACAGAACCTAGGGTTTATGCTTCTTTACGTCTCAGCAAAAGTTATGAGTTCGACCCAATTCCTCCAGGTGTAGATCCAAAGTATATTAAAGGTGGTCAAGGAAATTTATGGACGGAACAAGTTTATAATATGCGTCAGGTTCAATATATGCTTTGGCCAAGAGCATTCGCTATCTCCGAATCGTTATGGACACCTAAAGAAAATAAAGACTGGAAACACTTCTTTGCAAAAACCGAAGAACATTTTAAACGACTAGACTTAAATGAAACTAAGTATGCACCTAGTGTTTATGATCCAATATTTGAAGTAAAAAGAACAGCAGACAAACAATTATCAGTAAAGTTATCTACAGAAATTGAAGGGCTAGATATTTATTATAGCTTCGACAATTCTTTCCCTGATAGGTTTTACCCTAAATATACAGAACCATTGGTTCCTCCGGTTGATGCAACCGTTTTAAAAGTTATTACTTATAGAGGAAAAGATCCTATCGGTAGAATGTTAAATATGCCCATTTCAGAACTACAAAAAAGGGCACCAAATAGATAATTAAGCGTAAATGGTTTTAATTAAATTGGCAATATCTAAATTTAATCCACTTACTCTAATTTTAGCTTTATTATAATAAGGAGAACGCTCTTTGAGCTTCTCCTTTATAAAGTTCAACAAGGTTTCATCGTCCATGTCTTTAATTAATGGACGCTTTTCTCGGTTCTTTAAGCGCGAAACTAAAGCTGCAGGATCCATTTCAAGATAAATAGTTATTCCTTGACTATTCATCCAATCTATATGATCATAAAAACAGGGCAATCCACCGCCTACTGCTATTACCGCATTTGGCGGATAAGGGTAATGCTTAAGTATATTACTTTCTAATTCCCTGAATTTATCCTCTCCATATTTCGCAAAATATTCATTAATACTAATTCCAGTCTTTTTTTCTATCTCCTTATCAATATCAACAAACAACCAATCTAATTTTTTTGCCAATTCCTTTCCCTTTCTACTCTTCCCACATCCCATAAAGCCTATTAAAAAAACTTTCATATTAGCCCCATTTATTAAAAGTTATTGGTTGAAATATTTTTGAGTTAATTCTTCCAATTTCGGCATATTATTAAAATGCCATTTGTCAATTATTATTCCGTCTTTTAATAAAACAAGTCCGGGTTTAGATCTCACTATCGACTTAACAATACTTCCGTCAGCATAAAATATAAGCGGAAATAGTTTTAAATTTTTAGCTGTATCATTAGCCTCTTTAGGCAAACTAGACGTTAATAAAATCGAACGTATATTAAATTGTTCTGCAACATTTATGGTTAAAGCATTCATGTTTCCTAATGCATTTATATTTACATCCCCCAAATCTGGGGCAACAATTATTAAATTATAATATGGATTTCCTAACAGCTCTTGGGTATAATCCGTAGAAAACTCATCTCTTATAATAAGATGCTGAACTGAATTCTTTTTACCTTTCTTAGTAAGATTCCTAGTGGGTTCCCCAAAAATCTCCCAATCTTTATCTTTCCAAATTCCTGATGAATTATAGTCATCTTGATTTAGTTGTTTTTCTTCGCCCGATTTAATGTTTTTTAATAAATAAATAATTTCATATTCATCACGGCTACCGCCAATTTCCATTAAATTAACTCCCTTTTTAAATGCCGAAAAATCTATAAAGGGCAAAAAATTAAAAGTAAATATGCCCAATATTAAACCCACATTTACAATGATAAAGGCGGCAATCTTAGTCGATTTTTCTTTAATTAAGCTATTTGGCAACTCATTTTGATTTTTATAAATCAGCCAAATTAAAATGAAGATAATTACATCTTTAAAAAATGAGAGCCACGGACTAATTATTAAAACTTCACCAAAACATCCGCAATCCGTAACTAACTTAAAAGCGGCAGAGATAAAGGTTAATAATGTGAAAAATAATATGCTAAACAATAAGCCTTTTAGGGTGATGATCCTATAAATACCTAATAATAAAAATAAAGCCAATGAAACTTCTAAAACACCTATAATTATAGAAAATGTAGTGGCAATATTCGATAAAAATGATAGCCCAAAAACAGAAAAATATTCTTGAAGTTTATACGAAAAACCAAGTGGATCATTAAGTTTTATTATGCCAGAGATAAAATAAAGTAAACCAACAATCACCACAATTGTGGTTAAAATAGGTTTTCTTACTTTAAGCATAATTATTCCACCCCTAATTTTATTAACGCAAATACAGCATAATTTAACATGTCTTGGTAATTAGAAATAACTCCTTCACTCGCTAAAGTCTGACCGTCGTTATCTTCAATTTGCTTTACCCTCAATATTTTCATCAAAATTAAATCGGTTAAAGAACTAATTCTCATATCGCGCCAAGCCTCACCATAATCGTGGTTCTTTGCGAACATCAAATTTTTTGTAGCTAATGTCTCTTGATCAAACAACAATTCAACCTCTTCTGCAGGCAATTCTGTTCTTTCGTCATTCGAAAGCTTAAGTTGAAGGACGGCAATAACACAATAATTAATTATACCAATATATTCAGAAGCAATTCCCTCATCAACTTTCGCTACCTTTTTTTCTTCTAAAGTTCTGATGCGCTGAGCCTTGATAAAAATTTGATCGGTTATCGACGAAGATCTTAAGATTCTCCATGCCGTTCCATAATCTTTTGTCTTTTTTATAAAAAGGTCTTTACAAACTTTAATAACTTTATCGTAATCTTCTGAAGTATTTACTGCCAAAACAAATAATATTAAATTTACAAGCTAAGATACATTTTTTGTTTTGAAGCGATAAATAAATCCACCTATGAATACAATAAATATTAAAGGAAATCTCTTAAATCTTGAAAGCCCAATTGTAATGGGTATTTTAAATTTAACTCCAGATTCATTTTATAGCAACAGTAGAATAAACAACGTAAATCAGTTAGTAGAACAAGCTGGTTTAATGTTAGAAGAAGGGGCAACTATCATAGATTTAGGGGCATATTCTACTCGACCAGGGGCATTAGAAGTATCAGAAAAGGAAGAAATTGAACGCATTGTTCCCGCTGTAAAGGCCATAATTTCGGCTTTCCCAAAGGCTATTATTTCGGTAGATACCTTTAGAGCCGAAGTGGCTAATATTACTGTTAATGAAGGCGCTTCTATTATTAATGATGTTTCTGGAGGCAATCTCGATGATAATTTACTCAAAACAGTAGCAAAATTAAAAGTGCCATACGTATTGATGCATATGAGAGGAACACCTCAAAACATGGCTTCATTAACCAATTATGAAGATATTATTTCCGATATGTTGCAATATTTCAATGAAAAGATTGATTATTTGAATAGTCTTGGTGTATATGATATCATGTTAGACCCAGGGTTTGGATTCGCAAAAACAACGGATCAAAATTTTGAAGTACTCCGTTCTCTCGAAGCGTTTAATTGCCTAAATCTTCCAGTTTTGGTAGGTTTTAGTAGAAAGTCTATGATTACAAAAACTTTAAATATTTCTGCCCATGAAGCATTAAATGGCACTACTGCACTCAATATGGTTGCGCTTCAAAAGAATGCCAAAATTCTAAGAGTTCACGATGTGTTAGAAGCAAAACAATGTATAGATCTTTACAAGAAATTAATCTAATGTGTTTATAAAACACTGAATAGAAATATGTTTTTATTAAATATTGATAAAATTACCAGAATAACTTACCTTGTAGCTACATGAAAGGATTAGATTTTGATTTTTTGAAAATTACATTTATCGATGTAATTGATATTCTTCTTGTCGCATTATTAATTTATTATGTCTACAGTCTCATAAGAAATACATTGGCTGTAAACTTAATTTTAGGGATGTTTATCATCATCCTTTGTTATTTTGTGGTCAGCACTTTAAATATGAGGTTGATGGAGGCCATCATTAATAAATTTATTAGTGTTGGGATTATTTCTCTGGTGGTTATTTTTCAACCAGAAATACGGCGTTTTTTACTCCATATCGGGAAAAGCACATACATTCAAAAAAACAGGGCCTGGTATAATCGCCTGTTTGGCAGAAATACAGCTATCCAAGATAATTATTTGCGAATAAAGCCGATTATGGACGCATGTAAGAGTATGAAGAAGACCAAAACTGGTGCTTTATTGGTTTTTCTGAAGTTTTATGACGACCAATTATTTGCCAATAGCTGTGAGGTGCTCGATGCGAAAATTTCTAAACGTTTATTGGAAAGTATTTTTCAGAAAAATAGTCCGCTTCACGATGGAGCGGTGGTGATTTCGGAAAATAAAATTAAAAGCGCAAGTTGTATTCTACCTTTAACAGATAACGATAAATTACCCCCTCATTTCGGATTAAGGCATAGAGCAGGAATTGGAATTTCAGAAAATACGGATGCAGTGGCGATTATTATTTCTGAAGAAACTGGCGAAATTGCTTATGCTAAGCAAGGACAAGTGAGAAGTAATCTAACTTTAGAACAGTTAGAAAAATTATTAAATAAAGACTATTAAAAAAGCCCCGAAATTTTCGAGGCTTTTAATATTTAACAATGTTGATTAAATGCATCAATCAGGCTATCCGCTATCATTTGAGCTGGCCTTCCTTCAATTTGATGACGCTCTATCATATGAACCAATTTACCATCTTTAAATAATGCCATTGCAGGAGACGATGGTGGAAAAGGCATCATATAACTTCTTGCACGGTCAACCGCATCGCGCTCCATACCAGCAAAAACGGTTACCAATCTATCTGGATGCTTTTCATTCTGAGCTGCTAATTTTGCTGCGGGTCTTGCATTAGCTGCTGCACAACCACAAACTGAGTTAACAACTACAAAAGTTGTTCCTTCTGCTTTTATCGCATTATCTACATCTTCAGCGTTTAATAATTCTTGGAAGCCAACATTGGTTAGTTCCTTACGCATAGGTTCTACTAAATATTCTGGATACATGGTATTTCTAATTTTATCATACAAAATTAACAAAAGAAAATAGAAGTTTATACAAGCTATTATAGGCCCAAAGTAAAATTCTAAGTTTTAAGTTGCGTGCTACAAGCGTAAATTGTCGACATATTTTACTACTTTTAAGGATGAAGAAATTATCATTAATTTGCTTTTTAAGCATCATTTCCTTGTTGGCGAATGCCCAAACTAAAAGTCAAGCTCAGCTATTTTGGGATAATCTAAAAGCACTTTGCGGAAAATCTTTTGAAGGTAAAATGTTAGATAGTACCATGGTTAGAGATTTTGCAGGAAAACGACTAGTTATGCATGTTAGAGCCTGTGATGATGGCACCATCCGCGTTCCCTTTTTTGTGGGCGATAATAAATCACGCACTTGGGTTTTTACACTTAAGAACGATAGAATTACCCTAAAACATGATCACCGTCATGAGGATGGAAGCGAAGAAAAACAAACTCAATACGGAGGAACCGCTCCTAATGCGGGTTTTGCCAATTTACAAATGTTCCCAGCAGATGCACAAACCGCATCGGTTATACCAAGTGCCGCAACCAATTTATGGTGGGTAACTTTAAACAAGGAAAAGTTTAGTTATAATTTAAGAAGAATTGGTTCTGGCAGAGATATCAATGTGATTTTTGACCTTACCAAAACAGTAGAATCACCAGGTGCTCCTTGGGGATGGAAGGATTAATTAAATCTTCTCAAATATGGATAATAACGGAAGGACAAGTTTAGAAGAAAAGAGAAAAGCACTTCAACTTAAGCTTAAAATTGACAATGAAATAAAAAGCGATATTGTTTATCATTGGTTAGATTATTACAAAGAAATGTTGGACTTTGGAATGCAGGTAGAAATAATTTACCTGCAACAATGTTCAAAAGAGTTATTAGGGCTTTATAGGTCTAGAATAGCTGCCTTAAATAATGATCTATTAGACCCCGATAAAGTAATTGAAAAAGATAACCCTTGGATATCCCGCATTTTTAATCGCTTTCCCAGTATCAGTGATTTCAAATACGAAATTGAGGCTCCCATGCTCGAAAATACAGGTTCGGTTTCCGAAATGCTACAATTAAGTACTCAAGCACTACAAATTAACCCTACAGATATTATCTTCTTGTCTAATGATTTTTCACCCGTTGTTAAATTAAAATGGGAAGAGTTATTAAAAAATGCCGATTCATTATTTAACGATGGAGGAATTACCACTTTAATTTTTACCGATCCTAATTTCAATTGGATTATTTTTAGATCTATTGAAGAGCAATGGAATTATGATAAATGGTAGTTAGGTTGTTAAATCACCAACTTCATATTGATATTTTATCAACTACTATTAGTCCTTTGTAAATCTAAACCTTCATTACCTTTAAAAAATCGACATAAATCTTTGTTTTATGTGATTCAATCATCCAAATTTATATATTTCATTTTTTGAAATAAATTTCGTTTTATGAAATAAATTTCGTTCTATGAAATTTTATATAATTTTGTATGGTAATCATATTTAAAAAACAATGCAATTATTTTCTAAAAAGCATAACGCTGCGAGTTATGCATTAAACAAATGGTTTAAAACTGTTCGTACTTCAACCTGGAGTACACATGCAGATGTAAAAGCAACATTTAGCGATGTAGACTATATGTAGGTAATGACCGGTATGTTTTTAATATCAAAGGAAATTCATTTCGGCTAGTTGCCATGATATTTTTTGATAAGCGAACGGTTTATATCCGCTATTTAGGCACACATAGTGATTACGATAAAATTAATTGTTCAACTATTTAAAGGTAAAATTATGCTAGACAAAATCAGAAATGAAAAGCAGTACGCTCAGGTAATGGTTTTAATTGAAAACTTTATTCAAAAAGCAACAGATGGCGGTGGTTTCTCTACACTTTCAGAAACTGAAGCCAATGAACTTCAAAGGCTTACACGTCTAGCCGAAGCTTATGAAGATAATAATTTAAAAATTATGCCACTACCGGTTAACATAAGTGCCGTCGTTGAAAATAAAATTAAGGAAATGGGCATAACGCAAGCAGCATTGGCAGAAATGTTAGGTTTAGGCACATCCAAACTTTCTCAAATTTTAAACGGCAAAAGAGAACCAGACGTTGCATTTTTAAAAGCTTTACACAGTAAATTAGGGATAAGCGGTGATTTTTTAATCGAGAAGGCTTAGTAAACCTCAATTTAACGTTCTCAGATTACACTTATTTACTTATAGACCCTCTCCTCTCGTAAAAAATATCAACTCGCATTCGACTTCCACAACGTCCTTTATAACTTTACACTCAATAGACCTTGAATTGCTAAAACAATGTTTGAATTTGGTTTTTCTTATGCGTATTTTTGTTAAATATTTATGACCATAATAGAAAAACTAAAAAGATATCTTTATCGTTTATTCCATTATAGTACAATAATTTAAATTTTAAACAAAAATTTTATGTCATCAGTAGAGACAAAGTACATTCCTTACAAAGTTAAGGATATTTCACTGGCAGAATGGGGCCGCAAAGAAATCGAATTAGCAGAGGCAGAAATGCCCGGCTTAATGTCATTGCGAAAAGAATTTGGCCCTTCACAACCTTTAAAAGGCGCACGCATCGCTGGATGTTTACACATGACCATCCAAACTGCTGTATTAATTGAAACTTTAGTTGCATTAGGTGCAGAGGTTACCTGGTCATCTTGCAACATTTTTTCAACTCAAGATCATGCCGCAGCAGCAATTGCCGCAGCAGGAATCCAAGTTTATGCTTGGAAAGGTTTAAATGAAGAAGAGTTTGATTGGTGTATCGAGCAAACTTTACATTTCGGACCTGAACAAAAGCCTTTAAATATGATTTTAGATGATGGTGGCGATTTAACCAATATGGTTTTCGATCGTTTCCCTGAATTAATAAAAGGTATTAAAGGTTTATCTGAAGAAACAACAACCGGTGTTCACCGCTTATACGAGCGTATGAAAAACGGAACTTTACATTTACCAGCAATTAACGTAAACGATTCAGTTACTAAATCTAAATTCGACAACAAATACGGTTGCCGTGAATCATTAGTTGATGCTATTCGTCGCGCAACTGATGTGATGATGGCAGGTAAAGTAGCTGTAGTTTGTGGTTATGGTGATGTGGGTAAAGGTTCAGCAGAATCTTTAAGCTCTCAAGGCGTTCGCGTTATCGTTACCGAAATCGATCCAATTTGCGCGCTTCAAGCAGCAATGGAAGGTTACGAAGTGAAAAAATTAAGCACCGCTATTAAAGAAGCTGATATTGTTGTTACTACTACAGGTAACTGTGATATCGTACGCGCTGAACACTTCGAAGCAATGAAAGATAAAACTATTGTTTGTAATATCGGTCACTTCGATAATGAAATTGATATGGCGTGGTTAAATAAAACTTACGGAAATACTAAAGTTGAAATTAAACCTCAGGTTGATAAATATACCATCAATGGTAAAGACGTTATTGTGCTTGCTGAAGGTAGATTAGTTAATTTAGGTTGTGCAACTGGTCACCCAAGTTTTGTAATGAGTAATTCATTCACTAACCAAACATTAGCGCAATTAGAGCTTTGGACAAATACAGATCAATACGAAAATAAAGTGTACACGCTTCCAAAACATTTGGATGAAAAAGTTGCACGTCTGCATTTAGAAAAAATTGGTGTAGAACTTGAAGTTTTAGATCAACACCAAGCAGATTATATTGGTGTTAAAGTTGAAGGTCCATTTAAACCTGATACATATAGATACTAAATCTATTCAAAAAAAAATGCCCCAATTAAATTGGGGCATTTTTTTTTAATGCTTTTTAAAACTGATAACCTATAACAGTATAATTTTGAAGGTAGCTAATATTCTGACTTGCCTTATCAAAATCATTCCTACCCGTAGTACGAATATTATTTAATCTACTCCATCCAGCCTTTAAGGTATTTTGCAAATACAATCCTTTAGTGATATGAAACTTTAAACCGCCTTGTATCGAAGCGCCATATCCTGCAAAATTCCAAAAATGGTTTTCTCCAACCCCAAAAAATTTGGCATCAGTACGTGGAATTATTGTTCCTACCCCAACCCCAGTTTCCATGGTTAATCGGTTTTTTTGGTTTTTAGCGATCCAAATATCATCCTGGCGTTCTACTTCTACACTTACATAGTTATATCCGTCTGTATGCTCAAAGGTTAACATGGTTGCATCTACATCAATGCGTTCTCCATTATAATTTCCAGCATACTTACCTGTAGGTATACCAGGCTCCGAAACAACAGGATCTATATATCCTTTAATGGCGACATTTTGAGGGATAACCATCACATATTTCATATGGTCCCACCCAAATGATATACTATAAGTGTCATTTAAAAAATATCCAAATCTAATGTTTACCTGTGGAGTGGTTATTTGCATCGGATTTACGTAGTCTAATGACAATTTAGATGGTCTGTCTTTTGCTTTTACATCCATCAAGGTAAAATCATATCCTTTTCCCTTAAATCTAATATCACTCGGTGCATACCATGAGAAGTTGTACCCATAAAAAACATACCATTTTCCTTTCCTGGATTCTAAGGGTTTTAATTTTGGGTTGAAAATACTTGTTCCTGATTGTTGTTGAGAAATTATTGTATTTTGGGTTTCTTGTGCGTGTGCTCGACCAATAAATAACATGGTCAAAATTGTTAGTACGTATTTCATTTGCGCGCAAAAATGATATACTTAACTCAATTTCAGATTAAAAATCTGTCATTTCAAGAAATATGACTTTCATATTTTAAATGTTTATTCTAGGCTAAAAGATTTTCGTAATTTAGTGTTAAAATTTACCGTACCTTAAAATCAAAAATCGACAATACACATGAAAAAAGGCGCTTTTTTACTCATTTTGAGTTTCCTTAGTTTCCATCTCTATGCTCAAAATTCTTCTCAAAACACCTTAACTTTAAAGCAGACAAAAGTTGATGCTTCTTGCGGAACTTGTCAATTTAAACTAGAAGGAAATACTTGTTTACTTGCAATTAAATACAAAGGGAAGGCTTATTTTGTTGATGGAACTGGAATTGATGACCACGGTGATGCTCATGGTAAAAATGGCTTTTGCAATGCGGTTAGAAAGGCTGTAGTTTCTGGAACCATAGAAAATGGCAGGTTTAAATCCACTAGTTTTGTACTTAAGTCTACAAAAAAGTAATTAATTGAATACAAAACTAATTTTATTTACTTCAGCTATTTTCTTAGGGCTTTTAGGTCTAAGTTTTACTTTTGCACCTGCAGAGTTTGCTAGATTTATTCTGCCTGAAACTAATTACCCTCCATTATTCTTACAACTTTTAGGTGCTATGTATGTTGGCTTTGCAATTTTAAATTGGACAGCAAAAGGCGCAATTATTGGAGGAATTTACAACAAACCAATTGCTCTTGGTAATTTTGCACACTTCACTATTGGAGCTTTAACGTTAATAAAAATTCCTTTTAAAAGTTTTATGGAGTTTCCAATCTTATTAATAATTGCAATTTTTTATATCGCTTTTGCTATTATCTTTGGATTAATCAATTTTAAACACCCTTTACCAAAGAAATAATCATATATTAATGGCAACTTCACTATCTGTAAACATCAATAAAATAGCTACTTTAAGAAATTCTAGAGGAGGAAATAATCCGGATTTAATTAAGGTAGCATTAGATTGTGAAAAATTTGGCGCTCAAGGTATAACTGTACACCCGCGACCAGATGAACGCCATATTAGGTATGAAGATGTTTTTAATTTAAAGGCAGTAATTTCAACTGAATTAAATATTGAAGGAAATTGTACGGAAGATAAATTTGTAAAGTTGGTTTTAGATAATCTTCCTGCTCAAGTTACCCTGGTACCTGATACCGAAGGTCAGCTTACTTCTAATCATGGTTGGGACACTATAAAAAATCAAGCCTATTTACAAAAAATGGTTGCATTATTTAAATCAGCCGGCATCCGTGTTTCAATTTTTGTAGATCCGGTTGTTGATATGGTGAAAGCTGCGAAAGATACAGGAACAGACCGAATAGAATTGTACACCGAGGCTTATGCAAAAGACTTTTTGAACGACCCAGAAAAAGCAATAGAGCCTTATGTTCTTGCTGCCCAAGAAGCCAACAAATTAGGTATAGGTATTAATGCAGGTCACGATTTAGACCTTAATAATTTAGCATATTTTGCAAAAAATATCCCAAATTTATTGGAAGTATCAATTGGTCATGCTCTTGTTTGCGATTCATTATATTTAGGACTAGAAAACACGATAAAACAATATAGATCGAAACTAACCCCTTAAAAGTTCAACTCTACTATGAAAAAACTAATTTTTATCTGCTTAGCTATCGTTACGGTTTTAAGCTCTTGTAGTGATAATACCACCATCAATCAAAATGAGGCCGGAAAAGTAATTACTAATTATTTAGAACGTAATCCTGAATACAAAACTACTTCATTCAAATTTGGAGAGTTAAAATTCAACAGTAATAAAGAAAGGGAAGAATTAAATTCATACAAAAATTTAGCACAAGAAGGCTATGTAGATATGATTTTGGTAAGTCAAAAAAAGCAGTTTCTATCTAGCGATAGTAGTTATGTTTATCAAGTAAAATTAACGGATAAAGCCCAAGAATTTGTGCTAAAAATTGAAAATGACAAAGCCAATGTTAAAGCTGTAAATTATGTGCTTTCAGATAAACCCGTAAATTTTGAGCAGGTAAATTCTAAAACGTCTAAAGTTACGGTAACATTAAAAAAAGAGAATACGCCTTTTGGCCCTTTTCAAAAAGATAAAAATGAGTTTAGCGATTATATTACTAAAACGTACAAACTTAAATTAGATAAGGAAGAAGGCTGGAAGGTAGATAATTAAATTTCAGTGTTTTTCAATCGATTTTTTTACTAAATATCAATATAATCGGCAATAAAATAGTTTGATATCCTTTGGTGATTGATTAACTTTGTAGAATCTAAATAACCCCTCTACATGAGCTTAAATATTCACTACAAAGAAGATTTTCAAAATCGCCATATTGCACCAAATTCTGAAGAGACTTCAGCCATGCTACAAGCTGTTGGTGTAAATTCTATTGATGAATTAATTGATCAAACTGTCCCGGAAAGCATCCGATTAAAAAACAAATTAAATTTACCTGCTGCAAAATCAGAAACTCAATATTTGAGCGATTTGAAGCAAACTTCGATGCTGAACAAAGTTTTTAAAAGTTATATCGGACAGGGTTATTATGATACAATTACCCCTGGTGTTATTCTAAGAAATGTTTTTGAAAACCCAGGATGGTACACACAATACACACCTTATCAAGCAGAAATTGCGCAAGGTAGATTACAAGCTTTATTAAATTTCCAAACCATGGTTATTGATTTAACCGGAATGGAAATTGCAAATGCCTCATTATTAGACGAAGGTACTGCTGCTGCAGAAGCAATGTTTATGCAATATAGTTTACGTAAAAATCAAACAGCCAATAAATACTTTGTTTCTGAATTAATTTTCCCTCAAACTATTGATATTTTAAAAACTAGAGCAAATCCTTACGGAATTGAATTAGTAATTGGCAACCACGAAACCACTGCAATCGGCGAAGGATTTTTTGGTGCTATCGTTCAATATCCTGCAGGAAATGGTGAAGTTTATAACTATAACGAATTTGCATCTTCTCTGCACAACCAAAATATTAAGTTAACTGTTATTGCAGATTTATTAAGTTTAGTGTTATTAACTCCTCCAGGAGAATGGGGTGCAGATGTGGTGGTAGGAACTACACAAAGATTTGGTATCCCAATGGGATTTGGAGGTCCACATGCTGCTTATTTTGCAACTAAAGAGGAATATAAACGCTCTATTCCAGGAAGAATTATTGGAGTTACTATCGATAGTAATGAAAATTATGCCCTAAGAATGGCGTTACAAACTCGCGAACAACATATTCGTAGAGATAAAGCAACTTCAAATATTTGTACGGCTCAGGCTTTATTAGCTATTATGGCCGGATTTTATGGCGCTTATCATGGCCCTAAAGGATTAAAAGCAATTGCAGATAGAACCCACGGACTTACTGTAGCTTTAGCAAATACATTAAGTAATATGGGTTACGATGTAGTTAATAAAGCTTTTTTTGATACTATTTCTATTAAAGCAGGCGATTTAAAAGATGCTATTCACAAAGATTGTTTAGATCAAGAAATTAATCTTAACTATTCAAACAATCAAGTATCTATTTCCTTAGATGAAACTACAACTTTTGAAGATATTAAAGTTTTAGCCCAAATTTTTGGAAAAGCAAAAGGTATTGCAAAAGATGAAGTGGTAGTTGTTGAAGAGGTAAATACATCTATTTCTAATGACTTACAACGTACATCAACTTATTTAACACATCCAATCTTTAATGCTCATCACAGTGAGCATGAGATGTTAAGATATATTAAATCGCTAGAAGCTAAAGATTTATCATTATGCCACTCAATGATCGCATTGGGAAGCTGTACGATGAAGCTTAATGCTACAACAGAGATGATTCCTGTTACCTGGTCGCACTTTGGCAAAATCCATCCATTTGCTCCTGCTGATCAAGTTATGGGTTATTACCATATTTTTAATGATTTAGATAAATGGTTAAGTGAAATTACTGGTTTCGCTGCAATGAGTCTTCAGCCTAATGCTGGTGCTCAAGGAGAATATGCAGGCTTAATGGTTATTCGCGCTTATCATCAAGATAGAGGTGATCACCATAGAAATATTGCATTAATTCCTGCATCTGCTCATGGTACTAACCCTGCTTCTGCAGCAATGGCTGGAATGAAAATCGTAGTGGTAAAATCTTTAGAAAACGGAAATATCGACGTTGATGATTTAAAAGCTAAAGCAGAACAATATAGCAACGAATTATCGTGCTTAATGGTTACTTATCCATCTACACACGGTGTATTCGAAGAAAGTATCGTTGAAATTTGTGAAATTATTCACCAACATGGCGGTCAAGTTTATATGGATGGCGCCAATATGAATGCTCAAGTTGGTCTTACTAGCCCAGGAAACATTGGCGCAGATGTTTGCCACTTAAACTTACACAAAACTTTCTGTATACCTCACGGCGGTGGTGGTCCTGGTATGGGCCCAATTGGTGTTGCAGCTCATTTAGTGCCTTATTTACCTGGACACTCAGTGGTTGACATTGATAAAGGAAAATCTATTTCTGCAGTTTCTGCAGCTCCTTGGGGTTCTTCTTCAATTTTAATTATCTCGCACGCTTATATCGCAATGATGGGAGGCGAAGGATTAACGAATGCAACTAAGTTTGCTATTCTTAATGCCAATTATATGAAATCACGTCTAGAAAATCATTATCCAGTTCTTTATTCTGGAAGTAAAGGAAGATGTGCTCATGAAATGATTTTAGATTGTAGAGGATTTAAGAATTTTGGTATCGAAGTTACCGATATCGCAAAACGCTTAATGGATTATGGATTCCATGCCCCTACAGTTTCCTTCCCTGTTGCTGGAACTTTAATGGTTGAACCAACAGAAAGTGAACCAAAACACGAATTAGATAGATTCTGCGACGCACTTATTTCAATTAAATCTGAAATAGATAAAGTAGAAAATGGATCTCTAGATAAAATTGACAACCCATTAAAAAATGCACCTCATACAGTTGCAGTAATTACTTCTAATGAATGGGATCATAAATATTCGAGACAAGAAGCAGCTTTCCCACTACCATATGTGTCAGAAAGAAAATTCTGGCCATCAGTTGGAAGAGTAAATGATAGTTTTGGCGATAGATCATTGGTATGTGCTTGCCCACCAATTGAAAGTTATATGTAGCCACATTAAACTATTTAGAATAATTCTAGTCTAATAAACTAATGCCTTATTTTCTTAACCTATGTTAATACGATAAGGCATTTTTTTTGAATAACTTTGAACTAAATTATAATTAATCTAAAAAGATGAAATCAACATTATTAACTTCTGCTCTATCTATTGCATTTATTGCATTAACAGCATTTAATACCCCTAAAGTAAAACCTGAATCGTATTCAGTAGATACTAAAAAATCAAATATTACTTGGTTTGGAAAAAAATTTAGTGGATCTCACAAAGGAACTGTAGCCATTAAATCAGGTTCTTTAACATTTGACAATAAGAAATTAATTAATGGAACTTTTGTTGCCGACATGAATTCTATTAAAGACGACGACGGAAGTAAAAATTTAGAAAACCACTTAAAAAGTGATGACTTTTTTGGTGCTCAAAAATTCCCTAATGCTTCATTTACTGTGAAAAAAGTAGCAGGTTCTGGTGCGAATTTGAATATAACTGGCGATTTAACTATTAAAGGTATTACTCAATCTATAACTTTCCCAGCTAAAATTTCTTGGAACAGTGATGGTAGTGCAACTGCAAAAGTTGAAAAAATTGTAATTGATAGAACTAAATATGATATAAAATATAAATCAAAATCTTTATTTGGAGATTTAGGTGATAATTTCATTTACGATGAATTTGAATTCGGAGTTAATTTAGTAGTTGTAAAATCAGCAGGTACTGCAAAATAAGCATTTATAAAAGAATAAAAACCCGTCTTTTTTAATTAATAAGACGGGTTTTTTTATTGATTAAAAATGAAAAACAGACTCATTTTAAATATTATTGGCGCCATACTTATTATTGGTGGAACGGTGGTTAGATATTACCAACCAGAAAATAAATATGCGCTAGTTTGCTCTATGGCAGGTTTTGCCATGGTTATATTAATTATTCTAAGGAGTACAGTTAGGAAGAAATAACTTTTATTCCACCTGCTTCTTCAATTACCCTACCAGTAGCGGCAGTTTTACCATGATAAAACAAGCAATTCCAATTTTCCGCAATTGCTCTTGCCCCAAATACTTTTCGTTGCTCCATAGCTAATCTGCCATCCAAATCATATTTAGCAACAAAATTCTTCACCAGTTCTTCTGGCTCAGGCAAAACATCCCCCCCAAAAAACACTTTTTCACTATCTTCACTGAATAAGAAAACTTGATGGTAAAGCGTATGTGCTCCCGTAAGTTCTACATCTATCCCTCTACTATAATTTCCTGATCCTTCAATAAAATCTATATGTGCATTTCGTTGCAAATAATCAAAGATTTCTGTCCGATAAGAACTTCCTGGTTTTATATAAGCTTGTTCCCATTCGCCACGTTGAATTACATAAGTTGCTTCTGGAAAACTCAACGATAAATCGCCTTGATCAATTTTTACAGTACCGCCAGAATGGTCATAATGTAAATGTGATAATAATACTAACGAAACATCTTCTGGCACATAACCTGCATTTCTAATATTCTGATGCAATACCATTTCACCTTGTTCATTATTAAATCCTAACCCAGTATCTACTAATACAAGTTGATTATTTAATTGAATTAAAAATGGCTGCACATTTATAAAAAGTGAACCTGGCCTTTCTTTAAAACTATGTTTTTGTGGATCAAACGGAATGAATTTCTTGGTAATATCCACAGAATATGTGCCTTCGTATAATGTATGTACTTCCAATAGAAAAGATATTTTAATTATATTTACAATTGCAAAGATATGGAAAAAAGGTGGGTACAAATTCAGAATGATCATCATGAAAAGGTAGATTTATTATCTGCAAATCTTAAAATAGATCCTTCCCTAAGTAAAGTTTTAATTAATAGAGGCATAGACAACCCAGAAAAAGCAAGTGCTTTTTTTACGCCAAGTTTAGGCAGTTTACACGACCCTTTCTTAATGATGGATATGGATAAAGCAGTTGATAGGATTATTAACGCCATCCGTTCTAATGAAAAAATTCTTATTTATGGAGATTATGATGTTGATGGTACTACTGCAGTTACATTAGTATTTAGCTTCTTAAAAGAGCTTACCAACGAAATTGAATATTATATACCAGACCGCCATTCCGAAGGTTATGGCATTTCTAACAAGGGTGTAGGATATGCTGCTACCAACAATTTTTCGTTAATTATTGCTTTAGATTGTGGCATAAAATCAATAGATAAGGTTGATTACGCAACCAGTTTTAATATAGATTTTATAATTTGTGATCACCATAATCCAGGCGATTCAATTCCAAATGCCATTGCTGTTTTAGATCCCAAACGCATAGATTGCTCTTATCCATTTAAGGAATTATCAGGTTGTGGAATAGGATTTAAATTAGCTCAAGCATTATCAATAAAATTAAATCTGCCAGAAACCAGTTACCTGAAATTTTTAGATTTAGCGATGGTTAGTATAGCAGCCGATATGGTTTCTATTACTGATGAAAATAGAATTTTAGCTTGGCATGGTTTACATAAATTAAATGATTCACCTAGTTCAGGTTTATTGTCATTAATTAAGGTATCTGGCAGACCACTACCCTATTCCATTTCAGATGTTGTATTTCAATTAGCCCCAAGAATTAATGCAGCAGGTAGAATGGGACATGCAAAAATGGCTGTCAAAATGCTCTTATGTGAATGCGATGTAGAAGGTTTAAATCATAGCGAATCGATAAATTCTAGTAATCAAGAAAGAAAAGCATCCGATCAGGAAATAACATTGGAAGCTTTAGCTCAATTAAAACTCGATCATCAAAACGATTTCAAAAAAACTTCAGTTGTTTTTAAAAGCACATGGCACAAAGGGGTAATCGGAATTGTAGCTTCAAGACTAACAGAAACTTATTTTAGACCCACAATTGTATTTACTGAATCAAATGGTGTTTTAACTGGTTCTGCCAGATCGGTTCCTGAATTTGATTTATATGAGGCATTAATTAGTTGTCAAGATACCTTAATCCAGTTTGGTGGCCATAAATTTGCTGCCGGACTAACCTTAGAAAAAGAAAATTTAGAATTATTTAAAAATAAATTCGAAGAAATTGTTGCTTCACGAATTAAGGCTGAACAATTAATACCAGAAATAAAAATTGATGATCAATTAAGCTTAAATCAAATCAACCTAAAATTTTGGAAAATTTTATCGAGAATGGCACCATTTGGCCCTGATAATATGGCTCCAATTTTTTCTAATTCATCAGCACAAATTATTGGAAAACCACAATTATTGGGAGATAAACATCTGAAATTCTGGATCTCAGAAAACGGATCACCACTATTCGAATGCATTGCTTTTGGTCAATACGATGATGCAAAAATATTGGAAAGTAATAATTTTTCAATTGCATTTTCAATTGAAGAAAAGGTCTGGAAAGAAAAAAAATCCCTACAGCTCAATATAAAAGCTATAAAAAGCAATGAAGATTTTCCTTCATAAGAAAAATAAAAAAAGTAAATTAGACCTATGATCCTAAGAGCGGAGAACTTAATAAAAAAATATAAGCAACGTACAGTTGTAAACGATGTATCTTTTAACGTTAGTCAGGGAGAAATTGTTGGTCTTTTAGGCCCAAATGGCGCTGGAAAAACCACTTCTTTTTATATGATTGTAGGTTTAATTAAACCTAATGAAGGAAAGATTTTTCTAGAACAAGAAGATATAACTTCAGACCCTATGTATAGAAGAGCACAAAAAGGAATTGGTTACTTAGCTCAAGAAGCATCGGTTTTTAGAAAATTAAGCGTCGAAGATAATATTTTGGCTATTTTGGAAATGCGAAATCTAAGCAAGGAAGAACAACGCCATAAATTAGAAGAGCTTATTTCAGAATTTAGTTTACATAAGGTAAGAAAAAACAGAGGTGATTTACTGTCGGGTGGAGAGCGAAGAAGGACAGAAATAGCACGCGCATTAGCTGCCGATCCAAAATTTATATTGCTAGATGAACCTTTCGCTGGAGTAGATCCAATTGCGGTTGAAGAAATTCAGAGTATAGTTCACAAGCTTAAATCAAGAGATATTGGTATTCTTATTACCGATCATAATGTTCAAGAAACCCTTTCTATTACAGATAGAGCTTATTTACTTTTCGAAGGAAAAATATTAGAATCTGGAACGCCCGAAGTTCTTGCAGCCAACGAAATGGTAAGAAGGGTTTATCTAGGAAGTAATTTCGAATTAAGAAAAAAAACCTTTTAATATGGCTATTGTAAACTCAATATTTACTTGGTACATAAAAAAGCGTATTCATCAGATCGAATTATTTATTAAATATCCAATTGATGTTCAAGAAGAATGGATTCATAATTTAATTGCAAGTGCCAGTCAAACAGAATGGGGTCGTAAATATGATTATAAAAGTATTTTCACCGTCGAACAATTTAAAGAAAGAGTTCCCATTCAAAATTATGATACATTAAAGCCATACATCAATAGAATGCTAAATGGCGAGCAAAATGTATTGTGGCCATCAGAAATAAAATGGTTCGCCAAATCGTCGGGCACAACGAGCGACAGAAGTAAATTTATTCCAGTTTCAGAAGAATCCCTTCAAGAATGTCATTATAGATGCGGTAAAGATATGTTAAGTATTTACTGCAATAATAATCCAGAGACCAAAATGTTTACAGGTAAAGGTTTGGTTCTAGGAGGTAGTCACCAAATTAATCAGCTTAACAACGATTCTTTTTATGGTGATCTTTCGGCAGTTTTAATTAAAAATCTTCCTTTATGGGCCGAATTTTATAGAACCCCAGATATGTCTATTGCTTTAATGGACAATTATGAGGAGAAGATAGATAAAATGGCGCATACAACGATCTCCGATAATGTGACCAATATTTCCGGAGTTCCAACTTGGACGATTGTTTTAGCTAAAAAAGTTCTAGAAATAACAGGCAAAAGTAATTTGCTAGAAGTATGGCCAAACTTAGAACTTTACATTCATGGTGCAGTTAATTTCTCGCCATATAGAGAACAATTTAAAGCCTTAATTCCATCAAACGACATGTATTATTTGGAAACTTATAATGCTTCGGAAGGCTTTTTTGCTATTCAAGACCAAAGAAATTCTCAGGAAATGTTATTAATGTTGGATTATGGAATTTTTTATGAATTCTTGCCAATGGAGAACATTGATGATGAAAATCCTAAAACTTTAGGTTTAGATGAAGTGGTTTTAAATAAAAATTATGCGCTTATAATATCTACTAATGGTGGATTATGGCGATATATGATAGGCGACACGATTCAATTCACTTCTTTATCTCCATTTAGAATAAAAATAACGGGTAGAACCAAACATTTCATTAATGCTTTTGGAGAGGAATTAATTATTGATAATGCCGAACAAGCACTTTTAAAGGCATGCAAGGAAACAGGAGCAAGTATTATAGATTATACCGCTTGCCCGATATACTTTTCAGAAAATGAACCTGGAGGCCACGAATGGATTATTGAATTTGATAATCAACCCACTTCTAAAGAACTTTTTATTGATGTTCTTGATAATGCATTAAGAGAAGTTAACTCAGATTATGATGCAAAGCGTTTTAAAGATATGGCGATGCGTAAATTAATTATGCACGTAGCTCCAAAAGATACTTTCTTTAAATGGCTTAAATTGAAGGGTAAATTAGGCGGACAACATAAAGTTCCTCGCCTAGCTAATAATAGAGCTTATGTAGAAGATATCCTTAAAACAATAAAAGAGCATGATTAATGCTCTTTTATTGTTTAAATAAGAAAATGTATTACCATCTCCAATCACCCGAAATGGTTAATGGTACCTCAAGTTTATTGTCAATTAAAAACTGTTTTAATTGTGCATCTTCCATCCTAGATACTGGAATTTTATCAATGTTTGATAAGCCATACGCTAAAATTGCTCCATAACGCACCGTATTTTTCAACCCTTTTTCATCAACTAAGTTAAAAGCATCGCCATCAGAGTGATAATATAATCTTGCATTGTTTGGTAATGATCCGCCAGCACCTCCACCAGTTGGAATACCTAATAACATAAATGGTTGGTGATCGCTATGCAATCCAGCTCCAGAATTAAACTGATTAGGGAAAGTTGGTTCAAATGATTGAACTTGACTACCCCAAGATTTAAACGAAGACTCCATTTCTTTACGGGTAGTAGAAAACCCTTTCGGATCATTTGTCATGTCGAAATTTAACATGAATTTTATTTGATCTAATTTATTCTTTTTAGTGGCTTCAGCAACATATGCTTTAGACCCTAATAATCCTTGCTCCTCTCCCATAAACATAACAAATTCTATTGTTCTAAGAGGTTTTATGCCTAATTCCTTAAATGCTCTAGCCATATCTACAATAGCAAATGAACCAATACCATTATCTATTGCACCTGTAGCTAAATCCCAACTATCCAAATGTCCGCCTATCACAATCTTTTCGTTTGGATATTTCGTTCCTTTAATGGTTGCAATTACGTTTCTAGCTTTAATCTCACCTGAAAAATTAGTCATTTGAATTGAAGCGTATTGAGCAGAACTTTTTAATTTTTCCTTTAAGCTCATTCCATCTTCTAAGCCAATACATACAGCAGGAATAGAAATCACTTTACCTGTTACAGAAGCTGTTCCTGTTAACAAGACGCCATCTTTAACTGTGTTGATGATGATAACTCCAATTGCACCATTTTTTATAGCAATTTCTGTTTTCTCTGATCTATGCAATGAACCCGTTCCTTGTGGCGATCCTGGTAAAACGCCCAAATAAATTAAAGCAATTTTACCTTTAACAGCATTTGGTTTATTCATATAATCAGATTCTAAACCATTTCCCATATCCACTATTTCTCCATTTATATTCGACTCAACTGGAGAATGTGCAAGTGTAACGGCTTTCATTGAAGCTAAACTGTTCAAATCTGATCCGATTTTTACATCGATAGTTTTTCTACTCCAACTCTCAACTTGGAAGGGCTGGAATTCAACTTTCAATCCATAGGATTTCATTAAATCATACGTGTACTGCTCCGCCTTAGCCCCATTTTCAGAACCGGTTAACCTATGGCCGATGGTTTCTGAAGCATGTTTAAGATTTTTATAAGCAGCAGATTTCTCAAGAACATTATCGTTTATTCTTTTAAAATCTTTCGTAAAATCGTCTTGAGCCATTGTAGCAGTCCCAAGTGCAATTAAAAAGGTAGTAAATAACGCTTTCATCAAAAATAATTTGATGAAAATTAATCATTTTTAACTACTTAAGAAATTCTTAACAGAATTACTACAAATCTTCTGAAGTAGTCTTTTCTTTAGGAAAAATTAATGAAGCTATTATACTCGTAGCTAATATGGCCAATATGATGATTAATGAATGGACAGTCTCAAATCCCCAACTATCTAAATAAGAATGTAGTAACATTTTCATTCCAATAAAGAATAAAAGGAAGGCCAATCCCAATTTAAGGAAATGAAATTTATCGATTATATGAACCAATAAGAAGAACATTGATCTTAACCCCATAATCGCAAAAATATTTGAGAAAAACACAATATAAGGGTCTTGAGTTACAGCAAATATAGCAGGGATAGAATCAACTGCAAAAATTAAATCGGTAAACTCTACAATTAAAAGCACTAAAAATAAAGGAGTTATAAATTTTTTACCATCAATTCTATGGAAAAATTTATTACCCTCGTAATGCGGGTGAATAGAGAAAAATTTACTGGCAATTTTTACTACCGCGTGGTTGTTTGGATCAATTTTCTCTTCTTCGTTCCTTGATAAGAACATCCTTACTCCAGTGATGACTAGGAAGGCTCCAAAGACATATAAAATCCAACTAAAGTGAGTAATAAGTGCTGCGCCAACAAAAATAAATATAAAACGCATTACAATGGCGCCCAATATCCCCCAAAATAATACCCTGTGATAAAATTTTTCAGGCACTCCAAATGCAGTAAATACCAATACTATAACAAATATATTATCAATTGATAAAGCATATTCTATTACATATCCTGTTAAAAATTCAATCCCTAGATTTTGTCTATACAATTCTAAGCTCGCTTCAAAATTATTAGGATCTATCTTAATGTTGTGATGGTGCAGCTTAACGATCTCCTGTAGTCGTTCCAAACTAGTTATTCCATGGAGTTGATGACCTTCGAATAATAAAACTCCATAAAAACCCAATGCAATAGTCACCATAAACAAACTCATAATTGTGGCTTGTTTTAAAGTGATTATATGATCTTTTTTAGAGAAAATACCCAAATCGAGGGCTAAAATTATGACAATAAATATTAAGAATCCGGTTATAAAAATCAGTTCGTTGGTCATATAAAATATGGTTTATTGTCTAATTAGAGTTTGGATAATTGGATTAACAATTTATCTACAAAGTAGTTCTTTCACAAATTTATATAATTTAATGCAAATCGCTATTTTTAGGAAATATTTGACATGAAAAAAACAGTAATCATACTTTTAATAATATTTCCAATCTTCGGTATTCTGTATTTTTCTGGTCCACGTATAAACAGACCGATTTATAATGTTGATCTTCCGCAAGTACCTCCTACTTCAGAATTAGATGATTTTGTTTCAATTAATGAAGCTAATCATAAAATAAAACCAGGAAATGAAGCAAAAATTATATGGAATAATGAGGTCGGTAAAATTTCAGATTTTGCAATTGTTTATCTACATGGGTTTTCTGCATCGCATGAAGAGGGTAATCCACTTCATTTGCAAACCGCAAAACAACTTAATGCAAATTTATTCTTACCCAGATTAGCTGATCATGGATTAGACACAGTCGAAACCATGCTTAATTTTACTCCAGAAAGGTTATGGGAAAGTGCAAAATTGGCATTAGCAGTAGGCAAAAATTTAGGTAAAAAAGTAATTTTAATGGGTACTTCTACTGGTGGTTCATTAGCACTACAATTAGCCGCGAAATTCCCAAATGATGTGCACTCCATAATTTTAATTTCGCCCAATATTGAAATAAACGACAAATTTGCATTTTTGTTAAACGACCCATGGGGCTTGGAGATGGCAAGGTGGGTTATTGGAGGTAAGGAACGGAAAATTGCCGACAAATCTGATGAATATAAAAAATACTGGTATACCAATTATCGTTTAGAGTCGGTTGTTGCTTTAGAAGAATATGTTGAAACAACTATGCACAGTAAAACTTTTAATTCTGTAAAGCAACCCGTATTATTGTTATATTATTATAAAAATGAGCAAGAACAAGATCCTGTTGTAAGGGTAAAACCGATGTTAGATATGTTTAATAGTCTAGGAACCCCCGCAAATTTTAAGTTTAAATTTGCTATACCTAATTCAGGAAATCATGTAATTGGCTCAAAAATTACATCAGGTGATATTAATACACCTCAGGTTTATATTAATAAGTTTGTAGAGTTTATAAAGAAATAAGAATAAAATTAGAATAATATGGGATTACAATTAGGAGATGCAGCTCCAAATTTTACTGCAAAAACTTCTCAAGGCGAGATTAATTTTTACGATTATTTAGGCGATAGCTGGGGAGTTCTTTTTTCGCATCCTGCAGATTTTACACCAGTTTGTACTACAGAATTAGGAAGAACCGCAGCGCTTAAAGGAGAATTCGAAAAACGTAATGTAAAAGCTTTAGCTTTAAGTGTTGATGATGTTGATTCTCATAAATCTTGGATTAATGATATTAATGAAACGCAAAATGTAAATGTTGATTTCCCGATTATTGCTGATGAAGATAGAAAAATCGCAGAAATGTATGACATGATTCACCCAAAAGCATCTGCTACATTTACTGTGAGATCGTTGTTTATTATTGCTCCTGATAAAACTATTAAGTTAATGATTACTTATCCTGCTAGTACAGGAAGAAATTTTAATGAAGTTTTAAGGGTTATTGATTCATTGCAATTAACAGCAAATTATAGTGTGGCTACTCCTGCAGATTGGAAAGATGGCGAAGATGTAATTATTGTTCCAGCAGTTAAAAATGAGGATATTCCCGCTAAGTTCCCTAAAGGACACACAGAAATTAAACCTTATTTAAGAACAACTCCTCAGCCAAATAAATAGCATGGGCTTATAAAGATAAACAGTCCATCGGCCTGTTAGAAACACAATTTATTTCTTATGAATAAAATATTTTATTCATAAGAAATAAATAAACACATTTGTTTAAATAAGAAATCACTCTACTTAAAAATGTGTATGAAAAAATTTCTATTAATATTTTTTTGCTTATCTATTTTATTAATTTCTTGTGAAAAAGATCCTTTAACCTCAGATTTTTCAAAAAAATTAGTTCTTAATAAAGAATTAAACAATTACAGCGAGAGAAGCGTAATAACAAATTGGGTAAATTCTCAGGTAAAAAATCATTATGGAAAAATAGTTGATTCTTTAAAACAGAATCTCATTTATGACCAAATGTCTACGGGCAAAAGAAATAATGGAGAAAATATACTTATCATACCTATAAGTAATAGCATAAACAAAAAACTCAATCTAAATTCTGAAAATTTATTAAATTTAGTGATAGTTCAAAATAATGAAGGAGGTTTTAAATGGTCAATGATCGTTAGTTTTACGACAAAAAATCAAAAAGCCAATAATAAACTTAGAGATGAGACACTCTATAACATAATAAATAACAAACCCATTATAGATAATGGATTATTCAAATTTTTAGATCTAAGTGGAAATTTATTATATCAATTAGAATTTAAAAACAATAAATTATTTTCATACGCATATCCCACGACAAAGAATGAACATAATTTCGCAAGAAGTGTAGCTCCCGAACCTATTTGTATTGATTGGTATTTAGTTACAACATATTTTAACGACGATGGAACTGTATATTTAGAAACTTGGGAATATTTATATACAACTTGTGACGAAGGAAGTAACCCTGGCGGCGGAAATAATCCAATAGACACAGAGATTACTTTAAATTACGAATATGACATTAATCAAACGGAATTTGAAGATGAAGATATTCAGACATTATTATTAAGCAGATCTACTGTAGAAAATCCTAATCGTGTAATTACCACAGCTCCAACACCCGTACAGTTTAAATGTTTTATTAGTGTCACTCTAATGTCTGTAACTAGGAGTATAATAAGTGCTACTGCTTCTCCGGTAACTGTTTACCCAGCAAATGAAACTTACCCTCATCCAACTTGGGGAATAATTACTCGAAATATAACAGTAATTGGAGCCACACAACATGCCAGTTTTACTGGGCGAACAGTTAGCGCATCTTGGAGTTGTGCATTAAACTATAGATGGTCCTACATTACAGCAGGAGGACCCGCCAAAACTAGGCAAAACCCATGGTTTTATTCCACAACGGTCCTTGTGCCATAAATTATTTTTGAAAGCTTATTGAGTACATAATTTTATTGTAGATCCCGACAAGTTTAATAATTAAATCATAAAAAATTGAAAAATTATATTAGCACTAATGTATACCAAATTGAATCAGCGATAAAATTTAGGAAATTTTCTGCTCTTGAAAGCATTAATAGTGGTATGCTTCAATTATTCTGGCAAATTGGAGATTATTTGAATTTCAATCTCGACCTCAATACGCATATTAGCATTTTTGAAAAATTATCTCTACATCTTGAAAAGACGTTCGGTTTATACCTAAGTAAAGAAAACGTCTTACTTATGCAAAATTTTGCTAAGCGTTGTCCTTCCAGTATTTTAAAAGATGTTTCTTATGGAATTAGCTGGAAGTACATACCCGTTTTAAAAGATGTTAGCTCGGAATATTCATGGTTATATTATAGCCAAATAATACATCTCCAATCTTTGAATCCCCAACAATTGAGTAATTTAATTGGGGAAAACTTGGTGTTTAAAGAGGAAGTCGACAGAATTGTCTTAAACCCTGACGATAAATTTTCTAATATCCATTATGAAGAAATAATGGATTATGAAGCTTTCTATAACCCGATGCGCGCGCAACAAATTCGCCGTTTACTGGAACCCAAAAGAGTACCATCCATTGAACTGAATAATGTTCTTTTAAAGGAAATGATTGACGAAATTGAATCGATGATTTTTAATTTTCAAATTGAATACAATCACCTTATACATACGATGGCAAACAATTCGTTTCAATATATAGGTTTGCAGCTAAAAAATAGAATTAACAATCTAGAACAAAATACAAGTATTGAAGATTTTATTAAAGAAATAGCAAATGGAGTAAAAGATTCTTTAGATGAAAGGACGCTTTTAGCTTGTTTAAAGTTCGCTCAGGAGTACAAAGATGAATTTGTACCTTTTACCCAACTCATAAGATTTGAACATATTAAAATTCTCCTAAACATCCCAAGCAAGCAATCTAGATCATATTATGCGCAGCATGCATTTGAACTCGGATTAAACCCTCAACAACTATTAGATTTAATAGAGAAAAATGAGAATGGGACAGTCTACAGCGGTCTGGCAACTTTCGAAAAGCCGGTAACTAAAAATAAGCGTGCCTCAAGCACGAAAAAGAATGTCGAGATAAATATTGAAACAACAGAGATTGAACCAAAAATTGATTTACAAAACCATTTAAACTGCAATATTTTTAATGACGCAGATATTTTAAAACATCTCGGTATTAAACTTGAGGCAATTAATTAAAATTTCATCCGACTTTGAAGTCGGATGAAATTCAAAAAATATTATTGCGGAATTAAATCCTTAATAGCCGCATACCCGCCCGACACATCAATTACTTGGTCTATACCTCTAGATTTTAGTATAGAAGCGGCAATCATAGACCTGTAGCCTCCTGCACAATGAATGTAATAGGTTTTATCGGGATTTAAATCTTGAGTCCAATCGTTAATAGTATCTAATGGCAGACTTTCTGTAAAATCAAAATGCCCATTAGCATACTCGCCCGGCTTTCTAACATCTAGAACGTTCAACTCAGAATGATTACCCATTCCTACAAAGTCTGAAGGCTTTAATGATTGAATTTGATCTACCGGTTTACCTGCATTTCTCCAAGCTTCTATTCCTCCTTCTAAGTAACCAACTGTATTATCATATCCCACTCTAGCTAATCTGGTAATTACCTCTTCAGCTTTACCTTCTTCTGTAACTAATAAAATGTTTTGTTTTATATCAGGAATCAAGGCTCCCACCCAAGGTGCAAATTGTCCGTTTAAGCCAATATTAATAGATCCAGGAACAAATCCTGCAGCAAAAATTTGTGGATCTCTAACGTCTAAAATTAAAGCATCTGTAGCTTCGGCCATAGCCACAAACTCAGAGGGGTTTAAGCCCACCAAACCCGATTTAAAAACTTCTTCCAAGATTGCACCACCAGCTTTATTCATAGCTGCATTTTTTGCAAAATAAGCCGGAGGAGGCATAATTCCATCTGTAACCTCACGTACAAATTGTTCTTTTGAAGTAGCTAATAATGCATAATTGGTTTGTTTTTGATGCCCCAACGTATCAAAAGTTTCCTTACTCATGTTTTTACCACATGCAGAACCAGCTCCATGTGCAGGATAAATGATAATGTCATCTGGCAAATTCATGATTTTGGAATGAAGAGAGTCATATAAGGTAGCTGCCATGTCTTCCATGGTCTGATCGCCCTTTTGGGCAAGATCTGGTCTTCCTACATCACCAATAAATAAAGTATCACCAGTAAAAACACAATATTGTTTACCATCTTCATTGGTAAGCAAATAACAACTCGACTCAGGCGTATGCCCAGGTGTATGTAAAACAGTAATTGTTAATTTACCGACTTTAAATTGTTCTCCATCAGTTGCAATATGAGCAGGGAAATTGGTCACTGCAGTTGGACCATATACAATTTGTCCGCCAGATTTTTGGGCCAATTCTACATGACCAGAAACAAAATCAGCGTGAAAATGCGTTTCAAAAATATACTTAATTCTAGCACCATTCTTTTCAGCTCTCGAAAGGTAAGGTTCCGATTCTCTTAAAGGATCAATTACCGCTGCTTCTCCATCACTTTCAATGTAATAAGCTGCTTCAGCTAAGCAACCTGTATATATTTGTTCTATCTTCATAATGTATTCTTAACTTTCTAAAATAAGGAATATCCGCTTATTATCTTAAGTCCCCAAGCTTAATTTACAAACGTATTACGTTTTGCTTAGTTCGCCTTTTATATTGGTCTCCATTAGTTTTGCCACTTCTTGTTTCGAATACCCATTACCCAATAAAAACATCAATTTGGTAACTGTAGCTTCAAATGTCATGTCAAAACCGCTCAAAATACCTAAATCCTTCAACCCCTTGCTTGTTTCATACTTCCCTAATGCAACTGTCCCACTATTACATTGCGATATATCAATTACAATTTTTCCAGAATCAACGGCTTCCTTTAAACAAGCTAAAAACCAAGGTGCTGTTGGTGTATTTCCTGCGCCAAAGGTTTCAATTATAAGCGCATCAACATTCGAAAGTGTTAAGGCTTCTACAGCCGATTTAGAAATCCCAGGATACATCTTCAATACACCGATGTTAGAATTAAAAGAAGTTCTAATAGAAAATGGTTCTTCTTTTATGGGTAAGATATAATTTTCATAAAATTCTAAATTTACACCCGCTTCGGCTAGCATAGGATAATTGGGCGATTGAAATGCTTCAAATTTTTCAGAATCATATTTGATAGCTCTATTACCTCTAAACAACTGATAGTCGAAATAAATAGCCACTTCAGGAACACGTGCATGCCCATTTTCTTTTTTAGAGGCTGCAATTTCTAATGCCGTAATTAAATTTTCTTTGGCATCTGTTCTAATTTCTCCGATAGGTAATTGAGAACCTGTTAATATAACTGGTTTAGCTAAGCCTTGCAACATAAAGCTCAATGCAGAGGCCGTAAACGCCATAGTGTCTGAACCATGCAAAATCACAAACCCATCATATTCCCCATAATTTTTTTCAATGATTTTTGCTAGCTCAATCCAAATTTCAGGACTCATATCAGATGAATCTATTACCGGACTGAAAGAATGAACATCTATTAGATAATTCAATCTTTTCAGCTCAGGCACATTTTGACTGATTTGAGTGAAATCAAAAGGCACCAATACACCCGTTTTTTGGTCGTGTACCATACCTATAGTTCCGCCCGTATAAATTATGAGGATGCGGGTCATATCTTAAATATTTTTATCGAATTTTCGGTTGTAATTTTTGCAATCTCTTCTACAGGCAAGTTATAAATTTCTGCTACTTTATTCGCAATATGAATTAAATAACTACTTTCATTAGGCTTTCCTCTACGAGGTACAGGTGCAAGATATGGTGAATCGGTTTCCAATACAATATGTTTCAAATCTACCGCTTCCAATACTAAATCTAAATTGGCTTTTTTATAGGTAACTACCCCTCCTATTCCTAAATAAAACCCCAAATCTATAGCCTTTTGAGCTTGTTCTATTGTGCCAGTAAAGCAATGAAAAATACCACGCAATTTAGGTTGTTTTTTTTCTTCTAACACATCAAAAACTTCATCAAATGCCTCTCTACAATGAATTACAATCGGCAAATCTAGTTCAATAGCCCAATCTATCTGAAGCTTAAAAGCATGTTTTTGGAATGCTAAAGTTGATTTATCCCAGTATAAATCAATCCCAATTTCACCAATGGCATAAATTGGCACTCCTAATTCAATAGACTTAAGTTGATTAAGCACTTCCAAATAATCTTCTTTAACATCACAAGGATGTAACCCATTCATCGCAAAGCAGTTTGACGGATAATTTTGAACTAATTGCTTAATTTTTGTTAAAGATGAAAGATCCACATTAGGAAGAAATAACCGATCAACTTTTTCCGCAAAACATCGATTCATTTTATTTTCCAATTCAACCGCGTTTTCTTCGTAATAAATATGTGTGTGGGTATCTGTTAGAACCATAATCAAAGTTAACAAAAAAACCCTGCTGAATAATACAGCAGGGTTTTTTTACTTATATTTTATATTTTTTTAATTTACTTTCTTTTTGATATCTGTTACTTCAATTTCAAATACCAATGGAGTATATGGAGCAATATATGGTCTTGCTCCTTGATCACCGTAAGCTAAAGATGAAGGAATGATAAATTTAGCCTTAGCTCCTTTACCTAATAACATTAAACCTTCATTTAATCCTTCTATTATTTCTCCAATTACTAATGGACGAGGTCCATAAGGTGCTGCCGGTTGGAATGGTTGCATATTTCTACCTGAATTAGCTAATTTAATATCTGTAGTATCAAATATGTCCATTTTAACTTTCTTCGTTACTCTACCAGTATAGTTCACATAAACTGTATCGCCCATTGCTGGTTTTTCTGCTGCACCTGCATTTTCAATTACATATTGTAATCCTGATGCGCTAGTAGTTGTTTTTAATTTATTCTCTTCAACAAAAGATTTAATTTTTGCGCCTTCTTGATTCTTTTTAGCTTCCATTGCAGCCATATAATCTTTTTGGAAGAATTCGCTTGCTCTTTGTGCAAAAGTAGAATCTGCCTCATTTGCTTGTTTTGAAAGTACTTTTTCTACTTTAACGTTAAAAATGAAATATTTTCCTTTAATTTCTGGTTGACGAGGTTGTTTGGTGTATTTAGCCATTGAGTCTAAATCAACTTTAAAAGTAACACTATCTCCTTCTCCAAAATAGGTTAAAATATCGTACATATCTCCTGCATAAAGTTTCTCTTGAGTTTGGAAAACAATTGGCTGTTCCGAATCGTAAGAACTATACATTAATGAATCGTAATCAGTAGTTTGCACCATTGAAAACTTCACAAAATCTCCTACTTTAATTTTTTCTTTTCCACCACTTTTGTGGATTTTGTACAAAGTTCCAGCGGGCGCTTTTTCAAAATTATTACATGCAGCTAGCCCTAAAGACGCTACAAGAATTAGCAATAAGCCTTTTTTCATTTTTTATTTAGTTTTATTAATTTGTTAAGTTGAATTTACTTTTCTTAAAATACAATTGTAATACAATTTTTTTAGCCAACTAAGGTATAAAATTACATTAATAATTGAGATTTATATTCAGGTAATATTTGTTTGAATTTTTCTACTACTTCTAATAATGTACCATCCGATGAACCTCCCGCAGCATTACGATGACCTCCACCATTAAAATACTTTGAACAAATTTCGTTGGCAGGAAAATCACCCATCGATCTCAAAGATAATTTAACACGATCTGGTCGCTCTACAATAAAAGCTGCTAGCTTAATACCATTTATAGACAAAGCATAATTTACTATGCCTTCTGTTTCTCCGGTAACAATTTGAAATTGATTTAACTCCTCCTTAGTAACTGTTATAATTGCCGTATTATAAGCTCTGATTACAGTTAATTTATTCGATAAACAGTGTCCCAAAAATCTCAATCGGTTTTCAGATGCATTATCATAAACCAATTGATGAATTCGCCAATGCTCTGCTCCTAAATCAATTAAATCAGCAGCAATTCTATAAACTTCCGATGTTGCACTTGGAAATCTAAAAGATCCCGAATCTGTCATTATCCCAGTATATAAACAAGTTGCCACGTATTTATCTATATACTCAGCTCCATTCAATTCGTTTACTATAAAATCATAAACCAATTGTGCTGCCGCACAGGCATTTATACTCCAATGCCTGAAATCATCAAAATCCTGTGGATCTAAATGATGATCAATCATTATTTTATAACCAGATGATTTTCCAACTAATTCACCCAATTCATTAATTCTGCTCAAAGAATTAAAATCTAAGCAAAATATTAAATCCGCTTCTTCTACTAATTTAGCCGATTCTTGTAAATGTTCAGTAAATACCAATACCTCAGAATTATAAGGCATCCAATGTAAAAACTCAGGGTAATCTGTTGGCGTTATAACTTTTACATGGTGACCTAATTGAATTAGGTAAGCGTACAGCCCTAACGAAGATCCCATTGCATCGCCATCTGGTTTATGATGGGTTGTAATGACTATCTTTTTTGGTGCTGATAATAGTTGTTTTAATTCGGTAATTGTTAACATATAAGTTGGTAAAGCTACATAATTTTGCATAATTATTAAGCTTTTTAATAAGCTTACTTCCTAATTACAAGGAATTACCGTAATTTTGCAAAAAATTTAAAATAAAAATACAATGACAACAAACAGAACATTTACCATGATCAAACCTGATGCAGTTGCGAATGGTCATATGGGTGCGATCTTAAATGATATTATCTCAGCTGGATTTAAAGTAATTGCACTTAAATACACTAAGCTTTCTGAAGAATCAGCTGGAAAATTCTATGAAGTTCATAAAGAGCGTCCTTTTTACAAAGATTTAGTTTCTTTCATGTCTTCAGGTCCAATTGTAGCTGCTATTTTAGAAAAAGATAATGCAATTGAAGAATTCAGAAAATTAATCGGTTCTACTAATCCTGCAGAAGCTGCAGAAGGAACTATCCGTAATAAATATGCAAAATCTATTGATGCTAATGCTATTCACGGATCTGACTCAGATGAAAATGCTGAAATTGAAGGAAACTTCTTCTTTTCTGCTGATGAGCGTTTCTAATTGATTCTTACCATTAAAATATATAAAATGAGCACTGTATATTAGTGCTCATTTTTTTTACCTAAACCTATTATGAAAAAAATATTTTCTGTTATTATTTTATCTGGCTTAAGTTTTATCGCCATAGCTCAAAATAAAACTACACCAGCGAAAACTACACCTACCAAAGCTTCGCCAATTAAATCTACTCCAACTAAAACCACTACAACAGCCCCAAAAACTGCTGTAAAAACTACCCCTGCCCCAATTGTGAAACAACCGCTCACCGTTGTAGATACAGCAAGTTATGGTTTTGGTGTTTCTTTAGGGGGAAATCTAAAGATGTCGGGCGTAAAAACACTGAATTTTGAACTTGTAAATCAAGGGATTATTGATTCATTTAAGGATTCTGAATTAAAATTCACTTCTGAACAAATCCAATCTGCAATTAAAACCGTTTTTGAAGCCTTATCAAAAGAAAAATTTGCTTCAATTATTGCTGAAAACCAAAAGTTTTTTGAACAAAATAAAACGCAAGAAGGAGTAAAATCAACAGAAAGTGGCATCCAATATCAAATTATTAAGGAAGGAAATGGATCAAAACCTACGCTTATTGATACTGTTACAGTACATTATAAAGGCTCTTTACTTGATGGAAGAGAGTTTGATAGTTCTTACGAAAGACAACAACCTGCAACTTTCCCATTAAACAAGGTTATACCAGGATGGAGCGAGTCTGTAATGTTGATGAATGAAGGTGCAATTTATAGAGTTTGGATCCCTGCCGATTTAGGGTATGGTGAAAGAGGTGCTGGAGAAGATATCCCTCCTTATAGTACTTTAATTTTCGAAATAGAATTAATAAAGGTTTCGAAACCACAAAATTAAAACCATCTACGACTTAAAGTTGTTAAAGAATAAAATATTGAACCATGAAAAAATATTATTCTTTAGCAACTTTATTGCTTTTTATTACAACTCTTTCGAGTTGCTCAGTTGTAGAAGGCATTTTTAAAGCAGGCGTTTGGTCAGGAATTATTATAGTAGTAATTGTTCTGGCAGTGATTATTTGGATTATAGGTAAGTTATTTGGAGGAAGGGGTTAACCTAAAGAAATACTATTTCTTTAATTACTTCGCCACCACCAGCTCGCTCATTTAATTTTTCCAATATTCCAGTTTTTACTAACATCAACTCATTTTTAATTACCGAAGATTCAATTCTAATGAATAATTTCTTTTGGTGAATATAAATTTGTGTGGTTCTATTAGCTACTGCTGTTCCCATTAATTCTGGCCACGCATTTAATATCGTTGTTTCTTCTAGTTTAGAAGTTAGCTTATATGTTTTTAACATTTTTTGAATAGCTTCCTTCAATGTTGTATCATTGGGTTTACGCATAACTTACTTCCCCCTTCTCTACAACAAATATTTTAATATCCACTTTTATCTTATCAAAAATTGCTTTTATCCTATCCATGGACGTATCCGTAATAAATATTTGGCCAAAGTCATGATGCGAAACCATCGACATAAGTTTTTCGATTCTTAAATCATCTAACTTATCAAATATATCGTCTAATAACAATAATGGTTTAAATCCTTTCTTTTCAACAAAATATTTATACTGAGCTAATTTCAATGCTATTAAAAAAGATTTTTGTTGCCCCTGAGATCCAAATTTTTTTAAAGACATACCATGTATTGTAAAGTTTAATTCATCCTTATGAATCCCTACTGTGGTGCGTTCTAACGCTCTATCCTTACTTAACGACTGAACCAACTGACTACTAAAATCTGCTTCAAATAGCTGAGATTGAAATTTTAAGTCGACCAATTCCTGCTCACCACTTAAATAAGTATAATACTGATTAAATAATGGAATAAATTCGAGCATAAAAGCTTTTCTAACTTCAAATATCTTTAAGCCAGATTCAACCAACTGATCATTATAAATCTCCAACAAATCCAAGTCTAAATGGCGTGATTCGCTAATTTTTTTTAAAAAAGCATTCCTATTACTTAAATGTTTATTATAAGTAATTAACGTATCCAAATAATTAGGGTTGGTTTGAGAAATAACGCTATCCATAAATTTCCGCCTATCTTCACTTCCGTCCATCACTAAATTTATATCATAAGGCGAAATCATCACTAAAGGAAACTGTCCGATATGATCAGCTAATTTTTCGTATTCTTTTTTATTTCTTTTGAATTGTTTTTTCTGATTTCGTTTTAGTCCACACGAAATCTGTTCTAACTGGTTATTTTTTTCAAAATTTCCTTGAATTAAAAAAATATCTTCACCAATTTTTATTTGTTGAATATCTATCGGATTAAAATAACTTTTGCACAAGCATAGGTAATGGATGGCATCTAATAAATTGGTTTTCCCAGACCCATTTAGCCCAACAAACGCATTTACAGTGTCAGAAAAGCTAATTTCTGCATCTGAATAATTCTTAAAATTTAAAAGGGATAATTGCTTTAACCACATAATTTTCAAATCCAAAGTTAAGTTTTTATAAGGCTAAAAGGTTTAATTTTAATTAAATACCTTGTAGAGAGTTGATACTTAACTTGAAAATTGTATTTTTGCACCTCTTAATTCCTGAATTAAAAATGTCTGTAAAAGAAAACGAAGTTAATCAGCCTATTAAAAAAGGATCTTTTTTAGTAGAAAACACAAAGAGCCTGTTATTTATTGCAGGTGCTGTTATTGTTCTAATTGCCATTTATTTATGGTATCAGAATGTATATCTTAAAAATCGTGCCGATGAAGCCGCATCTTTAATGTTTAGATCTGAGCAATATATTGGTATTGATTCATTAGCCAACAAAGCTATAAAAGGCGAAGGTGGTTATGCTGGGTTAGAGCAAATTGCTGAAGAATATGACAATACTAAATCAGCAAACTTAGCTAACTTATATTTAGGTGGTATTTATTTACGTAAAGGCGAGTATAAAAAAGCAACCGAAGCGTTAGGTAAATACACTGCTACTGGAAGTCCAGTTGCAGATCCACTTGCTTTAGGTATGTTAGGTGATGCTTATTCTGAATTAAAAGATTATAAACAAGCTGCTACTTATTACAAAAAAGCTGCTGAGAAATCAACTAATAAGTTTACTACACCTATGTTCCTTAAAAAATTAGGTTTAGTTTACGAAGCTTCAGAAGATTTTAAATCTGCTGAAGATGCTTATCTTAAAATTAAAAATGAATTCCCTGACAGTCAAGAAGGGAGTTTAATTGACTCTTATATAGGAAGGGTTCAAGCTAAAAAGAACTAAAAAAAAGGTGTCTAAGTTTTAGACACCTTTTTTTTTTAATCTATTATGACCTTCATTCTTAATTCACATACTTATATTTGCCCACATGTCTAGCTCATTAAAAAATTTATCCGATTTTTCTCATACAACTATCCCTAATGGTGGCGATTTTAAATTCGCAATTGTTGTTGCAGAATGGAATGCTGAAATTACTGGAAAACTCTATAAAGGTGCATTTGATACACTTATAAAACATGGTGTTAAGGAACAAAATATATTAAGCTATCCGGTTCCAGGCAGTTATGAATTAACTGCAGCAGCAGATATAGTTTTATCGAATAATGCTACAATTGATGCAGTTATTTGCTTAGGCTGTGTAATCCAAGGAGAAACTAGACATTTTGATTTTATTTGTAATGCCGTAGCAAACGGATTAGCTAATGTTGGTTTAAAACATAACAAAACTATTGTTTTTGGTGTTTTAACTACAGACAACCAAGAACAAGCGCTGGCAAGAGCAGGTGGAAAACACGGTAATAAAGGTGATGAAGCTGCTATTACAGCATTAAAAATGGCTCATTTATCGGCAAATCTTCCCAAATAATTAAAATGAATTGGATTAATTTAACTTCACAAGAACAAGTAGATAGCATAAAAAATTCTACTGGTTATTCAGTTATTTTTAAACATAGCACAAGATGCTCTATTAGCTTAATGGCTAAAAGAGGTTTCGAAAGCAATTGGGAAGTAATACCTCCTACTACGCCTCTGTATTTCTTAGATCTTTTAAATTATAGAGAAATATCTAATTCAATCGCAGAAGATTTCAATGTTTATCATGAATCTCCTCAAGCTTTATTAATCTATAATGGAGAATGTATACTAGATTTATCACATAGTGATATTTCAGCTGAAGAAATTGCAGATTCTATAAAAATTTAATGGTATCCTGAACATCTATGTCTGGATGTATGCTATACATAACCGGACAAGTTTTTATTGATCTTTCAATAATCAATTTTTGCTTTTCAGTATAGTTTTCTGACGGAAAAGTTAAAGCAACTTTTATCGCCGTTACTCTCCTAGGATCTGTTCCCATGACTTTTGTAATTTCACAAGTTGCTCCATCAATATTAAAACCATGCTCGTTTGCTGCAATCCCTGCAATGGTAAGCATGCAATTCCCTAAACTTGTAGCCAATAAATCAGTAGGCGAAAAAGATGCGCCCTGACCTTTGTTATCTACTGGTGCATCGGTAATAATTTTTGTGCCTGATGATAAATGTTCTGAGGTAGTTCTTAAACCACCGTTATAGGTTATAATTGAAGTAGCCATTAATGTATTTTTAAAGTTTAAAGGTACTTGATTTATCATAATATGCCCAAATTTTGTAAAACTTATTGAAGTAGTCCCAAACTTAATTGACTTTACTTACCTTTGTATTATGATATCACTGCCTGTTGTAACAGAACAAGAAGTAAAAAGAAAACCAGATTGGCTACGCGTAAAATTACCAGTAGGTAAAGAGTATGCGCAAGTTAGAAATTTAGTAGATACTCATAAGTTGCATACCATTTGTGAAAGTGGGAATTGTCCGAATATGGGCGAATGCTGGGGTGCAGGAACTGCAACATTTATGATTCTGGGAAATATATGCACGCGTTCTTGTTCTTTTTGTGCAGTTGCGACAGGCCGACCACTTGCTGTGGATACTGATGAACCCAACCGAGTTGCCAATTCAGTAAAATTAATGCAAGTAAAACACTGTGTTATAACTTCTGTTGATAGAGATGATTTAAAAGATGGCGGTTCTATTATCTGGGCCGAAACTTTACAAGCCATTCGTCGCGAAAGCCCTACAACTACTTTAGAAACATTAATTCCAGACTTCAAAGGTCAATGGGATAATTTATATCGCGTTTTGGCAGAGCGACCAGAGGTAGTAAGTCATAACATGGAGACCGTAAAAAGATTAACTCGTCAGGTAAGAATCCAAGCTAAATACGATAGAAGTTTAGAATGCTTAAATAGAATTAGTAAGGAAGGATTACGCACTAAAACAGGAATCATGCTAGGCTTAGGAGAAACTGAGGCTGATGTTTTAGAAGCAATGGACGATTTAGTAGAAAATGGCGTACATATCCTTACATTAGGCCAATATTTGCAACCTACTAAAAATCATCACCCTGTGGTCGACTGGATTCATCCAGATCAATTTGCAAAATATAAAGAACTTGGTTTAGCTAAAGGACTTAAATACGTAGAAAGTGGACCCTTGGTAAGATCTTCTTACCATGCCGAAAAACATTTGTTTTAATTTCCCTTCATTAAGTTTTTTATCACTTTCGGAATTTCTTTGGCAACAGCCGATGCAATAACGTTGTTTTGTGTTTTAGATAATTCATCGGCAGCCTTACCATGAATAAAACAACCTATTATACAAGCTTCTTCTGCTGAATATCCTTGCGCCAAAAGTCCTGTAATTATTCCTGTTAATACATCTCCCATTCCACCGCTAGACATAGCAGGATTACCACTTTGATTTATATAAACAACATCAGATGGTGTAATAATAAATGAATATTGGTTTTTTAAAACTATAAATACCTGAAGTTCTTTGGCCTTTTTAGTTGCGGTTTCTATTCTTTCCCACCAATTATTATGTTCGCCAAATAATCTATCAAATTCTTTAATATGCGGCGTTATGATACTTCCTGGCTTTAGTTTATTTAAAAAGCTTTTATGGGCCGATAAAACATTTATACCATCAGCATCTATAATTAAAGGTTGTTCGATTGCAAAATTTAACCAAGACACCACTTCATCTGAAACCCCTATTCCGCAACCAAATGCTATGGCTGAGTATTTACTTAAATCTTTTCCCAAATCACTTCTCGAAAGATACATCACCTCTGGCAAAGCTGTGTTTAATGCCGTTAAACCCGATTCAGGAATGCATGCAGTAGTTAAACCCGCTCCGCTATACAAACTTCCTGAACAAGAAAGTAAAGCAGCACCCATGGTATATGTTGAGCCTCCAATAATTAAAGTATGGCCGTAGCTACCTTTATGAGAAAATTTAGATCTTGGCTTTAATATTCTTGAGATTAAATTTTCTGAAGAAAGTTGCCAATTGTTCTGTAAACTAAGCTTATGATTGGGTAAAAGTACTTGGAAGTCATTTATAAAAAATGCACTTTCTGGGAAGAAAAAATTAATTTTTGGAGCAAAACAAGTAAATGAGGTTATACATTTTATCGCTTCCAATTCAGATTTAATTGCACCTTCTGTGGGGAATCCTGATGGATAATCAATGGCGTAAATTTTTGCATTTAAGGAGTTTATAGCCCGATAAATATTTGTTGCGTAATCATTATTCAGCGTGTTATCTGAAAAATTAATGGCGTCTATTAGTACAGTTTCTTTAATTCCCTTTATATTTTCTATGGATAACCAGGCAGAATTTGGAACTTTTATAAAAGATGCATCGTCAGTTTCCTCATTAAACACATAATAAGTACTAACAGTAAAACTTAATTTTTTAAGTCTATTAGCTATTTTTAATCCAACTGTTCCTTTAAAACTATTTCCAATTAAAACTCCTATTTCAGCTTTATCGATCGAGGGAATAAATGCTTCTATAAATTCATCAATATATGCATCTAAATACTTAGAAGCCTTGGCTTTTGCTAAATATTGAACCTGGTTTAAATCAGATAAATTTTGCATGTTTTACCTATTGATTAATTTACGAGCTATTCTCAGGAATTCATTTCCTTTTTTAAAAATTTACCGGTCAAACTAATTGGATTTTGAATTAAACCTTCGGGCGTTCCTTCAAATAAAATTCTTCCGCCTCCTGCGCCTCCTTCTTCCCCTAAATCTATAACCCAGTCGGCAACTTTTACTACATCCAAATTATGCTCTATAACTAATACGGTGTTCCCTTTATCTACCAGTTCATTTAAAACGCCAAGCAAAACATTTATATCTTCGAAATGCAATCCAGTAGTTGGCTCATCTAATATATAAAAAGTTTTACCAGTATCCTTTTTACTCAATTCTGTGGCCAATTTTACTCTTTGGGCTTCTCCACCACTTAAAGTTACAGACGATTGTCCGAGTCTAATATAACCCAACCCAACATCACTTAAGGTTTTAATTTTTCGATGAATAGAAGGTATTTGATCAAAAAATAAGCAAGCTTCTTCGATACTCATATCTAAAACATCGCTAATAGACTTTCCTCTATAACGAACTTCCAAGGTCTCTCTATTGTATCTTCTTCCCCCACATTCTTCACATGGAACTTGAACATCAGGGAGAAAATTCATTTCAATTAATTTCATTCCTGCACCCTGACAAGTTTCACATCGCCCTCCTTTTACATTAAATGAAAATCTTCCCGGTTTATATCCTCTAATTTTTGCTTCGGGAAGTTGTACAAATAAATTCCTTATATCAGAAAATACTCCCGTATAAGTTGATGGATTTGATCTAGGCGTTCTTCCAATTGGAGCCTGATCTATCTCTATTACCTTATCTATTTCTTTTAATCCACTAATCTTTTCATAAGGCAATGGTTGTTTCTTTGACCTAAAGAAATGATGATTTAATATTGGGTATAAAGTTTCTGTTATTAAACTCGACTTTCCACTTCCAGAAACTCCTGTAACTGCAATAAATTTTCCTAAAGGAAAATCTACAGAAACCTGCTTTAAATTATGACCTGTAGCCTTAATTAGAGAAAGTTTTTGCCCATTTCCTGGTCTTCTCTTTTTTGGTACTGCAATTTCCAATTTTCCATTTAAGTATTTTGCAGTAATAGAATTACTTTTTAAAATTTGCTGAGGTGTACCCTGTGCTACAATTTCTCCCCCATGAACACCCGCAGCTGGCCCCATATCTATCACATGATCTGCCTCCAGAATCATGTCTTTATCATGTTCCACAACTAAAACGGTATTCCCTAAATCTCTTAAATTTTTTAATGCATGTATTAAACGATCATTATCTCGTTGATGCAAACCGATACTAGGCTCATCTAAAATGTACATTACGTTCATTAATTGAGAACCTATTTGTGTAGCTAGTCTAATGCGTTGGGCTTCTCCCCCCGACAATGTTCTGGTGGTTCTATCTAATGATAAATAAGTAAGTCCTACATCCACTAAAAAGCCTAAACGTGCACGAATTTCCTTTAAAACCTCCCTTGCAATAACATTTTGTTTGTCAGTAAGTCGGCTTTCTAAATCGGTAAACCATTTTAACAATTCATTAATATCTAAGGATACCAATTCAAAAATGTTTTTGCCATCTATATAAAAATGCAAACTTTCCTTTTTTAATCGCGCGCCATTACATGCTGGACAAGTTTTAAGTCTTCTATATGCTTCTAAGTCTTCGGCTCCTTGCCCACTTCTGCGCTCCTGCTGTTCTTCAATAATTTTAATGATACCATCAAAATTTATGGAATAATTTTGAACATTCCATTTATTATACTCTACCGCTACAGAAAGCAAATCAGGAGAGCCATTAAGTATCATATCAACTATCTCATCTCCTAATTTTTCGATGGGTGTAGATAAAGAAAAATTATGCTTCTTAGCTAAAGCTCTTAATACCTGAAAAACCCAAGTATCTCTATACTCTCCCAAAGGAGCCAAACCTCCATTTAAAATGCTCAGCTTTGGATTAGGTATTACAGAATCTTTATCGACTACGAAAATATATCCCAATCCATCGCATTCTTCACAAGCCCCGTATGGTGAGTTAAATGAAAAACTATTAGGTTGAGGCTCATCATAACTAATTCCGGTAGTTGGACACATTAAAAATTTACTGAAATGAGCTACAATATTCTCCTTATCTGTAATTTTAATCACCCCCTTACCTACTTTCATTGCGGTTTCTACCGAACTTCTTAAGCGTTTTTGTTCGGTTTTTTCTACCAACAATCTATCAATTACAATTTCGATATCATGAATCTTATAACGATCTACCTGCATTTTAGGTGTCAGATCTTTTATTTCGCCATCAACACGAACCTTTACATAGCCTTGTTTCCTAATTTGTTCAAACAATTCTCTGTAATGACCTTTTCTTCCTTTAACCACTGGAGCCAAAATATTAATGGCTTTGCCATCAAATTTTTGAAAAATATTATTCAAAATTTGATCTTCACTCATTCGCTCCATACGCTCACCCGTATTGTAGGAAAATGCTTCTCCTATACGCGCATAAAGCAATCTCAGAAAGTCATAAATTTCGGTAATCGTACCAACTGTTGATCTTGGATTTTTACTAGTTGTTTTTTGTTCAATAGCAATAACAGGACTTAACCCGGAAACTTTATCCACGTCTGGGCGCTCCATACCGCCCATAAACTGTCGGCTATAAGCACTAAAGGTTTCCATATAGCGTCTTTGCCCTTCAGCATAAATGGTATCAAATGCGAGCGACGATTTACCACTCCCGCTTAAACCCGTTATAACAACCAGCTTATTTCTAGGAAAAGAAACATCAATATTTTTTAGATTATGTACTCGGGCGCCATAAACTTCTACGTCTTTTTGTTCCCCAAGATCAATAGTTTTATTGCTCATAGTATAGAATTACAGCATTTACAACTTAATGTTTATGAAAACGCTGAATAAACAAAATTGCTAAAAAAAGAAGACATTTTATCAATAATAGATTGATTTTTAGATTTAAAATACAATAAAAAAGGAGCTCAAGTTTGAGCTCCTAAATAACGTTTCCCTTTTGTGTGTTTTTATTCAATATGCGTGCTAGAAGCTACAGACGAATTAATATATCCATAACTTGCAGGCCTATCAATTATTTCTTTCATTGAAATTAATTTATAAACATATCCTCCTGTTTCTTTATTCAATTTCATTTTGAAATAATTATCTTCTTTTTGAGCATAAATCTGACGTCTTAGTTTTACGTCGCCTAAATTATATGCTGCTGCTGCCAAAGCCCAATTTCCAAATATGTTATGTAAATCGCGCAAATATTTACTGGCTGCAACTGTTGATTTATGTAGATCGTATCTTTCGTCTACCTTACCATTTACCTTTAATCCATACATTCTTGCTGTAGCCGGCATAAACTGCCAAAATCCAGCAGCTCCTTTAGGAGAAACGCCTCCTTTTATTCCGGATTCTACTAATGGAACGTATTTGAAATCATCAGGAATTCCATATTTAGCTAAAATTGGCTCAATAGTAGGAAACCATTTATCTGCTAACTTATGAAGTTTATCAGACTGAATCTTCTTATGCGAATGCTCAGCTAATATTTTTTTCATTTTTTTCTCAACTTTCAAGTCTCCTAATGGGAGTGAAACATTGGCGAAATTTAATCGCTCCATTAATGATTTTGGAGCTACCTCTAAAGGCTTTTTAAGTGTTATTGGGGTGGTATTAACGTTATCTTTTTCTGCTTTTGGTAAGTTGTAAGCAAACACTTTTGCCATAACTAGTAATCCTAAAATTACCGTACATGTTATTATGTGTTTCTTGATCATCTTCCTCCTTTTTTTGGTTAACAATTTTAAAACGGCGACAAAGATACAAATTACTCATCAGATTATCAAATAGTTACAAAAACGAACACAAATGTCAACGTTTTCAATTGGGATAAGCCTCTTATTTTTAATCAAATATTAAAGTAATAATTATATTATATAACGCGTTATTTTACTTAAATTTGCAGGTCATAATAAGCATTCTTAAATCCCATTATACATGAGAGAATTTAAAAGGAAAAGTCGCGACGACAAGTCCACCAAGGAAGACCAAAAAAAATCTTCTGAATCATATAAAAAGAAAGATTCAACATTTTCACCAAGATCTGAATCTTCAAATACAAGAAAAACTTCTTCACGCCCAACGGGTAAGTTTAATAAAGAAACCGGAAAACCAAGTTTCAATAAAGATAATTCAAGATCAGGCAATTACTCCGATAGAAAACCTTTTTCTAAAGATGGCGGAGAACGTCCATTTAAATCAAAATCTTTTTCAAATGAAAAAGAAAATAGTTTTAAAGAATCAAAAGGCAGAAGCTATATTAAAAAAGATGCTTTTGTAAAGAAATCTGATCAATCTTCGTCAACGAGCAAAGATGTTAGACCATTTCGTAAAAGAACCGAATCTGCTTCTTATAAAACCAAATCGACGAACTACAAATCTTCAAAACCTCAAAACCCTGTTCTGCCAAGTAACAATGATGGTAAAGTAAGGTTAAATAGATACATAGCTAATTCTGGAATTTGTTCAAGAAGAAAGGCCGACGAACTAATCGAAGCTGGTGTTATCTCTGTAAATAATGAAGTGGTTTCTGAATTAGGATTAAAAGTAGATCCTGCTAAAGATATCATAAAGTATAATGGTGCTTTATTAAAAAGAGAGAAAAAAGTTTATGTCTTGCTAAATAAACCTAAAGACTATATTACAACTACCGAAGATCCTCAAGAGAGAAAAACGGTAATGCATTTAGTTGAAAAAGCAAGCAGAGAAAGAATTTATCCAGTAGGAAGGCTAGATAGAAATACTACAGGATTGTTGTTGATGACCAATGATGGCGACCTTGCAGATAAATTATCGCATCCAAAAAATGGTATCACCAAAATTTATCAAGTTGAATTAAATAGAAATTTATCTCAAGGTGATCTAAATAAAATTCAATTTGGATTAGAGTTAGAAGACGGTTTAATTAAGCCAGATAGCGTTTCCTATGTTACTGGTGGCAGCAAAAAAGAAATTGGCATCCAAATTCATAGCGGTAAAAATCGTATCGTACGTCGTATTTTCGAACATTTAGGTTACGAAGTGGTAAAATTAGATAGGGTAGTTTACGGAAATCTTACTAAAAAAGATTTACCTAGAGGCAGATGGCGTTACTTAGATGAGCACGAATTAATTCAGATAAAACATTTAATAAAATAGAATGCGTTCTTTTAGGTTTCTATTGCTACTCATTTTTGTTTTACCATTTAATGTTGTAGGTCAAATTTATCCTTTAATTGTTGGAACATATACTGGCCCAGGTAAAAATAAAGGAGTACATGCTCTAATTTTTGACAGCCAAGATGGTAGTATTATAGCTACCAACAATTTTGTCCAAACAGACAATCCTTCCTTCACCAGTATTTCTGAAGATGGAAATTTCGTTTACAGTGTTAATGAAAGTGGAGAAAAAAGTGGAGTGTCTGCTTTTAAGTTTGATCATGACCTTAACCAATTGAAGCTTATCAACCGCATTGCTATGTCGAGCTTGGACCCTTGTTACATTGTGGTAAATAAAAAGCATGCGATTACTGCAAATTATTCAAGTGGCGATGTTTCAGTTTTTCCTATTGACCAAAATGGTGGTTTAAAAGACGCTATTCAAACTGTAAAACATACAGGTAAAAGTTTAAACCCAATTAGACAAAATAAGCCACATGCGCACATGATTGCGTTTACACCCGACAGAAAACATATTTTAGTGTCTGATTTAGGGATAGATAAGGTTATTCTTTATACCTATGATGAAAATAGCGATGAGCCATTAACTTTTAAACAAAGTTTCGATGTGCCTCAAGGTGCCGGACCTAGACATATGACATTTTCTAATGATGGTAAAACGTTATTTGTATTGGGCGAATTAGATGGAAATATTCATATTTTCGATTTTGAGAATAATCAGTTAAAATTGAAAAACTCAATTTCAACCATTTTTCCTGCCAGAGATATTAATGAATTTAATGCCGCGCATATCCAATTATCGGCAGACGGAAAATTTCTTTATGCGAGTGTTCGCGGAAAAGAAAATATTATTTCTGTTTTTGAAATTAAAGAAAATGGAACTTTAATTCCTGTTCAGCAGGTACCTAGTAATGGAATGGGGCCAAGAAATTTTACAATCTCACCCGATGGTGCTTGGTTGTTGGTAGCACATCAAAATTCTCAATCTATAATTGTATTTAACATAGATGCAGAATCTGGTAAATTAACCCAAGTTGGAATCGATTTTAGAATTGCAGCTCCAGTAAGTTTGCAGTTTATCCTATAAAAAAAGTCCGCAACTGCGGACTTTTTTCTATTATTTCTTGCCATTGTCTATGGCTACATTAATTACATCTTGAATTCTTCTTCTTATTGCAAGGTTCCCTAGTTTGTCTGAGACTTTTGGATGAACTCTATTAGATAAGAATATATAAATCATATCTCGAGCAGGATCAACCCATACCCCAATTCCCGTATAGCCGGTATGACCATAAGTTTGGTCAGAGGCTAACTCAGATGGGTACTTATTTTTAGGATCTGGATCCCACCTATCAAAACCTAATCCTCTCCTACTTACAACACTTTGTTTAGCTGTAAATTGCTCTACCGTTTCATGATCAAAATATTTCTTCCCACCGTAGGTCCCTTTATTTAGCAACATTTGATAAAAAATAGCCAAATCGTTTGCGTTTCCAAATAAACCAGCATGACCAGCAACTCCACCTGCTAATGCAGCACCTTGATCATGTACATAACCATTTAATAAAGTCTTTCTAAAAGTTACATCCTCTTCTGTTGGTACAATTTGGTCAATTGAAAAACGTTTTCTAGGTAAAAATCCAGTAAACTGCATACCAAGCGGTTTATAAAAATTCTCATCTAAATATTCAGTAATTGGTTTCCTAGATATATGTTCGGCAATATCTTTCATTACATACATACTTATATCACTGTAAACGTATCTTCCTTTAGAAACTATAGGAGAATTTAGCATTTTTGGCCACATAAAATCTGTATAAAACTTCTTTTTTACATAGAAACTATCTGCCACTTTAACATTGTAAACACGGGTAGAATCTCTAGAATAGTCGTCTTCTTTAACAAAATTATGAAATGGGATAAAAGGTATAAATCCTGCCTGATGCATCATTACGTCCCTAACGACTGTAGAATTCATAGGCGTATTTCTAGCTTTTGGAATATAATGTCCAACATTTAAATCTAAATTTAACTTTCCTTGTTCTACCAAACGCATAATAGCAGGTGTAGTTGCCGTAATTTTTGTTACAGAAGCTAAATCAAATATATCTGATGGCGAATTAGGTTTTAAATTAGCATAAGTATGATAACCAAAACTCTTATTATAAATTACCTTACCACCTTTTGCAACTAAAACAACTAATCCAGGAGCTGCCTTTTCTCTAATCGTTTCTAAGGCGATAGAATCTATTTGGGCCAACTCATTAGAGTTAACTTGGACATCTTCTGGAAGGGTATATTTTAAGCGAGATACAGAAGTTGTATATCCTGAGCCCTTAGTAAACTTAGTTCCAATATTATATTCTAAATTTGTGCGAACAGCTACTCCACCAAAGATAGCTTGAGGCAAAATAAATGCTGCTTCTTCAGTAATATAACCCGTCCACAATATTGGGGTTCTCAGATTTTCTAATTTCAATAACCCGTTTTCTGTACCAAAATAAGATACAATAACTGTCTTTTTTGACGAAACAGAACTAATAAAATCAAAGATTTTTTTATTACTAATTTGCTTTTCCGTTACTGGCACAAATAGAATATCATAAAATCTTAAATCGTCCTCTAAATCATTATAAGTAGTAGAATCTGCATATTTTAACGTTGATATTTTATCAACTTTAGAATATTTATTTAACAAGCTATCGAAGGTCTTTATAAACTCAAAATTAAAGTTTACAGAAGCCATTTTAACATCTGTTATTTCTTTAATGGGCAATGCATGACTACCATTATTAAACAACAATAACTCGTTCTCAATGGCCTTATATTTTTCGACCTTCAATAAGTTCTCTTTATTTTGAGCACATGCCGTTAAAACATTGCAAAATAGAATTGCAGTTAATAATAAAACGAAATTATTTTCTTTCAAAAACCTTCTCACCATTTAAATATGTCTTTAATACTTTTACATTTAATATTTCATTAGCCTTTGCTTTCATGAAATCTTTATCCATTATAACAAAGTCAGCAAATTTACCAACTTCTAAACTTCCCTTCTCTTTTTCTTCAAAATTTGCCTTTGCAGCCCAAATTGTCATACCTTTTAGTGCTTCTTCAGGGGTTAGAGCATTGTTAATTTGAAATCCTTGCTCCGGAAACCCTTTCGCATCTTTACGTATAGTTGCCGCATAAAAAGTTAACATCGGATTAATTTGTTCAACTGGAAAATCAGTTCCTAATGTTAACCAACCGTTTTGCTTTAACAAATCTTTATAAGCATACGCTCCACCAATTCTTTCTGCACCCAATCTTTCTTCTGCCCAGTACATATCTGAAGTGGCATGTGTTGGCTGAACTGAAGGAATAATCGAAGCCGTTCCAAATTTGTCAAAATCATCTTTATTTACAACTTGAGCATGCTCAATTCTCCAACGCTTATCATTTTTACCATTTAATACTTTATTGTAAATATTCAATATTGCACGATTTGCAGAATCTCCAATTGCATGGGTATTCATCTGAAAATTATTTTTATTAATTAATTCTGCTACTTCTTCAAAGTGTTTTAAATCACTCAATAAAAATCCTGATTGATTAGGACTATCTGAATAAGGATGCAATAAGCAAGCTCCTCTTGACCCTAAAGCGCCGTCTGCATATACTTTAAATGATCTAACATTTAGTCTTTCAGTTTTAATTGCTCCATTTTTTATTAAAAAATCATAATTTTTTGGCGAATCTGATAGCATTGCATATAAACGCATTTTCAGATCATTTGATTCATGCAATTTTTTTAGAAGCTCTACTTGTTCATGATCAATACCACAATCAACAATTGTTGTTAACCCAACTGCGAAGCAGTTTGCCTGTGCTTCCATTAGAATTTTTTTAGTAAAGTCTAAATCACCCGCTGGAATTTTTGAAGCAACCAATCCAATTGCATTGTCAATAAGAACCCCTGTTAATTTTCCATTTTGGGTTATCATTTCACCGCCTACCATTTGCTTGTATCCGGTAATTCCTGCTAATTCGAGCGCTTTTTGATTAGCAATCGCAGCATGTCCATCAACCCTAGTTAATAAAACTGGTCGATCTGGAAATAGCTCATTTAACAACTGATTCGTAGGAAACTGTTTCCCTTTCCATAAATTTTGATCCCATCCTCTTCCTTGAAGCCAGCCTTCTGGATGTGTCTTCGCAAAATCTTTTAATCGCTCAATTAATTCATTCCAAGATTGAGTTCCAAATAAATCTGCAACCTGCAAGCTCTCTCCATATCCAAAAAAATGTGCATGACCATCAATAAATCCAGGATAAACAGGATTTCCTTCGGCATTTATTATTTCTTCAGATTCAAATTTCGATTGAATTTCATCAGTTGTACCAACGGCAATAATTTTCCCGTCCTTTACAGCAAAGGCTTCAACAACATCAAAACCTTCATTTACTGTATAAATTGAACCATTAATCACTAGAAAATCTGCTTTCTTCTTGCCGCATGAAATTAAAAATAGCGCGCAAATCAAAAACACAACAGACCTTAAATTGCTTTTATTCATAATAATTTAGTTTGTGGTTATAGGATTGAATTTGCTAAGGTATAAAATTGAATTTATTATATTTCTATTTAAACATTCATGTTATTAAATACTTACACAATGTGTCAAAAAACATCTATAATTTATGTAAATTAGCTGTTTGATCAATAAAAATTAATGCCAGATATAATTCAATTATTACCAGAAAATGTTGCCAATCAGATTGCTGCAGGTGAAGTAGTTCAGCGCCCAGCATCTGCAGTGAAAGAAATGTTAGAGAATGCAATTGATTCTGGGGCTACTAAAATCCAATTAATACTAAAAGATGCAGGAAAGACGCTAATTCAAGTAATTGATAATGGTAGCGGAATGAGCCTTACAGATGCCAGAATGTGTTTCGAAAGACATGCAACATCAAAGGTTCGCAAAGCTGAAGATTTATTCGCCATAAGAACATTTGGTTTTAGAGGAGAAGCAATGGCTTCAATTGCCGCTATCGCCCAAGTAGAATTAAAAACAAGATTGCACGACGAAGAGTTAGGCACTTTAATAAGAATTGAAGGTGGAAATTTTATTGATCAAGAACCAGTAGCAACCACAGCAGGAACTTCAATTTCAGTGAAAAATTTATTTTTCAATACCCCTGCCAGAAGAAACTTCCTAAAAAGTAATTCAGCTGAAATGCGCCATATTATGGACGAATTTCAAAGAGTGGTTTTACCTAATCCTCATATTGCATTCACATTAGTTCAAGATGGATTAGAGATCTTTAGACTACCTGCCGCAACATTAAAACAACGAATTGTACACCTTTTTGGAAATAATTATAACGAGCGACTAATTCCAGTTGAAGAGGATACTACCATTTTAAAACTAAAAGGATTTATAGGGAAACCAGAATTTGCAAAAAAAACCAGAGGTGATCAATTTTTCTTTGTAAACAATAGATTTATTAAGGATGCTTACCTCAATCATGCGGTAATGAAGGCTTATCAGGATTTATTACCTGATGATAATTTTCCTTTATATGTGCTGTTTATCGATATGGATCCTGCCAATATTGATGTAAATGTGCATCCCACAAAAACAGAAATAAAATACTTAGATGAACGTTCGGTTTATGCCATCGTTCATGCTGCAATAAAAAGATCGCTCGGAAAATTTAACATAAGTCCTTCTCTAGATTTTAATCAAGAAACTGGGTTTAGTAACATGATATCGCCCAAAAAACACGAAGATATAATCCCCCCATCTATTAGTTTTAATCCAAATTTTAATCCATTTCAAACTAGTTCAGAACCAAACTATAAAAGTGGAAACAATAGTTTCACTTCTACTAGATTAAGCGGTAAAGATAATTGGTCGTCATTGTACCAAATTAATGAAGAAACAATTGTTAATCAACAAAGTATTTCTATCCCAGAACAACCTATTACTTATAATTCTGCTAAGCAGTACATGCAAATCCATAATAAATACATTATTTCTCAAATAAAATCGGGCGTAATGGTTATTGATCAACAAGGTGCTCATGAGCGTGTATTGTTCGAAAAATTCATTGAACACTTAGAAAACCAACAAGGCTCTTCTCAACAACTGCTATTCCCTCAAACTATTCATCTTAGTTCACAAGATTATGAATTAACGATGTCTATTTTGCCCGAAATATTAAACTTAGGGTTTCAAATTAGAGAATTTGGAAAAAATACATTAGTTATTGAAGGCGTTCCTGTTGATATTGGAAACAATCATATTCAACCTATTGAATTATTTGAGAAATTAATTGAAGGTTATAAAAACTCTCAGCAGGATTTAAAAATTGACAAAAGGGAAGCCCTTGCAAAATCGTTGGCCCGAAATAGTGCAATTAAAACGGGCAGTAAATTGTCATTAGAAGAAATGCATACTTTAATCGAGCAATTGTTTACTTGCAAAATGCCAAATTTCAGTGTAAACGGAAAAGCCATTATACAAACTATAACCATTCCAGAAATAGATAAAAGATTCGAAAAATAATGAATAACTATATACCACCTGTTGTAAAAAATTTGCTGATCATAAATGTGCTATTCTTCGCAGCAAAATACTTTTTGGGCAATCAAATCCCAATGAATGCATTATTTGCTGTATTCTATTTTGATTCGCCAAATTTTAATTTCTGGCAACCCATTACTTATATGTTTATGCATGGCGACTTTATGCATATTCTCTTCAATATGTTTGCACTATATAGTTTTGGTTCAATTTTAGAAAGTCAATGGGGTACTAAAAGATTCATAAATTTCTATTTAATAACCGGATTAGGTGCTTTAGGTTTACAATGGTGTGTTCAAGCATTTGAAGTCTATCAAATTGTAGGCTCAATTACTGTTCCGGACTCATTTACAACAACATCTATGGCCGATTATCAAGCCTTGAGAAATATTTATGCAGTTCCAATGGTAGGAGCTTCTGGTGCAATATTTGGATTATTAATTGCGTTTGGAATGAAATATCCTGATGAAGAGCTTTTCATCATGTTTATTCCTGTACCCGTAAAAGCAAAATATATAATGCCTGTTTATGTCTTAATTTCACTATTCCTAGGCATGGCAAATATTGAAGGTGATTCTGTTGCCCATTTTGCACATTTAGGTGGTGCTTTAATTGGGTATATAATCGTTAAAATATGGGAGAAAAAAGATAGATTTTATAATTATTATGAATAATAGTTTTATTTCAAATCTTAGGTTTTTAATAACACAACATAAACCATTATCAATATACATTGTATTAAATGTAACTATTTTTATAACGGTTGGTGTATTAGACGTTATTTCTTTTTTGTTTAAACTGCCGTTTGATATAAAAGGATTGATTTGGGAATACACTGCCTTTCCAGCTTCTATTCAAAATCAAGTTTATAAAATATATACGTTAATTACTTACCAGTTTTTTCATCGCGATTTATGGCATTTACTGGTTAATATGCTTACTATATTTTGGTTTGGTAGAGTATTTATAGATTTTTTAAAACCACGACAGTTTCATTTTGTATATCTATTTGGAGGTTTTATTGGAGCCTTATTTTATGCAATTACATTTAATCTTTTTCCAGTTTTCGAAAGTGTTGCAACAAATAGTTTATTAATTGGCGCATCGGCTTCTGTTATGGCTATCGCAGCTGCATCGGCTACTTATGTTCCAAACTATACTTTCCACTTATTGTTATTTGGAGCAGTTAGATTAAAATATTTAGTACTGTTTTTATTAATTTTCGATATCATATTATTAAATGATGGAAATGCTGGTGGAAATTTAGCACATTTAGGTGGCGCCTTGGCTGGTTTCATATTTATTAAATTACTGCAAAAAGGCAAAGATTTAAGTAAATGGACAGAGAAAAAACCTAAATTAAAAGTAGTTAAAAACTCGGCACCTAAATATAATTCACCTTATAACGAAGTTTCACAAGAAGAAATTGACAGAATATTAGAAAAAATATCGGCATCAGGTTATGAAAAATTAACCAGTGAAGAAAAACAAAAATTATTTAAAGCGAGTGGCAAAAAGTAAACATAAAAAGGCAAAATTATCGTTCTTTAAAACCTTGGTTTTAATCGTAACGATATGTTTAGGTATAGTATTATTCCTAAGCTCTTATGCTGGTATGTTTGATCCTAGGAAATTTGTTTTATTTGCTTTTATTGGCCTAGCTTATCCTTTTATTTTATTTGCCAATGTAATTGTTCTAGTGTTTTGGCTTTTAAATAAAAATTGGAAAGTATCACTTCTAATCGTTGCTTTTGTTTTTTCTGGATACCCTACCTTATTTTCAACCATTAAGTTTTGGGGTGAAGAAGGAGCTGATCTAAAGACAACCGACCACTTAAGAATTATGACTTACAATGTGCATAATTTTAAAAAATTTGGCGACAAGAATGATTTAGAAACCAAAAGAAATTTTTTAAGTGTTCTAAAAGAACAAAATCCAGATATTATTTTATTTCAAGAATTTTATACTCGTTTTAAGGGTGAATATAATTTAGTAGACAGCATAAAAGTTCAATTAAAAACACCTTATACCTATTTTAAAAGTTCAAAAGAAAACGATTATGAAGCCATGGGACTGGCTATTTTTTCTAAATATCCTTTAAAAAACAAAGATTTTATTCCTTTTGATGCTTACGGCGCAAATGGATGCTTGCTTGCTGATGTTATCATAAATAATAAAAAAATCAGGATTTTTAATTTACACCTCAAATCAATTTCTTTTGGCAATGAAGATTATCAATACCTAGATCAGGTAAAAGAAATAAACCCAGACAAACAATCATCTAAAAGAATTTATAGAGCTCTAAGGTCTGCATTTAAGAAAAGAGCGGAAAATATTGATTTATTAAAAAAAGAAATTGCAAAATGTAATACCCCTTATATTTTAGCGGGTGACTTTAACGATACACCAGCATCTTTTGCTGTAAAACAATTAACAAATAATTTAAATAATGCCTTTTTCGAAAAAGGAATAGGAATGGGCGTAACCTATAACGGTAAGTTTCCTAATTTTCAAATAGATTATATTGCTACAACCAAGGATTTACAAATTGTAAATTACAAGGTTACAAAAGCTAAATTATCTGATCATTACCCAGTAAGATCTGATATTGAAATTTTACCCTAATAAAACATAAATACACGCCGATAAAAAGATATTTCATCTATTAATGATCGGCAAATTTTATCTTTGCTATTATGAATCAAAGCTTAAAAATTTACAACACAATTTCTCGTAAAAAAGAAATCTTCGAACCTCTACATGCCCCTCTTGTTGGTATGTATGTATGTGGTCCTACTGTTTATAGTGATGTACATTTAGGCAATTGTAGAACTTTTATCTCTTTTGATGTTATTTTTAGGTATTTACAATACTGCGGCTATAAAGTTAGGTATGTCAGAAATATAACCGACGCAGGTCACCTTGAAGGAGATAGAGATGAAGGAGAAGATAAATTCGCAAAAAGAGCTAAACTAGAACAATTGGAACCTATGGAAATTGTCCAAAAATACACCATAGGTTTTAGAGATGTTATGCGTCTTTTTAATACGCTTCCCCCAAGTATTGAGCCAACTGCTACTGGCCATATTGTTGAACAAATTAATATGGTTCAAGAAATTTTAAAACAAGGTTATGCCTACGAAATTAATGGAACTGTTTACTTTGACGTAGAAAAATATAGTAAAGCCTATAATTACACGCTATTAACCAATAGAAATTTGGAAGATATGTTGGCAAATACTAGAGAGTTAGGCGGACAAGATGAAAAAAGAGGTAGGCTCGACTTTGCGTTATGGATTAAAGCAAAACCAGAACATTTAATGAAATGGACTTCTCCATGGGGAGAAGGTTTCCCTGGTTGGCATATCGAGTGTTCTGCAATGAGTTCTAAATATTTAGGTAATCAATTCGACATACATGGTGGTGGCATGGATTTAGCCGCTACACATCATACAAATGAAATAGCTCAATCTGAAGCTTGTAATCATATCCAACCTGCAAAGTATTGGATGCATACCAATATGCTTACAGTAAACGGAACTAGAATGTCTAAATCTGCAGGAAATGGTTTTTTACCGGGCGAGCTTTTCACAGGAAATCATCCTTTACTAAATAAAGGGTATAGCCCAATGACAGTGAAATTCTTCATGCTTCAAGCGCATTACAGAAGTACTTTAGATTTCAGTAACGAGGCTTTATTGGCTTCAGAAAAGGGATATAAAAAGTTGATGAATGCTATATCTAAGCTTCCAAAACTTAAACCTGCTGATTCAAGCGATTTTGATGTGGCATTATTTAAACAAAACTGTTTAAATGCTATGAACGATGACTTTAACACACCTGTTGCTGTAGCAGAATTATTTGAAGGCGTGAAAATAATTAATAGCGTTTACGATGGTAAAGCTAAATTAACTTCAAATGATATTGAATCACTATCAACATTTATTAATGAATTGGTATTCGATATTTTTGGTTTAAAAGATGAAGAAAACTCAAATGAAGATCTAAATGAGGTGATGAATATGATTATTGATTTGAGAACAAATGCAAAGATCAATAAGGATTATGCAACAACCGATAAGATTAGAATTGGGCTTCAAGAAATTGGAATTCAGCTGAGCGATGGAAAAGAAGGAACAAGTTGGAATAAAATTTAAGCTTAATGTTTAATTGTTAATTACTTTTTTAAAAAATTGCAAATGCAGTTGTTAAATTTACATAAAACTAAAACCATGATAAAAAAGATCTTAATAACCAGTACGTATTTATTTGCTTCTGTATTTTGTTTTGCACAAAAATCTGATGGAACAACAAAATCATTAGTTAATGCAGATAAAGCTTTTGCAGAAAAAGCCATAAAAAGCGGAATCAAAACTGCTTATTTAGATGTTTCAATTGAAAACACCTTGGTTTTTAGACCTAATCCGGTAAATGCGAAAACTTATTATGCTGCTCAACCTAACACAAAAAACTTAAGTTGGAAACCATCGTTCGCTAAAGTAAGTAAAAGTGGAGATTGGGGATTTACTTCTGGCGCTTATGAGATTAATGACACTAAAAAAGAATATGGCCAGTATCTATCTATTTGGAAAGCTAGAAATGGTAAATGGGAATTAGCACTTGATCTTGGAATCGAACACAATAAACCATTAATCCCAGTTAAAGAAGAGTTTATTGAGCCTAATGGTAAATACACACCTAAATTGTTTAGCACTAAAGATGCTGCAGTTGGTATGGAAATTATTTATGATACAGAAAGAACTTTAAACACTTCACTTAAATCTTTTGGTATTGCTGCTTTAGGTGGTTTTTTAAATAATGATGCAAGATTATTATTTACAGGAAACGAACCAATTATTGGAAAAACCAATATTATGTCTTTTACAGCTAATATGGTGGAAAACATCAATTTTAAAAACGTTGGTGCAAGTAAAGCAAATGGTGGAGAATTAGCCTATACTTATGGAGTAGCTACTTTCGATTATAAAGGTGGAGATTTAAGAGAGTCTTTCAATTATGTATTCATTTGGGAACGCCAAGCAGATCATAATTGGAATATCATTCTCCAAATTTATGCCCCAGCAGAAAGATAATTTAAACCAAAATATTTTAGAAGCCATCCAAAAATTTGGATGGCTTTTTTATTTTCTAAGCCTAACGCATGTTAAGGCACATTTTTTGCCCTCTTTCTATTTTAGCTTATGAAACCATCACTTATACTATCCTTTATTTTTATCTGTTTTAATTCTTATGCTCAACCCAAATTCGATGTACATGGACAAAGAGGCGCTAGAGGAATTCTACCAGAAAACACCATCCCATCAGCCATTAAAGCCATAGAGTTAGGCGTAAATACTTTATCCCTCAACGCTGTAATTAGTAAGGATAAAAAAGTGGTACTATCGCATGTTCCATATTTCAATAATGAGACAACTACCACTCCAGAAGGCAAATCTATTACGCTAAAAGAAGAGAAAAACCACAATATGTATCAAATGACCTACAGTGATATTAAAAAATATGATGTAGGTTTAAAAACACACCCTAGGTTCTTAGGTCAACAGAAAATTGCAGCATATAAACCATTATTGGAAGAATTAATAGATTCTGTAGAATGGTTTGTTAAAAAAAATAAATTATCAAAGCCATATTACAATATAGAAACTAAGATTATTCCAAATGGCGACTCAGTATTTCACCCAGATCCTGCAGAATTTGTTGAACTAATAATGGAAGTAGTAAGAAGGAAAAAAATAGAAAATAGGGTAATAATTCAGTCTTTTGATATTCGGACTTTACAATATTTACATATTAAATATCCAAAAATTAAAAGTTCATTATTGATAGATGAAAAAGAAGATTTTGAAAACAATATTAAAGCATTAGGCTTTAAACCAACAATATATAGTCCGTACGCTATTTTAGTTGGGAAAAACTTAGTGGATAAGTGCCACGCTCAAGGAATAAAAATTATACCTTGGACAGTAAATTCTGTCCAAGAGATTGTTTATTTTAAAAATCTTGGAGTAGATGGGATAATTACAGATTATCCGAACTTAATGAAACTAATAGACCCTTAATTAAGTAAAGCTAATCATTAAAACTAGCGAAACAAGAATAACGATTAAAGGTAAAACCCAAGAAACAAAATTACCTGGTTTACTAGAATGATTTGATTGTGAATGATTGTCTGCCATAATTTTAAATTATCCTCAATTTTAGCAAGAATTAAGCTAAAAATCAAGTTTTACAAAGCTTTTTTCAATTAATTTTAATTTTAATAGACATAAATTAGAAGCTAGATTTTTCATAAGTTCTTAAATCTCAATTTGAGAGACAAATTATTCAACAATAACTTTCTTATTTTCTGCGATGTTAAATCGACTTCCTATAAATTGGAGAAACAAAAAAGCTCTATTTAATTAGCTTTAAGCGTACAATTAAATAGAGCTATATATGATTATAAGCTTAATGCTTATCTATTTTTTACTATTCTTGGTCCAAAGTTTAAGTTCTTCACAAGATAAAAACTCATCATCAATTTTTATGGTCGACGTTTCTCTTCTTTTCTCAAACCATAAACTTAATGCTTTATCAATTTTTTCTTGTTGAGCATATTCTTTAAACTTAGGATAATCTTGTTCTAAGCTTGCCTTATGTGGCGGAATTTTAGACTTTAAATATAAAATCCTGTATCCAGATTTCCCATCCTGACCTGTGAAAAACACAGGTTTAGAAACATCTCCTACCTTCATTGAGTCTATTACAACAAAAATACTTGGATCTAATCGCTCCACAGGATAAAAAGTTGTTCTTGCAGTTACATTATCTGCATACAATAGCATACCACCATTAAACTTAGTTTCTTTATTATCAGAATAAGTACTCGCAGCATGGTTAAAACCAATAGTTTTATTTACTAATTTAACATATACACTATCGGCTTTAATTCTAGTTCTTTCTAAACTTGGTTGTTCATACTGAGGTTTAATTAAAATATGACGGGCATGGACTTGCTCCCCTCTCCTTTCTAAAACTTGGAGAATATGAAACCCAAACTCAGACTCAAAAACATTTGAAACCTCACCTGGTTTTAATTTAAAAGCTACAGCTGTAAATTCTTTTACCATCTGACTTCTATCAAAAAAACCTAAATCTCCACCTTCTACAGCAGAAGCTAAATCTTCAGAATAAGTTCTTGCCAAAAACGCAAAATCTTCACCATTCTTTATCCTTAATCTTAAAAGCTCAATTTTATCATGAAACTTTTGTTTTTCTTCTTTATTTAATTGAGGATAAAAAACCACTTCCCCCACTTCTACTTCAGCACCAATATCTGGCAAACTGTCTAAAGCATAAGAATCAAAATACTTTTTAACCTCTTGTGGGGTAACATTAATATTTTCAGTAATTTTTCCTTGCATTTTATTAGAAACAAGTTGTTCTTTCACATCTGTTCTAATTTCTTCTTTATACTGAAGCAACGATTTACCTAAAAATCTTTCCAAATTCTCTTGCCCACCTGCTCTTTGAACTTGCGCACGCATTCGTCTATCTAGCTCAATGTCAACTTCAGACTCCTCAACAAAAACTGAATCTATTTCAGCTTGTTGTTTTAGCAACTTTTGAGCTAGCATTTGCTGAATTATATAACATTTAATATCGGGATTAGGTGGATTCCCTTGATTTAAATACATTGTATATTGTTGATTTAAATCAGACAATAATATTGGGTTTCCCCCTATTACAGCAACAATCTTATCTACTGTGTTTTTTTGAGCTTGAACACTGAAAAACATGCAAAGTAATACACACGTTGTCCAAAAAATCTTCTTCATCCTTTTATTTATATTATTTCCAAATTTACTAAATATTTAAGCGATTAAAGCATGATAGTTTACCTTGAAAGCTTCTTCAACTCCTCTTCTACAACTACTATCTTATATTTACTCCTTAATTCCTTAATCCACTCTGTTTCTTTCTTTTCTATTAACTCAGCATCTGCTGTATTCGAGGCATACAATGGCTCCCAAATCAACTTTTCTGTAACATTAAACATCAAAACACCATCCTTATACTCATTTAGTACGAACTCCATTTCTCGCTTTCTAAATTTGTATTTCGGTTTTATGATTTTCTCAAAATTCTGTACTTCAACTATAAATGAAGAATCTAAATCCATCTTCATCTTTTTTGCTTCCAGAACTTTAAGTTTATAGTTTATGTACAAATCAAGATATTTCGACAAATTATTGTAAGTATTTGCGCCTTTATCTTTATTGTGCTTATTAAACAACCATACAAATTCTTCCGAAGAAATAGAATAATCGTTAATATATCCAACATTTTGCGCTTTTAAACCAAAAGGCAATACGAATAAGACAACAAAACAAATATTCTGAATGGTTTTTATTGGGTTCATTAATCAGCTAAAATTAATAATTTATAGCTTGTACAAAGCTAATTTAACTTAATTTAACAAAGAAATTAATGCTATTTTTGAACATGAAAGATTTGATACTTCAAGATCCTTTAAGTTTAGCTGCAATTTTCAATGAACCAATTTATGTAATTGCTGAAGATTTGCAGGAAATTTCTACAGAAACTGAATCACCAAAGCAAGAATTTACTGCTCCTGTAAAAGATGAAACTACCGTTAATAAATCTACAGAAATTGTGCTTAATTACATTGGGAAGTACGAAAAGAATATATTGATTTTAGTAAGTGACGCTTCAAATGAGGTAAGTACGGAAGATGGAAAGGTCCTATTGAAAAATATCATCAAACACCTAAATATTGGAAGCAAAGATTTTGCAATTTTAAATGTTCATAAATACACCTCTTTATCTTTTTCAGTTCTAAAAGAAAAATTAAATCCTTCAATAATTTTTTCATTCGGCATTCAGCATGAAAAAAATATCTTCCCAATAGATGCTCCAAATTATTTTAAAAATGATGGTACGGAAGTTTTTATGGGCGAATCATTGAATATTATGGCAAACGATGTTAATTTGAAAAAAGCCTTCCTATTAACTTTAAAAAATTATACCCAAAAATGAAATTAATTGTGTTTGCCTCTTCAAATGGAGGAAAAACTAAAGAAATAAAATCCCTTTTAGAAAATGAATTCCAAGTTGTTAATCTTTTAGACATTGGTTGCACAGAGGAAATTCCCGAAACTGCAGATACTTTTGAAGGTAATGCTTTACAAAAAAGCACTTATGTTTTAGAAAACTATCAACTTGATTGCTTTGCTGACGATAGTGGTCTTGAGGTAGAAGCTCTAAATGGAGAGCCAGGTGTTTATTCTGCCCGCTTTAGTGGTTCCAGAGATAATGAAAAAAATATTGAATTATTACTCTCTAAACTAAACGGAATTAACAATAGAAAAGCTCAATTTAGAACGGTAATTTCACTTCTACTTGATGGGAAAAACTATTTTTTTGAAGGTATTGTTAAAGGGGAAATTATTCCTGAAAAACGTGGAGAAGGAGGTTTTGGTTACGACCCAATATTTATTCCTGAAGGCTTCAATGAAACTTTTGCTGAATTGGATGCTTCAATAAAAAATAAGATCAGTCATAGAGCAATTGCCACTAAGAAAATGATAGAATTTTTAAAACAAAAAGAAGACAGTAAAAATTAAATTATTTTTTAGGTTTTTCTTTTACTACCAGTTTCGGTTCCAATTTCTTTCCTATAATATCCTGTTTCGATTGTGGCCTTAATTCAGGTTTCCAAATAAATCCAGTCAGGATATTCTCGCCCTTTATATTTTCTACTGGGGTTAATTTCCCTTCACTCTGGTCGCTCCATTCTATACTACTCAGCGCTTTGTCTTTAAATTCAAATCTTATTGAACCCGCAAAACTTTGATGCATGTCTTTTATTTTTCCCTTTTCACGATTAAAATAAATAGTTTCTGCATTGCCCACAACGTTTATGTTGTTTATTTCGCCTTCAATAAAATTACCTGTAATTCTACTCCCTTTTATTTGATTAAAATTAGTGGAATCTCCTTCCACATTTACAATAAATCCATTACCAAATGTTTCCGTTTTATGGAGCTTCTTGTTCCGCATCAGTAAATAAATTGTATCACCAGTCTGCTGGGAATTTTCAGCCCAAATAATTGGATTTTTATACCATCTAATAGTAGAATCGGCATCAGAATAAAATAATGAATCTGCTTTAGCTTGCAAGTTAGATTTATACACTTTAACATTTGGATATGCCACAATAATCCGTGATTTAACTGTATCCAATTTTAAACTGTCTTCTTTATTCGAAGGAGCGACTATCCCTAATTTTCCGTTGTTTGATTTACTAGTTGTTTGATTTAATGGAAGTTCATTACTTGTTTTATTCTCGATCTTCTGGAGGTTATAACTTTCCAAATTCTTTATTTCAGGATTTTTAGGATAGATAGATTTAATGCTACTTTTTAACACCATTAATGAAGACAATGTATCAGCACGGGTCCATAATGTATCTGGTATTTTTACATCATTAACTAATACAGAATCTTCGGTACTAATGCCGAAATAAGCATTTTTAGTGACCAACACTTTTTCATCCGACTTAAAATACTCTCCCAAGTCGCCTTTAAATAGGATTTTATCTTTCGTATCTCTAAAAACAATATTTTTTACAGCTCTCCCATATCCCTTTTCGCCATAATAAAACAAACTATCACCTGTTAAAGATTTGCTACCATTGGTATATAAATTATTTTTCCCGAAAACAGCATCACCGGTTTGTGTATTGTAAATACCATTTTCGGTATATAAATTATCATCCTTTCCAATAATATTGGTTGGACCATAGAAATAGGCTAAGTTTTTTAAAACATTAAACCTTAATGTATCTGATTTTATGGTACTTTGGTTAGTGACAGCAACAACATTGTACCTAAAATAGGCATCTCTAGAGTTTGCGAAATAATAACCTGTTTTAGAATTTACAGTTACATCTTTTGCGACAATTTTACCTTTATCCCAATAATTACCAACTTTAGGGGCCATTCGATAATCAAAAAACTGGGTAGTTAAAACAGCATCTCGATGTAACATTCTTACATTCTGAGAAAGATGTGCAATTTTATTATTGCCATCATAAGTTAATCTTTCGGAATAAATATTTACACTATCTGCCTGATTAATATGAACTTTCCCAAATGCTTCAAAGTAATTCTTTTCTCCACCATAAAACACAGCACTATCACAGGTTAAAATGGCATTATCGTGCCTAAAAATAGGTTTTCTCAAAAATGCAGCTTCGCTATTTTGAATATAATTTATCTTTTCAGCACCTTCTAGAATAATTACCGTCTTCTTTTGAGAAGCTGCAATTAGAGGGAAAAACAAGCAAGAAATGAATATAATTAATTTATACACCTTACAAAGTTAGTGGATTAAAATGCAATTTCATTGATTTTCATAAAACAAAACAATCTGTTTACAGATTTAACAGTTTAATTAGATAATTTTGGAATATGATTCTTTCCCAATTCAAAGATTTTATTCATCAACATCAGTTAATCAACAATGATGATAAATTATTGTTGGCGGTAAGTGGGGGAAAAGATTCTGTACTTATGGCTCATCTTTTTAAAAAAGCAGGCTATAATTTCGCTATTGCTCATTGTAATTTTAATTTAAGAGGAGAAGAGTCGCAAAGAGATGCTTCATTTGTTCATCTATTATCATCCACATTTGATGTGCCTTTACACACTAAAGTGTTTGATACAATAACATATTCCAAAGTACATCAAATCTCAATTCAAATGGCTGCTCGAGACCTTAGATATGCTTGGTTCGAAGAGTTATGTGAGGAATATGGATTCACGAAAATTGCAATCGCGCATCATTCTAACGACACAATTGAAACGGTTTTAATAAATTTAACTCGAGGTACGGGAATTGCTGGATTACATGGAATTTTGCCTAAAAAAGGAAAATTAATAAGGCCACTATTATTTGCTACTTCCGAAGAAATTGAAGCCGAAATTGAGAAAGAAAATATAAGTTTTGTTGAAGACAGTAGTAATTTAACGACTAAATACGCAAGAAATAAAATAAGATCGTTGGTAATACCAGTTTTAAAGGAAATAAATCCAAATCTTGAACAAACCTTTTTAAATAATATTGAAAGATTTTCTGAGACAGAGAAAATATTAAATAAAGTAGTTTCAGAAATTAGAAATAAAATATTTAAATTAAAAGATGGTATCTATTATATAAATAAAGTCCATTTTAAAGATCTTGACCCTCAAAAACTATTGGTTACAGAGTTATTGGCTCCTTTTAATTTTTCTGAAGGGGTGGTTGATTTAATCATTCAAAACTTGGAAAAACCATCAGGCACTTCATTTTATAGCCCATCGCATCGACTAACGTTTGACAGAGACAATCTATTAATCTCTAAAATTATGCCCGAATTAAATCCTTTAATTATATGGCATTCAGGCATTGAAGAAATAGATTTTTTAAATGGGCGAATGCAAGTTAGGCTTACAGATTCTTTGCCTTTGTTAGAATTTAAATCAGAATTAGCTTATATAGATTTAGATGCCCTTGTATTTCCTTTAATTATTAGGAACTGGGAACATGGTGATCAATTTATTCCATTTGGAATGAATAATTATAAAAAACTAAGCGACTTTTTTATAGATCAAAAATTGCCTGTTCCAGAAAAAGAGCGAATTCCAATTTTAGTAAATGGCAATGGCGATATAATTTGGGTGGCGGGATTACGTCAAGATAATAGATATAAAGTTAGTAAGGCAACAAAAAAAGTTGCTATCTTCGAATGGAAAATAAATGAATCAACAAAATTATTTTATTGAAAAGCAATATATAGGTAGAGACTATATGAGAAGTGCCATTAGACTAATAATGGCTGCTTTTTGTTTTGCTGCATATGTTTATGAAAGAGATAGGGATAATACCATTGATTTATATTTAATCGCTGGTTTTGGTATTATTGGTGTATCCATTATCCTAAACTTCTTAATTCAATATAAAACAGTTATCCAAAATAACAGTATTATTTTAGACGGATTATGGACTTCTAAAAAAGTTAAAATCGATTTAAATAGCATTGTTAAAGTTAGAAAAGACCAATACAGCAATTTCTTTTTTAATAATCCAGTTTATAATTTACACAAAAATGGAACTATTCGTTTTTATGCTTCTGGCAAAGATGCAATTGTTTTAACGGATAGAGATGGGCTCGAATATTATATCGGTACACAACGCCCAAATGAAATGTATTTAGTAATTATGGAGGAAATTAAAAACAAACAAAAATAAATTGCAATTACATAACAATTAATTAGTGTTTAGTTTGGTTATTTGTACCAAATATCAATTCAAATGAAAATCGGAATCGTTTGTTACCCAACCTTTGGAGGCAGTGGCGTAGTTGCTACCGAATTAGGAAAAGCGCTTGCTAATAAAGGTCATCAAGTACATTTTATTACGTACAGCCAGCCCGCTAGGTTAGACTTCTTTTCCGAAAATTTATTTTACCATGAAGTTTCAGTAAGGGATTATCCTCTTTTTGATTATGCACCATACGAATCTGCACTTGCCAGTAAGTTAGTTGATGTTGTGCGATTCGAAAAGCTTGATTTATTGCATGTTCACTATGCAATTCCTCATGCCTCAGCAGCTTATATGGCAAAGCAAATTTTAGAAACTTTTAATATTCATATACCTTTTATAACCACTTTACACGGTACTGATATTACTTTGGTAGGTAAAGATGCTACATATAAACCCGTAGTAACCTTTTCTATCAATAAATCGGACGGTGTAACTACAGTTTCTGACAATTTAAGAGAAGAAACCTGCAGACATTTTAATATAAATAGAGAAATAAGGGTTATTCCAAATTTTATAGATTTCACAAGATTTAATGCTCAGCCTAAAGACCACTTTAAAAAAGCAATTGCTCCAAATGGCGAACGAATTTTAATTCATACTTCTAATTTTAGAAAGGTAAAAAGAACAGAGGATGTTATAAAAACTTTCAAAATTATAGTAAATGAAATTTCATCAAAACTATTAATGGTGGGCGATGGTCCGGAACGTGCTTTTAATGAACAACTTTGTAGAGAGATGGGAATTGTAGAGCATGTTAGATTTTTAGGTAAACAAGATGCAATTGAGGAAATTCTTTCTATTTCTGATTTATTTTTAATGCCTTCTGAAACCGAAAGTTTTGGTTTAGCGGCATTAGAAGCCATGGCCTGTAAAGTCCCAATTATTACATCAAATGCTGGAGGATTACCTGAATTAAATGTTGATGGATTTTGCGGATTTATGAGTGATGTTGGTGATATTGAAGATATGGCAAAAAATTCTATTCATATTCTTAAGGAGGACGAAACACTTAAGAAATTCAAGGAAAACGCCTATCAAAGAGCATTTGATTTCAATTTAGAAAAAATATTACCTATGTATATTCAATACTATGAAGATATTTTGAAACCTAAATTGTAATAATTAAGTCAGAAAACAAACATAATAGCTTTAATTAACTTACATCAAGATTTGGTAATTCTTGGTATGGTATTTTTGCATTAAAATAAATACCATGAACTTAATAGAATTATTGAATTGGCGTTATGCCACTAAAAGTATGAATGGAAATAAAGTTCCTTCAGAAAAATTAGAAAATATTTTAGAAGCTATTAGACTTTCTGCTTCATCTGCTGGCCTTCAGCCATATAAAGTAATTGTTATTTCTGATCCTGAATTAAAAAATGAGATTAGAAAAATTGCTTACGATCAAAGTCAGATTACTGATTCTTCAGAATTATTAATTTTTGCAGGTTGGGATAAAGTTACGCCTGAAAGAATTGACTCATTTATTCAGAACATTGCTGACACAAGAAATGTAAGTTTAGAATCTTTAGAAGGAATGAAAAGCATGGTTAGTGCAAATTCGAACCTATCTCCTGAAGCTACAATTGCATGGACTGGCAAACAATCTTATATCGGATTAGGTACAGCATTAATCGCTGCAGCTAATGAAGGTGTTGATGCTACACCAATGGAAGGTTTTGTAAACGACCAATTAGACGCATTATTAGATTTACCTTCAATGGGTTTAAAAAGTACTGCAATCTTAGCCTTAGGTTACAGAAATGAAGAAAATGATTGGTTAGTAAACTTACCTAAAGTAAGAACACCAAAAGAAGAATTTATTATTCGTAAATAAGTGAGTTAATTTTAACAAAAAAGGCGTCCAAATGGACGCCTTTTTTAGTATTTAAGATTTTAATCCTTTTTAAAGACAAAAGGTGAACCTTGTTGAACTAGGGTAAATTCCTTTTTAGTTACATCAAATGTGAAACTAATATTTGCTTCTGAAAAGACAAACTTGTCGCCCGATTCATATTCAAGCTCAAGTTCTGGCTGTCCAACTAACTGCGCGTATAAAGTACCGCTTTTGTTAACTATTGTAATTTTAATATTTAATTGAGCATTTGAATAAGTACCAGGATATAATGCTAAATTTTTAGGTGCTTCCTTTTTCGGAGCATTAGCTGAAGTCCATTTATTATTCGTATCATCAGAATCAGGTAATACTTTCTCAGGGTCTATTACTACGGAAACTACTTCTTCAGATCCAGGATAACGAACTGTCCAAGAAGTATTACGCATCCAAACATCTACTGGGATTTTAATTGTATCCTTTTTGCCAGAAATTTTTGTTATTTCTAAAATAATTGGCATCGGCATTGGCTCCAAATTATCAATAGTAATATCTGTTCTAGTCTGCTTACCTTGAGTAACTACAGCTTTTACATCTTTAATACCTTGATCCATTTTCCAGCTCTCTAAGAACCAACTTCTCCAAAACCAACTTAAATCTTCTCCAGCACCATTTTCCATTGAGCGGAAAAAGTCGAATGGAGTTGGGTGTTTAAATGCCCATTGATGAGTATATTGTTTAAATGCATAGTCAAATCGATCTTTTCCTAATATTTGATCTCTTAGAATATGAAGACCCCATCCTGGTTTGCTATATAAGTTTACACCAATATTTCTTTCCATCATACCATCAGGAATTAACATGATGTTTTCATAAGCAGGAGCACCAATTACACGTTTACCGATATTATGCATATTGGTTTTCGGGTTTTTATACTCTCCATTATTAAATTCTGCTGAAGAAAGATCATTGATAAATGTATTAAAACCTTCATCCATCCAACCATATTTTCTTTCATTAGAACCAACAATCATTGGGTACCAAGTATGACCAAATTCATGATCAATTACACCCCAAACAGCCCCATTTTTATCTTTCCAACTACAGAATACGATACCAGGATATTCCATTCCTCCAATGTTAGTGGCAATATTAACCGCCATTGGATATGGATATTCTAACCATTTATTAGAATAATGTTCAATACTTGCTTTTACATATTCAACAGCTCTACCATAAGCATCTTTACCCGCACTTTCTACTGGATGTGCTGAAACTGCCAACGATTTTTTACCACTAGGCAAATTAATTCTAGCTGCATCTAATACAAAAGCTTTAGAAGAAGACCAAGCAACGTCTCTTGTATTAATCATTTTATATCTCCAAGTTAAGTTCTGCTTTCCGGCAGGACGAGAACTAGGATCAGTAACTTCTGCTTCAGTACGAATTTGAATAGTTTTATCGCTATTATGAGCAGCAGTCCAACGTTGTAATTGTGTTGCTGTAAAAACTTCTTTAGGATTTAATAATTCGCCCGATCCCATTACAATATGTGAAGCCGGTGCGGTTACCGAAAAAGTAACATCTCCAAATTCATTATAAAATTCGCCAGCACCCCAATAAGGAAGGGTGTTCCATCCAATTACATCATCATAAACTGCCAATTTTGGAAACCATTGAGCAACCGCATAAATCTCCCCATTTTTGGTTGTTAAATGAGAAGTTCTATCAGAACCCATAGCTGGAATTATATAAGAATAATCCATTTTAACAGTAATAATATCACCATTTGCAGCTAAAGGCTTGTCAAGGCGAATCTGCATTCTGGTATCTTCTACAATAGATTCAAATTTTACAGCAGCACCTTTTTTAGACACAGCTAAATTTTTAATTGTATATCCACCTGCTAAAATCTCCCCTTGTTTCCCATACCTACTTCTTAAAGCGGCAATTTTTTCTGCCCTAGAATCATCTTTAAAAGAGTTTTGCTCTAAGTTTAACCAGATATATGGTAAATTATCTGGACTATTGTTTTTATAAGTAATAGTTATAGACCCAGAAACAGTATGATTAGCTTCATTCAAGCTAACATTTATATCATAATCGGCTTTATTCTGCCAATAATTAGGACCCGGATAACCGCTAGCCGATCTATAAGTGTTACCGTTTTGAGTATAAAAAAGTGGCGAAAATGCCTTTCCTGGATTATAACCAGTTTTAGCTGCTGGCGCAGTATTTTGTTGTGTTTGTTGTGCGTAACCTACATTGCCAACAAAAAGCAAGGCCAAAGCTAAAAATTTTAAATTTTTTAGGTTCATAGGAATAATTTATATAATTGTCCAAATTAGCACAATTTTATAAATTATTGGAATTTAATTTAAGGCTTAATAGGGATTTTTGGCAATGCTGGCAACTTTCTTTGCGAAGGAGGCGTTTTTAACCATTTATGGTAAGATTGAATGATATAATAATCGTAATTAAAGGGCTGTTGTTCTTTCACTTCAGCAACAGTTGGCCTATATAATTCCATAAAATCTGTTAATTCTTGACCTTTTAATTCTAAAAGCTTACCTATTTTTTCTGCATTAAATTTCTCATCTATTTCACCCTCAATCTTTTCCTTCTCTGCTAATGCTTCTAATTTTAATCTTTCCTTCCTAAATTTCCCATAACCTAAAGTAAAAATTAGACCGCCAGCTCTATCGTCATTTTTCTTTCCACGAGCATCATCAGTCATTAACTGCTTAAACTCCTTTGCATCTGGATCTTTTAGTTGCAAATAAGGAGAAAGTTTAGTTTGCTCAAAATTTACCGTTTCAATAAGATTTTCTCTTGTAGGTAGGTAAATCCTTTTGGGCTTTAAATCAATTAAATAGATTGTGTCTGTATGATACCCAAAGGTAGAAAACTCTAATAAATCGCCCAATTTAGCGGGAATTTGAAATGCGCCAAAGTTATTGGTAAAGGTGGAGGATTTATTTGTTAAATTTTTAACGGACACCTTTTCAAGTGGAGTTGTTCGCTTCTGATAATCATAAACGTTCCCATTTACCACCTCTTGGGCAAATACAGCATCAATACTAATAGTTGAAATTAGTATCATCAAAGCAAGAAACAACAACTTTTTCATTTTATAAAAATAGATGTTTATTATCCAAATTTCAGTCGTTTAACAAACTTTAACAACATTATTTTAATAATATTTGGTAATCATCTTCATTAAAACCTATTAATAAACTTTCATTCTTCTTCATTAAAACTGGACGCTTAATGGCACTGGTGTTTTCAATCAAGTACGCAGAAATAGCTGCTGGACTATTTAGCTGATTTCGTTCCTCTAAGCTTAATTTTTTAAACGTCAACCCACTCTTATTAATCACCTTTTCTACGCCAAACTTATCAAACCACTGATTAATTAATTCATTTGTTACTCCGCTTTTTTTAAAGTTATGAAACTCAAAAGTAATTTGGTTTTCATTTAACCAATCCATGGCCTTCTTAACTGTATTACAATTTGGAATTCCGTAAAGGGTATAAGTAGTCGACATATTAATTAATTTTTTATTAGTTATACAAGTAACCAAAAATCCGTCACATTTTTAAATAGCTTCATCACATTTTTTCAAAATGTGACACAATAGCGTGTAAACTTGTACTCAAATTTTTTGATATGTCGAACACAATTTTAACAAAAGAAAACTTTAAAAAGTTAGAAGCTTGGCTATTAACTTTTGGATTTGCCATTTTTATTATAACCCTATTAGTAAATACGAGGGGAAATCACAATTATGGTTCTTGGAAATTTGAAAAATACAATATTAAATACGATTTTGTAGAAAATTTTTTAGTCCCAACGATTGTAATAGGAACAACAATATACGCGGCATTAATGATATCTATTATCATAATTGAACCTTATTATCATCGAACAAAATCCATTTTCAAAACGGCCATATTTTATCTTTTAGTTTTCGTAATTACTTTTCTTTCGATTTCAATTTGCACGACATACACAGATGCCTGGATTTTTGGCGAAAAAGAAGGAATAGAAAACTTAGAAAGCACTTATAACAAAATATTCTATGACACATTTGTGCTGGTTTTTGTATTTTCAGCTATATATCTGGGGTATTTTTTACTAAAAATATTAATAGGAAATTTAATAGAAATCAATTTCAATAAAAATAAAAACCAGAACTTAATTAACAACAATAACAGTGTTAAATATGTTGCGGGTTTTTTCGTTTGGTTATTGGTATTTTTCTTTCTGGCTGTAGGCTCAAGAACCCCTGCAATTATAACTTTAATTTGGGCCATCATCGTTCCATACAGCGCCATAATAATGGCGCTGAATATTCATTGGTTAATTCCATCTGCCGAAGTAAAATCTTTCACTCATTCAACTTATTTTTTAAGGACTGGGGTAGTCGTACTGTGTCTTGCTATGCTGGCAACTGCATTTATAGCTGCTATAAAAAGCTATAATGGAGTTCAATTTATGAGTATATTGATTTTAGTGTTATTATGGACCACACTGATTTTAACACCTTGGGCGTGGAATATTTATAATAATTCAAATGAAAAATTTGAATTAGAAACGGCATTAGGCAAATCGGACGCACATCTAAGTTTTCTAAAATCTCAAATAAACCCTCATTTTCTTTTTAACGCACTAAACACATTATATGGTTCAGCTTTACAAGAAAACGCAGAGAAAACAGGTGAAGGAATTCAAAAATTGGGAGACATGATGCGGTTTATGCTTCAAGAAAATGTTCAAGATAAAATATCCTTAATTAGAGATTTAGATTATATAAACAATTATATAGACTTACAAAAATTAAGAATACCAAATACAGCCAATATTACTATTGATACAGTGATTGACGTTCAATTAAACAACTTATTGATTACCCCAATGATTTTAATTCCATTTATTGAAAATTCATTTAAACACGGGATTTCATTAAACCAACCTTCTCATATTAAAATTTCATTACACACAAAAGGTTCTACTTTATTTTTAGATGTACAAAATAGCGTTCACGAAATTAAATTAAATGACCCAGAACAACATAAAAGTGGAATTGGTTTACAAAATGTAAAGCAAAGATTAGCTCTTTTGTACCCAAATAAACATGAATTAAGTATTCGAGAAAATGCAAAAGAATTCTTTATACATTTAACTTTAGAATTAAGTTAAAAAAATAGAACAATAATGATTGCTATAGCAATAGATGATGAACCCATAGCGCTTGATGTAATAAAATCGCACGCTTCAAAAGTCCCGTTTATAACATTAGAAAACACTTTCACAAATGCATTTGATGCTATAATACATTTGCAAAATAACAAAGTAGATTTATTGTTTCTAGACATTAAAATGCCTGATATAAATGGAATTGATTTTTTAAAAACGCTTAAAAATCCGCCTATCGTAATTTTCACAACAGCCTATTCTGAACATGCTGTTCAAAGTTTTGAATTAGATGCTTTAGATTATTTATTAAAACCATTTTCGTTACCTAGATTTTTAAAAGCTTGCAATAAAGCTAAAGACATATATGATTTGCGATTAAATCAATCTGATTCTGTTAGTGATTCTATTTTTATAAAAGATGGTTATGAGCAAATTAGGATATTACTAACTGATATTTTGTATCTAGAAGCTTCAGGAAATTATACACTAATCCACCTCAAAAACAACAAAACTATAAGCACAAGAGTTACGATAACTGATATGGCCGAAATGCTTTCTCCGAAAAAATTTTGCAGAATACACCGAGCCTATATTGTTGCTAAAGATCAGGTAATAAAATTTGACAAAAACTATGTTTGGCTAGAAAATAAATGTATCCCGATTGGAACAACTTATAATTTTTCTATTTAAGTTACTTATTAAACTCGGTCATAGTTAGCGCAGGTCCTATTGTAACAAAGCTCTTTATTAAAGAGATACTTCTATTTATAAGAATGGGTAAATCTTTAACTTCTTGTTTGTCGAATTTCCCTAAAACATAATCAACCTGACGCCCTTTGGGAAAATTGTTTCCAATACCAAATCTTAATCGAGCATAGTTTTGTCCGCCACATACTTCCTCAATGCTTTTAAGCCCATTATGACCAGCTGAACCACCTTGAAGTTTTAATCTTAACTTTCCAAAAGGAAGTGCCAGATCATCTACCAGTACTAAAACATTCTCAGGTGCAATTTTCAGCTCTTTCATCCAATAATTTACAGCCTTTCCACTTAGATTCATAAAAGTAGTAGGTTTTATTACATGGATTTTTTTACCCTTAAAACTAAGTTCAGAATAATAGGCAAGTTTAATATTATCAAAATCTCCGCCTAAATCTTTGGCAAGACCATCAGCAATCATAAATCCGATATTGTGACGAGTATCTACATAATCGGGACCAATATTTCCCAAACCAACTACAAGAAATTTCATTGTTGAAAGATAATAAAAACTGTATAAATTGTAATAATAAGGCAAAAAAATAGCCCACAATAAATTGTGAGCTATTTTAATAAAATATATAAGCTTATTTTCCTTTAGCAGCTTCTTGCTCTGCTTGTTTTAAAGCTCTAGACATTGCAACTGAAACGATAGTATCTTCTGGAGTATTTGTTATGATGAAATTTTCAGCTTTAACATCACGTACTCTAGATAAGTTTCCTACCTCTAATTTCTCAATACTTACATCAATAGTTTGAGGCATATTTTTAGGTAAAGCTTTAATTCTTAATTTACGTAATTTTTGAATTAATTTACCCCCCATTTTAACACCTGGAGAAACACCTACTAATCTTACAGGAATTTCCATAGTGATTTCTTTATCATCAAATAATTGAAGTAAATCAACATGTAATAACTGATCTGTTAATGGGTGAAATTGAAGATCTTTTATAATAGCTTTACAAGTTTTGCCACCAACTGTTAATTCAATAAAACTAACTTCTGGAGTAAAAATAGCTTCTTTAAATTCAGTAGCTACAATAGCTAAGTGTTGTTGTTCTGGTCCACCATACAATACTGCAGGAACCTTACCTTCGTAACGTAATTCCTTAGCGTCGCGTTTCCCTACGTTCTCTCTTGGAGAACCGCTAATAGCGATAGTTTTCATATTATTATTTTTTTATATCCAAAAGCTTTTTGCTTTGGGAATGCAAAGTTACTAATTAATTTGTCAATTTTAAACTACTTTAAACAAATCACTAATCGATCCGTGTTCGTTTACATTTACAATTGCCTTAGCAAATAATTCTGCTGTGCTTAAAACTTTTATTTTCGGACTAGAATTTTTTAATTCTATAGTATCTGTAACAATAAGTTCAGTTAGCATAGAATTTTCAATGGTTTCATAAGCCTTTCCAGAAAGTACTGGATGTGTACAAACTGCACGTACACTTTTAGCACCCTTCTCCATAATTAAAGCCGCAGCTTTAGATAATGTACCTGCAGTATCACAGATGTCATCAATTAAAACGATATCCTGACCTGTTACATCACCGATAATTGACATTGATTCAATTTCATTCGCTCTTTTTCTGCGTTTATCGCAGATAACAACTTCGGCATTAAAAAATTTAGCAAATGTTCTGGCTCTGTAAGAACCACCCATATCTGGTGAAGCAATGGTTAAATTTTCTAATCCTAAACTTTTAATATACGGTACAAATATTACAGAAGCATCTAAGTGATCAACCGGAATATCAAAAAAAGCTTGAATTTGTGCAGCATGTAAATCCATAGTCATAATCCTATGAATACCTGCAGCTTTCAATAAATTGGCGACTAATTTCGCTCCAATTGCTACCCTTGGTTTATCTTTCCTGTCTTGTCTAGCATATCCAAAATAAGGAATTACAGCAGTTATATAATGCGCCGATGCTCTTTTCGCTGCATCAATCATCATTAGCAACTCTAATAAATTATCGTTCGGCTGACAAGTACTTTGAATAATGAATAAATCGCAACCTCTAACGGTTTCATCATAAGAAGGTTGAAATTCACCATCGCTGAACACACTTAAGGTAACTTCGCCTAAAGGTTTACCATAATGTTTTGCGATATCTGCCGCAAGAGATTTAGAAGCGGTTCCTGGAAAAATTTTTACAGGGTTAAACTGAAGAGGCATAAAACTTGATTAATCAAATGCTTATATAAAAAAAAACGGATTGTGTATAAACACAATCCGAAACAATTCAGTTGTCCGACCTGGATTCGAACCAAGACAAACGGTACCAAAAACCGTTGTACTACCCTTATACTATCGGACAATCTCCTTAGCAAATCCTTGCTTTGAAATGGAAGTGCAAATGTAAGCAGATTTTTCATATCTCCAAATTGAAATTGAAAAAATCTTAATTTTTTTATTCTTTTTTTAACATTACCAAAACATCAACCAAAAAGTTAAAAAATGTAAGTTGTGCAAAATTGTGAATCTTATTAATTATTTTCGGCTGAAATTATTTGAATAACCAGATCATAAATTAGTATGAGATACAACAAAATTAATAATATAGTTGGATGGGTTTGTTTTGCTATCGCATTGATTACCTACGCACTTACCTTAGAACCAAGTGTTAGTTTTTGGGACTGCGGGGAATTCATCGCATCTGCATTTAAAATGCAAGTGGTACACCAACCAGGAGCCCCTTTATTCTTAATGTTTGAAAGATTTTTCTCTTTATTAGCATTCGGACAAACTGATAAAATTGCTTATTGGATGAATTTTGGTTCTGCTGCTGCAAGTGCAGGAACTATCTTATTTTTATTTTGGACGATTACTGCTTTAGCTAAAAAAGTGGTTACCCGTAATGGTGAAGCTTTAAATGAAACTAAAATTATAGCAATAATGGGCGCCGGAGTAGTTGGTGCTTTAGCTTATACATTTTCTGATAGTTTCTGGTTTTCTGCAGTAGAAGCCGAAGTTTATGCCCTCTCATCATTATTTACAGCAATTGTTTTCTGGGCTATGCTTAAATGGGAGGCAGTTGCCGATGAACCAAGGGCAGATAGATGGCTGTTGTTTATAGCTTACTTTATGGGTATGTCTATTGCAGTCCATTTATTAAATTTATTAACTATTCCTGTTCTAGCTTATATCTATTATTTTAGAAAAACAAAAAATGTAACCAATAAAGGCATTATTAAAACATTTTTTATTGGTGTCCTAATTTTAGCTTTTATCTTATATGGTATTGTTCAATATGTAGTTTATTTTGCTGCTTATTTCGACCTTTTCTTCGTAAACTCATTGGGCTTAGGGTTTGGTTCTGGCGCCCTATTTTTTGGATTGATGGTTGTAATAGGGTTATTTTTAGGTATAAGGTATTCTATTAAAGCTAGAAAAAGAGTATTAAATCTCGCTTTACTATCTACCGTTTTAATCCTTTTTGGATACAGTGCTTTCGCGATGATAGTTATTCGTGCTCATGCCAATACTAATCTTAACAATAGTGATCCTGATAATGCATTTGCTTTATTAAGCTATCTAAATAGAGAGCAATATGGAGATAGGCCATTATTAAATGGACCAAACTATAATTCTGAAAAGATAGATATTAAAGAAAAAGGAAATATTTATAGAAAAGGTGAAGTGAAATACGAAATAGCAGGTAAAAAAACAGAATATGTTTATGGGAAAACAACCATTTTACCTAGGATGTATAGTGATAATGACCAGCATATAGCTTATTATAAGGATATGATGGGATTCAGTGACACTCATTTTCCAGGCTTAATTGATAATATCGGCTTTATGGCGAAATATCAAATTGGCCAAATGTACATGCGATATTTTATGTGGAATTTCGTAGGAAGGCAAAACGATATTCACGGACAAGGTAGTATTTATGAAGGAATGTGGCTGAGTGGAATAAAGCCAATTGACGCATTATTCTTGGGTGATCAGACTAATTTACCTCCTACTATTTCTGAAAGTAATGCTTACAATAGATTTTATTTCTTACCATTAATTATTGGATTAATTGGAGTCTTCTGGCATTTTAAACGTAACCAAAAAGACGCTGGAATATTAACTCTATTGTTTTTATTTACAGGTTTAGCAATTGTGCTTTATTTAAATCAAAAGCCTTTAGAACCTAGAGAAAGAGATTATGCTTATGTTGGCTCTTTCTATGCTTTTGCTATCTGGATTGGGCTAGGTGTTTTGGCCATTTATGAATGGTTATCGAAAAAGATAACTGCTAAAACAGCCGCTATTGGTGCAACAGTATTTGGCTTGCTCGGTGCTCCAATTATTATGGCTGCAGAAGGATGGGATGACCACGATAGATCTGATAGAACAGTTGCATTAGATATTGCTATAGATTATTTAGAATCATGCGCTCCTAATGCTATTTTGTTCACTTATGGAGATAATGATACTTACCCACTGTGGTATGCCCAAGAAGTTGAAAATATTAGACCAGATATTAGGTTAATTAATTTAAGCTTATTTGACACAGATTGGTATATAAATGGCACTTTACAACCTATGAACGAATCTGATCCTATTCCATTATCTATGAAGCCACAACAATTTGTTCAGGGCGTTAGAGACGTTTTGTACTTTGAAGATTATAAAGTTCCCGGACACCTTGAGCTTAAAACAGTTGTTGATATTATGTTATCTGAAAATGATGCTGATAAAATGACATTACAAGGTGGCGAAAAAACTAACATTTTCCCTACCAAGAATTTTAAATTAACTATTAACCCTGAAGACTTAATTAAGAGCGGTCAAGTTGATGCTTCTCAAGTTAGTAGAATAGATTCTGTAATGAAGTGGACTTTCCCAGGTAATTATTTAACAAAAGGAAATCTTGCAATGTTCGACATGCTTGTTCAAAATAATTGGAAAAGACCTATCTATTTTACAAGCACTGTACCAACAAGACAATTTAATGGACTTGATAATTACTTATACACAGAAGGGTTAGCGAAAAGATTATTACCATTTAAAATTCAAACTGACGAAAATGGAGAATTAATACAGCGTGAATTAGTTAATACTGAAGATAGTTATACTAATATCATGACTAAGTTTAAATGGGGAAATTTAAAGAATGCTAGAAATTTAGACAATCAATCTACCGACGATATTAATATTCTTAGCAATATGTTTAATGCTGTAATTGAAGAATTAATTATTGAAGGAAAAACCGAAAAAGCTAAAAAACTAGTTGATAAATATTTTGAGGTACTTCCCCTTAAACATTATACTATGAGGTCTGCAATGGGCAAATACTTCTTAGCTGAGAACTTGTATAAATTGAAAGATAATAAGCGTGCAAACCAACTTATTAAGCTTAATAAAGACTTTATAGTTAAAGAAGTAACCTATTTAGCAGATGTTTCTAATTCTAAAAACCGTTTGGTAGGCTCTCAGAATATTCAAATTGGCATGAGTTTCCTTGCAAATATGGCTAGAATAGCGAACGAATATGGGGAAACTGCATTGGCAGACGACCTTCAGAAAACTTACAATAGTTTAGAAAATAGATTCTCTGCCTTCTTTGCTCCAGAGTAGTTTTAAAATATAGACCATAAAAAATGCCCCAGAGTTTTCTGGGGCATTTTTTATATGTTTTAAATATTAATTACTCTACTACTACACCCATTGCGCAGAACTTATCTATACGTGTAGAAACTAATTTATCAGTCGGAACCTTAGTTAATTCATTTAAATCCTTTGAAATAGCTTCTTTTAAAGTTTCCGCCATTAATTCTGGGTTTTGATGAGCACCACCCAATGGTTCTTTTATAATACCATCGATTAATTTGTTCTTAAACATATCCTCGGAGGTAAGTTTTAATACTTCGGCTGCTTTTTCTTTATAATCCCAACTTCTCCATAAAATAGATGAGCAACTTTCTGGGGAAATAACAGAATACCAAGTATGTTCTAGCATATAAACTTTATCGCCGATACCGATACCCAAAGCACCACCAGAAGCTCCTTCTCCAATAATGAAGCAAAGTATTGGCACTTTTAAAACAGACATCTCCAATAGATTTCTTGCAATTGCCTCCCCTTGTCCACGCTCTTCAGCTTCTAACCCTGGATATGCACCCATGGTATCAATTAAGGTAACTACAGGAACATTAAACTTTTCTGCTAATCGCATTAATCTTAATGCTTTTCTATAACCCTCAGGATTCGCCATTCCAAAATTTCTAAATTGGCGTTCCTTTGTGTTTTTACCCTTTTGATGACCGATAATCATTACAGATTGGCCATTTATTGTAGCAAATCCTCCAATAATTGCTTTGTCGTCCTTTACTGTCCTGTCGCCATGCATCTCAATAAAATCATCACACATTAAACTGATATAGTCTAAAGTTTGTGGACGATCCGGATGTCTACTCATCTGAACTTTTTGCCATCCAGAAAGATTATTATATAAATTTTCTGTGGTTACTTTCAACTTCTCATTAAGTTCAGCAAGCGTTGCAGACATGTCTACTTTTGTCTTTTCTCCTACCTGTCTTACTTTTTCAATCTGTTGAACAAGATCACTAACAGGTTTTTCAAAATCAAATGTTGTTTTTATCTCTTCCATAAGCGGGCTGTAAAAGTAGATAATTATCTCCAATTAGTTATAATAAACCTTAAGGATACTACAAACTGAATCTAAAAACTAATTAAAAGTTAATTTTTTTGTTTAAAAAAACCGCAATTTATTTAAAAATTGCGGCTCATGTTATTTGTGTGTTTTACTAGTATTTTGCAGGAACTCCAGGTTTAGGCAAAGATTTCATGATAAAATCACGGATATGTTCATTTCCTAATTTTAGATCTTCTTTTCTAAGATACATCATGTGTCCACTTCTATATCCTTCCCAAGTAATTCTATCCTTAAATACACCTTTTGCATCCATTTGCCACATATTATATTTCGCATTAAAATAATCACATGCACCATCATAATAACCTGATTGAACCAAAACATGTAAATAAGGATTCATCGCCATGGCTTGACGTAAATTGTCTCCAGTTCTATTTCCTGTATTGTCCCATGGATTAACTGGACCAAACATGTTATATTTTAAATCAGTCTTATAGTTTAATTTATTCCTTAAATACATATTAATTGCTGGAGTAAACGAATGTTCCCAACTCAAAAGTTCTGCGTTAAAGTCTGGGCCAGATCCTATATCAGCTCTATCAATACCTTTATATCTAGAGTCTAATCTACCAACTGTAAATCCTTCTTCTCGTAATAATTCTTTCCAGAAATAGTTTAAACTAACATCTAAATTACTTTGAGCAATTACCTTTTCAGACACACCAGAATACCTTGCCATTTTCGAAATTATATTCTTTTTTCGCTGTGGATCAATTGAACTTCCTAAAGCTATTGCAGGAATAAGCTCTTCGACAGTAAATTTCTCCACTTCAGGCAACATCTCTGTTAAATCTTTCTTCTGTAAGTCGGCAGGCAGTTTTTTATGATACCACGCTGTAGCTGCATAATATGGAAGTTTTAACGCTTGTGCCACCGGACCAGTTCTTTCAATACCTAAGTCGGTAGGCGATACTAAAATCACACCATTTAAGAACATCCATTGATTAGATTGTAGTTCTAATGCTAAGCCCGCAACTCTGGTTGTTCCATAACTTTCTCCGATTAAATATTTTGGAGATGCCCATCTATTGTTTCTGGTTACAAATGTATTTAACCATTCAGCTAAATACTTTATATCTTGTCTTACACCAAAAAAGCGACTTGTTTGAACATCTTTACCTGTAGTTCTAGAATATCCAGTATTTACAGGATCAATGAAAACTATATCCGCAACATCTAAAATAGAATATGGATTATCTTTATAACCATATGGCTGAATTGGATAACCTTCATCATCAATTTTTAAAACAGATGGCCCAGTATAGGCTAAATGCATCCAAACAGAAGCAGAACCTGGTCCACCATTAAAAGAAATTACCAACGGCCTAGCATCTCTATTACTTACATCGGTACGCTCATAATAAGTGTAGAATAATCCTGCAATCGCTTTTCCATCTTCATCCCAAACTGGCATGGTTCCGGTCATAGCTTTAAATGGCACTTTTGCACCTCTAATAGTTACTTCATGATTTGTAGTAACTACTTGATCTGGATTTATTGTTCTTCCTCCAGTTACTAATCTAGCTTCTTCTCTTTGAGGAGCTGCTTGTGTACCAGATGGCGGTTGTGGAGACGTTTGTGCAGTTCTTTGAGGTGTTTGTGCATAAGCATAAACTGAGCTCATTAACATTAGTCCAAGTAATTTTTTCTTCATTTTCTTTGTTTTGGTTATATAAATATGATTATTAAAATCATTATTATTAAAAATAACTATAAAAATGTTACTTAAACTAAACAACTTATTATTAATGGATTATATTAACCTAGTTTTTAGTTGTATTAAATAAATTCCCCCCCTCAACTCTTTTGAACCCAGTCTGCCTATTGATTAAATAAAATTTTGAAATTAATTTTTATTATCGTAATATTGCGATATAACAATAATCAATGGGAATTACTAAAACAGAAATATTTAGTGCACATGAAAATAACCTTGCAACAATTTTCAAGGTATTGGGCCATCCAGCAAGAATTGCTATTCTCCAACATATCTTAAATCAAAAAGCATGCATTTGCAATGATTTAGTGGAAGAATTGGGTCTGGCACAAGCTACTATTTCACAACACTTAAAAGAGTTAAAAAACATCGGACTAATTAAAGGTTCTATTGAAGGAAAATCGGTTTGTTATTGTATTAATAGTTCAGTTTGGAGTGAAATTCAATTAAAAATGAACCAATTTTTCTCTCAAGAATTCAGCTTAAATGAATGTTGCTAAATGCAGATTTATTCCTAAAACTATAAATTTAAAAAATTACATATCATGAAATTATCAACCATTAAATCGTTATTACCCACATTAAAAAATATAGAATTCAAATTAGAAGATGGCACTTTTGTTCCTGAGCATTTTCACGTTACAGAAGTAGGTCAGGTTACTAAAAATTTCATTGATTGTGGGGGCGTTATTAGAACAGAAAAAACTGTTAATTTCCAATTATGGGATGCAGACGATTATGAACATAGGTTAAAACCGGCAAAACTTTTAAATATTATTAAGCTTTCTGAAGATAAATTAAACATAGAAGATGCCGAAATTGAGGTTGAATATCAATCTACAACCATTGGTAAATATGATCTTGACTTTAATGGAAGCCATTTCATATTAAAAAACAAGAAAACCGCATGTTTGGCTGAAGATGCTTGTGGTATCCCTTCACAAAAGCCTAAAATTCTATTGAAAAATTTAACTACAAATAGTTGCACGCCTGGTTCAGGATGTTGTTAACTTAAAATCAGAATATTATGTACAATTCCTTGTATGAGACAATTTCTAAGGTTGAAAAATCAAATGACATTTCTTTAGAAAGACTTGAAATTTTACAACCATTAATAGATTTTGTCCAGCAGAAAGTAAACAATAAAATGGATGTAAATATCAATTTTATTTGTACTCATAATTCTAGAAGAAGTCATTTAGCCCAAATTTGGGCCCAAATAGCTGCCGAATTCTTTAAAATCCCCAATGTAATTTGTTATTCTGGAGGTACTGAGGTAACCGCAATTTATCCCGCAATTATTGAAACACTGAAAAGTCAAGGTTTAGAAATATCTAAAATTGCTGAAGGTAATAACCCTGTTTATGCGATAAAATTTAATGAGAATTCGTTGCCGATAATTGGATTCTCCAAAACATTTGACAATAAATTTAACCCTACATCAAATTTTGTAGCAGTTCTAAATTGCAATGAAGCAGACGCAGGTTGCCCATTTATTGGTGGAGCAGAAAAAAGAATTCCAATTCCCTATCAAGATCCAAAAATCTCCGATAATACACAATTTCAAGCAGAAACTTACAAAAAGACAAGTTTAGGAATTGCTATAGAAATGTGGAACATATTTTCAAGAATAAAAATTAGTTAATGAAACCACAATTAAAATTTTTAGACAAATATTTAACGTTGTGGATTTTTATTGCCATGGTTAGTGGCATATTAATCGGCTATATTTTTCCATCAATTCCAAAATTTGCTAATAAACTCAGTTGGGGCGCAACAAATATTCCATTGGCCATTGGACTCATTTTAATGATGTTTCCTCCCCTTGCCAAAGTCAATTATTCTCTCCTACCAATAGCCTTTAAAGACAAAAAAACTATTGTTATTTCATTACTATTAAATTGGGTAGTTGGCACTATTTTAATGTTCGGATTGGCCATTCTATTTTTAAGGAATAGTCCTGATTACATGACAGGGTTAATCTTAATTGGCTTAGCGCGTTGCATTGCCATGGTCTTAGTATGGAATGATTTAGCGCGCGGTGATAGAGAATTGGCCGCACTATTAGTGGCCTTAAACAGTATATTCCAAATTATAAGTTATAGTTTTCTTGTATGGCTTTTTATTAATGTACTACCTGGGAAACTTGGTTTAACAGATTTCGACATCAGCATTTCTGTAGTTGAAGTTTTAAAAAGTGTAGGTATTTACTTAGGAATTCCATTTGCAGCAGGGTTTCTAAGCCGTTATTTTTTAATGAAAACAAAAGGAGAAAATTGGTATAATCATAAATTTATTCCAAAAATCTCACCAATTACATTATACGCCTTACTTTTTACAATAGTATTTATGTTTAGCCTTAAAGGCGATAAAATATTAGAATTACCTATGGATGTTTTAAAAGTAGCCACTCCATTGGTTATTTACTTTATATTGATGTTCTTTATTAGCTTTTTCCTGAATAAATCTTTAGGAATAGCTTATGAAAAAAATGCATCAATTAGTTTCACAGCTACTGGAAACAATTTCGAATTAGCCATTGCAATAGCAATTTCCGTATTCGGCATTCACTCACCACAAGCATTTGTTGGGGTAATTGGTCCACTTGTTGAAGTCCCGGTACTTATTCTCTTAGTAAAAGCAAGTTTGTGGTTAAAGAAAAAATACTATTAACCTACTTGCTTATCTTTGTCCTAAATTGATTTATCATTTTATAAGTTCGCAAATCACCTCCCACAACTAAAAACATGGCTGGCATTTATATCCATATACCATTTTGTAAAAAAGCATGTCATTATTGCGATTTTCATTTTTCTACCACGCTTAACAACATGGACGAAATGGTACAAGCCATATGTAATGAGTTAATATTAAAAAAGAATAGATTTAACGACTCCATAGGTTCTATTTATTTTGGTGGAGGTACCCCTTCATTATTGAGTGAAACAGCATTCGGGAAAATTTTTAATACCATTTTCAAAAATTATACGGTTAATTCAAATAGCGAAATTACAATAGAAGCTAACCCTGATGATTTAGACAACCAACGAATTACTATGTTTAGGCAATTTCCTGTCAACAGGTTTAGTATTGGCGTTCAATCATTTTTTGAAGAGGATTTAATTTGGATGAATAGAGCTCACAATGCTTCGGAAGCAGAATCCAGCATTAAGAGAGCGCAGGATAAAGGTTTTGAAAATCTAACCATAGATCTAATTTACGGATACCCATTACTGAGCGATAAGAAATGGCGTTCAAATTTAAATAAAGCAATCGAGTTAAATATCCCACATTTATCTGCTTATGCCATGACAGTTGAAGCAAAAACAGCTATGGCCCATGCCATTAAATTAGGTAAACAACCCAATATTGATGATGAGCAAAGTGCGCAACAATTTCTCTTTATGGTTAACACATTGCAAAAGGCTAATTTTGAGCAATATGAAATTTCCAATTTTGCTAAAGAAGGAAAATATGCTGTACACAACACCAACTATTGGAAAGGCATTCCATTTTTAGGAATTGGCCCATCTGCACATGGTTATGATGGTAAAAGCAGGCAATATAATATTTCAAATAATCCCATTTATATTAAGAATTTACTCCAAAATAAATTGGCAGAAACTATTGAAATATTAAGTTTAGCAGACCAGTTTAACGAATACATCATGACGCAATTAAGGACCATGTGGGGCTTAGATCTTTTGTATATTGAGCAGAAATTTGGACTTTCCGCTAAAAAGCATTTTATCAACAACATCCAAAAACATCTTAAAAACGAAAATCTAGTTCAAGAAAACAACAATTTTTATCTATCCGCGAATGGAAAATTATATGCCGATAGAGTAGCTTCAGATTTATTTTTAGAAATGGAAGATTTTGAAAATTAATCAAATAATTTTCTAACTTTCAAAATGGATCAACAAATTATTTGGATAACAGGAGCTTCATCAGGTATTGGTGAAGCGCTAGCAATTAACTATTCTAAAAAAGGCGATAAATTAATTTTATCTGCCCGCAATCAACAGAAGTTAGAAGAAGTTAAATCTAAATGTGCCTACCCTGAAAATGTACGTATTTTAAATTTAGACTTAAATAACACGGAGTCGTTTCCATACAAAGTTGATGAAGCGTGGAATCTTTTTGGCAAAATAGATATACTAATAAACTCAGGAGGAGTTAGTCAGCGTGGTTTAGGCTTAAATACCTCATTAAAAACCGAACTAGAAATAATGAATGTTAATTTCTGGGGAAGTGTTGTTTTGAGTAAAGCACTAATCAATAAAATGATCCCTTTAAAATCTGGTCAAATTGTTTGTATTAGTAGTTTAGTGGGGAAATTTGGGACGAAATTTAGATCAACTTACTCAGCTAGTAAACATGCCCTACATGGTTATTTCGATAGTTTAAGGGCAGAATTATTTGAAAGTGGAATTAAATTTACCATAATTTGTCCGGGTTTTATTAGAACTGATGTAAGCATTAATGCTTTAACAGAATCTGGGAATAAACAAGGGACTATGGACGATGCCCAAGATAATGGAATGCCTCCTGATGTCTTTGCTAAAAAAGCCATCAGCGCTATTTCTAAACACAAAGAAGAAGTTTACATTGGGGGGAAGGAAGTATTAGGTGTTTATTTAAAACGATGGGTTCCTTTATTTTTCAGCAAGTTTATGAGAAAAGCAAAAGTTGTTTAACAGAAAAACCACCTAACAATCTAAAAATAAACAACTTAAGCGCATATTTAACAATAAATGACCAGAACTTGATTAATATCAACTTATTTGGTTTCAATTTTATTTAATTTTGCAATTAATTAATAAAAAATTAACATGAAATTCGATTTATCACCGATTGATGTTGTAGACGACATCTCTAAAGAAGATTTCGAGAAGAACTATTTAATACCTAGAAAACCTTTAGTCATAAAAAATATGGCACGCCAATGGCCAGCCTATAAAAAATGGACTATGGATTATATGAAGGAAGTTGTAGGAGAGAAAATAGTTCCTCTTTACGATAGTTCTAAAGCCGACCCATCGAAACCAATTAATGCTTCGGCCGCTGAGATGAAATTCACTGATTATATTGATCTGATAAAAGAAACACCTACTGATTTAAGGATATTTTTATTTGATCCAATAAAATTTGCTCCAAAATTATTAGATGATTACATAGCTCCTAAGGAGTTGATGGGTGGATTTTTAGATAGTTTTCCAAATATGTTCTTTGGAGGCAAAGGCTCGGTAACTTTTCTTCATTATGATATAGATTTAGCACATATTTTCCATACACATTTTAATGGCAGAAAACATGTGATATTATTTGAGTATAAATGGAAAGACAGACTTTATAAAATTCCAAATGCAACTTATGCATTAGAAGATTATGATGTTGAAAATCCTGATTTCGATAAATTCCCTGCCTTAAAAGGTGTAAAAGGTATTGAAGCCTATTTAGAGCATGGCGATACTTTATTTATGCCAACCGGTTATTGGCATTGGATGAAATATTTAGATGGCTCATTCTCTATTAGTTTAAGAGCTTGGGATAAGAGCTGGGCGGTTAAAGCTAATAGCCTTTATAACCTTACCATTCAAAGAAAATATGATGATTTTATGAAAGCGAATTTCAGAGAACGTTATATGAAATGGAAGGAAAATTTGGCTATTAAAAAAGCAAACAAAGCATTAGCAGCCAATTTACCTCGATAATTATTGGCATAAAAAAAGCGATTGAAATTTCAATCGCTTTTTTTATGCTTTACTTATTTTAGTTTTCACTATCGTAAGTGATTTCTGTAACATGTTTATCTATTTCCCATCTTCCGATTCCTTCTTCACCAATTACATCAAATAACTCTACTGCTCTTCTTGCTTTATACTCTTCTTCTCTTTGTTCTTTTAAGAACCAGTTTAAGAACTCCATAGTAACAAAATCTTGCTCCTTTAAACATTTAGCCGCAATATTCTTAAATGATTGTGTAATAGCAATTTCTTGCTCCAAAGCTTCTTCGAATACTTCTCTAAAAGAATGAAAATCTGTTTGAATATTGGTTACTTCTGGAGAAATTGCATTTCCGCCCATATCCAAAACATATTTAAATATTTTTAATTGATGTTGACGTTCTTCTTCTGATTGTTTGAAAAAATAATCAGCTGAGTTATCAAAACCATTTTGATCACACCAAGAAGCCATCGCTAAATACAGTGAAGCAGAATGAGCTTCTTTTTTTATTTGTTGATTTAATTGTGATTCTATATCTTCAGAAATCAATGATTTACTTCGCATTAAGTCTTTCATAATCTTTGTATTTATATTACAAAGGTAACAACAAAGACACGGATATGTTCATTAAATATGCAATCTATAATTAATCTAAATCATTAGATTTTAATGATTTAATATTCATTTAATGGAAATAATTGGGGAAATCTAAACCTCTACTCTACTTAATCTATCTTTAAGTATGTTATTTAAATCGAACATCACAAAAGTTCCGTCAAGTAATTCTTTAAAACTTAAAATATCTAATGCAGAAAGCAAATAACAATGATCACAAGAAGAAACAGTTATTAATTCAAAATTTGGTCTAGAAATATCGATGATCATACTTTCTATGTCTTTCGAATTAATCGCTTTTCTAAGACGATTTAAACACGAGAAATTATATTTTGCTATTTTACCTCCAAAGTCCACAAATAATGCGCGTTCTCTATCAGATTGATAGACAATACCATGCTTAGTTGCAAAAACTTCAATTAAATCAGAGGTAAAACAGTTAGACGTATTCATATTTTATACAAATCTGCTTATTATTTAGAAGTAATCCAAATAAAATTAAACAAATTTTAAAAAAAGAAATGCATCCTAACTACTATGATCAGAAATTATCTTCCATTGATTTTTAAACTTCTTAAAGATCAAAGTGAAATGTCCTTTTGGTGCATCGACAGCGCGCTTTAAATTCCATCCGCCCATTACAAAAGCTATATTTTTACTCAAAAATTCTACCTTTTTTATATCAAATGAAAGTTGCCCCATTTTGGCATTAGTTGGATAAGATTTTTTATAATTCTCTAAAGTTTTATTGAAACCATAAGTTGGACCATTTGCCCCTACAAAAACTAAACTATCATTATTCCAATAGCCTTGCATATATCCTTCAATATCGCCCATATTCCAAGCTTTACGCTGCGTTTCTAGAACACTTAATATAGCTTCACGGTCATTAGGGGTTTGCGCGTTAACATTAACACAAACTACCATCAAAAGCAGCATTAATATCTTTTTCATGTTGTAATTTACGAATATAATTATAACTAATATGACAATTTGCTTAATGAAATTTTATCTGAATACTATAACTTAGAGTCTTCGTTTTAAAAATACATCTATCTAAAAAACGATTACAATACATTTAATGGGAAGAATTTATATTTTAATTACTGCCAGTATATTTCTATTGGCATTCGACTTATACTGTTACAAAGCCTTAATTGGTTTATTTAGAAAATGGACGGAGAGAAAAAAACGAATTTTCACAATTATATACTGGTCCTACACTATTCTACTAATTATTGCCGTATTCGCATCCATCTTTTTACCCCTATTTTTAACGTTAAGAGCAATAATTTTAGTGGCCTTCTTTTTAACCGTTGTTGCCAAAATTTTTATGCTTCCATTTTTAATTGTAGACGATTTAAGAAGAGGCGGGATAAAATTATGGCGATATGCAAAGCAAAATAAGGTTTTAGCAGAATCTGAACCACTTAAAAATCAACCAAATGGCGAACCCATCAGCAGATCGGCATTCTTAGTTAGAGCCGGATTAGTTGCTGCTGCCGTTCCACTTTCTTCGCTTAGTTGGGGCATAATAAGCAGTGCATACGATTATAGGATAAACAGAACTAAACTTGTTTTACCCAATCTCCCAAAGTCATTTGAGGGAATGAAAATCGCACAAATTTCGGACATCCACTCCGGAAGTTTTTATAATCAAAAAGCTGTTTTAGGTGGGGTGGATTTACTATTAGCAGAAAAACCTGACATGGTATTCTTTACGGGCGATTTAGTTAATAATTTGGCAAAAGAAATGCGAGATTATCAAGATATATTCTCTAAAGTAAAGGCACCTTTAGGCGTATATTCTGTACTTGGAAATCACGATTACGGAGAATATCATTTTGGGAAACAACCTTCAGCGGCTAAAGCAAAAAATTTATCAGATATTATTTCTACCCATAAAACAATGGGGTGGAATTTATTAATGAATGAGCATAAAGCCATCACCATTAACAACGAAAAAATTGGAATTTTAGGCATCGAAAATTGGGGCATGGGGAGGTTTCCAAAATTTGGAAAGATGGAAGAAGCTATTGCTGGAACAGAGGAATTACCTGTTAAATTATTACTATCTCACGATCCTTCACATTGGAGAGGCGAAGTATTAGATAAATATCCTACAATAGATGCTATGTTTAGTGGGCATACCCATGGGATGCAATTTGGCGTAAAAACAGAGTATTTCCAGTGGAGCCCAGTTCAATTTATTTATAAAGAATGGTCTGGATTATACAAAGAAAATAGTCAACAATTATATGTAAATGTTGGCTATGGTTTCCTTGGTTATCCAGGTAGAGTTGGTATACTTCCAGAGATTACTATATTTGAATTGACTTCTGCATAATGCAGTGTTTCAATTAATATGGTTTTTAAAGAGATAAAGAAGTACTTTATAGACGTATTAGACTTTCTGCTATTTAGCAATATCTTTATTGCTATTTGTGCAGTTGCTCAAGGTTTAGTTACTTATCACTTACTCAAATTAGAAGCTAGTTACAATGTCTTAGGAATTTTATTTTTAGGCACATTGGTTATCTACAATTTTAGTATGTTGATAACCAAACCAAAGGAACCTTCCAAATCTTCATACAAAAGAGTAAGATGGATATATAGTCATTATAGACTAATGGTAACCATCACCATGGTCGCTATTTTAGGCTTAATTCCACTTGGCTTTTTTTTCATAAGCCTATATGGATTAATATTAATTTCAGTTACTGGAATTTTAGCTTTTGCTTATGCTCTTCCGCTCTTTATGTTAAACGGGAAACCAATTGGATTGAGAAATTTACCCGGCGTAAAGTTGTTTCTAATTAGTTTAATCTGGTCTGTAAGTACTGTGGTTTTTCCAATTATTGAAGCAGAACAACAACATATTATAAATGTACCGATCCACGATTTATTCTTATTAGCCGCAAAAAGATTCCTATTTATTGCTGCAATAACCATCCCTTTTGACATTAGAGACTTTTTTCAGGATAAGCTTTTTGAACTTAAAACTTTACCAGTTTTAATTGGAATTAAAAAATCGAATTGGATTTGTTTCTCCTTTCTTCTGCTTTATTTAATTCTATTATTACTTTTTAATAATACTTGGGACTTAAATATTTTGGCTTTAACCCTCACCATATTAACCGCTGCTTGGTTAATTTTTAAATCCAATTTTAAAAGAAACGAATATTATTATTTCCTTTTTTTAGATGGCATTATGATTTTACAGTTTCTGTTATTAAAACTAACCACTGCAATATAAAAGCCCTGACTAACAGGGCTCTATTTCTTAGATATTAAATTTATAACCTACCCCTCTTACCGTTTGTAAAAGTTGAGGATTATCTGGATTCACTTCAATTTTCTTTCTTAAACGAACAATATGCATATCAAGTGTTCTGGTATTTACATCAGAGTTATAACCCCAAACTACCAACATCAATTCGTCTCTATTAATTACCTTTCCAGGATTACGCAAGAAATACAGCAAAATTCTATTTTCCAATATGGTCAATTCTATTTTTTTCCCTTTAGAAAATAAAGTATGAATATTTGGATGATGCTCCATTTCTCCAAACTTATGAACTTCTGGTTTATCTGCATTCTGCAAAAATTTAACTTTACTTTCCAACATCGCTACCAAAACATCCATATTGAAAGGTTTGGTCACGTAATCAGAAGCACCAAAATTATAAGCATCAATTTTATCTACGTCTTGGGCCTTAGCCGTCATCATGATAATCAATTTATCAAAACCTAATGATCGTACTTTTTCACAAATTTCAGATCCTTGTTTGCCAGGAAGCATCCAATCTAACAATACTATATCTGGCTTCTCCGACATAATAAGTTTTTCAGCTGTTTCACCATCACCAGTTTCCAAAATTTGATAATTTTCAGATTGCAATCTATGCGCAACCAAGAAACGTAGATTTTCGTCGTCTTCTACAATAAGTATTTTAATTTCCTTAGACATGATATTCTATTTAATTAAAAGGCAATACGATTAAAAACTCGCTACCTTCTCCAACTTTACTTTTAACACTTATTTCGCCCTTCATAAAATCAACCAACTCCTTACAGAAGGCTAATCCTAATCCAACGCTACCGTTTTGATTATATTGATTTTGTATTCTATAAAACTTTTTAAAGATATTATTTATTTCTGAGGATGGAATACCAATTCCGCTATCAGTAAATTTAAATTCAGCTTTATTCTTACTCAACTTAGCCGAAATTTTCAATTTCTTTTTATCAGGTGATGAATATTTATAGGCATTTTCCGCTAAATTATCGAATAAACTACCCAATAAAACTGGGTCTGTTATTATGGTTTCTTTACCTATAAGTTCATAAGTAAAATCAAAATCAGGATGTTTTAATTTATGAGACTCAATTGTACTTTCTATAAACTCCCTAATATTAACTTCTTCTTCATTTAATGTAATTACCCTATTTTCTATCTGTGTAAATGATAGAAGTTTATTCATCAATCCATTTAATTTATCAGCTTCTTCATCCAATATTCTACCATAAAATTTTTGCTCTTGGGCTGATATACTCGGGCTACTTTTAATATTGTTTCCTGCGATTTTTATAACGCTCACTGGTGTTTTAAACTCATGAGTTAAGTTATTCACAAAATCATATTGTAGCTTATACATTTTTTGGTTAATGTTTAAATTCCTGAAAATTAAATAAGCAACCAACAATAATACTCCATAAATTAAAAGCAATATTAAAGAAAGCGGCATAAATTCTCTTAATATGGCATAATTAATAAATGTCTTAGAAGAAGTAAAATATAACTTATAATCTGAAAATGGACCTGGCAAGGTTACTTCGGTAGATATATTGTCTAATTTTTTACTTAAAGGGTCATAAGTAATAGGTCTAATCTCTATATTTTGATATAGTTTCGGACGGATATTCAAAATTTTAATGTTATCGGGATTTAAATCAAATGATAACATATCTTGTTGAAAAACAACAGGTGGCATTTCTACCTTCCTCAACAACTGTTTGTATGCTTTTAGATCGTCGAATTGGGGAATGTTTAAATAAGTGATTTTATTCGATCGAACGCTAGTGAACACGGTAAACAATTCGTCCTGACTAGGCACTTTTGCAGTATCTAAATGACTTAAATAATTGGTTACTTTAAGTGCAAGCTCTCTAAACTCATCTCCAATATTTTTAGATACTGTTACAGAAGTTTTAACATTAAGCTTAGAATAGTCGTACGAAGCTTTAGGGCCGAGGCTAAAATTCCCAAAAGTTAAACCGTCTGCAATTGGACTGTTTTTAACTTCGGCATCATAAAAAGTTACCTTCTCAACAAAAGGATAACTCAATAACACCGAATCAATATACTTTGATGCATTTAAAGAATCTAAGTACCCATTATAAAAAGAAATTTCGGTTAATTTATTTTGAAAAAAATCATTGTAAGGTGCCATAGAATGCTCCAAGACATTGATTTTCTCGGATACATATTCATTCTCAACTACCTTCTTACTGTAATTAAAAGCAACAAACAAGGATAAAACAAAGAAAGTAGATATTAAAGCGATGAATATTACTATCAATGAAAAATTCTTACGGAAACCGAAATTTTGCTCCTTTTTCATTTCTTTATATCAATCATTTTTATTTCAAATTGGCAGAAAGAAATTCTTCGAGCTGAGTATATAGTCTTTGTCGATTTTCGTCTCTTCTAGGAGAGAAAGGCTGATCTTGATTTTCAATATAAGTAACCTTTGTATTTTGTTTTTGTAATTGCTTAATAAACTGGATACCTTCTGCCGGACTTAACCTAGTGTCTTTCACATTTACATTAATAAAAATTGGAGTTTTAATTTTATCTACATTAAAAATTGGCGAAACCTTGTTCAAATATTCATTATCCAGCCTTGGATCGCCATAAATTTCATACCTAGCATGTAAATTGGCGTTATAATAAGCTGGAAAAGATTTTAAATAGCCAAACATGTTTAATATTCCAGCATTAGATGCTGCCACTGCATAAGTACCAGGATTTCTGTAAACACTGCTCAAAGCAATAAACCCACCAAAGCCAGAACCGTAAATTGCTACTTTTTTTGGATCAATTATACCTTTTCCGGCTAGCCATTTAACACCATCCTCATAGTCATCATTTATTTTTAATCCCAATTGTTTAAAGCCTGCTACATAAAAATTCTTTCCATAACCTGCGGAACCTCTAGCATTGATTTGCAACACCGCAAATCCTCTATTTGCTAAAAACTGTACCTCTGCATTATAACCCCAACTGTTTCTTACACCTGGACCTGAATTAGGAATAACCACTAATGGTAAATTTGTTGGAGATTTGTACAAAGGCAATGTTAAATAACCTTCTATATCTAAACCATCACGTGATTTAAATTTAATAGGCTCCATTTTACTCATTTCTTGTTCATTAATTGAAGGATTAAAATCTCCTAACTTTCTAATTCTTCCTTCATTTACAAAAAACAAATAATATGAACCGGGATTCCTATCAGTGAAAGTCCTTACAATTAAAACATTATCATTTTTATCTCGGTCAGAAATTCTAGTTTCAGTATTAGGTAACAACTCATCCAACTTGTCGTAAAGCGCCTTAACACCGGTATCTAAATAATGTTTCTGTTTTTTCCAGGTTTCATAAACAACAAAAACCATTTTTTTACGAGATCTCGAATATTGTGCATCAACTACGTTTAATGAATCATTTTCAAATAAAACTTTCGTTTCTTTCCCTGTATTACAATCGATTTCTACTAAGGCGTTTTTATCCCTTCCAGAGTTAGAAATAGCATAAATAATATTTGGGTAATTTTCTGAAAAAGCTACTGGCCTTACATAAGTAGCATTACTGTTAGACAAAACAGGTCTAAAAGCTTCTTGCTCGTTTAATCTATATAAGAAGGTTTCATTTACTCCATCAGAAGATATTGCTAATCTTAATTTACCTGCTCTATCTGTTATCCAGCGAGTAATATTTCCTGGGTTTTTAGCAGCCATCTCAAATTTCCCATCTCTAACATTTAACCTATACACATCAATAACTGCCGAATCCCTTTTATTTGAAGCAATTAATAAAAATTTACCATCAATTAATTGCTCATCCAAAACTTGCATCCTGCGCTCTTCATTATACGTTAATTGACGTTCGTTTTTTCCGTCCTTAGAAATAATAAACAAATCAGATTTACGAACACCTGTGTTTACTTCTTTATAATAAATTAACTCATCATCACTTACCCATGCATAGAAACTAATGTTCTTGCCGGTAGATTTAATTATTTCCTTTGGATTTCCATCAATTACTGACTCAACCATTAGAACAGACTCGCCATCCTTTTGTTGTAAATAGGATATAAAACTACCATTTGGAGAAATTCTATATGCTGTTTTTTCCTGAGTTTTGAAAAAATCATTTACAGGAATCTCCCGCACTTTATCTTGTCTGTTGCATGCTGAAAATAACAACAGAACACTCGTAATTATTGTAAGTAATTTCCCCAACTTCATATTTTATATCTCCAGACAGTCCACCTTTAGGTAAATGACCTGCCCATTTATCTTATTTTTAATTTGCAAAGCAAAAGTTAAGCAACAATCCTTAAAATTATCGCATTATTAAAGTAACAATTAAGATGCTATTATAGAATTTAAAATTGAATAAATTTTAAATTTAAACTGGCTAAGAAATTGATTTTTTATACGTTTTTACCATTAATCGCCACTATTCCAACTCTAAACCTTATTAAGGCAACAACTACTTATGGCTCTATTTTTATTATCTAAAATCCTTTTCAAATATAAGTATCCTACCAAAATATTACATATTTTGTTTTAGAAATTAGACCTTCATTTTTTCACCCTTATAAAAACAAAAAGCTATAAATCATTTTGTAATTTGATTAGAATTTAAAAATATAACTGAAATTAATTATCTACGTATATTTGCATTATGTTATTATACAATGTTACAACCATAGTTGATGAAAGTATAGCCCAAGAGTGGCAAGAATGGATGCTTTCTAAGCATATTCCTGATGTGATGAATACTGGTCTTTTTGTAAAAAATCATTTCCTAAAAGTTCTAGATTCACCAAATGAAGGCGTTACCTATTCTGCCCAATTTATCGCAAAATCTAAAGATGATTATGAATTATATTTAGAAAAACATGCTACTGAACTAAGGGAAGAAGTAAAAGCACTTTTTAAAGAACAATTAGTTTCTTTTAGAACCTTAATGGAATATGTAACTGATGATTTTTAAAAAGATTAAATTTTAGAATTTTCATCAACTACCTTAAAAAAGAGAATGATTAACTTTAACGTCATTCTCTTTTTTTATTTTTAATAAATACTAGTATTTCATAAAGTGTAAAATGGATATTCCTAAGCCAAGTTTTAGAAAAATAATCCACATTGATATGGATGCGTTCTATGCTTCGGTAGAAGAAAGAGATTTTCCCGAATATAGAGGTAAACCCTTGGTAGTAGGTGGCAGACCAGACAGCAGAGGTGTGGTGGCCACCGCAAATTATGAAGCCCGTAAATATGGAATTCGATCTGCCATAAGTTGTAGTAAAGCATTTTCATTATGCCCTTTTGCTATTTTTGTTCCTCCTCGTTTTGATGTTTACGCCGCTGTTTCTAAACAGATTAGAGAAATATTTTACCGCTATACTGATTTAGTTGAACCATTGTCATTAGATGAGGCCTATCTAGATATTACCGAAGACAAATTAAATATTGGCTCTGCCATTGAAATTGCGAAACAAATTAAGGAAGCTATAAAAACCGAACTTAATTTGACCGCCTCCGCAGGAATTTCAATCAATAAATTTGTTGCAAAAATTGCATCAGATATAAATAAACCAGATGGATTAACCTTTATTGGCCCTTCTAAAATTGAAAAATTCATAGAAGATTTACCTGTCGAAAAATTTTTTGGAGTAGGAAAAGTTACGGCCCAGAAAATGCGAACTATGCAATTATATACAGGTGCTGATATAAAAAAACTTACAGAAGAACAACTTAAACATCATTTTGGAAAAACAGGCTCATTCTTTTATAAAGTAGTAAGAGGAATTGATAACAGACCTGTTCAGCCATTTAGAGAAATGAAATCTATTAGCGCAGAAGACACGTTAAAGTTTGACACCGAAGACATCTATGAACTAAATGCACTGATAAAGTTATTAAGTGAAACAGTTTACAATAGGTTGTCAAAAAAGCAAAATATAGGCAAAACCATCACTCTAAAAATTAAGTTCTCAGATTTTAAACAGATCACCAGAAGTACTTCCAATTTAAATGGCTTTTTAAATACCGAACAAATTGCAGCTACGGGGATCGATTTACTTAAAAGCGTTGAAATAAATAAACCTATAAGACTTTTAGGAATTGGAATTTCTAATTTTATGCACGCTATGCCAAAAGAAGAAATTCAAGATCAACTACGTCTAAAACTGTAAATTTTATATTTGTTTTCTTTGAATCCTTACCGCATTCAAAATTGCTAATAACGCAACACCCACATCCGCAATTACAGCTTCCCATAATGATGCAATCCCACCAGCGCCTAATACAAGTACAGCAATTTTAACTGTCATAGCTAGCACTATATTTTCCCAAACAATAAATCTTGTAATCTTGCCAATTTTTATTGCATCTACTATTTTGCTAGGCTGATCATTTTGAATAACTATATCAGCGGTTTCAATTGTTGCATCGCTCCCTAAACCTCCCATCGCAATTCCTGCATCAGCCATTGCTACCACTGGAGCATCGTTTACACCATCACCAACAAACGCCAACTTTTTTGCCGAAGATTTTAATTCTGATACCTTATTTACCTTGTCCTCAGGCAACAAATTGCCAATAGCGACTCCTATTCCCAACAATTCACCAACTTTTTCAACAACACTTTGTTTATCTCCACTCAACATTACCGTTTTAATACCTAAAGAATGGAGGTCTGAAACAGCTTGTTTGGCATCTTCTTTAATTTCATCTGCAATGATAAAATATCCAGCCAGAATATTATCTATCCCTATTAAAACAAGAGTCTCTACAACATCTATTTCCGCATTTATATTGATTTTAAATTTTTCGAGCAGTTTTTTATTTCCTGCAACAACTTTTTTTCCATCTACTAAACCCACTAAACCATAACCTGGAATTTCCTCAACCTCAGTAATTAAGTCGTTCATAATCTCTAAATCCCCAAATTGCTCAATCGCCTTTGCAATAGGGTGTGTAGATTTACTTTCAATGGCTACCGCATATTTTATTAAATCGTTTTCTGAAAATCCATTTAAGGCCTCCACCTTTTGAACTTTAAATACACCTTTTGTAAGTGTACCAGTCTTATCCATCACCACCGTATCTACGGCGGTCATAATATCTAAATAATTTGAACCTTTAAATAAAATCCCATTTTTTGAAGCTAAACCAATTCCTCCGAAATAACCCAATGGAATTGAGACAACCAAGGCACATGGACAACTAATCACTAGAAAAACTAGTGCCCTATAAAACCAATCATTAAATTCATAATTATCTACCCATAAATAAGGTAAAAAAACCACTAAAATGGCCAATAAAAAAACAATTGGCGTATATACTTTAGCAAACTTGGATATAAATAATTGGGTCTTTGATTTGCGTGCAGTAGCATCCTGAACTAAGGATAAAATTTTACTCAACTTACTATCCTTATAAGGTCTGCTAACTCTTACTTCAATTAAAGAATTTAAATTAACCATTCCTGCCAAGACTACTTCACCTTTATATTTTTGGTCTGGCTTACTTTCTCCAGTTAATGCAGCTGTATTAAATACCGCTCTTTCTGCCAATAAAACGCCATCTAAAGCTACCTTTTCACCTGGTTTTACTTCAATAACATCATTTACGTTAACACTTTCTGGTTTTACATCTTTTAATTGACCATCAATTTTTACAGTTACCACATCCGGCCGAATATCTAATAAAGATTTTATACTCCGTTTAGCTTTATTTACCGCAGCGTCTTGAAACCATTCTCCAATAGAATAGAACACCATTACCGCAACTCCTTCTGTATAGGAACCAATAGAAAAAGCACCCAATGTAGCTACGCTCATCAGGAAAAATTCATTAAAAATATCTAACCTTTTGGCTTTAATAAAAGCCAATTTTAAAACATCCCTTCCTGCTAAAAGATAAGCTACAATATTTATCAATAAATTAAATGGATATGGTAGAATGTACCCAATAGAATACTCTACCACCATTTCTATGATTAAAATAGCTAATGCTAAAAGTAAATCCCAATGTTCTAAAAAGGAATTGGGCTTAATTAAATTCTTGCTATGATTATGGTTATGATCATGATGATCATTTTTTGAATTAGACATAAATACAATTATAAACAACAAAATTTACGAAACCAACTACTTCATTTACAATAATGTAATTCTACAACCATAAAAATATACCTTAATAATGCAATAGAACAAAATTCTATAAATTTTATACAGAATAATATAAAACAAAAGCTCCATTAACGCCGTAAATTTGATATTACAAACCTTTTATAAAATGTCTAAAGAAAAAAACAACATTTCAACTTACAACGTTTTAGGCATGAGTTGTGCGGCATGTGCTTTAAATGTGGAATCTCATTTAAAGTCACAACAAGGTGTAATAGAAGCCTCTGTAAATTATGTTAACCATAATGCGCAAATAAACTTCAATCCAGATATTACTGATGTTCAACAATTAAAAATTGCAGTTCAAAACATTGGATATGATTTAGATATATCAAATCTAGAAACCAGTGTTAATATTTACGACAACGAAAAATCATTAAAAGAACTAAAGAAAAATGTTATTGGTGCCGGTATTTTGGCATTTCCGGTTTTTATAATCGGCATGTTTTTTATGGATATGCCATATGCCAACTATTACATGTTGGCTTTCACCACGCCTCTATTATTTCTCTTTGGAAGAAAATTCTACATCAGCGCATTTAAACATGCTAGATATGGACAAATGAATATGGATACGTTAGTAGCATTAAGTACTGGCATAGCCTTCATTTTTAGTGTTTTCAATACCTTTTTCCCCGAATTCTGGCACGAAAGAGGTATCCATGCTCATGTATATTACGAGGCTGCCTCAGTAATTATTGCTTTTATTTTGTTAGGTAAGTACTTGGAGGAAAAAGCCAAATCTAACACCTCTTCTGCTATTCAAAAATTAATTGGACTACAGCCCAACAAGGTCATGCTAATCAATAAAGATGGTTCTGTGGTAGAAGTAGAAATTGATAAGGTTGTAAAAGGGATGCCATTATTGGTTAGATCGGGAGAAAAAATCCCTGTAGATGGTACACTTTATGAAGGTAGCTCTTATGTAGATGAAAGTATGTTAACAGGGGAGCCAATTCCTGCTTTGAAAACTGAAAACAGTAAAGTTTTTGCAGGTACTATAAATCAAAATGGCAGTTTCAAGTTTATTGCAGAAAAAGTAGGAAAAGAAACGCTTTTAGCTAAAATTATAAAAGTTGTGCAGGAGGCACAAGGATCTAAAGCTCCAGCCCAAAAATTAGTCGATAAAATTGCCTCTATTTTTGTGCCTATTGTAATTTCAATCTCCATACTTACTTTTTTAGTTTGGATAATTTTTGGAGGTGAAAATGGTTTTTCTCATGGTCTTTTAACAATGATAACTGTATTAATTATTGCTTGTCCATGTGCTTTAGGCCTAGCTACACCAACAGCAATTATGGTAGGTATTGGGAAAGGTGCCTCTAATGGCATCTTAATTAAAGATGCAGAAGCTTTAGAATTAGGACATAAAGTAAATGCAATTGTTGTAGATAAAACAGGTACCATTACGATAGGGAAACCACAGGTTACCGATTTTTTCATTCAAGAATCTAGGCTAAACAAAGAAATACTTTTAGCGCTAGAACTGCCGTCGGAGCATCCTTTAGGAGCTGCAGTAAAAGATTATTTAATAACTGAAGAAATAACTCCTGCTCAGATTAAGGGGTTTACCAATATTATTGGTCGCGGCGTTAAAGGTTATTATAACGAAATAGAGTATTGGGTGGGAAGTCCGAAATTACTTGATGCTTACAATATTCCGCTTGATAGCGAACAACAAAAGCAATTTAACCGATTAAATGAAGAAGCAAAAACCGTAATATTTTTGGGAAATACTACTTCTGTTCTTGGAATAATTGCAATTGCCGACCAGATTAAAGATGGATCAAAAAAAGCTATAAAGGAGCTTTTAGATGACGGTATTGAGGTTCATATGTTAACTGGAGACAATAAATATACTGCCAAAGCAGTTGCAGATTTCACAGGCATAAAAAGTTATATTGCTGATGTTAGTCCGGGTGAAAAAGGCGATTTTATTAAAAAACTTCAAAAAGAAGGCAAAGTGGTGGCCATGATTGGCGATGGAATAAATGATAGTGAAGCATTGGCATTGGCCGATGTATCAATTGCCATGGGTAAAGGTTCTGATATTGCAATTGATGTGGCTAAAATAACTTTAGTATCGTCTGATTTAAGAAATGTACCAAAAGCATTTAGGCTATCTGATCAAACCGTAAAAATCATTAAACAAAACCTTTTTTGGGCATTTATTTATAATATTATAGGGATTCCGTTAGCAGCCGGAGTACTATATCCATTTAATGGATTTTTATTAAATCCAATGATTGCCGGTGCTGCTATGGCATTAAGTTCTGTTTCTGTAGTAACCAATAGTTTAAGATTAAAATATTTCAAATGATAACTTACAAATTTAAAACCAATTTAAAATGTTCTGGATGTGTCCAAGCTTTAACCCCTTTTATAGAAAATGTAGAAGGATTAAAAAATTGGAATGTAGATTTAAACAATCCTGAAAAGGTGCTTTCAGTGGAAGGCGATGAACAATTAGAATCCCCTCAAATATTAAATGCAATACAGCAAGCTGGATATTCTGGTGAAGAAATATAGTTAAGAAAAGCCTTTAAATTTGCTTGAATCTGCAAAAATTAGTATTTTTATATGTAATAGAGATGAAATTACATATAAAAAATATGGTTTGTAACCGCTGCAAAATGGTAGTGGAACAATTCTTAGAAGCATCTAATTTAGAGGTTTCTAATTTAGAGTTAGGTTATGTAACTGTATCACCATCTCCTTCAGAAGAAGAATTATTAAAAATCTCTCAAGGCTTAAATGAATTGGGCTTCGAACTTATCGTAAATGAAAAGGATAAAATTATTGAACAAGTAAAAAACACAATAATTGAAACGATTCAAAATATAGATGAGGTTTATGAATTTCCAAATTTACCAACGCTATTGAGTGATAAAATAACCAAGGATTATGCGAGTATTAGCAGATTGTTTTCTGAGCGTGAAGGAATAACACTTGAAAAATTTATTATTCAACAGAAAGTAGAAAAGATAAAGGAACTACTACAAGACGATGAATTAAATATTAATGAAATTGCTTGGAAATTGGGTTATAGTAGTAGCGCACATTTATCAGCTCAATTTAAGTGCGTAACTCATTTAACACCCACTGCATTTAAAACTAAAAACGCCAAAACAAGAAAATCACTCGATGAGATTTAAAAGTGATTTTAAATCTATTATCAAAACACCACTTTTAAAACACAGAAAATGAAATTCAAGAATATTATACTCGCAATTATATTGATTTGTACACCCGCAATAATATTTGCTCAAGACACAAATCCTAAAACAATAACTATTCGTAAATTAACAAAGGAGCTATCGAAAAACATACAAATAGTTGATGTTAGAACGCCAAAAGAATTCCATGAAGAGCACATCAAAAATTCAATAAACTACGACTTTAAATCGGATGAGTTCAAATCACTTATTTCAAATCTTAACAAAGAAAAGCCTGTTTACTTATATTGTAGAACTGGAAAAAGAAGTGCTGAAGCTGCAGTGCAACTTAAAAATTCAGGATTTAAAGAAGTTTATTCTTTAAAAGGAGGAATTACAAAATGGAAGAAAAGAAAACTAAATATAGAATAAAAAAATTAATTTTAGCGTACCGACTTAAATATTAATAACTTAAATCAATACGCTAAAATCAAATAAATCTTAAATTATTTTAAGAAAAAAAATTCGCATTTATTATTTTTTCATATTATCTTTCTTCTAATAAAACATCCATATCCTTCATTAATTTATCTGTCTGCTCATCGGTAACGCCATCATACGCACCTCTTACACGCCTGTATTTATCTACCAATATAAAAAAACCCTGATGTACATAACCTCCGGCCTCATTTTGATCTTCGGCAACAGCTACTAAATAATTTTTTTGCGCTGTACTGTAAATTTCTGTTTTCGGACCCCATACAAATTGCCATTGGTCGCCTTCAGCGCCTAATTTAGATTTATAAGCTTTTAAACGTGAAGGTTTATCGTACTTGTAGTCTATAGTATGAGATAAAAACATCACATTAGGGTTATCTTTATACTTTTTAAAAACCTTCATCATGTTGCGGTGCATGGTTGGACAAATTGTTGGACAGCTCGTAAAGAAAAAATCGGCAACATAAATCTTTCCATCAAACATACTATTGTTTATTAAAACACTATCCTGATTGTAATAACTAAACTCAGGTATGGTTTTAAAAATAGTATCAGCTACTTCTTTTCCATTTTCCATGCGGGTTTCAATCCTATCAGGAATCATGGGTAATTTACTTCTTTCGCTCTTACATGCTATCCAAAGTAAGACTACAAACACTGAAAGAAGTACCAAGTTTTTTTTATTGGCTTTCATAATTTTAATGTTTACTGTGGTCGTGACCGTCATTTGCTAGTTGAACTTGAACACCATACTTTTTAAGGTATGCCTCTGAACCAACAAGCGCAACTTTATACAGGCTATCCATCTTTACCAGTTTTTGTTTTTCTGATTTGAAGTATTCTACCGCTTTTTCATTGCTCATTCCTTCCACATCAGCCTTGAAATTCTGCATCCAGTCCATCATACTTTCATCAGCTTCATCTATTAAAAGAACTAACTGATTAATTTTGATTCTTTCTGCTGCTGTGTCAACATCTTTTAATTTGGGTAAATCTCTAACCAAAAATGTATCCAGTGCTATTTTATTATGAATTGCCTTTTCTCCGTCAACCATTAATTTGTCGTGTAACTTAACCACATCAGCTCGTACTATTTTATAGTCTAGAGTTTCGCTACAGCCCGAACTCATAAGAAACAGCAATATTAAAATCCTGGTGAAAAATTTGTTGTAATTATTTTTGTACTTTTTCATAATTAATTGTTCTAAAATGCAAATGAAGTATGTATCATCCATCTATTACCAGCTAAAGCTCGTCTGCCAGCTAAGGCCTGTGAATGTACATTTTGATAATTAGTGCCCATTGATATTCGCTTAAATGAAAATTCCATTCCAGCTATGGCCGATAAAGAATATCCACCTGAAGTTTCTATTTCATACTTCTTATTTTCCATATCTTTTTCTGCTGTTTCATAAAGCACCCCGATATTGGGTGCAATGGTTAACAATTTTGCGATTCTGAATTTATGATATAAGAGTATGTTGGACGTGAATTTTTTACCGTAGCGATAATTGTGTTTATTTTCGGTATTGATTTTGTAATTAAGATTTACATTTAGCCCTAAATCTTGTAACCGGATATCGTAGGTAGCATTTAATGTGAAATCGGTACTCGCCGTACCTAATTGAAAATTGTTAGGCGATTCTGAAACAGCCAATCGCTCAGATGGTTCATACTTACCTGTGGGCAATTTTACACCTGCACCCACCCATAGAGATTGCACCAAGAGCTTTTGCCCCACGCTCGTCCTATGATCTGCCAATCCGTAATAGCCCATAAGGGCGATATCTCCCAATCCATTTTTACTTCCATTTCCTGTTTGGGCAACCTTCTCATTAAAATTGTAAGGGATAAATGCTAAGACTCTAAACTTTTTCCCAAAATTAACGCCTCCCCATAGTTCTGTACTCTGGTAAGTTTCATCAGCCGATATAGGCGTACGTTCTCCATTTGGCCCTAAATGTGTAGCCAATGATTTATGCTGATATCGCAACCCCGCAAAACGCTTATTAAACTCAGGTAGCAAGCCCAAGTAATAGCTTCCTACGCCACACCCACAAATATCGCATGCACGAACTAAGGTAAACGTACAGCTACTTAAAAGGGCAATTAATATTATTTTCTTTTTCATTTTATTGTTCTGCTAATAATTTGTTATTGATAAATGTCTCGTCGTTCAACGTAAAAAGAAATGCTGTTAAGCGACTTTTTTCTCTTTCAGAAAGTGTAATTCCAGGTTTAGCACCCTTATTTAATAAAGGATCCAGGTTCACCATATTACTTACTTCTGAATTGTAATGTTCTAATACTCCGTTTAGCGTAAGAAACCTTCCATCATGCATAAAAGGAGCCGTATACCGCAGGTTACGTAATGATGGCACTTTAAATTTATATTTATCTGTTTCATTTAAAGTTGCCGTATATTGTCCCAAGTCGTTTACAGCATTGGGTACCAATCCATTATTGCGAAAAGAACCATCTGTAAACAAAGGTTCTGAATGGCACGATGCGCATTTCCCTTTAAAAATGTTATAGCCTTCCAATTCTTCTTCTGTAAATGATGTATTTTCCTCATTACGCATAACTTTATCGTACTTTGAGTTACTGCTTACACACATAAGCATAAACTGCGATAATGCCTTCATGAAATTAGAGGTTGTAATCTCCTCTGTTCCAAATGCTGCTTTAAACATAGACCTATATTTAGGCATGGCCTGCAGTTTTGCAAAAACATTCGGTAAGTTTTCGTCCATTTCTTCATGCGTTGTAATCGGCACGATGGGCTGAAGATCAAGATGTGGAACACCACCATCCCAGTTGAATGCTTTACTCCATGCCAAATTCATGATGGGCGGGGAATTGCGCGTACCCAACCTATCGTCTATCCCATGGCTTACATCGTGTCCATGCTGCGTAAATGCAGACGACTGAATATGGCAAGAGCCGCATGAAATGGTATTATTACGAGATAACCTAACCTCATAAAAAAGCGACTTACCTAAATCAAATCCGGCATTGGTAATTTTGTTTAATGTAAAATCGTAAACAGGCTCCGGGAAATTATCAGGCTTTTTAAATCCAATAAATGTTTCTATCCGATCAATTAAAAAATCGCTCTTTTTACAGGATATTATAAACAGTCCCAGAATAACTAGGACTGTTAAATGTTTTCTATTCATAAAGCCTAATTTTCTGTATGATCATGTCTGAACATTTCAGGTAAATTATTAGCAACATTCACGCTAAAGGCACTAAACATAACATTAGGGTTTGCTGCAATACTAAAAGAATTTTTGCCATTAAAAACTTTCATTATGTCTACAAACAGATGAACATTACTTTGCCGGCCTTTTCTCACTTTAGCTATTCCTCCTGCATTTAAATCGATAGTTATGGTTTTAATATTATTTATAGTAGGAGCACTAAACCCGCCAAATCCGCCGATATGATATTTAAATTGTTTTTTACCAGTAGGATCGCCTTTCACGTCGTCTGAAATTACGGGCGAAGTACCTTCTAGTTTAAAGAAAATATAACCTGAGTTCCAACCCCAGTACATACCTCCACTATCGTGTCCGCCACCTGTAGCCGGGTCTAGCACACCTGTACGTTTACTTAAATCCATGGTACTGCGTAAGCTATCTACGCCTAAAGTGAAAGTTACCTTGGTATAATCGCCTTCCGGCACTTCAATTTTAGTAAATCGGGTAGATTTATCTTCTCCATTGATTAAGAAATAGCTTTGATCTTGAGGTACGGTATAGCTATTACCATTGGCTTTGGTTACTTTAATATTACTGATAAAATATTGAAGTTTAGAGATGCTGAATTTTTCGCCCGCAGCATTGGTATAAAGACTACCTGTATTAGTGATTGCAAACGTCCTTTCTCCAACAATATTATCGAACTCGATAGAGAAGGGTGCTAGCTCTCCATTTGCAAAATCGGGTTGTGGGTCGGTTTTTGAACATGAGGTAAATATTGAGCATAAAAGGGTCATCAACCCTATTATTATAGAATTATTCTTCATATTTTGTATACTATTTTCCTTGAGAAACGGCCATACAGCCGTAACTCAATCCATTTAAAAATTGATTATTTATTGCCCGAAACCCAGGGCAAGCGTTGCCATTCCCATTTTATTTTAAAAAATGGCGATAAGAATTTTATATGAATTAAACGCCGCGTGGTGGCTGGAAAATAGATGCAGAACGATCAATGGTCTGCTTTATAATACTTTGAGGATAATTCTTTTTAGCGTGTGCTATTTTAATTGGCTCAGGCAACTCTACTTTGGGAGGTAAAGTTTCCTGAAAGCGATTGCGCTGGTTTTCTATTTCCTGCTTACGCTCTTTTTCTTCTGCAGCTTTCAGCTTCTTTTTTAAAAAACACTTTCCATTACAGTTTAATTCGGGCTTATCCTTGTTTTCACATAATTCAGCTACGATATAGGATTTATTGACCTCAAACCCAGCATACACAAAGCATCGCGATAAGTGAGCACTTAACAACGCTAATAAAAGAAGTATTGAAATGTATCTTTTAAGCATTGGCGCAAAGATAATTATCAATCTCAGTTAATACAAACAAATAATATTAAATGAAAATATTCTATACCTAATCTATCAAATATTACTTCCAACCAGACTTAATAATATCTGATTGGAAGTTAATTTACCTTATGATTTTATATCAAACAAACTTAAGTTCACAAATTGTTGTATTCTATCCTCAATCATTTCTTCATTTAATTCCAACAATCTTTCAGTTCCAAATTTCTCAACACAGAATGAAGCTAATGCAGAGCCAAAAATTAAAGCATTCTTCATATTGTTAAAATTAATGGTACCAACTTTCGCAAGATAACCAATAAATCCACCAGCAAAAGTATCTCCCGCTCCGGTTGGGTCAAACACATCTGCTAATGGTAAAGCTGGCGCCGAGAAAATTTTATCTTCATGAAATAATAAAGCACCGTGCTCACCTTTTTTAATAATTAAGTATTTCGGGCCCATTTCTAAGATTTTCTTTGCTGCTTTAACTAAAGAATATTCTCCAGAAAGTTGACGAGCTTCAGAATCGTTGATGGTTAATACATCTACCATGCTAATAGTTTCTTTCAAATCGTCCATCATGATGTCCATCCAAAAATTCATGGTATCCAACACAATCAGTTTTGGGCGATTTTTAAGGCGTTTAATTACCGTTGATTGCACTTGTGGGGTTAGATTGCCTAACATTAAATATTCACAGTCCTGGTAGCTCTCAGGGATAATAGGATCAAATTGCTCCAATACATTTAATTCAGTAATTAAAGTATCACGACTATTCATGTCGTTATGATATTTTCCAGACCAAAAAAATGATTTTTCACCTACTTTTATTTGAAGACCTTCGGTATCTACTCCAAACTCTTGAAGTTTTTCAATATCCTTTTTTGGGAAATCGTCGCCAACAACTGCAACAATTTTTGTCTTATCGTAGAAGTAAGAAGCAGCCAAACTAGCGAAAGTTGCCGCTCCACCTACTATTTTATCTGTTTTTCCGAACGGTGTCTCTATAGCATCAAACGCTACAGTACCTATGATTATCAGGCTCATGCGAATTAATTGAAATTTTTTTTAAATTTTTTCTCTACAAATATTGCATAAATAATTTAAAAGCCCTAATATTGCATTCCCAAATCAAGGAACTCGAAAGTGGTTTTTAAATAAGATGAGGGTAATAACCAGAATAAGTACTCCCGAATAGCTAAGCTGGTTAGAGTCCCGAAACTTCGGGATTAATCAGAGGGTCGGGTTTTCCTAATGGATATTAGGAATAATTTTTAAGATAACAATTAACCAGTATAAATAATATACTCCCGAATAGCTCAGCTGGTTAGAGCATCTGACTGTTAATCAGAGGGTCGCTGGTTCGAGCCCAGCTTCGGGAGCAATTTTAAAGTCATCCCTAATTTTTAGCGATGACTTTTTTTATGCTCTTTTATATCTACATTTTACATTCTAATAAATCCGATAAATTCTATATTGGATATACTTCAAATATTCATTTAAGAGTTTTTCAGCATAATTTTGGCGCTAAACTATCCTATACTCATAAACATAGACCTTGGAAATTAAAAGCTTTGTTTTGTTGTGGAAACTCAAAATCAGATGCCATCACAATCGAAAACTTTATTAAAAAGCAGAAAAGTAAAACTTTTATTAAAAAAATAATTGATCATGAAATATTAACAACGGTATTTCCTAAACTGGTTAGAGTTAAGTTTTGTTGAATTTAATACCTCCATCGCTGGTTCGTCCCGATGCTTCGGGATCGGGAGCAATTTTAAAGTCATCCTTAATTTTTAACGATGACTTTTTTTATGCTCTTTTATATCTACATTATATATTCTGATAAATCCGATAAATTCTAT
>NZ_JAZDQU010000001.1:367891-1269630 GCF_036324285.1 Pedobacter flavus
TATTTCAACATAATTTTGGCGCTAAACTAACCTATACCCATAAACATAGACCTTGGAAATTAAAAGCTTTGTTTTGTTGTGGAAACTCAAAATCAGATGCCATTACAATCGAAAACTTTATAAAAAAGTAGAAAAGTAAAACTTTTATTAAAAAAATAATTGAGCATGAAATATTAACAACAGTATTTCCTAAGCTGGTTAGAGTTAAGTTTTGTTGAATTAATTTTCTATCGCTGGTTCGTCCCGATGCTTCGGGATCGGGAGCAATTTTAAAGTCATCCCTAATTTTTAGCGATGACTTTTTTTATGCTCTTTTATATCTACATTTTACATTCTGCATTAGGGCCAATTCCCAGTCGGGCAATTATGATGTCTCAACTTTGAGCGCAACTAAAGATATTCGATAAATCCTTCATTCCATTTATTTCAGCCTCAGGATAAAATAAATTAATCCATGAGATCCTATCGCTGCATTGCATTCCGCTCCAGGAGGACAAATCATGGGGGATTACACTCCAGGAGGACGGGTCGAGTGGGTCATTTTTGGATTAACCGAGGTCTGTCATCCTGGAGGCGCAACTTAGAGCGAAGCGAAAAGTGGCCGATAGGATCTGATGAACTAATCAATGAGATCCTATCGCTACATTGTATTCCGCTCCAGGAGGACGAGTCAGGAAGATTACGCTTCAGAAAGATGAGTCAGAGGTACAGCTGCATTGGATTTCAATTTGAAATGATATTCTACATTAAGTTGCCAAAAGAAAGACCTTCAAATTCACCTAAACATTTTCAAGACAAAATCTTTTCATAGCAATAAAATCTTAATCCAGGTCTTTTGGCCAAACTTATTTCCCCACTTAACAAATATCCCAATTTTGGAAACAAGGCCTGTGTAGCTACATTTTTGGTGTTAGTATCAACCCTTAATTTAATTATGTTTTGTTCTTTAGCCACATGTTCTGCTTGCTGCATTAAAGCTTTAGCGATTCCCCTTCCCTGAAAAGCCGGGTTTACAGCCAATCGATGTGTTACTATGGCAGATTCTGTAATGTCCCACCCTACATCTGCGTATTCAGGATCTTGATCTTTTGTAATAGCGGACACGCCTGAAATTATTCCATCTATCTCCACTACCCAAAGTTGGTTTAAGGAAATATCATTAGAAAAAACTTCTGGATTCGGATAGTCTTCATCCCATTGAAAATTACCAGATGCCTGCATCAATGGAACTACGCATTTTACCAAATCCATAATTCCCGAAATATCATTTAAAGTAGCTAATCGGATAACCATATACGCAAATTAAGTTAATTTACTGATTATCAATTAAAAAATTTAAAATACACACAACTACTAACCTCAAAACTTATTAAATTTAATTAACGATTCATTAACGCTACATCTTATGAGAGCAATTAAAGATATTGATACCTATATCAACCAATACCCATATCCTATTCAAGAAAGGTTAGAAAAATTAAGATTACTTATAAAAAATTTAGTGCCAGAAGCTGAGGAAGCTATAAAATACGGCATGCCAACTTTTGTATTTCATGGCAATTTATTACACTTCGCTGCATATGAACACCACATAGGGCTCTACCCTGGATCTGAAGCCTTAATACAATTTAAGGATGCGCTCGTTAATTATAAAACAGGCATAGGGTCTATTCAGCTACCACACTCCATCCCATTACCAATAACGCTAATTGAGGATATAATAGTTTTTAGAAAACAGGTAATGATTGAAAAAAACCAACAGAAAAAAAGAAAAATTATAAACGCGAAAAAATGAAAGATTCCCTTAAACAAATATTATATTATCAAGAGAATCTTTCACAAGTGTTTAATATTAAAAAGTGATATACCAGATTAGGTTATACTGGCACTTCCATTCCATAACTCATCCAATCCTCCTTAGATGGCCCATAAACTCCAGGAACAGCTAATCCCAATAAGCGCATAACAACTGTCATCTGACCTCTATGATGCGCTTGATGCAAAATAAACACCTGTAATGTCTTTCCTTTTGTCCAAGAATCACCGTACATCTCTATCGTTTCTTCTAATACAGAATCCGTCCACTTAGAATGAGCAGCCTTTACTAACTGATTCGCATAGTTTTTATAAATTTCTATTAGAGATGCCATATTTTCGGGCTCAGGTTTGCCTTCTAATAAATTCTCAGTAAATAAGCCAGCTTTTAACCCCATTTCTGGCAATGTTTCTGTCAGATGCCAAGCTTGGCGCATTAAAGTTCTCACATCAGGATGCACTTTTTTATGACTTGCTTCGTCATTAATAGCCGAAAACACTTTAACAGTACTTTCTACTTCTAAAGCCCAATCATTTATAAAGTCGTTAATATTTCTATACATAGTTCAAAAATTTAATGGATTAAATATACTAATAATATTGGCAAATAAACAAATATAAGCTAAAATTTTTAGTTTATATTTTTCGCAATCATAAGGTTTTTAAAACCCCTATTTTATCAAACTTTTCGAAAACAGTTGCCGTATGTGGAGCATCTTTTAATTCATCAGTCAAATCTTGACCAGCCCAATGCTCATAATGCTTACCTGTTTCCCATAACCTACTTTTCGTAACATCGTAAATTATGCCCTTATAAGCCACCCAAACCGAAGGTTTATCTTGGCCATTTCTAAGTGCCAATTGTTGTTTGGAATATATTGGCAAATCCATATTTAGGCTCTTTTAGGGGCTTCCAATCGTTCGAAAAAATATACTGCGACTAAAGAAAATATAAACCAGATAAACAAATTCTCTACAGGCACTGGACCAATATTTAGTTGAACACGCATTTCTGGATTAAAAACCATCGTTTTTTGTGAAATTAAAACGAAATTGATTAACCAAAAAGGCATTAAAAACGCCAAAAACAACCTGTAAAATTTCCCCATAAATCTTATTTTATTGATGTATTCAATAGCGATTAAACAAAGAAATAACAACACAAAAGTTAGTAAAGTAAATGGTCTGGCATTGGCAAAAAAGCCTACTGCAATACAAAGCCCTAATAATATATTACTTACAGCGAAGGAGTATTTTTCTAATGTATTATGAAAATATTTTTTATTTAAGAATATATAAAAATATAGCGCAGCAAAAAACATTAAAAACATAAACAATGGAGCAACCACAGGTTGGCCTTGGAAACTATTGCTTCCGAATGCATTTACTTGATAAGATAATATATCATTATCTATTAACGCATAGTTGAACAAAGTCAACATAAAGGTGGCCATGAAAGAAGCTAGGAAAATGTTCCGAGCGGTAAAAACTATATTTAACATATTCTAATTTCATCAAAATTAAGATTTTAATATAGTTTAATAAATTTAAGGGCAAAAAAAAGCACTTTTTATTTAAAAAGTGCCTAATTTATAGTTTTAACATCTTAATTCTGACTTGGTAAATCCTTAGAATAAGTTTTTAAATATTTTTTAAGAATATTTCGAGCTACATGAATGCGGGTCTTTACAGTTCCGATAGGAATATTTAGCATATCTGCAATTTCATGATATTTATACCCTTCAAAATAGTACATAAATGGGTCATGATATTCTGCTTGTAAGGTAGATAATGCTTTCTGAATATCTGCTAAAACAAATTTCCCTTCGGCTTTATTTGAACTTGCACTAAAATGTAAATTTGCGGAAGATATATCGTCTGACTGCGTTATTAAAGTATTTGTTTTTACTAATCTTCTATAATTATTTATAAAAGTATTTCTCATAATGGTAAACAACCATCCTTTTAGGTTTGTACCTTCTTTAAACTTACTATAATAAGTAACAGCTTTTAACATCGTATCCTGTACTAAATCATTAGCGTCTTCTGAATCTTTAGTAAAATTTAACGCAAATGATCTCAATGAAACAGCATGCTGATGAAGTTCTTGATTAAATTCTAACTTAGTCATAATCTTTAGTGTTTAGTTCTACAATTGCACTTAAAAATAGTAGCGCTTAATTACACTAGTGATATTACAACCATGATGCCAAAAAAATGACTTAACAAAAAATTAACGCAAAATCTTGGTTTACAGCCCCTGAGGCAAATAGTTAAAATATATTCACTTCTCGTTCCAATTTTATATTAAACTTTATTTGCACTTCTTCTATAATTCTTTCTGAAAAATTATACAGTTCTACACCCGAAGCGTTTCCGTAGTTTACCAAAACCAAGGCTTGATTTTTCCAAGTCCCTGACTCACCAATTTTTATTCCTTTAAATCCAGCTTGCTCAATTAACCATCCGGCTGCAATTTTATAAGATGCATTCCCGGCTGGATAATGTACCATTTCTGGAAATTTGAAGATCAATTCATCAAACTCAATTTTCGAAATTATAGGATTCTTAAAGAAGCTACCTGCATTTCCAATGGTAGATGGATCAGGTAATTTATTAACTCGAATTGTAGAAACTGCATCCGAAATTGCTTTTATAGTAGGGGTTTCTATACCCATTCTATCTAATTCTTCACGAATTGCTCCATAAGATATTTTAAAAACTGGCTGCTTGGTTAATTTATAAGTAACAGATACAATCATATACCTGCCTTTTGCTTTATTTTTAAAGATTGAGTCTCTATAACCAAATTCACATTCTTCATTTGTGAATTCGTAGAATAAACCCGTTTTAAAATCAAATGCTTTACAAGAAAATAATACATCACTAATTTCGACACCATAGGCTCCGATGTTTTGAACTGGCGAAGCGCCAACTGTACCAGGTATTAAACTTAAATTTTCTACTCCACCATAAGAATTCTTTACGCAATATTGTACAAAATCATTCCAAATCATCCCCCCACCTACAGTAATAAACACATCATCCCCTATTACCTCTTCATGTATTCCTTGTATATCGTTTTTAATTACTAATCCTTCAAATTTTTTAGTGAATAATATATTGCTTCCACTACCCAATATTAAAATTTTAGCATTTTCGTAAATAGGTGTTTCTATTAAAAGAGGGAGCTGATCTTCACTTTTTATTGAGGTAAAATATTTTGTATTGACATCTATACCAAAAGTATTATGTGCCTTTAATGAGTAATCATTTAAAATTTCAACTTCCATTCTTTAAATCCTATTATTAATGCTTAAACAACAAAAATATATTAATAACACTGAGCACAGAAATTATTTTCATAAAAGAAAAATACAATAACTGGGTTGGCGCAAAAAAAAAGCCCCGAAAATTCGAGGCTTTTATATATTCTTATCAAAATTATATGTGAATAGCACGATTCTCTGTCGCCGCCATTGCCGCTTCTTTTAAAGCTTCTGTAAAAGTTGGGTGTGCATGACAAATACGAGCAATGTCTTCTGCTGAAGCTCTAAATTCCATAGCCACAACAGCTTCTGCAATCATATCTGCTGCTCTTGGACCAATCATGTGAACACCTAAAATTTCATCCGTATTTGCATCGGCTAATACTTTTATGAAACCATCTGTGTCCATACTTGCTTTTGCTCTTCCGCTTGCTTTAAATGGAAATGATCCTGTTTTATATTTTACTCCACTTTCTTTCAATTGCTCTTCAGTTGCGCCTACCGAAGCTACTTCTGGCCAAGTATAAACTACGCCTGGAATTAAATTATAATTTATATGTGGTTTTTGACCTGCAATATATTCAGCAACATAAATTCCTTCATCTTCTGCTTTATGCGCCAACATGGCTCCACGAACCACATCACCAATAGCGTAAATACCAGAAACACTAGTTTCAAGATGGTTATTTACAGGGATTTTATTACCTCTTTCTTCTGTTTTAATTCCAATTTTTTCTAGACCAAGGTTCTCAGTATAAGCAGTTCTACCAACAGCAACAATACAATAATCCCCCTCTAATGTGATAGGCTCTCCCTTGCTGTTTTGAGCAGAAACAACTACTTTCTTACCTTTATTCTCAGCACCAGTTACTTTATGACCCATAAAGAACTCCATTCCTAGAGATTTTTTAAGAACTCTTTGTAATTCTTTACCTAAACCAGCATCCATAGTACCAATAATAGATGGCATAAATTCTACGACACTCACTTTAGTACCTAATCTTGCATAAACAGAACCTAATTCTAAGCCAATTACTCCGCCCCCAATAACAATCATTGAAGTAGGAACTTCTTTTAAGTTTAATGCTTCTGTAGATGTGATGATACGTTTTTTATCGACAGGTAAAAATGGCAATGCTGTAGGTTTAGATCCAGTAGCTATAATTACATTTTTAGCTTTTAATACCTCTTTACTTCCGTCTTCTTTATTTACTTCAATTGTATTTTTGTCTAAAAATGAAGCATGTCCTTGATAAGTATCAACCTTATTTTTCTTAAATAAATATTGAATTCCTGCAGTATTCTGAGCAACTACATCGTCTTTACGAGCAATCATTTGACTCATGTTGGCTTTTAAACCTTTTAATTCAATACCATGGGTTACAAATGTATGTGCCGCATTGTGATAGTGTTCTGAAGAGTCGAGTAATGCTTTAGAAGGAATACATCCTACATTTAGGCAAGTACCTCCAAAAGTTTTATATTTTTCTACTACTGCGGTTTTTAAGCCTAATTGAGCACATCTTATAGCTCCAACATACCCACCAGGACCAGAGCCAATTACTACAACATCGTATTCCATATTATTTAAAAATTTAATCAAAGTTAATTAAAATGAGTTTATTTTGCCAATGTCTAGCAACCGATTAAGTTTTATATTTCGTAATATTTTCTTTTCAGAAATTTATCATAAGAAAAAAATACCCTATTCATCCCATTTTTGAGTGAAGTTATTGGAAAACAATTCAAAAGAATACAGATATTTACAATTAATTTAAAAACTAATCACACGTTTTATGATGTTTATTTTTAAAATATAAACGTGTATTATATAAACACCACATGAAGTTTTTTTTCTACGTATTCTTCTGCGCTTTATTTGTTTTAAAAAGTAATGCGCAAACGCCTTATATTTCAGCTACTGAATTAAAATCTTATGCCATTAAAGGCAAATTAACTCCATTAAAAGCAAATTATGATGTGAATTATTATCATCTTGATATTAATTTAAATTTAGAAAAGCAGCTTATTGCCGGTAGTTCACAATTTAGTTTTACGGCATTAGAAGATTTAACTAGAATTCAGTTCGATTTATCGAAAAATCTAAAAATTGGAAGAATTACATTTGAAAACAATAATTTGTCTTTTTCTCGCGAAGGTGATGCCGTTTTTATTTCTTTCCCGAAGGTGATTAAAAAAGGAAGCAAAGAGAAATTTACTGTGATATATGAAGGCGCTCCAAAAATCGCTAGAAACCCACCATGGGACGGAGGAATGATTTTCAGTAAGGACAATGAAGGAAACCATTTTGTTTCAATATCAACTGATGATTTAGGCGGTAGCATTTGGTGGCCAACAAAAGATCTCCAAAATGATAAAGCAGATAGTACGCTTGTCAGCATAACCATCCCTGCTAATCTAAAGGCAATTTCTAATGGAATATTAAAAAGTACAGAACTATTGAGTGGCGGATTAAAAAAGTATAATTGGCTAGTTAATGAATCCATTAATAGTCATAATACAACATTTTATATAGGAAGTTATGCGAATTGGTCTGAATCTTATAAAAGCTTACAAGGAAAATTAAATCTAGATTTTTGGTCGCTAAAAGAGGACTCAATTACTGCAAAAAAACACTGGGATTATGAAGTTCCAAGAATGCTTACGGCTTTAGAGTTTTGGTTAGGTCCATTCCCATGGTATAAAGATGGATATAAAATTGTTCAATCGCCATTTGTTGGTGCCGAATATCAATCTGCTAATGCGTATGGAAACCAATTTAAAAAAGGATATTTAGGCATTGACCTTTCCGGAACAGGAATTGGTTTAGATTGGGATTACATTTTAGTTCAGAATGGCGCAAATGAATGGTTTGGAAATAGTATAACAGCAAAAGATGTAGCAGATAACTGGATTAAAGACGGATTTTCTACTTATGCTGAGGTTTTATTTGCAGAATTTACTCAAGGTAAAGAGGCAGGAAACACCTATTTATATGGATTAAGGCCATCTATCAAAAATATTGAACCAATAATTGGCAGGTACGACGCTAACCAAGTTGGCAGTAAGGATAGGTACGCTAAAGGGGCAAATATAATTCATATGATACGCGAGCTAATGGTTGATGATGAGAAGTTCAGACAACTATTACATGGACTTAACCATACTTATAAACACACTTCGGTTACCTCCAAAGAAATTGAAAATTATATAGCTAATAAAAGCGGGCTCGATTTAACCAAATTCTTCAATCAATACTTAAGAAATGCCAGATTACCTGTATTTGAATATGAGTTTATAAATCAAGTATTGAATTATAGGTGGGTAACAGATGTTAAAGACTTTAATTTGCCTATAGCGTTTACATTTAATGGTAAAGACTATCAACATTTAAAGCCTAGTAATGAATGGCAATCTATGTCGATTGATGCAAATACGGACATTAATCAGTTTAAGTTGAACCCAAATTATTATGTAATTCCTAAAAAGGTAGTAAAGAAATAGATTGGTGATGCAACTTTTAAAGATTTTTTTTGTCTAATTAGTAACATCAACCAAAACAACTATTACTATGAAAAAATTACTTATTTACACGCTGTTTATTGCATTTATCGCTCAAACATCAAGGGCTGGCGATATTGTTGAAATAAAATATTCGGCTATTACCGAAGAAAGAAATATAAAAGATTTTAAAAGTATAGCAGTAAGCGGGAATTTCAATGTGTTTGTAAAGATTGGAAATGTAGAAAAAATTAAAATTGAGGGAGACCCTACTGCCATTTCGAATTTAAAAACCGTTGTAGAAAACCAAAGTTTAATTATTAAACCTAAAGACCAAAAATTTTGGAACAAAAATTTCAATGGGACAAGGTTAAATATATATGTAACGGCTAAATCAATTAATACTATTGTCCTAAATGGATCTGGATTAATTCGTGTTGATGATAACATCAACACTCAAAACTTTACAACGTCTCTAAATGGATCTGGAAATATAGAATTAAAAGGATCTTTTAAACATTTCTCTGGTGCCATCAATGGATCAGGGAAAATTAAATGTTCTGGAAATGTGGATTCTGCAAATTTTAGTATTTCGGGTTCGGGCGTATTTTTAGGCTCAGATTTTTCAACTGAATCTTCATCAGCTTCAATTTCAGGTTCTGGAAATATCAATGTTAAAGTAAACAAGTCACTAAAATCTGTAATTAATGGATCCGGAAAAATATACTACGCAGGAAGTCCAAAAATAACTTCTGTTAATTCTGGATCCGGAAAAGTAATCCAGAAAAATTAAATTATAAATTCTTTGAAAAAAGTCAACCTTAGGTTGACTTTTTTCGTTTATTTAACATATTTTAAATTTTAAGTATTGATAAATCACTACCTTTAATATTCTATAAATTATCATTAATGAAAAAATTTTTAATAGCAACTATTCTATTTTTTAGTACCACTTTAACTATTCAAGCGCAGAATATTTTTGAGCTTATTAGTACTTCTCAGAATTTCTTCGAAACTTTAGAAAAAGGAAATTATGAAGAAGCACAGGGATTTTTTGACTTAACAGCTAAGGAAAAAATTACTCCAGAAAGTTTAAATTCACTTTGGTCACAATTAAAAACTGCTTACGGTGAATACAAATCTGTGGATTTAGTAAAAAGCTCTAATGAAGGGGATCTATTTAGAGTAATTGTAGAAGTTTCCTTTTCAAATTCTTCCCAAAATATTTTAATGGTTTATAATAAATCGCAAAAATTAGTAGGGATATTTTTGGCTCCAAAAACAGAAACAATAGAATATAAACTTCCTACTTATGCTGATACAACTAAATTTAGCGAGAAAGAGGTATTTATTGAAACTAAACAATATAAGTTAGTAGGCAAGTTTACCTATCCTAAAAACGCTCAAAATTTTCCAGTTGTTGTTTTAGTTCATGGATCTGGTCCATCAGACATGGATCAAACCGTAGGCCCTAATAAGTCATTTAAAGATATTTCAGCTGGTTTAGCTACACAAGGAGTTGCTACCATAAGATATGTAAAAAGAAGTATGATTTATGATCTAAATGGGGCTATTACAGTTAAGGAAGAAACAATTGAAGATGCACTTACTGCTTTAGCATTAGCTAAAAAAATGCAAGGTGTAAATCCTAAAAAAGTGTATTTGTATGGACATAGTTTGGGTGGTATGTTAGCACCTAGAATTGCAAGTTCAGTTCCTGATTTAGCTGGATTAATAATTGCTGCTGGTCCAGCGAGAACTTTAACAGATGTTATTTTAGATCAAAATAAATATTTTCTAAACTTATCTAAAGACACCACAGTTAACTCTAATGAACGATTTGATGAAATTGTTAAATTTTTAGAGCCCTCTAAAATAAAAACTTTAGGTAATATTAAACCAGATTCATTATTAGTTGGATTGCCTGCTTCTTATTGGGTTGACTTAAACAGCATGAATCAAATTAACTTATTAAAAGGTATGCCAAAACCTAGAGTTTTTGTTGCTCAAGGCGGAATGGATTTTCAGGTTTCTGAAACTGATTTCAATCTCTGGCAAAAAACAATTACAGGTAGAAAAAATGCAACTGCTAAATTGTATCCTGATTTAGATCATTTCTTTATGCCTCAAAAAGAGAAAGGTACTCCTCAACAATACCAGGTTCCAGGAAACGTATCTGAGCAATACATCAAGGATCTAGCAAATTGGATTTTAGAAAAATAAAGACAGCATAAAAGCTAAGTTTTTAAATTTAGCAACAGTCTAAAAGCAAAAAGCCCCGAAAATTTCGGGGCTTTTGCTTTATATTCTAATAAGTATTAGACACCTAATAGCAATCTAGCTGGATCTTCTAATAATTGTTTTACTCTAACTAAGAATCCAACAGATTCACGTCCATCAATAATTCTATGATCGTATGATAATGCAAGATACATCATCGGACGAATAACCACTTCACCTTTTTCTGCAACCGGTCTTTCAACAATATTATGCATTCCTAATATTGCTGATTGAGGCGCGTTAATAATAGGAGTTGACATCATTGATCCAAAAACACCACCATTTGTAATGGTAAATGTACCACCAGACATTTCATCAAGTGTTAATTTATTGTCTCTAGCTTTTCCAGCTAAAACACCAACAGCAGCTTCAATTTGAGCTAAACTCATAGACTCTGCATTTCTTATTACTGGAACAACTAATCCTTTTGGCGCAGAAACTGCAATAGAGATATCTGCAAAATCATTATAAACAATTTCTTCAGCCTCAATTCTAGCATTTACTGCTGGGAAATCTTTAAGGGCTTCACAAACTGCCTTAGTAAAGAAACTCATAAAGCCTAAACCAACACCATGCTTTTCTTTAAATTGATCTTTATATTTTGAACGTAAGTCCATGATAGGCTTCATGTTTACTTCATTAAATGTAGTAAGCATTGCCGTCTCATTTTTAACTGCAACTAATCTTTTAGCAACTGTTTTACGTAAAGGAGACATTTTCTCTCTACGTTCATTTCTCGAACCAGGAACTACTGGTGTAGATTTTGCAGGCTCTGGTTTTGAAGCAGCTGCAGCAGGTTTTGAAGCCTCTGCTTTATTAGCATCATCTTTTGTGATTCTTCCACCAACGCCTGTACCTTTAACATCTGCTGCAGAGATATTTTTCTCAGCTAAAATTTTAGCAGCAGCTGGTGATGGAGTACCTTCAGCATAACCACTATCCTTTACTTGGGTTTGAGAAGCATCACTTGCAGGCGTTGCAGGAGTTTCAATACCTTTAACTTGATCTGGTTTAGAACTCTCTGGTTTTTCCGAAGCTTCTATCGAACATACCACTGCTCCAATTGGCAAAGTATCTCCTTCAGCAGCTACTACCTTTAAAACACCCGCTTGTTCAGCAGTTAATTCAAATGTAGCTTTATCCGATTCTAACTCAGCAATTACCTCGTCCATCTCTACATAATCGCCATCGTTTTTTATCCATCTAGAAAGCGTTACTTCTGTAATTGATTCACCTACTGGCGGGACTTTAATTTCTAAACTCATAAAGTGTTATTTTTTGATCAATATTAACTATTTTTTTGAGGCCTTGCCTACAATTTCTTTTACTTTTTCGTTTCCAACTGAACTAAATGCCGTAGAAACAATATAAGATTGTTGATTGGCATGTTGTTTCATATATCCTGTGGCAGTACTGCTACTTTCTTTTCTAGAAATAACTTCAATATGGCTAAAAGCCGTTTTACGTGATTTTCTAGATAAATATGGCCAATATCCCATGTTTTCTGGTTCTTCTTGCACCCAGAATATTTCTGTAGCATGCTTATACTTATCCAAAACTTTTTCCATTTGAATAAATGGAGCTGGATATAATTGCTCTATTCTTACAATTGCAACATCTGTATGATTTCCAACTTTTTGAGCTTCTAAAAGATCATAATAAATCTTTCCGCTACAGAATAAAACACGCTTAACAGAAGCTGCTTTTACAGACTGATCGTCAATAACTTCTTTAAATCCACCCTTTGTAAAGTCTTCAATTCCACTTACACACAATGGGTTTCTTAACAAGCTTTTTGGAGAAAACACAATTAAAGGTTTTCTAAAATCTCTACTTAACTGACGTCTTAAAACATGGAAAAAGTTTGCTGGATTTGTACAGTTTACAACTTGCATATTGTTTTCTGCACATAACTCCATAAAACGCTCTATTCTAGCCGAAGAATGCTCAGGACCCTGCCCTTCATAACCGTGAGGCAATAACATAACAAGACCATTTTCACGTTGCCATTTTGTTTCTGCACTAGCAATGTATTGATCAACTACAATTTGTGCTCCATTAAAGAAATCTCCAAATTGTGCTTCCCAAATGGTTAAAGCTTCAGGATTAGCCATTGCATAACCATATTCAAATCCTAAGACACCATATTCCGACAAATGAGAATTATAAATATCAAATTTTGCTTGTCCCTCACTGATATTAGATAATGGGATATATTCTTCTTCAGAATTTTCTAGCGTAATAACCGCATGTCTATGAGAGAAGGTTCCTCTTTCAACATCCTGACCACTTATTCTTACTCTATGGCCTTCATTAATTAAGGTTGCATAAGCAAGTTGTTCACCCATTGCCCAATCGAATACATGCGTTTCGGTTGCCATTTTATTTCTTTCTTCAAATAATTTTTCTATTTTTTTGAAGAATTTTTTATCCTTTGGCAAAGTGCTTATTTTATTAGCTAACTCTAATAAGGTGGTTTTAGATACTGCTGTGTCGGGAGAAATTTCAAAGTCGTCTTGCGTTGCCAACCTCATTTTTGCCCAAGCACCACCAAATTTTATATTTTCTTTCGGATTAGATTCAGTTCTCGATTGATCTAAATCGGCTTGCAATAAAGCTTTAAAGTCTTTTTCTATCGCTTTGCCTTCTTCCGCTGTTAAATTTCCTTCTTTAATTAATTGCTGAATATACAGCTCTCTTGGATTTGGATGTTTCTCAATTGCCTTGTATAATAACGGCTGTGTGAATTTAGGCTCATCAGCCTCATTATGACCATATTTTCTATAGCAAAGCACATCAATGAACACATCATTTTTATACTTCTGGCGATATTCCATCGCTAAGTTAATCGCGTAAACCAAAGCTTCTACATCATCACCATTAACGTGGAAAACAGGCGATAAAGTTACTTTAGCAATATCTGTACAATAAGTACTTGTTCTAGCGTCTTTAAAATTAGTTGTAAATCCAACTTGGTTATTAATCACTAAATGAATTGTTCCTCCAGTTTTATAACCATCTAAACCTGCCATTTGAATTACTTCATAAACAATTCCTTGTCCAGCAATAGAAGCATCGCCATGAATTAGAATTGGAGCAATTTTAGAATCATCACCATCGTATTTAAAATCTATTTTAGAACGAGTGATACCCTCTACAACACCATTTACAGTTTCTAAATGAGATGGGTTTGGACATAAACTTAAATGAACTTCTTTATTTGTTGCTGTTACAATATCAGTTGAATAACCCAAATGATATTTCACATCTCCACTAAAAATAGATTCTTCGCTATAGCTTCTTCCTTCAAATTCAGCAAATATATCTTTATAAGATTTTTGCATGATGTTGGCTAAGACGTTTAATCTACCTCTATGTGCCATCCCGATTACAAATTCACGAATTCCCAACTCAGCTCCTTTATGAATAACTGAATCTAATGCTGGAATTAATGACTCCGCTCCTTCTAAAGAAAAACGCTTTTGACCTAAGAATTTTGTGCCCAAGAAATTTTCGAATGCTACTGCTTCATTAAGCTTGTTTAACATTCTTTTTTTCTCAACTAATGAAAAATTAGGCGTATTTCTTTTAGCCTCCATCGTCCCCTGAATCCAATTAATAACTTCAGGTGTTCTTAAATATTTATACTCAGCTCCAATTGAGCCGCAATATGTTTGACGTAAAAATTCTATAATTGTTCTTAAGCTGGAAGGACCAATACCTATTTCTACTCCAGCATTAAAAATTGTATCTAAATCTGATTGTGATAAACCAAAATTCTCTAAATCTAGAGTTGGTGTATATTTTCTTCTTTCACGAACTGGATTTGTTTGGGTAAACAAATGCCCTCTATTCCGGTATCCATCAATTAGATTAAGTACATTAACCTCTTTCAGGAAATGCTCTGGAGTTTCTGCCGACACAGAAGAAGCATTGGAGCCACGCCCAAAATCAAAACCTTCAAAAAATTTTTGCCAGCCAAATTCTACTGAATTTTTATCTTGCTTATACTCTTGATATAAACTTTCTATATATTCTGCGTTAGCGCCGTTGAGATATGTTAGGTTATCCATTCTTCAGATTATAACTATAAGATTGCAAAAATAGGACTTTGAACCCAAATTTACACCACAAAAGTAGCAGAATAAAAATAGAATTTGGCTATTTTATGCAGCAAAGGAAGAACTTCTATAAAACTTAATAAAATTATTAAGTTGAGTGTCAAAATTTGGAAGCGGTTTATGTGTTAAATCATTGCCTACACCCGCCTGTACAGCCCAATTTCCCCAATTTGAAGCAGGCGCATAATCAATTAACATTTCTTCAAAATAAGCAGCTCCTTGGGTCCAATCCAATTGTAAAATTTCTATAAAATAAGTTATCACCAAGTTTCTGGATATCCCATCTATATAACCTTGCTCCTTTAAACGAATCATAATTGCATCTACTACTTCGTTTCCCGTCTTTCCGTCTTTCCAATTCGACAATTTAACAGGATCATCAATAAAAGTATAAGATGGTTTATCTAAGAAACCATTAGATTTAAAGAAATTATTTCCATGTTTTTTAAACATAAATCTAAAATAATCTCTCCAAAACAAGCCTAAAATCATCTTATTATAAAAGGACTTTTGTTCCTTATTATCGCCTCTTTGATTTAATTCAAAATAAATTTTTCTTGGAGAAATACACCCAAAAGAAAGCCATGGCGATAATCCCGAATTTAAGTTGATTGAAGAAACAGACTTTTCACAACTTTCAACAAAAGAAATTATTTCTTTAAGATGATTTAAAGCATTAGTCTCTCCCCCAATTCTATTTAAATTAGGGACGTTTATGAAGTTTGATTCTTGAAATAAATCTGATAGCTGGGGCAAATTCCCAACTTCATCTACTTCAATAAATTCAAATTTATCCGGAACACCAATGCATGGTTTAACGATAGATTCGCGCTCTGTCTTCTTTTTAAATTTCGAAAAACTATCTGGAATATCTTTAATTGGAAAAGGCAAATCTTCCTTATTGAACAAAGTATGCCCTATAAAATGCTTTAAGTTTACTTTTAATTTCCATAACGCATCTTCTGTTGCAGATGAAATTTTGGTTTCTTCTGGCGCCACTTCGCGATGATGATAAACTTCGGTAATATTATATTTTTCTACTATAGATGGTAATAAATCTTCTGGATTTCCTATGCACACCAGTAAATCGCCACCTTTTTCTCGAAAAGAATTTCTTAAATCTAGAACACTATCAATTAAAAATTGTGCCCTATTTATACCAGTTTTTAAGGTCCCAAAGGTAGTGGTTGTGAAATGACGGGGATCGAAGCAAAAAACAGGTAAAATTTTGTCGGCTTTTTGAACTGCTTCAAACAACATTTCATTGTCGTGCAAACGCAGATCATTCCGAAACCAGACTAAAATATTTCTTTGTGACATCCCAAAAATCTAACCTTTAAACAAATTTATTGCTTTTTTGTACCATAAACCAAAATATACTCTAATCTTTACATAATGGATACAATACAATTGTTAAAAATTTTTAAATGAAAAATAAAATTCTAATAACTGGTGCTACTGGATTAATAGGAAAAGCTTTAACAAGTTTTCTTTTAAAGGAAGGATTTGAAGTAAATATTTTAGTAAGAAAATACAACTCAATTGCTAATGGTACTCCATTTATATGGGATGTAGAACGCGATTATATAGACCCCGTGTGTTTAGAAGGTGTGGATACTATTATCCATTTAGCTGGCGCATCTATTGGCACCGAAAACTGGTCGGAGGCTAGAAAAAATGAAATTATTAGCAGTCGAGTAAAATCCACACAATTAATCTACAATCTTCTAAAAAAGACACCCAATACGGTAAAAAATTATATCGGAGCATCTGCTGTTGGTTATTATGGAAGTAATAATCACGAAATTTTAACTGAAGACAAAGCACCAGGTCAAGATTTCCTAGCTTATTGTTGTATAAAATGGGAAGAGGCTCATCAGCAACTAAAAGAATTGAATTTAAATGTGAGTATCTTAAGATTTGGGATTGTTTTAGATAAAAATGGAGGAAGTTTACCTCAAATGGCAATGCCCATAAAAGTCGGATTTGGCGCGCCCTTAGCAAATGGAGACCAATGGGTATCCTGGATTCATTTACAAGATTTAATTCTATTAATTTCTCATTTCATTAAAAACCCGAATCTTAATGGGGTATTTAATGCTACGACACCTAATCCAGTTACCAATAAAACACTTACCATAGCATTAGGAAAAGCTCTACAAAGATGGATATGGCCAATTCATGTCCCAAAATTTATATTGAAAATAATCCTGGGAGAAAGAATTGAGCTGATACTGAGTAGCCAAAATTGTAGCGCCAAAAAAATAATGGAAACAGGCTTTAATTTTAAATTTCCAAATATTACCTTGGCACTATATGATATCTACAGAAAAAATTAATATACATTGGTTACGAAGAGATCTTAGATTAAACGACAATAATGCCTTATTTCAAGCATTATCTGAAAATACACCGGTTGTTTTGCTCTATATTTTTGAAACAAATAACCCTATAAATGCTAACGACAAGGCAAATTTTATTTACAATAGCTTAAAAAAACTCCAAAAAGAGGTAGAAGCCTATGGTAGTTCCATCCTTATAAAACAAGGTGATGTTTTTAAAATTTGGGAAAGCTTAGTCAATGAATTTAACATTAACAAAGTTTATTTTAATGAGGAGTATGAACCTTATACCATAAACAGAGATACTCAAATAAAACGATTTTTAGAGTCAAAAGGAATGGTGGTAAAGACCTACAAAGACCATGTGCTTTTTCACAAAGATGAGATTGTAAAGGGCGACAGAACCCCGTATACCGTTTTTACTCCCTATTTTAAAAAGTGGATGATTGAGGTAGAAAAATTTACTTCAATACACTATCCTTCCGAAAAATTAATAAAAAATCTAGCCAACTATGAAGCTAATGATTTTCCAAGTTTAAAGAATTTAGGTTATGTAGAACAAACTTTAGATCTTCCTGAAATTAACTTAGATGCTAAATTACCTTCTTACGAACTAAATAGAGACTTTCCATTTCTAGATGCCTCAACCAGAATTAGTGTAGATTTAAGATACGGAACAATCAGTATTAGAGATGCGTTTAAAAAAGCGCATAATTTAAATGCACTTAAATGGATTGCGGGATTAGCTTGGAGAGATTTTTATCACATGATTTTATTTTATTTTCCACATACCGAAAATAAGGCTTTTAAGAAAAAATTTGACTTCGTAGAATGGAGAAATAATGAGTCAGAATTTAAAGCGTGGTGTGAAGGCAAAACGGGTTATCCAATTGTAGATGCAGGTATGAGGTCGTTAAATGAAACTGGCTTTATGCACAATAGAGTAAGAATGATTGTTGCTAGTTTTTTAACTAAGCATTTGCTGATTGACTGGCGTTGGGGAGAGGCTTATTTTGCTGTAAAGTTATTAGATTACGACATGGCTAACAACGTTGGTGGATGGCAATGGGCCTGTGGCAGCGGAAATGATGCAGTTCCTTATTTCAGAGTCTTTAACCCTACCACGCAACAAGAAAAGTTTGATCCAGAATTTAAATACTGTAAGTTATGGATAGAGGAATTAAATACAAAAAGGTATGCCCAACCCATTGTTGAACATACCTTTGCAAGAAATAGAGCAATAAAAACTTATTCGCTAGCAGGCGGATAATCGTCTACTACTTCTACTATTTCAACTTCAATATCTATAGGTGTATTTTTTGGAACATCATACGATGAAAAAGCGCCTAATGCTAAACTAGAGGGTAGAAATATCCTCAGTTTAGAACCCGCTTTTCTTCCTTCCAATACTTTCTTAATTCCAAAATATCTGGTATTATTTAATTCTGTTTCATAAACATTATCACCTAAAGTTTGATCAAAAAGATAGCCATCAAATAATCTCGCTTTATATTTTGTCTTAATAATAAATGTTAATGCCGCAGAAAGTCCAGTAGTTCCCTCATTTAACACTTGGTAATAAGCACCATTTGAATGTCTAGTTGCTGTAATATTATTTTTTGTTAGGAAAGCTTTAATTCTATTTTCATCTAATTCAGCCTGACTTTTCTCTTTTAATACATTAATTTCTGCCACTAATATTTCATTTTCAGGAACAACGCTATTTCCATTAGTACCATAAGCTAGATAAGAAGGTATAATAACTTTAATAGTACCACCTCTTTGAACTTTGGTTAAGGCTGATTTAAAAACCTCTTTAGGGTAGGCCAATCCTGGAACCATTTCCTTTTCTGGAGAATTTACAAGATAGCCAACATAATCGCCACTATTGGATAAATCTGGTGTTTGAAAATAACTTTTACCTGCAATATTCGTAAGCTTTAAAGTAAACAAAACTGAATCAGCATTAGTTATTACGCCTCCATTTCCAGTATTACTAATTGAGTAATAATAGCCAGAAGCATCTCTTAGCGCATTTTGTATTGAACTACTTTTTATATAATCTGTAATTCTTCTTTCATCATATTCTTGAAGTGTTTCATAATCCTTTTTACAAGAAGAAAAAACAGCTATAGAAGTTAATAAAATAAAGAAAATGTTTAGTTTTTGAATCTTCATAAATTCTTATTGAACTTTTGATACGTAAATGGTAAAATCTAACACCGATTTTGCAGGAATACTAGCAGATGGTGAATTTTTACCGTATGCCAATGGCGATGGAATAATTAATCTAATTTGTCCGCCTTCTTTAATTAAAGGAATTCCAATTTGCCAACCTTGAATAGTTGTACCTAAGTTCAAAGGAACTGTAGAGCCGGTTTGTTCTTGAAATGTTGTTCCACTTAATAATTTTCCAATGTACTGAACATAAACAGTAGATGATGATGAAATAGTTTTACCAGTTCCAGGTGTAATTATTTGATAGTACAATCCACTAGTATGTTTTGTTGCAGGAATATTATTTGTTGCAATATGCTTTTTAATAAGCTCTTCATCAATTGCCATTTGAGCATTTGCATCAAATTTATCTTTGCTACAAGACGCAATAACCACCATACTTATTAGCATGGTAAAATAAATTTTTAGTTTAGACATAATTGCAAAATTACGTTATAAAAGCGGATACTACAATTTTTAACCAATTTTAACAATTTCATTTTAAATAGATTAAATGAAATAAAAAAATCCGTTAGATTTTGGCCAATCTAACGGATTAAAATTGAATTAAAAACTACTAATAAAGAAATTTATTGGCATTAATCATTTCTACTGCAACCGCTTGTCTTGCAGCTTTAACGTTAAACGGCTCCATTTTTGTAAATCTTCTTAATCCCACCATCATCATTCTTAGTTCATCGCCATCAGCAAATGCCCAAAGTGCTTCCTTACCAGCTTTATTTACAGCATCTACAGCCTCTGCAAAATAAATTTTCATTAAATTAATTTGTCCGGCACAAGCTTCCTCTCCTCTCATACTTACTAATTTCTCTGTACGTAACATTGCAGATTCTGCAACATAAACGTAGCTCGCCATATCGGCAATATTCATTAATATTTCTTGCTCCTTACTTAAGCTCATCATTAATTTCTGAACCGCAGAACCCGCCACCATTAATGTTGCTTTTTTAAGATTTGCAATTATTTTTTTCTCAGCTGCAAAAAGTGTATCATCTTCTTCTCCAAAATCAGGAATCGACATAAGTTCTGATGCTACAGCTGTTGCTGGAGTCATTAAATCTAATTCTCCTTTCATTGCACGCTTCAACATCATATCAACAGTAAGTAATCTGTTTATTTCGTTCGTTCCTTCGAAAATTCTGTTGATCCTAGCATCTCTATACGCTCTATCCATAGGTGCATCTGCTGAGAATCCCATACCACCATAAATTTGTACACCTTCGTCAACTACAAAATCTAATGCTTCAGAACCCCAAACTTTTAGAATAGCACATTCTACCGCAAATTGTTCAGTTGATTTTAATTTTGCTTTAGACTCATCCATACCACCTGCAACTAATGCATCGAAAGCATCATCTATGTTTTGTCCAGCTCTATAACTTGCTGCTTCTACTGCATAAACTTTTGCGGCCATTTCTGCCAATTTATGCCTAATAGCACCATATTTAGAAATAGGGCGATCGAATTGAATACGCTCGTTAGAATAATTAATTGCTGTATCAATTACTTTTTTAGAAGCACCTAAAGCTGCCGCAGCTAATTTTATTCTTCCAATATTTAAGATGTTAACTGCAATTTTAAATCCATTCTCGCGCTCACTTAACATATTTTCTACAGGAACCATACAATCGTTGAAGAAAATTTGGCGTGTAGAAGAACCCTTAATACCCATTTTATGTTCTTCTGGATTCATGGTAATTCCACCGAAAGCCTTTTCAACAATAAATGCAGTTAAATTTTTATCATCATCTATTTTAGCAAAAACAATAAAAATATCAGCAAAACCACCATTCGTGATCCACATTTTTTGGCCATTTAAAACATAGTGTTTACCATCAGCACTTAATGTAGCTTTAGATTTTCCTGAGTTGGCATCAGATCCAGAATCTGGTTCAGTTAAGCAATAAGCCGCTTTCCACTCTCCGGTAGATAATTTTGGAATGTATTTATCTTTCTGAGCATCATTTCCATAATATAAAATAGGCAATGTTCCAATTCCAGTATGTGCAGATAAAGCTACTGCAAAGGAATGTCCCGCACCACACACGTCTGCAACAAGCATAGATGTATTAAAGTTCTTCCCAAAACCACCATATTGTTCTGGAACAGAAACACCTAACATACCTAGTTCTCCTGCCTTAGACACCAACATCTCCATTAAACCTTCTTCCTGGTTATCTATTCTATCTAAATTCGGATAAACTTCTGCCGCTAAAAAATCACGACAAGTTTGAGCAATCATTTGCTGCTCTTCATCAAATTCTTCTGGTATAAATACATCCTGATAATTAGTTTCTGAGATTAAAAACTCTCCACCTTTTATTGATTTTTTAGTACTTTCCATATCTTTTAAATAATTTTTTTACTTAGTATATCTTAAATAAACGCTCAATTATAACATTTCAAATATTCCGGCAGCACCTTGACCTGTTCCTACGCACATACTTACCATACCATATTTTTTGTTTCTTGATTTTAGCTCATTAAATAGCTGAACAGATAATTTTGCTCCTGTACAACCCAGTGGGTGACCCAATGCAATGGCTCCTCCATTTACGTTAACGATAGATGAATCAAGATCTAAATTTCTGATAATTGCTAACGACTGAGAGGCAAAAGCTTCATTCAATTCAATTAAATCGATGTCCGACTTTTTTAATCCCGCTTTATTTAGTGCTTGAGGTATTGCTTCAATTGGTCCAATACCCATAATTCTTGGAGGAACACCCGCAACACTATAACTTACCAATCTAGCTATGGGCTCTACACCTAGTTCTTTTAATTTTTTTTCTGAAACTACTAAAACAAAGGCCGCACCATCTGAAGTCTGTGATGAATTTCCTGCCGTAATACATCCGCCAGCAGCAAAAACAGGCTTTAACTGACTTAATCGCTCTACTGTAGTATCAGCTCTTGGACCTTCATCTGTATCTACTACATAAGATTTAGTTTGCTTTTTACACTTATCATCCAAATAATTCTCAACCACATTGATTGGTGCAACACCAGCTTTTAGCGCGCCCGATTGAATAGCCTTAATGGCTTTCATATGAGAATTATAAGCAAATAAATCTTGATCTTCCCTACTTACATTATACTCTTTTGCTACCGCTTCGGCAGTAAGTCCCATTCCCCAATACCAATCTGGATTATTTTTCGCTACTTCAGGATTTGGCACTAATTTCCATCCCCCAAATGGCATTCCCGACATTACCTCAACTCCACCTGCAATAATACAATCGGCCATTCCCGACTTAATTTTAGCCACTGCTGTTGCAATAGTTTCAAGTCCAGATGCACAATATCTATTTACCGTAACTCCAGGAACCTTATCGGTATCTAATCCCATTAGAGAGATCATTCTACCAATATTTAATCCTTGTTCTGCTTCAGGAGTAGCATTCCCAACAATTACATCATCTATTTGCTCTTTATCTAAATTCGGAACAGAGGCAACTAATTGCCTAATCACATCAGCAGCTAAATCATCCGCTCTTGTAAAACGAAAAACTCCACGAGGTGCTTTCCCAACTGCTGTACGAAGTCCTGCTATTATATATGCTTCCATAATAAATTATATTTTTAAAGCTTATGGTCGAGTTTTCAACCTAAAGCCCAATTAATCTTCAATTAGTTTCTTAATGGTTTTCCTTTAACTACTATACTTTGAATTCTTTCTAGCGTCTTTCTTTCACCGCATAGCGATAAGAAAGCTTCGCGCTCAAGATCTAACAAATATTGTTCAGTAACTTTTGTAGGTGATGATAAATCGCCACCACACATTACATAACCTAATTTTTCTGAGATCTTTTTATCGTGTTCCGAAATAAAATTACCAGAATACATACTGTTAGCTCCAGCATAAACAATTCCTAATCCTTGTTTACCTAAAACCATAATATCTTTTCTTTGAACTGGTTTAATATAACCTGCATCTGCAAGTTCAATTGCTTTTGCTTTAGCATCTGCAATTAATCTGCTTCTGTTCATCGAAATACTAAACTTATCTTTTTGTAAGTAGCCCAAGTCTAAAGCTTCTAAGGCAGAAGTAGATACTTTAGCCATACCAATGGTTAAGAATCTCTCTTTTAATGTATTTTGCACAATTTGATCTTCTTTAAACTCATCAGAAGCTCTCAAAGCAAATTCCTTTGTACCACCACCACCAGGTATCACTCCCACACCAAATTCTACCAATCCCATATAAGTTTCGGCACTCAATTGAACATGATCTGCATGTAAGCTAAATTCACAACCGCCACCCAAGGTTAAATTATGAGGTGCAACTACTACTGGAATAGATGAGTATCTTATTCTCATAGATGTGTTCTGGAACATTCTAATGGCCATATTTAACTCATCCCATTCTTGTTCAACCGCCATCATAAATATCATCCCAACATTTGCTCCAGCAGAAAAATTAGCACCGTCGTTACCAATTACAACCCCTCTATAATCTTTTTCTGCCATATCAATGGCTTTATTAATAGCTGTTAAAGTATCGCCGCCAATGGTATTCATTTTAGAGTGGAACTCAACATTTAAAATTCCATCACCTAAGTCAATAATAGATGCACCAGAATTTTTATATAATGTTTTTTTAGCTCTAAGGTTATCTAAAATAATGAATGAGTCGGACCCTGGAAGCGGCAAATATGATTTCGAAGGAATATCATAATATTTTTTTATGCCATTTTCAACTTTATAAAATGAAGTGTTTCCTGCCGACAACATTTCTTTTACCCAAGCAGCTGCTTGATGACCCAAGGCCTCCATACCTTTAATTGCCTCTTCAACACCTACTGCATCCCAAACTTCGAATGGACCTAAATCCCATCCAAAACCTGCGCGCATTGCATCATCTATTCTATATAGTTCATCAGAAATTTCAGGGATTCTATCTGATACATATTCAAATAAACCAAAAAATGAAGCTCTAAATAATTCGCCAGCGCGATCTTTACCCGCAGCAAATACTTTCATTCTATCTTTTACACTTTCAATAGATTTTGTTAAATCAAGTGTCGCCGATTTAATCTTTTGCTGTGGTCTGTATTCTAATGTTTTAAGGTCTAATGCTAAAATTTCTGTTTTACCTTCAGCATTTTTTGTCTTCTTGTAAAACCCTTGCTTAGTTTTATCACCCAACCAATTGTTTTCTTCCATTTTACTTACATAAGCTGGAAGTTTAAATAAATCGTGTGCTTTATCTTCTGTACAATTTTCGTAAAGGCCCTTTGCCACCTTTATCATTGTATCTAATCCTACTACATCAGTTGTACGGAATGTAGCCGATTTTGGTCTGCCTAATGCAGGGCCAGTGTATTTATCAACCTCCTCAACTGTTAGATCCATTTTTTCTACCAAATGCAATAATGCCATGATAGAGTAAACACCCACTCTATTGGCTATAAATGCAGGGGTATCTTTACATAGTACAGTGGTTTTCCCTAAGAATTTATCGCCAAATTCCATTAAAAAATCCACTACCGAAGGGTCTGTTTTTTCGGTCGGAATAATTTCTAATAGTCTTAAATATCTTGGAGGATTAAAAAAGTGGGTTCCGCAAAAATGTTTTACAAAATCTTCACTTCTACCTTCTGCCATTTTTGATATGGGAATACCAGATGTATTGGAAGTAATTAATGTTCCAGGCTTTCTATATTGCTCAACTTGCTCAAAAACCTTCTTTTTAATTTCTAAGTTCTCTACAACCACCTCAATTATCCAATCGTAATTGGAAATTTTAGACATATCATCCTCAAAATTACCCGTGGTAATTTTATCCAATGATTTTTTGTTATAAATAGGTGATGGACTGGTTTTTACTGCTGTATTTAAAGCATTATTTACAATACTGTTTCTAACTGCAGGCTGATCTAATCTCATTCCTTTTGCCTCTTCTGCTGCTGATAATTGTTTTGGAGCAATGTCTAATAACAATACCTCAACGCCAATATTTGCAAAATGACAAGCAATACGGGAACCCATTATACCCGACCCTAATACAGCTACTTTATTAATTTTCCTGTTCATAGTATTCAACTGAATATTCTGTGGCTAATACGTTTAATTTCTTTAATAATTCTGATAATTGCTGTTGTTCCTCTTCTCCAAATGAAGCATTTAAATATTCATTAAATCGCTTAACTACTGATTTAGCAATTTTTTGTTTCTCTTTGCCTTCTGAAGTAAGTTTAACTAAAATAGATCGTTTATCATCTGCGGCAATTTCTCTGGTAATCATGCCAGATTTTTCCATGCTGACTAACATTCTCGATAAACTGGTTGGCTTAACACCTTGCAATGAGGCCAATTTAGTTACAGCAGTACCATTCTCTTCTATATTTATGAGCATATAACCTATGGCCTGAGAAATACCATGGGTGGAAGCAATTTGATTGTATTTATTCAATACAGCTTGCCATGCTAGTTTTAAGTGATAATCTAAAGTTTGGTGATGCATCTTAATTTACTATGCTTACATAACAAATGTATATTTTAATTTTTTATTATGCAAGCATAATAAAAATTAAAATCAAAAAAAGAGGCTGTTCTTTTTAAGAATCAGCCTCTTCAAAAAATTATTAAATTTTAGATTTAGAATAAGGTAAACTCTACCCTTCTATTTTTCTGACGACCACTTGCGGTATTGTTAGATGCAATTGGCTGGTTCTTACCATAACCAGTTGCCTCAATTCTCGAAGGATTAGCTCCTTGCGACACCAAGTATGATTTTACAGCTTCTGCACGGTCTTTAGATAATTTCAAGTTGGCAGCATCTGAACCTACATTATCTGTATGTCCAGCTAATTTTAAGCTGAAATTTTTATCAATTAATAGTTTTGCAACTTGATTTAAAGATGCATAAGACTTAGATCTAATAGTTGATTTTGCAAAATCAAATTCCAAATTCTTAATAGCTTGATCAACAATTTTACGATCAGCATCTGTGATGATTACTTTTTCGGTAATTTGATTTGTTAACTTAATTGGACAACCAGATCCATCAACAGGTGTTCCTGAAGGAGTTCCAGGGCATTTATCAAATTTATCTGAAACGCCATCTCCATCGGCATCTGCCATTAAACTATTTAAATCAGATCTCAATTTCGAATTCTCAGATTTTGAGTTTTCTAAATCAGTTTTTAATGTACTCACCAATGCATTTGCAGATGCTGCATCAGCTTTAGCTTTTACCGCTTCATCATATGTTAAAGCTACAGGGTTGTGGAATGCTAATTGCTTTCCTTTACCTAAGTTAAATTCTAATCCCGCATAAGCGTAATTAAATTTATCATTTGCGCCTCTGTAATATCCATCTAAATCATCTGCATCTACAAAGTTCACTGTCCACCCCAAATCAAAATTTACTGCATCCGAAATTTTAAATTTAGCCCCTAGTCCTACCGGAATGGTTAACTTATCAGTTTTAATATTCGTATTTGCAGTCCCAGCTCTACCAACCGTGTTAACTTCATATCCTACAACTCCCGCTCCTATTGAAGTATAAAGCTGTAGTGCATTTTCCTTCTTAAACATATCTATGTTAAACATATTTACCACAGCATTTAACGAAGCTGTATAATTAACATCAGTTTCGAAGGATGCGTATGGACTAACATTTATAGCTCCCGAACGATAAGGTTCATTATTATCACCGGCCAACTTGCCTGCATAGCCATCTGCACGTAATGAAAAATAATTAGTGAATTGCTTTTTTACATACAGACCATAACCTAGTTTAGAAGTTCTGTGAGAATAATCGTTCTGACCACCAAACGGCGACAATGGGGTAAGCGCACCTACATTAACACCAATAGACCAAGTCCTCATAGGAGGATTAGCACCCGAATTTGTTTCTTGAGCAAAAGCACCATTCCCAATGATAACGGCTCCAATTGCTATAACAGTTCCTTTTAATAATTTAAATTTCATAGTATTAATTTTTAAATTTATTCTGGTAATTGCATAGTGTTATACAATACACATACCAAATTCAATAATTAACTATACAAAAGAGTATGCCGCTAAAAATCAAACGTATAGCTCAATTTAAAATAAAGCTTTAGCGTTCAGTTTTAGCTACAAAAAATTAAAGTTTATCGACAAACTTCCAGTTGGCTTTATAATTTTCAGGAATAGGTTTATTATTTAAAATCACCCTAACTAAATCTACTGGCATAGAATTATTTTGTAATATTTTATCGTGAAAAGCCTTATTCGTCATCTTTCCCGAAGCAACCATTTCCTTATGTAATGCTCTAAATTGTAAACCACCAATCATATAAGCAATTTGATAAAGTGGTCCGTAGCCGCCTGTAAAAGATCTTCTAACTTCAGCCTCCGCATTTGCCCTTTCAAAACCTACTCTGTTTACTAAAAAGTCGATACATTGTTGAGGTGTCCATTTCCCTAAATGATAATTAGTAGAAAAAATTATTCTTGCACTTCTATGCATTCTCCAAAACAGCATACCTACTCTATTTTCTGGAGACTTTGCGAAATTATTATCCCACAATAACATTTCCCAATACAATGCCCAACCTTCAGACCAAAATGGCGTACCAAATGGTCGTCTATAAGTTTTATACCTATTTTGCATATAATATTGAAGATTATGACCAGGAATTAATTCGTGATGAACCGTTGCTCTAGCAAAATGTTTATTATTACCACGCAAACTCATCATCTTTGCTGTATCTGTCATACCATCGGTTGGATAAGCTATTAATATAGATTCACCACCTAAAAAAAATGGAGCTGTTAATTGCTCTTGGGCAGATAACATTCTCATAGACCATCCCTCTTTTGCAAGTTCAGGAATGGTGATTAAGTTTTTACTTTCTATAAATTCTACTGCTTCATCTGCCAAAAACTTAATCAATTCAGGCTGCTTTCCTTGAGGAACATAATCTCCTTTAACTTTTTCTAAAGCCTTTTTCCAGTCATCCCCAAAGCCCATTTCATTTGACGCTTTAAGCATTTCGCGATCACTCCAGGCGAATTCTTTCAACGCAACATCTATAAGCTCTTCTGGGGTATAAGCAATCATCTCCCCTTCTAAAGCCTTAATAAATGCTTCTCTACCAATCGGATTCCCAATTATACCACTTCCATCGTCTACTTGTTTTACTTTGGCTGATTTAACAGAATAAGCTTTGATTAGATTTCTTAGCGAGCTCTCTGCCTTTAAATAAATAGGCTTTACCTGTTGAGTGAAAACTGGATCATAACCATCATAAAATTTAAAACTCTCTACTAATGCCAACCTATATTGCTCCGCTATTTCATAAGCTTTAACAAAATCTTTAGCCTCAATTTCATTATAATTATCGAGTGTTTTTATGGTTTCATCTACTTTAGAAATTAAAAATTCAAAATCCTTAGCTACTTTATTCCCATCTTGAACCGTACCAACACTTCTTAATCTTTGAAATTCTTCAATATAATTTTTCCAGCTTAAAATTGGTAACAACTTATTCTTTGCAACTTCATTTTCCATAAGCTGCTTATAGTTTATAGATATGTTGCGTTTTAATAGTTGATAATCTACTTGCTCATTTACACTTAGTTTAGCATAATCTATAGATTTTAATTTTTTATCCCAATCCTGATAAAATTGATGCATTCTTTTAAAATACGCATCTGAATACTTTATTGGATATTTTCTATTCATCATTTGGTTATCTGCTTGATATTCGCTTATAACCACAACCATATTTAAATCATTAATTTTAATGGCACTTGTGAAAATCAAAAGCGAAAAAAATAACGAGAAAACCCATAGAAAATTCCTGTTCATAATAGTTTTTTTTAAATGTAATTAATAAGCGACTATTGCATCATCACCACGCGGATCTGCACCACCCTGGTAATAGCCCCATTTTGTAATTAGAATTGCATCAACTCTGCCAATTGGCCCACGTTGTTTAAGCAGATAACCTTTAGAATTTAGCTTTTTGAGAACTAAAGAATCCAATGCTCCTTCTTCATAATTTACAACATCTGGTAACCATTGGTGATGAATTTTTTTAGCAGAAACAGCCGCCTGCATCGTTTTTTCAAAATCTATTACATTTAAAATAGTTTGAAATACTGAAGTAATGATGGTAGATCCTCCAGGTGTACCAACTACCATAAACAATTTGCCATCCTTTTCTAAAATGGTTGGCGTCATAGAGCTCAACATTCGTTTTCCTGGCTCAATTGCATTTGCTTCACCACCTACTAAACCGTACATATTTGGCGCTCCTGGCTTAACAGAAAAATCGTCCATTTCATTGTTCAATAAAAATCCGGCGCCTTTTACAACTACAGCAGAACCATACGATCCATTTAAAGTAGTAGTTAACGATACTGCATTCCCTTCTCTATCAACTATAGAAAAATGGGTGGTCTCTTCATGTTCGGCAGGCGATAATACACCAGCTAATATTTCATTACTATTGCCAGCTTTAGCAAAACTAAAGCTCGACATACGACCTTGTATATATTCATTCGAAAGCAACTGCTGGACTGGAACTTTAAAATAATCTGGATCTCCCAAATAACTTGCCCTATCTGCATATACGCGTCGCTCTGCTTCTACCATTAATTGTACGGTAGAGTCTGAATTAAATCCATACTTATTAAGAGCATAGGGTTCAACAGATTTTAATAATTGAAGTAATGCTATTCCACCACTTGATGGTGGGGGCATGGTAATAATTTTATAGCCTCTATAAGTCCCAGTCAATGGTTCTCTCCACTCTGCAGTATAATTTTTTAAATCTTGCAAAGTAATTATTCCATTTCCTCGTTTCATTTCAGCCACAATACTATCTGCAACTGGCCCTTCGTAAAATCCCTTTTTGCCCTTATCTCGAATTAACTTTAAGGTTGTAGCTAATTCAGTTTGAATTAATTTATCCTTTTCTTTCCATACAGCATTCTTATTTATTAAATTGGTGCCCAATGGATTTAATTGAACTAATTTTCCTTTTAACTCATTTAATTCTCTAGCCTGACGAGCGGTTATTTCAAATCCATTTTCTGCTAAATTTATTGAGGGCTGAATTAATTCGGCCCATTTCAATTTACCAAATTTTTTATGCGCTTCTTCCATACCAGCTACAGATCCTGGAACCCCTGCTGCCAATGCCCCGTATAAACTCTTTTCAATAATAGGATTTCCGCTTGCATCTAAATACATGTCTCTTGTAGAAAGTGAAGGTGCTTTTTCTCGAAAATCTAATGTAGCCATTTCTCCTTTCGCTGAGCGATAAACCATAAATCCACCCCCTCCTAAATTCCCTGCGTTTGGATAAACTACGGCTAAAGCAAATTGTACAGCTACAGCTGCATCTACTGCATTACCCCCCTTTTTAAGAATTTCAACACCAACATTAGAGGCGTAATCACTCGCAGATACAACCATTCCGTTCTTAAACTGACCGGATGCGTTTTGACCTATTTGACCGTTAACACAAGAGGATAATATTGCTACAAACAATAAAAACCCGTATTTATATTTTTGAATTTGCATTAAACTATCCTTTAAAATTCTTTTCTGCTCTTATGTATAAGTCATCAATTAAACGAGCATATTTATCTACAATAATTTTTCGTTTTAAACTCAATTTCGGGGTTAATTCTCCGCCTTCAATACTCCACTCTTTATCAAGTAATATAAAGTCTTTCACCTGTTCCCACTTGCCAAACTCCTTATTATAAAAAGTTATTTCCCTACTATACTTATCTAAAACTTGTTCATTTTCTAACATTTCTTTTCTTGAGGTAAAGCTTAAATTTTTAGTTTCACACCATTTTTCTAATGCAGAAAACGATGGAACAATTAAAGCGCTAGAGAACTTTCTATTTTCTCCAACTACCATTATTTGTTCGATAAGAGACGATTCTTTAAACTTAGTTTCTATAGGTTGAGGTGCAATATATTTCCCCCCAGCTGTTTTAAAAATCTCCTTTTTTCTATCTGTGATTTTAAGAAACCTACCTTCCACCATTTCCCCTATATCGCCCGTATGAAACCAGCCATCTTTTTCAATACTTTCTGCAGTTAAATCATCTCTTTTATAATAGCCCTTCATTATATTGTGCCCACGCGCCAATATCTCTCCATCTTCTGCAATTTTAACTTCAACACCTTTTATTGGACATCCAACAGTTCCAAAACGATTTGATGCAAAATCATTTACAGTAATTACTGGCGAAGTTTCTGTTAAGCCATATCCTTCAAAAACAGGCATCCCTGCTGCCCAAAATATTCTACATAAACGTGGATTTAAAGCTGCTCCCCCAGAAACCATTAATTTAATCTCATTACCCATAGCCTCTTTCCATTTCTTAAACACAAGTTTTCTGGCAATCCCCAATTTAAACCTATACCACCAACCACTATTATGATCATAAACTTCAGCTAAACTAACCGCCCAAAAGAATATGTTACGCTTAATTCCAGTAAGTGCCTTTCCTTTCTCCATGATTTTATCATAGATTTTTTCTAACAGACGAGGCACACAAGTAAATCCATCTGGTTTTATTTCATTAATATCAGCCACAATGGTATCCATATTTTCGGCATAATAAATACTTAAGCCTAAATAAAAATACATGTAGATTACCATTCGCTCGAATATATGAGATAATGGCAAAAAGCTCATCGTTGTCTTAATGTTTGGCGGGAATAAAACGGATGAATTAATTACATTTTGCACTAAGTTATTGTGGGTTAACATAACACCTTTGGGCTGACCAGTTGTTCCTGATGTATAAATTATCGTTAAAATATCGTCAGCAGTAACTTTTTCTCTATACAATTCTAAATTATGCTCTTCTGAGGGATTTAAAAGGGTTTTCCAATGGTTCGCCCCCTCTATTTCATCAAATGTAAATAGCTTCACATCAATATTCATTGATTTAACTATTGATGAAGCTTTTTCAAAAAGTGCCTTATCTGCAACAAATAAAATGGATATTTCAGCATCATTTAAAATAAACTTAATATCATTTTCTCCTAGTGTAGGATATAATGGAATTTGATATGCACCTAATTGCATGATTGCAAAATCACAAATATTCCATTCTATTCTATTAGACGACATAATTGCCACCCTCGAACCTTTTCCGACGCCTAAATTTATTAAACTATTACTAACTAAATTTATTTGATTCTGAAACTCAGTATTGGAAATTTTATTCCATTTTCCCCCAACTTTTCCATTTAAAAAATCATAATCCCCTCTTAATTGAATATTATAAGGAAGAAAATCAAAAACCCTTTTTATTGTAGTCGACATATAGTTCAAATTTAGTTTTTGTGTTTAGGAACACGTGGTTTCCAAATCTAATAAAATCGTACAATTTTACAAATCGGATAAAGCTCAAAAAGAGCTATTTATATTCAAAAAATAGTTTTTCCAGCAAAAAAGTTAAAGTTTTTTCTGAAAATTCATGATTGTGGCTTAATTTTCGCTATAATTTTTTTTTCTAAAACAAATCGGTTGATTCCGGTATTTAATTAAAAAAAAGATTAATATGAAAAGATTATTATTAGCAATTGTATTCGGTGTGGTTTTAGCAGCTTCTTCAAGTGAAGCTCAAGCACAAGTAAATGGAAGTTCTTATAAAACTGCAGGAGGTCTTAGAATTGATGTAGGCGATGGAGCTTCAGGATTCGGTTTAAATGTTAAACATTTCCTTACTTCAACAGGTGCAATTGATGCCAATTTAATATTTTTTGATGGTGGTGCAGTTGGACTAGGGGGAGAATACCAATATAATGGAAATGTAAATGGTGCTTCAGGCCTAAAGTATTATGCAGGTATAGGTCCAAATTTTATCTTCGGAAATAATAATACTGAAGTTCAAATTAGACCAGTTTTGGGATTAGATTATAAAATCATTAACGCACCTTTAAACTTTGCGTTTGACTGGAGACCTTCATTAACCGTTACGGATGGTCCATCTGAAGCTGGAAGATTTGGTATTTCAGTTAGATTCGCATTTAAATAAAAATTAAATAGTTTAATTAAAAATCCCATTTAGCAAAACACTAAATGGGATTTTTTTATTATATACTTAACCTTAAATTTCAACTTTATGGTTATCAGCAGCTTTCGGAATTTGCTTTTAATACCTACTCACCGCTGATTCCCACCTTTCAATCATCCCTAATTGAGTAATAAATGGTTTATTAAATTCATATCAAATATGTGTTACCATTCTAAAAATCAAAAATTTATTATACCAACTACATCAATTATTATCCCAAACCCAATTTTTAAAGGTATAAACCTATTTAATCCTAAAATATTTTATGCTTATTAATATGGGTAAAGAACTTATCTCTATATTTTGCACCTACAATGAATTCCCTATCATTTTTCATCGTTATTTTATTTCCGCTAACTTTTAAAATATGACGTAGAGAAATTATTTGAGATTTATTAATTCTTAAAAAATATAGTGACTCTAAGTTTTTCTCAACTTCTTTTAAACTTAAATAAGTAATTGAATTCTTTGATTCTGGCTTAGAGGAGTCAAAATAATTAAAGATTACATAATTCCTCAACCCTTCAACACTTAATATTTCCTTAATGGAAATTGAAGAAAAGGAATTTTTTGATCCTCCTTTTAAATAGAAATTTCCAAATTTATGCGTCTCTAATATTTGCTTCTCCCTAATTTTATTTTTAATCTTAAAAATTTCAATATTAAACTTTTCTTCTGTTATGGGTATATGTAAATAGTTATCCGCACCAACATCAAAAGCAAAACTGGTAAAATCCTTATTTTTTGAAGTTAAAATCAACGACTTTGTACATTTTCTTAAATATCTACATACCTCAATTAAATCAGAAGTTTCTCTATTAATTTCGAAAAAAATTAGATCGATTTCATTTTTATGCAACTTTTCAACCATTAATGCATAGTTAGTGGAATTAAACACGTCCACAATTTCGAAATCCGTAATATTAGTTAGATAATCCGCTAGAAGATTTAAGATAGATGCATCTTCTCCAATAATTATTACTTTCATAACTTTAAATTAATTGAAAAATATACTATTAATTTAAAGTTAATAAAAATTTTAAATTATTTATGATTGTTATTATTAAAAGTTCAACTAGAGAATAATTATTAAAAATTAAATCATTATAAGTATAATAAATTTTAACTTTTATAAATTTAAAAGGCTAAAATTACTTTTTGATTAATTCATATAATTCATCAAGTTTCGGAGACAACACAATCTCTATTCTCCTATTTTTACTTCTATCTTCAGATGATACATTGGGCACCAATGGTTGAAATTCACCTTTCCCAGTAGCCGTCATCCTTATTTGTTCGACCTTAGTAACCTCGGTAAGAAATCTTACTACAGAAGTTGCCCTCAATACACTTAAATCCCAATTATCTTTAATCTGACCTAAATTATTAACTTTTTGATTATCGGTATGACCTTCAACTGCTATATTTATCTCAGGCTGTTGTTTTAAAACTTCAGCCAAACCCGTCAAAGCTTGTTTCCCTCTTTCATCAATAATTATACTTCCAGAAGGGAATAATAACTTGTCAGTAAGTGAAACATATACTTTCCCATTTTTCAATTCAACACTTAACCCATTTTTTGTAAATCCAAGTAAAGCATTCTGAAGTTTCTCTTTTAACTGCTGACTAGCTTCTTCGCGTTTATTAAGAATTTCTTCAACTTCCTTTAAACGAGATTCTCTGACCTTTAAATCGGCAAGTAATTTATTGATTTCAGCATTAGAATTAGTTTTTAAGGCGTTTAATTTAACTTCACTATCTTCCAATTCACTTTTTAAGTTTTTAATCATCCCATTTAATACGGTCGTATCATAACGAAGTTTGGAAATGTATTTTTCTAAATCCTCAATTTTAACTTGCGCTTCACCCCAACCCTTACTTAGCGAGTCTTGTTTTGCTAATAATGAATTATACTTTTTAGGTGATAAAATCACGCATGAACTTAAAAATAGAAGTAATGAAATAGTAGATATTAATATAGAATGCTTCATGCTGATTAAATTGTAATAGAAGTCCTAATAAAGGCTATAAATGAAGTTAATTTTTGAAAATCTTTCTGTAACTCATGAACGAAATTCTCTGCTATTAATTGTTCATCTGTATAAGGTTTTGATACTTCAAAGCTTTTTAATTTCAAATATTGCATTAATTCATGATCAGGCGAATAACCTATTGGCGCCCGCTTTAAAGCATTCTCAAAATTGAATTTGAAGTTAGATGAAAAATATTTTTCTGAAATTAAATTAATGAAATCACTTGAATTATAGTCTAATTCTTGCCTGATTAATTTCAAATGCTCCCCACTTGGCATCCAATAACCTGCACCTAAAAATGATTGATTAGGCTGGATATGAAGATAATAACCTGGCCCACTTGCCAAATTAGTAAAACTTGGCACCCAAATTCCGAAGTACTGCTTATAGGGATCTTTATTCTTACTAAATCTTATATCTCTATAAATACGCAATACAGCTTTTTTAACAGGATAAGTAGCAGGAACTGCCGGGTCTATAGCACTTATGATATTAATTATTTCCTCAGCAAAATTTAAAACATTATTTTTTGCAGATTCATAATCTAACTTATGATCTAGGAACCAGTCTTTATTATTATTTGCTGAGAGCGAATTTAAAAATTGTAAAGTTGATTTTTCAATTTTCACTTTGCATTTTCTTTACACGGAACTTAGTATACCATAGCACACCTACCCCACCAGCTAAAGCAAAAGGGAAAGACAATAAATACAAAACAGCACGATTTATGCCTTTAGTATGTGTATTACCGTTCTGAGCGCCCAATTCTGCATTAGCAGAACACATAGAACATTGCGCCATAGCATCCCCAGCTGAAAATATCAGGAATACAACAAACAATATTAATAGGCCTCTTTTCATAATAACTAAAAATTATAATAAGGAGATATCATTAAATATACGATTACCCCAGTAACAGCAACATATAACCATATAGGAAACGTAATTCTTGCAATTTTCTTATGATGTTTAAATTGTTTAGACCATGCCCTTACAAAAGAGATTAACACCAATGGGATTACAAGGATAGATAATAATATATGGGTAATTAAAATAAAAAAATAAACGCTTCTAATTGTTCCTTCACCACCAAACTTAGTAGATTCAGAAGTCATATGATAAGCGATATACATCAATAAAAAAACCAGAGATAAAAAAATAGCCAATTTCATTAAGCCTTCATGAAGTTTGAACTTTTTATTCTTCACAGCAATAATGGCACTAACTAATACTACAGCAGTAGTTCCATTTATAAATGCATAAATTTTAGGCAGGAAATTTAAAGGAGTGGCACCTGGAATTTTAATCACAAATAATGCTGCTACAGCTAAAGGAATAACCACTGAAAGCAATATTATTAGTTTCTTAAATTTTAAACTTTCACTTTGAGTGCTTAAATTATCTTCCATCATTTATATTTCTTAATTCTTCTGCAATTAAAACTTTAATTTCATCTTCTAGTCTTAATAGACTTTCAGCATTGGCTACTTCATAAATTCCTCTTATACGATGTTTATAATCAACTAAAACCATCATATTTGTATAAGAAATTGGAGTGGTATTGTTAACATCTAAAAGCAGACTATTTTTAACTGCCAAATAAATACTATCCTTCTCACCTGTCAACAACTTATGCTGACCATAGTTTACATTTAAACTATCTGCGTATAAATTTAGGCGTTTTTGAGTGTCAACTTCAGGATTTAAAGTAATACTTAAAAATTTGACACGTTCGTTACGCTGAAATGATTGAGCAAATTTAGAAACGGCAAGATTAGCAATTAAAGCAGGATGACCAGCTTGAGTATAAAAAAGATTAAAAACGAAAATTTGATCCTTTTCAGAATTAAAGTCAAATTTCTTTCCTTCTTGATCTGTTAATACAGGTAATTTAACTTCATGATAAATTGTATCACGTATCTTTTTACCCATTTTAGAATGAAAAGTATCAGCAGGTGTTTTTGGCCCAAAATAGGCTAATGTTTTGTATCTGTTTTTACCTTTTTCCTCTAGTAAATAATACAAAAATCCTGGCAACGCTAATATAGTTACCAGGATTAATATTTTTTTTATTGAAAAGTTCTTCATTTAACCAACCATATGCAAGTTCAAAAATTCACCTTCAATTAGCATAAGTACTATGAAGTAAATAATAAAAATGAATGATACAGTTAATGCTAATTGAAATCCAAACTTCTCATATTTTAAGTGCATAAAATATGCAACAATATAATAAGCCTTAATTAAGGTTAAAGTAATATATATTGTATTTCCTATTAATAAAGCGTGATTACCAAAGTAACCTGCTGGTTTAACCCAAAGAGCAATTATAAACTCAATAACAGTTAAAACCAATAAAATAAAGAAAACCTTCCAAATTTTACCTACAGATAACTCTTCGTGTTCTTCTGAACTATGATTATTTACTGACATAAAAATAAGATTAAACTAAATAGAAAAATGTAAATACGAAAACCCAAACTAGATCGACAAAATGCCAGTATAAACCAACTTTTTCAACCATTAAATAATGACCTCTACGCTCAAAAGTTCCATTTATTACCATAATTAAAACTATGATATTAATAACAACTCCTGTGAATACGTGGAAACCGTGGAAACCGGTAATCGTAAAGAATAAATTTGCAAACTGTTGAGCAGCTATTGTAGATGGCTCTCCTAAAAAGAACGCATTTAAGTCAGCTGGAATTTGTCCCCAATTAAATCCTTGGTGAAACAAGTGACTCCACTCTAAAGCTTGACAGCCTAAGAATACAAAACCACCAATAATAGTTGCAACCATCCACCAGATAACTTCTTTTTTCTTACCTCTATGACCTGCATTTACAGCTAATACCATAGTTAATGAACTCATAATTAAAATGAAGGTCATTATACCCACAAATACCAATGGATAACCGCTATCAGCTATACCTGGAATAGATTGAAATACATGATCAGGGTACGGCCAAGTATCTTTTGAGAAACGTTGAGCTCCGTAATACACTAATAATGAAGAAAATGTAAAGGCATCAGAAATTAAGAAAAACCACATCATGATTTTTCCATACTCTAAAGACCATGGGGATCTTCCACCGCTCCAAGGGGTGGATTTAACTTTGTCTAATTGGGTGATAGAATCCATTATTTATTGTTGTATTTAGTATTATTAATTCTAACTATTCAAAAGTAAAAAAACATACAGATATATCCATAATATATCTATAAAATGCCAAAAAATACTGGCAATTTGTACACGAAAACCTTGTCGCTCTAAAGAAATCCCTTTATATGAGCCCAATAATACGCCGATAATAATAAATATCCCGGCTAAAATATGTAATAAATGGAAACCAGATAATACATAAATCATAGAAATTGAAGCGTTATTATTTACTAAAACCGCTCCATTTAATATTAAACTCTTCCAACCTTCAAATTGTAAAGCACCAAATATAACGCCTAATATTATTGTAATCCACAACAACATCCTTTGTCTAGCAAAATTTCCAGATTTAAAAGATTTTGATGCAATAAATAAACAAATACTACTTAACAGTAATACTACAGTGCTATACATAAATAAGTCTGGTAGCACTAAACCATGACCTTTACCTTTAGCTTCCGAAAATACAATATAATAACTTGTAAATCCACCAAACATAATTGATGAGGATACTACAAATAACCACACTATAAATTTCTTAGCCTTAAAAGTTCTTTGTTCTTCCGAACTTGTTAAATTATCAACCATTATTATTTACCTAAAAAATCTATTAACAATACTACTTGCACAATAGGCAAATAGAAAAATGAACCAAACATTACTTTTCTTGCATCAGCCATTTCTAAAGTCTTATACAACTTGAAACCGTAATAAGAAAAAATCACCCCTAAAATTAGTGAAACAACACCAATAATATATCCTCCAAATCCCATAAAGGTAGGAATTAAAGAAATAGGGATTAAAATTAAAGTACTTACAAAGGTAATAAAAGCACTTCTTTTATCTCTGTGTGTAGTTGGCAATAATCTAAAACCTGCCTTTTTATAATCGTCATCTAATACCCATGCAATTGCCCAAAAGTGTGGAAATTGCCATACAAATTGGATTAAAAAGATAATAATTGCTATATCATCTATTTTACCATGTGCCGCAACATAACCTATTAACGGCGGCAAAGCACCTGGAATTGCACCAACAAACACGGCTATTGGCGATTTCTTCTTTAATGGCGTATAAGCAAATGCATATAAAAAAATAGAAAAAACAGATAATAAACCCGTTTCTAAGTTTAATTTACCTAAAATATAAGTACCTAAAATACCCATCACTAAACCAGATACCAAACCCTGACCTGTGGTCATATGCCCAGAAGGCATGGGTCTGTCCTTAGTTCTTGACATTAATTTATCTAGATCTACCTCAATAACTTCGTTAAAACAATTTGCTGCACCTGTAACCAAAAACCCACCAATAATAAGTAAGCCCCAATTTCCCCAATCTATAGGTGATATTATCCCTTCAGCATTTGGTACTTGAGATCCTATTAGAAACGATACAGAAGCTGAAAATACAACTAGAAACGTTAACCTAAATTTTATGAGTTTCGAGAAATCAGAAAAAAACTGCTTCAATTTAATTGTGGTTTGTAAGTCTTGGTTCTATTAACCAATAAGTATAAATAAAACTGCATCCCAAATAATAAAACAGCAAATAAAATATGAATCATTTGGGTAACAGGAGGAAGTCCTAAATAAGTTAAAATAATTCCGCTAAGAATTTGAACGATCAAAATTCCCAACATCCAATTACAAACAATTAACGGTTCTGCTTTGCCATTAAATCTATCCTTTATCATTTTATAAAGAATTACATTAATAACAACTACAAAAATAGATAAGTTCCTATGGTCAAAAAATATTTTACCTGTCTTCTCAACCCAAGAATCTCTATTTATAAAGTTTAATTGTTTAGCGACAACATCAATTGCTTCCCTTACTTCGGTACCTAATATTATTTGAATAAAACTTAATATTAAAGAGATCACAAGGAACCATTTTAACCATGGTAATTTTGCCATAATAACATTGGCCTCTTTATTTAAGTGTTTAGAATAAAAGTAGGTGTAGATTAATATAGAGACAATTACAACGGCCAGAAGCATATGAATAGTTACTACCCATTGAGTTAGATTTGTGGTAACCACAATAGAACCCAACCAACCTTGATAAATTGTAATTCCTAAATTAATTACACTTAACCAGAAAATTCTTGGCGCAATTTTAATGTAATGATAAGATTTAACAGCTAATATTATCAATAAAATTCCTGTTAAAGCCCCAATTAGTCGATTAACATATTCAGTCCATGTTTTAGTAGCATTAAAAACTTCTGGCTCTAAAACAGATTTATCGTTACGAATTTGATCGGCTAATTCTTGCTTCCCAATTTTTTCTAAAAAACCAGCAAAACGCTCATTTTTCTTAATTCTACCTTCAATATATTTATGTTGATAGTTTGGGGGTAACTGAGCAGAATTAGTTGGTGGAACATAGCTATCGAAACATTTTGGCCAATCTGGGCAACCCATTCCTGAGCCCGTACTTCTAACTACACCTCCAGCTAATATTAACAGAAAAGTAATAACAATTGTAAAAAAGTTAAATCTAATAAAGTTATTTTCTGCTTTTGACACCATCACTTGTATTGGTACTATGCATAAACAGGAAGAAAATCTTCCTGTTTATACTGTATATTTTGAAATTATCGCTATTAAGAATTTTTAGTCTCTTCTAGCGGATTTGCATCATTCCATTCTTTTTGGATGCGCTCCATTTCAGCATCACCTTCAAAATCATGAGGCATATTAGATCTCATAGTTTGAGAGAAAGGTACAGTCTGAGGAATAAAATCTTCATCAGCACCTGGCTTACTGTAATCGTATGGCCAACGGTAAACTGTAGGAATTTCTCCTGGCCAGTTTCCGTGAATGTGTTCTACTGGAGTTGTCCATTCTAAAGTTGTACCACCCCAAGGGTTTTGAGGAGCACGTTTTCCTTTAAACATAGAATAAAAGAAGTTGAATAAGAAAGCAACTTGTGCTAATGCTCCAATAATTGCAGCCCATGTAATAAATACGTTAACAGTTAACCATTTATTCATGAATTCAAATTCAGTAAATGCATAATATCTTCTAGGTACACCATCTAATCCTAAGAAGTGCATTGGGAAAAACACTAAGTAAGCAGAGATAAAAGTTAACCAGAAGTGTAAATAACCTAATTTAGAACTCATCATTCTACCGAACATTTTTGGATACCAATGATAAACACCAGCAAGCATACCAAAAATAGCCGCAGAACCCATTACCAAGTGGAAGTGAGCAACTACGAAATAAGTATCGTGTAAGTTTATATCTAATGCAGCATTACCTAAGAAAATACCAGTTAAACCTCCTGAAATAAAGAAAGAAACTAATCCAATAGCAAATAACATAGCAGGAGTGAAACGAATATTACCTCTCCATAATGTAGCTAAGTAGTTAAAAGTCTTTACAGCAGATGGAACCGCAATAATTAAGGTTGTAATCATAAATACACCCCCTAATAATGGATTCATACCAGTAACGAACATGTGGTGACCCCATACAATAAATGATAATGTAGTAATACCAATTAATGAATAAACCATCGCATGGTAACCAAATATTGGCTTACGAGCATTCACTGCAATAACTTCAGACGAAATACCTAAAGCTGGCATAATAACGATATATACCTCAGGGTGACCTAAGAACCAGAATAAGTGTTGCCATAAAATTGGCGAACCACCTTCATTTGGTAAAATTTGAGTACCAAATGCCATATCACTTAAATAGAAACTGGTACCAAAACTTCTATCAAAAATTAATAGAACTACACCGGCAACTAATACTGGGAATGATAAGATACCTAAGATAGCAGTTAAGAAAAATGACCAAATTGTTAATGGCATTTTCCATAAATCCATCCCTTTAGTACGCATGTTTAAAACAGTAGTTACATAGTTAATACCTCCCATTAATGAAGAAGCAACGAACATAACCATACTGATTAACCATAATGTCATACCAGATTTAGAGCCATCAATAGCAGTAGGTACAGCAGACAAAGGAGGATAAATCGTCCATCCCGCACTAGCTGGACCAGTTTGTGTAAAAAATGAGCTCATCATTACAACACATGCACCAAAGAATAACCAATATGAAAGCATGTTTAAGAATGGTGAAGCCATATCTCTAGCACCAACTTGATAAGGAATTAATAAGTTACTAAATGTACCACTTAACCCTGCTGTTAAAACAAAGAATACCATTATGGTACCGTGAATGGTAACTAAGGCAAGGAAAAAATCAGGCTTAATACGACCGCCTTCAGCCCATTTACCTAAAAAAGTTTCTAAAATAGGAAACGATTTATCTGGCCAAGCCAATTGTAACCTAAATAAGATAGATAAAACCATTGCAATAACAGCCATTATAACACCTGTTATAAGGAACTGCTTAGCAATCATTTTATGATCTTGACTAAAAACATATTTAGTCAAAAATGTCTCTTTATGATGACCATGAGAGTGGTCGTCATGATTATGATGATTATCTGTATCGTGTATTGCTATTGTTGACATAATTAGCTTTCAGTATAAATTAATTATTTTGTGCAGTTAAAGTACTCATTGTAGATGCTGAGTCAACTTTTTCTACGGTTGGCTCTTCTACTACCGGAATATCAAATTGTTTTCTCAAATCATTATTCAGGTATCTTGGTAATCTCTTAACCCATTTTTCATATTCTTCTACGGAAACAACATTTATAATTCTCTTCATGTTATAATGTCCATCTCCACAAATTTTAGAACACAATAATACATATGAGAATTTAGGATCATTTGTTTTTGCGATCATATCTGCTGTAGTAGCAGTAGGCGTAAATTCAAAATATGAAGTTAAACCAGGAACAGTATTTAATTGAACTCTAAAATGAGGCAAATAAAAACTATGGATTACATCTTTACTACTTAGTCTAAATTTAACTGGCTTACCAATAGGAATAGTAATTGTATCAGGAGCCATTTGATCATCTAAACTCTTTGTATCTTTAAAATTAATACCAATCGAGTTAGTTGGTGTAGTCAATTTATAATAACGCTCACCTACTTCACCATCTTCACCTGGATATCTTACATCCCATTGAAATTGAGAAGAAGTTACTTCAATGTTAATTGGCAAATTATTTGGATCAGTCTCTTTGTAGAAAATAGATCTCCAAGTTAAGAAGCCCATTAAAACTAATATTGTTAAAACAATAGCAGGAATAATAGTCCAAACTAACTCTAATGTATTATTATGTGGGTAAAAATAAGCTTTACGCTTTCCATCATTTTTATACTTGTAAACAAAAACAAATAATGCGATGTGGGTTAATATAAATACAATAGAAGTAATGATTAATGTTAAATTAAACATTTTATCAATTCTTTGACCATGCTCAGATGCAGCATCAGGCAGAATCATACTTCCATGTACAGTATATTCCCAATAAACGCCATATAAACCAACAACTAAAAATATTGCAAATAGAGTTCCGTTTACAATATTCCAATTGATTCCTATTGGTTTTCCTTGAACTTCACGAGAAAGCTCATATATTTTTAATGCTTTCCCAATAATGCCTACAAATAGACATAACAATAGAAACAAGAGAACATAGAAAGAAATCGATTTATAAATCGGTCCCATATCTACTTTAGCTGTTGCAGCCCCAGCTGCAGCTGTTTGCGCGAATGCAGTAGTACTTACCATTAATGATAAGAATAAGCCTGTAACTGCAATTACTTTTCTATTTATAAAATTTATTAACCTCATTTTTTTAACCAGTACGTGCCCTGTATTTTATTAATCCTAAATATGATGATGTAAACTTTCTTGTAAAAACGGGTGATTCTTAGCAACCAATGCCTTTTTACTTAAAGCATTTAAAACAGTAAATGTAAATAATCCTACAAAACCTACTGCAGTACCAATTTCTAAAATACCAAAACCGTTATGTGCTTCTACTGTTCCTGGCATAATCATTTGGTAATAATCTACCCAGTGTCCACATAATACAATAATCGATACAATTAATAATTTATTCTCACTACGCTTGTTATCTCTGTCCATTAACAATAATACAGGAGTTAAGAAGTTTAAAATTAGATTTAAGAAAAACCAAAATTTATACATTTCAAATCTCTTGTAAAAATATACCGTTTCCTCAGGAATATTTGCATAGTAGATTAACATAAACTGTGCAAACCATACATAAGTCCAGAAAATAGAGAAACCAAAGATAAATTGACCTAAGTTGTGTAAATGGCTACTATTTACATAGCTCATATAACCTGCTTTTTTAAGGCTAATTACAATAATTGCAATAATAGCTAAACAACTAACCCACATTGCAGCAAAGTTATACCAACCAAACATGGTAGAGAACCAGTGTGCTTCTAATGACATAACTGTATCAAAAGCAAAAATAGGTGTAGTAAAACCATAAATAACTAAGAATATACAAGAATTCTTAAAACTACGTTTGTATGAGTTTAAGCCTCCTTCTAAATCTTCATTATTAGATAATTTTGCTAATAATACTGCAAAGAATGAATAAATTGATAAGAAAACAATTTGACGTCCCATAAAAAATGGAACATTTAAAAATGCTGATTTACCTGCGATTAATTTATCATAATTTTCGCTATTAGGATCAGTTAATCCTTCAGCATACCAGTGGTGATATAAATTATGAGTATATAAACCTAAACCCATCACTAAAAGTAAAATGATAGAAGCTAAAGGTAAAATTTTTGCCATCGCTTGTGGAACGCGCAAAATAGATGCCGACCAACCTGCTTGAGCTACATACTGAATTGCTAAAAAGAATGCACCTGACATACATACACAAGCAAAATAGTAGCTCATTAACAATAAATTAGCAAAAGTACGCTCATGCATACTTTTATCAGAAAAGCCATAACCAATTGCTATTAAACCAACAACTATAGCAACAATGCTTAAAGTTTTTGCTTTTCCTGTAAACTCAAATTGTTCGGATAAATTATATTGATGAGTTGCCATTTATATCTTATTGTGTTTTTTGTAATTGTTGAACATATGTAACTACTTTCCAACGTTCAGTAGGAGTTAGTTGAGAAGCAAAAGAACCCATTGTATTTAAACCATGTTTAATGGTATGATAAATCTTTCCTGCAGGAATATCTTTTACTAAACCTCCTCTTGATGAAGCTGCATCTCCAAAATATGCTGGCACACCAGATACTTTTTCAAGTTTAACTAAATGACCTTGGCCATCACCCAGCTCACCATGACATGGAGAACAAAATACGTTAAATAACTTTTTACCTTCTAATAATACTTTCTCTTCAGGTAACAAAGGATTAACTAATTGAACACCTGCCATTACAGCACCTTCGTTAGTATTTGGAAAAGTATCCACTTCTTGGAAACCTACAGGTGTAGTATTTGAAGGAGGAACTTGTGATGTTAATCCATTTTTAAAACCTTTATTAGGTTGGTCAGGATTGTATCCAATTGGATCATACATATTTCTTGCAAATTCCATTCCTGTACTACGCTTTCCACAAGCAGCAACCGCTACCGCGATAACCACTGAAAAAAAGCAACCATATATAATTTTATTCCTATTCATAGCTGATATACTTCCTTTCATTATATTTTACTTCAAGAGCACCTGCTTGTTTAAAAAGTTCATCGATTTTAGAATGATCTGCATTTTCTGATGCATCTACTGCAATTACAAAACGATCGTTTGTAGCCCTTAAATCCATTACCCTAGGCGCTCTTCCTGGGAACATATGGCTAGATGCATAGTAAGATAATACTAAACCAAACGCCGTAAATAAAATTGTTAATTCGAACATAATTGGAATAAAATCAGGCATTGCTAATGCAGGTTTACCACCAATATTATGTTTCCAATCTACAACTGACGTTAAATAAATTAAAGCGAAAGCTGAAATAGTTCCTGTAATTCCGCAAAAGAATGCAAGAATATCAAGTCTAGATCTTTTAACACCTAACTTAGCCTCAATGCCGTGAATTGGCATGGGTGTATAAACATCATAAATGGAAATGTTTTGTTCCTGAAGCTTTCCAATGCCATCCATCATTTGATCTGGATCGCCAAAACTTCCTAAAATATATTTGATATTACTCATTGTTATACTTTTGCGTAATCTTCTTGTTTAACACTATCAAATTTCTCTAAGGATTCTATATATTCTTTTACATATTCAGAATCATGTTCACCTGCAGCAATTTGTCTTTTCTTCTCTTGCTCACTAGCGCTTTTCACTAGTAATTTAACCTCTGCCATCGCAATTGATGGTAATACACGGATAAATAATAAAAACAAGGTAAAGAATAAACCAATTGATCCAACAAATATCGCCACATCTACCCATGTAGGATAGAACATAGCCCAGCTTGATGGAATATAATCTCTATGCAACGAAGTAACAATAATTACGAAACGCTCGAACCACATACCAATATTTACAACTATTGATAATATCCACGATGCTGCAATGCTGGTACGAATTTTCTTGAACCAAAATAACTGTGGTGAAATAACGTTACAAGTCATCATTAACCAATAAGCCCACCAGTATGGTCCTGCTGCACGGTTTTGGAATGCATATAATTCATATTCAGATCCTGAATACCATGCAATAAAAAACTCAGTTAAATAAGCAACCCCAACTATAGATCCAGTAACAATAATAATTTTGTTCATAGATTCAATGTGGAACATGGTAATATAGTTCTCTAAGCCTAATACTTTTCTCGCAACCAATAATAAGGTTTGTACCATTGCGAATCCAGAGAAGATAGCTCCTGCCACAAAGTATGGAGGGAAAATTGTTGTATGCCATCCTGGAATCACCGAAGTTGCAAAGTCCATAGATACAATTGTGTGTACAGATAGTACTAATGGAGTTGAAATACCCGCTAAGATTAAAGATACTGCTTCAAATCTTTGCCAAGTCTTTACGTTACCTGTCCATCCAAATGAAAATATTGAATAAATTTTTCTTCTAGTTCCTGTAGCTCTATCTCTAATTGTTGCAATATCAGGTAATAAACCAGTGTACCAGAATAATAATGACACTGAAAAATAAGTAGAAATAGCAAACATATCCCAAACCAATGGTGAGTTAAAGTTAACCCATAATGAGCCAAACTGATTTGGTAATGGTAATACCCAATATGCTAACCATGGTCTACCCATGTGCGATACAACATAAGTTGCAGCACAAATAACTGCAAATATGGTCATCGCCTCAGCAGATCTGTTAATTGAGTTCCTCCAATTCTGACGGAAAAGTAATAATACTGCTGAAATTAATGTTCCAGCGTGACCAATACCTACCCACCATACGAAGCCGGTAATATCCCAAGCCCAACCTACTGTTTTATTTAATCCCCATGCGCCAATACCAAACCAAAAAGTATAACTTACTGCTACGATCCAAAGTAAAGCTCCTAATGAAGCTACAATAAATCCTATCCACCAAGCTTTATTTGGCTTATTTTCAACAGGGTATAATACATCACTCGTTATTTTATCGTAAGTGATGTCATTTCCCGTAATTAACGGTTCTCTTAATATCGATTCGTTATGTCCTGACATAATTTTTAATTCTTTTAGTCGAGCTTATGCTTGTACAGTGTCTACATTTCTAATTTTGGTCATATAACCAATTCCTGGCTGAACATTGATTTCTTCCAATACATAGTAAATTCTTTCACTACGTAAAGCTTTAGAAACTTCTGATTCAGGATCATTTGCATCACCAAATACAATTGCATTTGCTGAACAAACTTGCTGACAAGCCATTTTAATGTCGCCATCTTGTAGTGGACGTTTTTCTATTTTAGCCTTTAATTTTCCAGCTTGAATTCTTTGGATACACATTGAGCATTTCTCCATTACCCCTCTTGTACGAGCAGTAACATCTGGATTTAACACTAATTGTGTAAACTCATTATTTAAGTAGTTATCAAAACGGCTATCATTCCAATAGTTAAACCAGTTAAAACGACGAACTTTATATGGACAGTTGTTAGCACAATATCTAGTACCTACACAACGGTTATAAGCCATATGGTTTAAACCATCTGATGAGTGAACTGTTGCTAATACCGGACATACTGTTTCACATGGAGCGTGGTCGCAATGTTGACATAGCATAGGCTGATGTACAACTGTTACCGTATCCATATTATCCAATTTAGCGATCTCAGTTTCTTTAGTTACTTTTTGAGTAGCACCAGTTTTATTTACAGTAGCCTGAGTAGCCGCTCCTTCGTCGAAACTATAGTAACGATCGATTCTTAACCAATGCATTTCTCTTCTACGACGAACCTCATCACGACCAACAACAGGAATGTTGTTTTCAACGTTACATGCTACCACACAAGATCCACAACCTGTACATGCATTTAAGTCAATTGCCATAACCCAGTTGTTTCCAGGTGTCTCATATTTATCCCATAAATCATAAGTTTTATGTTTAGGAGCATGATTACCAGAACCTGCAGTTGGGTTTTTTACATATTCAGAAAAAGTAGCTTCACGAATAATATTTCTTCCTTCGAAAGAGTGGTGTGTTTGCGTTTGTGCTAATTCATATGTTCTTCCAGTACCTTCTAATTTTACTGAATTAGCATATAAATTAGTTCCGTTTACTGATTGAATAAATGGATAAGCGTTTTTACCAACGTTATCACCTACTTTACCAGAATTGGTACGACCATAACCTAAAGCAATAGAAATAGTTCCTGTTGCTTGTCCAGGTTGAATTAATACTGGTAAATCTATTGAATAACCATTTGCAGCTTTAACACTAACTACATCTGATTGTTTAAAGCCTAATTTTTCTGCGAATTTTGGTCCTATAGCAACATAGTTATCCCAAGTTACTTTACTTACACCATCAGGTAATTCTTGTAAGAAGGCATTATTTGCATATCTACCATCACGAATAGCACCACCTTCATAAACTTGTAATTCAATATCCTTAGCTAAGTTTTTGCTAGTACTTGTGATACTAGATACAACAGAGTCTAACGACATGCTAAAGCTATATGCACCTGCAGTTTTTGCTGGAGCATTAACAACGCCTGTTTGCAATAATTCTGCCCATGTTTTACCTACGCTTGGCAAAATTTTGGTTTCCCAAGTATTACGAACGTATTGATAATAATCTGTAACAGGATTTTCTGACCAAATTAATAAGCTTTGTTCTGCTTGTCTAGAATTAAAAACAGGGTTGATAGTAGGCTGTACGATGGTATATTGACCTTCATAAGCATTTGAATCACCCCATGACTCTAAATAAGTAAATCCGATAGCAACAACATCACAAAGAGAAGCAGTTTCGTCGTTTCTATCAGCTAATGAAACCTTTAATGAAACTTTAGCTAAAGCATCAGTTAAAGTTTTAGAATTAGGCAAGTCATAAACTGGATTACAATCCATGAAGATAACTGCACCTACTTCACCTTTATTTACTTCGTTGATAAATTCAGCTAATTCAGCATCATTACCACTATATTTTTTACAAGGATTATCTAAATCTATAGTAGTACCATAACTGCCGATAGCAGCGTTGATCGCATTTACTATAGTTTGAATAGATACATCATTTGAACCACAAACTACTAACGATTTTCCACGATTTGCAATTAATTCTTTTGCAACTAATTTAATCGCTTTATCTGCGTTAACGTTATTTGGTAATCCAGCACCAGCTAAATTATTGCCAGTAATTGCATTATATAAAGCAATTAATGCCGGACCTTGCTCAGATAACTTTACAGGGATTCTAGTGTCAGCATTTGTACCAGTTAAGCTCATTCCAGACTCAAACTGGAAGTGACGGCTCATCTTGCCATTATTTAATGACTTATAATTACGATTAGAAATGTATTGCGAAGTAAACTCTTCTCCGTTAATCCATGTTCCTAAGAAATCAGCAGCAAAACTTACAATTAAGTCTGCTTTATCGAAATTATATTTAGGTAATACAGCTTTACCAAAACTATTCTCATTTGCTTTAATAATACCTGTATAAGATACCGCATCGTATTGAATATGTTTTGTATTCGTGTATTTTGCAGTAAAATCAGCAATTACACCTTTTGTAGACGGACTATTTACAGATGAAGAAACAATTCTAATTTTCTTACCTGCAGATTGAACTTTATTTAATTCACCTTTAACAAATGAATCAATTTTGTCCCAATTTTTTTCTAAGTTTCCTTTTAAAATTGGCGACTCTAATTTAGAAACATCATATAAATCTAATACAGAAGCTTGTGCTTGTGCATCTGTACCTTGATTAAATGCGCCTGCATTTGGATTAGGTTCAATTTTAATTGGACGACCTTCTCTCGTCTTAACCAAAATACTTTGTCCATTAAAACTAGACACATAATAGTTTGGTATCCCAGGAATCACTTCCTCTGGACGAATTAAGTAAGGGATTGATTTATGAACAGGGCCAGGTTGACAAGCAGCAAGTGTAACTGCACTTAAGCCAAAACCTAACGCTTTAAGGAAGTCACGGCGTGGTGTTACCGTGCTTAATCCTGCTTCATTTAAAACATCTTCTATTGGAAGCGGCTCAGCGAATTCATTTTTTGAACTCTCAACAAACTCAGAAGTATTATTATACTCCTCCAGGCCTTTCCAGTATTTCTTATTGCTTTCCATTTAAGCTATTTTACTGTTTTAGTTTTTTATTAATAATGGCATTTACCGCATTCAAGACCTCCTAATAATGCAGGAGTAATCTTTTGTCCTTTTTTAATTTGCTCGTGAGCAGCAATTACTTTCTCATAGAAAGCATTATCTTTTGTAGAGATTTCTGCTTCTTTATGACAATTGATACACCATTTCATGGTTAAAGGAGAATATTGATATACTTCTTCCATTGTATCAATTGGTCCGTGACATGCAAAACACACAGGCTCATTTGGTTTTAATCCAGACTGCTTACGTATTGCCTCTTCTCCTACAACAGTATGTTGTGAGTGATTAAAATATGCAAAATCAGGTAAATTATGTATTCTAACCCATTCAACTGGACGTTGTTTTGCTGGATCTAAAGGCGCATCTGGCTTAGTTGGATCGTAACCCATTGCACTATAAATTTTTTGAATTTCTGGAGAAATCTCACCATCATATTTATCTGTTGCCTGAACTTGTTTATGACAAGTCATACAAACATTTAAGCTAGGAATTGTAGCGTTCTTAGATTTAAATGCTCCTGAGTGACAATACTGACAATCTATTTGATTGATACCTGCGTGTAACTCGTGAGAGAATTTAATAGGCTGTACTGGCTGATATCCAGTATGAACACCTGTATTCCACATGGTCATCCATCCAAATGATCCTAAAACCATTAATAGACATAATACCACGAAGAAAACAAATTTCTTGTTCTTGAACATTTTACGCGCTACAACTGACGCAGGTACGCTTTCTACTTCTACAACCTCTATTCCTTGTTTTTGAAGTATTAAACGCTCAAGCATTTTAGTAGCTCTTCCTAACATCACTAATACTAAAATAGCTCCAATTATAACTGCTATTACACCAGCAATTGATAAGCCTGATATTTCAGAATTAGCTTGTGCAGCAACGGCACCTTCTTTCTTAGGCTCGCCAGCTTTTGCGTAAGCTATAATATTTTTTATTTGATCTTCAGTTAAAGAAGGAAATGCAGTCATTTCTTTTTCACTGAATTTAGAAGCAGCTACCGCTTCTGGATCACCTGATGCCGTAAAGGCCGGAGCATTATTTATCCATTTAATTAAAAATGCTTCGCTCTTCTCATTTACTTTAGCTTGTAACGCAGGTCCTACGTTATCCCTATCTAAAGAGTGACAAGAAGCACATTTTTCACGGAAAATTTTTCGCCCCTCTACTAAATCCTGCGCATTTGCAGAAAAATTTAATAAAAAAGTAAACGCCGAAATCAACATAGCTGATTTCAAAACGTTCCTACAGACTAATGAGATGTTCCTCATAATGAGTATTTTATGCAATTTATGAACTGTTTTATTGGTCTTATTGATTTTATTTCATTAACACTTGAACAAAAGTATAACTTATTAAGACATCCCTGACAAATTAATGACATGGAAATACAATTTATATTCATTCTAAATTAGAACTAAATCTAGTCTTAATGGTTCTACTTTTGGACTTTTTTATGTTACATTTTTAACAACCACGCAAATATCAGCGGAGCTACTATTGTCGCATCAGATTCAACTATAAACTTTGGTGTATTAATATCTAATTTACCCCATGTTATTTTTTCGTTAGGTACTGCACCCGAATAAGAGCCGTAAGAAGTAGTTGAATCTGATATTTGACAGAAATAACTCCAAAATGGAATATTCTCCATTTCCATATCTTGATACAACATAGGAACTACACAAATTGGGAAATCTCCAGCAATACCACCACCAATTTGAAAGAAACCTACACCTTTTCCTTCTGAATTCTTAATATACCAATCTGCCAACCAAGCCATATATTCTATACCGCTTTTCATTGTAGTGGCTTTTATTTGGCCTTTAATAACATACGATGCAAATATATTACCCATTGTAGAGTCTTCCCATCCTGGAACCACAATCGGTAAATTCTTCTCAGCAGCAGCTAACATCCAAGAGTTCTTTGGATCAATTTCATAATATTGCTCCAAATCACCACTTAATAACATCTTGTACATGTATTCATGTGGGAAATAACGCTCTCCAGCAGCTTCAGCATCTGTCCAAATTTTATGGATATGTTTTTGAAGTCTTCTAAATGCTTCTTCCTCAGGAATACAAGTATCAGTTACTCTGTTATAATGATTTTCTAGCAAATCCCATTCATCTTGCGGACTCAAATCTCTGTAATTTGGCACTCTTTTGTAATGAGAATGAGCCACCAAATTCATTATATCTTCTTCTAAATTAGCTCCAGTACAAGATATAATTGAAACTTTGTCTTGGCGAATCATTTCTGCTAATGATATCCCTAATTCAGCCGTACTCATAGCCCCTGCTAAAGTAATCATCATCTTCCCACCAGCATCTAGATGACTTTCGTATCCTTTTGCTGCATCCATTAATGCCGCAGCATTAAAGTGAAGATAATTTTTCTCAATAAAGTCAGAAATTGGTCCTCTTTTATTCATGTGTAATTATAATTGAAGTGTAAAAATAAGCAATAAAGTCCAATTCTTATAAAGTTTAACCTAAATAGGGAATATTTAAGAGATAACTAAACTATATATCAACATTTTAATGAGGTTCACATTTAATTCATTTACCTTTGACCTAATGAAAACCAGTATTTTCCTAATTTCCTTGCTTTTTTGTACGCCAGTTTTCGCACAAAAAAAAATAATACAAAAATTAATTTCTAACGAACACGATACAGCTCGAAATTCAAGTTTTTTGCCCCTTCCTACTTTTGGTTACAGTCAAGAACGAGGTGCTGAATTCGGCATTGGTGCAATCTATTCCTATTATATGGATAGAAATGACACTTTAAATAGAAGTAGTAATTTTATTTTAAATGCTTCATACTCTACAAAAGGTATTTATAATTTAAATTTAAAAGGAGATTTGTGGACTAAAAACAATGATCATCATATTCTAGGCGATTTAAGATTTAAAGAAATTCCATTTAATTTTTATGGAATTGGAAACAATACTTTAGAGACAAACGCTGATAAATTGGTACAATCGTTTTTTCGCGGTACAGCCGAGGTAGAAAAGAGAATTTCTCCCAATTTATATACGGGTGTTTCTATTGGGGTAGAGAAATATAGTTTCAAAGATGAAGTAGTGGGTGGAATTTTTGACTTAAATAATTATACAAGTAAAAATGGCGGCTCAGTAGGATTTTTTGGCGTTTCCCAAAGCTTTGACACAAGAAATTCTAATAACTATCCAACAAAAGGTTTCTATGGTAGAATTTCTGTTCAGTATTTGCCAAATATAGACTCCAAATTAAATTACAATGGCGTTATAACGAAAGTTAACTTACGAAATTTCTCTACAATTACTAATAAGTTAGTATTAGGTATTCAAGGATATTTCAACCATGTTGGAGGAAAGAATACCCCATTTTTTCTGCTTCCTCAATTAGGAAATGATGAGTTAATGCGTGGATATTATACCGGAAGATATAGAGACAAAAATTTAGCCGCATTTCAAGCAGAGCTTAGATATAGGTATAATTCTAGATTTGGATTTGTTGCATTTGCGGGAGCTGGAAACGTTTATGGTGTTGATAAATTGAAATTATCAAATCTAAAACCTAACTATGGAGGTGGATTGAGATACTTTTTTGATCCAGAAAAAGGTTTGAGTATAAGAGTTGATTATGGAATTGGAGAAAAATTACCTAACGAAAAAAGACAATCTGGGCTATATATTAGTCTAGCTGAAGCTTTTTAGTTAAAACCAATTTGTTGAGTTATTCTTAAGAACTTTTGTGTCGCTTAATTTTGCCAAATATTGAAATATCTTCTTTAAACAATTTCTTAATGGTTTAACTTGATTTTCAGTAGTTCTTTCTTTCATATAGGTTGATAACATCCATTGAATTAATATTTCATCTCTATTTTTAAATTCTTTTTGATTACAGAGCATATTTAACTCCACCAATATTACCTTAAACTTTGAAGTGAAATTAGTTAATTGAAATTCTTTGTCATCAAAACTTTTATCTAAGTAATATTTTAGGTTATTTAAGAATTCAGTTAATATAATATACCTAATAAAAATATCAGATGTGCTTAAATTAAAGCCAGTATTATTTAATAAAAATTTAGTCCACCGCTTAATATATGCTTTATGCTGCTTAATAGAAGCATACATTTCAAATTCTTCCATCATTAGCATAAACCCATTAATAAAATCTCCCTTTCGACTCTTTGAATTAAAATTCATATATTTAAAAGTAATTATTTTTACCATTGGATAAATTTATTAGAATTCTTATTAATTCTAAAATTTGTCAAGTATTTAAGCGCTTAGATATGACGGAGAATGAGAGATTAAAAATTCTAATTAAAAACAGTCCTTATAAAACTCAGAAAGAGTTTTCGGAAAAAATTGGTATGCAAAGCGGCTCTATTTCTGATGTTTTAAGGGCAAAGAATGGATTAGGCGTATCTAAAATGTTAAAGCAAAAATTAGAAAGAATTCTAAACGTAAATATAAAATGGCTAGAAACAGGTGAAGGAACACCATATAACACATCTTTAATTTCTAATAATTTCGAAGGCGGTGTTCCCATGTACACGATAAATATACAGGAGGCAAATCCCGATTTATCTATGAATGAAGTTCATCCAGAATACTTTATAAATTTTAAACCATTTAACGATTGTACGGCATATTTGCCAGTATTTGGAAATACTATGTCGCCCAAATACATTGCTGGAGATATTATAGCAGTCAAAGAAATTAATAATTTTAATGTTTTACAATGGGGCGAAGCCTACGTGATTTTTACAGATCATCGAACAAACAATTTAAAATTGTTAAAATTAATCCATGAGCACCCCGACTCCTCCAAAATTATTCTAAAGTCATCAAACCCTAATTATAAAGGAGAAATGATCATTAATAAGGAAAATATTACCTCACTTTATATTGTAAAAGGGAAAATTTCCAGAAATTTTATATAACAAAAACTATATCTTGCACATAGTTAAAGTTTTACACCATAGATATTATGTTTAGATTATTATTTACACAAACAGCTATTCTACTATTTCCACTTTTATTAAATGCTCAAATTTTTAATCAAGAAGAGATTACCAGATTTAATAAAATGGCAAACAATGTGAAAATTATAAGAGATAATTATGGGATTGCACATGTTTATGGCAAAACCGATGCAGATGCAGTTTTTGGAATGCTATATGCACAGTGCGAAGATGATTTTAAAAGAATTGAATTAAATTATATTGAGAAATTAGGGAAGTTATCTGAGATAAATGGTGAAATAGATTTATATAAAGATTTACAAATCCACTTATTAATTGATACTGTAGATGCAAAAAAAGAATTTGAAATGGCCGAACCTTGGCTTAAAAAGCTGATGGTTGCTTTTGCTGATGGAATTAATTTTTATCTCTATAAAAACCCATCGGTAAAACCTCAAATAATAAAAAAATTTAAGCCTTGGCATGCTTTATTATGGACAGATGGCAGTATAGGGGCAATTAGTACAGGTGGAGCCACATTAAATGATTTAAAAAATTTTTATTCAAAAAACACATTAGCCAGAACTTTTCAGAAAAAGGAAGATTTTATAGAAATACAAACCGGATCTAATGGTTTTGCCTTAGGCCCCGCTAAAACAAAAAGCAAAAATTCAATTTTATATATTAATCCACATGTTACTTTTTATTTCCGACCAGAAATTCATGTTAAAAGTAATGAAGGTTTAAATTCATATGGAGCTGTTACCTGGGGTCAGTTTTTCATTTACCAAGGCTTTAATGAATATTGCGGATGGATGCATACTTCAAGTGCGGTTGATGTTGCCGACTTATATGAAGAAACAATTATAGAAAAGGGTGGTAAGTACTTTTCAAAATACAACGATCGATGGATTCCAATTGAAGAACGAGAAATAAGAATTAATGTTAAGGAGCAAAATGGGGTAATTACTAAAATTTTTAAAGCTTATTTTTCTCATCATGGTCCAATCGTAGCTAAAAACGGCGAAAAATGGATAGCATTAAAATCGTTCAATAGATCTATTAAAAGTTTAACACAAAGTTGGTTAAGAACCAAAGCAAAAGGTTTAGAAGACTTTAAAAAAACAATGGATATTAGGGCAAATACTTCAAACAATACAGTTTTTGCAGACAATAAAGGAAATATTGCCTACTGGCATGGTAATTTTATTCCAAAAAGAGATTCTACTTATAATTGGACAAAACCAGTTGATGGATCTACTAATAAAACAGACTGGAATGGACTACATTCGGTAGAAGAGTCAGTTCATGTTTATAATCCTTTGACAGCTTGGATTCAAAATTGTAATTCTTCACCATTTACTTCATCAGGCACTTCAAGTCCAAATGCTAGTTTCTATGCAAAATATATGGCACCAGATGGTGAAAATTTCAGAGCAATTAATGCAATTAGATTATTGAATGATGATAGAAAGCATGATATAAACTCAGTAATCAATTTAGGGTACGAACCCACATTAGAAGCATTTAAGGTTTTAATTCCAGCTTTAATTAATGCATATAACCAAAATTCAGAAAAATATAAATCTTTAAAACCAGTTATAGACACTCTATCAAATTGGAATTATAAATCTTCTATAAACTCAGTAGCTACTACTATTGCAGTTGAATGGGGACAAAAAATAAACAATAGTATGCCACGAGTATATATTTCGAAAGGTGAGCAAGACCAGGTATTATCGTTTAAGCAATTTGCAAGGCTAGCGAGTGCCGACCAACTATTAGACCCGCTAATTAAAACTATTAATGAATTAGGAAGGAAATATAATAGTTGGAATATTGCTTGGGGTGAGATCAATAGATTTCAAAGAATAGACGATAATATAAATGCAATTCATAACGACAATTTATTAAGTTACCCAGTTGGAGAAACATCAGCAACATGGGGTCAACTAGCCTCTTTTAATAGCAGAGTTTTCGAAGGAACAAACAAAAGATACGGCTATAGTGGCAATTCATTTATATGTGTAGTAGAATTTGGGGCCAAAATTATAGCAAAATCACTCTTGGTTGGCGGAAATAGTGGGAATAAGAATTCTCCAAATTTTAATGATCAAGGGAAAATGTTTGCTGAAGGCAAATTCAAAAATGTATTATTCTACGATGAGGATATCAACAAAAATGCTATAAAAACGTATAAACCGGGAGATTAATACTTCAATTTGAAATGTTCTTTAGCTTGCCCTTTCCTAAAAAAAACTAAGCCAATCCAGAACATATCTATGGTAACTGTTACCTCATGATGATTTTTTATTTCTTCCCATGCCTCTTTCATTCCTTTACTCCAATAAATATCATCAAAAATTAGAACGGTGTCATCATTTTTATTTGCCAAACACCATTCAAAATAATTTAAAGTAGCATCCTTTCTATGATTGCCATCAACATATACAAAATCTAAAGGATTAATTGTTTTTAATACTTCAGGCAAAACATTGTCGAAATTACCTATCAATAATTCAACATTTTTCAACCCCATTTCATTAAATCCTTCAGCGGCAATGGAGCCAGTCTGTGGACAACCTTCAATTGTAATAATTTTTGCATTCGGATTTGCCTTTGCAAAATAAGCTGTAGTTATACCTAAACATGTTCCTAGTTCGATTATTGAACTAGGATTAAAGTATTTAGACAACCTATATAGCAGCTGAGCTAAAGCTGGCTTTTTTAAGGCGTTAGCGGCAACTTCTTTTACTTTCTTCGACGTTTCCTTGTTTAATAACGATCCTGCTCCTAAATCAGTAATATTTAATGCCCTATTATCGTTTAACAAAGAAATACGATGTTTCTCTATAATTTTAGAATCTTCATTTTCTTTAAAGTTATAGATCACTTCATCGGCCAATTTATAAACAAAAGGAGAGTGAGTCCCATGTCTATTATTAGCAGAAATTCTATGTTTAATAAAATCGATTAGAAAGTTGAATTGCATTTTCAAAAATAGGAACAAATTATTTGTATTTTTATCTTATAAATGGAAAATTTACCAGAAATAAAGGCTCTATTAAAATTGTTAGATGACCCTGACGATGAAATTTATCTTCATGTAGAAGATAAATTGATGTCTTATGGACCACAGGTTATAAATATTTTAGAATTTGAATGGGAAAATTCTATCAATGCAGTCTTGCAACAAAGAATTGAAAATTTAGTCCATAGAATTCAATTTAACACCATTAAAGAAGATTTAAATTTATGGTATCAAAGTGGGGCCTTTGATTTACTGCAAGGAGCGCTGATAATAAATAGATACCAATACCCTGATCTAGACGAGCAAAAAATAATTCTTGAAATTGAAGAAATTAAACGTGAAATCTGGCTGAACTTACAATACGAGATGAGTTCTATTGAAAAAATAAAACTTATAAATCACGTTCTATATAATCAGTTCGGGTTTGGTGGAAATATAAAAAATCATAATGACCCCTTAAATTCCTACATCAGTCAGGTTATGGAAAGTAAAAAGGGGAATCAAATTTCCTTAGCTATAATTTATTCTACCATAGCACAGAAATTAGACATTCCGGTATATGGGATTAATTTGCCTCAACATTTTATTCTTGGGTATTTAGATGAAAGTAAAAATGAGGAGAATACCTATGGAATCTTATTCTACATTAATGCATTTAATAAAGGTTCCATTTTCGGCAAACACGATGTAGATAGATTTTTAAAACAGCTTAATATTGACCCTATTCCAGGTTTTTACTCTCCTTGTAGCAATGTAGAAATAATTAGAAGAGTACTCCGAAACCTTATCTCTTCTTACCAAAACTCAGGTAATTTGGATAAAGTTTCAGAGTTGTTGGAATTACAGGCTATATTAAACAACTAAAACTCCATTAAATAAGCTTTTAAAAATTCGTCAATATTACCATCTAATACCCCCTGAGCATTACTGGTTTCATAATTTGTTCTTAAATCTTTAACCAACTTATAAGGATGAAGTACATAATTTCTAATTTGTGAACCCCATTCAATTTTTTTCTTTGAACCCTCTATTTCAGCGGCAGCTTCATTTCTTTTTCTTTGCTCTATTTCATAGAGTTGAGATTTTAAAAGCCTAATAGCGTTTTCTTTATTTTGCAACTGCGATCTAGATTCTTGATTCTTTATGATTATACCTGATGGTTTATGATATAATCTTACAGCTGTTTCTACCTTATTTACATTTTGTCCACCCGCTCCTCCTGCTCTAAATGTTTCAAATTCTATGTCAGAAGGATTAATTTCGATTTCAATAGTATCGTCTACAAGGGGGTAAACATACACAGAAGCAAAAGAAGTATGTCTACGAGCATTAGAATCAAAAGGGGATATTCTTACTAACCTATGCACACCATTTTCTCCTTTTAGATATCCATAAGCAAAATCGCCTTCGAATTGTAGTGTTACAGATTTAATTCCTGCAACCTCCCCTTCTTGGGAATCTTGCTCAGTAATTTTATAACCATTTTTTGCCCCCCACATCATATACATACGCATGAGCATATAGGCCCAATCGCAACTTTCAGTACCTCCAGCACCTGCAGTGATCTGAATTACTGCATTTAATTGGTCTTCCTTAATGTTTAACATGTTTTTGAGCTCCAACTCCTCCACTTCAGTTAAGGCATTTTTATATTGCTCATCCACCTCAAGTTGAGTGGCTTCTCCGGCTGATAGGAAATCAAATAACACCGAGGTATCATCTACCACCGATTGTACTTTTTCCCATGATTCTGTCCATTTCTTATGAACATTAATTTCGGCCAATAAACTTTCTGCCTTTTTTGGGTTATCCCAAAAATCAGGCGCTAAAGTTAATCGCTCTAATTGTGATATTTGATATAATCGCTCTTCAACGTCAAAGATGCCTCCTCAGAGACTCAACCCTGTCTCTTAAATCTTGTAATTGTTCTTTTGTCATTTTGTAAAGGTAAAAATCTAATATCAATATACTATAATATACTATGAAATAGCCATTTTTTAACTTAATTAAACTCTTTTTTGTTATTTTGTATAAAATATCAAATTATGTTCCCTTCTATTAATTTTACTACAACAAAAGCCTTTCAATATCTGACGGATCATTTTATAAAATTGAATGAAAAAAGTATTCAAGATTTATTTAATGAAGATGTTAATCGTTTTAAAAAATTTTCGATTTTATTTGAAGGAATATTATTTGATTACTCAAAAAATAGAATAGACGATACAACCATAGCTCTTTTAATGCAACTCGCTAGAGAATGTAAGTTAGAGGATGCTATTTCTAGTATGTTTAATGGCGAAAAAATAAATCAAACTGAAAACAGAGCGGTACTCCATACTGCCTTAAGAAATAGCACCGATAGCAGTATTATTGTTGATGGAAAAAACATAATTCCTGAAATAAAAAGTGTTTTAGATAGAATGGAAGCTTTTTCTAATTCTATAATTTTGGGAGAATGGAAGGGTTTTTCTGGAAAACCAATTGATACCATTGTTAATATTGGAATCGGCGGTTCTGATTTAGGACCAGTAATGGTTACAGAAGCATTAAAACATTATAAAAATCACCTTAAATTATTATTTGTCTCTAATATAGATGGAACTCATATTGTTGAAACATTAAAAAATCTAAATCCTGAAACCACCTTATTTTTAATTGCTTCGAAAACTTTTACCACGCAAGAAACCATGACAAATGCGCATTCGGCGAGAGATTGGTTTTTAAAAGCTGGAAAAAAGGAAGATATTGAAAAGCATTTTGCAGCACTAAGTACAAATGATGAGGCAGTAAAAGAGTTCGGTATAAATTTGAATAACATGTTCGAATTTTGGGATTGGGTGGGTGGAAGATATTCTTTATGGAGCGCTATTGGTTTACCAATTATGCTCAGCATAGGGCCTAAAAACTTCAAGTTATTATTAGATGGGGCTCATTCAGCAGATAAACACTTTAAAAACACCCCATTCGAACAAAACATCCCTGTAATAATGGCATTGCTTGGTGTTTGGTATACTAATTTTTATGGAGCCGAAACACAAGCAATACTTCCATACGATCAATATTTACATCGTTTTGCCGCTTATTTCCAACAAGGGGATATGGAAAGTAATGGAAAATATATAGATAGAAATGGAAATGAGGTAGATTATGAAACAGGACCAATTATTTGGGGCGAGCCTGGAACTAACGGACAACATGCATTTTTCCAATTAATACATCAAGGAACTAAACTTATTCCTTGCGATTTCATAGCATCGGCGATAAGCCTTAACCCTATTGGAAACCATCATGAAATTCTACTATCTAATTTCTTTGCTCAAACAAAAGCTTTAATGAATGGGAAAGATATAAATCAAGTTATAGATGAGTTGAAATTGGCAGGTAAAAGTGATGAAGAAATAAAAAAAATTGCCCCATTTAAAGTATTTTTAGGTAACAGGCCAACTAATTCTTTCTTAATAAAAAAAATAGACCCTTATTCACTTGGCACAATTATAGCTCTATATGAACATAAAATATTTGTTCAAGGTATAATTTGGAATATCTTTAGTTTTGATCAATGGGGTGTAGAATTAGGTAAAGAACTTGCAAAAACCATTCAATCAGACCTTAAATCAACTGAAGAAATTACCCATCACGATGCTTCAACAAATGGACAAATAAACCAATTTAAAAACTGGAGAAAGGAATAAAATATGAAAAAATTATTTTTAATTATTTTAGTTTTTATAGGTGCACAATCGGTATTCGCTCAAAATGAAATCAACTTGGAGGAAATAATAAACTCCAAAAAATTCATTTTTCAAGCTAGGAGTGCATATCCTCAAAACAGTTATGATATAACTGAAATTCTACGTAGAATACCAGGAAGTGTATCGTCGTCTAAAATTGATTTAGACCCAAACATTTATAATGTGAAATTTAACAGCAATGAAATAAATGCGTATTTACCTTATTACGGTAGATCTTTTTCAGGAAATAATGGTCTAAATGAAGGAGGAAATAAATTTATTTCAAATAAATTTTCAGAGAACATCAAAAAAAATAAGAAAGGCGTGTATCACATAAACTATCAAATTAAGGATGTTTTTTCTACACGCGAGATTATTTTAGAAATTCAGCCAAATGGAAATTCCATTCTATTTATAAATAGTATGAACAGAGAAAGTATTTCTTATGATGGTATTATAAAAGCTATTAAGGAATAGAAATTTCTATCTCGAAAAGTTTAGGCCAATATTTTCCAGTAACGTATAATCGTTTTGTGTTTTTATTGTAGGCAATTCCATTTAAAATATAATCGGTATCCAGTGCTCTATCTTGCAAAGGATGTAACCCTATTAAATTAATAGTGGATTCTACCGCTCCGGTATTTGGGTTAATAACTACAATCTTATTTGCATAAGGCCCCGTTAAATCGTAAATATTGGCATAAATTTTCCCATCAATATATTCCAATTCATTTAGCAAATTTACTTGACCTCTATGGTCATATACCTCTATTGAGCCTATGGTTTGATAAGTATTCTTATCCAAAATATAAATTGTAGAAGATCCATCTGAATTATACAATTTTTCACCGTCGAAACACAATCCCCACCCTTCTCTATTAGATGGGTAAGAAAATTCTAAAACCTTTTTAAATGAATTAAAATCATATACAAAACCAACACTTTCTTGGTAAGTTAACTGAATAAGCTTATTCCCTACTTTTGTTAAACCTTCGGCAAAATATTGTTCCGGAACATCAATCTTTTGCACAACTTTTCCAGATTCAACTTCCACTTTTCTTAAAGAAGATTGTCCTCTTTGACCCGTACTTTCATATAAATATCCGTTATGATATTCTAACCCTTGTACATATGCTGCTGCATCATGAGGGTAACTTTTAATCAATTTAAAAGCATATTCTTTTGGAGCTGATGCTGCAAGGATTATAATATTGGTTGTAATTTCCTCATGATTGCCATTTTTAAAGACTTTGGCCATCAAAACATGGTTACCCAATACAAATCCCCCAGTATTAATTTCTACTTCATTAGCATTCGTATTTGCGGCCACCTTCACTGTATCTATAAAATAAACAATTGAATCTAGATTTGTAACATCATCTAAATCCAATTTGGCTTTAAAAGATTGACCTAAATTTATTGTTGACCCACCTTCAGGTGTTAAAAAAGTAACGTATTTGTTTTTTTCTTCACTACAAGCGATAAAAAACAAAGAAATTAAAGCTAATGAGTAAAATTTTATTCTATTCTGGCCAAAAAGCATCGTCTATATGATTTAAAGTATATGATTGATTTTCGTTAAAAAGGATTGAAATAATATCAAATCTAACTTCTCCATTAAAATCTACGAGGTAAAGATAGTGATCTGCAGCACGTGAAAGATTCATAATTTTATTTTCATCAACAAAACTATCCGGTAATCCAAATGCTTGGCTACGTCTCGACTTAACTTCAACAAATACAATTTTATTGTCGAATAAAGCAATAATATCTATTTCTGCTTTTTCAAAAACCCAATTTTGATCTAAGATTTCGTATCCTAAATTTAAAAGATATTTAGAAGCGATTTCCTCTCCCAACCGTCCCAAATTTAATGAAGCATTCATTATTTCACTATAACAGACCCTAAAAATTCTGAAATACTACGTTCTAAATTTTTTGCGAGCGCATATTTCTTCATCAATATTTCTTGATTAACAGGGTCCGTCTCGGTCTTTATTTCAATTAATAAATTTTCTAACATCCCATCAACTTTTCTTTTCTTTAAATGAAAAATTCCGCCCAAAATGGTAGACTTTAGATTTACCGATTCGTCTCTCACGTAAATTTTATGTTTATCGTACCAATTTTCACTTAAATGGTAAGGAGATGAAGATAAAGTAACTGCTAGGTGAGCGATTTCATTATCATCGCTTTTTATAAACTGATTAGCAGTTGGAAGGTGTCCTAAATCAATTTCTTTATAATAAATCTCTATAATTTTTCTACAAACAGGATCCTCAAACTGAACATCAGTTAAATTTGACATTATAAAAGGACCTATATACATTTTTTCGGCATCTTCATCCCAGCTCACAAATTCATGTCCATAGGTAAGCAAAAGCCTAATAATTTCTCGCTCTTGTAATTCATTAGTTTCCTTAACAAGCGAAGGATCTTCTCTAAAATCTGTACTTTTTGCAACCGCATCTGGAGCAATAGGCTGAGGAGAGGTAGGTGCTTTTTTAATTTTTGCTGATCGTATTTTATTTAATTCGCTAATTAGGATACGTTCTTCAACCTTAAGTAAATTGCTACACTCCCTGATAAAAATAGAAGTTTTAATTTGATCTGGTATTTTCGCTATACTTTCAACTATATCCCTAATTAATTCTGCTCTTTTTATTGGGTCAGAACCTGCTTCAGCCAATAGGACATTAGCTTTATAAAGAATAAAATCTTTTTTACTTTGCTCAAGATATTCTTTAAATAAGCCGGCACCAACATGGTGCATATAAGAGTCTGGGTCGTGCCCGTCAGGAAATGAAACGATCTTAACATTTAACCCCTCTTCTAATATAATATCGAGCCCTCTTAAAGAGGCCTTAACCCCTGCCGAATCTCCATCAAATAATATGGTTATATTTTTTGTGAACCTGCCAATTAGCCTTACTTGTTCTATTGTTAAGGAAGTACCAGAGGAAGCGACAACATTTTCAACTCCGGCTTGATGAACAGAAAGCACATCAGCATATCCTTCCACCAAATAACAATTATCATTATCTCGAATTGCCTTTTTGGCTTGGAACAAACCATATAATACATTTGATTTATGATAAATTGGACTTTCAGGAGAGTTTACATATTTAGGGATATTTTTATCTGACTTTAAAGTACGTCCTCCAAAACCGATAATTCTTCCTGTAATATTATGAATTGGAAACATTACTCGACCTCTAAAACGGTCGTAAATTTTCCCATTATCATTTTTAATACATAGTCCGGTTTCTTCTAAATATTGAAGCTTATAGCCGTTTTTAATAGCGTCTGCATATAAAGCATCCCAAATATCTGGGGAGAATCCCAACTCAAATTTTTTAATGATATCTTCCCTAAATCCTCTTTCTTTAAAATAACTTAAGCCAATTGCCTTTCCTTCTTCCCCTTCCCAAAGTTCTTTCTTAAAAAAATCTGACGCATACTGCGAAATAATAAATAGATTTTCCTTGGTTTGTTGAACCTCTGCATCTTGTTTATAATCTACAGTTTCTTCTATTTCTATATGATATTTATTCGCTAAGAACTTTAGCGCTTCAGGATAGGAATAATTCTCATGCTCCATAATAAAACGGACAGAATCTCCAGCTTTACCACATCCAAAGCATTTAAAAATTCCCTTAACTGCCGAAACATTAAAGGATGGTGTTTTTTCATTATGAAAAGGACAATTACCAATTAAACTAGTACCTCGCTTTTTTAAATTTACAAAATCACCAACCACCTCCTCAATCCGAGCAGTCTCCATTATTTTGTCGATCGTTTCCTGCGTAATCATCTCGTTGGTGGCTACCTTTTAAATTAGTTCAAAATTTTCGCAAAGTAATCCGCTAATACAGAATTGCCCACATTATTTAAATGAACACCATCGTATGTAAGAATATTTTTAGAAGTATTTTGAGCATTATTCTCCGCTATATATTGATTAAATAAACTTCTTAAATCAGCTAATTTTAATTGGTTTTTAACAGCCAATTGTCTTATCCCTTCCGAATATTTATTTAATTCAGCATCCATCTCATTTGCATTAGATTTCAATTCACCTATTACTGTTGGCGTACAAATTATAACCTCAGAACCATTTAACTTGATCTCATTTATTAATGCTTGATAAAACCTCAGAAACTTATCGTAATCAGTCCCAGTTTTTAACAAATTTTTATGCCAAACGTCATTGATACCAATATAAATAACCACTACATTCGGCTTCAAATCCAGCACATCCGATTTTAAACGTAAGTATAAGTCGTAAATCTTATTCCCACTTATTCCTTTTCCAATTAACTCAAATTTATCTTCGCCCAATTTAGGTCTCAATAAAGTAATGTATCCATTTTCCTTAACACCTAGCTCGGTAATTGAGTCTCCAAAAAATATCACTCTCTTTTTCTGAGTATAGCTAAATGAACTTACCAAAACAGATAATCCTACACCTAATAAGATAACAATTATATATTTATACATATTTACCTACTGCTAAATGGAAATATAAGTGAAATTAAAACTTACAATATTGAAATTTATAAAGCAATATAACCATCAAATTTATAAATCTTCAATCCTAATAGTTGTTAAATTAACAACCAAAAAGTTCTAAAATAAACTTTATTCTAATTTATAATCTTTATGAAGAACTAGAAAACTAACTTTTTCTTCCTTTTTTAAAGGTATATCCCAATTACCTTGATAGCTAATTTTTGTAGGTAATTTTTCTTCACCAAAATAAGCCATTTCAATATTCATTTTCACATCGAAATCAAAAGCAAAATTGTTTAATTTCATATCAACAGCTCTACCCAAAATATTAAAATTTCTAGCATCAAATAAGGTAGTTAATTCCTTTATCATTAAACCATCTTTGGTACCTTTAGTAAGATCTGGCTTTACGGTAACCTTAAACCAATAAACCGGAATACTATCTAGATAATTACCTCTATAAAAGGTGTAATCATAATATTGCCTCATGTTCGCCGAAAAAATCTGAGTTTTATTCGATATAAACGGAACCCCCTTTATTGGCCTGCCTGGGTTAAATATCAAAGTCTTTAATTTATCCTTTATTCCTTCATTAGACCCAATCCCCTTCACACTACTTACTTCAGCATTTGGAACAAAGTCGGAATTATAAGCATTCATAAAGATATAATCAAACATTTCGACGGTGGTAAGCTTATATTTCCCATTCTTTTTTTTCAATTCCCCACTATCATTTTGTGCCAAATATTGCATATTATGACCTTTAGTATCGTTAGAATGTTTGATTTTCCTATACATACTTCCCGTCACCTTATTTTGCTTATCATATGAATAAAGAGAATTCTCTGCTATAAATTCATATTTTTTCATCATTCTAAAGGCTTTATAAAAACTTGTATCATTTACCACCTCTCTAATAAAATCTTCGGCGGTTAATCGTCCTCTCGTAATATTAATTACAGAATCTATATGAATGGTCTTTATCGTATCTATTGTAGCTCTTTCTACAACTTGAGCAAAAAGCTTTGGTGCAGCTAATAAAATAACCCCAACTAAAAAATAGATTTTTTTCATTTATAATGTTTTACGTAAATCTTATTTAAAGATCCAATTGTTTAAGCGCTAAATAAGCCATCAGTCCTGTCGACAAAGACAATGCATTTTCATCTATATCAAAATTGGGTGTATGAACAGAATGAAAAGTATCCTTTTTTACACTTCCTGTTCCTAATCTATAAAAACAGGCGTCCGTTTGTTGACTATAATAAGCAAAATCTTCGGCAGCCATCCAGATATCTAAATCTACAACGTTTTCATTCCCCAAATATTCTATAGCGGCCATTTTTGAAGATTCGGTAAGCTTTTCTTCGTTTATTAAAAAAGGATAACCATTCATAATATTGAATTCACAACTTCCACCCATACTTTCGGCAATACCTTCGGCCATTTTTTTCATCAAAACATGTGCTTGTTTACGCCATTCTTCATTTAATGTTCTAAAAGTACCTTCCAATTTCACTTCATTCGGAATTACATTAGTTGCTCCCTTAGCTTCCACTTTACCAAAAGATAATACAGACGGTAGTCTAGGATCGGCATTTCTACTTACAATTTGTTGCAAGGCCACTATCATATGTGCAGAAATTAAAACTGGATCTATATTCTGATGAGGTTGTGCACCATGACCACCTTTGCCTTTAACCGTTACATATAATTCATCTGTAGAGGCCATATAAATACCAGATCTAAAACCAACTTTACCACTTTCTAAGAAAGGTAATACATGTTGTCCCAACATTGCATTTGGTTTAGGGTTTTCTAATACACCTTCTTTAATCATTATACTGGCACCACCCGGCAAAACTTCTTCTCCAGGTTGAAAAACAAGTTTAATTTGTCCGCCAAAAGTTGAGCTTAAATTTTTTAAGATATACGCAGTTCCTAATAACGAAGCTGTATGAACATCGTGTCCACAGGCATGCATTACGCCAGGATTAGTGGATTTATAGGGTTTATCGTTTAGTTCTTGTATGGGCAAGGCGTCCATATCTGCACGCAGAGCGATAGATTTATCAGAATCTTTAGTGCCTTTTATAAAGCCAACAACGCCGGTATTCGCCATTTCTATAAATGGGATATCCCATTCTCTGAGCTTCTTTTTAACAAATTCTGAAGTTTCAAACTCTTGAAAAGATAACTCAGGATTTGCGTGAATATGCCTTCTAATTTCTACTATTTCTGGAAATATAGTAGATGCCAGTTGTTTAATTTTTTCTATCATGGTGTTGATGAACTGTATTAATCCAAATTAGGCGCATTAATTTTTTCTCTAAAAATGAATAAAGTTGGAAATTTAGGTCTTAATTCATTTAAAAAATTCTGAGCCTCTTGTCTGGTTCTAAAATCGCCTACACGTAAGTAATAATTTGGCGATTTAAATGAAATATATGCGTTATATTTTGGATATAAGCTCTTAAATTTAGCTTGTTGATTAAATATTTCCCGACGGTCTGAGCCATAAAATATTTGAACCCTAAAACCATATTGATCAACAAGAGTGGTTCCAGGCTTTTTAGCTGGAACCACAGGAGTAGTTGTTTTTTTTGTAATTGCAATTCTTTTTAAGATTAAAGAATCTATTGACGGATCTTTAATTACAGTTACCTCGCCCTTTATCTGTGCGGAGGTTTTAATTACACAGAAAAGGAGGATTACAATAAATATATAATTCCTTTTCATTTCGTTTTTTATTTATGCTCCTTGACCGTGGCAGTTTTTAAATTTCTTTCCACTTCCACAAGGACAAGGTTCATTTCTACCAATAGTTACTTCTTTTCGAATTGGCGTTTGAGGTACATTTTCTCTGGTATCCTCCATTGGAAGACCAGCATCACTTCCGTATTCAGCTTTCGACGTTTGTAATTTAGGTTGTTTTACTGGAGCAGCAGCCTCTCTTACCTCATTTGGCTCTGGATGTCCAGGTATTCCACCTTTATATAGGAAGCTAACAACTTCTTTATTCACCACATTAAGCATGTTTTTAAATAAAGAAAATGCCTCCATTTTATAAATCACTAATGGATCTTTTTGTTCATAAACCGCATTTTGAACAGATTGTTTTAAATCGTCCATTTCACGTAAATGCTCTTTCCAGCTATCATCAATTAAAGCTAGGATAATTGTTTTTTCGAATGAACGGGTAACTTCACGACCTTCATTTTCAATCGCTTTTTTCAAATCAACCGGTACCTGAATATTTCTTAAACCATCGGTAAATGGAATAACAATATTTTCAATTATACTTCCTCTTTCTTCAAAAACTTGTTTTAATACAGGTAATGCTTGCTTAATGATCCCATCAGATTTTCTTTCATAAAATTCTGTAGCTTCATGGAACAACTTACCTGTTAATGTATTTACGTTATTACTATTAAATTCCGACTCAGTAATTTCGGTTTCTAATGAGAAGTTTTTAATTACTTCAAGTTTGAAACCTTCATAATTTAATTCTTCCTTATATTCAGTAACAATATCTTCTGCAACATCAAAGACCATGTTGTTCATATCAACATCTAAACGATCTCCGAATAATGCATTTCTTCTCTTAGAATAAATAACTGTTCTCTGAGAGTTCATTACATCATCATATTCTAATAAACGTTTACGAACACCGTAGTTATTCTCTTCTACTTTCTTCTGTGCACGTTCAATAGATTTTGTTATCATTGAATGCTGAATAACCTCGCCTTCTTCAATCCCCATTCTAACCATAATGTTAGAAATTCTTTCAGAACCAAATAAACGCATTAAATTATCTTCAAGCGAAACAAAGAATTGAGATGAACCTGGGTCACCTTGTCTTCCTGCACGACCTCTTAACTGTCTATCAACACGTCTTGACTCATGTCTTTCGGTACCTATGATCGCTAAACCTCCTGCTTCTTTAACACCTGGACCTAACTTAATATCTGTACCACGACCAGCCATATTTGTTGCAATAGTAACTGTACCTGCCAAACCTGCTTCTGCAACAATATCTGCTTCTCTTTGATGCAATTTAGCATTCAATACATTGTGTTTAATTCCTCTTAAGCTTAGCATTCTACTCAACAACTCAGAAATCTCTACAGAAGTGGTACCCACTAAAACAGGTCGCTTAGCTTCGGTTAACTTAACAATTTCGTCTGCTACTGCATTGAATTTTTCTCTTACCGTTCTGTAAACATAATCTTGGTGGTCAATTCTAGCAATAGCCTTATTGGTTGGGATTTCAACTACATCCAATTTATAAATTTGCCAAAACTCACCTGATTCTGTAGTCGCCGTACCAGTCATACCACATAATTTATGGTACATTCTGAAATAATTTTGCAGCGTAATTGTAGCGTAAGTTTGAGAAGCATCTTCAACCTTTACATTCTCTTTTGCTTCAATGGCTTGGTGTAGACCGTCAGAATATCTACGGCCTTCCATAACCCTACCGGTTTGCTCATCTACAATTTTAATCTTCCCTTCATCAATTATATACTCAACATCAATCTCAAATAATGTATAAGCTTTTAATAATTGATTAATAGAATGAATTCTTTCTGCTTTAATTGAGTAGTCTCTTAATAAGGCATCTTTTCTTTGAATTTTTTCTTCATTACTTAAATCAGATTTTTCTAATTCAGCAATTTCAGTTCCTACATCAGGTAAAACAAAGAAAGAAGGATCTTCACCAGTCATGGTAATTAACTCAATACCTTTTTCTGTTAACTCAACCTGATTATTTTTTTCATCTATATAGAAATATAATTCAGCGTCTACTTTAGGCATATTCTTAGATTGCTCTGCCATAAAGTAATGTTCCGTTTTAACCAAAGTTTGGCGATTTGCACCTTCACTTAGGAACTTTATTAATGCTTTATTTTTTGGCAAACCTCTATGTGCTCTCAATAATGCCATACCTCCATCGCCTTCTTCTACCCCAGTGTTACCAGCATTAATTAACTTTTTGGCCTCATTTAAGGTTTGTGTAATAAATGCTTTTTGAGCATTCACCAAACGCTCTATCCTAGGTTTTAATTCATGAAATTCATGTTGATCTCCAAAAGGAACCGGACCAGATATAATTAAAGGCGTACGTGCATCATCAATTAAAACTGAATCCACCTCATCTACCATTGCGAAATGCAACTTTCTTTGTACCAGCTGACCTGGCGTTTGAGACATATTGTCACGCAAATAATCGAAACCGAATTCGTTATTTGTACCGTATGTAATATCTGCTAAATAAGCTTGTCTTCTTGCCTCAGAGTTCGGTTCGTGCTTATCAATACAATCTACTTTTAAGCCATGGAATTCAAATATAGGTCCATTCCATTCAGAATCTCGTCGAGCTAAATAATCGTTCACCGTAACCACATGCACACCTTGTCCAGATAATGCATTTAAATAAGAAGGCAATGTACTCACCAAAGTTTTACCCTCACCTGTTGCCATTTCGGCAATTTTACCACTATGAAGAACGATACCACCAATTAACTGAACATCATAATGCACCATATTCCAGGTAACAATATTCCCCGCAGCTTCCCAACTATTTGCCCAATACGCTTTATCGCCTTCAATAGTTACATTTTTCTTTCTTGCAGCGTAATCTCTATCGTGCTGCGTAGCGGTAACTTCTAATTTTTCATTATTCGAAAACCTTCTAGCAGTTTCCTTTACAACAGCAAATGCTTCAGGTAAAATTTTAAGTAGAACTACTTCTAATTCCTTATCTCTATCTTTTAAAAGCGCATCTACTTGATCATAAATTGAGGTCTTTTCTTCCAAAGACAAATTTCCATTTTCAGCTTCAGTCTTTAACGCGGATATTTTCTCGTCAATTTCAGTTAAATACTCAGAAATTATTTGCTTTAATTCTGTTGTTCTATTTCGTAACTGATCATTCGTTACGTTGGCTAACTTCTCAAATTCTTGATTAATTTTATCAACTAGAGGTCTTATTGACTTAACATCTCTTTCTGATTTGCTTCCAAATACTTTGGTTAAAAATCCTAACATCCTATATTATTATGGTTATCGATATGGTAAAAACATTGATTCGCAACTATTAAGCCATTTAATTCACAAGCCACTTTGTCAGTTGCAAAGTTTCAAATTTACAAAATAAATGCTAAAATAATACGCTTGTTTGCAAGTTAATAAGAGTATTTAAGAATCAAAATAATATTACATTTGTTTCTTTTTACACAGAAAATGGAAAAATCTAAAATAGCTGGCATTGGTTACTACGTACCAAAAAACGTTTATACCAATAATGACCTTTCTAAATTCATGGAAACAAGTGATGAATGGATTAGAGAAAGAACAGGAATTGAGGAAAGAAGATTTGCTGACAGATATAATGAAACCACAACTACAATGGGCATTGAGGCAGCAAAAATTGCCATTGAACGCGCCGGAATAACCGCACAAGATGTAGATTTTATAATTTTCGCGACTTTAAGTCCAGACTACTTTTTCCCTGGCTGTGGTGTTCTTTTGCAAAGAGAAATGGGCATGAAAGAAATTGGCGCACTTGATATTAGAAATCAGTGTTCAGGATTTGTATATGCTTTATCTGTTGCAGATCAATTTATTAAAACGGGGATGTACAAGAATATTTTGGTAGTTGGAAGTGAAAAACACTCATTTGCGATGGATTTTAATACGCGCAGCAGAAACGTTTCTGTAATTTTTGGAGATGGAGCTGGAGCAGTGGTATTACAACCCTCAAAAGACAAAAACAGTGGGATTTTAAGTACGCATTTACATAGTGACGGCGCAGATGCCGAAATTTTATCGATGCTTTACCCTGGCTCTCATGCAAATAAATGGAATAAAGATTTGCCTCCGTTTGCTGATCAAGAATTAGGCGGCTTATTTATGAATGAAGCCATACTTAACAGTACAGCTGCATTACCTTATATGGATGGCCCAGCAGTATTTAAAAAAGCAGTAGTTAAGTTCCCAGAAGTAATTAAAGAGGCCTTAGCTGCTAATAATCTTACTGCAGACGATATTGACCTATTGGTTCCCCATCAAGCCAATTTAAGAATAAGTCAATATGTGCAGCAATTATTAAAATTACCAGATCATAAAGTATTTAACAATATTCAAAAATATGGTAACACAACCGCAGCCTCAGTTCCTATAGCATTATGTGAAGCATGGGAAGCTGGCAAAATTAAAGATGGCGATCTTATTTGCTTGGCTGCATTTGGTTCTGGCTTTACTTGGGGTAGTGCTTTAATTAGGTGGTAATTAACTCCCTTTTACACTCCTAGTCATTTGTTCGAGGGCGTCCCACATTTCTGATGGGATGGCCTCTAAACCATTAAATTGACCGGCACCTTGCAGCCATTCTCCACCATCAATACTTATAACTTCTCCATTAATATATCCCGAAAAATCACTAACTAAAAACGCCGCTAGGTTAACTAATTCGTGATGCTCACCCACTCTTTTAAGCGGAACTCTCTTCTTAAAATCAAATTTTTCTGCCAAATCTCCAGGCAATAATCTTTCCCATGCACCTTTAGTTGGAAATGGTCCTGGCGCAATTGCATTTGTTCTAATACCGTATTTCCCCCATTCTACTGCTAATGATCTAGTCATGGATAACACACCCCCCTTTGCACATGCAGAAGGCACCACATACCCAGATCCAGTAAAAGCATAAGTTGTTAAAATATTGAGTACTACTCCTGGTTGCTTTTCTTTTATCCAGTGCTTACCAACAGCAAGTGTACAATTAACTGTACCCTTTAATACAATATCAATTATAGTAGAAAAAGCATTTGCTGATAAACGCTCGGTCGGCAAAATAAAATTCCCTGCTGCATTATTTAACAAAACATCAACCTTTCCAAATTCACTTAAAGTTTTCGACAACACATTTTCTACCTGCGAATAATCGCGAACATCGCACTCCACCGCAAGAACTCTACCTCCAGTTGCCGCTTCCATTTCTTTGGCGGTCTTCTCTAATACTTCAAGTTTCCTACTTGTTATAACTAAATTAGCCCCTGCCTGAAGAAATCCCATACCCATCGCCTTCCCTAACCCAGTTCCTCCACCAGTTATAATTATGGTTTTATCTTTTAATCCGTCTGCGCCTAACATTAACTGTTTCATTTTAATTTGATTTATTTTTTAGTCCATCAATAATTGTCTTCAATATCAATCTAGTTGAAGGTGCCCACCATTGTTTTAACATCAACTCTAAATCTTCACGCTGATCTTTATTGGCATGACCTATAAGTTCCTTTCTAATGTTTAACTTACTTTGCTGCCAAGTTACCGCTTCAAACGCCATATATTTTCTTGCAATTCTTTCGGCCTCAGTCATAATTTTATTAGAATCGATTACCGCATCTACTAAACCTACTTCTTTAGCTTCTTGAGGGGAAAACAACTTCCCATTAAGTAAACTTCTTGAAGCAACAGCTGAGCCTAACCAAAAGCTGTAAGATTGGAAAATTACATTAGGTACGATAATGCCCACTGGGACTTCGTTTAAACCAATAATAAATTTTCCATCCGACATAATTCTAGCGTCGCATGCCAATGCAATTACGCAACCACCCGCCGGACTATGTCCATTTATAGCAGCAATTAAAGGTTTTTTAAACGATGTAATTTTAGCATTAAATTCTAAAAACAAATACCAAAACGACCTAGCTTCTTCTTCATTATATCCATACAATTCAATTAAATCTAAGCCCGCAGAAAAGAAATTCTCTTTTCCAGTAATAATTACGCCCCCTATACTCGAATCAGCCTCAATTTGAGCAAAAACATCTATCAACTCTTGCACCATCTCCCGGTTTATAGAATTAGATTTTCCTCTGTTTAAGGTTATAATGGCTAAACGATCCTTTATTGTAACTTTTATTGTATTCATGCTTTTAGTATGGTGAGAATTAAAATTCAATTTCTATTATCCTAAACATAGTAACAATGCCTGATATTTTTAAAAAAAATCGCTTATTATTTTTTAATTAAAGCGCTAAAATTGAATTAAATACTAATCCAAGCTTTAATTCCAATTTTTTAAGATAATTTTGTTGTCGATATTATAATTAACAATTATGCCGCTGGTATTAGAAAAAGCTGTAAACGCTCATACTACGATCGGAATTTGGAAGATTGAAGAAGATGAAGAAGCGTTTAGAAAAGGATTACAATTAAAACAACACGAATTAGATTTTATTGATAGTTTAGGAACTGGAAAAAGATTAATTCAATGGTTAGCCACCCGTCGCTTACTACGCCAGCTTATGAATACTGACGAATATATTGATTGTGGTATGGATGATCATGGCAAACCCTATTTATTGAATTCACATTATAAAATATCATTTAGTCACAGTTTTGATTATGCTGCTGTTATAATCAGCGACAAAAATCATGTTGGAATTGATATTGAATTGATTAAACACAAAATAAAAAGCATTAAACATAAATTCTTATCTGATTTAGAATTAGCTCAACCTCAAATTGGTGATAACACAAATGGTTTATATGTTGCATGGTGTGCTAAAGAGGCAGTTTATAAATGGCATGGGAAAAAAGGGTTAGAATTTAAACAACATATCCATATTAAGCCATTTAAATTAAAAAACGAAGGCTCACTAAAGGTAATTGCACAATTACCAACAGAAAATAAAGAGTTGGATGTAAATTATTTTAACACAAAAGATGGGTACATGGTTGCCTATGTTTCACAAGACTAAAATGAAAAATAAAGAAGTTCAATTTATAAATTGGGGTCTAATTGATTACCAAGACGCTTGGGACAAACAAGAAGATATTTTCAAGAGCACAGTGGCTATTAAAACCGCAAACAGAGACTTAGAAAACCCTGAATTAACGCCAAACTATTTAATTTTTTGTGAGCATCCGCATGTTTATACTTTAGGAAAAAGTGGCCAACAAGATAATTTATTATTAGACGAAGAAGGTCTAAAAGAAAAAAACGCTTCTTTTTACAAAATTAATAGAGGGGGCGATATTACCTATCATGGACCTGGACAATTGGTGGGCTATCCAATTCTAGACCTTGAGAATTTTTTCACAGATATTCATCTTTATCTAAGAACGCTTGAAGAAGCTATAATTATTACATTAAAAGATTATGGTATTGAGAGTGGACGATACACGGGATATACGGGTGTTTGGATAGAATCAGATTCTCCTAATGCGAGAAAAATATGCGCAATGGGCGTTAGATGTAGTCGATGGGTTACCATGCACGGTTTTGCTCTAAATGTTCTTAGCGATTTAAATTATTTCAAAAATATTGTGCCTTGTGGAATTGATGATAAAGCAGTAACATCAATGGAAAAAGAATTAGGTTTTAAACCGAATATGGATGAAGTTGCTACTCAGTTAAAGAAAAATCTTGCGCAACTATTTGAGATGAATATAATTGAAAAATACGATGTTTAAATATTTGGCACTAGGCGATTCATATACCATTGGAGAGGCTGTAGAACAGCATGAATCTTTCCCATATCAACTGGTTGAGGATTTAAATAAAGAAAAAAATCGTTTTAACAGCCCCCCTCAAGTTATTGCGAAAACGGGGTGGACTACTGATGAATTAAGTGATGCTTTAGACCAATCGGAATTACAAATTCCTTACGATTTAATTACTTTATTAATCGGGGTGAATAACCAATATAGAGGTAGAGATGCAGAAAATTTCAGACAAGAATTCAAATCATTACTAAACAGGGCTATCTATATTGCGAATGATCATAAATACAAAATATTTGTGCTATCTATTCCAGATTGGTCTGTTACTCCTTTTGGAATCGATTCTGAAAGAGATGTTAAACAAATAGCTCAGGAAATTGATTTATTCAATGAAATTATAAAAACTGAATGCGCAATAGAAAATATTAGTTTCACTGATATTACACCTATTTCAAGAAATGCCGCTACAGATTCTACTTTAAATGCCAGCGATGGTCTGCATCCTTCTGGCACAATGTATGCGCAATGGGTAGAGCTTTTAGCACCAACCATTAGAAAAACTTTATCCATCTAAAACCAATAAAACGCTTGATTTAAAATAGAATTAAGTGGTTTTTATTATCTTTGAACTATGAAAATTCTTCTTTTAGGCGCAGGTGGTCGAGAAAGCGCAATTGCTTGGAAATTATCTCAATCGCCTTTATGTACCCAACTATTTATCGCTCCTGGAAACGGTGGAACCGAGGCTTATGGAAAAAATATTGTCTTAAATCCAAATGATTTTGATGCGGTTAAATCCTTAGTGATAAGCGAAGGAATTGAATTGGTAATTGTTGGTCCAGAAGAACCACTTGTAAATGGTATTCATGACTATTTTTTAAATAATTCAGAATTAAAAAACATACCTGTCATCGGACCTAAAAAAGAAGGTGCGGTTTTAGAAGGAAGTAAAGATTTTAGCAAGAAATTCATGATTAAGCACGGAATCCCAACCGCAGCTTATCAATCATTCAACTCAAACACATTAAATGAGGGTATCGAATTTCTTAAAACATGCGCAATGCCAATTGTTTTAAAAGCGGATGGCTTGGCTGCTGGAAAAGGTGTAATTATATCTAATACCTTAGAAGAAGCTACAGAAGAATTAAAACAAATGCTAAGTGGAAAATTTGGCAATGCAGGTTCAACTGTAGTTATTGAAGAGTTTTTAACTGGAATAGAATTATCTGTTTTCATACTCACCGATGGTAACGGCTATGTTACATTGCCGGAAGCTAAAGATTATAAAAAAATTGGCGTAGGAGATACTGGATTAAATACTGGTGGCATGGGCTCTATTTCGCCTGTACCATTTGCTACACCAGAATTTTTGGCAAAAATAGATGCCAAAATAATTAAGCCTACCATAAATGGACTTAAAAAAGACAACATAGATTATACAGGTTTTATATTTTTTGGATTAATAAAAGTTGGTGATGAACCTTATGTAATAGAATATAATTGCAGATTGGGTGATCCAGAAACTGAAAGCGTAATTCCTAGAATAGAAAGCGATTTAGTGGAGCTATTTTTAGCAACAGCGAATAAATCTCTAAATCAATTTAACCTAAAAGTTAGTAATCAAAATACTGCGACTGTTATGATTGTTGCAGGTGGCTACCCAGGTGATTACGAAAAAGGTAAAGTAATTGCTGGTTTAGAAAATTTAAGAGACTCACATGCATTTCATGCGGGCACAATTCGAGACGAAGAAACCGTTTTAACTTCAGGCGGTAGAGTTTTAGCCATTACTAGTGTTCAAAGCAATGCCTTCGATGCAATACAAAAAGCTACAGCTGATGCTTCGAGAATTTATTTCGATGGCAAATACTTTAGAGAAGATATTGGGTTCGACTTAATGAATTAATCAAGCAACTCTTTCAAATATTCGGATAATTTATTGCCAGAAATATTTTTGGCAATAATTTTTCCTGAAGGGTCTACGATAAAACTAAAAGGTATGGTAGAAATACCATATTTCTTTACCAGTTTACTGTCCCAAAACTTCAAATCACTAAGCTGAGTCCAACTTAATTGGTCGTCATTAATTGCTTGTAACCACGAGTCGCGTCCATCCTTTCTATCTAATGAAACGCCAATTATATCGAAATTTTTATCTTTATATAAATTATAATTTTTAACAAGATTAGGGTTTTCTTCCCTACAAGGGCCGCACCAAGAAGCCCAAAAATCTACCAAAACATATTTCCCCTTAAAATCTGAAAGTCTAATTTTCTTGCCATTTCGATCAGGCATAACAAAATCTGTCGTCAATCCAATTTCCGTTTTTTTCGCAATTTTTATTTGTTTCTTAATCCGTTTTCCTAGGATAGATTGTTGCAAATTTGAATCAAATTTTTTAAGCAATTCAGAAATTTCTTTGGGTTTAAAATCCGAATTAACTATTTGTTGTAAAGCCACTAATCCAATATAAGAATCATAATTTTCAGAAGCATAAGCCAAACTAATTGGCAATTTTAAGGCATTAATTTTGGCGATATTGGCGATATACTCATCTAATGATTTTTCATCTGCTTTTTGTTCTGGCGAATAAGCATTATAAGCATCTTCCAATTTTTTTAGTTCTGTTTGAACAGGTTTTTGTAAATCTAAAAAACGCTGATAATCCGAATTGATTTTAGAATTTGAAATCGTGGCATATTTTAAAGAATCTTGAGCATTTAAGACAACCTCTTCATGATCCACATAAATATTTAAATAATCTATTGAAGGCCGATTTTCCGAATTAAAATCATCTAATGCCTTATTGTGTCTTAATCTCAATTGAACCTGAGTGGGCAAAATAGCGCTTTTGGAGAAATAAAACTCCCCATTTATTTGAGCTACAGAATCTAAGAATCTCTTTTCGCCGGAAGCATAATTCAAAAATAAAACTGCATCCTTATCAAGATTATCAATTTTAACCCTAACAGAGAATTTACTTTGTGCATTTACAAAAAAGGGGAAAAGCAATAAAATAAAATACCATTTATACATCGCCAATTATTTTAAGATAATTTTTGATAAGTTCTCCACCACAAATCTGTCATTTCTCCATTAACAGCGAGGTTATAATCTTCATATCTACATGGAACTAGATGGAAACGTTCATTTTTAGAATTTCCTGAAGGGTAAGGTACTTGCATCCACCATCTATCGGAACGTTTACTTTTTACAAATATTAAATCGCCACCTGAATCTTTTAAAGTAGTTCTATAAATTACATATTGAGATTTTGGCGTCATTGGAAAATCTTGCTTTCTATTGTAAAAACCTTCCATAAAATACCAAACTATTTGTGCTACTAACATAGCTGTTTGCCCATTATTATCAAACGCCGGATTAAATTCGTATAAACCAAATGAAGTTAATTTATCATTCATTCCAGCATATCTAGCAATTCTACAGGCATCTTCTCCATAAAACCCATTTGGCGTTGCGTTTGCATTCCCACAGGCATCTGATGACCTTATCACTCCAACATCGAAACTTAACATATCAGCATTTCTAATAATTGGCTCTGTTAACGATAAATCGTGAGCAAATTCACCTAATCTATGAACATCAAAATAAAGCTTATTCATTACTTTTAGGCTATCCTGATTAACAAAATAAGTTTGATAACCAATATTGCTATAATTAAACAAGTAATTAGGCTGATGTAAAAATATCTTATTTAAAAATGAATTTGCCGTAGTCGTTTCGCTTTCGGCATCCTCATCAATATCGAATTTAGAATCTACAACCACTAAATCTACACGTTGTTCTAACCCCTCGTAGGCCCAATATTGTGCAAAAGTTAAATCTTGCCCACCACCAATAATAATTGGTAGAATATTTAACTTAATTAAAGTTTCTACAACTGTTTTAAGTGCTATATAGGTGTCTTTTAATGTTTCTCCATGTAAAATATTTCCTAAATCAATAAGCTTACATTCAAAATCACCTTCATGCAGTTGATAAAAGTATTGTCTAAAATGATCAGGAGCTAATCTGCATCCCAAATTTGTTGGTGTCCCTCTATCATCTAAAACCCCAATAATGGCCAAATCAAATTTTTCATTTTCTAAATCGGGAAAAGAATCCGTGTAGAAAGAGGCTTTTAATCCTAGTTGACTAGTTAAAAAGTCGTTTTGAGGAGTAAAATCACTAGGTTTCAAGGGTGATAGAAAATCGGATAAAAACATATTATATTAGCTATTTTAACATCAAATATCTATTTTTGATATGATATTTTCATCGCTATCAATAAAAAAATAAAATGATTCTTGTAACGGGGGCTACAGGGTTTCTAGGAAGTGAATTATGCAAGCAATTATTACATCAAGGAAAAGATGTTTTAGCTTTAAAAAGACCCACATCAATTATCCCTAAATCTTTAAGCTCAATTAAGGGCTTAACTTGGGTAAATAGTTCCATTTTATCTGCAGAAGAATTTAGTGATTACGCGTATATAATTACAGAAGTATATCATTGCGCAGCAATGGTTTCATTTAATCCTAAAGACGATGATGAAATGTTGAGTTTCAATATAAATTCAACAAAAATATTAGCCGAATTTTGCTTGAAAAATAAAATTCCAATGTTGCATGTAAGCTCGGTTGCTACATTAGATGGTGCCAATATTTTAGGGTTTACTGACGAAAATTTCTTCCCTTCTAAAACGCCAGACACTCATCCTTATGGCAATAGCAAATATCTTTCTGAAAAAGAAATTTGGAAATATATAAACCAGGGCTTAAATGCTATTATAGTTAACCCTTCAATAATTTTAGGTTACATCAAAAACTTCGAAGGAAGTGGTGCTTTTTTTAAGATAATTAAGAATGGCCTAAAGTTTTATACGCCTGGCGGCGCAGGATTCGTGGCAGTTGAAGATGTTGCAAAATGTATGATTCTCCTCATGCAACAAAAAGCATATAATGAAAGGTTCATAATTAACGCAGAGAATATCTCTTATAAACAGTTTTTCGAATCAATTGCAAATGCACTACAAGTAGCCCCGCCATCAATAAAAGCTGGCAAATTTGCCTTAGGACTAGCTTGGAGATTCTCCAAATTAGTAGCGTTTTTAAGTGATACAACACCAACGATCACGAAGCATACAGCAAAAAGCAGTTTTAATATCAGTAAATACGATAATAGAAAAATTGTCAACCTCTTAGGTATAGAGTTTATAAGCATAAACAACTATATAAAAACAATAGCATCAAAATACACCAATGAATAACGCTAAAAAGCAAACTTATATAATAGATTTCGATAGTACCTTTACGCAGATAGAAGCCATCGACGAACTAGCCAAAATATCACTTAGTAAACACCCCAATAAAGAAAAAATATTCTCGGAAATTGAAAGCCTTACTAATGCAGCGATGGAAGGGAAATTATCTTTTTCTGAAAGCTTAGAAAATAGAATAAAGTTATTATCAGCAAACGTCAACGATTTAAATAAACTAATATCAAGATTAAAGAAAAAAGTTTCTACATCATTTAAAAGAAATGAGGCATTTTTTAAGTCGCACGCAAAAGATGTTTTAATAGTATCTGGAGGGTTTAAGGAATTTATAGCGCCGGTTGTTCAGAAATACCATATACCATTATCTAATATTTATGCGAATAACTTCATCTTTAATAACCAAGGTGATATTATAGATTACGATCACTCTAATCCTTTATCTAAAGAAGGAGGAAAAGTAATATTATTAAATGAACTGAATCTAGAAGGTGATATTATAGGTATAGGTGATGGATATTCAGATTTTCAATTAAGAGAAAGTGGCTTAATCAAAAAATTTTATGCCTTTACAGAAAATATTGCAAGAGAAAGCATTACCCAAAAGGCTGACCACATTACACCTAGTTTCGACGAATTTTTATACGTAAATAATTTACCACGTGCTATTTCCTACCCTAAAAACAGGATTCTTTGTTTAGTTATTGGAGATATTCCCGATGAAGCTACAGCTATTTTAAAAAAGGATGGATTTTCTATTAGACAAAAACAATCGTTCGAAGAAAAATATGTTGCAGATGTGGGTATGATGCTTCTCGGCGATAACGAAAAGATTGACAATGAAGCTTTAAGAAGAGCCAACAAATTAAAAGTAATCGGATATTTAGGGAATTCTAGCAAAAAAATAGACAAACAAATCTGTACCGAAAAAGGCATCGTAATTTTTGACGACGAAAAGCAGAAAAAAAACAACACCCTTTTTATTCCAAAAAGGATGAAAGATTTTATTAATTCAGGAACTACCCACTTAAGTTCAAATTTCCCTAACTTACAATTACCTAAGATAGAACAATCACATAGATTAATTCATATTCACAAAAATATACCAGGTATTATGGCTAGAATAAATACCATTTTTGCTGAACATGAAATAAACATAATGGGACAATACTTATTAACCAATAAAGAATTGGGTTATTGTATTACCGATGTTAACTTTGATTATAACAAAAAGGTTATTGCTGATTTGAAAAAAATTGAAAACACCATAAAGTTTAGAATTCTATACTAATATGAACGGATATTTTTTAGTTTTTATTGGTGGTGGATTAGGGAGTTTGGCTCGATTCTTAATGATAAAATTAATTGACCCTCAAAAATTCAATTTCCCGTATGCTACGTTAATAGCTAATGTTTTTAGCTGTTTTATTTTAGGGATTGTAGTCGGTTATTTTATGGATAAAACTTCAGACTCACCAATAAAACTATTGTTATTAACAGGGTTCTGTGGAGGCTTTAGTACCTTCTCTACCTTTGCTTACGAAAGTAACCTTCTATTTACAAGTCAACATTTTACATCTGCTATTGCTAATATTGTATTGAACTTTGCTTTAAGCATACTTGCAATTTATGCTGGCACCTTTATTACCAAAATTTTTTAAAATCACTAAATGGATATAAAACCAGAAATATTAGAAAAATTAAAACTCTTAGAAGATAAGTTTGCCTCTATGGGCCAAGATATGTCTGCCTATTTAGATGGATTACTCTATGCCGACTATTTAACCTATTGGGATTATATTCACTTAGACACTTTACTGAGCTTACAAAACCCGAAGACTCAATTCCCAGACGAGGAAATCTTCATTATGTATCATCAAATAACGGAGCTCTATTTTAAGTTAACCTTGCACGAATGTAAGCAAATTGCTAATCATGAGTCATTAACTGTTAGCTTCTTTACTCAACGCTTAAAAAGAATAAATGCTTATTTCAAAGCTTTAGTTCAATCTTTTGGGGTTATGGTTGAGGGAATGGACAAATCTCAATTCCTAAAGTTTAGAATGTCATTACTTCCTGCCAGTGGATTTCAAAGTGGACAATACAGGATGATAGAAATTATGTCGACTGAGTTTATAAACTTAGTGGACAAAAGTAAAAGAGAGGAATTAAAAAATGCTTCAATTGAAGAACAATATGATCAAATTTATTGGAAATATGGAGCTACGGAACTTGCAACCGGTAAAGAAACCTTAACACTAAAACAATTTATAAATAAGTATTCAGCAGAGTTCTTAAATTTAATTAAAACACATCAAGAAACTAACTTCCTTTCTCTTTATAAAAAATTAAAAGAAGAAGGAAATGATGTAAGTGTTTTAGAAACGGAACTTAGAAAATTCGACCTTCTTGTGAATGTTGAATGGCCATTATCGCATTACAAATCGGCAGTAAAATACTTAGAAAAAGACCCGGTAGATATTGCTGCAACTGGCGGAACTAATTGGCAAAAATATTTGCCACCTCGCTTTCAAAAAAGAATTTTTTTTCCAGAAATCTGGACTACAGAACAACAAAATGAATGGGGTAAAAGTTGGGTACTTAGTGTACTGCAAACACCCTAAATATTGCATTAAGATGAGTTATATCAATGATTTCTGTTGAAATTTTTGTAATTTTGCACTTTAACATCAATGATTGTGACTGATACTTTAAATATAAAAACCACCAAAATAGGTCAATCTAAATTGGCAAATGTAGACTTCCAAAACTTACCTTTTGGAAAGGTCTTTACAGATCATATGTTTGTTGCTGATTATGAAGATGGGGAATGGAAAAACTTTGAATTAATGCCATATGGACCAATCCCAATGAGCCCTGCAATTTCAGCGCTACATTACGGACAAGCCATTTTTGAAGGAATGAAGGCCTACAAATTAAAATCTGGCGAAATCAGCATTTTTAGAGCAGATAAAAATTTTAAACGTTTTAATATTTCAGCAGAAAGAATGGCTATGCCAACTATTCCTGAAGAAATATTTATGAAGGGAATAACTTCATTAATAAACTTAGATAAAGCATGGGTTCCTGAAGGCGATAATTATTCATTATATATTCGCCCAGTAATGTTTGCTACAGACGATAAATTAGGTGTTAAAGCTTCTTCAAATTATAAATTTGTTGTTTTAACTAACCCTAGTGGACCTTATTACAGTCAACCTTTAAAAGTTAAAATTGAAACTCATTATACTCGTGCAGATGAAGGTGGTGTAGGTTATGCAAAAACTGCAGGAAACTACGGCAGATCATTATATGCCTTTTCACAAGCTCAAAAAGAAGGTTTCGACCAAATAATTTGGACAGACTCTAAAGAGCATTCTTATGTAGAAGAAAGTGGAACAGCTAATTTAATGTTCGTAATTAATAATGTTTTAGTTACTCCAAGCTTAGGCGGTACCATTTTAGATGGTGTTACCAGAGATACTGTTCTTCAAGTTGCTAAAAGTTTAGATATTCCAACTGAAGAAAGAAAAGTTCCAATTAAAGAAGTTATTAGTAAGATACAATCAGGCGAATTAACCGAAGCTTTTGCTGTTGGTACCGCAGCTACTATTACACAAATTGGAATAATTGGATATGAGAATGATTTATTCACATTAACTGATCCAACTACAAGAGTTATTTCTCATAAAATTCATAAAGTTCTAGACGATATTAGATACGGAAGATCCGAAGATGTATTCGGATGGAACACGATCGTTTAATTAAACTGCCATTGTTTTTACAATGGCAGTTTTTTTTTCTTCCTTTTTTAATTTCAGCTCTGCTATTTAATACCCGCTGTTCTTAAATAAAACTCATCCTTTTTAAAGGTTAATTAACCCCCTATTCCAAATTTTTATTTTCAATATTACTTATCTCAAGTATTAAAAATTAAACTTAAAATCTATCAACTTTATTAAAATATAAGCCTACAAATACGTACACATTAGCGTAACATATATAAATTATATTATCAAATACCAGTACGATTATGTAATTTAAAGGCGATAATTTAAAAAAGATGAAAAGAATTTTATTTTTAACCCTTGCTTCAACTGTGATGGCTTTTTCGACAAGCGCACAGACTAAAAGGCTTACAAAAGCTCAAGCATTAGAAGGGCAACCTTCCCTAACAAAATCATTAAATCCTATTAGTGGGTGGAGTGACAATAATCACTACATTGAAATGGATATGGCAGACAGGAAGCAATATTCAGTAAACGTTAAAACTGGAGCTAAAACCCCTTATACTCCACCTCCACGAAGTGTACTAAATGTAACCATCAAAGACAACGACATTTATTACAACAATGGTGTAGATGCTCCTAAAAAATTAACCAATACTAAAGAAGAAGAATTAAATCCAACATTATCTCCAGATGGAAAATATGTTGCTTTCACAAGAAATAGTGATCTATATGCAATAGAAGTTGCAACTGGAAAAGAAATTAGATACACAAATGATGCAACTGATGTAATTTACAACGGTTATTCTTCATGGGTTTATTTTGAAGAAATATTAGGAAGAGGTACTCGATATAAAGCCTTTTGGTGGTCGCCAGATAGCAAGCATATTGGCTTTATGAGATTCGATGATACAAAGGTTCCGATGTTCCCTATTGTGGGCTCTACTGGTCAACATGGTTATGTAGAAAGAACTCGTTATCCTAAAGCGGGAGATCCTAATCCTGAGGTGAAAATCGGCTTTGTAAAAGCAGAAGGAAGCAAAGTTGTTTGGGCAGATTTTAATGAAAAAGATGACCAATATTTTGGAACTCCGTATTGGAGCTTCGATGGAAGCAATATGATGGTTCAATGGATGAACCGCGACCAAAATAACTTGAAATTCTATGCAGTAGATCCAAATACAGGTAGTAAAAAGGAATTTTATGACGAAAAACAATCATCTTGGGTAGATCTAGATTTCGCAGGAAGAATAGAATACTTAAAAGATAACAAACACTATATCTTAAAAAGTGATAGAACCGGATGGGCTCATTTCTATTTACATACTTTAGATGGTAAATTAATTAACCCATTAACTTCTGGATCTTGGCAGGTTATGAACTTGGTTAAAGTTGATGAAAAAAACAAAGTAGTTTATTTTACCGCTAAAAAAGACTCAAACGTAAGAACAGATTTATATAGAGTTGATTATAATGGAAAAAATTTAAAAAGATTAACCTTCGGCGATTATACACATCAAGTACAAATGTCACCAGAAGCATCTTACTTTATTACAACCTACTCAAACGTATCTACACCTACAAAAAGAGCATTATTAGATAACAATGGAAAGCTAATTAAAGAATTGGGCGATTCTAAAGCAGATGATTTTGATTCTTATATTTTTGGAAAAACAGAATTAATTACCATCCCATCTGAAGATGGAAAATATCAGTTACCAGCTGTAATAACTTATCCAACAGATTTTGATCAAAACAAAAAATACCCAGTAGTTATGAGTATTTACGGTGGTCCAAATGCAGGAACTGTTAGTGATAGCTGGAAAGGAACTTCAAACCAATGGTGGGCAAATGAAGGAATTATTCAAATTGCAGTAGACCATAGAGCATCGGGTGCTTTTGGAAAAGAAGGTGTTGCCTTAATGCATAGAAATTTAGGCAAATGGGAAATGATAGATTATATTACTTATGCAAAATGGTTAAAATCTAAACCTTGGGTTAACGACAAAAAACTTCTTATTACAGGCCATAGCTACGGAGGATATATTTCTGCATTAGCGCTTACTTATGGTGCAGATTATTTTGATTACGGTTATGCAGGTGCTCCAGTAACCAGCTGGGAATTATATGATACACACTATGCAGAAAGATTTATGGACACACCACAAGATAACCCAGAAGGTTATAAAGCTGGTTCTGTTTTAACTTATGTTGATAAATATAAAGGTCTATTAAGGTTAATGCATGGCGACATGGATGACAACGTTCACATTCAAAACACCATCCAGTTAGTAGATAAATTAACTAATTCAGCAAAACATTTTGAATTGATGATTTATCCAGGAAGCAGACACGGTTTTGGCCCAAATAAATCGGCTCACGATAGAATGGAAAGATTTAATTTCTATTATAAAAACCTACTAGAGAAACCTATGCCGGCTGGCTTATTAACCCGTTAATATAAAGTCTATTACTTCTAATGTTAAATTTATTAAAGAGGCTACTTTTTCAAGGTAGTCTCTTTAATTTCAATTCAAAAATTAATTGAATCAAGATAATTTTTGTTCAATGTTACTTTTTTTAGCAAACATTCTTATCATAGAGCCCAGTAAAATAAATGTAAGCATCTTCCCGAACTGTGGCCATCCATAAAAACCTTCAAATTCTCCATTTTTGCTTACAATTGTCCAATTGGGGCTATGCTCATTTCTTTTTCAACTGGTACATAGCGAACATAAAACGTCGATTTCATTAGTTCGTTTGCCGTAGGCAGAGATTCATTGTTGGAATAGGCAGTGGAAAAATTGTGTTCTATTGTGTCTGCAACACCGTCTCGCATATAATTAAGTGTCATACGGATACTGCCAACCGCTTTTCCTGACATGGGCTTTATTTCTACAGATTTTACCGATGATTTCACCACCACACTTGCTTTTGCATAAGCATCATCACGCATATACGACCGCAGGCCCAGCACGCCGGAGATGATACCGATGAAGATGAGTAGGATGCCGATTATGCGCATGGCAGGAGGAATAATGCAATGATAACTCTTTTTTGCAGGTAGTGATATTTTCCGGACATCATATTCATTTTAATTTTTTGTACGCCTTTTTAGGCTTGCTGCTTTTCAAACCAGTTCTTTTTTAGGGTGTCGAACCTGGTATTTCAACCGGCTGTATTCTGCTCCACACTCCTTCGGCCCAGCATAACCGGTACACCTGTTCCAGTGGCAGGGATATCTTTTGGGCGCCGTACCACACTACAAATTTGCGTGGCCGAAGCTCCAGGTTTTTATTACTGTCGTATAGCAAACAATACCTTTCCTGTTGCGTAAGTTTTACAGCGTAATAGTCGGCGCCTAAAAATGCACAATCGCTGCAAAAATCTTTAACCACGGCCTTGTTGGGCAACAGGTTCAGCGAGTCGAGCAGCAAATTGCTTATAGGTAAAAACTTTTTTTGCAGCAAACCCCTGGCCGCATCGCAGTTTCCTGCTTCATTATTATCAACCTCTGTCAACCTTAGCAAAGTAGTACCACCTGGCTGCGTTACCTGTTCCGGAACATGAACAACAATCATGTACATGCCATCATAAGGGCAGTGCTGTGCCGAGGCTTTAGCACCAACCAGGAAGAAAAGAAAAAAGCAGATTGTTTTTAGAAAGAATGGGCTGATAATCATTCCTCTTCTTTTGATCTTCTTCCCGAAAATGTATCATAAAACCAAAAACCCTCTTCCACAAACCCATCCAGATAGGTCATTTTACCTTTGCCATGCCGCATATTTTGCCAATATTCGCCTTCGTATGTGCCTTTATGTGGATCAAAATATTTTCCCCAACCTTCTTTGACACCCATAACATAATTTCCCTCATACGTATACGGGACCGGATTAGAATGATAATGTTGTTCATAAAACTTTCCGTTCTTCACACCATTAAAATAAGTGCCTTCCGAAAAAGATATTAATACTTTTTTATTAATTCTATTAACGGCAGCAATCAATTTGCCTTTGCCGTGAGGGATGTTTTTCTCATTTACCTCGCCTTCATACGGATTATCCCTGTATTTTACTTTTTTTACTTTGGTTTTGCCCGATGTTGAGGGCGGTGCAGGTTTAGCATTTTCAGGGCTTCGTGCAATTGTCAACACTTTTTCTATTGTCCCAGAATAAACTCCTGATTGATTCCACGAGTCTTCCGTAATTTTAGTTTGAGCGATAGCGTTTTTCACACTCATTGAATCGTTTCTGAACCAGCTTTTCAACAAACTGTCCATCTTATCTGCGTATATATAATCAAATGATCGTGGAGACGTACTTGTAAATGCCCTTGGCATCGTTTCGCCACCCGTCCAATAGGCAAGGGCTGCAAATGGCTTAGTATATGTGATAATGTCTTTTTTCTCCGGAAAGCGCTTTTCCAGGTCTTCTAAAGCTTTCAGGGCTGTATATCCCGCAAGCCTAAAACCCAAAATAAGCGGGAAGAGCTCATCAAAACTTTCACTGTTCTTTTGTACTTTGTATTTCAGATAGGCATTTATGGTGGTAGCCATGTTGCTATCTGGTTTATAGTAAAACGAATCGCTGGCAGACACCCCTATTACACTTCGTTGAGGAAGTGCTTTGGCTTCAAATTCCTGAAAGCCGGCATCAAGGTAGATCATGGCAAGAGGCATACACATTTCTGCAATTGCTTGTCTTCTCGCCAGAGACTCTTTTATACTTTTCACCACTCGTGATGCTTTAGCCTGCTCCTTAAGCTCATAAGCACGCCTTAACTCTTCAGCACTCTTTTCTCTTTTTGTTTCGCGCCTTTCCACCGGTCTACCATTTCCTGCACCGCCTTTTCATTAATTTTAAATTCGGAGGTTTTGGTGTTGCCGTATTCCCGGCCTTTCCGAATGAACTCCAAGTAACTGTTCAATTCCTTTTGGCGTTGCTCATCCCTGATGTATTGTCCATAAACCTGAACACTGGTAAAGAATACTGTCAGTAAAAGAAAGATTTGTTTTATAATATGATGACCTTCAAAGATTATATTTTATTTATTTCTGCCTGATAAAACTCAGTTGATTCACAATGGTTCCTGTTTTTGTACCAGTAACGGCAAGGTATAGTTTACCATGCAGGTATTTCAACTTGGCAACCCTGCCGAACTTTAAGAAATTATCCTTACCCACCAGGGAAGTCGTATTGCCCGCCGAGATTTTGTAAATAGAAACGCCCTTGTCATTGGTTCCATTTTCTGCATACCCGGCGTAATAAAGATTACCCTCGTCATCCAGATCGTACAGGTACTCGCTGGAACCTTCCCGCCCGTAGCTCAAGGAGGCATGATCCACCACTTTTTTAAATTCTTTGGTCGTGAAATTGTACGAGAATGTAGTTATTCTATAAGGATTTGTTCTGTAATTGAGCAAGGCAAAACTCAGTTTGGTGCCGTCGGCACTATAGTGCCTGAATGCTGTAGTAAAGGCATGTCCGGCTGGGGGTGTCCAGTTGAGTGTTGCCGTGAGAGTGCCTGTTGTGTTAGAGACGTTACGGTCAAATTCAATTGCCTTCAACTGACTAGAATTTTGCAGGCCGATGTACAAGCTTTTACCCGAGGTTCGGGCATCACATAGGATATAGAATAGATTCTCAGATTGAGGGAATGGCCTTGCTTTTTCAACAGTAGTATTTTTATTTCTGTAATTAAAATCTTCATCATTCTTCTTGTTGAGGCCGATATACATGTTCGCATTATTCCCAAAATCAGCCACCACAACATTTTCAAAACCCAGCTCCGTTCTGCCGAATTGATGCACAAGCTCACCGCTTCCCTGAATATCTCCCTTAAAATAAATCTTGCTAAACCCGAAACTTGACCTCTCGGACTGAAAAACCCCTACATAATAATTAGTATAAGGCTTAAATAGTTCCACCTCACGGTGATAATTACCGCTGATGTCCAACCCGAATAATGTCTCTTCCTTGGCTGCATCAGGGTGTTGTGGTATAACTTTTCTGGTAGACAAATCCAGGCTACGCCTAAAATGTTCCTCTCGATAGTGGTACACAAAGTGCATGCGGTTACGGGTGTCCACCGTAAAATCTCTTACATAATAGCCTGTAATTGATGCGAGACTTCCGTAGGCGGTGGTGGTATCCCAGAGTTGTTCATAGCCGGAATTGTCGTTCAGTACGTTTACTGGATCGTACAATCCATTGCCACTCTCTGGTTCTGTTTTTTCCTTTTTGCAAGATGCAAATAAGCTTATAGAAACGAAGGATAAAATAAGTAAGTGTTGAATCGTTTTCATTGTAATATATTATTTTTTTTGACGGGTTTTGCAACAGCGAAGTAAAGGCTCAAGCCTGAAGCAAGAACCGCCACTACAATGCTGCCTTTAAATCCTAATACATCGGCCACCCACATCAGCATTTCCTGCCTGCCAGCCTGTGTACTCGACAGTTCGATTGGTGTGCCTTGTTCCATATCGTAAGCATACAGCACCAGCATCGTTGAAAGCATGGCTATTGCAATGGCCCACAGCCAGCGTGTTAGTTTTTGCATGAGTTAACAAGTTTATCCATTAATTATTTGAAATTGCTATATACCATACCGGTTCCATTGCACTGCTTGCAGGGTTAATAGGTTTACTCCCAAAACCATCGGTTTTTGTACACGGTTCTGTAACCCACGCCGCTCGCAGAGATTACATTTTCTACCAAAGTGCCTCCCTTGCCACCGCAAGAATCCTTATTCAGCCGTTTTCATTTCTAAAAAACTTCCATCTGCTTTTATAAAATAACTCCTTCCTATACGGTCTAGCGTAGGTCCGCTGTAAACCTGGACGAACATTACTCCAGGGCTGGTGGTGGGATGTAGAATAAAACTTGGATTTAAGCCACTAATATTTATTAGGCCATCAGGAATCGTGATATTCTTTATTATCCTACCTTTGCTTAGATTAATGACCGCAATGCTATTGGGCTTCTCTTGCTCAATAAACATGTGCTCATCGCCACCGTCGAAAGTAGGTACAATATGATCGCTTGGATTATTATCTTTCTTGAACTGAAAAACGGTTTTTTGCTCTTGTAAATCCAAAATGATTCCTAGCCCTGTGCAATAAACATATCTGCCGGAGCGGGAGAAATGAAAATTTATTCGCTTTCCCGGGCGATCTTTTAGTTCAAAAATCACTCTGGGCTTCAGCGGATCGTTGGGCAGGCTGGCATCTATAATCCGAATCCCATTTTTATAGGGTTCAAGCACTAGGCACTTTGCATTTCGAACGTCGCATTGCATAGAATATTTATTGTAATTACTACCTTGAAAATACATGCCAATCACACTGTCAAAGGCAGTGGCTCTTACAATCTGATTAGGCATCACATTCAACGTATTGAAGACGACGCCATCGCCTTTTTTATCGGGAAGAAGAATGCCATACCGTTGAGCCCTGGATGCCCATCCTATTGCATCTACCCGGTATTCCTCCAGCACATGTCCATTTGAAAGCTGAACAAACTGGTATAATGCCGGGTAACAAGTGGGACATTCACCTATACCTACCATTGCCACTTCTCCTTTTTTATCGCCAAAAACATCTGAGATAAATTGCCTCGGTTGGCCCTGCACGCAAAGAACAAACAGCTGTAAAATGATGCTCAGCGCCGTTGTTTTACTTAATATCATCATATTTTAAAAAAATTTTTCATCTTCAAGCATGGCCCTATTTGCAAAAAGCTCGTTATTAATATTATATCTAAATTCCCTTATGTCAAGATTAGTAGGGTCAAATGTCAGGGCAATATTGAGGAGAAATACGTTTGCATAATCTTTTTTATTCTTATTGTTTCTCCTCACTTTTACATAGTCCAGCAGATAAATGGCATCGTCTTTCGTACCTATTCCCGTGGTGATGGCCAGCAGCTTTTGCTCCAATTCATTTTTGATGTCATCCAGTTCTCTAAAGGCAGGGCCGTTTTTATCGAGCAGGGACAATGCTTCCTTGAATTTATTTTGGTAAGTAAGGGCGCACATCAGATAGCTGAAATCCTGGAAGCTGTTGATAGGTGTTGTGGAATACAGGGTTTCAACTGCCCCGGAACGCATGTTTTGCAGGTTCAACAATGCCTGATAACCAAGTAGCTCTTCTTTGTAAACATTGTATGCTGTACTGCTCAGGCTAGAATATTGGCTATAAAAATTTCTGTCATCACCTAGTTGTGCATGCCTGTACATGCGACGCAATCGTATAAAGTCGTTGTCACCCAAAGGCCCTACCTTTGACAAAGCCTCAAGCGCTTCCCTTGGATCGACAAGATTCTGATCACGTTGTACTGCAAAATCATACTCCTTTTGATTGATGTGCCTTTGAACCTTTTCTGCATATTCCCGAGCGGCCCGCTGTCTTTCAATCTTTTCGCTATCAAGGTGGCCATACCTGTTATCAAAAGCTGCTCCGCTAATTCCTAAGGAGATCGCTTTGCTTTTAAAAAAATTAAAATTTCGTGCATTCATTGGGAGTCCGGAACTCTCTAAGTAAGCATTGAAGGCATTCCATGCATTGGCAATACCTGCCTGTGCCTCGGTGCGGCGCCTCTGTTCAGCATCATAGGCATTTCTGGCCGCAGATGCCGCCTGGCTCTCTGCAATTTCTTTTGCATAATTGGGTGTCACTCCCTTCCAGTCGTACATCCTGCCATCCTTATCCACCTTGTACGAAGAATATCTTGTATTTACTTCATAAACCGTTTTAGATTGGGCATTTATAAAAAATGGGACAGCCCAGAACAATATGGTTGCAATTATTTTCATATAGAGTGATTTTCAGGAGAAAAATGTATCAATATTTTATATTCCGTATTCAGGGTAATTATTGGTAACGTACTTCGTTTCTATTTTATAAGTGTTTTGTCGTTCGGCCACACTAAACGCATTTTTTGTAGCAGCAGAAAGACGGTTGTAATCTGCCGACTGGTTTTGTTCAAAGCTTGCTATTGCAAAACTTATAAAAGTGGCTGTAAGTAATATTTTCATGTTTAATTCAATTAGTACAATTAATTATTGAGCAAAATGCTCCTAAGGCGCCTTTATTGTTTTATTAAAATTATTTAGTGGAAATAAGCTGTTGATGATACATCATCTTAAAACTATTGTCGTTAGGGTTGCCATCCGGAATATCCTCACGGTTTATAAGTGCCGCATGGAGCTTTCCGTTAAACCATTTTAACCCCTGAATTTGTGTATTAGGATGCAGGTCCTGTTCTTTAAGTATGACTTCATTTCCTCCATTAGCCGCATATTTTCGGATACTGTAAATAGCATTCATATTTTCGCTTCGAATTTCTACTACATAGAGGTTTCCGGCCTCGTCAACTTCCAGTAAGGAAGCATTGTCCAGAATTAAAGAGGCAGCATTAACAGGTGGAACAACGTGTTCTGGTGTCTGCACAGTCTGTACAGTAAGGCTGCTAAGGTTCACTTTCACCACTCCGTACCGATTGCTGGCTGTGTGGCTATGGAAAATCACGAATACGTTATCCCCATATTTCGAAGCTTGAATTGCAACACCATATTCACCGGGAACAGACTTGAGGGTATTCATCGGGTAGTGAACGGTTTGGATGGAAGGAATTTGAGGATCCTGAACCACCACCCGGTTGTCTGATTCCATCATGATAGTCATGCCATTTGCACTGGTAAAGCGGGTAAAGGCAATTGCATAGGTTTTGCCATTGTGCCGCAGGCTGATGAAATTGTTTCCCCAAAAGGTATTATTCTTCCATTTTTGACTGGCATATTCAAAATGTGTGACGTAGTTATTTCCCAGGGTTTCAGAGTTATTCAGGAACCCGTCTGTGGCGGGCTGGAGACGAACGTACTTCATTTGTCCTTCGCGATTTTTAGCGAGATCCACCATCTGATCATTTTTAAAGGCATATACCTGGCTGGCAGATTCGCCCATATTGATCTTCCACACATCATTACCTGCAAAGCCCTTGATAGCGCCTCCGTAAGACGGGCTTTTCAAATCTTTGTTGATAGTCACTTCTCCCCGTATATTCAATATCAGCTCATTATGGTTACTGGTATTCACCGCTGTGGCGTGCGAGGTGTACCATCGGAGCTCGTCGGGCTTTTGAGTAGTGAAAGACACGGTCCCCCGCCTTCCACCGTGTACGCTCTCCAGTTCCTGCAGACTTTGTTTAGCGAGTACTTTCCATTCGCTGCTTTTTAGTATGGTGAGTTCTTTATTACTACTAGGCGAAGTCGAAGGGTCATCACCGGACTTCTCTTTTTTACAGGCCGACAATAATACAGCAGCAGAGAGGCATATCGAAACAAAGTGATTTTTATTCATTTGAGCTATATTAACTTATTGTTTAATAGAACCACGGCCCCAACACTTGCCACATATAATGGGCCAGGTATCGTGGGAGGTGCCCTTGAAATAATAATTGCCATTGCGCTTTTCGTACACGTTCACCTGATTGGCTTTGGTCTCGGCTGTGCGCCCTAACATACCGGTGCCGTTACAATCTTTACAAGTTACCAGCGACACTCCTTTAATAGGGTTGTCTCTATACCATTGACGCTGAGCTTCTTCTTGCCGAAGGCGTTCCTGGTTTTCCTCATTCCTTTTTTGTCGCCACAGTGCATAATCCTTTTTCTCCGATTCGGCATTTGGATTAATAAAGTAATGAACCGGCTTATTGTCCGAAATCAGGCAAACCGCTGCTTCGGAAAATCCCAGTCCGATTACACACAACTGACTGTTCGATCGTAGCATCGGAATACTAACCGCCCAAGTGAATTTTCCATTCAGGTAGTAGTCGTAGTCTACGGTGCCTAATTCATAACTGGTACGTAAATGATAGGCCTTCACATCTCCTCCCTGATTTATTTTTAAAATACTGGTTTCAGGGTCGTAATTTCCATAAACACTTCCGTTAGCAGAACCGGCATCATGAAACACTTTCATGGCCTCTCCGGTCAATAAGTTAATAATGCGCCCATCTCTATCAAATAAATATTGCCTATCTTTTGTCATGAAATAATAACCTATTTCAAGATTTGAATAGGCTGACCGATGGTGCAAATTTCTTTTGGGATCTTTTTTATCTAAATTGCTGTACTTAGATGCCAGTTCAACTTTCTTCCCATCCGGATGTACGAAAAATAGTTTCTGTTTTTGTTTATGATATTCCAGTGCGATACCAGTATAATCGAGTGCTCTTACTTCATTTTTGTCGCGGTCGATCTTAATCGAATAAAGCTTCTTGTTATCTTCGAACATGGTAAATTCACGCTCGTTTTCTTTGAAGTTATAATTAGGATTTGGATAGGCTTTGGTGTGTTCTGTATAAATCTTATAGGCCTCGGCACCAATTGCCTTCATTTTTCCGGTTTTTATTTCAAAAAGCAAGCTCGGGTTATTCCTGCGTTCAAGTAAAAAATACTCCTCATCATCTGTAAGGAGGTATCTGTCATTTCCTACCATCGAAATTAGTCCATTTGGTTTAGGTAAATCTATCCGTATACTCTGGCTCCAAACAGGAAATTGTACCGCCAGGAAACAAATAATAAGTGTCAACTTTAAGAATTTACCGATTGTTGGGATGCGCGTAGCTTGTTGCATTTTTTAAAAGATTAGTAATAAGGATAACCATTATTCTGGAAGTGAAATTCGGAATAAATAACATTTCGATAAATGGGCTATTCGGCCCATTTAGGCTATGGACAAAGGTGCGCTGAGATGCTTATTACGCATAAGGAATAGCTAAAAATGTAGGGTGTAATTATCGACTAAGAGTTTTTTGGTTTTATTTATTTGTATTTTCCTGCCCGATTGTTCATCAATCCTGTAACCTGTTTGTTTTACGGTAATGGTGTGCGCCTTATTGTTGTAGGCATAGTCTGTTTTAAATTCATAATAGCCTTTTTGATCTTCAGCCCGGTTTCCACGGTTGTTTTCATTGGAGATCATGCTCAACATCAGTTCACCATCTTGGTAAAAGCGGGTTGCTACTGAAGCGGTACCCATTCCTTCATAAGGATCATCCACTTTTAAAAGTTCGTAGCCATTGCCAAGGTTGATCATCGATAGGTCATAAGACTTTTCGCCAAAGGAACCATGGGTAGCAAAATTTCTTTTGAATTTTTGTATATAAATGCTGTCGTTTTCTATGATGTAGGAGAAATACCCAAGATTTACCCCGCACACATGGCAGTTGTTGGGGTTTACAAATTCGCCCTCTTCATTTATAACCATGGGTGAGGTATGGAAAATGGTATAATAGATTTTTTCACCTTCCCGGTCGATGGTCATCGTAGTATCAATAAAGGAATATAAAACGTTTTGCTCCCCAAGCTGCCCATTAAATTCGTGGATATCACCGGCGGTAGCGCTCCATCTCACGGCCTGTTGATTTGTCTTGTATTCGCCCTTGAGTAATTTGGTGAGGAGTTCGGCAGGTGTATAGGATGCGGGATAGCCAGGCGGTGAAGCAAAGAGGTTGTTAGCAAACAATACGAACAGCAGCACAATACCGGCAACATTTTTTGTTCTATAATTATTAAAAATGCGAAATACCATTGGCAGTAACCCCGTAACTATTTTGCTGAATTTACACATGCGAATTTTTTATTTGTCATCTATAAAAACGAAAAGTTTCTCTGTTCTTCCTTCTTACCCTGCTGTAAAAAATTAAGAAAATTCCCACTATTAGAAATTTGAGCATCCAACTAAACCCTGTCTGGCCGTAGGCACCGTCATGTTTGTCTTTATTGCTCACCATCACCCAATCCGGCATATTTTTACTTCTTTTTTCTTTGGGCACGTAGCGTACGTATGGTGTTCTGGATTTCAATTCTTCCACTGTAGAAAGTGGATCGTTGATGGAAAAGGCTTCGGAATAACTGTATTCCAATGTATCCTCAACGCCGTCTCGCAAAAAAGCAAGCACCAGCCGAATACTACCCACGGCTTTTCCAGACATGGGTTTCACTTCGGCTGATTTTACAAAAGCTTTTACCGTGGTGCTTGCTTTTGCATAGGCATCATCACGCAGGTACGACTGTACACCCAGCAGGCCAGCAAGAATACCAAGTATGATGAATATGACACCAATTATGCGCATAGGTGGAGAGATGATTTAATGGAAATTTTTATTTGCAGGCAGTGGCATTTCAAGGGCTTCATAATCTCTTTATTTTTTTGTATATCTTCTAAGGCTTGCTGCCATGTTTGATAGCAGTTTTCTGCGGCGTCAGCACTGTCACTTCAACCGGCTGTATTCTGCTCCACGCTCCTTCAGCCCAGCAAAGCCGGTACACCTGCTCCGGAGGCAAAGCTATTTTTTGGGCCCCATACCAAACTTCAAATTTGCGTAGCCGGCGCTCCAGGTTTTTATCGTTGCCGTATAGCATGCAATATCTTTCCTCTCCTGTTAGTTTTACGGCGTAGTAGCCGGGTCCCAAAAATGCGCAGTCGCTGCAAAATTCTTTAACGATGTCCTCCCTTGGCAACAGGTTCAGCGAGTCCTGCAGCAACGTGTTGATAGGTAAAAGAGTTTTCCGCAATAAGCCTTTGGCCGCCTTGCACCTTTCCGCTTCATTATTATCTACCTCTGTCAATCGTAGTAAAGTATTTCCACCTGGTTGAGTTGCACTCTCCGGAACGTGAATGACAATCATGTACATGCCATCATACGGACAATGCTGCGCCGATGCTTTGGCACCAGCCAGAAAGAAAAGACAAATGCAGATAATATTCGGGAGATGCTTACAACTCATAAGGCTTACTTAAAAAATATATCTGTACTCGTCCCTGAGATTACACCGCCCTGCACAATACCGATGCCGGCAAAACCGTGTAGCGGTTTTCCTGAAGTAGAAATTTTTAGGGAGAATACAGGCATTCCATTCAGGTAAAGGAAGATATCATCACCCAATTTGTCAAGCCGCAAAAAGTTATCATAACCTTTAAAGTCACTGGAAGCCATCCACCCGCCGCTGGAGTTTGGATTTGTAAAATAAGTCCACTCATCTGTATTGGGGTTATACAACCTTAGGCAAAATTTTTGTTTACCCGGATGGATCATGTACAAAAGTTTGCTCTTTGCTTTGCCGTTTCCTTCATCTATATCAATCAATATTCCGCATGTGCCGTTGTCATATCCTTTTTTATTGACCTTATAAAAAACTCCATAACTGTATGCGGCAACTTTTATTTTATTTAATTCCGCGATCGACCAGGAATAACCTTCATCTGTAGATTTAAATTTAAAAACCCCGTTATCTATAGTGCGGTCCATATTAGCGTAGCTGGCAGGTATATCGGAAAATTGCCAATACTTATTGCCCACCATATTCCAACTGCGAAGGCTTTTATAATCCTCGGATTTATAAATTAGTTTATCATCTTCATAAAAGCCTGAGTGAAATTTGCCCTTTCCCTTTTTCAAATAATTATAGTAAGCGTATCCATTCTTCTTCCCATTGGCAAACATTCCTTCAAACGAATGACCATCGCCGGTCTTAACCTCTCCAGGGCCATGAAGTTGGTTATCTACCCAATAACCTGAGTACAAATTATCGCTTGCATCTACCGCATTTCCAAAGCCATCAGCTTTTCCGTTTTTGATAGAGCCATAATAATAAATGGTGCTCTCCGGCTTGCCCGGTTGCGGAATCTTCATTTTTCTGTCGGGGGTAAATGGTCCATTTTTACCAAAAAATGTTGGAATTTCATCGCCCCAGGCATCTTTGATATATGCCCTTTCTTTCTCATTAAATTCTGCTTTAAATTCCATTTCTCGCTTGTAAACACCCCAATCGTTGATGCCTAATTGTTTGAGGTTTTTATGTTTGCCTAATAGCTTAAGTGTATAAGGCAAGCCCGCATCGGCTGCCTTTTTCAGGTAGGGGTAAGCCGCTTCTTTGGTGTCTTTTGTATATCCCTTCAGTGTATGAAGACCATAGGAATTCATTGCTTCGGCATCGCCCCCGTCAGCATATTTTTTTAGTTCCTCCGTGTATAGGTCCGCTTCGAAATCAGAAACCTTAAAAAAGTCATAATGATCTTTCATAAACTCCTTAACCCTTGCTTTTTCGATTGCTTTTATGCCGCTTATATTGTGGTACCTGCGGATAATTTCAAAATCGTCAAAGGTCAGCAGTTGCCTTAAGGATGGGATGTCTTTGGTGTCTTCTGCAATTATGGAAGGATAGCGGGGTAAAGCAATCGCTGCGCTAAGCGCAATGTTGTGCAAAAATTCTTTGTCTTGTTTGATGATAAGGTCCTTGAGCAGCATCTTAAAGGTTTTATTATCCCCATAGCCGTAATAAATATGACCGAGCAAATGTGGAAAATCATCTATCCACGATTTCAGCAGATTGTTCATCTCTGTTTTTTGCGCATCATCGGCATATAAGTAGGCACTGGCCGTTATCGATTCATTCATTATTTTATAATCTCCTACCTCCTTCCAAAAATTAATTCCATGAAAGGGCATGGCTACATCAATCAGGTCCCTTTTTGCGGGAAAACGTTTTTTAAGTCTTTCCATCGATTTTACGGCTGTATAACCGGCAATATCAAAATCGGCAACCAGGGCCATCAGTTCTTCAAAGTTTCCTGTAGCTTCTTTTTTAAGAAATGCTGAATAGGCCTCCAGGGCACGAGCGCTTCGTTCATCATAGTATATCTTCACTTTTGTTTCGTTGCCCGTTTTCACTGTTCCTACTGAATTCATTGCTAAAACATTGGCTTCGGATGCACTAAACCCTGCCCTTGAAAATTATGGTGCATTCATCTTCACAACAGCAACGGCCACTTCTTTTAAAAGATATTTATTTGCCCGCTGTTCCTCTGCAGCTTTTTGTTTGGCTTCCCTTTCTTCCCGGTTTGCTTCCCATTTTTTTTGGTTGGCAGTACGTTCTGCATCTAATTCGGCTGAGGTTTTTTTACCCGCCTGGCGCTTCCACATATCCGTCATTTCCTGCACGGCCTGCTCATTCATTTTAAATTGGGAGGTTTTCGTGTTGCCGTATTCCCGTCCTTTCCGGATGGATTCCAGGTAATTGTTTAATTCCTTTTGGCGTTGTTCGTCGTGAACATATTGCCCGTTTACCTGAATACTAAAGAAAACCGACAGTACCAGTAAAAGAAATGTTTGTCTCATAATAATGTAATTTATAAACTTATCATTGTTTCTTTACTTCTGTTTTAAAATAGAAAGCTGCTGTACATGTGTGCCGGTTTTTCTGCCCTGCACAGCCATATAAATCTTACCCAGCAGGTATTTCAGTTTAACCACCTCTCCGAATTTCAAAAAATTGTCGGTACCTACGAGTGTTTGTCCGCTTGAGGAAATTTTATAAATAGAAATGCCTTCTTTATTGTTCCCATTATTGGCGTACCCGGTATAATACAAGTTGCCCTGTTCGTCGAATGCTATATCGCTGTCGCTTTCATTGCCAACACAGCCAATACAATACTGCCTTTAAAGCCCAATGCCCCGGAAAGCGCTATTAGCATCTCCTGCCTGCCAGCCTGTGTGCTCGACACACCGATGGGTGTGCCTTGCTCAAGGTCGTAGGCATAAACAACCAGAAGTGCAGAAAATATGGCGATGTCAATGACCCAGAGCCATTGGTTTAATCTTTCCATAGAAGGTTGCGTACCACCCCCAGCGTAATTAATCGGGTTTTGTATTTATTTTCTGAGCCATTCGGTAATTCAATGGAATAGCGTTTAGACCCAAAGCCTACATTTGCTCCCCAACGCTTTTCTCCCCGCCAGATCAGGTTCCATCCTATGCCCCAAAATAAGCCGTCGGCGTTGTAATCTGGGGCCTGCCGCTCACCAATATTATTGACAGTGTAGTAGTACCCGCTTGTATAACCCAGGTCAGCATATATCCCGCCAATAAACATTGCCAGGATGTTCTCTGCGCTGGTTTCGCTATTTGGCCCAAAGGTAAATGGCCGAAGGCGGGCATATAAATGATTTCTGCGGGTTTGCATGGTGCTAAACTTCTGGCGGGCGTAATCATAATGTAATTCAATGGTAGCACGAACATCATTGTTTTTGTCGTACGGAAAATTGACCAGCGTTGTCCCAAAGTCAACATCTATTCCCATGTCGCCGGAGGTAATGGCAGAAAGAGCAAATTGTACGTCGTAGAATCCTATTAACGGCTCTCTTTCAGAGTGTTTTGAAGGACTTCCTTCCTGTTCTTTGGCCACTGGTGAAACTGAAGGGTTGCTAGGAATTGAAGTCTGCCCAGTATTCTGAGTCTTGGTATCAACCTTTATAATGGCCACGTCAAATGTCCCTTCCATCGTCTTTTTTGCACCTTTCACTGGCAATTGCTGTATTACTTCGCAATAAAATTTCCCCTTTACGCGATCGCCGGTAATGCTTTCTATTTCTATGAATCCGAATTCAGGGCTTACTGCCGACATCCACTCCTGAGAGATTTTTTCATTCGTTATCTGAGAGTAATAGGCTTCCGTTTCATAATCGGTCGACGGTCCGCCCGGTATGAAATCCAACAGTCTGCTGCTTGAATTAAACAGGTATTTGCCTTTGGTAAAACTCTCAATCTCGTTGGTAGTGGGCTTTATTCTGATTTGAAAGTTATGTGAAATACTGCCTTTAGTGTTGGCAAAAATTGCAAGCGAACGGTCTTCACGGATAAATGCTCCGGCCAGGTTCAGGTCGTGTGTGGTGCCATCACTCATCTTAACTACAAAACGACTGGAGGGCTGAGCAAATACTAATCCCATGGATAGTACCAGCAGAAGTATTAAAACTAAAGGTTTCTGAATTTGTGGTTTATTCATTGTTTAATGGTTGAAATTTAATCCTATCAGGTTTTGATGACGAGATAGTAGACAACGAAAATCTTACAAAATCAAATGTTAAACAATGGGCTGAACAGCCCATTCTGGAAGTTAATGGAACGGTCAGGTTAGACTTCTTCCATCTCATATGAACCTTTTGCTAAATTAAACCTTCGCGTTTAGCTTTATCCACTAACTCTACCCGGTTCTGCACCTGCAGTTTTCGGTAAATATTTTCAATATGGCGCTTTACAGTAAAAGGGGAGATGAATAATGTTTCCGCAATTCGTTTATTGGTGTACCCCTCTCTCAGGTATTCAAGCACCTCTATTTCGCGGTCAGTAAGCTCTGAAGAATCGCTAACCTTGACAGAAATGCTTACAGTCGATCGCTTTAAAGCCTGCAGGGCCTTAAAAGCTATTGATGGCGACATCACAGCTCCGCCATTCAAGGTGTCGATTATGGTTTCATAAACTTTTTCGGCTTTTGTTTCTTTCAAAATGTAGCTGTCGGCTCCAGCTTTAATGGCATTAAAGATATGATCATCGTCATCATAAATCGTCATTATTACAATTTTGATATGGGAGAATTGCTGTTTAACTTTTTTTACCGTTTCTATGCCATTCATTATGGGCATTTCGATATCCATTAATATTAAGTCTAAATCATTGTTTATTGCTAATAACTCGAGAAATTCGACTCCATTTTGGGCTGTGTAAATAATAGAAATATCAGCGTATACCGTAAGTTTTTCTTCTATGGCTTTTAATGCATAAAAATTATCTTCTGCGATAGCGATTTTTATCATTCTTTAATGGCGATTTTAATTGTATAAGCTGTTCCTTTTCCTAATCCAGTATCTAAAATAATAATTCCGTTTATGGCTTTAATTCTACTTTCAATATTTCTCAATCCGAAAGATTTGCTTTTTTCTTTTTCGAATTCAAAGCCTATTCCATTATCTATAATTTTTATAGTTAAATCGTCCTCCAATTGTTGTATATCTATTAAAATTTCCGAAGCATTAGCATATTTAATAGCGTTGTTAATGATTTCCTGAACCGACCTAAACAGATTTATTGCCTGCTTTGAGTTAAGGTTGAAATTGTTGGATACTTCGAAATTCAAATTAAATTTTAGATCATCTTTTGCTTCTGATGCGTTATTTATAAAATTAAGAATTTTTGACTTTAAATCTTGAAGATGTATTTCACCTGAGTTTAAAACCCATAAAGTATTTTTAAGTTCTGCAATTGAATTTTCCGAAAAATCAGATAAGGTGTTTAATTTGCTTTTTACAGTTTCGTCTAATTTTGAAGATGCTCGCTTTAAACCATCAATAATTGAATTTATGAATGTGAGTTGTGAACCCAAACTATCGTGCAAATCCATTGAAATTTCTAATCGTTGTTCTTGTATCTTAGCGTGTATCTGCTCTTTTAAAAGTTCATTTTCTAGGCCTAATTTTTGATACTCCAATTTTGACTTTATACGGAAATTTCGAAAAACTATAATCCCAATAATAATGCTTACTGCTGATAAAATCAGCCAAATACTTTTTTGTTTCGATATGTATTTGCTTTCAGCTATTTCTTTTTCCTTTTTTTCAGTTTCATATTTTATTTGATAATCATAAACAATTTTTGCCTTTTCGGCATTGAATAAGGAATCTTTAAGTGCCACATATTTATTCAAATATTGTGTTGCCAACTTATAATCACCAGTTTCATTTTTTAGTAAATGGCTATAATAATAAAAGTCAATAAGTTTTTCAGGGCTTCCACTTTTTAGCGCATAGTAATTTGCAGAATCAATAAGTTTTTCAGCTTTTGAATGATTTTTTAATCGTCTTTCAATATCCAATAAATTACTATATAGTGTAGCAAAATGATATACGTCGTTATAATCATTTGAGTATTTAAAAGATAATTTAAAATACTTTTCGGCTGTTTCATATTGCTTTAACTTTTTATGCGTATTCCCTAAATTATTATAGGAATAAGAACTGTCGCTCGCATTTAATGCAAAAGGTAAAGCATTCAAATGACTTTCAATTGCTTTTTGATACTGCTTACTATCGTCATAATTAATCCCCAAATTATTATAAGCATACCAAAGCATGTTTTTATCTACAACATCGGCATTATCTTGTACGGTTTTAACAACAAGGTTAGCATATTCTATTCCTTTTGTATAATCGCCAAAATCATGATAGGCAAGAGAAAGATTGTTATAAGTAATGGCAAGAAATTTATAGTTTTCGGCTTTTAAATAATTTTCGGAACTTTTTATGAGATAGGGAATTCCGGTTTCGAAATCGTATGAATTACACAAAGTTTTGCCTATTTCGCGATTAATATGTCCAATAACCAACTCATTGTTTTGCTTCCCGAAAAATTCAACATAACGCTTATACCATTTTAAAGCTTCCGCTTTATTTTTATGTTGACCAGAAAATAATGATGCGAGATCCTGAAATACAGCCAGTTGAACGTCCTCAGGCAAACTGCCAGTTGCTAACATTAGCTCATATGTAGAATTTAAGTTTTGTTGATTTTTACTAGTAGTTTTATTGGTTGATATATCATTATTCTTATTTCTACAAGAATTGAAAGTTAGTATTGTTATAATGAAATATAACCAAAACAGTTTTATAAATAATTTCAAACGTAAGCTCTCCTAAGATAAAAAATGCTTTAATATGTAATTGTTAAAATAAAAATAATTTTATTAAAACATTGTTGTTTCGTAAATTAATAAATATTTAGGAAACTAAAATTCAATAGTTTAGAATTCATCGCTAATGAAGTTTAAGATAAGAATGAATTCAATTTTTACTTTTTTTGTAAAAAGTGAATAGCGACCAATGTTTTATAAGTTAGTAATTGAATTCTTATTTAAATCCATATTTTTTGACTTTGTGATGTATATTTAAACATGAACAACTGTTATTTTCATTTAGTCTACAAAAAGCTCTTGCAAATGAACTGTTGAAAAACCAATTAACTAAATAAACCTACCACTCTTAATTGCTGAATTAATCACTTTTTCGGAGAATTCCTTTGCTGGCGCTTTTCCTTATTCGATTTCATATTATCTAAATATCCTTTAATACTCTCAAAGGTTTCAAATTTATTACTAATCTCTAATTCCTTTTGCGGAGTAACGCCAACGCTCGATTTAATCCCAACAAATAAGGTCTTCCATAAATAATTAAAGAAAGAGGCACTTAAATTCCTATTATTTACAAAATCTACCTTTCTAACTGCAGATCCTTTTGTTGGATTACTTTCTTCAACCACTAAATTATTTATTAAGAAAGAAGCCAAAAGATTTTTTTTCAACCTATTACCTTCTTTATCCCGCGTAAGTACTTTAAGATTTAAATCTTGATATTTTAGTTCCATCTTTCCTCTGGCAATTTTTTCTGTTGCCTCAAAATTAAAAGTTAAACTATTAACATCACCTGATGCAATTTGCATCATTCCTATCGGTCTAGTTATTCTATTTAACAATTTACCATTAATAGGCCCCATCTTCCCATCAATATCAAATAAGCCATTACGGCTATTTAAATAAAAATTTATTTTTAAATCTAATTTACCTGAACCCATTAAATAGGTAGTTAAATCGGCATTTGCTATGGGATTTAAAGTCTTGGCTAAAGAATCGTTTGTGATATTAAAAAACTTACCACTTGTCTTAAAAAAGTCTATTTCCCCCTTTGTATAACTATCTCTATCAAACTCCGAATAGGTAACGTCAATATCCTTTAATTCAGTTTCCTTAATATTTATAGTATGAGGAAATTGTTGTAATAATTGATGCGGAAACAGAGGAACATAATTTCTAATTTTTTGAGGTAATCTATTGTCGGCATGCACTATTATTTTGCCTGAAGTAATATTAAGTTTATCCGCAATTATTTCTTGATTTGCAATGAAATTTGGCAAACTTAATTGTTCAAACTCTAATGTATTAACGTTAATCGTTAACCTATCCTTTGCAAATCCTGCAATTCTGCCAAACTTCTCCTCATTGTATAAGGGTATAACATTTAATCCTTTCAGTATTAATTTACCAGATTTTGTGGTATAGGAAAGTTTATCAAACTTAATATTATAAAAATCGTCGGATGTAAAATAGCTTTGATTGGAAACGGAAAAATTAATTTCCTTAAACAAATATATCCTTGACGTATCTTGTGCCGAATTTTCATCCACTAAATACGCCTTCCCAACTATATTTAAATTATTTATAGAATCTATTATCGGATTAAAGCCATTTAAATCTACATACTTAAACCTTACGCTTTTTAATGAGATTTCTTGTATATCCAATTTAGAGGCAAACTTCGAAATAAATTGATATGGTGAAATTCTAGGAGCTGGGCGCAGATTTCTGTTATAAACAAAATTTTTATTCAGCATGGTGAGTGAAGGCTGATGAAAAATTAGTTTTTGAACTTCAATCTCATTATTAAAATAAAACTTTAGTGGATGAAATCTCCTTAATTGAAGTTTCTTTAAAGTAAGTTCATATAAATTATCGGGAGCCTTTTTTTGTTCTACAAGCTTTTTATATCTTTTCTCATTAGAAAATATTCTCACATCATTAAATGTCGCATTACCTGTTAAAAAATTTAAATTGATATCTGAGAACTCAACATTATACAATTGGTCGGTTGAGTTATTTACCAAGACTTTAAGTTCCCGAGTTAATACAGGCTTAATTTTATAACTTAAATACCATGAACCAATTGTGGCAATTACTAATAATAATGAAATAATTGATGTTGTATAAACAATTACTTTAAAACCATTAATTCTTTTAAAAAGCATCCGTGAACTATAAATATTAGCCACAAGATAATACAAAAGTTTAATAATTATTTACCTTTTGGTTGTGGCGGACTTTTCATAGGTATATTTCCAATACCAACTGTTTCTCTTATTCCTGTAAATACACTTTTCCATAATAGATTAAAAAAAGAGGCGGTAGGCGGTCTATTAAAATCTATTTTCCCTTTTCTAATCTCATCATTCTTTAGAGTCGGATTATCACTTTTAATTAAAATCTGGTTCGCCAAAAATGTTAAAAATCCCTTACTTTTTAACCGTCGATCTTCATTTTTCAATAATTCAATTTTTAAATCTTTATACAAAAAAGTAAGTGTCCCTACGCCTTTTGTCCAGTTACCAGTGGCATTAAATTGTAAACTATTAACCAACCCACTTTTCACTTTTACCATTCCTAAATTACTAGAGAGCTCATTTAATTCTTTCAAGTCAAATTTCCCAATTGAACCAGAATAATCAAATCTTCCCAAATCATCGTCTAAATGAAAATCAATTTTCACATTTAGATTTCCCGAACCCATTATTTTAGCGTTCAAATTAGCGCTAGCCTTGTTATTTATGGTTATCCGCTTTGCATCATTCGTAACATTAAGTATCCTACCATTTAAATTACTCAGATAAAAAGTCCCCTTTCGATTTGTCTCTCCACTATATTCAGTATAGGCTACATCTATATTCTTAATTAAAACAGTATCTATTGTGGTGTGATATTTTAATCTTTTTAAAATTAAATGGGGGAAATTTTTTCCTTTGTCAATCTTAGGTGGAGGTATTGATCTGTTCAAAAAAACGTTAACTTTTGCATCACTCAGTTTCAAACTATTAATCAATATTTTATTTTTCCTAAACAAGGAAACATAATCTAGTTCCTTGACTTCAATTGCATCAAATTTTAAATCATACCTGTCTTTTTGAACGGAATATTTACGACTAAACTCCATTTCATTATATATCGGATTAAGTTTTAAACCAATAACATTTATCCGTTTATTTTCCAGATCCCCTTTTAAAGAATCTATCTCTAAATTGTACATTCCATCCTTTGTTTTAGTACTAATTTGGCTAAAGTCATAATTAATATTTTTAGAATAGAAGACTGTTGAAACGTTATTTTCCGCTAACGAATCCACTAAAAAATCTGTCAAAATCAGTTTGATTTTTTTTACTTTATGAATAGCTCCACGCTGTAATTTCTCCTCGAAATATTTAAAATCGGCCTCCGCTAAAGTGATTCTTTTAATATGTAAAAGCTTTATTTCGTTTGAAATAACTTGATATAAACTCTTTTTTAATTGGGCTGTATCAGAATTTATACCTTCTTCGTTATGTCTTACTATTATTGATGGTTTAGAAAGCAATAAATCATTAATTTTTATTTCCCGTTTAAACAAAGCTTTTAAATAACCCAAACCATATAACTTAAATTGTTTGGCATTTACCTTAACCAAAAATCTTGGCGCTTTATTTACTTTCTTTAATGAATCAAAAACCCGCTCATTGGGCTCAATTATTAAACTATCTAAATTTAAACCACCTCCAAACAGATTAACTTTTGCGGTTTTAAATGATAGTTTATATAAACCCGAAGACCCCTTATTTACTGTTGCTGTTAACTTTTCTTTTAATAATGGTTGTGAAAAAGCATTGATATAAACAGTTATAAATAGAACCAATATCAATAAAATTCCAATTGAAATAGAAATCCATTTTAATGCGCGCTTCCATTTTAAATTTATCTGCATAAATAGGGCTTTAATAGTATAAGACACCACATTTATATATTTGTTTGAATTTGATCATATTTTATGCTGACAAATTGTCATTTGTATTATTTTTTATTAAATTTGTTTCCCAATTTCAATTTTATGATGGATTTTAAATTAGTAGATAAAGAACACGATGAAGCGCGACAAGGAGAAGCCTTAGTTATTGAAAATAACAATGCTATTTCTACTAAAAAACTATATATAGAGAGTTATGGTTGCCAAATGAATTTTGCTGACAGCGAGATTGTGGCGTCTATACTATCCGAAACAGGATATGCTACAACTAATAATTATCAGGAAGCAGATGTGGTTTTCATAAACACATGCTCCATTAGAGACAATGCTGAGCAACGTGTAAGAAATCGTTTATCTCAATTTGGGATTGAAAAAAAGAAAAATCCTGGGTTAGTAATTGGCGTTCTTGGCTGTATGGCAGAACGTTTAAAAGCAAAATTCTTGGAAGAAGAAAAATTAGTTGATGTAGTAGTTGGTCCAGATGCTTATAGAGATTTGCCTCAATTATTAGCGGATGCTGGAGAAGGAAATAAAGCTGTAAATGTTTTATTATCTAGAGAAGAAACCTATGCTGACATTAATCCTGTTAGATTAAATAGTAATGGTATTACAGCATTTATCTCAATTATGAGAGGATGCGACAATATGTGTTCATTCTGTGTGGTACCTTTTACTAGAGGAAGAGAAAGAAGCAGAGACCCACATTCTATTATTAAAGAAGCAGAATTGCTTTTCGAACAAGGGTATAGAGAAGTTACTTTACTCGGTCAAAATGTAGATAGCTATAAATGGGGAGAAGGTGAAGATCATGTGAATTTTGCTGGATTATTAGAAAAAACAGCCTTAATTCATCCAGATTTAAGAGTAAGATTTTCTACATCTCATCCAAAAGATATTACAGACGAAGTTTTATATACTATTGCTAAATATGAAAATATATGTAATTATATACACTTGCCTGTACAATCTGGTAACAACAGAATATTAGAATTAATGAATAGAACATATACTAGAGAATGGTATATGAATAGAATTGATGCAATTAGAAGAATTATTCCTGGGTGCGCTATCTCTTCAGATATAATTGCTGGTTTTTGCTCAGAAACTGAAGAAGAACATCAAGATACTTTATCAATGATGGATTACGCAAGATATAATTTTGCCTATACTTTTTCATATTCAGAAAGGCCTGGAACTTTAGCAGCAAGAAAGTTAAAAGACGATGTTCCTGAAGAAGTTAAAAGCCGAAGACTAGCAGAAATTTTTAAAAAACAACAAGAAGATTCTCACAAATGCTTACTAGAGTTTGTAGGTAAATCTGTGAAGGTTTTAATTGAAGGATATTCTAAAAAATCTGACAAAGAATATAGAGGTCGAAATGATCAAAACGCAATGGTGGTTTTTCCAATTAGCGATAAAGTAAAGCCTGGCGACTATGTTTATGTAAATATTGAAAAATGTACTTCCGCTACATTAATAGGAACCATCGTAAATAATTAATAGAATGGATATTCAGGATATTAAAAATAGGTTTGGGATAATTGGAAACTCTCCATTATTAAACAGAGCCATTGATATTGCTCGCCAAGTTGCTCCAACAGACATGTCGGTATTAATTACCGGGGAAAGTGGAAGTGGTAAGGAAGTTTTTTCACATATTATCCATCAATTAAGTGCCCGTAAACATGGTCCATTCATTGCTGTTAACTGTGGTGCTATTCCAGAAGGAACTATAGATTCTGAGTTATTTGGTCATGAAAAAGGCTCCTTTACTGGCGCACATGAAGCTAGAAAAGGATATTTTGAAGTTGCAAATGGCGGAACTATTTTCCTAGATGAAGTTGCAGAACTTCCATTAGGCACACAGGCTAGATTACTTAGAATTTTAGAAAGTGGCGAATACTTACGCGTTGGATCATCAAAAGTTCAAAAAACTGACGTTAGAATAATTGCAGCTACAAATGTGGATGTTTACAATAGAGTTCAATCAGGTAAATTTAGAGAAGACCTTTATTATAGACTAAATACAGTTCCGTTAAAAATTCCTGCTTTGCACGAAAGAAAAGAAGATATTTATTTATTATTCAGAAAATTTTCTGCAGACTTTAGCGATAAATATAGAAGTCCAGGAATCCAATTAGAGCCAGATGCTATTCAATTATTAACAAATTATAGTTGGCCAGGAAATGTTCGTCAGTTAAAAAATATTGCCGAGCAAGTTTGTGTTTTAGAAAAGGAACGTGTTGTGCCCGCATCAGCATTGCTAAATTATATTCCAAATGAAGGAAGTAATAATTTACCTATGGCTGTAAACTCAAACAGTAAGGAAGAATTTTCGGAAAGAGATATTTTATATAAAGTTCTTTTTGACATGAAAAAGGATATGAATGATTTAAAAAAACTTGTAGCCGATATTATTCAACAAAGTGGCAATGCTCCTCATTTTATTGAAGACAGTTATGTAAATCAGTTGTATCAGGATATTAGTTCCGACAAACTAGAGCCAACATTAACGATAAAGCATCCAACTCCTACTCCATCTCATGTAAATTTCAATTACGATAATGCAACTGAGGAAGTAGAAGAATCTTTATCACTTATAGAAAAAGAAAGTGACTTAATAAAAAAGGCACTAAAAAAACATAAAGGTAAAAGAAAGTTTGCGGCTCAAGAATTAGGCATATCAGAACGTACCTTGTATAGAAAAATTAAAGAATTAGATCTTTAAAATATTTAAATGAAAAATTTCATCACGTTATTTCTAGTTATTTTATTATCAGGATGCTCCTATTCTTTTAAAGGTGCTTCTATTCCTGCAGAAATGAAAAATATTACAATTAATTATTTTGAAAATAATTCATTATTAGTTGTTCCAACATTAAGTCAGGATTTTACTGAGGCATTAAAAACAAGAATTAGAACACAGTCTAAATTAAATATTATTCAAACTGAAGGTGATGCCATTTTAGAAGGTAGAATTACAAATTATACACTAAGCCCAGTAGCTATTCAAGATAATACAAGGCCTACCGCTGGTGCAACACGTTTAACCATTAGGGTAAATGTAAAATACATCAACAATTTAGATCCAACTAAAAATTTCGAGCAATCATTTGAAAGGTTTAAGGATTTTACAACATCTAATCAAAGTTTACAAACAGCAGAACTTCAAAATATTAAAGCTGTAATTGATTTGATAACTGAAGATATTTTTAATAGAGCATTCTCTCAATGGTAAATAATTTGTAATTTCATTACCTATATTAGCGACGTGGATATCCAAACAACAGAAATAAATAGATTAGTACAGTTATTAAAAGAACCTAAAAAATTAGGGGCTAATGACCTTCTGGTTTTAGAAAGTTTGGAATCTAATGCTCCTTTTTTCTCCGCAATTCACTTATTAAAATGTGCCTTAAAAAAAGATAAGCAATCTATTGGTAAGGCTTCACTTTATGCAAGTGGCAAATTATCTAAACAATTCTTCAAATTAGAAATTAATCAGCAAGCTGAAGAAGATGACGATCAAATTTTTGAAGAAATTGGCGAAATAGATGCAGGCAATTATATAACACCAGATACTCAGGAATTAGTTGAACTAAGAAATCCAAGAAGAGAAGAAATTGTAAATACTGAGCACTCATTAATAGAAAACAATAACGCTGCGGTTGATAATGGAAATATTCCGGATGTTAAAAATCAATTTGTTGAAATTGAAACTGTAACTCCAGATGAGCCTGAGCACACCACTGTAAGTAAGTATGATGATGAAGAATTGCCTTATACATTTTTATGGTGGTTAGCGAAAACAAGAGCAGAGCATAAAGCAATATTTCAACCTTATGCTACACCTGTAAAACAAGAACCCGGAGCGCTTCAACAGCAGTATGTAGAGCATATATTTCATTTACAAACTGGAGTTGGGATAGACGATTCTATTGAACAGTTACCAGAATTAAAACCAAAAACTGGGAAAGACCTTAAAATAATTGAGGCATTTTTAGAGAATGACCCCCAAATAAAACCACCCCCACATAATAAATTAGATAACGAAAATAAGGCTAGAAAAAGTGCCGAAGATCATAACGACGTTGTTTCTGAAACTTTGGCAAGTATTTATATCGAACAAATGCTTTACCGCAAGGCCATAGAGACTTATGAAAAATTAAGTTTGAAATTTCCAGAAAAAAGCCGTTACTTTGCCGACCTTATCAAATCACTTGAGAAGAAACTATAAATTTATACAACTATGATGTTTTTAATAATCCTTTTAGTAATTGTTTGTGTTGCTTTAGCACTATTTGTTTTAATACAAAACCCTAAGGGTGGTGGTTTAGCTACTGGAAGTTCTGCTTCAAATATGTTTGGTGTGCAACGCACAGGCGATGTATTAGAAAAAGGATCATGGATTTTAATCGCTTTAGTAGTAGTTTTATCTATGTCTATTACTACAATGGCAAAAAGTGGTTCAGGAACAGGAAAATCTAGACTTAAAGATCAAGTAGATAAAGTTGTAGCACCTGCAGCAATTGGAACTGAAACTCAACAAGCTGCCCCAGCGCCAGCACCGAAAGATTCTTTATAAGAAATAAAATATTTGAAAATAGAAAACTTCGCAAGTATCCCTTGCGAAGTTTTTTTTTGCTGACAATCTGACAATTTAAAATAGAAAAACTGACTTAAATTACAGCATCAAAGAAATTATGACAATATATATTCCATTGGCATAAATTCTGATATAAACAGTAAAAGATTAAAATTTATATTAAATTAATAAATATCAAAAAAATATGGCTTTAACATTAAAACCAATCGGAGACAGAATCGTTGTCGAAGCAGCACCTGCAGAAACTAAAACTGCTTCTGGCATTTATATTCCTGAAACAGCACAAGAGAAACCACAACAAGGTACTGTAGTTGCTGTTGGCCCTGGTAAATATGCTGAACTAAGTGGCAATCTAATTCCTTTAACTACAAAGGTTGGAGATCAAGTATTATACGGAAAATATGGTGGCACTGAAGTAAGCATTGATGGTAAAGAATATCTTATTATGCGTGAATCAGATTTATACGCCATCTTATAATTTAATCCGATTTAAGTAATACACTTTAATGTGTAAATTCTAATTGATTAATTACGATTTAATTAAAAACAAAAAATGTCAAAACAAGTAAAATATAACGTTGAAGCACGTGAAGCTTTAAAAAAAGGTGTTGATACACTTGCAAATGCAGTGAAAGTAACATTAGGTCCTAAAGGTCGTAATGTAATTATTGACAAGAAATTTGGATCTCCTGCAGTTACAAAAGATGGTGTAACCGTTGCAAAAGAAATTGATTTAAAAGACCCAATCGAAAATATGGGTGCACAAATGGTAAAAGAAGTTGCTTCTAAAACAGCAGATATCGCTGGTGATGGAACTACAACGGCTACCGTACTTGCACAAGCTATCGTAACAGCTGGTATTAAAAATGTGGCTGCGGGCGCTAATCCTATGGATTTAAAACGTGGTATCGATAAAGCAGTTGCAGCTGTTGTTGCTAACTTAAAAAATCAATCACAAGCTGTTGGCGAAGACAATAACAAAATAAAACAAGTTGCATCTATCTCTGCTAATAATGACGAAGTTATCGGTTCATTAATTGCAGAAGCTATGTCTAAAGTAGGAAAAGACGGTGTAATTACTGTAGAAGAAGCTAAAGGAACTGAAACAGAAGTTAAAACTGTAGAAGGTATGCAGTTCGACAGAGGCTATTTATCTCCATATTTTGTAACGAATGCAGATAAAATGGAGGCTGACTTAGATAATCCTTATGTTCTGATTTACGATAAAAAAATCAGTAACATGAAAGAGTTATTGCCAATTTTAGAAAAACAAGTTCAAACTGGTAAACCTCTTTTAATTATTTCTGAAGATTTAGACGGAGAAGCATTAGCAACTTTAGTTGTAAACAAAATCCGTGGTTCATTAAAAGTTGTTGCTGTTAAAGCTCCAGGATTTGGTGACCGTAGAAAAGCTATGTTAGAAGACATCGCTATTTTAACTGGCGGAACAGTTATTTCTGAAGAAAAAGGAAATAAATTAGAAACTGCTGAATTAAGCGATTTAGGTCAAGCAGAAAAAATTACTGTTGATAAAGATAATACTACAATTATTAACGGAGCTGGAAATCCTGATACTATTAAAGCAAGAGTAAATGAGATTAAAGCTGCTATAGAAAATACTACTTCTGACTATGATAAAGAAAAATTACAAGAGCGCTTAGCTAAATTAGCTGGTGGTGTTGCTGTTCTTTATGTAGGTGCAGTATCTGAAGTAGAAATGAAAGAGAAAAAAGACCGTGTAGATGATGCTTTACACGCTACTCGTGCAGCGGTAGAAGAAGGTATTGTTGCTGGTGGTGGTGTTGCATTCATTAGAGCCGTAGAATCTTTAGAAGGATTAAAAGGCATTAACGAAGACGAAACTACTGGTATCGCTATCGTAAAACGTGCTATCGAAGAACCATTACGCCAAATTTGCGAAAATGCAGGTATCGAAGGTTCTATCATCGTTCAAAAAGTGAAAGACGGAAAAGCTGATTTTGGTTATAATGCGCGTACTGATGTTTTCGAAAACTTAATCGGTGCTGGTGTTATTGACCCAACTAAAGTAAGCCGTGTAGCTTTAGAAAACGCTGCTTCAATTGCTGCAATGCTATTAACTACTGAATGTGTTTTAGCAGACGAGCCAGAAGAAGGTGGCGCTGGTGCTGCTGGTATGCCTCCAATGGGCGGTGGCATGGGCGGAATGATGTAAAATTATTTTAACCTAATATATTAAGGCAGCTGCATTTTGTAGCTGCCTTTTTTATACATAATTATTTAAACCCAATATTATGTATCTTAGTTTCTACTTAAAACGCAACAGAAAATAATTCCAATTTTAGCATTAAAATTATTCATATGAATAACTTACTCGAACACGAATATCTACTAACATCTAGCGAGGTGAATAAATTTTTACTCGTAACTCTTCTTTGCGGATTAATAGGTGCTGAAAGAGAATATAGAAGTAAATCTGCCGGATTAAAAACAATGATTATGATTGGTTTAGGGTCTACGCTTTTTACAATTCTTTCAATTAAAATCGGTTTAAATGCACAAGATAGAATAGCGAGTAATATTGTTACTGGTATTGGTTTCCTAGGCGCCGGAGTTATTTTCAAGGAAGAAAACAGAGTGAAAGGGTTAACTACAGCGTGTGTAATCTGGATTGTTGCCGCTATTGGGATGGCAGTAGGCTCAGGGTATTATGAGCAAGCTATAGGTGTAACTATGGTTGTTTTACTAGCGTTAATTATCTTTCCGTTTATTGAAGATATTGGCGATAGAAGATTTACAAAAAGAGAATATAGAGTAGTAAGAAAATATGAAGAAAAAACCCTCTATCAAATTGAGCAAAACTTCAAAGAAAACAAGTTAAAAGCATTGCCTGGAAAACATGAAATGGATAATGGATTTATTACTAGCAGATGGAGCGCAATTGGAAAACCCAAAGACCATAAATTATTCGTGGAAAAAATGCTGAAGGATAACAATATTATTTCGTTTGATTTTTAACTCCCCTAAACCTTAGTTTTCGCATTAATTCTTCAGTAGTTAATGCCGTTTTAAAATGAATTTTATTTTGAATATTTGGTAGTAAATCGATAAAGTTTTTATCAAAATGCGTTAAAGGCTCATCGTTTATCCAAACAGTAAAGTTTTTTATAAACACATCACTCATTACTTCCAGATAATAACCTTCATTAGTTTTCTTAAGTTTCCAATCATAACTTAATTCAGGTAAATTTAAATCCTTTACAGGTTCGAGAAAATAAAAATTCTCAGCTAAAAGATGGCCATCCTTTTCCAATTCAGCATATATAAACTCATCCCTGGTTTTTATATCATCCAATATACCGTCTATTATAATTGCAGAATTGCCTTGTTGGAGGGATAAAAATTGATAACTGGTCTTAATTTGCTCCCCTGAAAATTTATATCTAACAACTTTTAGATTTACTCCTTCTACAAATTCATCTGAAATGATATTTACACTTAATTTATCATTCAATTTTTTCAAGTATAAAGCTTGTGGCTTAAAAGCATCCTTTATAAAATACTGAGCTGCTTTCCATTTCCCATTAAATTCTATTGCCGACCATGAAATTGCAGGCCAAACATCATTTAGTTGCCACATTAATACGCCCATATTAAAAGGCTGACTAGCCCTAGATGCTAATATTGCTAACTTCATCCCCTCTGCTTGCTGCAATTGAGAATAATAAACATAGGTTTCATCATCAGCCGGATGCTGATAATACCAATTCATATATTTTGTAAGTAGGGCATTGCCCTTATAACTTTTTTGTCTTTTACTTAATACGCTATCCGTTAATTTAGGATTTGGACCAGCAATTTCTTTAAGTGTTGACCAAGAAGGGAATGATTGAAATCCGAATTCACTATTAAACCTAGGTATATATTCAGCATAGGATTCAAATGGATACTCGCCATGATAAACACCCCAAAAATGATTATCCCCTATTTTAAAATCCTCCTTCTTACCCCAATTACTTATCGGAGAAGAATGAAAATAAAATCGATCGGGATCTAACTCTTTTAAAAGGTTAGGCAATAATTTTTTAAATAATGAATTATAACCATTTTCCAATTGAATTATATCTAACTCAGAATAACCATAGGTTTTTTGCCAACCCCAGTTTTTCCAACCTACATCAATTTCATTATTTCCACACCATATGGCTAAACTCGTTCTGTTTCTTAATCTCTTTATATTATCTATTGCTTCATTTTCTATACTTTTTAAAAAATCTGGATCAGAAGGGTACATAGTACAAGCAAATGGGAAATCTTGCCAAACCAAAATACCAAATTCGTCGGCCAAATCATAAAAATAATCACTTTCATACATCCCTCCGCCCCATATTCTAACCATATTAAAATTGCTTTCTTTCATATCTAAAAACAATTTCTTCAACTTAATAGAATCACTTTTGGGATCTGGAAGTGCATTTACAGGAACATAATTTGCACCTTTTATATAAACCAGCTGCCCGTTTATTTTAAAATAAAAACTAACTCCCAAAGAATCAGGTTCATTTACAACCTCGATATTTCGAATTCCTACGCTTAATTTTTTTGTTGAAACAATCTGATTTTCTAATTGAACTTCATAATCTAATTGATATAAGTGAGCAGCGCCCTTACCATTTGGCCACCATAATTTAGGTTGATCAATATTTATTTCACTATTAATTGCTTTAAGCCCCTTACTTAGTTTCAGCTGCTTCTTACTATAAATATGTCCATTTATATGATCCTTAACTGTAATTGTATAAATTCCATCCTTAATAACATTAATTGTAGATACAGCTGTTATTTGGCCAAGATTCTTGGATATTAATTTACCATTAATATTTATATCCGTTACTTCCGCATGTTTAATGAACGACAAGTAAGTTGGCTTCCAAATGCCAGTTGTTAGGACTCTAGGGCCAAAATCCCATCCAAATTGAAAAGGTGCTTTTCTTATCAATGGACTTATTTTTACACTTCCCCGCTCATTATCAGCCGGGTATTTTATAGAAGACAATCCCGCCAATCTTTCACCTTCCTTTAAAGTGGAGCGAAATATAATTTTAAGTTGATTTTTACCGACTTTAACATTTTTTTTAACCGGAATTTTCCAGTGTCTAAACATATTATCAGCCCTAAGAATAAGGGAATCATTTAGATAAACATCCGCAAAAGTGTCTAATCCCTCAAAATTTAATATTATTTCGTCACTTTTGATTTGAGAAGCACTAACCTTAAACTCATTTAAATAAACCCAAGATTTACCCTCTATCCAATCAATTTTAAATTCATTAGTACCTAAATATGGATGCTCAATTTTTCTATTATTTAACAAATCCAATTGTACATTGCCTGGTACTGACGCATTTAACCAATCATTAGCCTCTAATTGCTTAACTTTCCATTGCGCTAACGGATAAATTTCTTGTGCAACAACAAGTTGACTTAATAAAAGAAGAAATAAAAAAATGAATTTGTTATTCAAAGTGCTGTGTCATCTAATTCAAACAAGTTTACATAGAAATTAACAAATATTAGTAAAGTAATGTAGCTTTGTATAAGATGAAATCAGAACAGATATCCATATTTGATATTTTTAAAATTGGCATAGGCCCATCCAGCTCCCATACCCTAGGTCCATGGCGCGCGGCCCAAAAATTTATAAAATCTTTATTAGAAGCAAAACCTAATTGCAAGGTAGAGCAAATTAAGGTCCTCTTATATGGTTCTCTAGCAAAAACAGGTATAGGCCATGGTACCGATATTGCTGTAATGTTAGGTTTAATGGATGCAGATCCTGTAACCTTCGATGTTGCATCTGTTCAGCCAACTATCGATAAAATAAAAAAAGACAAAAAACTGCTCCTCCCATCAAATGAGATTAACTTTACTTATGAAGAGGACATTATATTTCTATTCTCAGAAAGTCTACCATTCCACCCTAACGCATTAACTTTTCAAGCCTTCTTAGAAGATAAAACAGGATTTTCAGAAACCTATTATTCTATAGGTGGAGGATTTGTGGTTAAAGATGGAGAAGATAATAATGAATTTACACATGTTGATTTACCTTTCCCTGTTGAAAATGCAAATGATTTATTGCATTGGTGTAGAAAAACTGGATTGAAAGTCTCAGGAATAGTTTTTGAAAATGAATTGGCATGGAGATCAGAAGAAAAAACTAAAGAAGGTGCTTTAAAATTTTTCCATGTTATGCGCGACTGCATTTATAGAGGTTGCCATACCGATGGCTATTTGCCGGGCGGATTAGAAGTAAAGCGTAGAGCAAAAAGTTTAAATGAAAAATTAATTGGCGAACAAACATATACCGATTACCACAGTTGGGTAGAAGTAATCAAAAAAGGTGGCAACGGATTTAATTATATTTTAGATTGGGTAAGCTGTTTCGCATTAGCTGTTAATGAAGAAAATGCGAGTTTTGGAAGAGTTGTTACAGCTCCAACAAATGGCGCGGCTGGAGTTATCCCTGCCGTATTACAATACTTTATTTGCTTCTGTGACGGTAATAACGATGAAAAAATATTACAATTTATAGCTTGTGCATCAGAAATTGGATCAATTTTCAAGAAAGGCGCTACTATTTCGGCTGCAATGGGCGGATGCCAGGCAGAAATTGGAGTTTCATCAGCTATGGCTGCCGCAGCATTAACAGAGTGCTTAGGGGGATCACAAAGGCAAGTATTAATGGCTGCAGAAATAGCTATGGAGCATCATTTAGGATTAACTTGTGACCCAATTGGTGGTTTAGTTCAAATACCATGCATTGAGCGTAATACAATGGGCGCCATTAAAGCCATTACGGCTAGTCAGCTGGCTCTCCAAAGCAATCCAGAGAATGCTAAAGTTAGTTTAGATGCAGTCGTAAAAACCATGTGGGATACCGCGCTTGATATGAATGTTAAATATAAAGAAACATCTGATGGCGGACTTGCAATTAATATTCCTATCAGCTTACCAGAATGCTAATTACCATTTAAGAATTTAGATTTTTAATTATACAAAAAATAACTTATTGCTTATTTTTGTAAATGGCTACTACTGAAACCAAGGAAGAAACTTTTACACTCGAAGAAATTTTAAGTTCCTTAAAAACTATTCATCGCTTAATCTTATGGAATGATGATGTTAATACCTTCGAACATGTTATTCATTGCCTCGTAACTTATTTAGACTATTCTGAATCTCAGGCAGAAAAAATTGCATGGGAAGTTCACACCAAAGGTAAATGTGCAGTATTAGAAGGAAGTTTTACCGAAATGGAGATTTACAGAAAAATATTAAAACAAGAAGGTTTAACCGTTAGTGTAGAATAGTACTAATTTAATTTTTTTAATAAGGCTTCAATTTCTTGCTGAATATGATTTGTTTTATCTTTCGCATACCAGGCATGTATTTTAGTCGATAATTCCCACATATCCGCAGTTTCTTTTTTCCACTCAACCATTAATTCTTGTAAAATTGCAGGTCTAGGGCCCCATTTTCCAACTACCTTGCCTGACTTATTCATAATTATTAAAATAGGAATAGCTCTTCCTCCATGTGTTAAATAATTATCCATTAAATCTATGTTCTCGTCTCTTAAAACAAACTTTAGATTTAATTTTCCATTAGAATTTTCGGCAATTTTATTTAAAACAGGCGTTATTTGAGCTGCATCGCCACACCAAGCTTCTGTTATAACCAAGAAATCTAATTCATTAACAGTGTCTTTTAAGTATTCTATTAAACTTTGGTTTAGTATTGTTGTTTTATCAATTCTATTCATTCTCTGCAAATTCATCTTGGTATAATCTACCATTTGCTGAGATTGATCTGGACCAGATGTTAGGTTCTGAGCTAATAAATTCTCTATTAATTCTCTATATTTTAAATAGGATATTCCCTTATTGTTGAAGATTTCGTGTTCGTTTCTCATGTCGTTAATAAGCAATAAAGCTGTAATAAAATGGTTACTGCTCAGTTACCTTGAGCTAAATACTATAAATTTATACTTTTTTGTAAGTAAATATCTGAAATACAATCTAAATTATGCGTAATAAAGTTTTAAAATATGTTTTAGTCTTTAGCTTAGTTAATTTAATAACGCTTCCCTTATTTGCCCAGTCAAACAATACTGGAGTGGTTAGTGGAAAATTAATTGATGCCAAAACTAATGAATCTGTACCTTACGGAGCAGCAGTGTTATTCGATAAAAAAACAATGGCTAGAGTAAGTGCTGTTCAAACTGATCTTGATGGTAATTTTGTTTTACCCAACATTCCATTTGGTGTTTACACGTTCAAAGCTAGCTATATTGGTTACCAAACTATGGTTAGAGATTCTATAAATATTAATGCCTCAAATAGAACTATTTCTTTCGGAACTATAAAAATGAAAGAATCTATGGGAAATGAAATTTCTGAGGTAAGTGTAACCGCAACTAGGCCAACTATGCAATTAGGAATCGATAAAAAGGTTTTTACGGTTGATCAAAGTCTAGTAAGTGAGGGAGGATCTGCTGCCGATTTATTGCAAAATGTTCCTTCGGTTCAGACTGATATTGATGGCAATGTTAGTTTAAGAGGATCAAATGGTGTTAAAGTATTAATTGATGGCAAACCATCCTTAATTGCTGGTGGAAATATCGCTCAAATTCTTCAATCTATCCCTTCGAGCTCAATAGAAAGTGTTGAATTAATTACCAATCCATCTGCTAAATACGATGCTGAAGGTCAATCAGGGATAATTAATATCGTCCTTAAAAGAAACAAGAAATTAGGATTCAACGGTTCTGTTGCATTAACAGGTGGAATAAAAAACAACTACAACGGAAATACCAATTTAAGTTTCCAAAATTCTAAAATTAACTTATTTGGAAATTATAGCTATAGAGATGGAAATAGAGAAGGTGGTGGATTTAATAATATCAATTATTTAAATAATATTAATCCAACTTCTTATGCAAATCAAAATACTGACTCTAAATCCAAAGATCAAAGCCATAATTTAAAAGCTGGTATAGATGTTTATTTAAGCGATAAAGATGTTTTAAGCTTTTCAGGAGGCTTTAATGTTAGAGATAACAACAGAAACGAAATGCTTAGAATTGAACAATTAGGTCAGGCATTTAATCCATTACAATTAAGTAATAGAAGTAATGTTAATAAAGGAGATGGTAGTAGTTATGATCTTAATTTAGATTTTATTCATAAATTCTCTAAACCAAAGGAAGAATTAACTTTAAATGTTAACTATTCTAATGGCGAAAATAACAATATTCAAACCTATAGAACTAATATTTACAATATAAATGGCAATACAGTGATTGTTGATCCTGCAATTCAATTAAATACAAATTCGGGAGAAAATAACAACTTAAACTTCCAGGCCGACTATACTGTCCCTGTTGGAAATGGAAAAATTGAAGCAGGCTTTAGAAGTCAGATTAAAAAATCTGAATCCAATACTTTAGCATCGAATTTGAATAATGCTACAAATATTTATGATGTAAATTATGCTTTAACAAATAACTTCAATAATAAAGATCAAGTTCATGCGGCTTATATTAATTTCCAAAATCAAGTAAATAATTTTGGGTATCAATTAGGTTTAAGAGCCGAAGACGCTACTTTAAACACTATGTTAGGTGCATTTAACAATAATGGAACACAATTATTTAGTCCAGGTAAAATTGCCTATACCAGACTATACCCGAGTGTGTTTTTAACTCAGAAATTTGAAAAAGATGCCCAGGCACAATTAAGTTATAGCAGAAGGGTTAATAGACCTAGAGGATGGGATACAAATCCATTTTTAGATGTTTCTGATCCTTTAAATTTCCGTCAAGGTAATGCCAATTTACGTCCTGAAGATGTTCATGCATTTGAATTTAGCTTAAGTAAATATTATTCAATAGCTAGTTTAACTGGAACAGCATATTTTCGTCAGACTAACGATGTAATTCAAAGAATTATGTCTGAGCCTGATTTAAACGGTGTTACTTTAACAACCCCACAAAACTTAACCAAAAGTACTTCTAAAGGTATTGAGTTGATTGGAAGATTAGATGTTTCAAAAAAATGGAACTTCACAGCAAATGTGAATCTTTATGAAAATAAAATTACAGGGGTACCAGCTTTCGGAATTGCAGAAAACAGTGGTTTTAGCTGGAATGCCAACTTAACTAATAATTTCACTTTGCCTTATAATATTACTTTACAAATTAAGGGCGATTACAGAGCCGCTGAGGTTCAAGCTCAAGGAAAGCGTAAAGCTATGTATGGATTTGATGGGGGCGCAAAATATGACTTCCCTGATAAAAAATCATCATTGAGCTTAAACGTTAGAGATATTTTTGCAACGAGAAAATGGAGTAATACCAATTATGGTAGAAACTCTATTTCTACCTTCGAGAGATATATGCAAGGCACAATGGCCAATTTAACTTTCTCATATAGATTTGGTAAATCTATGTTCGATCTTAAAAAGAAAAAGAACGACCAACCTGAAGGAAGACCAGACGAAGAAAACTTCTAAAAATTATATAGGCACTCTTTGGAGTGCCTTTTTTTATGATTAGTCTTCGAAAAACTCAATAACAATGCTAACTTTAAACTTTAATTAAACAATAAATCATCAACCATTTATTATTTTAATGGGCTACATTCTTACACCTATATTTTATATTTTCTTCGGATTATTTTTAGTAATCTTTCATCCTATACAATGGATTTCACTAAAATTATTTGGATATAGTGCTCATAAAAAATCGGTAGACTTACTAAACTTTTTTCTAACCCATACTCAATGGATTTTATTTAATTCTGTTTCATTTAAAGGAAGGGAGCATTTAAATAAAAAAGGGCCGAAATTATTTGTCGCAAATCATCAAAGTATGTTCGATATTCCATCTATAATATGGTTTCTAAGAGCATATCACGTGAAATTTATTTCAAAAATTGAACTTACAAAAGGAATTCCATCTATTTCGTTCAACTTAAAATATGGTGGCGGTGCAAATATTGATAGAAGTGATAAAAAACAAGCGATTTCTGAAATTATAAAGCTTGGAAAAAGAATGCATGAAAATAATTGGAGTTGTTTAATTTTCGCAGAAGGAACACGTGCAAAAGACGGCCAAATAAAACCTTTCCAAATTGGAGGAATTGCAACATTATTAAAAATTGCACCCAATGCAGAAATAGTTCCAATTGCAATAGAAAATTCCTGGAAAATAGTCCGAAAAGGTAATTTTCCTTTAGGTTGTTTTCTTAATTTAAAATGGACTGTTTTACCTCCTCTAGATAAAGAAAACAAAACTCCAGAAGATCTGGTTAATGAAGTTGAATTAAAAATTAGAGAACATTTAAATCAACCTAGACCATAAAATCTATAGATTTCTGTTCTCTATTCTCTTAAAAAATTCTTCTCGGTAAGTATCGCCAATAGGTATTGTTTTACCAGAAATAGAAATTCTACTTCTTTCAATACTCTGAATTTTATCCAATGAAATGATATAGGATTTATGGACTCTTATAAATTGATTTGAAGGTAGTGTTTCTTCCATTTTCTTCATATTCTGAAGTGTAATGATACGCTCATCCTTAGTGTAAATACTTATATAGTCTTTTAATCCTTCTATATACAAAATATCTTCTAAATGAATCTTTTGAATTTTATGCTCTGTTTTAACGAATATATAATCTACTACCGGATTATTACTAGCTGCAGGAGGTTGTTGAACAGGAGTCTCAATATTCTCAGAAGCTTTGGTTAGATTAAGAACCTTTTCAACAGCTTTATAAAATCTGTCAAATGCTATTGGTTTTAACAAATAATCAGATACATTTAAATCATAACTTTCCAATGCATATTGCGAATAAGCAGTAGTAAGAATAAAATTAGCTTTCCCACCTGCAATTTTCAAAAACTGGATACCAGTTAAATCAGGCATTTGGATATCTAAGAATACTAAATCAATATCTCCTGTTTGAACTAATTGTAAGGCTTCAATTGCATTTTCTGTCCTTTTAACTAAAGTTAAAAAAGGCACTTTAGATATATAATCTTCAATTATATCTAATGCTAATGGTTCATCATCAACGGCAATACATTTTAATTTTGTCATAGATCAAGCATCAATTCAGTGGTATAATGAGTAGCCGAATTTACAATATTTAATTTATATCTATCTGGATACATTAATTGTAATCTACGTTCTACGTTACTCAAACCTACCCCACCTACTTTGTCTTTATAATTGTCTTTATTCTTTTTGTTTTTTACGCTAAAATGTAAAATTTTCTGGTTAGCAATAATGTTTATTAAAATTGGATCTTCAGGATCATTTGCTACACCATGCTTAAAAGCGTTTTCTATAAATGAAATTAAAATTAAAGGCACAATTTGTTGACCGCTAATTTCTCCATTGATGGTTAATTTTATAGCACCTCCATCTTTAAACCTTAATTTATGTAAGTCAATATAACTTTGAAGGTATTCTACTTCCTTACTTAAATCGCTCATTCTATCATTGCTTTCGTAAATCATATAACGCATAATTTCCGAAAGCTTTAAAATTGCACCAGCCGTTTTATCCGACTTTTGATATGCTAGAGAATAAATATTATTTAAAGAATTAAATAAAAAGTGTGGATTAAGCTGTGATTTTAAAAACTGAAGTTCCATTTCTCTTTTTTCAGTTTCCAAATTACGTTGAACTCGTTCATTAGAAAACCAATCTATAGTAAGCTTCAACAGCAAACTAAATACTAATAGAAATCCTGTGATAAAAACAGAAAATATAAAGTAGTACAATACTTGATTTTCTTTAAATCTACCATCGGGCTCTAAATTTAATATGTCGTGAAACATATATAAAAAGCCCATCTTAACCCCTACAACAATTACTAATAACAAGAACAATGAAAGTAAATAAAGAAGGTATTTACTTTGTTTTTTAATTAATTGAGGAATTAATATGAAGTAATTTATATAAAAAGTAGAAAGTGCTATAACTGAAGGATAGGCAACTTGTAGAAATACATTTCTTAAAGTTAATTCCATATCTCTCCATAATCCAATAAAATAAGGGATTCCTATTAAGCTCCAAAAAAGTATATGTATTAATATAGCACCTTTAAACTTCATACTAACAAATTAAATGTATATAACCTATTCGGATAAAAACTTTCGACGAACGGGCATTTTTATTCTACAAATAGGCAAATTGGTAAAATTTATCGACAAACACTACAATTTCCTGTTTATCTATTTTTTTAGTCGCTTGGTATAATAGATTTTTCAGCAAAATCTAAAATTATTCTATTTGTTTAATAAACCGCCAAGATTATGAAAACTTTGAATTTAAACAACAGAAATTTTGCATCAGGAACTAACCAATCTGCTGCAAAAAGCAACACTAAAAACACAAATAAGTTAGCGAATGTTTCTCCTTTCTTATTATTGTTATTACCAGTATTTGTAGTGATGATTGTAACTTTTTCTATCTCACTTCCAAAAGATTCTGATAGTGCGTTAAAAACAAATACTAAACCTTCAGTATCTGTTATAAAAATTACCAAAAGCCTATTTTAGTAATGATTAATGCAATTGAAACTTCCAATCTTACATATAAGTTTGGGAATCAGATCGTTGTCGACAACCTTTCTTTACAGGTTCCAAAAGGCAGTATCTATGGCTTTCTAGGTCATAATGGGGCTGGTAAAACCACAACCATTAAGATTTTATTGAATCTTCTGAAATCAAAGTCGAACGAAGTAAAAATCTTTGGTAAAGACATTAACTCTAATAGAATTGCTTGTTTAAAAAGAATCGGTGCTTTAGTAGAACAACCTTCAATTTACGGCCATTTAACTGGTTATGAAAACCTGAAAAATAGAGCCATGATTGTTGGGGTTAACCAAGATAGAATTAGCGAAATGCTAAACTTGGTAGGTTTATCAGATGCAGCGAACAAAAAAGCGGAAAAATACTCATTAGGTATGAAACAGCGCTTAGGTATTGCCATTGCATTACTTAGCGACCCTGAACTTTTATTATTAGATGAACCAACAAATGGTTTAGATCCGAACGGGATAATTGAAATAAGAAATCTTATGATAGATCTTGTTAAAAATCATAATAAGACTATTCTCGTAAGTAGCCACCTTTTAGCAGAAATTGAACGTACAGCCACTCATGTGGGTATTATAAACAAAGGAAAGTTATTATTTCAAGGGACGATAGATGAGCTTCACAATTTAAGCAAACCATCCGCATTTATTCAATGTGACGACAGTTTAAAAGCTCAAGAAATAATTAAAAATGCAGGATTTTCTATTTTAAAATCTAATTCGAACAGAATAGATTTTAATTGTACAAGTGTAGACGATTTAGGGAAATTAAATACTTCTTTAATTCAAAATGGGATTACCGTTTATGCATTAGGAACAGACAAGAAAGATCTTGAAAATTTGTTTTTAGATATCACTTCAAAAAATTAAATATGCGCTCATTCTTTATTTCTTTAAAAAGTGAATTTTATAAGTCGCGAAAATCACTTGCTTTTTGGGCTTCAATTCTTCTACCACTAATTATTTGTGGATTATTAACTGTTGGATTTTATACTTCCTCAGAGAAAATATTAAAAATGAACTATCCTGCTGAAGGTATTTGGTATCAATTTTTAAGACAACCTATTTCATTAATGGGCATGTTAATTTTGCCTTTTTATGTGATTTTTATGGCTTTTTCGGTAAACAATATTGAACATAAGAACGATACTTGGAAAATGCTATTCTCACAACCATTAAATAAGTTCTCAATATATGCAGCCAAATTTTTGTACGGTATTATTTTAATATTTATTTGCCTCTTTTTATTTGCAGCATTCGGACTATTCTTTGGATTGATATTAAGTAAATTAATCCCCGCATTTAAGTTTCAAGATTATTCTCCTATTAATTTTTTATGGGTAGTTTATTTAAAATTATTTTTATCTGCGCTAGGGATATATTCAATTCAATTTATATTGAGCTTAATATGGGCCGACTTTCTAAAACCAATGGGAATTGGATTTGTATTAACTATAGTTGGGTTAATCACTATATTAACTAGATGGGAATATGCCATTTATATTCCTTATGGTTCTCCAACTGATATAGTATCTTCGGCATTTGGTACAGAAAAAATATTATCGCCTCCATTTCCAATATTTATAGAATCTATTTGGGTGAGTTTAATATGCAGCATAGTCTCATTTATTGCAGGATATTATATTCTCTCACAGAGAAATATTAAATAAGATATTCATTTAAAAAGGGGGAGTTTAAACTTCCCTTTTTTTATGCCTAAAAGTTTTCATTGTAATAATATGATTAGATAAGTGTAAAATATAATTAAAAACTTATAAATTACTCCTTGTAATTCACTTAACTAAATAATATGATGAAAAAAATTACTTCAACTGCGTTAGCATTGTTTGTTACTTTTTCGCTTTATGCACAAGAAAAAGTAGACATGGCAATGATGCAAAAAATTCGTAAAGAAGGTTTAGAAAACTCTAAAGTTATGGACCTTGCTTTCGATATTACAGACGGGAATGGTCCTCGTTTGTCTGGTTCACCGGGTTTAAGAAAAGCTCAGGCATGGGCAGTAAATAAACTTAAAGAATGGGGATTACAAAATGCCCATACTGAAGCTTGGGGAACTTTTGGTAAAGGATGGCAAGTAGACAAATATTATGCTGCCCAAACTACTCCTTTTTACAGACCAATTATTGCTTATCCAAAAGCATGGACTCCAGGAACTAACGGTCCAATTAAATCTCAAGTAATTTTAATAAAAGCTGATACCATTACTGATTTAGCTAAATATAAAGGTAAGTTAGCAGGAAAAATCGTTATGATGGATCGTTCTGCACCTATTCGTGTTAACGATAAACCAGAATTAACTCGTCATTCTGACCAAACTTTAGAGAATATGGCTAATGCTCAAATGCAAGCTACTCCTCAAGGTGGTGGTAACAGACCTAATCCAAATGCTGCAAACAACCAAATGGCAATGTTAATGCGTGCAAGAGAAGTTCAAGCTGCTATGGCTGCAATGTTGGTTGAAGAAAAAGTAGGATTAATCTTAACTCAAGCTCGTAACGGAAGTTATGGTACTTTATTTAGCAGCAATGGTGCTTCTTATGCTTTAGATGCAAAACCAGTTGCTCCTGAATTAGAAGTATCTCCAGAAGATTATTTACGTATCCATAGATTATTAAAAGCAGGAAGACCAGTAGAAATTGAAGCTGATATTAAAACTTCATTTTATACTGAAGATCCTAAAGGATATAACGTAATTGCTGAAATCCCTGGTACTGATAAAACTTTAAAAGACGAAATCGTTATGATTGGTGGTCACTACGATTCATGGCATGCTGGTACTGGTGCTACAGATAACGGCGCTGGTGCTGCAGTAATGATGGAAGTAATCCGTATTTTAAAAGCTATTGACTATAAACCAAAACGTACAATTAGAATTGGTTTATGGGGTGCTGAAGAGCAAGGTTTACACGGTTCTAGAGGCTATATGTTAAAACATTTTGGAAATCCTACTACAATGGAATTACTTCCAGCTCATAAAAACTTATCAGCTTACTATAATATTGATAATGGTGGTGGTAAAATTAGAGGTATCTATTTACAAGGTAATGCCGGTGTAAAAGATATTTTTAAATCTTGGTTGGAACCTTTCCATGATTTAGGTGCTAAAACTGTTACTATCAGCAATACTGGCGGTACAGATCACCAAGCATTTGATGCATTAGGACTTCCTGGTTTCCAATTCATCCAAGATCCTATGGATTACAGTACACGTACTCACCATAGTAATCAAGATACTTACGATCGTTTAAATCCTGAAGATTTAAAACAAATTGCTACAATTGTTGCTGCTTTTGTTTATAACACTTCAGAAAGACAAGAAAAGTTACCTCGTAAAGAGTTACCTAAACCTCGTCCTACAAACAACTAATAATTTTAAAGCCGTCCGATTAGGACGGCTTTTTTTTTGACACTATATTATATTTATTTTTCTTAAAATTTGGAACTAACAAATTAGTTGCTAAATTTACAATAGAGAGAATTAAGATTATGGAAATTAAGGAATTAACAAAGGCCGAAGAACAAATAATGCAAATAGTTTGGCAATTAGAAAACTGCTTCGTAAAAGAAGTTGTGGACTTTTTACCCAACCCAAAACCAGCTTATAATACAGTTTCTACTATTATTAGAATATTAGAAGTTAAAGGTTTTATTGGTCATAAAGCTTTTGGAAAATCTCATCAATATCACCCTCTTATTTCGAAGGAGTCTTATAAACGTTTCGCAACCGAGAAGCTTTTAGACAATTATTTTGAAAATTCAGTAGAGAGCATGTTCTCATTCTTTGTAAAAGAAAAAAAAATGGACCTGTCTGATATGGATGAAATATTAAAATTGATAGAAAAAATCAAAAATAAACCAAAATGATTTGGACGCATTACTTACTTCAAGTAAATCTTTACTTGATCCTTTTTTACTGCTTTTACAAGCTGTTATTACAAAAAGAAACCTATTTTCACTTCAATAGGATCTTCTTATTTGGATCAAGTATCTTGTCGCTAGTAATCCCTTTCCTCCGCATTGAATGGTTCACTAAACAAGTTGCTACCCAAAAAATCTATTCAGGTATAGATCAAATAAGTGGAGCCGTAATTTCTATAGTAGAAAAACCTTCCAACCTTTCATTTAACTGGAACAAATTAATCTTAATTATTTATTTCGTTGGTGTTGCAATATTTCTTTGCAGAGCTATTCTACAGTTTTTACGATTAAAAAAAGTCATTAACAATCCTAAAAGCGGGCATGCCTTCAGTTTTTTTAACATAAAAAAAATAGACGCAGCCCTTCCATCACACCATATAATTAATGCGCACGAAAACATACATATAAAACAATACCATAGTATTGATATAATGTATTTTGAACTTCTTTCAATATTCTTTTGGTACAACCCTATTGTTTACCTCTATAAAAGAGCTATAAAGAATATACATGAATACTTGGCAGATTATGAAGCTATTAAACTTAATGGCGATAAAGACGCTTATTCTGTGTTATTATTGAGCAAAGTTTTCAATGTAGAATCCAATTTATTTACCAATAATTTTCAAACTCAATCTATGGTAAAGAAGAGAATATTTATGCTTTACCAAGAACGCTCACAAAAGATTGCTGTTTTAAAATATGGATTATTTGTACCTCTTTTTGGATTTGCATTAATTATTTCTTCAACTACGTTAAAGCGCAACCCCAAACTATTAGATGTAGTTAATTCTTTACCTCTAACAGTAATCCAAAAAACACTTCCTGTAGAAATAAAAAACAACGCAATAAAGTGGCTTAAGGAAACTACAAAAACTACATTGTTAATTTCCGCGCATGAGTTTGATTATGCTTCCTATGAAGAGAAAAATAAATCTGTTTACCAAGAACCTGAAAAGAAATTAGATGCGTTATTACCAAAAAATAGCAATGAAACCAATGCTCAAATTTTAGAAGAAAATATTGGCCTTAATTTTTCTGAAATTAGCTTAAAGAGTATTATCAGCAACTTAGAAAGTAATGCTGCATTAAATAAAAGTGAAGCTCATTTAAATATTTCCACTTCTAATAATACAACAGAAAAAAGCATGAGTACTCCTGCTAGTTATACGGGTGGATTAAACAAAATTTCACAGCAAATACAAAGTCAACTTAAATATCCACCAGCAGCATTAGCTGCAAATAAAACAGGTATAGTTGTTGTAGATTTTGAAGTAGATATTGATGGGACAATTAGTAATCTTCATATTAACAATAAGCAAGGATTTGGTTTAGATGAAGAAGCAATGCGTGTAGTTTCTACTCTCAATTCTTGGATTCCTAAACAAGTAAATGGGGTACCTACTAAATCTAAACACAATATTCAAATCAAGTTCGAATTAAACTAATAACAAATTTAAAGGCATAAAAAAACCCCGACGAATCGAGGTTTCTTTTTTATTTTTTTGTCCCGGTATTATTCAACTAATGTACAAATAATTCCGTTTAAATTTTAGACAGTTTCTTCAGATGAAATTTTAGCTGAATAATAATCTCTATTCATTCTAGCTATATTTTCCAACGAAATTCCTTTTGGACATTCTGCTTCACACGCACCGGTATTGGTACAGTTTCCAAAACCTTCAGCATCCATTTGAGCAACCATGTTTTGAACGCGGATATAACGTTCTGGCTGTCCCTGAGGCAACAATGCCAATTGAGATATCTTTGCTGATACGAATAACATTGCAGAAGCATTTTTACAAGTTGCTACGCAAGCTCCACAACCAATACAAGCTGCTGCTTCGAATGCTGCATCTGCTTTAGATTTTGCAATCGGAAGGTTATTGGCATCTTGTGCATTACCTGTATTTACAGATATAAAACCACCTGCAGCAATAATTCTATCGAATGCAGATCTATCTGTAGATAAATCTTTAATCACAGGAAAACCTGCTGCTCTCCAAGGCTCTACTACAATTACATCGCCATCTTTAAATGAGCGCATATGTAATTGGCAAGTTGTAATTCCTTCTTTTGGTCCGTGCGGTCTACCGTTAATATACATAGAACACATTCCGCAGATACCTTCTCTACAGTCGTGATCAAATACGATAGGCTCATCACCCTTATTAATTAAGTCCTCGTTTAAAACGTCGAACATTTCCAAAAAGGACATATCAGGAGATATATCACTTACTTTATAATCAACAAGGGCACCCTCTGCCTTATTATTTTTTTGACGCCAAATTCTAAGTGTCAAATTCATGTTTCCAGTACTCATAATAATCGTATTGTATACTACTATTTATAACTTCTTTGCGCTACTTTGATATTTTCAAAGTTTAAATGTTCTTTATGAAGCTTAAAGCTACCATCTCCTAAATTCTCCCATGCAGCTACATATGCAAAGTTTTCATCATCACGTAATGCTTCGCCATCTTCTGTTTGATGCTCTTCTCTAAAGTGTCCGCCGCAGCTTTCTTCTCTATTTAATGCATCAATACACATTAACTCGCCAAGCTCTAAGAAATCGGCTACACGACCAGCTTTTTCTAATTCAGGATTGAATTCATTAGCCTCTCCGGGAACTCTTACATCTTTCCAGAACTCTTCACGTAAAGCTCTAATTTCCTCTATAGCTTCTTTTAAACCTGTTGCATTTCTAGCCATACCACATTTATCCCACATGATAAGACCTAAACGTTTATGGAAATAATCAACAGATTTTGTTCCTTTTATACTAAAAAACTTATCTATTGTATCTTGTACTTTTTTCTCAGCTTCAACAAATGCAGGATGATCTAATGGAAGTGGCTTAGTTGCAATTTCTTTACTCAAATAACTACCTAAAGTAAATGGAATTACAAAATAACCGTCAGCTAAACCTTGCATTAATGCAGATGCACCTAATCTATTTGCACCGTGGTCAGAGAAATTTGCCTCACCTAATGCATATAAACCAGGTATAGTAGTCATTAAGTTGTAATCAACCCATAAACCACCCATAGTATAGTGAACTGCTGGATAAATACGCATTGGCGTTTCATATGGATCCTCGCCAGTAATTTGCTTATACATATCAAACAAATTCCCGTATTTCTCTTTAATAACTTCTCTTCCTAAGCGCATAATAGTTGCGTGATCAGGATTATGTATGTTTTGTTTATTAGCTTCTACTTTACCGTATCTTTCTGTGTTGAAAGTAAAATCTAAATAAACCGCTTTTTTAGACGCGCCTACTCCATAACCAGCATCACATCTTTCTTTAGCTGCACGCGATGCCACATCTCTAGGAACTAAGTTACCAAATGCAGGATATCTACGCTCTAAATAATAATCTCTTTCGTCTTCTGGAATATCTACAGGTCTACGAGTATCGTCTTTCTTCTTAGGAACCCAAATTCTACCATCATTTCTCAATGATTCAGACATTAGGGTTAATTTACTTTGATGATCTCCTGATACAGGAATACAAGTAGGGTGAATTTGAGTATAACAAGGATTTCCGAAAAATGCTCCTTTTTTATTCGCCTTCCAAGCTGCAGTAACATTGCTACCCATTGCGTTAGTAGAAAGATAGAAAACATTACCATAACCACCTGTACATAATAATACAGCGTGACCAAAATGTCTTTCTAATTTTCCTGAAATTAAATCTCTAGCGATAATACCGCGAGCTTTACCTTCAACCATTACAACATCTAACATCTCGTGACGAGTAAACATTTCTACTTTACCCATACCAATTTGTCTTTCAAGTGCGCTATAAGCCCCTAAAAGTAATTGTTGTCCCGTTTGTCCAGCTGCATAAAATGTACGTTGAACTTGCGTTCCACCAAATGATCTATTATCTAATAAACCACCATATTCTCTTGCTAAAGGAACCCCTTGAGCCACACATTGATCTATAATATTCGCACTAACTTCTGCTAATCTATAAACGTTTGCTTCTCTAGCTCTATAATCTCCACCTTTAATCGTATCATAAAATAAACGATAAGTACTATCGCCATCATTTTGGTAATTTTTTGCAGCGTTGATACCCCCTTGCGCAGCAATTGAGTGCGCTCTTCTAGGAGAATCTTGGAAGCAAAAACATTTTACTTTATAACCCATCTCTGCTAAAGTTGCAGCTGCAGAAGCACCTGCAAGACCAGAGCCAACTACTATGACTTCTAAACTTCTTTTATTTGCCGGATTAACGAGCGGCCCAGAAGAAAGATATTTTTTCCACTTTTCGGTTAATTCACCGCTAGGTATATTTGAATTTAATTCTGACATGTTGCTTTAATTAATGATCTGAAAGTAAATAGCTAATGGCATTAGCGAAAATACTACTGATAATAGGATTGAAAACCAAAATCCAAATCCTTTAATAAACGGGGTGTACTTTTTATGATTTAATCCAAGCGTTTGAAATGCTGAAGAAAATCCGTGAATTAAGTGGTAAGCTAATGACACCATTGATAATACATAAAATATTACCAACCATAAATCACTAAATGAAACCAACATTTCAGCGTATAAATCTTCATTTCCATTCGCATCAATTCCAGGAATTCCTGTAAATCTAGATGTCACCCAAAAATCGGACATGTGAACAATTAAGAAAATTAATAATAATGTCCCTAATAATCCCATAGAACGACTGTACCAGGTACTATTTGCATTTCCATTGGTAACTGCATATTTAACTGGTCTCGCTTTTCTATTCTCGATAGTTAGCCTTAAAGCTTGAAAAATATGAGCAAGAATGCCTAATATTAAAACAATCTCCATTGCCCTAATTAGCCAATTTGTTGCCATAAAGTGCGCGCCCTTATTAAAAGCTAACCCACCATCGTTAATAAAAATTAAAGAATTTAAAAAACAGTGAATCACCAAGAAAACAACTAAAAATAGCCCGGTGATACCCATCACCATCTTTTTTCCTATTGATGATTTAAAAACATTGCCAGTATTACTCATTAGTATATATTATTGCGTTCATGCAAAAGTATTTAATAAAATGATTTTTTTTACAATTCTTATACTAATTATCTCAATTAAATCTTATTTAGAAACATTCTATTGATTTTACAAATTCAATAACTAAGCCCTAAGAAATACCTAATTAATCCTATTTATCTTAACCACAATTTCTAAAAGCTTAAAAAAACAAAAAACCCCTGAATTTTTATTTTTCAGGGGTTTGTTTTTGAAATTGTTCTAATTTTTATCGCTTTACATTTGGTACAGCAAACTTAAATGTTGATCCTCTTTCTGGAGAAGTTGTTACAGAAACATATTCACCTGAAGATTTTTTCAAAGCTTCTTCAATTTCTTTTGGAGAATTTACTGGGATGTCATTAATATGTGTAACTATCATCCCTTTTTCTATACCATAATTATCCAAAATTTTTCCGCGAACAACACTTTCAACTACCACACCATTTCTTACTCCACGTTGTGCTTTAGCCGCATCAGTCATAGTTCTAAATGTTGCACCCAAAGACTCTATAGAAATAGCTGATTTGTTTGATGCCACTTTCGTTTCCGCTTCTTGTTTCAATTCTTGAAGGGTAACAACTACATTTTTTAATTGATTATCTCTTAAAATAGACAAAGTTACTTTATCTCCAGGACTCAATACACCTACACGCTCTTGCAAATCTGGCGAATCAAATATTGCTTTACCATCAATCTTTTTAATGATATCGCCTTTTCTTATACCAGCTTTATCACCTCCACCACCTGCTACAACAGAGTTTACAAGTAATCCGTTTAAATCATCTAATTTCAATGAATCTCTATCTCCAGCATCCAATGGTTTAAAAGTAATACCGATATAGCCTCTCTTAACCTCACCATACTTCATGAAATCGTCTAAAATCTTTTTTGCAAGGTTTACTGGAATTGCAAATCCATAACCTTCATTAAAACCTGTATTAGACGCAATTGCAGTATTTATACCAATTAATTCACCATTTACATTTATTAATGCTCCACCACTATTTCCTGGATTAATTGCTGCATCTGTTTGAATAAACGACTCAATACTCGCATTTGTTCTGGCTTCTGGAAGCACACCACTTCTACGATACTCCTGCATTTCTTCGAAAGTTGGTGTACGCTGATTTTGATTTAAAATTCCAATATTACGCGCCTTTGCACTAACAATACCTGCCGTTACGGTGGTTTGTAAATTTAACGGGAAACCAATTGCTAAAACCCACTCCCCAACTTGTACCGCATCAGAATTTCCCAATTTCACAAATGGCAAATTCTTTTCTTCAATTTTTAATAAAGCTAAATCTGTATTAGGATCTTTACCCACAACTTTAGCTACTACTTTTCTTTTATCTGTTAATATTACTTCAATTTTAGAAGCTTTATCAACCACGTGATTATTTGTCGCTATATAACCATCGCTTGTTAAAATAACACCCGAACCTGATGCAGAACGCGGAGATCTTCTAATATTTCTATCGTTAAAGAAGTCAAAAATCGACATTTCATCTCGTGACGAACTTTCACCAAATGTTGTATTAATGTTAACTACAGCTGGAGATACTATGGCTGCTGCATCTACAAAATCTACTGCTCCAGTTGAAGAAACTCTTGGCGTACCATTCGCAAAATATGTGTTTTGCAATCCAGTTATTCCAGCACTTCCAGCTGATGGTTCTAAAAGTTTATATCCTCCAATTGCTGCTGCTCCACCTACAAAGGCCGCTAAAAGTGAAATTCCTATTACTTTTTTCATATGTGTTTAATTTTACAACCTAAAAAACAATTCTTAGAATTTTAAATATTAACTCTATCAAAATTAACACCATTAAGCCAATTTTTACATAAATTTACGGTCATAATTGGTGTTAAAAAATGTTAAAACAACTAACTCCTCTCCAAGAAGATAAGACCAATATTCATTTTTATTTTTAAAAAACCCGTTAATGGAGATTACCTTTCTAAAATATCAAGGCGCCGGAAATGATTTTATTTTGTTAGATAACAGAGATCGTAAATATAGTTCTTTAAACAAAAACCTTATTTCTAAACTATGTGATAGAAGATTTGGCATTGGGGCCGATGGATTAATGCTATTGGAAAACCATCCAGACTATGATTTTCAAATGCATTATTATAATGCCGATGGCGGATTAGGAAGTATGTGTGGAAACGGGGGAAGATGTATTGTGGCATTTGCTCATCATTTAAAAATAATTGAAACCGAAACTAACTTTTTGGCAGTAGACGGACCACATTATGCCAAAATTACTCAAAACCCATTCGTAGTTGAACTCCAAATGATAGATGTTGAGGAGTTTAGAATAGATAAGGAGGCAACAATTTTGAATACAGGTTCTCCACATTATGTTTTACCGGTTGTTGATTTACCTTCTTTTAATGTTTATGAAAAAGGTAGAGATATTAGATACAATGATGAATTTAAAGCCCAAGGTATTAATGTGAATTTTTGTGAATGGAAAAACAATATTCTGAAGGTTAGAACTTATGAAAGAGGGGTAGAAGATGAAACTTTTGCATGCGGAACAGGTGTTACGGCAGCAGCCATGGCTCATGCATTAAAACACCAGTTGGAAGGTGATATTGATACGAAAATTTCCGTTTTAGGCGGTGAGCTAAATGTTAAATTTAAAAAAACAGGCAACCGTTTTACAAGTGTTTTTTTAATAGGCCCAGCAGAATTAGTTTTTAAAGGAACAATTAATATAATTTAAATATCGACTCCAACACTACCGGCCATATGTGCTGCCAAACCCATTTTAATTTCGCCAAAAGTATAATCTTCACCTAGCATTTTACGAATTTCATTTAAAGAGGTTATTCGTTCTTCTTTAATAACTTTCGAAATGGCTTTTAATTTTCTCTCAGACAACACTTTTAAAGGGTCTATTATTTGTTTAGCAATATAGTAAGCAATATGTCCTTCTATAGTCCCCAAAGTCATGTCTCTCTTTTTGGCAATGCTTAGCAATGACATGCCATCAATAAACAATTTTAAAGTGATTTCTTTTGTATCAGCCTTAGCACCTTTAGGTTCTTTAACTTTAGCTGACTGTTTTTCTATGTTAGGTTGGTCCAAATAACTTTTTAATTTTTCGAACCGCTTAGGGAATAATATTTCATAATTTAGGCAATCTTTAGTTAACTCTAAGCCCTTAATATAGGATTCCAAATAAGCTTTGGCTTTAACGATTTTTATCAATTGTTCGAAAATTAATGTCTCCACCAGCAATAATTCTCTTGCATAGGTAACGTATTGTTTGGATAGCCGAATTAGATCAATATGCTCAAAAACTCTATTACTTAATTCAATTAATTTTGGAGTAAAATAGGCGTCCGCAGCCGATACTCTTTCCCAAATTAATTCATCATTTGCCTCCCCAAACATTCGTTTTAATTGATTAATAAACTTATCAGAATCAGCTTTTAATAATTTTATATCGTTACTTAGTTGTGTTCCCCAATCTTTATGTTTTTGCTTTGTAGATTTTTTTTCATCCTTAGAATAGGTGGTGCTATGTTCATAAATCTCCTTATCTAAAAGAGTAAAATCAAAACTTTGAATTAAGAATTTTTGCAAAAAAACCTTCCGTTCAAAAGATATCTTATCCTCTAACTCTTCACTTTTTATTTTTTGCCTGTGAAAGTTTAAAATGTGTTGATCTGTTCTGATACCGTTTCCAGCAATTAACGAAGTTAAAATCAAACCATTCAACGACCTTAACCTTGATAATGCGACATATACTTGACCTGCAGCAAAGGCATCACCTATATCTATAATAGCTTTATCGAAAGTTAAACCTTGACTTTTATGAACAGTGATTGCCCAAGCAAGTTTTAATGGAAACTGTGTAAAGGTCCCAGATATAGATTCAGTAATTTCATTGGTGAGTGGATCTGTATTATAGGTAATATTTTCCCAAGTATATCTTTCAACTGGAATAATTTTACCATCCGACTTTACATTAATAGAATCATTTCCAATCCAAACAATTTGTCCAATTTTACCATTGAAATAATTTTGTGCACCCGAAGGATCATTTTTAGTAAACATAACTTGAGCACCTACTTTGAGCTCTAAATTATAGTCTACGGGATAAGAATTTTCAGGAAATTCCTTATCTATAGTTCCTCTAAAATAAACAGGCTTATCTGGTAAAGTATCTAAGAAATCTCTGTTAATTTTATCTGCTTTATGATTATGTGTAGTTAAGGTGATGTAGTTATCATCTATTCTGGGCTTGTAATTATCTTTATAATAAGACTTTAATAATTCTACATCCTTATCAGTAACCGTGTTATTCCTCAGGTTATTTAATAAACCTATAAAAACTTCATCGTCTTGCCTGTGAATTTTATCTAGCTCTATGGTAAGTAATTGATTATTTTGAAGTGAAATAGCATCGAAAAAGTAAACACTATTGTAATATCCAGCCATATACTGCCATTCTTGTTGTTTAACAACAGGAGGAAGTTGGTGCAAATCTCCAATCAACAATAATTGAACACCTCCAAAACTTTCAGCATAATTTCTCCGTACATGCTTCAAAACAACATCCATTGCATCTAATAGATCAGCCCTAAGCATACTCACTTCATCAATAATTAAAAGCTCTAAATCCATAAGAATTCTTCGCTTTTGCTTATTTAGATTAAGGCCTTTTAAAAGAGTTTTGGGTGTAAAAAAATTAATATTTGAGAAGCCTGAAGGAATTTCGGGTAAAAAAGCACCAAATGGAAGTTGAAATAAAGAATGAATAGTAACTCCTCCAGCATTAATAGCTGCAATTCCGGTAGGTGCAACGACTACTGCTTTTTTATGCGTACCAGCAATAATGCTTCTTAAAAAAGTAGTTTTACCAGTACCTGCTTTACCAGTTAAAAAAATATGTCGACCAGTCTGGTTAATATATTTTTGCGCAATATTGGCAAGTGTACTTTCTTTATAATGCATTATAGACCTTAAATAATTAAGGCTAAAATACCCATAAATGTGATAGAAAACGAGTTTTAATGAATAGAAATAAATCTAAAAGAATGATAAAGTATTAAGGTAATGTGGTTTTTACTAATTTACCAATAACTTATACCCTCTACCGTGAACATTTAAAATTTCTACTTTAGGATCTTCTCTTAGGTACTTTCTTAATTTACTTAAAAAAACATCCATGCTACGCCCATTAAAATAATTATCATCGTGCCAAATACTTATTAAAGCCTCTTCTCTGGTAAGCACCTCATTCTTTTTTAAACACAATAAACGAAGTAATTCTGCTTCTTTTGTAGATAATTTTTGGACATGATCTCCAATTGAAATTTGTTGAGTGGTATAGTCAAACTTATAATTACCAATTACAAAAGTCTTTTGATTGCTCAAATCGGTTTCAGAACTAGAATTGCCTGCACGTTTTAATAACGCATTTATTCTTAGCAACAACTCTTCCATTCTAAATGGTTTTGTAATATAATCGTCGCCTCCTAAATTAAACGCGGTTGACTTATCTTCAATTAAAGCTTTTGCGGTAGCAAAGATTATAGGGACATTAGCATTTATTTTTCGAACTTCCTTTCCTAATGTAAAGCCATCCTTTTTCGGCATCATTACATCAAAAATGCATAAATCAAAAGTACTTTTACTAAAAGCTTTTAATCCTTCTTCCCCATCTGTACACAAAGTAACTTCAAAATTACCTTTCAACTCCAAATGGTCTTGTAATAGTAATCCTAAATTCGGGTCATCTTCAACAAGTAGTATTTTTTTCATTGTTTTCCAATTAAATTTCAAAAGAAGAATTTCATCCTCCTTTATATTTATTAGACTTTAATTACAGGAAATGTTAATTCAAAAGTTGTTCCTTTATCAATTTCACTTTTCACTTTAATTGTCCCGTTCATCTCTTTAACAATATCCTGCACATAATTTAGCCCTAAACCAAACCCTTTAACATCATGTAAATTTCCGGTTGGAACTCTATAAAACTGATCAAAAATTCTTTTTGTTTGTTCGCTAGTTATTCCAATTCCTTTATCTATTACCTCTAATATTAAATTATTCCTTGAATTTCGTGTACGAATTTCGATATAAGGGTTGTCTTTGCTGTACTTAATTGCATTATCAATTAAGTTATATAGTACATTACTTAAATGTAATTCATCGCAATATAACCATGAATTTGTTGCATTTAAGTTTAATTTAAGATTTGTATTTCTCTTTTGCAATTGCAAACTCATACTTTCTGTAACTGCAGAAATAACTTCATGAAGATCAACATTCTGAAAATCGAAATTTACCTCCTTCTTTTCTATTCGAGCAACATTCAACACTCTTTCTATATGATCTCCAAGACGAACATTTTCATCATAAATAATATTTGCTAATCGCTGAATCCTATTTTTATCATTTGCAATACTAGGATCCTTTAAACCCTCACTAGCCAACATGATAGTAGCTACAGGCGTTTTAAATTCGTGCGTCATATTATTTATAAAATCACTCTTCATCTCAGAAATCTTCTTCTGTTTTATTATAGAGTAAATTGTATAAGTAAATATGATCAGCAACAGCAACACAAAAGCTACAGAGCTTCCTAAATTGAACTTCATTTCAGACAATAAAGCTCTTTTTTGATTTGGGAAATAAACATGTAACATTCCCGGATCTCGTACTATGTCTTTGCTAAACAATAATACTTTATGAATATTTTCTGGATTTGCCTCATTAATAGGCGTTGATATTTGTTTATAGATTACCGAATCTTTCCTAGCCATGGTTACCCAAAACTGAAAATTGGTTTTAATACCTTGATTTAAGAATTCAACATTCAATAAAGAATCAATTTTTTTCTGTGAAATACGCTCGGTTAACGGAACATCTAAGGTTTGAATTTCCTTTTGAATATCTTCTAATAAATTCTTATTTCTATTATCTAATTGGATGGTATCGGCATACATCCTATCCAATTCTAATTTAAACTTATGCTTATAATTGGCATCTTCAATTAGAAATTTAGATTCCAAATCAGCATCAGTACTTGGCAGAGAAATTAAGCGTGGTAATTGATCTGTAGAACTTAAGGCAATATATCTAACAGTATCTGGAAGTTGATTATTTATAAATAACCACTGCAAATTTGGCCTTGGGAATTTGGGCACCAATCTACGCTCAACACTTCCATTTTCTAAAGTAGAAACCACTAATAAGTCGAGACCATCAATAATATTAGCATCCGTATTATTATAGCGTTGAAATTCATTCTCCGTAATAATTATAGGGGTAATATAACTTTGCCTGATATTGTTATCTTGAAAATTGAGGTATTCAAATCTCAGCTGCTGCTGACTAAATTTACGTTGCTCTTCAGAAGTTTTAAATTGTTCTCTAAAATTGACGATTTTATCTGTTCTTGATCTAATATTACTTTCATTCTGCCTTGCAACTTCATTTTCTTTACCTTCTATGTGCTGAAGCGCATTAATTCTTTGAACCTGATCGGCAACAGAATTCAAAGCTTTGTTTACGTTTTGGGTGAAAATTTGGGATCTTAATAAATAAGCCTGACTAATATAGTACCATTGCAGAACACATACCCCAATTAAGGCGAGAGACATTAAGCCGGTGATAATCCATAAACCACTTTTTTTCATACACCTATTACGTGAGACACAAAGCTTATTGAGATAAGGATATCAAATTTACCTAGGTTTTCCGACTAAGCCTTTATTTTAACAAAATTTAACACGAAAAAAAAATGCTCTAATCATATAGATCAGAGCATTTCTTACATAAAATTGTAATCTTAAAAATTGTTTTCTTTTAAAAAGGTAGATCGTCGTCTTCGCTTGGCGCACTGTTTAAATCAACAGGCGGAGCAAAAGCTGGAGCTGATCCTTGATCTGCACCACTAGAAATTGTAGTTAATCGCCAAACCACTAAACTATTGAAATAAGAAGTCTTGCCAGTTTTATCTGTCCAAGGGCGACCACGAAGATTAAAGGAAACTTCAATCTCATCACCTGCCTTTAAATTATCGAATAATGCAGTCTTATCTTGTAAAGCTTCAAACCTTATATATTCAGGATATGTAGGGTTTTCTGCATACTCTACAATTAAATCTCTCTTCTTAAAAGTATCACTTACTTGTTGTACTGCACCAATTTCGTGCACTCTTCCTTTGATTTCCATAACAATTACGCTTCTTTATATCTGGCGAAAATCAAATTTCAATAATTTTATTGATAACTTCGCATATAAATTATGCAAGTTTTCCACAATAAAAGCAAGGTAATAGTTACCTGTAATAAACGTCTCGCTCCTTATTTGGCAGAAGAGATAAAAGATTTAGGTTATACAATAGTCAGGGAATTTCCAACAGGAGCAGAGTTAGAAATTACTATGAGTCAATGTATTAAGCTAAACTTAAATTTACGTTGCGCTAGTCAGGTGCTATATAAAATCGCAAGTTTTAAAGCCAAAAACCCGGATGATTTATACAATGCTGTTAAATTAATTGAATGGGAAAAGTTAATTAATAGTACAGGTTATTTTTCTGTCACCTCTAATGTGGATAACCCTACTATCACCACGCCCCTTTTTGCTAACTTAAAAGTAAAAGATGCAATTGCTGATAGAATACTAGAATTAAAAGGCTTAAGGCCGAATTCTGGATCGGAAGTAAATAAAACAGTTATTCATCTTTACTGGAAGGAAAACGAAGCTGATATTTTTATAGACACCAGTGGAGAAACTTTAGCAAAACATGGCTACAGAAAGATCCCTGGAAAAGCACCAATGCTAGAAGCTCTTGCTGCAGGAACAATTTTAGCTACAAAATGGGACAGAAATTCTCCTTTTGTAAATCCGATGTGCGGGTCAGGAACACTTGCTATAGAAGCCGCATTAATTGCGACCAACAGAAGACCTGGGCTATACAGAATGAATTATGGCTTTATGCATGTTTTAGGCTATGAAGAGGAGGTGTTTTTTGAAGAAAGAAGAAACCTTAAAGACCAGGTCATTAAAAACAAAAAAATAAAAATTATTGCTTCAGATATTTCAGAAGATGCAGTTGATGTAAGTAGAAAAAATGCAAAAACGGCTGGTGTCGACGGGTTAATTGAGTTTTATGTTTGCGATTTCAGAGAAACACCTATTCCTGAAAATGCAGGTACAATTATTTTTAACCCAGAATATGGCGAACGTCTGGGAGTACACCATAAACTAGAATTAACCTACAAAGCCATGGGCGATTTTATGAAGCAAAATTGCAAAGGTTACTATGGCTATATATTTACTGGTAACCCTGATCTAACCAAAAAAATAGGTTTAAAAGCAGAGCGAAAAATTGAGTTTTATAACGGAAAATTAGATTGCCGTTTATTAGAATATGAATTGTATAGCGGTTCAAAAAGAATAGACACTAGAATTCAATCCAGTTTACCTAACGAATAAGAATGGAAGCTGCTTTAAAAACAATTATTGAAGAAACTATTCTATTTGTAAAACAGGAACTACAAGAAGCCGAAGCAGGGCACGATTGGTTTCACATAGAAAGAGTATATAAAAACGCTCTTCAAATTAATGAATCGGAAAAAGGCAATGATTTAATTGTTGCCCTGGGTAGTCTTTTACACGATATAGCTGATCCAAAGTTTCATAACGGGGATGAAGATCTGGGCCCAACAATTGCTTATAAATTTATGAGCAAATTAGGTTTAGAATCATCTGTTAAAGACCACGTAGCAAACATAATCAGACATATTTCATATAAACAAAGTTTCGAAAATCAGGCATTTGACTCTCTAGAACTTCATATAGTTAGAGATGCTGATCGCCTTGATGCAATTGGAGCAATTGGAATTGCGAGGGCATTTACTTACGGTGGCTTTAAAAACAGAGTACTTTACGATCCAAATATAAAACCAACAGAATTCACGAATAAAGAAGCTTATAAAAATTCTAATGGAACTACCATTAATCATTTTTATGAAAAATTACTGTTGTTAAAAGATAAATTTCATACCAACAAAGGGAAAGAATTAGCTTTGAAACGCCATCAATTTATGGAAGAATATTTGCAGCAATTTTATGCAGAATGGGAAGGTAAATAATCCTATTTTTAAATAAACAACAATAATTCCACAGCCCTGAATCGATTTAACTACCCATCCTCCAATTTATCATAGCATCCTTTATTACATCTCCAATATATTAACAATAAATTAATATATAAGGTGTAAATTGCATCATGAAACTTCGTGTATTGGTATTTATTACTGCACTAGCTGTCGGATTGTCTATCGGACTTGTAAATTTCTATTTTCAACATAGTTGGAAATATTCTTTAATTTCATTTACAATTTCGTTTTCTATAAGTTTTATCGTTTTCTACTATTTAATAGAAAAATACATTTACTCTAAGATCAAACTTATTTATAAACTTATTCATAGCTTAAAGCTCGGCAAAGATTTAAAAGATGCTATTGGTGAGTATGTTAGTGCCGATCCAATAAACGATGTTCAAGCAGAAGTAAAGGAATGGGCTGGTGAAAAAAAGATTGAAATTGAATCGTTAAAAAAGCAAGAATTATTTAGAAGGGAGTTTTTATCAAATGTTTCCCATGAATTTAAAACTCCATTATTTGCAATTCAAGGTTATATAGAAATGCTCCACGATTGTATTACCGACGATCCAGAGCAGGCAAAGCATTTTTTAAATAAAGCCGATAAAAACGTTGAGCGATTGAGCTATCTGATAAATGATTTAGAAAGCATATCTAAATTAGAATCTGGCGAAATTTCAATGAATTATGAGAAGTTTGATATAGTTCTATTAGCCAAGGAAACGCTAACCCATTTGGAAGATAATGCTCTAAAAAAGAAAATTAAACTTCAAATTCAAGACAAATACACAACTCCGGCTATAGTATTGGCAGATAAAGAAAAAATTAGAACCGTCTTAATAAACTTAATTCAAAACTCAATTAAGTACGGTAGAGAAAATGGAACAACTGATATAAAAATATTCGAACTTCATGATCAATACCTAATTGAAATAACTGATAACGGAATTGGGATTGAAGAAAAACACCTGATCCGATTGTTTGAACGATTTTATAGAGTAGATTCTCATAGAAGTAGAGAAGTTGGCGGTACTGGGTTAGGATTAGCCATTGTGAAACATATTTTAGAAGCTCACGAACAGACTATTTCTGTCAGAAGTACGCCATATATTGGCACAACTTTCGCTTTTACGCTACATCGTGTAAAATAATTAACCTTGTTAACATTAACTTAACATTGGTCACTTATTTTTGTTTAACCAAAAAAATAGGTATGACCAGTATTTTTAGTTTTTTCACGCCAAAAGATAAAGCGTTTCAGCCTCTATTCGAACAAGCATCTTCAAATGTGCTTTTAATTGCTGAAAAATTATTAGAAACAGTTTCTACAAAAGATTTAGATCAACGTAGAGAATTAATTAAAGAAATTGAGCGACTAGAGCATGTAGGCGACGATATTACGCATACAATCTTTATTGAGCTAAGTAAAAATTTCATCACTCCTTTTGATCGTGAAGACATTCACTCATTGGTAAGTGCGTTAGACGATATTGCCGACTATGTTCATGCAACTGCAAGTAATATAGAACTTTACAATGTTGTTGTAATTAGCGAAACAATGATTAAACTAGCGGAAATCTTAGTTGAAATGTGTCGCGATTTAGATAAAGCAGTTCGTGAATTGCGTAGCTTTAAAAACATTAGAGTTATTGCTGATGCATGTGTTAGAATTAATAGTGGCGAAAATCAAGCTGACTATGTTACCAACATTGCAATCGCAAGATTATTTGAATTTGAAAAAGATGCAATTGAACTAATCAGACAAAAAGAAATTCTTCAAACTTTAGAAATTGCAACAGACAAATGTGAAGATGCAGCTAATGTTTTAGAATCTATTTTAGTTAAAAATGCTTAATCTAGATTTACGATTATGTTAACAATTCTATTAGTAATCATTGCATTAGCATTAGTTTTTGACTACATCAATGGATTCCATGATGCAGCAAATGCGATTGCAACGATTGTAGCTACAAAAGTATTAACGCCTTTTCAAGCAGTTTGCTGGGCAGCCTTTTTCAACTTCCTAGCATATTGGGTATTTGGATTCGGCGTGGCAGATACCGTGGCAAAAACAGCAGATACCATGCAGATTAACTTAATTGTTATTCTGGCGGGTGTAATTGCGGCAATTATTTGGAATTTAATCACTTGGTGGTTCGGAATTCCTTCTAGTTCATCACATACTTTAATTGGGGGATTTGCAGGTGCTGCTATTGCCCATGCAGGATTAGATGTAGTAGTTTGGTATAACGAAGGTAAAGCAGGCCATATGCCTACTGGTGTTTTGGTAATCATTGGCTTTATCGTTCTTGCCCCACTAATTGGTGCCATTGTATCCTATGCTATTTCAATTTGGTTATTACATTCAGCTAAAAGAAGTATTTGGCCAAAATTATTTACACTTACCTTAATGGTTGTTACTGTCATATTTATTGATAGTAAGATGATCTATTACAGGGATATACCTCATCCAAGTTTTGATTCTAAATTTCTATCTGTAATATTTGAATCCCATAACCTTAAATGGCTTTTAGTAGCATTTATTATATTATCAGTTAGTTCATTCTGTTTAATATTCAGCTTCCTAAACCAAAATCAATCTACTGCTTGGTTAAAGAAAATGCAATTGCTTTCTTCTGCAGCATTTAGTTTAGGACACGGTGGAAATGATTCTCAAAAAGTGATGGGAATTATTGCTGCAGCTGTTGTAGTATATATAAACACAAGTGGCGTTAATATTACCGATTTACCAAGCTCGTTACAGGTTTCATTACCATCTATTGGTGCTAACGGAGAAGAATTAACCGGACATATGCCAGCTTGGATTCCATTGGCTTGTTACTCAGCTATTGCTATTGGAACATTAAGTGGTGGATGGAAGATTGTGAAAACAATGGGATCAAAAATTACTAAAGTTACTCCTTTCGAAGGAGTTACAGCAGAAACAGCTGGTGCTTTAACTTTATATTTCACAGAACATTTAAAAATACCTGTAAGTACTACGCATACAATTACTGGATCTATTATTGGTTCTGGTGTAACTAAAGGTGTATCGGCAGTAAAATGGGGTGTTACTATTAAATTATTATGGGCGTGGGGATTAACCATCCCAGTTTCAGCAGCTTTAGCTGCCATACTATATTATATTTTAAGTTTCTTTATTGTAATTTAAAAAAACTTAGTTGAGCTTAGATTTCCTTTCTTAAGGAAATCTTTGCCTCTTCTGAAGTCGTTATTTTTATTTCTTTTGGCACATAACCAACGGCCTTAATAATAAAAACATCTTGTTCTCCACCTTTAGATTCAATTGAAAATTCTCCAGTTGGCGGAACATCCAATTTAAAACCATCCGATTTCCTAATTAACTGAGCCCCTTTAATCGGACTCCCTGTTAATTCATCCGAAATTTTTCCTTTAATAATATTCGATTCAGCTGAACTTAAACTCATACTGCTTCTTGCAGCTACTACATTTTCTGATGCCGGAATTTCTTGAGTTTTTTGAGTGGTCTGTTGCTTAATACTTGCTACCACTGGTGCATTTGATTTATTTATTAAAGTGATTGAATCTTTAAGTGCACCTACAGTTCCTATTTTCTCCACCCCTTTTAAGGCGCCAATTTCTGTTAAATTCACTTCTACAGGTTTATTGTCTTCCTTATTGAAATTTCCTTGCATCCAATAAATTATCGTAGCTGTAGTGCATAACAACGCTGCTGTAGCAGCAATACTTAAGCGATGTGTTTCTATCCGCCATCGTTCCTTTTTTGCTGGAGCAGCCGCAATTCGTGCCCTCAACTGTTTCTGTAATGATGAAAGTACGGCGATCCGATTACTAGAGTTAGAAAGTCCTTCCAATGCATCATAAACAAAAGGATCTTCCAGAGCCTCTCGCTCAACAAAATACATTTCTTCTGAAGAAAGCTTGCCATCTAAATAAGCTTCTAGTAACTCAAAATCTAAAATTTCTTTACTCACTTGAATTTTTTTCTATACAAATTTTTAAATTACGTTTACCATTCTGGATATAGCTCTTTACTTTTAACAACTCAAATCCAGTGATTGAAGAAATGTCTTTATAACACTTTTCCTTCAAATAAAACAACTCTACACTTATCTTTTGTTCAGGCGTTAAAGTTTCTAAACATTTTTCCATAATGCTTAACTTTTCTTCCTTAATATCTTCTATTACAATAGGATGCTCAAAATCTTCCATTTCCATAATTTCATCATCAATAGATGAAATTTGATACTTTGACTCCTTACGCAACAACATTAAACAATAATTTTTTGTAGTTACGTGCAACCAACTTTTGAAATTTTGAACCTGATGAATTTTTAATTTTTTTACCAATTCTTCAAAAATCTGCATCACTGCATCCTTACTTTTTTCTTCATCTTTAAAGTATTTCAAACAAACTCCATAGACCAGTGTCATATACCTGGCATACAATTGCCCAAGTATTTCTAGATCAGAAGATTGCCTATATGCATCTAAAAGCTCTGTATCTGTTAAAAGTGAAGAAGTTTTATTTCGAATGAAGTTCAAATCAAATATGATGCTTTAATCCATAAATAATTGTTCAAAAATTGACATTACCTTTGCCTAAATTCTATAAACACAAAAATATGTTACTATTCAAATCAAATATATCAATTAAAGTAATATGCATAACTGCATTATTTATTAGCATTGTAAATTCAGGCTGTGATGTTCAATCTCAAGCTCAATTAAATAATATTATCGGCCAAATAAATAAACCTTCAACTATTCAAATTGTTTCTGGATTAAAGGAAGCATTAGAAGTTGGCGCCTCAATTAGCTCAAGCAGATTAGCTCAAAAAGATGGTTTTTTGGGCAATTCTAGTTTAAAAATTCTATTCCCAAAGGAAGCACAAAAAGCGGAACAAGCTTTAAGAAATATTGGATTAGGAAGATTAGCAGACAATGTGATATTAACTATAAATAGAGCCGCTGAAACAGCGGTTATAGAAGCAAAGCCCATTTTTATTACAGCCATAAAGCAAATGACCATTAACGATGCATACAATATATTATTTGGAAGCACTAATGCTGCCACAGAATATTTTAAAAGCGCAACAAGCTATCAATTAACAGAAAAATTTAAACCAATTATACAGCTACAGCTAAATAAGGTTGGAGCAACGAAATATTGGGGTGAAGTAAGTAGTAAATATAATTTAATTTCTAAAACCCCAATTGATACAGATTTATCAGCCTATGTAACTCAAAAGGCCATTGAAGGTTTATTTCAAGAAATAGCAGTCGAAGAAGCAAAAATCAGACTAAATATAAATGCCAGAACAAGTCCGCTGTTACAACAGGTGTTTGGTTATGCCGATAGAAATAAATAAATTGGAATTAGATATAAAATGAAATACTTTTACAAAAAAAGAACTATTGAACTTTAAAGAATTTAATTTCAACTCAGAGCTTCAAGAAGGCATTTCGGCAATGGGTTTCAAGGAAGCAACTCCCATACAAATACAATCTATTCCGTTAATTATAGAAGGTAAAGATTTAATTGCATGCGCCCAAACTGGGACAGGAAAAACTGGAGCCTACTTACTTCCAATTATGAATAAAATTGGAATATCTAAAAACAGGCACAACAACACGTTAATATTAGCTCCCACAAGAGAGTTGGCTCAACAAATTGATTTACAAGTTGAGGCACTTGCATATTTCACCAATATAAGTTCTTTAACGGTTTTTGGCGGTGGCGATGGTATCGCTTACGAGCAACAAAAGAGATCTATGAGAGAAGGGGTTGATATAATTATTGCAACACCTGGCAGATTAATTTCTCACCTATCATCTGGCTTATTAAAATTAGAGCATTTAGAACATTTAGTTTTAGACGAGGCTGATAGAATGTTAGACATGGGGTTTTATGATGACATTATGCGTATTGTTAGCTATTTGCCTAAAAAACGCCAAACGGTTATGTTCTCTGCTACCATGCCGCCAAAAATTAGAGGAATGGCAAGTAAATTACTAAATAACCCTGCTCAAATTAATATATCTATTTCAAAACCTGCGGAAGGTATAGATCAACAAATATATTTAGCACACGACGACCATAAAATACCATTACTTCAAAAGATTCTAAAGGAAGGGGATTATAAAAGCATAATTGTTTTTGCTTCTACGAAAGAAAAAGTGAAAAAATTAGGGAAATCGTTGAGGCAATTGGGTTTAAATGCAGAAGCTTTTCATTCAGACCTAGATCAAAAAGAGCGTGAACAAATTCTTTTAAAATTTAAAAACAGAAACTTACCTGTTATTATAGGTACCGACGTATTAAGTAGAGGTATTGATGTTGAAGGAATAGATTTAGTGGTTAATTTTGACGCACCGCAAGATGCTGAAGATTATGTTCATAGAATTGGAAGAACCGCTAGAGCTGCTACCAAAGGGACTGCCATTACATTTATCAATCAAAGAGATAAAAGAAGGTTAGAGAACATAGAGCAGTTAATAGGGAATAAAATCAAACAAATTCCTCTACCCGACGAAATTAAAGCTATAGAGATAACTCAAACTGAGCCACTTCCATCAACCCATAAAAAAGGAATAAAAAGAAAACCATGGAAATTTAAAAAGCCTAATTAATATTGAGGTCTTTCATTAATTATTTTCAGACATTTTTTTTACCTTTAGAATATGACCAACTATCCTCCATTAGCAGAAAGGATGCGTCCAATATCCTTAGAAAACTATGTAGGCCAAAAACATTTGGTAGGAGAAAATAGTGTTTTAAAAAAAGCAATTGAAAGTGGCCAATTACCTTCATTAATATTTTGGGGACCTCCAGGAATTGGCAAAACTACATTAGCTAATATTATTTCTGAAACTTTAGATCGCCCATTTTTTAGCTTGAGTGCCATTAATTCGGGTGTAAAAGATATTAGAGAGGTAATTGAAAAGGCTACTTCGCTTAAAGGCAGTTTTATGGGGCAACCCATTTTATTTATTGATGAGATACATAGGTTTAGTAAGTCTCAACAAGACAGTTTATTAGGTGCAGTTGAAAAAGGGTTAGTAACTTTAATTGGTGCAACTACAGAAAATCCTTCATTTGAAGTAATTTCTGCATTATTATCGCGCTGTCAGGTCTATATTTTACAACCCTTAACAGAGGCAGAACTCATTTCCATAATAGAAAATGCCATTGAAAAAGATGCTATTCTAAAAACAAAGAAAATAGTTGTTAAGGAATATGAAGCCTTAATTAGACTTTCGGGTGGCGATGCAAGAAAACTATTAAACATATTTGAAATCGCGATAAATGGAATTGGCGGAGATAAAGTTGAAATCACGAATGAAAAGGTTTTAGAGCATGTTCAGCAAAACTTAGCTTTGTATGATAAGTCAGGCGAACAACATTATGATATAATTTCTGCTTTTATAAAATCTATTAGAGGCAGTGATCCAAATGCAGCTGTTTATTGGTTAGCCAGAATGATTGAAGGTGGAGAAGATCCTTCATTTATTGCAAGGAGACTCTTAATATTAGCATCCGAAGACATTGGAAATGCAAATCCAAATGCACTATTATTGGCCAATAATTGTTTTACTGCGGTTAATGTGATTGGCTATCCTGAATCAAGAATAATATTGGCTCAGTGTGTAACCTATTTAGCTTCTTCAGCAAAAAGTAATGCCGCTTATGAGGCTATTAATACAGCTCAAGAATTAGTTAAAAAAACAGGAGATTTGCCAGTCCCTTTACATTTAAGGAATGCCCCTACTCAATTAATGAAAGAAATAGGTTATGGTATAGAATATCAATATGCTCATGCTTATGATGGTAATTTTATCACACAAGAATATTTACCCGAAAAGTTGAGTGGCACTAAAATATACGATCCCGGTAATAATCCAGCAGAAAATAAACTCCGGGAAAAATTAAAATCAAATTGGAATACAAAATATAATTATTAAAATGAACTTCATTTTTTTATCTCATCAATGGATTGAGTTTTGGCGAAGCAAAGGAAAATCTACCAACCTAGCGAGTAAAATTGTTCTCGGGTTTTTAATGATTTATTTCTTGGTAGTAGCCATAATTTTGGGTATTTCTTTACCAGAATTAATAAATAAATTTTCTCCGGGTTCGGATGTTATCCAAATTTTTAATGGCTTTATTTTCTATTATTTTATTATTGAGCTCGCATCTAGAATTCAACTTCAAGAATTACCTACAATAAGTATAGTTCCATATCTGCATTTAAAAATAAAAAAATCACAGATCGTTAATTTTCTAAATATTCGGTCATTCATTAATTTCTTCAATGCAGTTCCAATAATCTTAACACTTCCGTTTATAATTAGAATAATATTACCTCAATACGGAGTATTAGGTGCAATTGCTTTAATTATTGCAATTATATCATTAAGTGTTTTTAACAATTATTTGGTGCTTTTTATTAAAAGAAAATCAATTAATAACATCTTATATTTTGCTTCCTTATTAGCATTTATAAGTTTAATTATTGCATTAGACTATTTTAATCTTATATCCTTTAGAAAATTAGGCATTCTATTCGATTACTTAGTAAATATGCCCTATTTAACGCTAATTTTTGTTGCTTTGGCGTGGATAATGTTTTCTATTAACAAGCGATATTTATTAAACAATCTATACATAGAAAGCCTTAGTGAGAAAAAAGAAATTAAAAAAAGTGCTAATTATTCGTTTTTAGATAGGTTTGGAAAAGCCGGATTACTTGCTGCATTAGAACTTAAATTAATTCTACGCCATAAACGATCTAAAAGCGCAATTACTATGAGTGCCTTCTTTTTATTTTATGGATTAATATTCTATAAGCATGAATATCTTGAAGCGGATAAATTTATTACGATGATTTTTTCTGCAGTTTTTGTAACAGGAATTTCGATTTTAATATATGGCCAATTTATGTTTGCATGGCAAAGCAGTCATTTTGATGGTTTATTAAGCCTTAAAATGAACTTTGAAGACTTTATAAAGGGAAAATATTTATTATTTAATCTTTCTTCGACATTAATTTTCGCGATTTCTACTTTTTATGCATTTATTAGCTGGAAGCTAATCCTCCTTCACTTTGTTACTTATCTATTTAATATAGGGGTAAGTAGTACAACTGTGCTGTATTTTGCTTTGTACAACTATAAAAAATTAGATTTAGAAAAAGGCGCATCATTTAATTATCAAGGAGTTGGAGCTACACAATATATTTTAATGATCCCTATTATTGTTCTTCCATACTTGATTTATTGGCCATTTAACGCTGCAAACATGCCATACGCTGGTCTAATTACCATTGGTTTAATTGGCTTAATCGCTTTTAGCCTTCAGCCTTTATTTGTAAAATACATCTCGAAAAAGTTAGAAACTAAAAAATATAAAATTGCACAAGGTTTTAGAGAATAATCATGATAGAAATAATTAACCTTATTAAATCTTATGGCGGCAAAGAAGTTGTACATATAGATCACTTAAAAATAGAAGCTGGAGAAACTATTGGACTAGTAGGAAACAATGGGGCCGGAAAAACCACCCTATTTAGGATGATTTTAGATTTAATCAAGCCAGATTCTGGAGAAATTCTTTCTAAAGGAATTAACGTCCAAAAATCGGACGAATGGAAAAGCTATACAGCATCTTATTTAGACGAAGGTTTTTTAATTGATTACCTTACTCCCGAGGAATATTTCGAATTTATTGGCAATTTATACCAGATAAATATGGCTGATGTTGAGGAATTTTTAATTAAACAGAAAGAATTCTTTAATGGCGAAATCCTTAACAGAAATAAATACATAAGGGATTTTAGCAAAGGCAATCAAAATAAAGTTGGTATCGCAGCCGCTTTATTACAACATCCGGAAGTTTTAATTTTAGATGAACCATTTGCCAATTTGGATCCGTCAACCCAAATTAGATTAAAAAACAAATTAAAATCTACACTCGGCCTCACTTCGTTAATTTCTAGTCATGATCTAAATCATGTGACAGATTTATGTGACAGGATTATTTTATTAGAAAAAGGCAAAATCATTAAAGATTTTAAAACAAATGAGTCAAGTCTCAGCGAATTAGAATCTTACTTTTCAGAATAACCAAGATTTAAATTAAAAATTAGCTAAAACTATATTTTTTTTATAACGTTTATAGGATGATAATTATTGTTTGGCATTGTGTTTGCCCAATGAAATAATACTAATATATTAAGTGAATCATATGAAAACGAAAAGATTTAAATTAGGTGCATTAAGCATCGCTTTAGCTACAGGCTTAATGATATTCTCGGGATGCGAAAGTTTAACTAATACACAAAAAGGAGTAGGTATTGGTGCTGCAGCAGGCGGAGCGGTAGGCGCATTAATCGGCAAAAAAGCAGGTAATACAGCTGTTGGAGCCATAATTGGAGCTGCAATTGGTGGAACTGCTGGTGGTTTCATAGGTAAAAGAATGGATAAACAAGCAGAAGCTATTAAAAATGCAATACCTAATGCAGAGGTAATTAGAGAAGGTGAAGGTATTATTGTGAAATTTGACAATGGTATTTTGTTTGATTTCGACAAATCTGAATTAAAAGATGTAGCAAAATCAAATATTAAAAGTTTAGCTTCTTCTTTAAATCAATATCCAGGAACTGATATTAAAATAATCGGGCATACTGATAGTAGAGGAACAGCTGAGTACAATTTAGGATTATCTGAAAGAAGAGCAGCGGCAGTAAAAGCATACGCAGTTTCTCAAGGTGTACCAGCTTCTAGATTAGTAACCATAGGAAAAGGTTATACAGAACCAATAGCTGATAATGAAACTGATTTAGGAAGATCACAAAATCGTCGCGTAGAAATTGTAATTGTTGCTAATGATCAATTAAAACAAGAAGCAAAAAATCAAGGTAATTAATCTTTTAATATAACTTGAATTATTAAGCCCATTAAAACATTAAGTTTTAATGGGCTTTTTTTAATCTATTTGTTCTATTTCTCTGTCTAGTGCTTCAAAATATTCAACAATTAATGACTTTAAAAGTAGCTCTTGTTCTAATGAAGCATATGCCGGAATTGGTTTAACCAGTTTCCAATGTGGCCAGCCATCTTGATCTAATCCTTCCAATTCGTAAAAACCCATCTCGCTCAATAATCTACAAGTGGCAATATGCATTAATTCTTCCTTTTGTCGTTTACTAAATTTTCTAGGTCCTTGTCCTAATTCTTGAACACCTATTAAAAATAGCATAACTTTTAAATCTGGTTTTTCAGCGTCAAAGTCTTCAGCAATTCTATTTTGCAATAAATTCCATTTCGCATGTATTTCGGCAGGTTTCATAGTTCAAATTTACACAATATAACCCATTACACTTTCTATTCATTTCCTTTTTAATTTAATAACCTCAAACGAATGTTTAAATTTGAGTATGGAAAGTGTTTCAAATTTGAAGAAAATTAAAGTTGGATTAATGGCATACGGCATGTCGGGAAAGGTATTTCATGCCCCATTTATCGAAGCCCATCCCGGGTTCCAACTCTGTGCTGTGGTAGAAAGAACAAAGAATGAATCGTTAAATGATTATCCCAACATCAAGCTATACACTTCAATAGACGATTTAATAAACGATACTGAATTAGAACTAATTATAGTAAACACACCCAATTACTTGCATTACGAGCATACTTTAGCTGCTCTTAAAGCTAAAAAACATGTTCTTGTAGAAAAACCCTTTACCGCTACCCATCAACAAGCAAAAGAGTTATTTGAAATTGCAGAAAAAAATGATTTGAAATTAATGGTGTATCAAAATAGAAGATACTCCAGCGACTTCCTTTCTGTGAAAGAAATTTTAAATTCTGGAGTATTAGGGAATTTAATAGAACTTAATTTTAGATTCGATAGATATAAAGCTCAAATTGGCCCAAAAAAATTTAAGGAAGAAAAGTATCCAGCTAGTGGTATTTTATATGATCTAGGTGCACATATATTAGATCAGGTAATTAGTCTATTTGGAAAACCTTTAAAATACTTTAAATCATCAGGCGTATATCGTGAAAATGGACAAGTTCCAGATTTCGGTCACCTTCATTTAGTTTACCCAAATCAAATTCATGTTTTTATAACCGTAAGTATGTTGACCGCAAATCCGATTCCCGGAATTGTAATTAACGGAACAAAAGGCACGTTCATAAAGCCCTTTTCAGATACTCAAGAGATTCAATCTATAAATCAAATAAAACCAAATCAACCAGAATTTGGAATAGAAAAGCCCAAACATTGCGGCAAACTAACTTTAGCTATGGAAGATGGTAGTTTTATTTCTAAAGATATTCCAGGTAAAAAAGGAAATATGCTAGGTTTATTTGAAGACGTTTATCAACACATTAGAAATAATGTTAGCTTCCCTATTACGAAGGAAGAAATATTAATACAACTGGAAATTTTAGAAAGTGACGATAATTAGTCAAAACCACCCTATTTTATTTAAAATTTCAATTAATATATTTTAGTAATTACTTTCTTACTGTTAAACTTGAGGTTATTTTATAAATTTGGCCTTTAAGTAAATCCAAACTATGACAACATTTCTAATAGGTTCTAAACCATTAACTATTTCTGCATTAAAAGAGATTATAGAAAATAATTATACTATTGCTCTTTCTGAAAACAGTATTCACAACATACAGAAATGTCGTACTTTTTTAAATGATAAAATAAATAGGTCTGAAGCACCAATTTATGGAATCAATACAGGTTTTGGTTATTTACAAAATGTAGAAATTGCAAACGAAGACTTATCTCAATTACAACATAATTTACTCTTATCGCACGCTTGCGGAACAGGAGAAAGAGTCCCTAATGAAATTGTAAGATTAATGCTCATCCTAAAGATACAATCTTTAGCATATGGCCACTCGGGGGTTGCATTAGATACTGTACAAAGGTTAATCGAATTTTACAACCACCAAATGTATCCGGTTATATACACCCAAGGTTCGTTAGGTGCTTCTGGTGATTTGGCGCCATTGGCTCATTTAACCTTACCACTTATTGGCGAAGGGATTATAAATTACAAAGGTGAAGACATAAAAGCCAGCGAGGCTTTAAATATTTTAAACTTATCTCCACTTAAATTACAAAGCAAGGAGGGTTTAGCACTAATTAATGGCACTCAATTTATGAGCGCTTATGGCACATATATTTTATTAAAGTCACACGATTTAATGAATTGGGCCAATGCAATAGGCGCCATTGCAATCGATGGGTTTGATGCAAGAATTGACCCTTTCATGCCCCACAGCCACGCAATTAGGCCTCACCCAGGGCAAATTTGGGTTGCTCAACAGATTTCTTCTCTTTTAGAAGGAAGCGAATTAATTAATAGACCAGGAAAGCAAACTCAAGATCCATATTCTTTTAGATGTATTCCTCAAGTTCATGGTGCTAGTAAAGATACCATCGACTATGTTACTTCTGTTTTTGAGAGAGAAATTAATTCAGTAACAGACAATCCAAATGTTTTTCCTGATGACGATTTAATCTTATCTGCTGGAAATTTCCATGGACAACCATTAGCGATTACTTTAGATTTTCTAGCTATTGCTTTATCAGAATTGGGCTCTATTTCTGAGCGCAGAATCTTCCAATTAATTTCAGGTCAGAGAGGATTACCTCCGTTTTTAGTTAAAAATGCTGGCTTAAATTCTGGATTGATGATTACTCAATATACCGCAGCATCTATTGCGAGTGAAAACAAGCAACTTTGTACCCCTGCCTCTGCAGATAGCATAGTAAGCAGTAATGGACAAGAAGACCATGTAAGCATGGGGGCTAATGCAGCAACAAAATGTTATAGAGTACTAAATAATTTAGAGCGTATACTTTCAATTGAATTATTAACAGCAGCGCAGGCCCTTGATTTAAGGAAACCTGCGCAAACTTCTTCAAAATTAAATGATTTAGTTTCAGCATTTCGCCAAACTGTTTCCTTCAATTCTACCGATAGAATATTATCTACTGATATTGCTGAAGGGATAAAATTTATAAATACTTATAAACTATTTAATTAAATTTTTAAGATAAACTACAGGCATAAGTAAAGTTGTAGAATCAGATACGTCACCTGAAACCGACTTAAATTTATTTTTATTGAAATCAATCAAGTTCTGCCCCTTTGTTACTAAATGCAATGAATTTGATTCTTTTTTATCTGTATTTTCATGCAAGAATTCAACTTCTGTTTTTTCCAAGTTTAATTTTAAATTCTCTGGCGCATCGCTATACCAATATATTTTACCGCTATTTAATCCAATATTAACATCTTTTGTTTTGCTATAAATAGATACAGTAGATACATTTTGAGCATTAATGCTTAATGAACTAAACGTTGATGTAGAATTTGCCTCAAACTTTCTAATTTGATCAATATTTACAACAATTGAATCGTAATTACCAACTAAATTCAATCCATCCCCATTTTTAAAATTTATGAGGTCAAGAGCATTTCCATAAACATGAAGTGTTAAATAATTATTCCTATCAGATGTTGAAGTTTTTGAAATTTTTAAATTTCCATCTGCATCAATAGAGGTTTTAATCTGATCTTTAATAGAGGTATTAAATTTTATCCCAGATTGTTCATCTTTATGAAAATTTACCGTCACATATAAATTTTTATTCCCTTCTATTAGAATTGCTTTTATTGGCTGATTAAATTTTTCTTCCTCAAACCCCTCTAATTTGTCGTTAAATTTTAAGATAGCACTTTCCTGTTGATCATAGCTCCCCTTTTCATAATTTTTTAAATCAAAAACCATTGCACTAATTGGAACAACATAGAGTAATGCAAGAAATGCTATTATTAGTTTATTACTTTTTTTCATAAGGTTAAGAATTAGTAACGTTAAAATTTTCTTTTAAATATTGCTGATATTTTGCCTCAAGTTCAGCAAAGCTGATGTTTAACAAATAAATGTTTCTGAAGAAAGCAGGTAAATCGTCATTAACAAAATTTTCCTTTCTAAATGAAATAACATTTTTTTCAGCATGTTCATCTATAAAAAATCCAATTCCACGCTTATTGTTTATAATTTGTTTATTCTGAAGCAATTCGTAGGTTCTCATAACCGTATTAGGATTCACTTCTAAATTTATGGCAAGCTCTCTAACGGAAGGTATTTTACCCTCATCTTTCCATTTTCCCAATAATATCTGTTCGCAAACATAGTCTGCAATTTGGAGATATATGGCTTTGTTATCTTTAAATTCCATAATGTACGATTTAAACTTCCTTTTCTTTTAATCTAACAAACCCTACATACCAAATAAATAAGGTTACCAATAATAAAACTCCGGATATAATAAGTGCCAATTCGTTTCCATCAAGATTTACATTGGTGGTCTGTTTTCTAAATTTTCCATCGAACAAAAAACGAGAGGTTTTAAAAATTGCCCAGCTTAATGCGCTAATTATAATCATTAAGCTTATTGATGTTTTCAGGAAATGGTATTTCTCGAAGTATATAGACCCGGTCATATATAAACTGGAAATCAGTAAAAAAATAACTAATGATGGGTATATAAAATATGGATAAGCATCTGATGATTTTAAAATCTGCCAAAATCCTAATATCTCTTGCTTTTCTACCATATTAGATGAAATATACAGTATCATAACCTGGTCCATTATAAAAAAGATGGCCAAGAACGATATAGTGGTAAGAATAGCTGAAAATAATATCCCTGCTAAAAACTTCTCTATGCGAGAACAAGGCAACATTATTTCTATTATCGCTCTAGGCTTATTACCTAATGATGCGAAGTAAGCGCTCGACGTAACACTTATAAATAGAAAACATAAGGTGATAAAAGTTGGATACCTGAAGTACATGTTTAAGTCTTCTATTGAAGGATTTTTATAATTTGGAGCATTGAGAAAATAAATTAAGACCAAAACTCCAACTAGAATTCCTAAACTGATTAAATATATCTTACCAAACTCTTGAACTTGCCTGCGCAATAAATTGCCGAATCGACTCATTTCAAATGTATTGTTCATAGTTATGCGTTAAAATGTTGATTGATTTTTTCCTTTTCCAAAACGATTGCGTTAAATAATAACTCAATGTCTAACTTACTGTAATCGTCTCCCCTATTTGGTAAAATTGCATGATATCCATTTAAAGAAGGTTCTGCATAAATTACATCCGCTTGAAGCTGATCTACATTTTTAAAAGTTAATTTCTCTGTGATTTCTTCAACAGACGCCATCAAAGCAAGTTTATTGCTATCTAGCATAATTACTGTGTCAATTAAGTTATCCAGGTCTCTAACTTGATGCGTTGAAATGATTATGCATCTATCTTCTGTTAATGCAGAAGCCATTATTTTCCTGAACTGAGCTTTAGATGGAATATCTAAACCATTGGTTGGCTCATCCATGATTATTAATTTCGTTTGGGATGCCAGACCAAAACAAATAATCATTTTTTTCTTTTGTCCGTACGACATTTCCGATAACTTTTGAGCCATTGGAACATCAAACTCTCTTAATAGTGTGGCAAAATAGTTGTGGTCAAATTTTGGATAAAAAGACGCGTTGATTCTTACAAATGCATCTAAATTTAATGCTGGTAGAAATAGTTCTTCAGGAACAAAAAATATTTCCTCCAATAATCCCGGGTGGCGTTTTGATGGGTCAAAACCTAATACCGAAATTTCTCCTCCTTGAGCATAAACCAATCCGGCAATGTTCTTTAATAAGGTAGATTTTCCAGCTCCATTCTTGCCCAATAACCCATAAATATGACCGGCCTTTAAACTCAAGGAGATATCCTTAAATAATACCCTTTTTGGGGAATAGCCAAAGTGCAAATCTTTAATTGTTATCATAGTGTATTAGTTAAATAATACACTAATGTAGTAATGACTTACAATAAACCAAAAAATAAAAACAAAAAATAATTCAACTAATTGAAAATCAATTAAATAATTTTTAAAATCTTAATTGATTTATAACAAAAAACCCCTAACTTTTTTAAGTTAGGGGTTTAAAATTTTAGAATTACTTGCTATAATATAGGTAAATTAACACCAACAGCTACACTTCTACCTTGGTTATAAATACCTTCAATTTTATACTTACTTAAGTGATTAAAATATTTCTTATTGGTTAGGTTTTGTCCAGTAACCCAGAAGTTTATTTTTCCAGCTTTACTTTTAACTCCAAATCCAAGCCCAGCATCAAGCAACGAGTAAGAATCCGTCTTTTCTTCAAAAACATCTATCCTGCTTTGAGAAAACACATTATTAACACCCACTTTAACATAAGCTGAGCTTAATCCTTTTATATTTGGCTCGTACCTAATTTCATTTAAAATATTTGCAGCAGGAATAAATGGCAATGCATTGCCTGTAATTTTATTTTTTCCTTTTACATAGGATAAACTATTCTCGAAATGCAAAGATTCAATAAAATGAAAATCAACATTTGCCTCTCCTCCAATTAATAAAGCATCATCTTGAATATACCTAAATACAGGTAAAGTTTCTAAATGACCATGGTGATCTGCATAAGTTATGGTTTCTCCATTTAATTGAGCAGGGAAAATATAATTGTAGATTGTATTGCTAAATGCATTTAAACCAACGCTAATTTTGTCTCCTGAATAAGCTAAGCCAGCATCAAATTGTAAACTAGTTTCTTGTTTTAAATTAGCATTCCCTATCTCATATCTAAATGTTCCGTGGTGTTTTCCATTAGACCCCAATTCAGCAATATTTGGTGCTCTAAATCCTGAACCAGCATTTGCTTTAAAAATTAAATTAGGTGCTAATTCATAAGCCAGACCGATTGATCCAGAAAGATTAGAAAAATTATTTGAAAACGAATCAAAAATTACGTGCGAATGGTTTCCATGATCTTCAAGCATTTCCTTCCCATCCATATTTTTATAGTCATAACGCAAGCCAAGGTTTACCGCACCGCCAGTAAAATTCTTTTTTAAATAACCAAATACCCCAACATTATTGCTGTTATAATCTGGAATTAAAAATTCATGTCCTCGGTTCACATTTTGCTGATACATTCCTTGTAAACCAAATGTAGATTCCCACCCGTTATTAGAAGGTAAAGAATACTTAACGTCGTAAGTAAATGATTCCAAATTCAATTGTAATCCAACCTCATTAACATCTTCTTCAAATTCTTTTCTAATATTATTCTGATATGCAAAAACAGACTTTAATTGGCCTCCTCCTAAAATAATATTACTGTTTAAAGTAGTTCTTAAATGATTTATTCTTTGGAAAGGTGTTTCAATTTTTCTTTTTCTAGCTTCAGATCGCGAAACTAAATCTCCATCATGGCTGTAATAATCTCCTAATGCATCAGGTCCTTCCTCAACCAAGCCTAAATCCGAATTAAAACTAGAAATATTTAAATGGGTATATCCCCACGATTTATTAAACCCAAGCATAGCACTTCCGTTTAATTCATTAAATCCTGAGTTTGGAACATGAGCTCCTTTATAGCCAAAAGAATGTGCATTTTTATAAGATGCTCTTCCACGATAAACAAATCCTTTATTATTACCTTGTAACATTAAAGAGCTTGCAGAGAGTCCATTATTACTTTGAATAGATGTGGTAAAACCAGCCTTCGTTACACCTTCTTCCGGCACCAAATCATCAATAATATTTATAACTCCACCTAATGCGTCAGAACCATATAACAAACTGGCTGGTCCTTTAAGCACTTCTACTCTTGCAGCAGCAAACTGATCAAATTGTATACCATGCTCATCTCCCCATTGTTGCCCTTCTTCTCTCGCTCCTTCGGCAATGGTAAGCACTCTATTATACCCCAAACCTCTAATGGTAGGCTTAGAAATACCACCCCCCGTAGATATTTGAGAAACCCCAGGAATACGCGACATGGCATCTACTAAATTCGTACCCCCTTGTTCAGTTAGTTTTTCCCTGTTTACAGAAACTACGGCCAAACTGTTCGTTTTATTACTTGAACTAAAAGGTGTACCAGTAATTACAACCTCTTCGCTTTCTATAATGGTTGGATATAATACAAATTCTATGGTTTGATTGATAGAAAAATCCACCATTTTAGATAAAGTTTTATAACCTATATATTTTACTTCTACTAAAAAACTGCCTTTGCTTGGTGCATTCTTAAATTGAAATACACCATCGGCATCACTAACTGTTTTTAATTTTAAATCTGAAATATAAACAGATGCCCCCGGAATAGGTTGTCCGGTTTCAGAATTTTTCACAATTCCTTTAATTTCTACTTCGCCAATTGCGAAAGTAGTAGAAATATAGCCTATCGCTATACATAATGTCAATATATGACGTAATAATCTCATAATTTTAATATAACAAGGTAAACATTGCCTGAAAGGCATAAATTAAATTAACAAAAGTTAAACCCTTGATGGTGGCCCTCTTAAAGGGGTTGAGATTAAATTGGTAAATGAAGTATTAAATAGCCCTTCAACATATTTAAGTTGAACTGCTTTTTCAACATATTTAAATAAAGAAGAATTTAATATAAATATCGAATCGAAATGTGAAACACAAACGATACATTTTTCAGGTTTAGCTTTTACGTGTCCACTATGTAAACAATCTCGTTCATTGCTATCTGCAATTATGGTAGATGAATGATCATGAAATGCCTCCCATGGAGTTATCCCCAAAGCAAAAACCCCCAATAAAAAGAGGGTTAAATATTTGGCTATATTTTTTTTGTTTATGATCACTCTTTCAAAAATAGCGAAATAAAATAAATGTTTTACATTTGGGGCGTAACAATACGTTTATAATTATCATGTTAGAAGACTTAAATTTATCTACCAAATTAACTCCAAATGGAACCAAACTATCTTGTAAAGGTTGGGTACAAGAAGCGGCATTACGCATGTTATTAAACAATTTAGATCCTGAAGTTGCAGAAAGACCAGAAGATTTAATTGTGTATGGCGGTCGCGGAAAAGCTGCTCGTAATAAAGAATCTTTAGAATTAATTATAAAAGCATTACAAAATTTAGAGGAAAACGAAACGCTTTTAGTTCAATCAGGAAAACCAGTCGCGGTTTTACCCACTCATAAAGATGCTCCTCGAGTATTAATTTCTAATAGTCAGCTGGTACCCAAATGGGCAACTCAAGCGCATTTTGACGAATTAGAAGATAAAGGGCTTATGATGTATGGACAAATGACAGCTGGAAGTTGGATATACATTGGTTCGCAAGGTATTGTTCAAGGTACCTATGAAACTTATGCTGCATTGGCTAAAAAACATTTTAACGGAAGTCTAAAAGGAAAATTAAACGTTACGGCGGGTTTAGGCGGAATGGGCGGTGCTCAACCTTTGGCAATTACCATGAACGAAGGTGTTTGTTTAGCGGCTGATGTTGAAGAATGGAGAATTAAAAAACGTTTAGACACAAGATATATCGACGAAATCAGTTATAATATTGATGAAGCAATTGATAAAGCTGTAAATTATGCAAAGGATGGAAAAGCATTATCTATTGGTGTTGTTTGTAATGCGGTAGAATTATTACAGAGGTTAATCGATAGAAATATTATTCCAGATACACTTACAGATCAAACTTCTGCTCACGATCCTTTAATTGGTTATTTCCCAGAAGGACTAGATGTAGAGGCGGCGGCTGAATTAAGGAAAAAAAATCCCGAACAATATATAAAACAATCGTATTCTACCATGGCAAAGCATATTCAACAAATGTTGAAATTGCAATCTAAAGGTGCCATTACATTCGATTATGGCAATAATTTACGTGGTCGTGCTTTAGAAGCAGGGGTAAAAAATGCATTTGATTTCCCAGGATTTGTACCAGCTTATATTAGACCATTATTTTGTGAAGGTAAAGGTCCGTTTAGATGGGCAGCTTTAAGCGGTAATCCAGAAGATATTTTAGCTACTGATAAAAAGATTTTAGAATTATTCCCTGAGAACGAAAGTTTAAAACGTTGGATTAATATGGCGCAAGAACGCATTGCTTTCCAAGGTTTACCATCTCGCATTTGCTGGCTTGGACAAGGAGAAAGAGAAAAAGCTGGTTTAGCATTTAATGAAATGGTCGCTAATGGCGAAGTAAGTGCACCAATTGTTATAGGTAGAGATCATTTAGATACAGGTTCTGTTGCTTCACCAAATAGAGAAACAGAAGCAATGCTGGATGGATCTGATGCTGTTGCAGATTGGCCAGTTTTAAACGCTTTAATTAACACCGCTGGTGGAGCAAGTTGGGTGTCATTACATCACGGTGGAGGTGTAGGTATTGGATACTCTATTCACGCGGGTATGGTTATAGTAGCCGATGGAACTGCTGATGCAAAAGCTAGATTAGCACGTGTTTTACATAATGACCCTGCAATGGGCGTTATTAGACATGCCGATGCAGGTTATGATATTGCAAAAGATACAGCTAGGAAGTTTAGACTGGGCTTGAAATAAAATGGGAAGTCCGAAAGTTGGTAAGTCTGGAAGTTGGAGAGACATTGTGCCTATAGTAAAGTAATATATTACTATGCTACAACCTTTTCTATCTTCCCGACTTTCCCGCCGGAGTTAAAAGCGTATAATTTAAAAACACTTATTATTGCCTAGCATTTACAACAATAAGATAGTAAGTTCTTAATTTTATAGGGATAAATTTTAAATTGTTATTTCTAAGTGTTTAACAAAAAAAATTAGGCTCATAAAAAATTTATTGTGAAAATCCTTTTATATGCTGCCTTTACCTCCGAACAAACAACCGCTTGGTCATAATAGCGCCCTCAACAATTTAGTCATCATAGATGCCCTAGCCTAACTTATCTACGATTGCAGAAAGCGCGACTTTCTCTTGTTCTCCGGTCAACATATTTTTAACCGTAACCATATTGGCCGATATTTCTTCACTGCCAATTAGTATAACATAAGGGATATTTTTAGCATCAGCGTAAGCCATTTGCTTTTTCAATTTCGCAGATGTAGGATACAACTCCGCAGCGATACCAGCATTTCGCAATTGTGCTAAAATTGGCAAAGCATAATTTTCTGCCTCTTTATCAAAATTTGATATTAAAACTTTGGTTCCCTGAACAGTTGAAGCAGGGAATAAATTTAACTCTTCCAAAACATCGTAAATTCTGTCGGCTCCGAAAGACACACCCACACCGGTTAAATCTTTTAATCCAAACATACCGGTTAAGTCGTCATAACGGCCTCCACCGCCAATACTGCCCATGGCTACTTCATTCGTTGCCACTTCAAAAATACAGCCTGTATAGTAGTTTAATCCTCTAGCTAGCGTAATATCTATTCCTAAGTGCTGAATATCTTCTGGAGCACTTCCTGTGAGCTTAGAAACGTAAGAAATTACTTCTTCTATTTCCTCAATTCCTTTTAAACCAACTTCAGTGGCTTTTAAAACTTCTTTAAGTTGACGTAACTTATCTAAATTAGAACCTTGTAACAAGATTACAGGCTTCAATCGCTCTATGTCGGCTTCAGTGAACCCCTTCTCAAGTAGTTCCTTACTTACCCCATCCATACCAATCTTATCTAATTTATCTATGGCAACTGTCATGTCAACAATCAGCGCTGGTTTACCAATTATTTCAGCTATCCCAGATAAAATTTTTCGATTATTTAGTTTAATGGTGAAATCTTTTAAGCCCAAAGCTTTTAAGGCTTCAGTATAAATCAATACAAACTCCGCTTCATTTAACAAACTTTCCGATCCCACTACATCAGCATCACATTGGTAAAATTCTCTATAACGGCCTTTTTGCGGTCGGTCGGCACGCCATACAGGTTGTATCTGAAAGCGTTTAAAAGGAAACGATAATTCATTCTGGTGCATAACCACGAAACGTGCAAAAGGCACGGTTAAATCGTAACGTAATGCTTTTTCTGATATCAGTGACACCAATTTATTGCTGTTATTTTCAGCTGCAAAATCGTAGCCCTTCTTCTTAGGCTCATTCAAAAACTCTCCACTATTCAGAATTTTGAAGATCAATTTATCACCCTCATCACCATACTTACCTGTTAAAGTTTGAAGATTTTCCATGCTCGGGGTCTGTATTTCCGCATAGCCATATTTTTTAAATACCGTTTTAATGGTATCATAAATAAAGTTGCGTTTCACCATTTCTGATGGTGTAAAATCTCTGGTTCCTTTTGGTAAACTTGGCTTGTTAGATGACATAGAGCAAAAGTAGGAAAAAAGAGTTAGAAGTTGGAGAGTCCGAAAGACGATAAGTCCGAAAGATGGAAAGACGGAAAGTTAGTAATAAGTACTAAGTAAAAAGTAGATATTAATTAGTTTAAGGTAATTAGTAAATAGTTTATCGAAATTAGAATTTGGCTTAGCGTCTATACATTAACTTTCCGTTTCCCCGAATCCCAATATCACGGACTCCCAGACTTTCGGACTTCCCGACTTCCCGACTCCATTAAAGAAAGATGGGTTAGTCCGAAAGACAGAAAGTTAGTAATAAGTACTAAGTAATAAGTAGATAGTAATTAATTTAAGGTAATCGGTAAATAGTTTATCGAAAATGGAATTGGGCTTAGCTTCTATCCATTAACTTTCCGTTTCCCCGAATCTCAATATCACGGACTCCCAGACTTTCGGACTTCCCGACTTCCCGACTCCATTTAAGAAAGATGGGTTAGTCCGAAAGACGGAAAGACAGAGAGTCAGTAATAAGTACAAAATAAAAAGTAGTTAGTATTTAATTTAAGGTAATCGGTAAATAGTTTACCGAAATTAGAATTTGGCTTAGCGTCTATCCAATAACTTTCCGTTTCCCCGAATCCCGGTCTCCCGGACATTCGGACTTCCCGACTTCCCGACTCCACTAAAAACTAAAGACTGTCTACTGTCTACTAACACCTGTCTACTAACTCCTGTCTACTCTTCCTCACCCAAGTACGCGTCAATAGCTGCCCCAAGCGCATCCACTTCTGGATCTATCTCAAATACTGGCACTTCAGTCTGCGGATCAAATTTAATCCAAATGGATCCAGTGTCTTTTTGAATCTGAACATGCTCTTTACCATCTTTGTAAATCGCATAAATTCCATCATTTTCTGGGAAAACGGCATAGTCAATTCCGTTAATTCTTAAGTCAAAAGGCTCTTGCATATTGATAAAATGTATAGCAAAATTACATATTATTTATCGCTTAAGTCGATGAAATAACTATTTTTGAAAATATGGAGTTAACGTTTTGGGGAGCTGCGCAACAGGTTACTGGAAGCATGCATTTATTGGATGTAAATGGTTTTAAAATATTAATTGATTGCGGACTAGATTATGAAAAGGAGTCTACAAACAAAGACAATGAAAATTTCCCTTTTGACCCTCAGCATATAGATTTAGTAATTCTTACTCATGCGCACATAGATCATTCTGGCAATCTGCCAACGCTGGTTAGATTGGGTTATGAGGGACAAATATTATCTACTCCACCAACAGCAGATTTAACTAATTTATTGCTTACAGATTCTGTAAATATATTCTTAAGTAAACACAACGGGCGTAAAAATGGGAAAAGACGTGGCAAGCCAACTACCCCTCCTTTATACCTGCAGAAACATGTAGTGGAAACAATGGAGCGATTTGTAACCATAAGTTTCCATAGAAAGTTTAAAATAAATGGCTCCATAGAATTGGAATTTATTCCGGTCGGACACATCCTAGGTGCCGCAGCAGTAGTACTTACTATCGACGATCAAGGGATTAAAAAAACCATAGGTTTCACGGGCGATGTGGGTAGAAAAAATTATCCTGTTTTACAAGATCCAGAGCCACTTCCGCCTTTAGATTATTTGGTGAGCGAATCTACTTATGGCGGCAGATTTCATTCTAACCAACAAACTTTAGAGCAAAAATTAACTGAAGTAATTACTGATACTTGCGTAAAAAGTCCGGGCCGACTAATTATTCCTGCCTTTAGTATTGGTCGCACCCAATCACTAGTGTTTACCTTAAATAAATTATTTACATCGGGCTTGGTGCCACCAGTGAAGGTTTTTGTAGATAGTCCGCTAGCTAACAATGCCACTACTGTATATAGAAAATACCCTGAATTGCTGAGCGAAGATTCAAGAGAATTTTATAGAGCCAGAGGCGATGAATTTACATTCGATAACTTAGAATATATTCAAAACATGCAGGAAAGCAGGGAAGTAGCCAATTATCTAGAACCCTGCATTATTATTTCATCAGCAGGTATGCTAGAAGGTGGACGTATTCAAGATCATTTGTTTTACAATATTCAGAATTATTATTGCACTATCCTCTTTATAGGTTATTGTGCTAAAGGAACACTAGGACATAGATTGTTGCGAGGCGATTCTATTGTGCACATGCGCGATAGAGAATTATCTGTTTTTGCAAGCATTAAACAAACGGATTTATTGAGTGGTCACGCCGACCATAAAGGTTTAATGGAGGTAATCAATGGACAGCCCTCTTCGCTTAAAAAAGTTTTTTTAGTACATGGTGATATAGAAAGTCAGCAGGCATTAGCAGCTGCCTTAGAAACTGAAGGAAGAACGGTGTATATTCCTGAAAAAGGTGAATATTACACAATTTAAATTGAGAGTAGAAGACTCACCGATGTAAATTTAATTTAGCATTTCCATTAATTGTCACTAAAAAAATCTAAGACATTTTAAGAGGAATAAACATTCTATTCGAAGCTATTGACGTTACATATCGAAACTTGACCTTTAATACTCTTACTATGTCTTATTATTAATTTTTAGCTTTTCGATACATTCATTTACAGTTCCCTTATTATAATATCTAATTGCATTAACAATCCTTATAAAACTCCAAACAAAAGATACTATGCAGGAAACTAGAAATATCGCATGCCAATTTTGAGGTTCAATTCCAAATTTAGCTTCTTCAAACTTGACCGTCAATATAGTTAACAATAATGAAATAAAAATACCAACTGGATTGATCCAGTCAATTTTTCTTTTAACTATCTTATGATGCTTGTTCAATATAAGCTTTACTTTATCAGTGTTAGTAACAATTATCTCTTGCGTAAGATTTTTATGCACCGTCATCTGACTAGTTAAATCTTCATCAAAATTTATATTTCCTTAGCTACTCATTTATCTCCATTTTTAGGTATTAAGCCCAACGCGCCCAATGCATGCTGACTTGTAAAACCACATTTATCACACACTATAGCTATAGTAGGGATTGAAGGCCCCCAAGAACTATTCCTGCTTGAAAACCGGACTGCATGGGATGATTGAAGTAACCATCTGCTATAATAAAATTATTATTGTTACACATAGGACACTTAATATTTAAAATCTTATCCTGTAGAGTTTTAACTATATTCTGTTTTTCACTTTCTGACAATAGATTCTCCACGTTCTGTTGTTTATTTCTTATTGATATTAAGCTAATTACGATTAAAGTTTTAAAAAACATTTCAAAAAAGTTAATTATTTTATAACTAAATAAATAATAATTTAAATACTTGTCTTTAAAATTTAAAATAAAGCTGAAAACGGCATTACGTGATCTCTGAATTAATTAATTATATCTGCTCTCAAGAAAAAACGAATATAGGGAAAGCGTACGCCTCATGCACTTCAATAATAAAGCAAACATTATTAGCAGGAACAAATTATATAATATAAGAGAAACCCTAAGAGGATAAATTACCTTTCGACTTCATCATCACAAAAAAACCCTCCTCGTTTTCACAAGAAGGGTTTACTTTATTTTAGTATATATCGCTTAAGCCAACAATCTTACCGGCTCTTCTAGTAATGCTTTCAGCGTTTGTAAGAAAGCTGCACCTGTGGCGCCATCTACCACTCGGTGGTCACAGCTTAAGGTCACTTTCATAACGTTTCCTGGAACTACAGCGCCGTTTTTAACAACAGGCACTTGAGAGATACCGCCAACTGCCAATATGCACGCATCTGGTGGGTTAATAATAGCTGTAAATTCTTCAATTCCAAACATACCTAAGTTAGAAATGGTAAAAGTACTACCTTCCCAATCTGCAGGTTGTAATTTTTTAGCTTTTGCGCGTTGAGCAAAGTCCTTAACCTCAGCAGAGATGTGCGATAAGGATTTACCATCTGCAAAACGTACAACAGGTACTAACAAACCATCTTCAACAGCTACTGCAACACCAATGTTTACATGCTCGTTGTATCTGATTTTATCGCCCAACCACGATGAATTTACTGCAGGATGTTGTTTCAATGCTATAGCAACAGCTTTTAAAACTAAATCATTAAATGAAATTTTGCTAGTAGCAAATTCATTGATTTTAGCTCTCGCAGCAATCGCTCCATCCATATCTATACTCATAGTTAAGTAGAAATGTGGAGCAGTAAATAAGCTTTCAGATAAGCGTTTCGCAATAGTTTTACGCATTTGCGTAACTGGCTTCTCTGTGAATTTCTCTTCGCCAATAAATTGAGGAATAGAAGGTGTATTTGCCACCTGACTATCAGTCTTCCCAACTTCCTGACTTGCAGACTTAACAGCTGGTGTATAATTTTCTATATCTTTTTTAATGATTCTACCGCCTTCAGCACTACCTGTAACTTGGCTTAAATCAATACCTTTTTCTTTCGCTATTCTTTTTGCCAATGGTGATGCTTTAACACGGCTATCGCTGTCCGACTTAGCTTCCACTGGTGCAGCATTTGCAGAAGTTTCTTTTGCAGGAGCTGCCGCCTCTTCTTTCTTAGCTGCTGGAGCTGCATCGCCTTGCGCTACTATTGCAGAAACATCTGTTCCTTCTGGACCAACAATGGCAATAATACCATTTACTTTAGCCGCTTTTCCTTTTTCTACGCCAATATGAAGTAAAGTACCAGTTGCGTATCCCATAACTTCCATAGTTGCCTTATCGGTTTCTACATCAGCAAGAATATCATCATCTTTCACTTTATCACCTACTTTTTTATGCCATTCAGCAATTACGCCTTCTGTCATAGTATCACTCAAAAGTGGCATCCTGATTACAGTAACTCCCATTTTCTCTAAATCAGCTTCGCTTAAACCTTCAGCTTTCGGACTTTCAGACTTTTCAGACTCTTGAATTTCTGAAGCTTTCGGACTTTCGGACTTTCCTCCCTCTGCTTCTAAAGCAGCTTTATAATCCTCACCTTCTTTACCAATTACGGCGATGATAGCATCAACAGGAACTGCCTTACCTTCTTCAACACCTATGTATAATAAAGTACCATCCCAATACGATTCTAAGTCCATTGTAGCTTTATCGGTTTCTACCTCAGCCATTACATCACCGCTTTTTACCTTATCGCCAACTTTTTTATGCCACTTTGCCATAACTCCTTCTGTCATGGTATCGCTCATTTTGGGCATTCTAACTATATCCGCCATACTTGTATTTTGAATTTCTTAATTAATCTTGATAAGGATAGTTTTCCTGAACATATACATCTTTGAAAAGCTCTGAAGCTTCCGGCCAAGGAGATTCCTCTGCAAACCTCACAGATTCATCTACAATTCCTTTTACTTTTTCTTCAATTTCTGAAATCCACTTTTCATCAGCGTACTTCTCTCTCAAGATCGTTTCTCTAACTAATTCAATAGGATCTTTAGCTTTATAATCTTCTAATTCTTCCTTAGTTCTGTATTTTGCTGGGTCTGACATAGAATGACCGCGGTATCTATACGTACGCATTTCTAAGAAAGTAGGCCCTTCTCCTCTTCTTGCACGTTGAATTGCTTCATCCATAGCTGTATGAACCGCTACCGGATCCATCCCATCAACAGGAGCACATGGCATATCAAAACCTAAACCAATTTTATATATATCGGTCATATTGGTGGTTCTTTCAACAGACGTCCCCATTGCATAACCATTGTTCTCACAAACAAAAACAACAGGCAATTTCCATAACATAGCCATGTTAAAAGCCTCATTTAAGGCCCCCTGACGAACAGCACCATCGCCCATATAGCAAATGTTTACATTGTCTGTTCCTTTGTACTTCTCAGCAAACGCAATACCAGCACCTAAAGGAATCTGTCCGCCTACTATACCATGACCACCATAAAAATTATGCTCTTTGCTAAATAAGTGCATTGAACCACCTTTTCCTTTACTGCATCCTGTAATTTTACCATACATTTCTGCCATAATAGAATTAGCACTAACACCTAAAGCTAATGCATGAGCATGATCTCTATAAGCAGTAATCATTGAATCACTTGGTCTCATTGCAGAAATTGCACCAGCAACTACTGCTTCCTGTCCTATGTAAAGATGACAAAATCCACGAATTTTTTGTTGCCCGTATAGCTGTCCTGTTTTCTCTTCGAACTTGCGCATTAGCAACATGGATTCAAACCATTTCAAATAGGTATCCTTATTTATTTCAACTGCACTCATTATTGGGTATATGTTATTTTGGAAAGCAAATCTAATTTTTTATTATAACATATAGAAGTTTTTAATGTAAAATGAACACTAAGTTGACGCTAAAACGTTTACTTTCATTTAAAAACAGGAAAAATTTGGAAGGTAAAGTCTTATATAATATATTTGTGTCCCAAACAATAAGCCAAAGCGGTGTACGTTTAAGTGTAAGTATTTAAACAAACCCAAACTTAACAGTATAACATGATTAAAAAGTTTTTGTTTTTCTCCTTAGTATTATCTTTTGGTTATACTACTAGTTTCGCGCAAACAACCAAAGGAGCATCAAAATTAGAAGATCCAGATAACTTAGCATCACAGTATTTTTCCCAAGTAATGGGCGTAGCATTAGATGCAACTTCTAACGTTAAGCTTTACAAATTTATTTATGAATGGATAGGTACTCCTTATAAATATGCAGGAAATACCCAAAAAGGAATAGATTGTTCTGCTTTTACAAAAGCTATTTACCAAAAAGTATTTAATACTACTATTGCCCGTAATTCTAGACAGATTTTTAGTATGGTTAATCCTTTAGCTAAAACAGATCTTAAAGAAGGTGATTTAGTATTCTTTAAAATAAAAAGTAAAAACATAAACCATATAGGTCTTTATTTAGGCGAAAACAAGTTTGCACACGCTTCTCAAACTAGAGGAGTGGTTATAGACAACCTTAACGATCCTTACTATTCTCGCTATTTCTATAAAGGCGGTCAAATTTTAGATAAGGCTAAAAAAGATTTAATGGAAGAATAAAAAATTTAAAAGTTCAAAACTCATATCCCCTCATCTTAGTAGATGTGGGGATTTTTTTTACCATGAATTACCTTAAATATTTAATCCTCTGTCTAATTTTTAGTGGATGCAATTCTCCAAAACAAAAATTGCAAGCGGTTAATTTTGATCAAATAGAAAATAACCAAGATTCAATTCTAATTACAGCTGTTGGCGATATTATGATTGGCTCTACTTATCCCTCTCCCCTTCATTTACCTCCTAATGATGGAATAAACTCTTTTAAGGCAGTTCAAAATTATTTAAAAGGAGATATTGTTTTCGGAAATTTAGAAGGTACATTTTTAAATGATGACACTCCTCCTAAATGCAATGATTCTATCTCAAAAAATTGCTATGCATTTAGAATGCCTGAACATTATGGAAAAATAATTAAAAATGCAGGTTTTAATGTTTTAAGTATAGCAAATAATCATATTAATGATTTTAAAAGTTTAGGCAGAAAAAGAACAACTAAGGTGCTGGATTCTTTGAATATTCATTATGCCGGATTGATAAATAAACCCTATAAATCGTTTACCATAAAAAATAAAAAATTTGCATTTCTAGCATTTGCGCCAAATGCCAATACACTGTCAATTCACAATTTAAATGAAGCTAAGCGTTTGGTAGATTCTCTAAAAAAAGAAAATCACATTGTTTTGGTGTCATTTCATGGAGGGGGAGAAGGTACCGATTTCGAACACGTTACTAGAGCTCCCGAAATTTATATTAACGAAAATAGAGGCAACGTTTACGCTTTTTCTCATGCAGTTATAGATGCTGGAGCAGATTTGGTTTTAGGACATGGGCCACATGTAACTAGAGCGGTGGAAGTTTACAAGAATAAGTTCATTGCTTATAGTCTTGGTAATTTTTGTACCTATGGTAAATTTAATATTAGCGGACCAAGTGGCATAGCACCTATATTAAATATTTATATCAATGAAAAAGGTGATTTTATGTCAGCAAAAGTAATTTCTACAGCACAATCTAAATCAGAAGGACTAACAATAGATAGTTTAAACAATGCCTTTTATAAAATAAAAAATCTAACTGATGCCGATTTTAAAGGGCACCAATTAGATTTCTCTAAAGTTGGATATATTAAATTAAAATAGTTTAATTTCTTAAAGCTACTTGATTATTTAAAACGATATAATCCGCTATAATTCTTAAACTTTCATCTTTTAGAAAATCCTTTGTAGTTTCTTTAGTTATTTTATCGCCCTTTTTTAATAATGGCAATCCTTTAACTGCTCTAATTTCATTTGCTCTTTTTAAGTTCTTTGCTTCCAATAAATCACGCTCAGCTTTTAATTTATCTTCATTTAAAGAAACTGACACCTCAGAACTTCTACGATTTAATTCCTGGATATCTTCTAACAAATATTTAAACTCTAAAGATTTAACCATCCTGTCTTGATGATTTTTAAGAAGTTGATCTTTAATGTTATCAATAGACAATGGTAATTTAGAATAATTAGATTTTGCAACATAGTCATAAGGTAATGCAGCAGGCTCTGTATCTTCTCCAATTTTATCAACTGGATAAATAGATGGGAAACTAATATCTGGAACAACACCTTTGTGCTGTGTGCTTCCACCGCTTATTCTATAAAACTTACCCATGGTTAAATTTATTTGACCCATTTCTGGAATCTCTAAATTTGATGGTCTAACAGTAACACCTTCTTTTTTATTTTCAGTGTCCTTTTTAATAATTGCTGCAGCAATTTGCTCTAAAATATTAGGCTTTACTATTCTGTTTAAGTCAATTACAGACTGTACAGTTCCCTTTCCATAGGTTTGGGTACCCATAATAATTCCACGTCCATAATCTTGAATAGCGCCAGCAAAAATTTCAGTTGCAGATGCACTCAATCTATCCACCATTATCCCTAACGGTCCATTCCAAGCCGCACCAGGAGAAGGATCATTACTTACTGATACGTTTCCTCCAAGTTCTTTTACCTGTACAACAGGTCCTTTATCAATAAACAAACCAGTTAACTCTATAGCCTCTAAAAGAGATCCTCCTCCATTAGCTCTAAAGTCCATCAAAATTCCATCTACTTTATCGATATTTTTTAAAGTGTCTAGAATTAGTTTTACATCCCTGGTTGTACTCTTATAATTTTTATCTCCAGCCTGCATAGCTTTAAAATCAGCATAAAAACCAGGAACGGTAATTACACCCATTTTAAAATTTCGACCTTCAAAATTTATATTTTGGATTTCCTTTTGAGCAGATTCATCTTCTCGAACTATTTGTTCTCTAATAAATTCCACTATCACAGGCTTAGCTGTCATTTCCATACCTGCAGGAATAATTTTCAATCTAACCTTTGTTCCTCGTGGCCCTTTTATTTTAGAAACACTGTTATCAATTCTCCATCCAATTATATCTTCAAACTCTCCATCACCTTGTGCAATAGCTATAATTCTATCTCCAGCATGTAATTGCTTGGATTTAAATGCAGGTCCGCCAGGTAAAATTCTTTCTACTGATAAAATCTCATTTTCTAACTTTAAACTTGCTCCAATTCCATCAAATGTTCTAGCCATTTCTTCGTTATAAGCCTCAGCATTTCGAGGGTTATAATAATTGGTATGTGGATCTATTGAGTTAGTAAAGGCATCCATTATAATTTGAAAAACATCTTGACTGTTAATCTTCGAGTTTTGAGATTTAACATTCTCATATCTTTTTCTAATGGTTTCTACACTTTTTTCTGGTGTAGTTCCCGCTATTTTTAAATTTACTAAGTCGTATTTAACTCTTTTCTTCCATTGTTCATTCAAGCCAGTTTGCGAAGAAATCCACGGCATCTTTTCTCTATCGTAGGTATAAGATTCATTTGATTTAAATGAAAATGGTTGGCTCACTTGTTTTAAAGAAAAATCTATAAAATCATTATATCTCTTTAAATAGATATTGAAAATATGAAATGTAGAACCTAAATCCCCATTTCTTAAATCATCATCCAGTGTATACCTGTAAGCCTCAAATTCCTTAATGTCAGAGGCCAAAAAATAATTTCTTGAACCGTCTAGTTTCTTAATATAGTTATCTAATATTACCGAAGATATTGAATCGTTTATCTTAACTTCTTTGAAATTATATCGCTCAATCATCTTAACCAGCTCTCTCGCTATTAAGCCTTGCTGTGGTTCTGGCATAATGTTAACCATCCCTGGAACAATTTTCTGTTCCTTAGGCCCCGCAGACGCCTGACAAGCGATCATAACCGCAGTTAATCCTATAAATAATGCGCCTCTTAACATTTCTTTAATTTTTTTAAAATTCATCCTTACTTAACCTACTGCCAATTTGGTACCAATTTACCAAATTACCTGAATTGATACAATAAAGTTATAATCTAACTTTTAATCTGTACTATATTGGACCCAATACAGTTAGAAAAATTACAGAAATACGAGAATTTGATATTCTTATGAAAATCTTAACGACTTTTATCCTTTAAATCGTTCCTAACTGTGGTAATTTGAGCATGAAACTCATTTGTATTGGCATTTTTTGCCAATATTTCAGCTCTATTTAAATCAGCATTCGCTAATAAGAAATCGCGTTTTTTAATTTTTAAACGAGCAATATCAATTACGCTCTCTATATAAGCTATTTTATTTGAAGTCTCTAGTGCTAAAATACCTTGTTGAGTGAAAAACCATAAAGACTCAGTAAACCTACCTTCTTCTAAATAAATTTTTCCCAACTCCTGGTAAGTTTTCATTTCACCTGTTTTACTGCCCAACTTTGCATAAGTCTTTAAAACAAGATTCATTACTATATCTTCAGCTACTTTATAATTTTTTAAAGCCCTGTGAACAATGCTCATTTTAATTAATGTAGATGCATACATACTATTTAACTTGGCATTGCTATACTCATAAGCCGCCTTTCCATAAAGCGTTAATGCGTCATTAAGCCTCCCCATTTTTTCTGATTTTTCTGCCTCCATTAAAAAATTATTAGCAAAAATTTCATCTGGATTTGCAATACCTAAATGCTTAACCAAAATATATTGATTGTCATCATAAGCATGCAGAAATCCTTTAGAAAAAGCCAAACTAGGTGCCAAAAAAAGGAAAAACAATAAAAATAGTTTGTTACTCATTAAAAACAAATATAACGAAAAAATCATATAAACAATTACAAATCAACATACTATAAATTGCTTATTATTTACGGGTTTAAAAAGGAATGAGATCTTTTAATCACGAAAACGAAGTCTAAAAATTATCTTAAGTTCTTTTTATAAAACCTAAGATAATTTCTTCAAAGGCAAATAGCCTAAATTTATTTCATCAATTAATGGATTTTGCACCTCATTTAAATGAATATAGAATCTGCTTTTAAAATTTGGGTTCAAAACTTCTTCTAATTCATAAATATCATCTACATCTAATGCATATTTATCATCAATATGAGAAACAGCTCCTGGGAAACCCATAGATGTATAAAACTCGGTTTCTTTTGCTCTTTTAATAGCTTCTGCCTTATTATTTGCTGCAACCAGCATCATAAAATGTGGTTCACCAAAATACCCAGGTTTATAACCCCCTAGATTTATAAAATATAAGTTAACGGGTCTTTCAACTTGTGGAAAAGTCTCTAATTTAACTTCATAGTTATCTACAAATCGCACACATCGCCAAGCATCAACATGAAGATCACCTTGAACTTCTGGCCAAAAATCTATTAAATCACTTTTTAAATCAACCAACTTTTTTCCTGCGCCAAAAAATATATCGTGTTGTTCTGTAAATCTACCTGAAGGCTTACAGCCTACCAACACCATAAAAAGATTTGTTGATTGATTATCCATAAATGGAATTCAAAATAGCAGCTAATCTTATTCCGCCATTTCTTAACTGAGTGTTTAACAACCCTAAAAATTGATAATTATATTGATAGCTTAAATTACTATTTACTGCCGTCTTAGCATAAATTGTATTACATGCTAAGTATGAATCGTAAATAGCATCCTTTAAATTACTTTTCTTAATATTTACCAAATCAATAGGAGAAGCATTATTCACCGCATTAGCATATTCAGTATAACTTAATCCCTGGAAATCTACAAGTTTACTATCCCATACACTATGTAAATTGGTTTTATCATTAAACCAAGTTACATAAAATCTATTCCCACCTAAATCAGCTTTTCTAGCTGTATGCATAGGCTGATGTAAATCGCCAACAAAATGAATAAGCAATCTTAAAGCCATTAGTTTTTCTGAAGCGCTACTTTTAGAACTCTTCAAAGTAGCAATCATTTCATTGGTTTTATTATAAATATTAGGCGTTGTATCATCGTCTAAAAACTTATGAACTCCTGCTTTATCTAACCCCTCAGGTAAGTTTACATAATGCCAGCTATCAATGTGCTTGTAAGCAGAATCGGATTTCACAAAATCCGCCCAATTACTTGCCATAGCAATACTTTCATAACCTAAAATTTTCTTTATCGCTAATCTAGCTTTTACTGAAAGATGTTTATCTGCCACTTCACCAACAACTCTATGTCCGGTTAATCCCCAAGCATAAACTTGAGAAGGCAGATATAAAAACAAACTAAAAATTCCAGCTAATAAGTATTTTTTCATGATTTTAATTTTATAATGGTTTTGGAGTGCATGTCGATTTTTCTGTCTGCGTAAAATTTGCTTCTAAATTGTTTGACAAATCACGCATACTCATTTTTCCTTCCTCCGATTTTAATAAAAGAAAATTATGCCTGTAACTACCAATGTTGTAGCATCCAGAAATTTTCTGTTTATAATTTTCCTTTGTATAGGTTCCTTTAAGAAATAAACTATCTCCTTTTAACGCATAAATTCCTTTAGCATACTCTTTCCTATCTCCATTTGTGGCACAGGTATCATTAAAATGATTGATCTGGTTTTTTACCAATAATTCGAGGTAGAATGAATCGCAGCTAAATTTAAATTTATGCAAGGTATAATTTTTCAAATCTGTGTCTATCGCATCTTGAATCCAAACACCTTGCACTTGCGGATATCCTTCACCCTGTATGTCTGGAAGCCTTTTACAACCCACTACGATTGAAAGAAATAGGAAAAATATAAATAAGAGATTTCTCATTATTTTAAACTACCTACCATATCCTCAGGTCTAACCCACTCGTCAAATTGAGCTTCTGTTAACAGACCCAAACTTACCGCAGCTTCTTTTAATGTTGTATTTTCTTTATGTGCCTTTTTTGCAATTTTCGCAGCATTTTCATAACCCACATGTGGATTTAAAGCGGTTACCAGCATCAACGAATTTTGCAAATGTTTCTTTATCTCTGGCTCGTTTGCTAAAATACCTTCAGCGCATTTATCATTAAACGAAACACATGCATCGCCTATTAATCTCGCAGATTGCAATACGTTTGCAGCAATTAATGGTTTAAATACGTTTAACTCGAAATGTCCTGTTGCACCACCAATGGTTACAGCCACATCGTTACCCATTACTTGCGCACATACCATTGTTAACGCTTCTGGTTGAGTTGGATTAACCTTACCAGGCATAATTGAAGACCCAGGCTCATTATCTGGAATGATTAATTCTCCAATTCCACATCTTGGGCCCGAACTTAACATACGAATGTCGTTCGCAATTTTCATTAATGATACGGCTGCTCTCTTAAAAGCAGCAGATAGCTCTACCATGGCATCGTGGGCTGCCAAAGCTTCAAATTTATTTGGCGCAGTTACAAACGGCAAGCCTGTTAATTCTGCAATTTTTTTTGCTACCAATACATCGTATCCGTTAGGCGTATTTAAACCAGTACCAACTGCAGTACCACCTAAAGCCAATTCAGATACCATTTCTAAGGCATTTTTAATAGCTCTAATACTATTGTCTATTTGTTGTACATATCCAGAAAACTCTTGTCCTACTGTTAATGGAGTGGCATCCATAAAATGGGTACGACCCGTTTTAACGATATGGTTAAATTCTTGCGCTTTTTTATGTAATGTATTTCTTAACTTTTCTAATCCAGGGATAGTATTCTCAACTGTTAATTTATAAGCAGCAATATGCATTGCTGTTGGATACGTATCATTTGAAGATTGCGATTTATTAACATCATCGTTTGGATGCAAAACTTTTACTTCATCGCTCAACTGTCCGCCGTTTAAAACATGTGCACGGTAAGCAATTACTTCATTAGCATTCATATTGCTTTGCGTACCAGATCCAGTTTGCCAAATAACCAATGGAAATTGATCGTCTAACATCCCCGACGTGATTTCGTCACAAGCTTGAGCGATCATTGAAGCTTTTTCTGCAGATAATACACCTAATTCTGTATTCGCTAATGCTGCAGCTTTTTTCAAATATCCAAACGCATGTATAATTTCTTTAGGCATAGATGCCTCCGGACCAATTTTAAAATTGTTTCTAGAACGCTCAGTTTGCGCTCCCCAATATTTATCTGCAGGGACCTTTACTTCCCCCATTGTATCGTGTTCTATTCTAAAGCTCATGGTATTCAATTTATTGTACAAACTTACTCATTTCTGTTCTTTGTATAAACCTTTGATGTCAATAAAAGGTAGAAATTCTGTTAAGGAGCTGAACAATACTAATTGATAGGGCACAGAAACTAGTTGCTACTTCTCATCAAAACAAATTGATTGCAGTTTTGGAAAATCAAATTATAGAAAATGAAAAAGACATTGATCTTCCTTTTGCTCACTTCATTTGCACAAATAGCGCAAGCCCAAATTAAAATTTCTGGGAGAATAGCCAATATTAAAGAAAAACATGTTGAACTACTATACCAAGGCAATAAAGACGGATTGGTAGACAGTATTCCCCTACAGGAAGATGGCTCTTTTACTTACGAAAACAAAAACATAAAAACACCTCATAGAATGAGCATCACCAACAGAAAGGTGGTTCAAATTCAACTTTTTATGGCTCCAGGTTATGACCTAAGTATTACGGTAGATGCAAGCGACAAAGAAACGTATAAAAAAACGCTTAGCTATTCTGGAGGCCTAGGTTCCATGACCAATCGTTATTTTTCCAATACTAGCAAAATTGACAGTATTTTCAACGATGCAAACAAAGATCCTTACAAAGAATATTTTTATGACGGATTAAAAAAAGATAAGAAATTCTCTGCTTTTTATACGCTTCTTGAAAAAAATTATGCGAATTCCGCTAAACTAGAATGGCGGGAAATGGAGGATAAATTTGAACAGTTGGGTTATGTTAAAATATTTGACGTGTTAAATGATGCTACAAACTTAAATAGCACGCTATTCACTTGGATATTAGAGATATTTCCTGCCTTCTTAAAGAATTATTATGTAGTAACAGATGAAAAATTACTAAATCAAACTTATCCAAATCTGCACATTACCTCCATTACTTTCTCTGGTGCCGTTTATGATCACGTAGCAACAATTCTGTTAAAGAGGAGCATTGAAAACGCCATTCTATTCGAAGATATTCAAGAACTCTATACTTATATCCAAAAACTTAGTGTTGAGCCACAACAAGAGATTTTAAATCTTTTGAATTCAAGGAAAGGCGAATTGGAACGCCTACAAGCCAATCAACCCTCTCCCACTTTTGCACTTAAAGATCTAAATGGCAAGACGCATCATCTGTCTGACTTTAAAGGGAAAGTAGTCTATATAGACATTTGGGCAAGTTGGTGCGGCCCCTGTTTAGATGAAAACCCTTTTTTAAAAAAGATCAACAATCAATTTAAAGACAACAAAGATTTGGCTATAATTAGCATAGCTTCCTTTGACGCCAAATACAGAGATAGAAGAATCAAAATCATAGAAAAAGACCAAATGGATTGGCTGCAATTAGAGGATACAGACGACAGCTTTGCTAAAGCCTACCAAGCTTTTGCCATTCCTAGATATATCATACTTGATAAAAAGGGCAACATCGTAAATAGTGATGCGCCTAGACCAAGTAATCCAGAAAAATTAATCCCTATTTTAACCCGCGAATTGCAAAAGAAATGAAACATCTATTATTCTTATTTTTAATACTCTCCACTTTAACTGCAACAGCAAGGCAGACTGAGACCGACACACAGAAAAAAGTTGTGGGCACAGATTCTACATCCACAAAAGATATGGTCTTCATTGGTAGCACATGGATGGAGCGTCGCAACGCTACGCCTGAACAATTGAGAATTTTACGCGTTTCAGAAAAAATGGAGTCGATGAAGAAAGATCACTTTTCTACTTACCTCCAAATACTTTCAAGCAGTCAAAGAAAGTCTTTGCTCTTAAGATTCAAGAAAGATACAGCTCCCACTTTATTTAAATCCCATAAATTTCAAACAATTATAGTCAACGGAAAAACAGAACTTGAGATAGCTGATGCTTACATCACACCCGATAACGCAGAAAATTATTTATACAGAATTGTGAAAAATGAATCCGAGACCCTGATTCCTTGGAAAAAAGCGACAGAGTTCAGAAAGACAAGAGATGGCAAATTTACATATGCTTACTTAGGTAAAATTTCCAGTCAAGAGGCCGGAAATACCCGTATTGAAGTACAACATCTTTCAAATTACAACGACAAAGACTTAACCATTATTGATTGGAACCAGCCAAAAAAACCAAATCTTGTAACCTATTTAGGTTATTATCCAAAAAATGAGACAAATCTAATTTCTTACCCACTACAAGAAGAATTAGAAAACCCCGCCCAAAAATTGAATTTTATTGAAAGTGAGGGATTAAATAATATAAAGATTAGAATGGGCGACAGCCTATCTACCATACAATTTCTCCGTCTAAGTAGTGCGTACAACTTTTCGGTAACGCTAAAAAGCACCATCAATAAAAACGAAACAATACAGTTGGGAACTACAAACGGGAACTTTAGTTTGCACAAAGCCATTTGGGAAAAAGCAGGTGAGTACGCTATTACTTTTACCCCAGAAATGAATAAGTACGACGGCACACGCCATCTACTAAACGACAAAGCTTATACATTTAAATTTACTGTATTGCCACCCTTAGATGGAGTGGAAAAATTTACCTCGAAAGAACTTTTATTGTTATTCACTTCAGTTCTTTTACTATCCGGTTTAATTATTTATATAGTTTTAAAAAAAACTAGGCTGCAAAATGACAAAAAGCTTAGACAAGAACAGCAGAAAAAAGAATGGATTAAAACCCAATTATCAACCGTAAGATTACAACTAAACCCACATTTTATATTCAATGCGCTCTCAAGTATTCAAAATTTAATGAACAAAAATGCCATTGAAGAAAGCAACAGTTATTTAGCAAAATTTGCAAGAATTACTAGACAAGCTTTGAATGAAAATGAGTTGATTACCATTGCTGAGGAATCAAAATTTCTGGACGACTACCTACAAATGGAACAACTTAGAAATCCATTTCTATATGAAATAAATGTAAACCAAGCACTCAACAAACAAAACATAGAAATTCCAAGCATGCTATTGCAACCCATTGTGGAAAATGCAGTAAGACATGGTGTCAATGGTAAGGAAAAGGGAAAAATATCTATCCAGTTTTACGCAGAAAAGGAGGCGCTGGTTATAAGTATTGAAGACAATGGAAAAGGATTTGACATGAAGCAGAAAAGTACAGGACTAGGTCTTAGCCTAAGCAAAAAAAGAATTGAGCTGTTAAATGCGCTCTATCCTGAAAACACATTTAGCCTAAAAATAAAGGCTTCTGATGCAGGAACCCTAGTGAAAATTTATTTAGAAGATTGGCTTTAAGTTCCGTATATTTACCTGTATGATACGAGCCATTCTAGTTGATGACGAGCCTTCAAATTTGGAGAACTTAAGTACACTGCTAGCCAGATACTGTCCTCAAGTAGAAGTTGTAGGCACAGCACAAAATATAAAAGATGCGCAGCGCCTACGTCAAGATTTAGAGCCCAACCTCATCTTCTTGGATATTCAACTAAATAAGGAACTAGGATTTGAGTTGCTTAGACTTATTCCCCACAAAACTTTTGAAGTAATATTTGTTACCGCCTTTGATCATTATGGAATTAATGCAGTGAAATTTGCCGCCTTAGACTATCTTTTAAAACCGGTGGACATTGAAGAACTGAAGAACGCAGTTGATAAAGCACAAACTAAATTAATGCGCGAAACTCAGAATAAACAATTGGCATTTCTAATTCAACACCTGCAGAAACTTGATCAAGCCAACCCCAAAATTGCGCTCCCTCAACAACACGAAATAAGATACTTGAATATTGGAGAAATTATAAGGTGCCAGGCAGACAACACTTATACCCATTTTTACTTGCAGAACGGAGAATGTATCTTAATTTCAAAAGCGCTAAAAGAATATGCAGACTTGTTGCAACCCCATGGGTTTATAAGAACACACCAAAGCCATTTGGTGAATCCAGCATTTGTTAAAAGCTGGCTTAAGGAAGATGGTGGCACTTTGTTGTTGACAGACGACAGCAAAATCCCTATCTCAAAACCCAACAGAGAAAATGTAAAAAACAAGTTGGTTTAGAGGATTAGCGCAATGTTTAAAACTCTTTTGCGTTAAAAGGTTTGAATTTTCCTAATTTCAACCCAACAAACAAACACGACCACTGAATGCTTTTTAGACCATACATACTCCTTTTCTCCCTTTTTACGCTTTTCATAACATCTTGCGCAAGTCCAGAGGAAAAAGCTAAACGAATAGAAGAAAATAAAAAAATTAGAGTCCCTGAAGACGACCAAGCAGACAGCTTACTTTTGGCATACGACCCTAAGAAAGGCGACAAATGGATTGCTGATTTTGTTACAAATCTTCACAAAAGGCATGGCTTTAACGGCAATATGTTGGTAGCTAAAAAAGGCAAAATATTGTATCAAACGGCTATTGGTTGGGCAGATTACTTGCATCGCGATAGCTTAAAAATAAAGTCTGAATTTGAATTGGCGTCTGTAACCAAACCATTCACAGGAACTGCCATCATGCAATTGGTGGAGGCAGGAAAGCTGGATTTAAAGGACGATGTAAAAAAGTATTTCCCAGATTTCCCTTACGATGGCATCAACATTGAATTATTGCTGACACATAGAAGCGGAATGATGAACTATGTCTATTTCACAGATGGTATCTGGAAAGACAAGAAGAAACCCATGAGCAACATGGATGTAATGCAATTAATTGCAGAACACAAACCAGCTCGTTACATGAAGCCCGATGTTAAATTTCATTATAACAACAGCAATTATATGGTGCTTGCTGCCATCATTGAAAAAGTAACTGGCGTTTCTTTTGCAGAATATGCGATGGACAAAATTTTCAAACCCGCAGGGATGAAGAACACACACGTTTATTCTACTACCGCTTATTCTAAAATCCCTGTCGACGTAGTTGGGCACGATAGAACCTGGCGCTATTCTGTGGTTCAAAATTTCTTGGACGGGCCAGTAGGCGATAAAGGGATTTATTCTACGGTTCACGACTTGTTGTTGTTTGACAAATACTTGCGCAATGGTCGCCTGCTAACCGACAAAAGTCTAGATTCTGCTTACGTAGGCAGAAACAAGCCAGAGCATGGTCGCTTTAACTATGGCTATGGATGGAGAGTATTTGAAGGGAAAAACAAGGTGGTTTACCATACGGGTTGGTGGCATGGATTTAGAAACATCTATGTGCGAGATTTGGAAAATGAAGTGGTAATTATTTTCTTAGGCAACCTAACCAATGCTAGTTTAACGCACTTAGACGATCTTTATAAATACCTAAAAGTCCCTGTCATTAGAAGAGGTGCTTGGAGTGGAAATATGTCGGAAGAAGACTAGATTTTAGCTGAGTTAAGAGATTTTATCCAATCGGATTCCTTGATTCTCTTGATCTAAATGATACTTGAGCAACACATGATCTGGTGCCTGCAGCATTGGATCTTGCTCAAATATTTGAACTACCGTAGCCCTCGCTTCTTTTAGAATAGCATGGTCTGTAGTCAGATTTGCAATTTTAAGGTTCAACACACCACTTTGCTGCGTACCCGCCAAATCTCCAGGCCCCCGCAGTTGCAAATCTGTCTCGGAAATCTCAAATCCATTATTGGTTCTTACCATAGTTTCAATCCTAAGCTTTCCTTCATTAGACAGCTTATTTCCGGTCATCAAAATACAATAGGATTGGTCGGCACCCCTTCCCACTCTCCCTCTCAATTGATGCAATTGGGAAAGCCCAAATCGTTCAGAGTTTTCAATCACCATTACACTGGCATTTGGAACATTTACGCCCACCTCAATTACAGTGGTTGCCACCATAATTTGCGTTTTACCTTCCACAAACCGCTGCATTTCATATTCCTTTTCGGCATTGCTAAGCTTTCCGTGTACGATGCTAATCTGGTACTCAGGCAAGGGAAATTGATATCTTAACTGTTCAATCCCAGCTTCTAAATTTAATAAATCTAATTTTTCACTTTCCTTTATTAATGGATAAACCACATAAACCTGCCTACCAAGATCTATTTCCCTCCTTATAAACCCAAACATTCTTAAGCGCTGCCCCTCTGTAAAATGGTGTGTATTGATAGGTTTTCTACCCGCTGGAAGTTCATCTATCATTGAGACATCCAAGTCACCATATAGAGTCATTGCCAATGTACGGGGAATTGGAGTTGCAGTCATCACCAACACATGTGGAGGAATATTATTTTTCTGCCATAATTTAGCACGCTGCTGTACGCCAAATCTATGTTGTTCATCTATAACTACTAGTCCAAGGTTATTAAACTTTACCTTATCTTCAATTAAAGCATGAGTACCTACTAAAATATCTATTTCTCCTGCTTCTAGTTGTTTATGCAATATTTCTCTCTGTTTCTTGGTTGTGCTACCCGTTAATAAGGCAATTTTTATAAGATTTTCTCCAACCAATTCCTGAATAGAATGAAAATGTTGTCGAGCCAAAATCTCCGTAGGTGCCATCATACATGATTGATAACCGTTATCTACTGCCAGCAACATAGACATCAATGCAACTACAGTTTTACCACTCCCCACATCTCCCTGCACCAACCTATTCATTTGAATCCCTCGCTGGGTATCTAACCTTATCTCTTTTATAACTCGCTTTTGCGCTCCAGTTAGAGGAAATGGTAAATGTTGATTGTAAAAAGTATTTAGTTTTTCCCCAACTTTAGAAAAGACCATTCCTTTATACTTTAATTGTCTAACCAGCTTGCTGTGCAACATTTCCAGCTGTATAAAAAATAACTCTTCAAATTTGAGCCTTCTTTGAGCATTTTTCAATGCTTTTAAATCTTGAGGAAAATGAATATTTTGGATAGCCGTTTTAAGCGGCGGAAGTTTATATTTCTGTAAAATGTAAGAAGGTAGAGTTTCTTTTACATGATGCAAATACACCTCTAAAGCATGCTCAATTATTCGCTGAATACCTTTACTATCTAGAAAAGACTTTTTTAGCTTTTCTGTTGAATTATAAACAGGTTGTAAAGTAGAATTACCTATTAACCCTTCTGTGCGTGGATAAGATTCAATTTCTGGATGCGCAATACTGAAAGCTCCATTAAAAAAGTTGGGCTTACCAAAGGCAATATAAACCTTCCCTACCTGAATGTTTTCGTCTATCCACTTTATACTTTGGAACCAAACGAGCTCCATACTTCCGGTGCTATCAGAAAATTTTACAACTAAGCGCTTTTTAGGGCCTTCACCAACCAATTGTTTGGAGTTTACCTTACCAATTATTTGTACTAATGGTAAGTCTTCATTTAGGGCACTTATTTGATAAAATTTTGTACGATCTATATATCTAAAAGGATATAATTTAAATAAATCGCCAACGGTTTTAATATTCAATTCTTTAGATAGAATATCTGCCTTTCGCGATCCAGCGCCTTTTAAATAGGTTAATGGGTATGGAACAAAATTCTCAATCAAGATTAAACAGTTCTTTTTGCAGAGGTTACTTCTTTAATTAACTTGGAATTGAATAAAATTACAGAAAAAAGAAGTAAAGTATATGCATAAATCTGATGACTATCTATTTTTACTTTGAAATAAAAGATTGCCACCATAAATGCTATAATCGGATTTAGATAAATTATTATGGCTAATGTTGACGATGGTAGCCCGATTAAAGAATATAAGCTTAAAAATAAAGGTAATATGGTAAACAGAATGGATATTAACAAAATATTACCCCAAAATAAACCACTCTCAGGAACCGATTCGTGTTGATACAAATAAAATGGCAGCATTAGTAAGACTGAAAATATAAACTGTACAGCCAACACATTCAATTTGTCTACATGCTTCATATTTCTTTGAATTATTAAATAGCCAGTGTATAATGAAGCGATGATTACTGACCAAACTACTTCAATAAATGAACCACTAGATAATAAACAAACACTTATTAGTGCTATAACCAAGGAAATGAATTGCACTTTACTTAATTGCTCTTTTAAAAAAATATATGCTGCAAATGCAGTAATTAATGGACACACCATATAAGCAAAAGCCCCTGAGGTAATGCTTACATTGTTTACAGCATAAATAAAGGTGAACCAATTTAAAGACAATAATACGCTTGATGCAATAATCTGTAAAAGCAATTTTCGCTGGTTTTTCTTAGATTCGTTTTTAACAAACTCAATATCCTTTCGAAATTGCTTTTTCCTAAATATTAAAATGCATACCCAGATTAGTGCTAAAGAAACAAATGTCCTATAGTATAGAATTTCTTCCGATTTAAAAGCCTGAAGACTTCTTAAAGGAATAGCGAAAAAGCCCCAAATAGCAACGGAAATAATCCCGGCTAAAAAGTAGCGTAAATTATTTTTAAACAAGACTAAGGGTTGTAAACGGTAACAGAAATTTCAACATTTACTGATCTTGGAAGTGTTTTAACTGCTACAGTTTCTCTCGCTGGAAAATTAGATGTAAAATAACTACCATAAACTTCATTAACTTCTGCGAACAAACTCATATCTGACAAAAAGATAGTTGTTTTTACAACCTTAGAAAAATCGCATCCTGCCTCATCTAAAATCGCTTTAATATTCTTCATTACTTGATGTGTTTCATTCTGAATATTATCCATCACTAACTCACCAGTAGAAGGATCAAAAGCCACTTGACCAGAACAAAATAAGAAATCGCCAGCTTTTACTGCTTGGCTATAAGGTCCAATTGGAGCGGGCGCATTGTTGGTATTTATGATCATAACTAAATTAGTTTAAGTATTGTATTAATTTATACACAATCCCAGCAACGAAAACAGAGATGGCTATAATATTTATTACATACATAACTTTCACATTAAAATTCTTGTTTTTTGGAGTAGGATTCTGCATACACAAAATTAGCAAATACAATTAGAATAAAAACAAAAAGCCCTGCATCTTTTTAGATGCAGGGCTTTTAAGTATTAAATGTTAAATCTTAGTTTCTTGAAGACTGAACACGACGGTTTTGAATACGTCCTTCTTCAGTATCATTAGAAGCAATTGGATTAGCTTCACCAAAAGCTTTAACAGTGATAGTGCTAGCACCTACACCAGAGTTAACTAAATAAGTTTTAACTGAATTAGCTCTGTCTCTAGATAATTTCATATTGTATGCAGCAGTACCTTCGCTTGAAGCGTATCCGCTTAAAGTTACTTTACTGTTGTTTTCACGCAATAATGAAGATAATTTATCTAAAATTGGATATGCTTCTGTTTTTAAAACAGCGCTATTATATTCGAATTGGATTGGCTCCCAACCAGAAACTGAAGTAACTACTGCTTGAGTATTGTTAACTACAGTTGGAGCTGGAAGTGGACATCCTGATCCGTCAACTTTAGTACCAGCTGGAGTTCCAGGGCATTTGTCGAACATATCAGCAACACCGTCGCCATCGCTATCTTTTTTCATATCTTCTACAGAACGCTCGATGTTAGAAACACGGTTTTTCAACGCTTCTAATTCTTGACGTAAGCTAGGATCTTTTAACTCATCATACATCATTGCTAATGGGTTAACCCAGTCTAAGTTCGGTTTTGAAGCAGAACCTAAAGAGAATTCTAATCCAGCAGTTGTGTATGAGAATTTATCGTTAGATGGTTGTCTTGCATAAGTTGCATCAACGTTATCACCATCAACAAAGTTCATAGTGTAACCTAAATTAAAGCTAACGCGATCAGAAACTTTAAACTTAACACCAGCACCTACTGGAATATAAGCTTGTTTCACATAGTCTTTATCACGGTTAGATCCTGCAACACCTTTCCAGTCGAAAGTTGTACCATTAGATAAAGTACCAGATGGAGCGAAAGCAATTAAACCCATACCAGCAGTAACGAAGAAGTTAACTGAATTCTCACGACGTAAGAAATCAACTGTTGCTACATTAACAACACCTCTTAAATCAACTGAATAACCGATTTCAGTTTCGTAGTTAGTACGACCGAATTGGGTACCACCTGCTTTTTCGTTATTTCCAGATAATGTACCACGGAATAAATTTCCTTCTAAGCCGAATGCATGACCTAGTTGTTTACGTAATGAAACACCGTAACCTAAATTCACATCCCAGTTTGAGAAGTCATTTGCGCCACCGGTTAACACAACAGGTGCTAATACACCGCCATGTACACCTACAGACCAAGTTCTATATTGGCCTCTGCCACCAAAAACTTTGGCAGACGATGTAGATGCTTCCTGAGCGCTTGCAAGAGTCGTAACTCCTAAGACTGCTACTAAAGAAGCAATTACACCTTTTCTAAAAGTAGAATAATTCATAATTTTCTTTTTTAAGGTTAAACAATTTTACTAAAACAATTTTTTTGTAAAGCAAAATTACACAAATATTTAAATTTTCAAAACAGTCATACAAAAGCCGTTCCAAAATGTATAAATTTTGCTATTATAATTATATTTGAACAAATATACATACAAATATTAATTCTTATGAAATATAAGGTAATTAAACCAAAATTGTTTGAAAAAAATAGAAATAATTTTACAACCCACCTGAAAAACAATTCTATAGCCATTTTTCAATCTAATGATGAGTTCCCAAGAAGTGGAGATCAAGCATTTAATTTTAAACAAAATGCCGACTTATTTTACCTTTCAGGAATTGACCAAGAACAGACAATTCTGTTGCTTTTTCCAGACTGTCCGAATCCAGTGTATAGAGAAGTGTTATTTTTAAGAAAAACAAACGACTTAATTAAAGTTTGGGAGGGACATAAATACACTAAAGAAGAAGCTTTTGAAACTTCTGGCATAAAAAAAATATGCTGGATAGATGAATTCGACTCGGTTTTACAAAGTATAATTCATTATGCCGAAAATATTTACTTTAATTCTAATGAGAACGACAGGTATACACATGTGGTACCTTATAGAGATATTAGATTTGCAAATGATATAAAATCAAAATATCCATTCCACAATTATTTTAGAAGCGCCCCAATTCTAAGAGAATTACGCGTAATTAAGTCGGAAGATGAAATAGAATTAACCCAAACAGCTTGCGATATTACCTCTAATGCCTTTAACAGAGTGCTTAAATTTACAAAGCCCGGTGTAATGGAATATGAAATCGAAGCAGAAATTATTCATGAATTTATTCGAAATAAAGCAACTGGACATGCCTATTCGCCTATAATTGCTTCAGGCCTTAACGCTACCGTTCTGCATTATGTAGAAAATAATCGACCATGTAAGGATGGCGATTTAATTCTAATGGATTTTGGCGCAGAATATGGAAATTATAATGCAGACTTGTCTAGGACTATCCCGGCAAACGGAAGATTTTCGGCTCGACAAAAAGATGTCTACAATTCAGTACTACATGTATTCAAAGAAACTAAAAAAATACTCCGCCCTGGCATAAGTTCTGTAGAGTATCATGAACACGTTGGCCAAATAATGACCGAACAATTGGTCAATCTTAAATTAATAAGTTTGGAAGATGTAAAAAACCAAAATCCAGAATGGCCTGCTTATAAAAAATATTTTATGCATGGCACTTCTCATCATTTAGGTATAGATGTACATGATTTTGCCAATAAATTTACACCTTATGCCGTTGGAAATATTTTGACCATTGAACCAGGTATATATATTCCGGAGGAAAATTTAGGCGTAAGAATAGAAAATGATGTATTGATTACCGAAAATGGATTACATGATTTTATGGCAAATACACCAATTGAAATTGAGGAAATAGAAGAGATTATGAATGGCTAATCCATTTCTCAACAAACTTATATAAATTGAAATTTTCATTTTTCATAGCTTCATTTACTTCTAAATGAAGCTTTTTTTTGTCCACATCTTTCATCCTAAAATGAGAAATTAATTGATACGCCTTGTCTGTCATCAATAAAAATTTCCTATGGTTTTCTATTTCCTTTAGTTGAAGTAGATAATTGGTTAAATCTTCAACCCCTATTGATTTATCTGCAATTGTCTTAAATACTGGAATTTCTTGATGCTGTTGCTTGATTTGTTTTATTAAATTATTTGCAAATGTATCGGCCCCAGCTCTATCAGCTTTGTTTACTACAAATACTTGTGCAATTTCCATCAAACCTGATTTTATATTTTGAATTTCATCACCCGCCTCAGGTACCAATACTACCATGCTACAATCTGCAATACCCGCAATGTCTACTTCCGACTGTCCTACACCAACTGTTTCTATAATGATTAAATCGAATTTGGCAGATTTAAGCAGTTCTGTCATTTCTATAATGTTAACTGCCAAACCACCTAATGAACCTCTTGTGGCTATAGAGCGAATAAAAACATTTGGATTGTTAAAATGACGAGACATACGAATTCTGTCGCCTAACAATGCTCCAAAATTAAAAGGGGAGGTTGGATCTACTGCTAAAATGGCAACTTTCTTTTCTCTTTTAACCAATTCTTCGGTTATTGAGTTCACTAAAGTACTTTTACCAGCTCCTGGAGGACCAGTAATTCCAATTATAGGAATATTTTTAACGCTTACAGTAGATAATAATTCTTTAGACTGGGGTAAATTATTCTCTACAACTGTAAGAGCTCTAGCTATATCTTTGAAATTTCCACTAGAAACTCCCTCAACCAATTTCTTAATCTCTAATTTCATTATTTGCAAATAAAGGGAATTTGCTTGATTTTGTTGCCATCTATTCAATTATTTTAAACAGCATTGATTATATATTTTTGATTCCATTTCCTATAAAATTCGATTTATTTAAACTGCGAAAAAATAAAAATCCATTTTAAAATTCAAATAGAGTAAAAAGCAAAACTATGATATTCGTATCTTTACCTTAAATATCATTAAATGAAGACATATTTTAGATTGCTTTCTTTTGCTAAACCTCTAGAAAAGTTTGCTATTCCTTATATCCTTACCACTTTACTTTATATCATCTTTTCTACCCTAAACCTAACTTTATTGTCGCCATTATTCGACACTTTGTTGGCAGATGGTAATGAAGTGGCGCCAACAGCTTTACCAGTAGAGTCTTCTTATGATGTAACGAAGCACTTAAAAAACTTAGTGGTATTCTCAATAGACAAGTATGGTTTATCTGAAACCCTGTTATATGTTTGTATCACTATCGCTATTTCTGCATTTCTTTCTAATTTTTTCAGATACTTTTCTCAAAGGTTTATGGAAGATTTGAGGGTACATACTTTATTAAACTTAAGAAAATCTGTTTTTAATAATGTTATGAACTTAGATGTAGGCTATTTCAATAATGAGAGAAAAGGCGATATTATTTCTAAAGTAGCTTCAGATGTTCAGGTAGTTCAATTTTCGGTTACCAATACGCTTCAAGTGGTTTTTAAAGAACCAGCAACTATGATATTTTACATGGTGATTTTAATTTCTATTTCACCACAATTAACACTCTTTTCATTATTGGTAATCCCAATTTCGGCATTTGCGATTAGTAAAATTGTAAAACGCTTAAAAAAACAAGCTACAACGGCTCAAGAATCTTTCGCAAAAATGATTGGATTTTTGGATGAGGCATTAAGTGGAATTAAAATAATTAAGGCTTTTAACGCCACATTTAGAATTAAAGAAAAATTCCAAAAAGAGAATGTTTTCTTTTCTAATATCAATCGTAAAATTGTGCGCCGACAACAATTGGCCTCTCCCGTATCAGAGTTTTTAGGTATAGTTATGGTTGCCATAATTGTATGGTATGGAGGAACTTTAATGATTAATAAGGAGGCTGATGCATTAACTGTTCCTGCTTTTATAGGCTATATTGCGATTTTTTCGCAAATTATGCGTCCGGCTAAGGCTTTAACAGATTCTTTCTCTACAATTCATACTGGAATTGCTGCAGGTGAAAGAGTTTTAGAATTAATAGACACAAAACCTACATTGATAGAAAAAAACGACGCTAAACAGATTAAAACCTTTAATGAAAAAATTGTTTTTAACAATGTTAGCTTCAAATACAATGAAAAATTAGTTTTAAACCATATAAATTTTGAAGTTAATAAAGGCGAAGTAGTTGCATTAGTTGGTCCTTCTGGCGGAGGAAAAAGTACAATTATGGATCTTATTCCTAGGTTTTATGACCCCATTTCGGGAGATATTTTAATTGATGGACTAAACTTGAAAGAGGCTAATTCAGACTCTTTACGCGCTTTAATGGGTATTATTAATCAAGAGTCTTTCTTGTTTAACGACACTATCTACAATAACATCGCTTTTTCTAATCCTAATGCCACTCCAGAAGAGATTATGAATGCTGCCAAAATAGCGAATGCTCATGATTTCATTATCCAAACAGAAAATGGATATGATACTTATGTTGGCGACAGAGGGAACAAATTATCTGGCGGACAAAAACAACGATTATGTATTGCAAGAGCTGTATTATCTAATCCACCTATTTTGTTAATGGACGAGGCAACTTCTGCATTAGATACAGAGTCAGAAAAATTAGTTCAGCATGCTTTAAATGATTTAATGAAAAACCGAACTTCTATAATCATAGCGCATAGATTAAGTACTATTCAACATGCTGATAAAATTATAGTAATAGAAAATGGGGAGATTGTTGAGTCTGGAAACCATAATTCTTTATTAAAAAAAGACGGATTATATAGTAAATTAATAAGTATGCAGGCTTTTAAAGAGTAAACAATGATTGATGCACTGAAATTAAGTCGACCGATTCAAAACGAAGCTTATCTCTTTGATTTTTCTATTTGCACCCTCGTTACCCGAAAAGAAGAATACAATGAAATGCTAAATTCTTTTATTGAAAAAGGGTTTAATTCTGCTAATTGTGAATTTCTTTATGCTGATAATGCCGACCAAAATAATTTTGATGCATTTACAGCAATTAACTTATTTCTGCGTAAAGCCCAAGGAAAATACATTATAATTTGTCACCAAGATATAATTCTCCATCAAGATGGAATAAATGAATTAAATGCTTGTTTAAAAACCTTAGACCAGACCGATCCAAAATGGGCAATTTGTGGTAACGCAGGGGCGGTTGGACCAAACTATATCGTATTTCACATCACCTATCCACCTAATACATTCTCAAAAAAAGGCCAACTACCTTTAAAAGTAAATAGTCTAGACGAGAACTTTTTAGTTATAAAAAACAGCGCATTATTAAAAGTATCTAACGATTTATCAGGTTTCCATTTCTATGGTACAGACCTAACTTTGCAAGCCCAACTAAATGGCTTTTCTGCCTATGTAATCCCGTTTAATTTAATGCATAAAAGCAAGGGGAATAAGAATGAGGAATATTATATAATTAAAAAGCGTTTAATTAAGAAATACAATCAATTCTTTAGAGCAAGGTGGATACAAACCAACACTACAGAATTTTATTTATCAGGCTCTCCTTTTAATTGGCTCGTTTCCAACAAATTTTTTCTGTTTTTCTCTAAAATGGCAAATGGTTTAAAAAAGAGGTTGAAATAAGTCTCTAAATCATTTATAAACATAATAATTTCTGCATTTCACAAAAAAGGCTCCAATAAAATTGGAGCCTTTAAGTATAAATAAATAAGATTATTATAATTTACGTTTAACTTCAACTTGTTCGTAAGCTTCAACAATATCACCAACTTCAATATTATTAAAGTTATTAATATTTAAACCGCATTCATAACCTGCTGAAACTTCTTTTACATCGTCTTTATAACGTTTTAACGAAGCTAACTCGCCTGTATAAACAACAACACCATCTCTAACAATTCTAATTTTACTATTTCTATTGATTTTACCATCTAATACCATACATCCGGCGATAGTACCAACTTTAGTAATTTTAAATGTTTCTCTGATTTCAACGTTAGCAACAATTTTCTCTTGGAATTCAGGTGCTAACATACCTTCCATTGCCGCTTTAATTTCGTTAATAGCGTCGTAAATAATAGAATAAAGTCTAATATCTATTTGTTCTGCTTCAGCTAATTTTCTTGCTCCCATTGAAGGTCTTACTTGGAAACCAATAATAATTGCGTCGGAAGCAGATGCTAATAATACGTCGCCTTCAGAAATTTGACCAACACCTTTACTAATGATATTGATTTGAATTTCTTCAGTAGAAAGTTTTAACAATGAATCTGATAAAGCCTCGATAGAACCATCCACATCACCTTTAACAATTAAGTTTAACTCTTTAAAGTTTCCAATTGCTAAACGTCTGCCGATTTCATCTAAAGTAATATGTTTTTGAGTACGTAAACCTTGCTCACGCATTAACTGTAAGCGTTTATTTGCAATATCTCTAGCTTCAACTTCGCTTTCTAATGCATTAAAACGATCTCCAGCCGTTGGCGCTCCTTGCATACCTAATACTTGAATAGGTACTGAAGGACCTGCTGATTCTACTTTTTGACCGCGTTCATTAAACAATGCCTTAACTTTACCGCTATAACTTCCAGCAAGTATAGGATCACCAATTTTTAATGTACCACCTTGTACTAAAACAGTAGTAACAATACCACGTCCTTTGTCTAAGGCAGATTCTATAACTGTACCAACAGCTCTTTTATTTGGATTTGCTTTAAGCTCTAATAATTCAGCTTCAAGTAATACTTTATCTAATAATAAATCAACGTTTAATCCGCTCTTGCTTGAGATCTCTTGTGACTGGAATTTACCACCCCAATCTTCAACCAAAATATTCATAACCGAAAGCTGTTCTCTAATTTTATCAGAGTTAGCACCTGGCTTATCAATTTTAGTGAAAGCAAATACCAATGGTACACCTGCTGCTTGAGCATGATTTATAGCCTCCTTAGTTTGTGGCATCACGGCATCATCTGCTGCAATTACAATAATCGCAATATCCGCAGCTTTAGCACCACGCGCACGCATCGCAGTAAATGCTTCGTGACCAGGAGTATCTAAGAAAGTTACTTTCTTTCCAGAATTTGTAGTTACCATATAGGCACCTATGTGCTGAGTAATACCTCCGGCTTCACCAGCCACCACATTTGCTTTACGAATATAATCTAACAATGAAGTTTTACCATGATCTACGTGACCCATGATGGTTACAACAGGTGCACGATCTTGTAAATCTTCTGGTGAATCTTCTTCTTCAACAATATCGTCTTCATCATCTGGTTTCACGAATTGAATTTCATAACCAAATTCATCAGCAACAATTGTTAAAGTTTCGGCATCTAAACGTTGGTTAATAGAAACAAACATTCCTAAGCTCATACAGGTTGCTATAATTTTAGTAACCGGTACATCCATCATATTTGCTAACTCATTAGCTGTAACAAATTCTGTTACTTTTAATATTTTAGATTGCGATTCTAATTCTAAAGCTGCTTCTTCTGCAGAAAGCGCTACATCGTCTCTTTTTTGGCGACGAAGTTTTGCTCTTTGAGCGAATTTACCAGATTTACCGGCACCACTTAATCTAGCAAGTGTTGCTTTAATTTGATCTTGAATATCTTTTTCTGATGGTTCTTCTTTTGGACCAGCATTTGCACCTGGCTTACCTCTAAAATTACCTTTATTTGCTCCGCCTCTAAAATCTGGCTTGTTACCTTGGTAACCACCCCCTTGTCCAGGACCTCTTTGAGGATTGTTTCCTGTATTATTAGGGTTTGGTGTGCCTGGAGTAGTAGGCGTCTTTTTACGTTTACGTTTACGCTTCGCATCTGCATCGCCCGATGAAGCAACTGGTTGGTTTCTTCTATCAGGGGTAGTAGGAAGCACAATTTTCCCTATAATATTTGGACCAGAAAGTTTAGCTGCTCTTGCTTTAATAACTTCATTACCCGCATCTGGGTTTTGAGGTTTTGCTACAGGAGCTTCTTCTTTTTTAACTTCCTTAACTACCGGCTTTTCAACTTTTGGAGGAGTTATCGGAGCAGCTGGTGCCTTTTCTACAACAGGCGCAGGAGTAGCTGGCTTTTTAGTCTCAACTTTCTCAACCTTTTTAGATACTTCCTGATGTTGAGCTTTATTTCCTTTTCCTCTATTTGAGAAATCACTTAAATCTATTTTACCCACAACCTTAACACCCGTTCTTGGTGTATCAATTGTTTCTTGAGGTTTAACCTCCTCAACTGATACTTTTTCTACTGGCTTTTCAACCGGTTTTACCTGTACAGGTTCAACTGGTTTCTCAACTGGCTTTTCTACTGCCACAGGTTTTTCTTCTACAACAGGTTGTGGAGTAGGTGCAGAAGTAGGAGCTGGTTTTTCATTTGAACCCGGGAAATTGTGAAGGTTTTTTATTAAAACACCTTCATTTTCAAAATCATTACCCTTTCTAATTGGCTCAGCAGGTTTTTCAGAAACTTCGGACTCGTCGCGACGAATTTTACCAATATTTATTTGGTTAGCTTCTTCTTTTACGATTTTATCACCTTGAAACTCTTGCAACAATGATTGATACATGTCTTTATCAAGTTTCGTAGTGGGCTTATTTTCCACAGCAAAGCCTTTCTTTTTCAAAAAGTCCACTATAGTCGCTGTTCCGACATTTAGCTCTTTAGCCGCTTTAAATAAAATTATTGGTTTGTCGTCTGACATTGATTTTCCTCTTTTTTCTATTTATTATACAAAAGTAATGTTTTAAATTAATGAAAACTATTACTCAAATTCTGATTGCAAAATATTTATAACCTCTCGGATGGTTTCTTCTTCTAAATCTGTACGCTTTACTAATTCGTCAACGCTCAATGCTAAAACACTTTTTGCTGTATCTAGCCCTATTGCTTTTAACTCATCAATAATCCAGTTATCGATTTCATCTGAGAATTCTTCTATATCCACATCTTCTTCTTCTTCTCCTGCTTCTCTAAACACATCTATTTCATAGCCTGTTAATTTACCAGCTAATTTAATATTATGTCCGCCTCTACCAATTGCCAATGAAACTTGATCTGGTTTTAAATATACAGACGCATGTTTTGTTTCATCGTTTAATTTAATAGATGTAATTTTTGCAGGACTTAATGCACGTTGAATATATAATGAAATATTATTTGTGAAATTAATAACATCTATATTTTCATTTTTCAACTCTCTAACGATACCGTGAATTCTAGATCCTTTCATTCCAACGCAAGCTCCAACTGGATCAATTCTATCGTCATAAGATTCTACTGCAACTTTTGCACGCTCTCCTGGTTCCCTAACAATTTTCTTGATCGTAATTAATCCATCAAAAATCTCAGGAACTTCAATTTCAAATAAACGTTGTAAAAACTCAGGTGCAATTCTGCTGATAATAATTTTAGGCGTAGCATTTACCATATCTACTTTTAAAATCACCGCACGAACTGTATCTCCCTTTTTGAAATAATCAGCAGGAATTTGTTCAGTTTTAGGCATCAACAACTCATTACCCTCATCATCAAGCACTAAAGTTTCCTTTTTCCAAACTTGATAAACTTCACCCGTTACAATTTCCCCAACTCTATCTTTATATTTCTTAAATATTTCGTCTTTCTCTAATTCAAGCACCTTAGAAACTAAAGTTTGGCGAGCAGCTAAAATGGCTCTTCTTCCAAAACTTTCTAAAGTAATTTGCTCAATATAATCATCACCAACCTCCATGTCTGGATCCAAAAGTTTAACTTCAGCTAGTTCAATCTCAAGATCATCATCTTCAGAAAACCCATCCTCCATTACTCTTCTTGTACGCCAGATCTCCAAATCTCCGTTATCTGGATTCACAATTACATCACAATTCTCATCAGTACCGTATTTCTTACGAATCATACTTCTGAAAACTTCTTCCAACACACTAATAACCGTTGGACGGTCTATATTTTTAAAATCCTTAAACTCCTGAAAAGAGTCTATTAAGTTTATATTGCTGCTCATTTTATTTAAATGAAATTAACACTTTTGTTTCTGTTATATCTTCAAAAGCAACCGAAGTATTAACGATTACTGTCTTTTTACTTTTTGATTTTCCTTCGGGCTTAGTTTCTGCCGCAATTACTATATGATCTTCGTTTACTTCAAGCAAATTTCCTTCCAATTTACTTCCGTCTTTCTTCTGAACACTTAATTTTCTTCCGATGTTTTTTACGTATTGACGCTTTAATTTTAAAGGCTCCCCAACACCTGGTGACCCAACTTCTAAATTGTAAGCAGTATCAATTACTTGTTCTTCTTCGAGATGAAATCCTACGTATCTGCTTATAGCTGCGCAATCTGAAATGGTAACCGAGTCATCCCCATCTACTAAAATTATTAACTTGTTACCGGGAAGCATACGCACCTCTACCAGGAACAAATTTGCCAGTTCAGCAATTTTTTCTTCAGCTAATGCTGTAACCCTTTTCACGATATCCATATCAATTCCTCTGTTAAATTCCAAAAAAAAGAGGGGACACGGTCCCCTCTACTCATTGAATACTTTGCAAAGATAAGTAAAAGATTTTAATTTTCAAATAGTTTATCTAGTGAGTTAATGTGCCTTGGATTCCTCCGCCTCTTACGTTTAATGCTTGATTCCAAGTTGCCTTAGTACCACCCAAACCCGAGCCCAGCATGGTGGTAATATTATAGGTGGAGCCCTTTCTCATTTCAGAATTTGGTGTAAAAATTAATTGTTCATTTTTCAATTCCACACTTCCTAATATTTCTTTTTCGAAAAATAAACTATCTGATTCATTTTCTATTTCTACCACACTAATTATACTGGTTAAAGTTTCACCCTCATTTTTTCGTTGCATTAGAGAATTATAAACAGCATTATCGACTACATCAATTACAATAGCTGTACTATCACTGTTAAATTTTATTAAATCTTTTTTAAACTCTTTATTGTTACAAGATGTTGTTAATATTGTAACTATTACAAGAAATAAACAACACACTTTAAAATTTAAAAAAATGCTAAAACTTTTAATCGACTTGTTACTCATGGGAGTTATTGTTTTATTAGGCGCTTATTTTGTTCCTGGCATAAAAGTAGATGGTTTTGGGTCTGCAATAATCGCTGCCATATTAATAGCACTTGCAAACGGTACTATTGGGTTTATTTTGAGATTATTAACTTTTCCTATTAATTTCCTCACTTTAGGCTTATTTTCATTTATCATAACCGTTTTAATGATACTTTTAGTTTCAAATATAATGGAAGGCTTTGAGGTTGATGGATTTATTCCCGCAGCCTTTTTTGCTATTGTCGTAGCTATTTTGAAAATGATTATTGGCGCTGTAAGGTCATAAAAAAGTCCGGTAATTTCTTACCGGACTTTTTTTTTATTTTAAGATATCTCTTGAAATCACCATTTTTTGAATTTCAGATGTTCCTTCGTATATCTGAGTAATTTTCGCGTCTCGCATTAATCGCTCAACATGATATTCTTTTACAAATCCGTAACCACCATGAATTTGAACAGCTTCTACTGTAACGTCCATCGCTGCTTTACTAGCCATCAACTTCGCCATAGAACCTTCTAATAAATAAGGTTTACCTTGATCTTTTAACCAAGCTGCTTTGTAAACTAATAATCTTGCAGCCTCAATCTGACTTGCCATATCAGCTAATTTAAATGCAATTGCTTGGTGTTCTGCGATTGGTTTACCAAATGCCTTTCTTTCTTTAGCATAAGCTAAAGCTAATTCGTAGGCACCTGCTGCAATTCCTAAAGCTTGAGCAGCAATTCCAATTCTGCCACCCTCTAAAGTTTTCATTGCAAATTTAAACCCGAATCCATCTTCACCAATTCTATTTTCTTTCGGAACTTTTACGTCATTAAACATTAAAGAATGTGTATCAGACCCTCTAATTCCTAATTTATTTTCTTTCGGACCTATTGTAAATCCTTCCATCCCCTTTTCAACAATAAAAGCATTTATACCTCTATGTTTTAAAGCGCGATCTGTTTGTGCAATAACCAAGTAGTATTTGGCATTTGAACCATTGGTAATCCAATTTTTAGTTCCGTTTAACAGATAATAATCACCTTTATCTTCTGCAGTAGTTTGCTGAGATGTAGCATCAGATCCTGCTTCTGGCTCCGATAAACAAAACGCACCAATACATTCGCCTGAAGCTAATGGTTTTAAATATTTTTCCTTTTGAGCCTCTGTACCATAAGCCTCTAATCCGTAACAAACCAAAGAGTTGTTAACAGATACTACAACTGAAGTTGAAGCATCTACCTTAGAAAGTTCTTCCATTACTAAAACATACGACAATGCATCTAATCCACTGCCATTATATTTAGGGTCAACCATCATTCCTAGGAAACCTAGTTCACCTAATTTTTTTACTTGTTCTGCAGGAAATTTTTGATGCTCATCTCTCTCTATAACCCCTGGTTTTAGTTCGTTTTGCGCAAAATCCCTTGCAGCTTGTTGAATCATCAATTGTTCTTCTGACAGCTCGAAATGCATAATAAAAATTTATATTAAAGAAGTATTTCCAAATTTAGTATTTTCTATTTTATTTAAACCTAGCAAAATCAAGGATTTAGGCTTGGTCTTCAAAATAATACAAAAACTACAATAATTTATTGTTGTGATCAGGGAATATTAAAATAGGTTCGTATAGTTTTGCTTCTGCCATTGGTAATGATCCGTACGACATAATAATTAATATATCACCTACTTGTGCCAATCGTGCAGTTGCACCATTTAAACATATAGTACCTGTTCCTCTTGGACCTTTTATCACATAGGTCTCAAACCTAGCCCCATTGTTATTGTTCACTATTTGAACTTTCTCATTGGCTATAATATTTGCCGCATCCATTAAATCTTCGTCGATAGTAATACTTCCAACGTAATTTAATTCTGCCTGTGTAACCTTAACCCTATGTAATTTTGATTTTAAAACCTGAATGATCATGCCACAAAGTTATAAAAATAGTATTAAACTATACCAACTGTAAATTTGAAGCATTAATCTAGGAGTACATTATCAATCAGCCTAGTATTGCCCACTTTAGCTGCAATTAAAGCAACCGCCTTACCTTTATAATCATCTTTTACTGGAATTAAAGTTTTTCTGTCAGCAATAGATAAATATTCCAATTCAACTCCAATTTCAGTGTTAACCATTTTAGAAGCTTCGCTTATTAAAGCAGATGGTGTCAATTTACCATAATTGGCTTTAACAAAATTCAAGGCAGCAAATAAAATTAAAGCAGATTTCCTATCTCGTTCTGTAAGATGTATATTTCTCGAACTCATAGCCAAACCATCCTCTTCCCTAATAATCGGACAACTTACAATTTCAATATTTAATTGAAAAAAGCTGACCATTTTTTCTATCATTAAGATTTGCTGGTAATCCTTTTGACCGAAATAAGCAAAGTTAGGTTGTACTGCATCAAAAAGTTTTTTTACAATTTGAGTTACGCCTTGATAATGTCCCTTTCTAAAAGCGCCTTCTAATAAAAATTCAGTTTCGCCTAAATCTATATGCCATTCTTCCTTTTCAGGCCATAATGGATACATTTCTTCCACCGAAGGCATAAAAACAGCATTACATCCAACCGTGTTAAGCAAATTAATATCGTGCTCTAATGGCCTAGGGTATTTTTCAAGATCTTTAGGATCCGTAAATTGAGTTGGATTAACAAAAATACTGCAGATTACTAAACCTCCATTTAGTTTTGCCTGTTCTATTAACGATAAGTGCCCTTTATGAAGAGCTCCCATAGTGGGTACAAACGAAATTGGACCGCCTGTTTCTTTGTGTGCATCTAAATATTGACGGAGTGCATCTATCCGTGTAAATATTTCCAAAATAGTGATATTTTTTTTCGGTGTAAAGTTGGTTATTTCGGAGCATCTATCAAAGCTCTATTGCATAAGTTGTTGATAAAATGGTAATTTTTCATTAACTTTGCATATTAATATACCCCAAGTCAATCAATAAAAATCACAATAATATGGAGATGGCAAAAACGAAGCTACTGATTGTTACTCACGAGATGTCGCCTTTCCTCGAATTAACCAAGATCTCAGAAATAACTAGAAACTTACCTCAGGCTATGCAAGAGAAAGGTTTCGAAATTAGAATTCTAATGCCAAGATTTGGCAATATTAACGAGAGAAGAAACAGACTACATGAGGTTATAAGATTATCTGGAATGAACATCATTATCGATAATAATGATAATCCATTAATTATTAAAGTTGCCTCAATCCCGTCTGCAAGAATGCAAGTTTATTTTCTTGACAACGAAGATTACTTCCAAAGAAAACAGGTGTTTAGAGATAAAGAAGGTAAGTTTTACGAAGATAATGACGAAAGAGCTATTTTCTTCTGTAAAGGTGCCTTAGAAACGGTTAAAAAATTAGGTTGGTCGCCTGATGTTGTTCACTGCCACGGATGGATGACAGCATTGGTTCCAACTTATATCAAAACCATTTATAAAGATGATCCTACTTTTAAAAATTCAAGAGTGGTGTATTCTTTATACAAAAGTGAATTTAGCGAGAATTTAAACAAAAATTTCGCTAAAAAAGCAGTAATGAACGGCATGAGCGAGGAGGACACTGCAGTATTCGAAAAAACGGATAGTATTGGTATTGATTGTGGCGCAATCGCCCATTCTGATGCTGTTGTAATTGGAGACGAAAACATCCACGAAGATGTGTTAAAGTATGTTAAAAATTCCAACAAACCAACTTTAGCTTATAATTTAACCGAAGATTTCGAGAACTTCTTTAGTTTTTATGAAGAAGTAACTCAAAATGAGTTAATCTCGTTTGCGTAATTAAAAGGTAATTATTTTTATACTATGAAATTTAAACCTCAAGACTTATTGACCCTGTTAATAGGTCTTTTTCTTTTAGGCTCTTGTAAAGAATCTAATAATATCGGATTAGATATTGATCCAAATTCCAAAATAGAAGGCACATTAGTAGATACTTTATCTATTGCATCTAGAACAGAAAAAGAACCGCGTAGTCAGGCAACCCGATTACAAAGAAACCCTATTGGTTATATTTCAGATCCAATATTTGGAAGTGTAGAGTCTAATATATCTATGGCTTTAACTATTCCAGATATAGTTACCAACGATTTTACTTTTACCAGTTCGGCTATTTTAGATTCAGCTGTTTTAGTTCTAAGTTATTCTAAAGAGCTATACGCAGATACGCTTGCATCAAGGTATAGATTTGAAGTTAGAGAACTTGCAGAAAGCATTAATACAAAAGATTCTTATTATGCAGATCAGGTTTACCCAACCAATGCTCAAATAGTAGGAACTTTTTATGATCGTATTTTTCCAACAAAACCATTAAAGGTTAACGATATAGTAACGGGTGGCCCAGACACATTAAAACAAGTTCCGGCACAACTTAGAATTCAATTGGACAAAAATTTTGTTAAAAACAAAATCATGTCTTTAAACCCAACAACATTATCTGATCAAAGGTTATTTTCAAATAAATTCAATGGATTTAAAATTGAACTTAATAAAGGTACTTCAGTTGGTCAGTTAGGCATGGTCTTTTTTGATTTCATTAGTTCAAATTCTAAACTTGAGGTTTATTATAGAAAACCAAATGAATTAAATGCAAACGAAACAGATACCGCAGTAGTTAATTTTCCAATTACAAATGCTGGTATTACATCTGTTGTTTCATCAATAGTTAGAAATTATACAGGTACGCCAATAGAAACACAACTAAACAACCCTAATACTCAATATGCCGAAACCTATGTTCAAGGTTTAGCAGGGGTTAAAACTAAAATCACTTTCCCTTACTTAAACAAGTTTAAAAATACAGTGGGAAGCGTAATTGTAAATAAAGCAGAGTTAGTGGTTCCAATTATAAGTGGAACTGATGTAGCTCCATTTAAACCACTTCCAAGAATAGCTTTATACAAGAAAGATATTGTAAATAAACCAACCCAAATTCAAGATCAACTCTATTTTTATAATCAATTCATGAGTCAGGAATTAGGTGATTTTGCCTTTGGAGGTTATTTTGACTCAACTAAGAAACAATACGTATTTGTAATCACCAATTATATCCAACAACTTTTAAATGGTCAGGAAGAAGATAAAGGAACTTACTTAGCGGCAACACCGCTTTCAGAATTCGAATATTTAGTGCCTTCATTTGCCACTGCAGGTAGATCAATTATAGGATCTGGCGCGAAAAAAGCAGATGGAACATATTTAAATCCTACCAATAGAATGAAGTTAAATATCTTTTACTCTAAATTAAATTAAACTTGTTTTATTAATCAGAACATTTATTTAAATTCGAGTGAAATTTATTTATAAAATATGTGTGGAATAGTAGGTTATATAGGTCATAGAAACGCATGGCCTATTATTATTAAAGGACTAAAAAGATTAGAATATAGAGGTTACGATAGTGCTGGAGTTGCACTAATTGACAATAAAAATCTAAATATTTATAAAAAAGCCGGAAAAGTTCAAGTACTTGAAGATTATGCGGCTGATCAAAACCTAAATGGAAATATTGGTATGGGTCATACCAGATGGGCAACACATGGTGCCCCATCTGACAGAAATTCGCACCCTCATACTTCTAATAATAAAAGGTTTTCTATAATTCATAACGGCATCATAGAAAACTATGCTACTTTAAAAGAAGAGTTAATTAGAAGAGGGCATACTTTTGAAAGTGATACCGATACAGAAGTTCTAATTCATTTAATTGAAGAAATCTATAAAAACGAATCTGTAGAATTATTCGAAGCAGTAAGACTAGCTTTAAAAGAAGTTAATGGTGCTTATGCGATTGTTATCATGGATTCGGAGCAACCAGATCAATTAATTGCTGCAAGAAAAGGTAGCCCAATGGTTATTGGTGTTGGCGAAGGCGAATACTTTATCGCATCAGATGCTACACCTATCATAGAATATACCAATAACGTAATTTATTTGAATGATAATGAAGTTGCTCAGGTAAAAACCGACAGTTTAATTATCAAACGCTTAGATAATGTAATCCAAACTCCTTATATCCAGGAATTAGAATTACAATTAGAAATGTTAGAAAAAGGTGGTTACGACCACTTTATGCTAAAGGAAATATACGAACAGCCGCGCTCTATTCGCGATTGTATGCGTGGAAGAATTTATCCTTCAGAAGGAAAAGTTCAGTTGGGTGGAATTAAAGAATATGCGGAAAAATTAAAAAATATTGACCGCATTATTATTGTAGCCTGTGGAACTTCTTGGCATGCTGGGTTAGTAGGTGAATACTTAATTGAAGAATACGCACGCATACCTGTTGAGGTTGAATATGCGTCTGAATTTAGATATAGAAACCCTATTATCACTGAAAAAGATGTTGTAATTGCAATCTCTCAATCTGGCGAAACTGCCGATACCATGGCCGCTTTAGAGATGGCAAAAGAGAAAGGTGCAACTCTATTTGGCGTATGTAATGTAGTGGGTGCATCAATCCCTAGAATTACAGACGCAGGTGTTTATACTCATGCTGGCCCCGAAATAGGCGTAGCTTCTACTAAAGCATTTACAGCTCAAGTAACTGTTTTAACGCTAATGGCCTTCTACATGGCTCAACAAAAAGGAACCATTTCTAAATCAAAAATGGTTGAATTGTTAACAGAATTAGACCAAATCCCTTCTAAAATTGAAAAAGTTCTTGAGTCTGATAACTTAATTAAGGAAATATCAGAGAAGTTTTTTAATGCTAGAAACTTCTTATTCTTAGGAAGAGGAAGCGGTTTCCCTGTAGCTTTAGAAGGAGCATTGAAATTAAAAGAAATTTCATACATACATGCTGAGGGATATCCTGCTGCAGAAATGAAACATGGCCCTATTGCATTAATTGACGAAGAAATGCCAGTAGTATTTATCGCTACTAAAAATTCATCGTATGAAAAAGTAATTAGCAATATCCAAGAAGTGAAAGCTAGAAAAGGAGTTGTTATTGCCATAGTAACTGCTGGCGACACAGAAGTACGTAAAATGGCCGACTATTGTATTGAAATTCCAGATGCGAATGAGGCGTTTTTACCTTTATTAGCCACTATTCCTTTACAATTATTATCGTATCATATTGCATTATTAAGAGGTTGTAATGTAGATCAACCTAGAAATCTAGCAAAATCAGTAACAGTAGAATAATATTAAATTTATAGAAGGAACGCTTATTCAGTTGTTCCTTCTATTTTTTTATCTAAAAGATTAAAGCTATCGGCAACAATCTCGGTAATATATCTTTTAACCCCTTCTTTATCTTCAAAGGAACGAGTTCTCAACTTACCTTCTATATAAATAAGTCTGCCCTTTTTTAAGTATTTAGCCGCATTTTCAGCCAATTTGCGCCACATCACTATATTGTGCCATTCTACTTGCTCAACCTTCTTACCTTCTCTTAAAAAATACTCTGACGTAACCAATGGAAAACTGGCTACAGACACCCCACCTTCTAAATATCTTATTTCAGGATCCTTCCCTAAATTTCCAATCAAAATAGCTTTATTTACGCCTGTCATATTTTAAATTTCTAAATAACCACTAATAAATTGTTGAACAACCCTAGGTTTTGGAAGATTAACTAACTCTTCTAAAGAAACCCAAATCAATTTATTGTCAGCAATAAAGGTACTATTAATATTAGGTGCTTTAAAAAATTGAACATTTAATAACTGATGAGTTAAAACATGCCTATAGCTCTTTATCAATTTAAAATTTTCAATTTTATTGTCGTCGAAAACATTAGGCACTAATGATGTAAAATCAATGCTTTTGGTTTCAAATTCAATTAAAGGGAAATCAAATAATCCTTGCCAAATATCTCCACTTTCGCGTTGTTTTACTAAAACCTTATCATCGTTTTGAACTAAGAAATAGTTTAGAAAACGTTCCTTTTTAACAAGCTTTTTCGACTTTTGAGGTAATTCTGCAATCTTATCATTTAACACCGCAAAACAGCCCAGTTTAACTGGACAATTCATACAATCTGGATTTTTAGGCTTACAAACCAGGGCACCAAACTCCATAATAGATTGGTTAAATAATCCTGGATCTACCTCAGAAATTAGCTCATTAGCCAGCTTAGAAAATATTTTCTTACCCAAAGTAGAGTCTATTGGATCAAATACTCCAAAATATCTAGACAATACACGGTAAACATTTCCATCAACTACAGCTTGACGTTCATTGATAGAAAAAGAGGAAACTGCTGCAGCAGTATAAACACCAATACCTTTTAAGCGAATTAAACTATCGTAATCTGAAGGAAAAACCCCATTCAAATTATCAAAAATAAATTTGGCGGTGGCGTGTAAATTCCTACCTCTAGAATAATAACCTAGGCCTTCCCAAAGCTTTAAAACATCGGTTTCGCTAGCTTTAGCTAAATCAGATAAAGTAGGGAATTGTTCTACAAAACGTTCATAATAGGGTAATCCTTGAGCAACCCGAGTTTGTTGAAGAATAATTTCTGAAAGCCAAATAAGATAAGGATTATTTGTGTTTCTCCATGGTAAATCTCTCTTATTTAGTGAGTACCAGCTTATTAATTCCTGCTGAAAATGCATGCTACAAAAATAGGAGTTTCTGCTTTATTAAAGTACAGAACTGTCATTTTCATCTAATCTCATAAATAATTGTAGATATTATTTTCCTATCTCATTAAAAAACAATACTTTTGCAACCCCAAAACATTATAAAAAATATTAACAAATAATAATAAATAGATATGACCAAGGCAGATATTATTTCAGAAATATCAACACAAACAGGGATAGAAAAAGTTGACGTACAAGAAACTGTAGAGGCATTCTTCAAAGTCATTAAAAAAAGTATGATTGGAGGCGAGAATGTTTACGTAAGAGGTTTCGGTAGTTTTGTTGTAAAGAAAAGAGCTCAAAAAACTGCTAGGAATATCTCAAAGAACACAGCGATCATAATTCCTGAACATTATGTTCCAAGTTTCAAACCAGCAAAAGTATTTGTAGATAAAGTAAAAACTAATTCAAAAAAGATTCAATTAGAAGCTTAAGGTATGTCAAAAATTCGTTTACAGCAGTTTATTATTATTGGGGTAATTCTTCTTATCCTAGGATTTATATATTCTAGAGACATTACGGCCTTAAAGCCTGAAGAAAACAAAACTGCTGGAATGGAGGCAAACACAACACCAGAAGCAGACGAATTAAATTTAGATGATATTTCAAGAGTTGGAAAAAACATTGTTGGAGGATTATACAGCAAGGAAATTGAAGCGCTTGAAAATAAATTTAAAACTTCTAAAGGAGAATCAAGATTAGAATTAGCAGCTCAGTTAGCTGATAAATGGAATGATGTAGAGCAATTAACTCCAAGTGCATTATATTTAGAAATAGTGGCTTCCGAAAAGAACTCACTTAATGATTGGATTAATTCAGGTGACAGATTAATTGCAGCATTTGAAAATGAATCAGATAGCGTTGTAAAACCGGCATTACTAATTAAAGCAAACACTGCCTTTAGTAAGGCATTAGCTATTGACTCTACTAACTTAGATGCCAAAACAGGGATGGGAACTACCATTGTAAATGGAATGGGCGCACCAATGGAAGGTATTTTCATGTTAGTTGATGTAGTTAAAAAAGATCCGAAAAATTTAAAAGCAATTATGCAATTAGGTTTATTTTCGGTGAAATCTGGCCAATTTGATAGAGCAATTGAGCGCTTTAAAGAGGCTATAAAATTAAAAGAAACTTCTGAAGCTTATTTCTATTTAGCTACGGCTTACGAGAACTTAAATAGAAAAGAAGAAGCGATAGAAGCTTATTTAAATAGCAAAAGAATTGCGGCAAACCCTACTTTGTCTAAGTTTATAGACAAGAAGGTAGCTGAATTAAAAAATTAATAGAATTTAAAACACTAAAAAATTAAAATTATGCCAAGCGGTAAAAAAAGAAAAAGACATAAAATGGCAACGCATAAGCGCAAAAAACGCTTAAGAAAAAACAGACATAAGAAAAAATAATTTTTCTTAAAATACAGACCAGGTTTAGCTTGGTCTGTATTGTTTTTTACTTAATTATGTGTTGTACAAAGGTCAATAGACCTTTTAATCTTAAAGCTTTTGGTTAAAGAATTAATTCTCAATTCCACACCTGCTGGGGTTACCATAGCTTTAATAGAGGATAAACAACTTGTAGAGCTTCATAAAGAGCGTGTTAATAATAACTACGCCGTAGGAGATATTTATTTAGGCCGCATTAAAAAAATTATGCCCGGCCTGAATGCTGCTTTTGTGGATGTTGGTTATGAAAAAGATGCGTTCCTACATTATTTTGATTTAGGCCCTCAAGTTCAATCTTTATTAAAGTTTACCAAAGTCAAACGAAATGGCGGTGGTAACGCTACAGCATTGGAAAGTTTCAAGCTTGATCCAGACATTAACAAGTCTGGGAAAATCTCTGATATCTTAAGCAAAAACATGCTCCTTCCTGTTCAGATTGCAAAAGAACCAATCTCTACAAAAGGACCGCGCTTAAGTGCAGATTTATCAATTGCCGGAAGGTATATTGTGCTTGTTCCCTTTTCAAATGTAATTTCTATTTCAAAAAAAATCCGAAGTAATACGGAAAGAAATAGATTGAAGAAAATTATCGAAAGTATTAAGCCAAATAATTTTGGAGTAATCATCAGAACCGTTTCTGAAGGAAAAGATGTTGCCTCATTGCATAAAGATCTTGATGATTGTATTGCTAAATGGGAAAACTTTTCTAAAAAACTTCCTGATGCAGAACCTTCCAAAAAAGTTTGGGGTGAAATGGATAGATCGTCTACATTAATTCGTGATATTTTAAATAGCGATTTTACTAATGTACACGTAACAGATCATGGGTATTATGAAGATGTAAAGTCTTATGTTCAACAAATTTCACCAGAAATGGAGAAAATTGTAAAACTTTACAAACATAAAGAACCTATTTTCGAGCATTTCGGAATAGAAAAACAAATAAAAAATGCATTTGGAAAAACGGTTACTTTAGCCGGTGGTGCATATTTAGTTGTTGAACATACCGAAGCGCTACATGTTATTGATGTTAACAGTGGTAATAGAACAGCTAGTAAGGAAAATCAAGAAGAAAATGCGCTTCAAGTTAATCAAGAAGCAGCAAAAGAAATTGCTAGACAACTAAGATTAAGAGACATGGGCGGTATTATTGTTATCGATTTTATTGATATGCATAAACCCGCAAATCGTAAAATTTTATTCGATTACCTAAAATCTCTAATGTTGCTCGATAGAGCAAAACATACCATTTTACCTCCAAGTAAGTTTGGATTAGTACAGATAACACGCCAGCGTGTCCGTCCAGAAATGAATATTGTGACAAGTGAGAAATGTCCAACATGTGGAGGAACCGGCGAAATTAAAGCAAGTATTCTGTTAATAGATGATATTGAAAATAATTTGAAATACATCCTTGAAGAACAGAATGAAAAAAATATTACGCTTTGCGTACACCCTTATATTGAAGCTTTCATTAAAAAAGGGTTCATTTCTTTACAATGGAAATGGTTCTTTAGATACGGTCAACGTATTAGAGTAAGAGCCGTGAGTTCTTATAACTTAACAGAATTCCATTTCCTATCTTCAAAAGATGAAGAAATAAAACTTTAATTTTAAAACAATGGTAGTATCTTAGGTACTACCATTGTTTTTATGCTTAAACCATATCTTTATTCCTTATTCTTCTTCCTATTTATCAATTTAAATTTGATAAATGCCCAATCCACTCAATTAAAATTTCTTCAATTTAATATTTGGCAAGAAGGAACAGTAGTTAATGGTGGCTTCGAAGCTATTGTCGACGAAATACTAGCAAATAATGCAGATATTATTACTTTTAGTGAAGTCAGAAATTATAAGAACGTTCCATTTAATGAAAAGATAATTCTAGCCTTACAAAAGAAAGGTGCTAATTATTATTCATTTTTGAGTTACGATTCAGGGATTTTATCAAAGTTTCCAATTGAAAGTTATCAGGAAGTTTATCCTCTTAAAAATGATCATGGATCAGCCTATAAAGCTGTTATTAAGGTTAATAACAATAGAATTATTGCTTATACTGCACATCTAGATTATTTAAATGCCGCAAATTATCCTCCAAGAGGATATGATGCCAATACTTGGAAAAAATTAGGTAAAAAGTTGGCTGATGTAAACGAAATTTTAAGAATAAATGCTGACTCCCAACGCGATGAGGCAATCAATTTAATTATAAAGGATGCAGAGATTGAATCTAAAAATGGAGGTATAGTAATTTTAGGGATGGATTTAAATGAACCATCACATAGAGATTGGAAAAAGAACACTAAAGATCTTTATGACCATAATGGACTAATTATTCCATGGCAAAATACAATGAGTTTAGAAAAAAACGGATGGATAGACGCATATAGAAAAATTTATCCTAATGTATTAACTCATCCAGGGTTTACATTTCCAGCTTTTAATCCACATGTACCTATAAATAAATTAATTTGGGCAAAAGAGGCCGATGATAGAGATAGGATTGATTTTATTTTTTACAAAAAACATAAAAAAATACGTCTAAATAGCATTTCGATTCTGGGTCCAAACACATCAATTTCAAATGGAAATGTGATTAAAGAATTTACAAAAGATCCATTTGTTCTACCAAAAGGTATATGGCCTACAGATCATAAAGCTATTTTAGCTACTTTTACAATTAAATAATTTATAAAAATTGGCTAAAACAAAATCAGCATTTTTTTGTCAAAGTTGTGGTTTCGAATCTGCAAAATGGCTTGGTAAATGTCCTTCATGTGGACAATGGAATACTTTTGTAGAAGAAGTAATTGAGAAAAGTGGTGCCTTAAAATCTTCATGGAAATCTAGCAACGGTAGTCAACGACTACACACCCCAAGTAAGGTTCAAGATATAGAGACTACAGAAATGGCCCGCATTGCTACTGGTGATGCAGAACTTGATCGCGTTTTAGGAGGTGGTTTGGTTTACGGCTCTGTAACGCTAATTGGCGGGGAGCCAGGAATAGGCAAATCAACCCTTATGCTTCAACTAGCACTCCAGCTAAAAAACCTTAAAGTTTTATATGTTTCTGGAGAAGAAAGCGAGCAACAAATTAAAATGCGTGCTGAGCGAATTACTTCTAGTCCTTCGCCAGATTGTTATATCCTTACAGAAACACTCACTCAAAATATTTTCAAACAAATAGAGGCGCTTGAGCCAGATATTCTTATTGTAGATTCTATTCAAACTATGCAGTCGGCACATGTAGAATCTACACCGGGTAGCGTATCGCAAGTGCGAGAATGTACAGCAGAATTTTTACGCTATGCGAAAGAAACCAGTACACCCGTTTTTTTAATCGGCCATATCACAAAAGATGGTATGATAGCTGGTCCAAAAATCTTGGAGCACATGGTAGATACAGTGCTTCAATTTGAGGGCGATAGACACCATGTGTACCGTATTTTAAGGTCTATAAAAAACAGATTTGGTGCAGCAGCGGAACTAGGCATATATGCCATGAGTGGCGATGGATTAAGAGAAGTTTCTAATCCTTCGGAAATATTATTATTACAGCGTGAGGAAGAATTGAGCGGAATTGCTATATCGGCAACTTTAGAGGGCGCTAGGCCCATGTTAATAGAAACACAAGCATTGGTGTCGACTGCAGCTTACGGTACACCTCAGCGTTCTGCAAATGGGTTCGACACCAAAAGAATGAACATGTTGTTGGCTGTTTTAGAAAAACGCTGTGGATTTAGATTAAGTACTCAAGATGTTTTTTTAAATATTGCAGGTGGAATAAAAGTAGAAGATCCAGCAATAGACCTTGCTATTTTAGTAGCTATTATTTCTTCACATCAGGACATACCGGTTTCTTCTAAAACATGCTTTGCAGCAGAAGTTGGGCTTTCTGGAGAAATAAGAGCCGTAAACAGGATAGAGCAACGCATTTCTGAAGCAGAAAAATTAGGTTTTGAAAAGGTAATGATATCTGCGTACAACTATAAAGGTTTGAACCTTAAAAAATTCAACATACAAATAGTAGGCGTAAGTAAGATAGAAGAAGTATTTCAGCATTTGTTTGGATAGAGAAGATATATCTAGGCTTCCAAGAACAACTATTTTCAATCTACTGTCTACTACTTTATACTTTCTACCATCTACTGTCTACAGTCTACCCGGAACCAAAAAATTGACAATCCTCAAACATGGTTATTTTGAAGTCAACTAAAATTATTAGAAATTCGTATCTTTATAAAACCAAGATTAAATCTATAGTCGATATGAAAAAGATATTATTAAGTCTAGCATTTTGTTTTGTTACAGTTTTTGCATTCGCACAACAAGTTGCAGATAACAAAAAAGTTTTTGGAACCGGTGTAACAGGAGAAACTGCTCCATTTGCTCAAATTGAGCAATTATTAGGCGACAAACAGTCTGCTGACATGAAATTAAGAGGTAAAGTAGTTGAAGTTTGTCAGAAAAAAGGATGTTTCATTACAGTACAAATGCCTGATGGTAAAGAGCCTGTACGTGTAACTTTCAAAGATTACGCTTTCTTTATGCCATTTGATTTAGCAGGAAAAGAAATTTTATTAGACGGCGTTGCTAAAAAACAAATTGTTTCGGTAGAAACTTTACGTCATTATGCAGAAGATGCACATAAATCTGAAGCTGAAATTGCGAAAATCACTGAACCTAAAAAAGAAGTTGCATTTGAAGCAAAAGGCGTAGTAATTTTAAACTAACCACGCTTAAAAATCATAATGATCCCGATTCACAAAATGAATCGGGATTTTTTTTGCACAACTGTAATTTTTAAGATGGAAAGGATACTTACTATTAAGAAGGCCTCGTACACCATGGCGAAACTCTATTAACATGAATAAGTAGATATGGTATTTCGAAACATAAAAACTACAAGCTTATTAGTTACCATTACAATCCTTTCGCTATTCTCAGGAATATCATTGAATGGACAATGGGCTTGGCCATACGAATTAGCCTTCTTTGAAACTCCCCGTATCTGGAGGCTCTTCTTATTAGGCAAGCCACCACAGCACACCAGCATCATCGCATTAAACTTACACACATTTTCAACTGTATTATTCGTGATTTTTCCCTTCGTCTATAACAGAATAATAAGATTCCCAAATTGGTTTATGGTAGTGGGATTGATTTTTTTATTTGCGCAGTTCGAACTAGCAAGCATTTTTGCAATAATTTTCTTGCCTTTCACTATTTTATGGATAATTACCTTACTTCAGGTAAAAAAATTGCAAAATGCAGAATAATCAATTAGACTTTTTCCACGAGTAATACTCTGTTATTAAATGACATTCAGTCGACCAAGGATTTTAAATTTTGAGTAAATTAGTGTTAACAAATTCTATTAATATGCTTAAAGCTGTAGCTATTTCAAACTATTCATCGCAATACCAAGATCCCATCGTTTTAAAAAAGGGAGAAACAGTACATCTGGGTCAGGAAGAATCAGAAGAGAAATGGAAGGGCTGGATTTGGGCAGAAAATGAGACCCACGGTGGTTGGGTGCCTATACAAATCTTAAAAATAGACCAAAGCAAACTAACTGCCCAAGTACTGGAAGATTACAGTGCCAAGGAGTTAGATGTAGAGAAAGGGGACACAATTACAGTTAGCCAGCAATTAAACGGTTGGCTATGGTCAAAAAGCAATAAGTCCAATGATGTAGGATGGGTACCCGAAGAAAACATTCAATACTTGTAATCTCATGCAACCTTTAGAACAACACAACCAGCGTATCGCAAACATGACATTTGCTTCCGTTTATCCCATGTATCTCCAAAAAATAGAGAGAAAAGGGAGGACTAAAGAAGAGTTAAATACCGTAATAAATTGGCTTACAGGTTATGATGATGCAAATTTGGAGGTCTTGATTGCAGAAAAAATAACCTTTCAAACATTTTTTGAAAGAGCTAAACTGAACCCAAATGCACATTTAATTACTGGAACCATCTGTGGCTATCGAGTAGAAGATATAGAAAATGAGCTTACCCAAAAAGTACGCTATTTAGATAAACTAGTGGATGAGTTGGCTAAGGGTAAAAAAATGGAGAAAATATTGAGGTAGCAGATAATTAGGTCATGTCTGTTTAGGGCCTTGCCTGCGGCCCAGGCTGTTTGCAGATTCAGTTCGCTACGCGGAACGGGCAGCTACCATCCCTAAGGCGGTATCCTGTAATCCATGCTAAAAATCTAGGTAGATCGTAGCTGGAAGTTGGTCTTTAGTACATAGACAGAGTTGGCAAACCTTTAGTAATAATTTTAGATTAGACCGCGTTTGGGATAGAAACGGCATCCTTTTCTGAGTGCAATGAAGAAAAGATACAGCGGACAGCCCGACCCGAGGAACGAGGGAAACGCCAAAAAAAGTCAAACAACTAAAACCGTAAGTCTACAAATACTAAAAATATAAAACAAAAAAAGTCCCCAGAAATATGCTTGTGGGGACTTATATATCCTGCAGGACTTTCAGCTTTCTACTTTCTACCTTCAGCTTACTTACTCAAGTACATCGACTTCTCTTTCACCAAATGTCTGAAGTATGGATCTTCTAAATCGGCGATGAAACGGATTGCCTCACCGGTCGACTTCATTTCTGGACCTAACTCTTTCGTAACTTCTGGGAATTTTTCAAAAGAGAATACAGGTTCTTTGATAGCGTAGCCTTTTAACTTTCTTTCAATCGTAAAGTCTTTCAACTTGTTTGCGCCCATCATTACTTTAGCTGCAATATTGATGTATGGAACATCATAAGCTTTTGCGATAAACGGAACAGTTCTACTTGCACGCGGATTAGCTTCAATTACGTAAACTTTATCGTCTTTTACTGCAAACTGAATGTTCATCAATCCGCGGATATTTAAAGCCTTAGCCAATTTCTTGGTATAAGTTTCCATATCATTAATTACCTTGTCAGACAAGCTAAATGGTGGCAATACAGCACTTGAGTCGCCACTATGGATTCCTGCAGGCTCTATATGCTCCATTAAACCAATAATATGTACGTCCTCACCGTCACAAATAGAGTCAGACTCCGTTTCTTCTGCTCTGTCAAGGAAATGGTCAATCAGTACTCTATTGCCAGGTAGATCGCCTAAAAGCTTTACAACCGCTTTTTCTAAATCCTCATCGTTAATTACAATGCTCATCCCTTGTCCGCCTAAAACGTAACTCGGACGTACCAAAACTGGGTAGCCTACTTCATTAGCAACTTCAATTGCTTCTTCAGCATTTTCTGCAACCCCATATTTAGGATAAGGAATATCTAATTCTTTCAATAAATCAGAGAATCTTCCACGGTCTTCAGCAATATCCATATTATCGAAACTAGTCCCAATAATCTTAATGCCTTTTTCGTGCAGTTTTTCTGCCATTTTAAGGGCAGTTTGACCTCCTAACTGAACAATTACACCTTCAGGTTTTTCGTGCTCAATGATTTCTCTTACATGCTCCCAGAAAACAGGTTCAAAGTATAACTTATCGGCCATGTTAAAGTCTGTAGAAACCGTTTCAGGGTTACAATTTACCATAATCGATTCAAATCCTGCCTCTTTAGCTGCTAATAACCCGTGTACGCAAGAATAATCGAATTCTATACCTTGTCCAATTCTATTTGGACCAGAACCTAATACAATTACTTTTTTCTTATCTGATACAATAGATTCGTTGGCATAAGTTGTTACTACTTCAGAATTAATGTTCTTTTGTTCTTCTTCAAAAGTAGAATAGAAGTATGGCGTTTGAGCTGGGAATTCCGCAGCACAAGTATCTACCATCTTATAAACACGACGAATACCTAGTTCTTTTCTTCTATCATAAACTTCATCTTCAGTAACGTTGCCCAAAACATAGGCTATTTGTACATCAGAAAATCCCTTTTGTTTTAAAGTTAAAAAGAAATCTTTAGGGATGTTATTGATTGAATATCTCTTTAATTCGGTTTCCAGTGCAACTAACTCTTGAATTTGAGCTAGGAACCATTTATCTATTCTTGTTATTTTACGAATAGACTCTAACGGCACTCCCATTGAGAAAGCATCCTTAATTAAGAATAATCTGTTCCAGCTTGCATGCTCCAAGCCTTCCATAATATCTTCTATTCTTCTATTGTGCTTACCATCCGCACCTAGGCCAGATCTACCAATCTCTAAACTTTGAGTCGCTTTTTGAAGTGCTTCAATAAAAGTACGGCCTATGCCCATTACTTCACCTACCGACTTCATTTGTAAACCTAACTCCTTATTAGCGCCTTTAAACTTATCGAAATTCCATCTAGGAATTTTTACGATTACATAGTCTAATGTAGGCTCAAAATAAGCAGAAGTAGTTTTGGTAATTTGATTTTCTATTTCATCCAAATTATAACCAATAGCCAACTTAGCCGCAATTTTTGCAATAGGATAACCTGTTGCTTTACTAGCTAATGCTGATGATCTAGAAACCCTAGGGTTAATCTCAATAGCAATAATTTCATCGTTATCTGGATTAACAGAAAACTGAACGTTACAACCTCCAGCGAAATTACCGATCGCGCGCATCATTTTGATGGCTTGGTTACGCATTTCCTGATAACAACGATCAGATAATGTCATGGCAGGCGCTACTGTAATGGAATCACCTGTATGTATACCCATTGGGTCAAAATTCTCAATAGAGCAAATAATAATTACGTTATCATTGCTGTCTCTCAACAACTCCAACTCATATTCTTTCCAACCTAAAACAGCTTGTTCTACTAATACTTCATGTGTTGGCGAAGCTTCTAATCCACGTTTTAAAGCTTGATCAAATTCTTCTTTCTTATGTACAAAACCACCACCAGAACCACCTAAAGTATAAGATGGTCTAATTACTAATGGATAACCTATTTCTTGAGCTGCTTCCTTACCTTCTAAAAAAGAATTGGCAATTTTTGAATGAGCTACTCCTACACCTATATCAACCATTAATTGACGGAAAGCTTCACGATTTTCAGTTTTCTCTATCGCTGCAACATCCACTCCAATTACTTTTACGCCATATTTTTCCCACACGCCCCGTTCTTCTGCTTCTTTACATAGGTTTAGGGCAGTTTGGCCTCCCATAGTAGGTAATACAGCGTCAATTTTACTGGTTTGTAAAATTTTCTCGATCGACTCTACAGTTAATGGCCATAAGTAAACATGATCTCCAATTACTTTATCCGTCATAATTGTTGCCGGATTAGAATTAATGATCGATACTTCTATCCCTTCCTCTTTTAAAGATAATGCTGCTTGAGAACCTGAATAATCAAATTCACAAGCTTGCCCGATAATAATGGGACCAGAACCTATAATAAGTACGGATTTAATGGAGGTGTCTTTTGGCATAATGCTTTTCTGTTAATATGGATATAAAAGCAAGCCGGAGTGTGAATATCCGACTAACCTGTCGGGATGCAAAGATACATTATTATGCGTTTAATTTGAGATAAAATATTAGTTTTTTTAAAGTATTATCAGTCTATCTGGAGATTTTTTAAATGGGAATTTTTCAATTTCTAATTACAATTAATTTTATAAATCATCATTTATGATGTAAAAAATAATCATGATGTACTTTCTAAAATACATTCCTGTCATTTATTAGATTCGAATTTAAACAATCATAAATATTTCTGCCAAATTTTGGTCGCTTAATATTGACTTTAATCAATGATTTTCAATTTTTTACAAATAAAGTCATAGTAGTGTAATTGAATCATTTTTTTAAACATTTTGGAACAGCACTTGTTATAAGAGTAATAGATTGATTCGGGCTGACTCACAAAGTTAGCCGCAATCTCGAAGTACCCTTCAAGGGTATTCTTCATAAATAGTTTGTTTGGTTTATTATCCAGAAGGGGTTGTTCCCTTCTGGATTTTTTTGTTATAATCAACATTTAATGAATATTTGCATAATTATTAAAAACATCATAAAATGAAAAAAATTCTTTTTTTAGGCCTCTTAATTCCAATATTCTTCTCAGCTTGCTCAACCGTTCAATCTATAATTAAGTCAAATTTACCTTATACCGCATCCATTACTGCACCAGCCACCCAGTCAGTAAACACGCCTTTTACTGCCACTAGCTTAGCCACAAGTTTCGATCAAATATTAGGCAATAAGAATGGTGCTCAATTGGTTAAAGACGTTAGAGTGGTTAGCGCTACCTTAACAGCAATTAACCCAGTTTCTCATAATTTAGGTGTTTTAAAATCTGTTAAATTATTTATTGGAAATGGTGATAACGAAATTTTAGTTGCTACTAGGAATGATATTGGCGCTAATATTGGAAGTCAATTGGTTTTAGATGTAGATAATTCTAAATTCATTGACACATATATTAAATCCAATTCTGTTAGAATTAGAATTGAATATACACTTAGCAAAGCTTTAGATGTTGATGTAAGCATGAGAGTAGCTATAGGATTAAACACTACTCCATTAACAAATCAATAAAAAAATGGGGGATTTAATTATCCCCCATTTTAAAATTTAATTTATCGTATTTTCTGTTGAGTGAGTTGAATTTCACCCACATCAGCCACAGTAGTATCTGTTACTACAACATTCTCAACAAATGCATCTTTATAAGGAGTTATAGCCTTTACCATTACTGTATAAGTTCCAGCCTTTAAATCTCCCAATACAAATGAACCTGAATTTATCGACGCTTTTATGGTATCTGTACCTTTAATTGCCATTACGCCTTGTGCCCCATCAGCTGGAGAAACAGAACCTTTTATTCCACCCTGTTTTACCGACGTAAATGCTAATAATCCAGCCATCAAACCAGCTGCAGTTAAAAATTTAATTCCTCTGTTTTTCATCATCTTACATTTTAAATATAACTTTAATTAATTAGTAAGCTTTCTCCATCCTCTTATGTTAAAATTTCTGACTTTCCATTTATTTATAACCCCAATTGAAACTAAGGTCTATTATCACAACAGCTAAAAAATAAAATAGTTTGCTGATTTTATAGGGTTTCGATGATGAAAACTAAACTATCAGGAATATTTAGTGTCTTAATTAAGCATCAATTCGTCCTGAGATTGGCATGGCGTACAAAAAAACATGAAGCCAATTGGTATCCTTTTATTTATCATATTCAACTCCATCTATGTGTTTTCGCAACAAGTTACGCTAGAATAGACTTGGATTGCAAAAGATTATACACGCATAAAATTTAAAGAACAAAATGGCGGCTACAACAAGCTTGCTCTTTACTATAAAGGAAAACTGAACAAGAATCAGTTAAAAGAGTTAATAGATATTTTGAAGAAATCTGAGATTGACAAATTGACTCTCAATCAGAAATATGTATATCATGGTACAACCACAACTTTAGATATTCAATACAACAACAAATCTAAGTATCTAAAGCAACAATACTACCCTCCTACGTTTTGGGAATTAACTAACTACCTCAGTCTACTTCCTAAAATAGTAAACTTAAAACCTAGCAAAGCTTTCGAAATTTTTCCACCAGATCCAGAAAGCTCAATTGAATCTGTATTAAAATCGTTCCCCGGGTTTCAACAATAATAATAGAAACCACCTCTATAAAATTCTTTTTCTACATTTGGGGAATGGATTTACTAGATGCCATTCAAAAAAGCTTAAGTCAATTTTTTTCATCCACATCAGTCTTAGAATGGCTTGGAGTGGTAACTGGATTACTATGTGTTTGGCTGGCCTCTAAAAACAATATTTTAAACTGGCCAATTGCTTGTATTAGTGTAATTATTTATATCTATATTTTTTTTCACGCTAAGTTATATGCTGACGCTGGATTACAAATCTATTTTCTAGGCATGAATATATATGGCTGGTATTTTTGGTCGCGCAGGAAGGAAAGTCAAACTGAGCAACCTATTACTGGCTTAAGACAGTTAGAATTAATCGTATCTATAATTGCCATCGCTTTATTTACCTGGCTATTAGGGACCTTGCTTTTTAAACATACCGATGCATCTTTTCCATTTTTAGACTCATTTCTTACCGCATCTAGCCTAATTGCTCAGGCTTGGTTGGCAAGAAGGATTTTATATAATTGGATAATCTGGATTATTGTAGACATCATCTACATATATGTTTACTTTAGCAAAGAATTGTATGCCACCGGGCTGATGTATGCACTTTATATTTTTATTGCATTCAGCGGTTATTTTAGTTGGCGAAAAATTTATCATGAACAAAAACGTTAAAAAAATTGCAGTTGTTGGTCCAGAAAGCACTGGTAAATCTACAATGTCTAAAATACTTGCCGAACACTTCAACACACTTTGGGTGCCAGAATATGCACGATATTACTGTGCCGCACTTACCGAGCCTTGTAACTTACAAGATGAAGTAAATATGTTTCACGGACAAGTAGCTTTAGAAGAGTCTATTTTATCGGTAGCAACTCAACCTTTTATAATTTGTGATACCACTTTTCTTACGGTTAAAATATGGAGTGACGAGATGTTTGGATATACGCCAAAAGTAGTATTAGATGCGCTCCCAAAATACACCTACGATTTGTATTTGCTCATGGATATAGATTTGCCTTGGGAAGAAGATCCATTACGTGATTTTCCACACCAAAGGGATTACTTTATGGATATTTGGCATAAAGAGTTAAAAGCCTTAAATGCAAATTATGTGGTAGTTGGCGGATTGGGAGAAACTAGAGTAGCCAATGCTATAAAAGCAGTTGAAGAGTTTTTGAAATCGTGAAATATTTGAGAAGAACGTTAAAAGAGTGGGGTAGATATTTTTGATTGATCACCTACTTATACATGCCTAATAAATATATTTTACATCTTATTAGCTGCAACGTCCATTTCAAATCGCTTAAAGAGAGAAAGTATTTCATCTCTGTCAATTTTTTTTAAGGTTTTGGTCTCCATTGTTAAAACACGTCTAGGAATGGCTTTAAGAATTCCATTAATTTGCTTTTGTTGCGCTTGAAAAATTAATTCTACCTTGAAAATTTTATTTCTCTTATTTGTCGGTAAAAGGGAATCATCAAATTCAAAATCTTCTTTCCTCGGAATTTTAGAATAGTATAAAAACATTGAATCTGGCTCGGAAATATTGTGAGGTAACAATGATTTATAGACTTCTCGGATAACATTGGACTCTAATGGTTGAATTTCGATTAAACTGTCTATCCCTAAATCATGAAGCTTAAAATGTTTAAATGTCACACCCATACTAATTGAATCGACATTTAATCTTACTGATTTCTTTTCAACTGGAAAGTCATACATCAGTCCAAATTCTTCCCCTTTAGTAAAAACAAATTTTTTATGGCGAATTTCAGTTGAAATTGGACGCATAAAAATTGTATCTCCTTCTTGTTGTTGCTCATTAGATACAAAAAGATATGGGATCTTGTATAAAACCATATCCTTATATCTATATATTTCGGTACTATCGGTGAAATAGTTTACTTCTCCATTGATTAATAGAATGGGAATAGATTTTTTTACTTTTACTATTTCAACATCACTTTGCTTTATTTTGCAGGTGATTAAAAAACTGCAAATAATTGCTATTGGGATAATCAATGTTTTTGAACTCATATATTTTAATTTCGAGAATCCCAAACTTCACTATTTGAAACACCCGATGTATTTGATACAACCGGTCCCCTTTGAAACAATGCCTTACCGACGTGTTGCCAATAAAGTGTTGCGCCAGCTGCATACTTTCCTACGTGAAAATTGTTACTCACAATACTCATATCGGACGTAACCAATATACTGTATCCGTCTCTCAACATCGAAGAATGACCCAGACTTTGCCATTCCCATATTCCATTTACCTTTTTATGAAAACCTTCCTCAATTGAATGAAAGCTCTCGAATAAACTTTTCGCAAAAGTCCATTTATAAAGTACTCTTCTATTATTCGGGTAGTTTATTTGTTCCGTACTTGACAAGGTAATAGAGGCGCTAGAAGGCAAATGATCTGCTAAATTTTCTTCACTAATAATTGGAACACTTCCACTCCCCCCTCCTCCATTTAAATCTTGACAGATGGTTTCAGTACCCATATATGTTTCATCAAAAAACACTAGATTCCCAAATTCATCATGTTCCCATTCTTGCAGGTACCAATCAATCTCAAAACAATTCTCAGAGGGTGGCTTTATATAAGCAAAACGAAAATCTTTATTTGATTTTTTAATGGTTGAATTATCTTTATTTAAAACGATGTCAAACCTGACTATTGACACATTTGCTCCTGAACTTGCAATTATTTTCTCAAGTTGAAGACGGTGGTTAAAGATTTTTATTTCGGAAATTCCTAACCCATTTTTAGGCGCATCCTTTTCAACAAACGCAAAGTTGTACAAATCAGATGCACTTAAATTGACATCATTTTTCATGTTGAGAGTAAGCGTTTTGAATATATAATTATCGTTTTGAATATCAACAATTAATTTAACCTGACTATCTACTCCGACGGCTCTTATCAAATTTGATTCAATTGGAACAATCAAAGAAGAATTGCCATTAATATCTATTGTAGTCGCTAAATGCCACTTTGGGTTATATCTCAATGGCATAGTTTTTCCAGTCTGGGAAGTCATATTTAAGGTCTTAATAGAATTTAACGCCTCAAAATGTTTTTTACTTCAGTAACTAAAGTAGTTTTTGAAAGTTGTGCAGTGTTATCTTTTTTACAAGATAATGAGAAAATTAACGTAAATACAAGTAAAAGGTTAATTGTTTTTTCATTTCGCAACATTTTTCTTGAAATTTAATTTAATTAAATGATTGGCGCAATTTTTTTACATAAAACTTCAATTTCAGAAAACAGAAAAGCGTTTCTTATTATAAGTTTTTATCTTAAATTATAATTCTAATTAAATTAAAACAAACTAAAATTTTAAAAAATCACAGCTAAAAATAAAATAATTGAAGAGTTCATATGATTTATTACACGAAATCTTCATTTTAAAACTTCCTTTACTTACAAAATAGCCCAAAATAACGCCACCAATTTATTTGTCATTATTCTTAAGTTTAAAGATTCCTTCATCATTCGCATACTCTATCTTTTTTCTTTCATCTTTTCTCCCTACATTTACCCCATCATAAGGGGTGCCTTGTTTTATAAAAACATAAATAAAGGCTGAGAACATACCCATTTTGAGCAGTAAGAAGAAGACCGTAAAGTTAAGTAGTCCGAAATTCGGGAAGTCCGGAAGATAATCAGGACGGAGTTTCCATTAAACTGGAACCGAAAAGTTATACAGTCTCCACCTTCTACGCTCAAATGCACCTGATCCGGATAATGCCGGCGTAGGGATTGGAGTTATGGAGTTTAACTGGGCTGTAAGTGACCCTTTCTTGCAGTTGGTTTTACTAAAAATTAACAAAATTGAAAAAAATTATTTTTGCTGCTCTTGCAGCTTGCTTTTTGCCATGTCTGGCATTTGCACAGCTTAAAATTACAGGCACAGTTTCTGACAACAGTACGCTTTTACCATTACCCGATGTAACTATTCGCATTAAAGAAACCAACAAATTAAATGTTTCTGACAAAAATGGAATTTTTGAATTCAACAATTTAAAACCGGGAATTTACACACTAACCTTAAGCCATATTGGTTATAAGTTGAATACCCATGTTGTAGAAATAGAAGCTAACAAATCTATCCAAATTAAACTTATTCCAACATCCTTTATCGCTGAAGAGGTTTTAGTACAATCTACCAGAGTTGGAAAGCAAGGCGTCTCAACTTTCAAAAACATCTCTAAATCCGAAATTGAAAATCAAAATTTCGGACAAGATTTACCCTTTTTAATTCAAAATACCCCAGGCGTAGTGGTAACATCTGATGCTGGTGCCGGGGTGGGCTATACAGGCATTAGAATTAGAGGTAGCGATCCAACAAGGGTTAATGTAACGATAAATGGAATTCCATACAACGATAGTGAAAGTCAAGGTACTTTTTGGGTTAATATGCCCGATTTTGCTTCTTCTATTGATAATATTCAAATCCAGAGAGGTTTAGGCACATCCACAAATGGTGCAGGCTCTTTTGGCGGGAGTGTAAATATCTTAACTTCGTCTGTTAGCGACTTGCCATTTGTTTCAACAAATAATTCTATTGGTTCATTCGGTACTTTAAAAAACACGATTAAACTGGGCACAGGATTAATTGGGAATTTTAGTTTCGAAGGCAGACTGTCGAGAATTAAATCAGATGGCTTTATTGATAGAAGTAAGAGTGATTTACAATCCTACTTTGTATCTGGAGCATTTAAAACAGATAAAGAAGTTTTAAGAGTTAATGTTTTTGGAGGCAAGGAACAAACTTACCAAGCGTGGAATGGAATTCCAGAAGCCAAACTGAGAGGCAATTTGAATGATATAAACGATTATATAAATAGAAATGGTTTAAGTGGCAATGATGCATTAAATATCATTAACGCTAATCCGCGGACCTATAATAGTTTTTTATATGAAGATCAAAACGATAATTATTGGCAAAAACATTATCAAGCGTTATATGCTGTTCAGTTAAACGATAATTATAACTTAAACTTGGCCGCACATTATACAGATGGAAAAGGATATTTTGAAGAATTTAAAGAAAATCAAAAGTTAAGTAATTACGGCATTTCACCGGTTTTAATTGGCAATACAACAATAGAAAGATCAGATTTAGTTAGAAGAAGATGGCTTGATAATGATTTCTATGGGATAACTTATTCATTGAGTTTTAAGAATGATAAATTAAGCTGGACAATTGGAGGAGCTTATAATGAATACCTTGGAGATCATTTTGGCGAGGTTATTAAGTCTAATTTCGGAAATGTAATTAATTTGGATAATCATTACTACGATAATAGAGGAACAAAAAAAGACTTTAATGTATATGGTAAATTAAATTTCAATGTATCTGAAAAATTTAATCTTTTTGGCGATTTACAATATAGAAATATAAACTATCGGGTTGTTGGAACAGATAAAAACAGAAACCAACTTTTCGTAAAAGATGATTTAAATTTTTTCAATCCAAAATTTGGTTTAAATTATATTCTGAACTCAAATCAGCATTTATATACTTCGCTTAGTTTTGCGAAAAAAGAGCCAAATAGAGACGATTACATAAACTTTAGTAATGGATTTACACCACTTCCAGAAGGAATGGCCGACTTAGAAATAGGTTATAGAGCAAACACAAAAAATTTAGATTTTGGTATAAATGGTTACGGAATGTGGTATAAAGACCAATTAATTATTACAGGAAAAATTAATGAAGTAGGAGAGTATTTCCGACAAAATGTACCTAAAAGCTACAGAATTGGTTTAGAAGCTGATGTTGCTTACACCATAAATTCAAAGTTTAAAATTCTTGCCAATGCAGCTATCAGCCAGAATAAAATAAATACTTATATAGATTATAGTGATGATTATGATAATGGTGGTCAGGTAGAAGAAATTTACAAAAACACCAATATCTCGTTCTCTCCATCAACCATAATAGGGTCAGAATTAGTTTATATTCCATTGAAAAACCTTGCATTAAGTTTTCAATCCAAATATGTTGGTAAGCAATATTTAGATAATACTGAGCATGAAAGCAGAAGTTTGAACAGTCATTTTGTTAATCACCTTAGAATGGGGTATAGCTTTTCCATATTAGGGATTAAAAATATTCAATTGGGATTATTGATTAATAACTTATTCGACAAAAAATATGAAAGTAATGGTTATACTTTTGGCTATTATTATGGAGGTAAAAGAGTTACTGAAAACTTTTATTTCCCACAGGCTGGCCGACATTTTATAACCAATCTTAATATTAATTTTTAATGAAAAAATATATAGACAAATTTCATTTTATAACTAATAATAATCCAAAATTATCTTCCGTTTCGCAAGCTCAATTGGCTTGTGAAGCGGGTGGTAAGTGGATTCAATACCGAGAATTGAATAAACCTCAAGAAGAGGTTTTAAGGGAAATAAATGAGATTGCAGAAATATGTGATGAATGGGGCGCCACCTTAATCGTAACCGATCATATACATTTAGCTGGAAAGGCAGATATCCAAGGGTTTCACCTTGAAGATTTCAATGCAAATTTGAAGGAAATTAGAGAGATTATAGGTGAAAATTACACTTTAGGGATAAGTGCTAAAACACCAGACGAAGTATTAAAACATGCGCTAGCTGGGGCGGATTATATTGGATATGGCCCATTTTCAAATTCAACTACAAAGCCAAATAATTATACACATATAAGTTTAGCCGATTATAAATTCGCGAAAGAATTAATTCAAAAAAACAATTTAGAAACACCAATTATCGCTGTAGGCGGCATAAAATATAATGATGTAATTGCCCTAAAACATACAGGCATTTATGGAATTGCGGCATCAGCTGCAATAATTGATGTCCCTGATTTTTACGAAGCCTATCAAATGTTTTTACTGTAACCTTACATTTATTATTAGCTTATAATCATTTAATTACGAACTTTGATTATATGGTACAGAAAGATATTGAAAACTTAGAAGACATCAAATTTCTTGTTGACACTTTTTATTCTAAAGTTAGAGAAGATGTAACTATTGGCCCAATTTTTAAAGACGTGATTGGGAATAATTGGGAAAAACATTTAGATAAAATGTACCGCTTTTGGCAAACAATTTTATTAGATGAAATTGCCTACAGTGGAAGTCCATTTTTAGCTCATGCAAAACTTCCTATTCATAAAGAACATTTTGATATTTGGTTACAATTATGGAAAGACACTTTAACCGCTAATTTTACTGGGCAAAAAACCACAGACGCTTTATGGAGAGCAGAACGAATGGCAGAAATGTTCCAATATAAATTAGATTATATGAGGAATAATAATACCACTCCTTTAATTTAAACTCTACTTTTTAAACTTCTTTCTTAAGAAAAGGTAAACCAAACTCCCCAGAAAAGGAGCAAGAATAACTATTATTAGAAATAATAATTTTGTGTTTTGATCTTTAAATTGACTTTTAAAAATATCTAAAATACAATATAAAGTTAGCGCAAGTGGTATAAAAGCAATGGCTAATACCAAAACTATTTCGGCACCGCCCAAATTAATAAGCATCATGGTTTCAATATAGTTAAAATTATTAAACTACTATTACACTATTTTAACGTTCTCCTATTTGTTGTCTCCACATAGCATAATACAATCCATTTTTACCAATTAATTCTTCATGGGTCCCTGTCTCAATAATTTGTCCCTTCTCTAGGACAAAAATTCGGTCGGCATGCTTTATTGTAGATAATCTATGGGCAATTAGTATAGTAATTTGATCTTTTATATCACTAACCTCCTTAATTGTAGATGTAATCTCATCCTCAGTTATTGAGTCTAAAGAAGAAGTTGCTTCATCAAACACTAAAATATCTGGTCTTCTTAATAATGCTCTGGCAATTGATAATCGCTGTTTTTCACCGCCAGATACTTTTACCCCACCTTCGCCAATTATAGTATCTAAACCTTTCTCTGCGCGGGCTAATAAATTCTGACAAGCTGCTTGGTGTAAAACCTTTAAACAATCTTCGTCGCTAGCATTAGGTTGAACAAACAATAAATTTTCACGGATGGTTCCAGAAAACAACTGAGTATCTTGAGTAACAAAGCCAATTTTTTCACGCAATACATCTAAGTCTATCTCTTCTCTAGAAACACCATTGTACAAAATCTCGCCTACCTTGGGTTTATATAATCCAACCAAAAGCTTTACAAGTGTTGTCTTACCGCTTCCTGAAGGCCCTACAAAGGCAATCGTTTCGCCTTGATTAGCGCCAAAACTTACATCTTCTAATGCGTTATTATTTGCCGATAAATGTTTAAATCCAACATGATTAAAATTTAAGTTGGTTATTTTATCTAAAGAAATTGGATTTAAAGGTTTTGGATCTTTTGGTGTTGATAATATTTTCTGAAAATTATTTAATGAAATCTCTGTTTCGCGATATACATTAATAATATTTCCAAGCTCCTGAAGTGGCCCAAAAATAAAAAATGAATAAATAAACAAAGAGAAAAACTCTCCTACAGTTATCTTATCCACAAAAATGAGATACATCATTAAGAACAATAATCCATTTCTTAAAAAATTAACGAAAGTACCTTGAATAAAACTTAAGCTTCTAATATATTTTATCTTCCTAAGTTCCAACCCCAATATTTTTTGGGTAGTATTTCCTAATCTCTCTATTTCTTGCTTTGCTAAACCTAAACTCTTTACCAGCTCAATATTTCTTAAAGATTCTGTGGTAGAACCTGCCAATGCCGTAGTTTCGGCTACTATTGTTTTTTGAATTTTTTTAATTCTTTTACTTAATACTGAACTTAAAAAGCCCAATAATGGAACCGCCGAAAAATAGACTACAGCAATAACCCAATAAACCGATATAGCATAAACCGTAACAAAAACTATCCCCACCAAGCTGGTAAACAATACATTGATCATCATTTGAACTAATCGTTCAACATCAGTCCTAACTTTTTGTAGAACACCTAGCGTTTCACCACTTCGCTGATCTTCAAAAACCTGATAAGGCAGCTCCAATGAATGAGCCAATCCATCGCTATAAATTTTTGCACCCAAACGTTGGGTAATAACATTAACATAATAGTCTTGGAAATTCTTAGCTATTCTAGAAACCATCGCTGCCCCCATCGCTAATAATATTAATGTCCCTCCTCCTTTTATAAATTCTGAAGTAGTGAAAGCGTGGTTGCCAATATTGGTGATATATTTATCTATTATTAATCTAAAAACATAAGGATCTAGAAAAGAGAAAATTTGATTTACAGCAGCCAGCAATAATGCCAATGCAATTAAACCTTTATAATTCTTCAAATAACGAAGCAGAATTTTCATAATAATTATGGAAAATGTAAAAATAAAAAAAAGGGAATGAAATCAAGTCACTCCCTTTAACATCTGAATGTCAGTAAATTAAAATTTACTATACTGTCATAATATCTTTTTCCTTAGCTTCAGCCAATTTATCTACTTTAATAATAAAGCTATCGGTAATTTTCTGAACTTCAGCTTCACCCGTTTTAATTTCATCGTCTGACACACTTTCTGCTTTTAATTTTTTAATGCGTTCGTTTGCATCCTTACGTATATTTCTTACTGTAATTTTTCCTCTTTCAGCTTCTTCTTTAACTTTTTTCACTAAATCTCTTCTACGTTCTTCTGTTAAAGGAGGAACAACCAAACGGATTACAACACCATCATTTTGTGGATTTAGGCCAATATTAGCTTCCTGAATTGCTCTTTCAATTGGTACTAATAATTGCTTTTCCCAAGGCTGAATAAGAATAGTTCTAGCATCTGGTGTAGTAATTCCAGCCACTTGAGCTAATGGCGTTGGGTTACCATAATATTCTACCATAATGCCGTCTAACATTCCTGCAGAAGCTTTCCCTGCACGAATTTTAGTTAATTCAGATTCGCAATGTATAATTGCTTTATTCATCGATGCCTGAGCATCCTCAAGCTGTAATTTAATTAAATCGTTCATTTGATGATATTTTCAATCTTATAATTATCCTCTAACAAGGGTGCCTATTTTCTCACCTGAGGCAAGTTTCATAAAGTTTCCCTGCTTATTCATATCAAATACAATAATTGGAAGTTTATTTTCTTCACATAATGTAAATGCCGTCATATCCATTACATTTAAGTTTTTAGCGAAAACTTCTCTAAATGTAATTTCATCAAAACGTACTGCAGAAGCATCTTTTTCAGGATCTGCCGTATAAATTCCATCCACTCTTGTGCCTTTCATTACAGCATCGGCTTTAATTTCAATTGCTCTTAAAGCAGCTGCAGAATCTGTAGTAAAATATGGATTTCCTGTTCCTGCACCAAATATAACTACTCTTCCTTTTTCTAAGTGTCTCATGGCTCTTCTACGAATAAATGGCTCACAAATTTGTTCCATTTTTATCGCTGTCATCAATCTGGTTTTTACACCTACTTTTTCCAAAGCATCTTGTAAGGCCATACTGTTAATTACGGTCGCTAACATCCCCATGTAATCGGCTTGTGCTCTATCCATCCCCGACTTTTCAGCACTTAAGCCTCTGAAAATATTTCCGCCACCAATTACAATTGCAATCTCAATTCCTTTAGCTACTACATCTCTAATATCTTCAGCGTATTGACGAACCCTTTCGTTATCTATACCGTATTGTTTATCGCCCATTAAGGACTCTCCGCTTAATTTTAATAGGATGCGTTTATAATTCATTTGATATTTTTATTGAGAAATAGTGAACAAAGCCTAAACTTTATAATAATTCTTCAAAATTATCATTTTTTTTTAGTTGATACGAATGCTAAGTATCAATACTTAATAAAATACTCGATTTAGAGTTAAATTAGCATTTAATAATATCATATTTGCACCTTTTCCTGGAAGTATTGTTCCAAAGCGTACTTGTTCACCGATTAATTGTGCAGGAATTTTAGATGCCATCTTTAATGCCAGACCCAAATCTATTGAACATTTCTCGACACAGTTTTTTACAGCATCTAATAATTGGATGTTTGCTCCAGAAAGAGTGCCATCTTGAGTTACAAACTTATCGCCTACCAAGGTATGTTGGTACGGACCAATTGTACATGCCGAAACTGTATCTGTAATTAAAAATAATCTTTCTTTTAATAAAGCTGAAGCAAACTTTATCACTTCGAAATCAACATGATTTCCGTCTGCAATTATACTTCCCAGCGCCTTTTTATGAGAAAATAAGGCGGTAGGAATACCTGGATCACGATGGTGAATTGGCGACATCGCATTAAATAGATGAGTGGTAGTTTGTACACCCAAATTATAAGCTTGAGTTGCTTCATTAAAATTGGCATTACTATGTCCCAATGAAAGAATCACATTACTATCTAATAGGTATTGAATAACCGCTTCATCTTGCACCTCTGCGGCAATAGTCATCATACGCACTGTTCCATCGGCAAAATCTAAAAGGGCTTTTATTTCATCTAAAGTTGCTTTACGAATATACTTTTCTGCATGTGCCCCTCGTTTTAATGGGTTTAAAAATGGGCCTTCTAAATGTAAACCCAAGAAACCATTAGCTGTCTTTCTAAATTCCTTGGCTGCTTTAATACAATCATAAATCACCACATCAGAATTAGTTGCCACACAGGCTAAAAATGAAGCTGTACCATGACTTTTTAAATGCGACTCCATTTGTTGGAGTGTTTCGGAAGTTGGGTAGGCAGAAAATAAATTACCGCCACTTCCATAAACTTGTAATTCAGTAAAAGCTGGAACTAATAGTTTTCCATCAGCATCAATAAAATCCACATTAGTAGGCAAAACATCTACAAAATCAACCTCACCATTTTCATTTACAACAACTATCTTGTCATAAATCCAGTTAAATCCGTCGAAAATTTTTGCATTTAAAATTGCCAGTGGTGTATTTCTCATACCCACAAAATTAGGAATATACTTTATATAGAAACAAAAAAGCTCCTTCGAATAATTTCGAAGGAGCTTTTAAATATTAAATTAATTAGACTAAGCGCCCAATTGAATTCTTTTGAATGCAGTTACAGTTAAACCTTTAGAAGTTTCGTCTAAGAATTTACGAACATCTTTAGAAGAATCTTTTACGAATTCTTGGTTTAATAAAGTACTGTCTTTATAGAACTTATTTAATTTTCCAGCAGCGATTTTTTCAACCATTTCTTCTGGTTTACCTTCTGCGCGGATTTGTTCTTTAGCAATTTCCATTTCGCGTTCGATAGTATTAGTATCTACATCGCCTTTATCAAGCGCAACTGGGTTCATTGCAGCAATTTGCATAGCTACATCTTTACCAGCTTCTTCAACACCAGCACCAGCTTGGTTTAAAGCAACTAATACACCTAAACGATAGTTACCATGGATATAAGCAACAACTTGCTCACCAGTAACGGTTTCTAATTTAGAAATACCGATTTTTTCACCGATTTTACCTGTATTTTCAACAATAATTTCAGAAACTTTTTGGCCATCTAAATCAGCGTTTAATAACGCTTCTAAATCAGCTGGATTAGAATCAATTGCTAAATCAGCGAATTTATTTGCTAATGCAACGAAATCAGCATTTTTAGCTACGAAATCTGTTTCGCAGTTAAGTTCAATAATTACACCGCGTTTACCATCAGCTGTAGCTTTAGCGATAATAACACCTTCATTGCTGTCGCGATCTTGACGACTTGCAGCAACTTTAGCACCTTTTTTACGTAGATAATCTACTGCTGCTTCAAAATCTCCATTAGCTTCAATTAAAGCTTTTTTGCAATCCATCATTCCTGCTCCAGTTTGCTGACGTAATTTATTTACATCGGCAGCTGTAATTTGTACTGTAGACATGATATTGTATGTTTTTTTTAGTTTTAAAATAATAATGGGTCAGAATGTACATTCAAGAAAAAAATCTTGTGCGTTACATTTCAGACCCATTACAAAAATTATTTAAGCTTCTTCAGAAGAACCTTCACCAGCTACAGGAGCAGATTTTCTGCTTCTTTTAGCACCTGGTTCTTTAACTTCTGGTTCATCAGCAGCTACTTTAGCAGCTACTGCTTCTTTTTCAGCTTCTTCATCTTTTTCACGTTTACGTTCTTCAAGACCTTCTTCGATAGCCTTTACAATTACGTCAGTGATTAAAGAAATTGATTTTGTAGCATCATCATTTGCTGGAATTGGGAAATCAATATTCGAAGGATCCGAATTTGTATCTACCATTGCAAATGTTGGGATATTTAATTTCAATGCTTCAGCTACTGCAATATGCTCTTTCTTAACATCAATTAAGAAAATAGCAGCAGGTAAACGATTTAAATCTGCAATACCCCCTAAAAGGCTTTCTAATTTAATACGCTCACGTTGAATCATTAAGCGCTCTTTTTTAGAAAGAATTGCATAAGTACCGTCTTTAGTCATACGATCGATGTTTGACATCTTTTTGATCGATTTACGAACTGTAGCAAAGTTAGTTAACATACCACCTAACCAACGTTCAGTTACGAAAGGCATATTTACTTTTTTTGCTTGCTCAGCAACGATTTCTTTTGCTTGTTTTTTAGTCGCAACAAAAAGAATTTTACGACCAGATTTAACGATTGATTTTATCGCTGAAGCAGCCTCTTCTGTTTTTGTTAACGTCTTGTTAAGATCGATAATGTGGATTCCATTACGCTCCATGAAAATGTAAGGAGCCATTTTTGGATTCCATTTACGGGTAAGGTGACCAAAGTGTACACCTGCATCCAATAGGTCTTGATATGTTGTTCTTGCCATTGTTTTTGTCTCCTTAGATTAACGTTTACTGAATTGGAATTTCTTACGAGCTTTCTTACGTCCTGGTTTCTTACGCTCAACCATACGCATATCACGAGTCATTAACCCTTTAGCACGTAATGCTGGTTTCTTTTCAGAGTCTAATTCAACAATTGCTTTTGCAATAGCTAAACGAACAGCCTCAGCTTGTCCTTTAATACCTCCACCTGCAACATTAACTTGAACATCATATTTTCCAACCATCTCAGAAACCTCTAATGATTGATTAACAATGTATTGTAATGGAAGTGTTGGGAAATATTCTTTATGATCTTTACCGTTTACGGTAATTACGCCATCACCATCTTTTAAATAGATACGAGCAACAGCTGTTTTTCTTCTACCCGAAGTGTTTGTAACTGACATTTCTTAAAGTTTAATGGTTTTTGGAGTTTGTGCCTCATGCGGATGATTCTCACCTGCATATACAAATAAATTTTTGTACAACTTTGCACCCAATTTTGTTTTTGGTAACATACCGCGAACGGCTTTCTCAATCACACGCTCAGGATGTTTCGCCATTAATTCCTTTGGAGAAATGAAACGCTGACCACCTGGATATCCAGTATATGAAACATATTCCTTCTCAGAAAATTTGTTCCCAGTCAGTCTAACCTTGTCTGCATTAATAACAATCACGTTATCTCCGCAGTCTACGTGTGGGGTATACTCTGGCTTGTTCTTACCTCTAATAATCATTGCGATTTTAGATGACAAGCGCCCCAAAATCTCTCCTTGCGCATCAACAACAACCCACTGCTTGTTGACGGTTTTTGCATTGGCAGAGACAGTTTTAAAACTTAACGTATTCACTTGCTTTTATTTAATTATAAAAAATTTGTTCTTTTTCCCGAATCTTTCGGGGATGCAAAGTTAAATAGAATTCTTTTATTATCAAAGCGTTGATTCAAAAAAATCTATTAATTCCTAACTAATCTCCCTCCCACACCAAGGGCTATCCAAAATACCCCCTTTTTTCTATGCTTTTATTCGTCCTTTTCTATTTCTTAATTCAAATTTTCATAAACCTTTTTCACCCTAGTTTGTTGATTTTAAAAACATTAAGAATCATGACAAATCAAGGTAAAATTTTAACAAGTCTATTTGCAGGAGCTGCTGTAGGCGCTGTAATAGCATTAATTATGTGCTCAGATAAAGAGAATGAAATAAAAAACAAAATCTCAGATTGGGCTTCAGATGTGGTAAATCATACTAAAGATTTCATTTCTAAAACTAAATCGAAAGCTTCAGACACAAGCAATTTGGTGGAGAAAAAGGTGTCCGCAGCAAGTAATACGATTCAGAATAAAGTAAATGAATTAAAAAATGTGTAACTTAATTGGATGCAATTAAGTTTTCACGGCGCTGCCCAAACTGTTACCGGCAGCAAACATTTAATAACCTTGGAAAATGGCACTAATATTTTATTAGATTGTGGCCTTTTCCAAGGGTTAGGTAGCCAAACAGAAGAACTAAATCAAGATTTTGGTTTCAACCCCTCTTCTATTAGTTATGTAATTTTATCGCACGCGCACATAGATCATTGCGGCTTATTACCCAAGCTGGTAGCTGAAGGTTTTAATGGTCCCATTTTTTCTACCGCTCCAACTATGGATTTAGCCAGAATTCTTTTATTAGACTCTGCAAAAATTCAAGAACAAGATGCCGAATATTTAAACAGGCATTTAGAAGCGCATGAAGATTTACATTATCCGCTCTATACCGAAAACGACGTAATAAATACCATCAATAAGTTTAAGATAATTGAATACAATGAAGTTTTCCATATCAACGAGGATATTTCATTTGTTTTTACTGATGCCGGACATATTTTAGGCAGTGCCGCAATTCACTTAAGTATTATTGAAAATGGAAAGGAAACAAAAATTAGTTTTAGTGGTGATGTAGGCCGATATGGAGATTTATTGCTCAAAAATCCACAAGTTTTTAATCAGTCAGATTATATAATTCTGGAATCTACGTATGGAGATAAACTTCATAAAGATACAGCTCCAGTAGAAGACAGTTTGTATGAGTTAATAAGAGAAACTTGTGTTATTAATAAAGGAAAGTTAATTATTCCTGCTTTTAGTGTCGGAAGAACGCAAGAATTATTGTTTGCATTAAATAGTTTGGAACTAAAAAATAAGCTTCCAGATCTAAATTATTATGTCGATAGTCCTTTATCAGCTAAAGCTACTGCAATTTTAAAAAACCACCCTGATGTTTATAACAATGGCGTTAAGGGGATAATGAGGATAGATGAAGATATTTTTAATTTCAAAGGATTAAGGTTTATTGAAAATGTAGAAGAGTCAAAGGCTTTAAATAATGAAGCCAGACCTTGTGTTATTATTTCTTCTTCCGGAATGGCCGATAGTGGCAGAGTAAAGCATCATATAAAAAACACAATTACAAATAAAAAAAACACAATTCTTATTGTTGGATATGCCGAACCGCGCTCTTTAGCGGGCAGATTAGTGTCTGGCGCTAAAGAAGTTCAAATTTTTAAAAACACCTATTTTGTGCAGGCAAACATTCAATCGCTACATTCTATGAGTGCCCACGGAGATTGTGACGATTTGCTGCAGTTTTTAACTAATCAAGATCCAAAATTGGTAAAAAAAATATTTTTGGTACACGGAGTGCCAGATGTTCAAAATGCTTTCGCGAACAATTTAGAGGAGAAAGGTTTTAAAGATGTAATTATTCCAAGTTTAGGCGAAAGTTTCACTTTATAAAAGTCAATATCGTTAATTTTGCCACATGGATATTTACGGAATTGCATTAAAAGATTTCTTTGAAGGTGCCCCTAAGGAGACGGTCTGGCTTCACAACACTTACGATGAGCCAGAAACAATGCCTATTGATGTTTTTTTTAGATCGATAGAGGATATGCCGGAGTTAGAGCTAATTGCTATGCAAAATTGTAGAGGAAAGGTTTTAGACGTAGGGGCAGGCGTAGGAAGTCATGCTTTAATTCTTCAAGAAAGACCAGATCTTAACGTAACTGCCTTAGATAGTTCGCATGAAGCTTGTGTAATTATGCGAAAAAGAGGCGTTAAAAATGTAATTGAAACTATTTTCCCCGATAAGAGTTTAGGAAAGTTTGATACGCTTTTGTTCTTAATGAACGGAATTGGACTTACTGGGACTATAAAAAATCTGAAGAAATTCTTACAGGAAGCTCGGAATTATTTAAATGAAGGCGGACAACTTTTATTTGATAGTTCTGATATAGCTTATTTATATGATCAAGGAATCGAACTCCCCATCGCACATTACTATGGCGAAGTACAATATTGCTATGAATATAAGTTTCAAAAAGGAAACTGGTTTAAATGGCTCTTTATTGATAAGAATACGTTGAAAAAATTAGCGGAAGAAACCGGTTGGCATTTCAATTTATTGTATGAAGATGGAAATGATCAATACTTAGTTTCTTTAAAGTAATCTTAAAGTAAGAATAAAACATTTTAACGCTAATTCGGATAAACAAAGAATAAATTTGTTCTTATGAGTAAATCCAATTTAAAATTAAGCATACTAGATCAATCACCAGTAAGAAAGGGTGTCTCTGCACATACAGCCATTGCCGAAACGGTAGAGCTGGCAAAGCTGGGCGATAAATTAGGATTTACAAGGTTTTGGGTTTCTGAACATCATAATACTTCAACATTAGCTGGCTCTACTCCAGAGGTTTTAATTGCACATTTAGCTGGTTTTACAAAAAATACTAGGTTAGGATCTGGCGGAATTATGCTCCCAAATCATAGTGCATTAAAGGTTGCAGAAAACTTTAGAATGCTAGAGATTATAGCACCAGGAAGAATAGATCTAGGTCTTGGAAGAGCACCAGGTACAGACCGATTAACCGCAAGTATTTTAAATCCATCCAATAGTTTTAATGAACAAGATTTATTAATCCAAATTAACGATTTAAGAAATTATTTACACGAATCGCACGACCCTAATAGTATCCAGTCGAAAATTATTGCCATTCCACAAGCACTTTCTGCGCCACCTATGTGGTTATTAAGTTCGAGTGGACAAAGTGGAATTTTTGCCGCTCATTTTGGAATGGGGATGTCATTTGCTCATTTTATTAATCCGTCTGGCGGACCCAAGTTTGTTGAAATGTATAGAGAACGCTATCAGCCAACAGAATTTACGCCACAACCACAAGTAAATGTTGCTGCATTTATTTTTTGCAGCGAAAATGAGGAAAAAATATTCCAACAACAGGCGGTTATGGATTATCGCTTCCTTCAATTAGAAAAAGGTGGAAAATTTGAGCCCATTAATTTCGACGACATAAAAAACGAACGTTACGACGCTTCAGATCTATTGAGAATAAATTATAATAGGCAACGAATGCTTTCTGGTACCCCTGCTCAAATTAAACAACAGATAGACGAATTAGCTGCCGCTTATAAAACAGATGAGATAATTGCCGTTACCATTACCGAAGATTTTGAAGATAGAATCAGGTCGTACGAGTTACTTGCTGAATTATATCCTCAAATCTAATTTCCTGAATTTTCGGCCCAAATTCCCGCTGTTCTAATTATTACCTCGGCTGATTTTAACATGTCTTGAATACTAACCCATTCTTCCTTGCTGTGAAATGCATGCTCTCCAGCAAAAATATTAGGACATGGTAACCCCATAAAAGACAATCTTGTTCCGTCTGTCCCCCCTCTAATAGATTGTTTTTTTGGAACCAATCCCGATCTTTCTATTGCTTTAATTGCATAATCAGTAACAAAGGGATATTTTTCTAATACTTCTTTCATGTTTCTATACTGTTCATGGATAGAAAGTTTAAAGCCGGCTCCTGGATGTTTTTTTACAACTTGTGCTGCTATTTGCTGTAGCAATTGAGCATGATTTTGCAGCTTAGTATTATCAAAATCTCTTAATATAAATTCAGCAGTTGCCAATTCAATATTTCCTGAAATATCTGTAGGATGAATAAACCCTTCTTTTCCAGCGGTATGTTCTGGACTCAAGTTTGGTGGCAACAAGCCGATAATTTCTGAAAGTATTTTTATAGCGCTAATCATTTTTCCTTTCGCAAATCCAGGATGTGCACTAACGCCATTTATTTCTAAGATAGCACCATCTGCAGAAAAAGTTTCGTCTTCAATAGAGCCTAATGTTTCTCCATCTATAGTATAACCAAAGTCGGCATTTAATTTTTTTAAGTCAACATGATCAACGCCTCTTCCAATTTCTTCATCAGGGGTAAACAGAATTTTTATTTCTCCGTGTTCAAAATCTGGGTTTTCAATAAAGTACTGTGCTGCTTGCATTATGGCCGCAACACCAGCTTTATTATCAGCACCTAGCAACGTTGTTCCGCTAGCAGTAATTATATCATTTCCTATTTGGGCTTTTAAATCAGGATGATTTTCAAGTTTTATAACAACATTTTCATCATCTGGCAATATTAAATCCTCCCCATTGTAATTATAATGAATAATAGGTTTAACATTTTTACCACTACAATCGGGAGAAGTATCAACATGAGAACAAAAACAAATTACAGGAATTTTTTTAGCCGATGTTGATGGAATAGTAGCATAAACATAGCCCAAATCATCTAAATGAGCGTCATTTATCCCCATTTTCAATAATTCATCTACCAAAACCCGTTGCAAATCCTTTTGCTTTTCGGTTGAAGGCACTGTTTCGGAATTGGAATCAGATTGTGTATCAATTTTAACATATCGTATAAAACGTTGAGAAATTGATTCATTTTTGTTTTCTAAGAGATTCATTCTCAAAATTAAATAATTGTATTGGGATTAATTAAATTTGTTATCATACCAGCTATCAAAAGAACTATGAAACTATTACTAAAATTCTGCCTTTTAAGCTATGCTATATTTTCTCTAAATAAAGTAAATGCACAAATTACACCTTATGAAGCCAGCAATAAAGTTGCAACTACTACTTATGCTGAAGCTATAAAATATTATGAATCATTAGCCAAATCCTATCCAAAACAAAGTAAACTTTATACTTATGGAAAAACAGATTTCGGCAAGCCGCTTCATTTATTAGTTCTTTCTAAAGATGGAATTGTAGACCCTGTGGCTGTAAAAAAGGCAAATAAAAGAGTTTTATTAATTAATAATGGAATTCATCCAGGAGAACCTGAAGGAATTGATGCCAGTATGATGTTGGCTAGAGATTTATTAAAAGGGAATAGATTACCCAGCGATGTTGTAATCGCCATTATTCCTATATATAATATTGATGGAAGTCATAATAGAACCTCAACATCTAGAGCAAATCAGAACGGTCCAGTTGAATATGGTTTTAGAGGAAATGGAAGAAATTACGACTTAAACAGGGATTTTATAAAATCAGATTCTCAAAATTCAAAAGCTTTTCAACTAATTTTTAATACCTGGCAACCGGAGGTATTTGTAGATACACACACGAGTAACGGATCGGATTATCAATACACGATGACCTTAATCCCTACTCAAAAAGATAAACTTAATAAAGAATTATCTACTTATATATCCAAAACAATGGTGCCAGATTTATATAAATCAATGGCCAAAAAAGGCTATGAAATGGTTCCCTATGTAAATTCTATTAGCAACTCTCCTGACGCTGGTATTTCAGGTTTTATGGAATCGCCAAGATATTCTACAGGCTATGCAGCACTACATAATTCATTAAGCTTTATGCCAGAAACGCATATGTTAAAATCGTTCGATAAAAGAGTAGATGCAACTTATAAATTATTGGAATCTTATGTAGAAATAACACAAAGAGACGCCAAAATAATTGGCGAAAACAAAGCTAAAGCTGATGCTGATGTTGCCAAACAAGTAAATTTCCCATTAGAGTTTAAACTTAATCGTTCTACATTCGACACCATAACTTTCCATGGATTTAACGCTAAACAAAAACCAAGTGATGTTAGCGGACTTTCGAGATTATATTATGATAGAAATGACCCTTTCACCAGAACTATACGTTTTTACGATAAATATGAGCCTGTTGCAAGCGTAAATAAACCTATAGCCTATATAATTCCTCAAGCATGGGAAAATGTAATTGAGCTATTCAAACTTAATAGGGTTAAAATGCAGAGATTAACCCAAAACACAACCATTGAGGTGGAAATGTATTATATTGTAGATTATAAAACTGCTCCGCGACCATACGAAGGACATTACAATCATTCTGCTGTAAAATTGGATACTGTGGTTCAGAAAATTAAATTTTTCGAAGGGGATTATGTAGTATATGTTAATCAACCAACGAATAGATATATTGTGGAAACATTAGAGCCACAAGGTATTGACTCATATTTTAATTGGAACTTCTTTGATTCGGTATTGTCTCAAAAAGAGCATTTTTCTGCTTATATTTTCGAAGATACTGCTGCAGAATTATTGAAAAAAGACCCAGAATTAAAAGCTAAATTTGAAAGTGCAAAAGCTGCAGATCCTGAAATGCAAAAAAGTGCACAAGCTCAATTAAATTTTATCTATAAAAACTCAGATTATTATGAGCCCACATTTAACAGATACCCAATCGGAAGATTGGTGAAAAATGTGCCTCTTAATTTAAAATAAAATGGATTTTTTAAATCAAACACCCGTTGCTTCAATTATATTTTTAATAACTATTGGAACCAGTATTTATGCCTTTAATAACCCTAGCATTTACGGGAAATTAATGTTGCATCCTTATAGTGTTGCAAGAGGACATAAAACATATACTTTAATAACCAGTGGATTAATCCATGCCGATTGGATGCATTTAATCTTTAATATGATGACCTTTTATTTCTTTGCTTTTCGCTTAGAAGCAATGATTGGACATTGGCAATTTGGGTTACTTTATTTAGCCAGCTTAGTATTAGCGGATATTCCATCCGTTTTAAAACACAAAGAACATTTTTGGTATAATAGTTTAGGAGCAAGTGGGGCCATTAGCGCCGTATTATTTAGCTACATTCTTTTTGATCCATTTACTAAATTGATGCTTTTCCCACTTCCGATACCTATTCCTGCTTTATTATTTGCGGTTTTATATCTGGTTTATTGCTACTATGCTTCCAAAAAATCAAGGGATAACATAAATCATGACGCACATTTATTTGGAGCAATTAGCGGAATTTTAATCACCGTAATTTTAATTCCAGGAATCGTAAATCACTTTGTAAGTTTAGTGTTCGGGTAAATAAGAAGGACTAAAATAACTCATTGGGGCATTTGGATTTTGATTAATTTCTAATAACAAATGTCCCCATGGTTTCCAGAAATTTTCTAATACTTGCCCGTAAGTTTTATGCTGCCACTCATCAAATATTGGTTTATTTAACATCCCCTTTAATGGCATAGCCTCAATAAACACCTCTCCATTTAACTCCATAATACTGTATTCTGGAAGTCTGTTAAACAGGTAGGCCGAATAATAAAATCGAGCACACAACTCTTCAAACTGCTGTTCTAAAAGAGGCTGCTTATTAATGTGACTTAATAGCGTTGAATGGTATTTACTATTTACTCCGTTATCCTGTAAGCAAGCAATAATTCCAAAATTTTTAAATTTTAAAGAAAATGTAAGAGTATTAATTTCGTCCTTAAAACTAAAAGAAACTGGCTCTTTAAGTTCTAATACCTCAATAGAATAAGGTTTAAAATTCTCTAAAGTCACAGACCTATAAATTCCCTGCAACATGGCATGTAGATTCCCAAACTTATGCATTAATCCTTGTCCCATATTTAATCCGTCAGCACTTAACACATTTTGTTTGATTCCATTATACATCTCTATATAAACAAATCCATATAAAAATTTACCCAGCCATTTAAAAAGTATGTCTTGGTTCAATTTAGATACGCCTTCATAACCCAATTTAAATGCCTCCTCTACTTCTGCATCTAAAACGTCTATCGCTTTGCCTACTAACGCTGTATTTACTGGGATTTTTAAACTTTTATAAGAATGTATGCCTTCATCAAGCATTTTTATAGCTTCATCGCCTGTAAATCCCGCCATCTCCAATAACCAAGTTGGTATTACCTGAATATTTGAATCGGTAGCTTCGCCGCTCAGGAAACATTTTTTGTACTTAAAGTCGAAAGATGTAAATGGATTATAAATTGAATTATTCATGTTGGCACAAAAATAAAAGTAATCTTCTAGAGAATAGAATAAATATCAATTAATGATTTTTTATGGTATTAAGAAAACAATTTATGCATCTTTAAGCCTTAATAATATAGAAAGATTGATGAAAGCTACTTTTAAATTTTTTGATCTGGAATTAAAGCATACATTTTCGATTGCAAAATTTTCTAGAACCAGTACACCTATAATTTTTTTAGAATTAGAGGCAGAAGGGTTTAAAGGTTATGGTGAAGGCTCTATGGTGCCATATATGGGCGAAAATCCAGAAACTGCGACCAGCTTTTTTAAAAAAATAGATTGGAATAAAATTAAACTTCCTATAGACTTTAAAGAAGTTCATGCTTATTTAGAATCTATAGATAAAGGAAATCCTGCCGCTAAAGCAGCTATTGATATTGCTTTGCACGATCTTCATGCAAAAACTTTAGATATCCCTTGCTATAAACTATTTGGATCGAACCCCGAAAACATGCCCGTAACTTCCTATACTGTCGGAATAGATACACCAGAAATTATTAGGGAAAAATTAGCAGGCGCAAAAGGGTTTAAAGTAATAAAAGTTAAGCTGGGAAGAGATAACGATGAAGAACTCATTAACACCATAAGAGAGACTTGCGATTTGCCTTTATATGTTGATGCAAACCAAGGATGGAATGATAGAAAAATGGCAATCGACAGAATATATTGGCTACATAACAAAGGTGTTCAACTTATAGAGCAACCTATGGACAAAATGGATTTAGATGGAAATGCATGGTTAACCGAACGAAGTCCGATTCCAATATTAGCAGATGAAGCTGTTCAAAGAATTGAAAACTTAGACGATATAAAAGGTGCTTATCATGGAATAAACGTAAAGCTTATGAAGAGCGCAGGCTTATATGAAGGTTATAGAATGATAAAAAAGGCGAAAGAATTTAAAATGAAGGTTTTAATTGGATGTATGAGCGAAACCTCTTGTGCCACACTTGCTGGAATGGCCCTTGCTCCACTTTGCGATTGGGCAGATTTAGATGGCCCAGCATTAACAAAAAATAATCCGTTTAAAGATCCAGACTTTAAAGATGGAAAGTGGCAACTTTCTAATGATAGTGGTTTAGGATTAAAGTTTAAATAAAAAAATCCCCTGAATAATTTCAGGGGATTTTTTTTTATTTTTTATTTCTTATTTCCGCTTTTACGGCCTTAAGTAATTTAATTTTTTGATAAACGAAAAATGCACCAGTTGCGAGAAAAATAACACAATAAAGATATTGGTTATTGGTAATCCCATAATAAATTCCCATTACTGAGATTATTACCGCAACATTATAAAAAACATTTAATAAAACTTTCTTCCACATATTAATAAACTTGCATACTTGGATCATATGCTTCTTTCCAAGCCATAATTCCTCCTTGTAGATTATATAAATTTTCTAACCCAAAATGGTGTTCTAATTGCATAATTGCCATTGCACTTCTTTTTCCACTTCTGCATTGAACTACTACAGGAATATCTTTTGATATTTTTTCAGCTTCCAATAGAATTCCTGCAAGCGGAATATTAACCCCATTTAAATTAGACATTTCATATTCAAAATCTTCTCTAACATCAATAATTTGAAATGGCTCATTATTGTCCATTTTTTGTTTCAGTTGTTCTACTGTAATTTCTTTCATGGCTTGTAATTTTATCAAAGATAATAATTTCAATTCACTAAAATTGAGCCTAGCACTTAGTTCAACCTTCCAATAATTAAATTTAGAAACATAAACTTTGTAATAAAATAGTCTAAATTGCATCTAAATTTAAACTTCACATTTTGAACGCATTAAATAATTTTTTCTGGTATTGTGCTGGTGTTCACCGCGAAACGTTGGCGAACCAACCTACCGAACAAATCAAATATCTAGGTATTGGAGCTACCATATTTTTCACCGGACTTTTTGCTGCCCTTTCTGGTGGTTATGCCATGTATTTTGTTTTTAAAGGAGATGATTTAGCTATTTTCTTCTCTATTTTCTTTGGCCTAATTTGGGGATTAGCCATCTTTAATATGGATCGATATATTGTTTCATCGATCGATAAAAATGGCTCTACTACGAAACAATTTTTACAAGCTACACCAAGAATTTTATTAGCTATAATGATTGGTATCGTGATCTCAAGACCTTTAGAACTTAAAATATTTGACAAAGAAATTAAAGATCGATTAGCTTTAAGTTATTTAAACGCGCAAAGAGCCAAAATAGACACATTAAATGCTGCTTTTGATAATAAGTATAAGATAGAAAATAACAATCTTCAATACATAAAAACTCAACGTGATTCTTTAGCCGCTAAAATAAAAAGCGATGAGCAAAAATTAAACTTCGAAATTTTTGGAAATAAAACCAACGAAACATCCGGAGTTCAGGGTTATGGACCATATGCAAAACGCAAAGAACAAGAAATTGCACAATTAAAGGTTCAATTAGACACTTTAAACGCTCAAATAAATCGAGGTGATTCATTTTTCGCTGATAGAAAAAATTTCGATGGACTTATGTCTGAGAAAATTTTAACGAGTAAACAATTAGATAGTTTAGCGAATGTGGCAGGTTTTGCAGATAGAAACTGGGCGCTTAATCAATTGAAATATGGTATAGATGGAAAAGAGGACAGTAGTACTTCTAATGCCATCTTATTTATTGGATTCTTATTTATATTTTTCGAGTGTTTACCTGTTTTTGTAAAGCTAATGAGCAAAAAAGGACCCTACGATCATAGTATTCTAAACCAAGAGACACTTGCTGTATATTCATCAGATAAAGATTTAGATGCTGGCATTTCAGTGATTGATAACACACATGATTTTCGAATTCAAGAAGATATAAAAGTTAAAAATCATAAAATCCGAAAAAAAACTGAACAAGAAATAGTGGATTAATCTTCCCTGTAATAATTTTTAAACAATTAAATAATTAAAGACTAAAAGGTTAAATTACCGCCTTATTATTTACCTAAATAGATTTAAACTTGAAAAATCGATTATTTAAAATTATTCCTTCTTTAATCCTATTGTTTTTTCTTGGATTTACTGTAAGCGCAAAGGCCCAGAATGAAATAGCCTATTCTGTTAGTTTTAAAAATGCGATGCATCATGAAGCAGAGATTTCGTTTACAATTCCTAATCCTCCTTCTGGATCATTAAATGTTAGAATGGCCAGATCTTCTACAGGAAGATACGCTACGCATGAGTTTGGAAAAAATGTTTACAATGTTAAAGCCAAAAATGCAGAAGGAAATCCAATTAAAATTTCGAAAATTGAAGGAGATGTTTATCAAATAAATTCACCAGGAAAATCGGTAACCATTTCTTATACCTTATTTGGTAACTGGGTTGATGGAACTTATGCGGCATTTGACAGAGATTTTGCGCATATGAATATGGCAGCAACATTTATGTATCCAATCGGATTAGATAATCGTCCGCGTACATTACAATTAAACTACGCTGATAAACCTAATTGGAAAGTTGTAACACAATTACAAGATTTAGGAAAAGGAAAATATTTCGCTAAAGATTTTCAATATTTCATGGATAGTCCAGTAAATATTGGAGCATTTAAATCTACGAAATGGAATATTACTAATCCAGATGGGAAACAACAAACCATCCAATTCCATACCAATACTAAAGACGAACAACCTATTGTTGACAATTTCGGTAATCTACTTAAGAAAATGGTGGACGAGCAAATTGCAGTTTTTGGTGAACTCCCAACATTTGATTATGGAAACTTTTATTTCATGCAAAATGTAAACCCAGAAAATGCTGGTGACGGAATGGAACATAGAAATTCTACTGTAATTGTAGAAAGAGATGATAAAATTGAAGGAAATGAATCGGATATGTTAAGCACCTTCTCGCACGAGTTTTTTCATGCTTGGAACGTAGAAAGATTACGCCCGAAAACTTTAGAACCGTTTGATTTTAGCCATGCAAATATGAGCGATGGATTATGGATATCTGAAGGATTTACTCAATATTACGGTCAACTTTTACTAAAAAGAGCAGGTTTAAGAACGCTTGATGAAATAACTAGAACCAACCAATCTATTCTCAATACGGTTCTATTATCGCCAGGCGCATTAAATTACTCTCCAATTGAGTCTAGTCAATATGCTGTTTTTGCAGATGCGGGAGTTGCGGTAGACCAAACCAATAAAGGCAATATGTTTACTTCATATTATATATATGGCGCTGGTGTTGCTTTGGCTTTAGACTTAAGATTACGCGCAGATTTTAACCTAACTTTAGACGATTATATGCGTGCATTATGGAAAGAATACGGGAAACCTGAAATTCCTTTTACTATGGAAGCCTTGCAAAAAACTTTAGGTAACTTAACAAAAAACACCAAGTTTGCAGAAGATTTTTTCACCAAATATATTCACGGAACAGCAAAAGAAGATTATAAATCATTATTAGAAAAAGCAGGATTTATACTTCAAAAAGCTAGACCAGGCAAAGCATTTTCGGGATTTGGAAGAATTAATTTTTCAAACGGAAAAGCTGTTTTAGGCGCAACTCAAAGTACTTCTCCAGCATATAAAGCAGGATTAAATATTGGTAATGTATTATTAAAAATAAATGATCAAGATATAAAATCACAAGCAGACCTAAACAAAATTATGGATGCTTCTAAACCAGGTGATCAACTAAAAATTAACTTTACTCAAAGAGGTTTACCTTATGAAACCACATTAATTTTGAGTGAAGATCCAACTTTAGAATTAATAACTTTCGAAAAAGCAAACAGAACATTAACCCCAGAAATAAAGTCGTTTAGAGATAATTGGCTAAATTCAAAAATCAAACAATAACAATGAAAAGAATATTTTTAGTAGCAGCGGCCTGCTTTACTTTCCAAGTTGGATTTGCGCAGGATATGGACAAAATTGTTCCTAAGTCCTATGTAGATAATTTAATAAAAACATTAGCTAGCGATGATATGCAAGGACGTAAACCCTATACGCCAGGCATTGATAAAGCGGCAAAATTCATCGAAAATGAGTTCAAAACCATCGGACTTAAACCATTGGCGGGAGAAAAAAACTTTAGACAAACATTTAACTTAGTTCAAATAAAACCCGTTTCTGCAAAAGTAACCCTTAATGGTAAAAATATTGAAAATGAGCATATTCTTTCCTTAGGCTTAAATGCAGAAAAAGTAAATTTTAATTTAGCAAGTGGAAGTCCGGTTGTTGTTTTTGATCCTGAAAAACCTTTCATGAATCAATATAGATCGTATGCTAGAGGCGGTAAAAAACAATTAGTACTTGTTCCAACAAAATTTACTGAAGACTTTAAAAGATTAAAATCTACCCCTTATCGCTCTGGAAGTTTCTTCGAAAAAGATATGGAAAACCCAGTTGGAACATTTTTTATTCTAACAGACGAAAAAGAAGCTACTTCTTATGAGGTAAGCTCGGTAAATACCGCTTCTAAAATGGGCGATTTATTTAACGTTGCTGGTATGATTCCTGGAAAATCTAAACCTAAAGAATATGTATTATTCAGCGCACATTACGACCATTTAGGTATTGGTAAAGCAGTTGAGCAAGATAGTATTTTTAATGGTGCAGACGATGATGCTTCTGGAACTACCGCTATGATTGCTTTGGCAAAATATTATAAAGCTTTAAATAATAACGAACGTACTTTAATCTTCGTAGGATTTACAGCAGAAGAATCTGGAGGTTATGGTTCAAAATATTTTTCACAACAATTAAATCCTGAAGAAATCATCGCGATGTTTAATATCGAAATGATTGGTAAAGACTCTAAATTTGGAGTAAATACAGCTTATATAACTGGATTTGAAAAATCTAATTTTGGCCAGATATTACAGAAAAATTTAGAAGGAACAGAGTTTAAATTCCATCCGGATCCATATCCTTCACAAAATTTATTTTACAGAAGTGATAACGCTACACTTGCTGCATTAGGCGTACCAGCACATACTATTAGTACTGTTCAAATAGATGCTGATAAGCTTTACCATACAGTTAAAGACGAATATAGCAGCTTAGATACAGATAATATTTATTCTACTATAAAAGGCATTGCGAAAAGTGCTATCAGTATTATTAAAGGTATAGATACCCCTTCTAGAGTACCTAAATTACAAAACTAACTAGGCTGATTGGAGATCAATCTCCATCACATAGTCATCCATTACGAAGCCGTTTCCTATATCAAGGACAACGGCTTCTTTTATTTTAAAGCCCATTCTTTCGTAAAAAAACAAAGCTTTATTTTTCTTATTTACATTCAGCTGTAATTTCTTCCCACCAAGGCTTTTAATTTGTTTAAAAACTACATTTATCATTATTTTCCCAAACCCACCTCCATGTGCCTCAGGTAATAAATAGAGTTTATGCAATTTGTAAATACCATCAGAATGATTAGTTAATTCATAAGACATGAAGCCAACATCTTTTCCATCTCTTTGGGCAATAATAAAAATACAACCTGCTAACAACTGACTTAACAACTCCTCTTTATTATACATTTTATCCAACATAAATTTCACTTGTGCCTCGCCAATTACTTCATTATAAGTATTCGGCCAGGTTTCGTAAGCAATTTGTCGTACAATTTCTAAATCTGGTTCTGTTGCTATTCTAAAACTTATCATAAGAATTCTTCAATAAATAATGATTCTAATGGCCCGTTAAAAGTAACAAAGCCATCTTTTGATACTTCATACAAACCCGTTGGAGTTGGAATTAAATTTGTAGTTTGTACATCACCGTTTAATTTAAATAGAGTCCCTGCCGCTTTCCAAACACTAAAGCCAGATTTCACCTTGTAAATCTTAGAAGTTCCACAAAACCAAACAATATTTATATCGTCGTAATAACTTAAAGGTATTGACAATTGTTCATCAGCAATAATATTCACCGCAGGATACTCCTCTTTAATCAAATAGCTAAGCCCTGTTGAAGGATAGTCGGCCTGAATAGCCAATTGCACTGCATCGCACTGCGCAGCCTCTATCGAGCCTAAAACTACGTCAATTTTAATGCCTAATGACTCCACTTCTTCATAAACATTGGCAGACACTAAAATTGTAGGGCTCCATTCTAATAACTGCCCTAAATATTCCAAATCAAATTTTTGTAAAGAAAGTATGAGTAAAGCAGGCTCCTGTTTTGCTTTAACAATATGATGTGATGACATGTTTCAAAGGTAAATAAAAACATGTTTCGTATATTCATAAAAACATTTAGAACAATGGAAAAGACAAAATTTGAAGAATCAATATCAAATGGGCCGCATGCAAAACTTCAATCTTATGTTGGGCAATGGATAGGCACAACTAAAACATGGTTCGAAAAAGATATATTAGCAGATGAGTCCGCCATTTCCGGCGAAATAGAATCCATTTTAGGCAATAAATTTATACGTTTTACGTATCAAAGTAGCTTACAAAATAAAGCCTTGGAAGGAGTAATGAACTGGGGATACGACCTGTCTAACTCTAGAGCAGAATGCAGCTGGGTAGATTCTTTTCACATGGGGACTGGCATTTTGCATTCTGTGGGTGCTGCTACGGACGATGGATTTAGCGCACTAGGAAGTTATGGAAGTTCTGAATACACAGAAATTTGGGGCTGGAGAACAGAAATAACACTTCGTGATGAAGAATTAATCATAACGATGTATAATATTAGCCCACAAGGAGAAGAAGCGAAAGCGGTAGAAAGTCGACTAAAAAAGGCGTAAAATAGAAACACCGAAAAAGCACTATTTAAAGAATTATCAACTAAAATCCCTATCTAATGGCGGGTAGAGAACTCTGGTCTAAAATTTAGGAAACTCTGAAATCAATTTGGTTCCACTGGGAGAATTGAAGTATTTGCCCAAATAATAAGATTTTTGGGAACGATTTCGACAAATGTGCGCCTCAAAACGATTTATTAATTCCTCGCCTCCTTGTGGCAAAATCGAAAACACTCTAGAAAGTTGGTTAGGGTTTTCCTAGCGTTATCTTGGCTAACTCTAATATTTACGTTTTTTTAAAATCCAACATATATCCTAGCATCTCTTAAACTTTGAATGGCATATACTATATAAATTTCACTCATTCTCGTTGAGATTTAAAATCCCATTAAAGAAATTAATTGAAGGTATAAAAGAGTGGTCCCAGCGAGAATCGAACTCACATCTAAAGTTTAGGAAACTTCTATTCTATCCGTTGAACTATGGGACCATCAGGCAGTTATGAAATTTTTCAAAGAATTGCGCCACTAAATGCGCCAATTCATGTTTACACAACCGAAAATTCATTTACCTAAATCTGCCAACGATAGAGTCTATATAGAATTCTACTACAATGGCAAACGATACCGCGAATATAATGGAAATAGACTTAATATTTCAATAAATCCTAATCAAACAAATGTACTGAAAGATAAAAAGCGGCTTTTAAATGTCTTACTATATGAATTTACAAAAGCACTGAAGGCAGGTTGGAACCCCACATCTAGAGATAAAATACCTAGTCTTAAGAATGCATTACAAGAAGTAATCGAGGAGAAATTAAATTCAAATTTAACTGTGTTATACAAAAGGAATTTGAAGTCTGTACATAAAATGTTTATAAACCATCTCACTTCAGATGAACTAAAAGGTATTACCGACCACTTGTCTTTAAGGTCAATTGAAACTTTTTTAAATCAATTTCAAAGCAGTGAAAGAAATTATATAAATAGGCGTAGATGCTTAGGTACATTATTTAACGAGATTGTTCGTAAAGGATATGCTTCGAAAAATTTAGTAAAATCAACAAAATCTGCTAAAGCAAAAGCTTCTCTTCATGTCCCATACACTAGAGATGAATTGAAGAATATTTTGAGCTTTCTAGAATCTTATTCTGATAACTTATATTTATGTTGCTTACTCACATATGGATGCCTTTTAAGACCTCACCATGAGATTAGATTGTTAAAATCTAAGAATATTGTAAATAATGTAAGTCAAATACAACTTTCTGGAAGTGAAAATAAAAGTAAGAAAAATAGAATAGTTCCAATTCCTGCTTTTATACAAAATATACTGAGAGAACGCATTTCTAGAGCGAACGACAGTAATGCAAATATCTTTACAATGAGTACAAACGCATATAATCCAGGATATTTCAATGTGTTATGGAATAAAGCCAAACCAATGATGAAGAAAAACAAATTGCTCAGGGATAATCAAACGATATATTCATTTCGACATACTGCTGCATTAGATATTTACCGAAAAACCAAAGACCTTCATATTTTGCAGCAATTACTGGGTCACTCTGATATGATAGTTACTCTAAAGTATTTGAGGGGGTTAGGTGTTTCTACTAATGATGAATTGAGGAGTGTAATGCCTGACCTATAAATAAATTAATAATACAGGATAGCGATTTTAAAATTTCAAGGTTTCATATCTTTTTTTTAATTTCAGCTATAAAATTATGGTTGAATCAACATTATCCCCTAATTTCCGGTTTCTTACCCGCTTTGTTGAGTTAACAGAAACTCAACTTTTAGCTCAGGAAGAAAAGGGGTACATCCCAATTTATTTGGAATATTTAGATCCCTCTCAATTTGAATCGCTAGTTAAATTAGTGACCTCAAAATTCACAAAACTTCGATTAACAGAACACATCCAAAATCTAGTTTTTTTAATCGTTAAAAAAAATGAAGAGATCGGAAACAGACACAATGTTTACTGGCAGAACTACTATGACGACCTGACCTCTAAAGAAGTTGCTTCATTCTTATTAGCTTATAAATCATCAAATCACAAGCAGTTATTTCAACTTGTTGCAAAGCCAATTACAGGAAGTGTTGCGGTGAAAGATCCTAGAATTGCACGATGGATGTGTGAAACGATCTATGAAAAAATTGAAAATAAAGATTTTCCATTAGGGGTTTTTGGTGAAAAGATAATTTTTGACCTATTTGGTGAAGGCTGGAATTCTACGACAGAAATCTCAATTGAACGATTAAAGAAAACTGCCGGACTAAAACCTCGTAAGCCTACTGTAAGAGTTAAGAAATTATACGTGGAACTTTGCCTGTATATTCAACAATATTTGAATGAGCACAAGATTATTCCCGTTCCCGAGGGGAAATTTTTAACTGACAGACAGGCAAATTTCTTTTTCGATATTTTGGAAACAATGGGATATTTAGATAGGTTAAGGATAGAATCAGATCCTAAAGATTACATTTATGCAATGTTCAAAAACAATATTAAGGGGTTATCGTATTAAACTATAAAGCTTCTTTATATTTTAAAAATTCTATTGCCTCTGACTACTTAGTCTTGTTTCATTTTTGCAACAGGTTCTCAAATGAACCATATTAAAAATGCAAAATATTTTAAAAATGAAATCCTTGTATGAAGCAAACATTGTACTTGGAAGAAGTCCCTACTGCCCTAGAAAGGGTTGTTACAAAATTATTTCAGCAAGCGAAAGTTCTTGTCTTAACAAACCTGCCTTGGTTGCACTAGCACATTGGAAATTGAATGCTCACGATGAATACAATCCAGCATTTAAAGTGCTGGTACAACTGGAGTCATTAAGATTTCAATCTACTTTTGAGCAGCGGAAGTTTTTAAACTCTTCATTAACAGGACAGGGAAAGGAATTCCATGTCTTCGATGCGGCTTATAACACAAAGTCTAAAGTTTTCGAGCTTAACTGGGATTTCATTTCAGTTAAGAAAGTGTCACTTACCGATTTGAGTTCAATGCTAAAAACAGAATCTGGCAGAGATCTTTTGAATTATGGTGCAGATTTACTAGATAACTATGAGCTTGATATACTCGATGTCGATTATAATGGCTATGACTTTTAAGGCTTTAAAGGAAATGATGTGATTTGTAGTGATTTTACTTTCCAAAGTCAAATCAGAAAAGCGGAAATAAAAAAGAGGCTGTATCATTGATAAAATGATCAGTCTCTTTTTTTTAGCACTCGTAAGTGCTGTTAATACAAACAATTGATCCCCTTCAACCAAATTCCGCGCTCGATTTATTCAAAAAATTTAAATAAGCAAACGAAAAACAAACGTAACTAGGTGATTAATAAGGCAATATAAATTTTTGTTTTTTGTAATCCCAGGGTTTCCTCATCACATGGAGTGTATTCTGACCTTTGTAATGTCAGAGAGAATCTCTGTAGGCTTGGCCAAGCTTTTTATTTAAACAAAAAAATAAGATACTATGAAGAATAGTCTAGAATTAATGGCGCTTTACAGTGAGCGCGTAAAAGAACTTAACCACTTCAATGCAGTTTGCGAAGGATTCTACAAAATTCAGGATGTTATAGATTTTAGCGTTAATAAAGGCTATATGAACCTACGAGTTTATGCATTATGGCATCCTACTGATAAAACATTTGAAGGTATTTTTTATCCATTGAATATCTCCTTGAATGGTTTATTCGTAAAGCAATCAACAGGACCGAAAGAAGTTAGTTTTAATGGCCTCATAGGAGGAATTATAGAGGTAACAAAAGTTGAGGTATTCGATTATGAATATAACTCTTTGATGAAAAAAAGCTTAAAAGCTGATTGGCACATCGTAGCCTTTCCGAAGGATATAACTGGATAATTGAAATTAACAAGGGCTTGGGAAACCAAGTCCTTTAATAAGTTACATGATGGAAAAAGTTATAATTAACATACATGAAAACCATAGGGATTTTGATTTTAAAGAGCTCTTATTCGAATATGGATTTGATGGGCTAATACCTTCAAATACATTTATAGACAAAGTCAGAAGTGGTATAGGTGGTACAACTTCTGAGCTCGAAAGTGATAGAAATTCCATTATCATAGTTCCATTTGTTGATGTTGAAAGGGTTAAAAAAGAGAAGTATAAAACAGCCCTTTGTATAGTGATGAACGGTATCCACAATAAAAACATTGAAGATTACATCAACGATAAATCTATAGCCTTCAAAAAGATAATGACTACTCCAGAAGGTTTTATTAGATTAATTAGCGTCCTTAATCGTATTGAAATACACTACAGGTCTAAATATTTCCTTCTTTATGATGAAAGCGATCGACTTATTGAAGATTGTTTATTCAGAGAAAAGTTGTTAGCTCCACTTAGTGAGTTTTTTCAATTTACCAAAAAAGCATTCATCTCAGCCACACCCATTATCCCGTCTGACCCCCGGTTAAGAGAGCAACAGTTTAAGCATTTAGTATTTAAACCTACTTGGGATTATTCGACCCCCCTCAAACTCATTACTACTGATAATATCAGAACTTCGATCAGGAATTATCTTTCGCTTTTAAACGATGACAAACCAGTTTTTATTTTTACGAATTGTAAAGAAACTATTCTTTTTATCACCCGACTCGATGGTGTAAAGGAGGATTACAAAGTATTTTGCGCAGAGCAACTAAATGAAAATTACTTTAAGTATGAAAACGTCGAAAATATTGAACATTCCGTAAAACAACAGAAGTACGCCAAATTCAATCTTTTTACTTCGCGCTTTTTTTATGCAGTTGACATGTTTTACAACGGATCTGATAAACCGCACATCTTAATGTTGACAAATTTGCCGTCTATTAAACACTCTATTATCAATCCTAATACAACGGCTATTCAGATTAAAGGACGTTGCAGAAAAGGTATTTCCTCCGTTACGCATATCACAACGCTTTTACGCAGTAGGGTTAGTAAAAGCCACGAAGAGATCATCCGTGATATTGATTTTTCGCTATCTTTTATTGAAAAGCTGAAAAGATCATCACTTAGTTTCATGAATAGTAGCGTTCAACGAATTGTCGACGAACTGATAGGAAAAGAGTTTGCGAAGAATATATATAATGGCAATGGCAAAATTGAAACTTATATTAAAGATGCATTTATCAACCAAGAACTTGTTAGCAATGATTACGTAACTGCTGAAAATCTAATTAAAGCTTATAATTCCACAAGCCATTTTAAAATAGAGCATATAAATGTCACACATATGTTTACTGATAGAGATCTTCTGAGTATTGATACTTTAAAAAATAAAAAGAAGTATCAGATGATCGTTAAGAAACTGGAAGATATTGAACAGCGGTTATTATCTGGTGAACCCATGCAAGAAGAGGATGTGCACGCATTCAACTTAATGATTGGAAAAGAACCGATATTATTTGCTCTTTTCTGCAATTATGGAGCTGACTTCTTTGAAAAAATCCATTATCAGAGAACCAAGATGAGAAAGACCTTTTTTGCTCTTAAACTCTCAGAGCGTCAGTTCAAAGACTCTAATATGATTGATGAGATACTGTTTACATTCAAATTAAACACACGTTTAAACTCAGATTACATAAAAGACACTCTAAATGCGATATACAACAAATACTATGATGATCCTGAATACTGTGTGCCTGAAAATGCCTCCGCAACACACATATTAAAATATTTTGAAGGTACTTATAATAATGGTAAGAGGAAGCACCCCATACACGGATATAAAAGCTACTACCGTCTTACTCGACCAAAATATAAACTTTCAGAAGACGTCGTAGCGTTGCAAATTGTGTAGGGAATTTTATATGCTATATAAGCTTATTATTTAAGGAATAATTGAAAAACTCCCTACCCCACTAAAAGTTTAGATGGGGTTGCTTGCTCGACTTTTAAAGCCTTTAAAGCGGCGTACCAATTCCAATCAATTTTATCTGTAAACTTATATTTAGAAATAGTTTTTCCTGTACATTTTTCAATATAACCTTTGTGCATCAATTTTCTCCAGGGATTATACAATTGTTTATAAGACAACCCTAACTGCTTAGCAATTTCTTTAATGTTTAAATGTGTCGAGCCAATTCCTGATCTATTCAAAAATTGACGAGTTAACAATAGAATTGATTTTTCTTCCAAAGTTAAATTCTCAAAAAATATTTGGTAGGGGATGCGTTCAAACATCTCAAAGTCGCTAAAAGAATATCGATTCGAGTAATCTCTTTTTTTAGACCTTTTAACAGTTATTAAATTCGCTTTCTCCAGTCTTTTTATAGCTCCTAAAACGAAGCTCCTTGAACATTTAGCCCGATTCGCAATAGTTTCGTAAGACGGAAAACAATCGCCGGAATAATGCTGATAAGATCTTATTGATATATATATAAGTGTATCTGTATGCTTAATCCTAAGTTTATTTAAGTCTAGCAATCTCGGGAGAGCAACAAATTGCTCTTTAACATAATTCATAAAATATTGACATGTAAATAGCCCTTACACTTCTGAAAAAAGAAGGCTGTGATTCATCTCTAAGAAGTTGAGATGTTACTTAAAGATACTAAAAATTAACCAAAAAAAGCAACAAAAAAAGCAACAAAAAGTGCCTCCACACACACTGTAACTAATAATACTTATTATAACGTATAGTTAGGGTTTGCAAGAGGGAACTCATATTGAATCTGTTGAAAACTATCAATTGAAGGTTTGAAAAGGTTCTAATATTATTTCGTGTATTTTGCACTCATCTGCTCTTTACAGCGTATTAAATTCCCAAAAATCAAAATTTGATTAAACAGGATTGATAATCCATTAACATTAGTTCCTAGATGAAAAAAAATAGTATATGTTTTTTAAGCCCCCATAGTTTGACTTAATCCCCCTACTAGCTCTCGAGTTGAAAGCAACTGAATTCAAGACTTCTATAGCGATATAGGAGTCTTTTTTTATGAAAATGTTTTCCGATTTATTAACCCTTCAAAATTCAAAAAATGGATTATCAAAAGCATTCAGAAGAACAAAACAAGCGTTCAGATCAGGTTCAAGTCAACGAAAATCAATGGGCAAGTAAAGTCAAAAGATTTAAAAATCATCAAAGAGCAGAGATAAAAGGTACAACTACAATAAAAAGAAATAACAAAGTAGTGGAAAGTATGTACCATGTTATATTGAACAAAGTTAAAATCTTGTACTCAACGTTACCTAACAAATCTGATAGAGTTATTGTCGAGTTAAACTTGAAGGCTCATCCATTAAATGTGGTGGACATGCATTGCTTGTTAACACCTCATTTCTTATTCCATTTGGAAGCTGACATTCTCGGTAATTACAAGATAGAATACCACTTCCATAATTGCCCATTTGAAAGCGAAATAAAGACTCTAATGAAGAAGTGTTGCATCAATCCTTTCAGTTCTCAAAGAATGAATATAGCGGATTACAATGCTTATTTCAAAGAAGTATTGAGGGTACAACCTGAGAAGTTTATTCATCTACTTTAAAAGCAAACATCCTTGGTAAAGTTTTACCAGGGATGTACTCACAATTTTCATTTACAAATCTAAGCTTATAAAGAATCAGACTGGAACTCTATTTTGACCGTAATAATTCGTCATTCCAAAATCCAAGTTTTCTCATTCTTTAAAAGCTAAAAAAGTTCAATTACAATTTAAAATCAATTATTATGAAAACAACTAGAAAAGAACAGACCATCGAAGACAAGAAGAACAAAGCAGTTGAAGATCTATTTGAAAAGATAGTTACAACAGCTAGAGACTTTCTAACTATTTTTGATAGCCAAAAGTATCGCACCTCAGTTTTAGTAAACCATGCTAAAATGGGTAGAAGTGAAACCCTTATTACTGAATTCTTAAGTTTCTATTGGAATTTCACATTGAGTAAAAATAAAGTGGGCGCATATGTGATCTATGTCGCCTATGACCGTGAAGCAATTGAGAAATTTGGAAACAGATTGCACACTCAAATGCTAAGAGCTATTTTCAAATACTCTATGGCTGATGCTACCAATTTAAACATTGAAGATTCAATTAGACTTGCAAGTGAACCGACAGAAATCAGAAATTACTATTACAAAAGAGTAATGGATGGAGAAACAGAAAACGTAAGCATTCTAATTGAGGATAAGAAAGCTGCATAGTAAAATAAAGGTGGTGACAGCACTTTTATTTTCCTTTTTCCATAACGTTACGGGAAACCGTAAAATATTGTGTGTAATAGTTTATATTTTCAGCCAACATTTGAGAAGGTTTCAAGTATCGAAAGCTCTTTATAGATGAGGAGATCTCGAGAAAGGTGAGAAAATGTCTATTCAGGCAGAATTGGTGGGATAATTATTAATATGTTTTTATAGTCAATATGAAAATTTTAGCTACGATATTAAGTTACCCTTCCTTTTACCTGCTGTATTGGGTCTCAAGATATATTTATTTATCAACAGTGGATTCTTCTACAACCGTTGAAGATATAGTCTCTGCGGAGTGGGTAATTGCAGGAAGCTCGTGTGGTCTAGTTTGTTTTGTTAATTATTTAGTTTTTGATAGCTCCAGTGTGTTTATTGGGGCAATAATGGTTTTTATTACATCTGCAGCGATTTATATGCCTTATTCTCTAGGCCTCGTAGTTGTATATAATATCAGTTGTCTAGGATGTATCACTTATAGTATTTGGAAAAAATGAATTGGTTAATTGCAATTATAATTTGCGCTATTATTGGAGGAATTATCGGTTATGTTAATTCTGGTAAAAAAGAAGATGCTGTAGGAGGTGCTTTAGCAGGAGGTATTGGTTGTGGGTATATTATTCTACAAATAGTATTGGCTATTCTTGGATTATGGATTACTGTAAAAATATTTTCTTGGCTTTTCTGAAAAGTTGATATAGAGTTAAAATATCATTTATAGTGATTCTATACTCAGAGCCTCGCATCTATGAGTTCATTTTCCTGTAAATCATATTAATCTTGAGCTTGTAGTGATTCGCACAGTAGATTCTTCATTTTCACAATAATATTTTATGAAAAGATTTATCACTCAGGCCAGAGGCATAAAATAGGGAAAAACCACTTATCCGCAGTTAAGAGAGTCATAGAGTCAGTGATTCTCTTATTTTCTAAATATTATTACAATGTTTAATCTCATCCCTAGACGATCAAAGTTGGATGTCGAACCTCAACCGTACATACTACAAAATGAATTTCACAGCATAGCATGGGGTTGGGAACATAATGGCTGTTTTATTATGCCAAATGGCAATCGATATCATTATAAACAGCCAGAGGATTGGAAATTCTATAGTGTTCAGCCTTACGAAGAGCATGCGCCATTGTCTAAAGTATGGGGTTATGAAACGAACGGAGAAATTCAAACGGACGATTTATTCCATAACATCAGATTGTGCAAAAGAGGTTCTATACTAAATAAAATATTTGGTGGAATCTCACTTTCACAATCTGATTTAGAAATTTTATTGAAATCAAAAGTGGTAGGTGAGCCAAGCTACTATACTGATCAAGGGACACGATCAAAGTCTATTTATATTTATGATTCTAGATCTGATATTTACAGACGTGTACTATTAAAATGTACTGGCATTATGGAGCTTGTTAATACATCGCAAGTGGCAACTTCATTGATTAGAAAGCTACCGAATATTAAGTAGTTTCCGCCCAATGTATAAGCTTACATTCATATAGATTTAGACTGTTTTTATTCACACATCAAATGTATATATCACTTTTATGAAATAGAAACTGCTTCAATTTAAATGTAAACACCTATATGTTAAATTATTATCTTTAAATTATGACTGAAACTTTTAGATTTTATAAAGACCAAAAAAATGAATGGTTTATCGATTTGCCAGAATGGGAAGGTAGTATAGCTCAATTAGAAATGGTTGAAGGAGCAGATACCATGCTTGATATTATTAGTAATAATACACGAGAGTGCTTTTTAAAAATATCTGATGAATCATTTGATGGAGCGGAAGTATTAGAGCTTCAATATGCTAGAACCAATGGTGAAGGAGGAGGAGGTGATTATCTGTTAAAGTTTTATAATGGACAAGAAATAAATCAAAAGGTTTGGTTGTGTGAAGTTACAAAATGGCTATTTCGCTATCTTCCTGATAAAATCTACTTTAGGTAACATTTCTACGTATAAAACAAATGATTGAAAAGATAACTAAAAGTGACGTCTATGATTTGATAGCAGAGGCATCCATATATGGAAATTTAGGCCTTTTTATTCAGTTATTATGAAAATCCCCAAAAAAGAACAGACCATCGAAGACAAGAAGAACAAAGCAGTTGAAGATCTATTTGAAAAGATAGTTACAACAGCTAGAGAGATGCTAACTATTTTTGACAGTCAGAAATATCGTACTACAGTTTTAGTAAACCATGCAAAAATTGGAAGAAGTGAAACCCTTATAAGTGAGTTCTTAAGCTTTTACTGGAACTTCACTTTATCTAAAAATAAGGTTGGCGCATACGTGATCTATGTCGCTTATGACAGTGAAGCTATCGAGAAATTTGGAAACAGACTACACACTCAAATGCTACGAGCCATTTTCAAATATTCTATGGCTGATGCAACTCACCTAAATATTGAAGATTCAATACGAATTGCAAGTACTCCTACTGAGATTAGAAATTACTACTACAAACGAGTAATGGACGGGGAAATAGAAAACGTAAGCATTATAATTGAAGACAAAAAATCTGCTTAGAAAACAAAGGTGCTGACAGCACCTTTGTTTTGTCCAATCTTTATCTATACATTAGCGAAAAAAACAAAACTATAAGAAAGTAAATTAATTAAAATATAAGCGTTAGCTAAAGTTCTTGTAAGAGAGAAAACCTAGGAAATTTTCGTATACACAAACAAGGATAGTTAGAGTTACGCCCTGCGCAATAAGCGCAGGGCGTAACCTATCTGTTTGTGTAGGTTCTCCTAGGTACCTCTCTTTACAGAAAATGGTTATTGTCCCTGCGCTTGTTATGTTTTTAAACGCTGATTGAGGGGCATCAGCTAATCAAATCTATTATACTCAATGAGTTATTTTAAAGTCTCTCTAACTATTCTTTTTTTCTCTTGCTTTATGGGATTTTCCAGTTTTGCTCAAAAACTTGCGAAGAGCTTTAATTTTACATACGATGAGCAGTTCAATCCCTATGTAACAGTTAAGCTTGAAAACAAGCTTAAAAAGCAAGTTGCACAAGTCGTATACGTTTTCCAGTTTGGTGATTTTTCAGGCTGGGAAGATACATCTGTTAGCCGTGCACTTAAGGCAAGCTCATCAACTACTGTTGTCCGAACTATTAATCTAAAGCCTGGATACGCTTCAACCGATAAATTTAGAGTCCCTCAACTCCCAGGTGGGTCTAAAGAGACACCGCTCGTTCAAATTCTAAGGATTCGATATGCTGACGGAACCATTGATGATACTGTAAGCCAATAATTATGGACGAGATACTAAATGTCTTCAAAGGCCTACTATTTATAATAATCATTGTATGGGTATTAGGCTTGGTCTTTAAAAACAAAATCAAATGACAAATATTGAAATGGTGACTACAGTGATCATTATTGTGATCGGTATCGCAATTTTGCTAATCAATAAAAATAGAAATCGATGAAACAAACTTTACTTTTGCTTTCAATATTTACCTGCTATTCATAACCTCATGGAGCAGAAAGCAATCATCATGACGATGGCACTGATGCTATTTAGTATCGGTACATTTTCACAAGGAGCAATCCTCGACTTTCCTGTTAACTCTGCTACACTTAATGGGAAGCCCACTCTAATCCAAGAAAGTAAAAGTGGGACTTTATCATTTGCTTTTGATTCTATGAGAGAAGGCAAGCCCCAGCTAACATATTTTTCTGGCACGAGAATATTGATGGACGGTAGCTTAAATTGGGTGCAGGAGAAGAGTTCAGGTAACTCTGAGGAATATTACATTTGGGATTCGATTGATCGTAAAGGTTTGAAGCGAAAATTGCCAGTAACAATAGATTTAGCTAAAGAAGGTAAACAGGGGCGTTTCTTGATAGTGATCAAAATGGATGGTAATACATATGTCTACCAAGGTTTCGCCAAAGTACTCATTAGCCAGTAAGAATGGCAACATTGATCTATTTTAATAAAATGCTATAATACCAATACTCAGTTAAACTAACCTACAACATGAAATCCCATATTGATGAGCTAAGAAAGAACTACTCGAAGATGTCTGAAGAGCAACTGCATAGAATTGCGGAGAACGATGTCTTCAAACTGACACCTGAAGGATTACAAGCGTTGCGAGAGGAAGTTCTGAAAAGGGAACTTCCTCTTTGGTTTCAAATAGATGATCTTATTGAAGATCGAAACCACTTTATACAATTGGTTCATAGAACTGCAGAAAATTTACGCGACCTTCCTTGCCCAATCTGTGGAAGTGAAGAATATAAGCTCAATTATGTCACGATAACAACGATTATCGGTAAGGTTTTCACCACAAAAATCACTAATCAACCTATTTTAGGTTGCTACAATTGCGTTTATAATATCAAGCAGGAAGCTGAAGATACAAATTCCATCTACGGATGGTGGTCAATAGAAGGTTTAATAGAAACACCGAAAGCATTAAAGGCCAATGACAATGCAATGAAATTGATGGCAATTGATGAGCCTACTGAAGAATTGTTAAACTACGCATACATACTTATCATGAGAGAAAGAGAGGAAGAACAGCGACTAGATGCTTTAACTATCACCATAGAAAAAGAGCTGCAGTGATTTGGCTCTTTTTTTGAATTAAATACAAATGGTATCTATTGAAGAAGTAATTATTAAGCTGTATGTTTGAATAAAGTCAAAACTATAATTTACTATTTTTAGCAACTCAAATTTTATGAATGCGAAAGAATTACTTACACTTTTAATTCCTTTGCTAATTACCTTTTTGTACAAAACACTTGAACATTTAGGAGTGATAGATATATTGACAGGAAGAAAGCATTTATTGAAGGCCTATGAGTATCTTAGTAAACCGTATGGCTACCCTACCAACTGGTTTTATGCTAAAAAAGATAAAGTGCGTTTCAGCAGTATATATAAGATTTTGAAGCGTTACTGTAAACAAAAAAAATTCAAAGATCTTTTAAGTGACAATACGCATCCCGAAATTATATCAGTTGGAGGGGAACCAATCGCCATGCGTGGCGTTCCAGCTAGCCTCCCTCAACACATAAGAGCTTATTATCCCCTTTCCTCCACAGTAATTTTGTTAGTCTACAATCCCAATCCTTCAATTCCAATAGGAGAAAATCACAATGGAAAGGGTTTAGAGGTATGTACTTTAGAGGAGCTAAAAAATTGGATTGACAAGGATAAGAAAAAATTAGACTATTGGATTAGCACAGTGGGGGTTTTTCTATTTTTAATCCTTTTAGCGCGACTCGCATTAATTTACTTTTTCTCCAGCTAGGATTAAAATTAATCAGGAAGATCGGTATTCCTCCATTCCCAATCTTGCAAATATTTATGCCAAATAGAGGATAGAAATAATTGGGAATAAATCTCTTTGTCATTTTATTTGCGGATAGAGAGGTCAGTCGTCATTCGCAACTCTCATCTTTTATAAGCTAAACACGTTGTGTAAGCTTTTATAAAATCACCGTTGCTTGATTATTTTGCTCACCTGCGTATCGTTCAGGCTGCGTAACTAAAACAACCTCGCGGGGAGTATTTTGAAAACTTAGAGTTACTTGTGTTTGCAACATGTCTCTGAAGTCGTACTTTGTACTCTCCCTTCAGAGACCTTCACTCAGTTCGCTGATGGTGAGCCTGCTTAATAGCAGCTTATTTTGTCGGTCTTACGGAGTAGTAATGCATTAGATTTAGAAAACTCTGATTAGGAGAGTATTTTAATAGGTCTATTTATGTGTAAGTCTTTATTTGTGTTTTAGCTGATGTTGTACTAAAGTAAGTCGAATATTGATTTAATCTATTTTAGTTATATTTAATTTTTTATTTCAACATGGAAACAAAAGTTATTTCAAGACATATTGATAGATTATTTCTAGATCCAAATAACTATAGATTTATAGATAGTAAGGAATATCACAAAGTTGACGAAGTTGATATTAGCGATCCAAGAATTCAGCAAAAAACTTTTAACCTGTTAGTAGGGAAGAACAACGATAATGTTTCTGATCTAATTACGAGTTTCAAAGCTAATGGTATACTTAAATTAGATCCAATTCAAGTTAAAACATTAGATGATAATTTCTTAGTTATTGAGGGAAATAGAAGGACAGCTGCTTTAAAATTTCTTTACTCAGAATTTAAAAAAGGGAATAATGTCGGCAAACTCACTTTGGAATCTTTCAAAAGTATTGAGGTAGTTTCAATCTCTGGTGATAATCCAATACAACATTTGATCACTATGGGACTGCACCATATTAGTGGAAAACGTAAATGGTCACCAGTAAATCAAGCACAGTTGATCAAAGACCTTAAATACATCCATGGAATGCAGGAAGAAGATATTTGTAATTCCCTTTCAATTTCAAAACATAATTTACGAAGAAATATAAGAGTCTTAGCGTTAATAGAACGCTATAAAAATAGTGACTTTGGAGATCAATTCGAGCCAAACATGTATTCTCTTTTCGAAGAGATTATCAAAAAAACGGAAATAAAATCTTGGTTGGGTTGGGACGATAACAAATTAGAACCTACTATTTTAGAAAATGAAGAAAAGCTCTTCTCGTGGATTTCTAGAGAAGAATTTGTTGACGATGAAGGTGAAGAAAACCAGCAAATAATTATTAAGGAGCCGATAATTACCAAAAGCCATGAAATAAGAGATCTGTCAAAAATTATCACGGATAAAAAAGCCATAGACCACATGGAGCGTAGCCGTAATATTACTGCGGGTTTTACTTTTAGTGATGCCATTGGAGAGACTAGATTGCACAATGCTATTGATATAATTAGAAAAGAGACGCAAGTAGCTTTCCAATTTAGTGAGTATATGATTGAGCGTGATTTTATTACAATCGCTACTCTTCGGGACAAGCTGGACAAGTTACTGCCAAGCAGTCGAAGTTTGATTTCAAACACGGAGAGACTTTCTCAAAACTATTTTGATCAAATAAATAGTCATTTTAGCAAAATTGAGATATATAATTATCGTCGGCTAGAGAACATCACAATTGAAAAACTATCAAAGATCAATATCTTCGTAGGTAGTAATAATTATGGGAAGACTTCTTTTATAGAAGCAATTTACCTCCTAAGCCAGATGAATAATATAAATGGTTTTATAGAGGTTGAGCAATATCGCGGGAAATTTTATAATGACTTTCACTCAAGGTGGATTGACAGAAATTTTACTCCTATATCAATCCAAGGTGATTTTAATTCTGCTAATACAAGTTTATCCATATCTAGAAGTGTCTCAGAAGATGAGGACATTGATAAATTGAATTATATTTCATCAATATCATTTGATGCTGAAGTAGGTGATGAATCCTTTAACAGTATTGTTAATCTGTATACAAATAGGGAACCCGAGTTGTATTATTCAAAAAGTCATTCATTATGCTATGCGACATTTACTAGTCCATTTAGGCATAATCCGAAACTGGTTAAAAATGCACATGCAAAAGCAATTCGAGAAAAATATTTCCAAGATATAATGGATTTTATAAGATCTTTCCTAGATCCAAATATCGAGAAAGTTGAAATGGTCAACATAGAAGGCGATAGTAGATTTCAAGTGTCCTCATTAAAACATGACAACGTTATAGATATAACTAAATATGGCGAAGGTTTACAGAGAATTTTTGAAATAGCTCTATTAATAGGTTACAGTCAAAATGGAATAATTTGTATTGACGAGATCGATAGTGGAATTCACAAATCTTTACTTATTGATTTTACTGAGTTTGTACAAACAATTAGCAAACGTTTTAATGTACAGGTATTCATGACCACACATAGTAAGGAATGTATTGATGCTTTTATCGAAAATACCTGCGACAATGAAGATTTAACTGCCTATATATTAAGTGACAGAGATGGGGAAATTAACTGCAAGCACGTAGAGGGGAAAAGATTAGAGCGTTTAGTGGAAAATTTAAATCTAGATATAAGATAGTTAACTATGAATGTTATTGTTTGCCTATTGGAAGGTCCTCATGATGCAGCCTTTCTTTATAAGATTTTAAAAACAAACGGGTACTCTGAATTTAGGAAGCCAATTAAGGCGTTACCAGGGCCAATTTTCGGATTTCTTACAAATCCGAAACATCATAGTGACTTAACTGTATCAGAAATGACATATGATATGGCAAATAGACGTATCTATCCTTTCGATGTATTAATTGATGAAAACGAAGCAAATTGCATTCTTTTATATCCGTTGATGGGCGTTCAAAACGCCGCTTTAAGAGAGAAAATAATAAAGTCAATTGATGATGTGGTTGTTCTAGGAGATGATGGTGCAGCAGATTTTTCTGAGGATCATAAATACGTTATAGCGTATTTGGTGGATGCTGATAACGATGGGGTAGAGGAACGCTTGAATTCGATATCTGAAGAACTCATGTCATTTTTCCCTGATATTAAAGTTGATGTCTTTAAGGAAAACGGTACTGTGCAAATTATCGGAGACTTGGAAATCGGAGTGTTTGTCATCACTGAAATCGGATCACAAACAGGGAGGTTAGAAGACATCCTTATACCTTTAATGAAACTAGATAACGATGATATTTTTTCAAAAGCTGAGGAATTTTTAGGCATTCATGAGCAAACCAATTTGTTTAAGGGAAAGGTCGAACGTTATGAAAATGGTATTATTAAGAAAATAAACAATGTAAAATACGATTATAAAAAGTCCCTTGTGGCTACAGTTGGTCAACTCCAGAAATCTGGAATGAGTAATACAGTTTGTATTAAGCAAACAGATTACTTAGAAACCGCCAAGATTCAAGCCAACGAATCTTGTAGATCAATTGTAAATTTTTTAAATAAAATTATAAAGTAATATTTAATACACTTTTCCAAAGCATCGCTTTTAGAATTATGTCCATATTTGGAAGCTATGCTGAAAAGCTTGTTAAAGAAGCAAGAGTGAAAGTATGCCATATAGCAGAAGGAAGATATTATGATATTAATTGGACAGTTGTTGAGGTTAAGAATCTCGGAAGGGTTCATTTGATGTTTACAAATGGAAATTCCATTTAAGGTGAACTTGATAGACAGCGGCCAGAGTAAAAAATTTCATTTAATCATTTAAAATCTTATTTTAATAAAATAATTCATGCAAAACAACACGAGACAAATACTAAATATTTTAGTATATTTACCCCCCTTCTGAAAGATAAATTATTTGCTTTTTAATGTTTGTAAAATAGAAACTAATTTTAAATTTGAAAAAATATGGAAAATATAAAATTCATTGATTTATTCTGTGGAATAGGAGGGTTTCACATAGCAATGAATGAAGCGTGTGAGGACTTAAATCTTGAAGCAAATTGTGTTTTTGCTTCGGATATTGACATACACTGTCAAAACAGTTATGAAGATAACTTCAAACTACGCCCATATGGAGACATCACTACTATTGATCCTAAAGATATACCTGATCATGATATACTTTTCGCTGGATTCCCATGTCAGCCTTTTAGTATAATAGGACAGATGAAAGGCTTTGAAGACACGAGAGGGACACTTTTTTTTCATATTGCTAATATTATTAAGGTTAAAAAACCAAAATCATTTATATTAGAGAATGTTAAACAACTTGTAGGTCACGATAGTGGAAATACTTTGAAAGTTATCATGAAAACACTTAAAGATCTAGGTTATTCAGCAAAGTATTCCGTTTTGAATGCCCTTGATTATGGGCTTCCTCAAAAACGTGAACGTATAATAATTGTAGGACATAAAGATCCTATTTTATTTAGTTACCCATCTCCAATAAGGCCTTTCAAACCCCTTGTGGAAATATTAGAAAAAAATGTAGACAAAAAATATTTTGCTTCTGATTACATTAGAGAAAAGCGAAAGCAAGCACATCAGTCTTCATATAAAATCTCCATATGGCATGAGAACAAGTCTGGCAATATAAGTTCTTATCCGTATTCATGTGCCCTGAGATCGGGTGCCTCTCACAGCTATCTACTAGTTAACGGAGAAAGACGATTAACTCCTAGAGAGATGTTTAGACTGCAAGGCTTTCCCGAAACATATAAGATTACAAAAAGCGATAGTCAAGCTAAAAAACAAGCTGGGAATGCAGTCCCTGTTAACATGGTAAGAGCTGTAATCAAAAAACTTCTTCCATATGTCGCTAAATCGGTTGATATGTCTGAGGTTATTCAGGAATACGAAGTTAATTTATGATGAATTATAAATCACCCAAATTACGCTCGGTGGATAAAACTTTTCCACCGTTCCCTTTAAACCACTTCCCATCTGAATTTGCCGTTAAATTAGGTAGAGAATTAATTTATCTTTTAGCCTCTAAAGGAAAACCAATATTAGAAGGCAATGAATGGGAAGCCATGTTTGCAATCGCAATTGGAGCTCAATGGAAGCCATCAAACATCGGGTTAGACGATGTGGTGCTGGGTAATACCGCTTGGGGTGCAAAAAGTGTTAAAGCCAAAACACCATCAAAAGCAACTAAAGTTAGACTCATTTCTGGACGAAACTCCCCTGTATACTCTTATGGGGATACTATTGATACATCAGCAGACCCAAATGTTGTGGGTCCTTCTGTATTAAATATTTGGAATGAGAGGGTTTCTTCGGTAAGAGAGAGATTTGCAAATATTAGAACTGTTGTTCTTGTAAAGTCTGATGATTTAACCGAAGTAGTGGTATTCGAATTAGACACTATAAGATATGATCCAGAATTATTTACTTGGAAATGGAATAAGGGAAATAATTTAGAAGGATATGAGAAGTCTACATTTAAGCATAAATTTACATGGCAGCCTCATGGATCACAATTTACTATAGTCGAAGACATCCCTGAAATGAGTTTAGTTATTAATATCAAACAACCTAACTTGTTAGATAAAGAAGAGGTGTTAAAAACTTTGGGAGTGGTAGATAAGGAATGGATAAAAGTGACAAAGAAAGTTTAATCTGCAGTATAACTGGAAGCGAGTTTACTCTTATGTTCTTCCAAGCTATAAAAATCATTTACTTGGCTTATTTCTTTTGGCAGGCTTTTTAAAACAAAACGGCTATGCATTAAAACAGTTTTTATGTTATTGGTTTTGTTCACGTCAACGCTGATACTAAGATGAATTTACGAGAATTTTATTCTTCTATTGGAACTATTAAAAACTATCTATTTAAAATAATTATATCTCCAAATTACCCTTTCTCCCCAACACGCTTAGAGAAATTCCGCCATAAACGCTCACGTTTTCTTGTCAGAAGCAACTAATAGCGGAAGCTATTTCGGATAATTTTCCACTTGCAGATAATTTCTTAGCGCATAGCTGGACAGCAGCTTTGAATCAAAGTAGTCACATATTTTTTTATAAGCTAATAAAGCAAATTTCAGCTTTTAAAACATAACCTACAAAATTCCCCAACCTCCATCTTTTCCCATTTTACTAAAGGGGGTATATATACCTATTGGTAAAACGATCAAGTAAAAATAATTTTCAAAATAACATAGGTTAGATGTGAATTATCCATTAATTGTGTAGATATAAACTAAACGAGAGCAGCAAATATCATTTTAATAAATTCTATTAATATCCAGATTTTAAACTCCTTTCCTTAATAAGATTATATAGGCAATTATTAGGATACTTATTCAGAATTTAAGATGCTAAATCAATTCCTATTATTACATCGTTTTTTCTAAATAAAATGCAGATATCGCAGCTTGTTCAATTAATGTGTTATTACTGCTACCATTTTGATACATATGTTTTAAAACGTCCATTTCCGTTACACCCACAGCACTCCTTTTTCTGATGCCAATCATCATTGAGCCTAACCTGTTAATATTGTCAAAATCTATATCATGGCCATGACGCTTGAGAATTGGGTCTACAAACTTCTTTATCGATTCAGCCTCAGGTTCATTTTGAAAAGCAACATGAAGCAAGTGATATCCATCAGCCGCAGATTCCATTTTGAATTCATTTACTGTTTGATTGTTCCGATCATTCGTGTCACATCCCAAGGTGCTAACACAAATAAATACTAATAATATTCTTATAGGCACTTTTAACATATCCAAAAATTTTAAATTATTTTAATCTCTAATATATGTTTCTATCATTTCAATTACAAATCAAATAACCATTAAAAACTTGGAAGCCAAAGGGGTAGAATTAATAGAATTTGACTTTTTTTTTAGAAAAATAATAATTCCTATAGAATAAGATTTATTACAATTCAAAAGGAAATAATTATCCAAAAAAAATACATTAATGTAATGAACCAAGTTAAGCTTGTCTCTCCAACACATTACAAGGAATTTCCGGCATAAACGCTTCCTATGTCCACGCACCTTCCATTTATTCCGTTCCTCCTTTATTTAGTTGGCTAGAAAGCTTGCTCATGTTCCATAATTAATTTAAAATCATATGGAACAAAACTTATTCAAAGTAGCTGAAGTGAAAATAAGCTACAAACAACACTTTAAAATCTCTGAACGACCTAAGATTAGTAAATCACAGGACGCTTACTCTGTTTTATTAAATGGATGGAACTTGGAAACTATCTCATTGTATGAAGAATTTAAACTACTCTTATTAAACAGGAGTAATAGAGTATTAGGGATTGTGAATTTATCTGTAGGAGGAATTACAGGGACAGTAGTTGACCCTAGATTGATCTTCGTATGCGCTTTGAAAGCTAACGCATGCAATTTGATTCTTGCACATAATCACCCATCGGGAGCATTAACACCTAGTGAAGAAGATATAAAGTTGACTTCCAAAATAAGTAACGCAGCGAAGTTGCTAGAGATTACAGTCTTTGACCACTTAATAGTAACTGATAATGGCTATTACAGTTTTGCAGATAACGGTTTGCTGTGATGAAATCGTGCGCCAACAGATGCGCCAAATTGCGCCAATTATTTGACATTTTTACTTATATTTATTAAAAAAGCAACAAGAAATTTTACGGGTGTAATTCCTTGAAATTGAAACATTTAAATGCATTGACGAGTGATTTTGACCGAGAGAATCGAACTCACATCTAAAGTTTAGGAAACTTCTATTCTATCCGTTGAACTATGGGACCAAAATTTATGTTACAAATATAGTTAATGTAATTAATTGTATTTGGGTTGATTAATCGAATTTATGATTTATATATAAACGGTTAAGCTGTCTATTAAAATTTATAAATAAAACGATGTTTTTTACTCCAAAAGCAAGTTAAAAACTTCATTAATTAAATTTTAATGGCTACCATTTAAAAAAAGCCCCAACCATTTTTATGATTGGGGCTCATTAACTTGGTTCAATCTACTTAAGAACCCACTGCATTTACACCAGACATAGCTATTTCAGTTAACAGTATATCGGTTTCTTTTTCCTGATCTAAAATTTCTTGTAATAAGTTTTCTGATTCAGTATGACCCATCAGTTTTGCATAGGTTACCAAACATCCATAAGTAGCAATTTCATAATGCTCAACTTTTTGAGCCGCACCAATTAAAGCTGCATCCAAAGCTTCGTTGTCTTCAAATTCCTCTATAATTTCTTCAGCCTCATCTAATAATCCTTGCATAGCTTTGCATTTTTTTCCTCGTGCTGTTAACCCAATTGAATCAAAAACCTGCTTGAGGTTTTCTATCTGACCTTCAGTTTGATCATGATGGCTTTTAAATGCTTCTATTAGTTCAGGATTAACGGCTGCTGCCGACATTTTTTTCAACCCCTTTAATAATTGTCGCTCAGCACCAAGAACATCTCTTAATTGTTCTACAAACAACTCATGGAGTGCTGCATTTGGCATTTCCTCATTTTTACCATTATTATTTTTCATATAATTTAATTTTAAAGTCTTCTTAAAAAAAACAGAAGGTTTATCGGCAAGTTTTAAGAAATTGAGAGAATCGTACAACTTTCAAGAAACCTATTTAGATTTCAAGATGTCGTTCCTAAAAATACAGGCACAAAAAAACCACCCAGAAGGTGGCTTTTTAAACATTTTATATTTTTTATTTAATAATAGAACCTGGACTGGTTAAAGAAGAAGGGGATACAAATACCAATTTTCCGTTTTCGTCCTCCGCCATCAAAATCATACCCTCCGATTGAATTCCTTTTATTTCCCTCGGAGCCAGATTCACCAAAATACTCACTTGTTGACCAGTTAAAGTACTTGGATCAAAATGTTCTGCAATTCCCGAAACTACTGTACGTTGGTCTATTCCGGTATCGACCTTTAATTTCAATAATTTTTTGGTCTTTTCTACCTTTTCTGCACTTAAAATAGTCCCCACTCTAATATCCATCGCATTAAATTCATCGAATTGGATATTTGCCTTTGCTGGCTCTACAGTTTTGGGTTGAATATTATTTAATTTGGTCTGATTTAATTTTTCAATTTGAGCATCAATCTCCGCATCTTCAATTTTAATAAACAATAACTCAGCATCATTTAATTGATGTCCACTCGGAATAAGATCAATTTTACCCGCATCTAACCAATTATGTGAACCATAATTAATCATTCTCGATAGTTTTAACGCACTGAATGGTAAGAAAGGCTCAATTAACACCTTTAAATTGGCAACTATTTGAATGCTGATATGAAGTATCGTTTTAACACGCTCTTCATCTGTTTTTATCAACTTCCAGGGTTCAGTTTCTGCTAAATATTTATTTCCTAATCTAGCAAAGTTCATTACCTCTCCTAGTGCTTCTCTAAAGCGATATTGTTCTATTGATGAAGAAATTTTTGCAGGAGCTGATGCCATCTCATCAATCACGGCTTTATCTTGTTCTGTTAAATTGCCTAAAGCTGGAACTTTTCCTCCATAATATTTATGGGTTAATACCACAACTCTATTAACGAAGTTACCTAATATGGCAACCAACTCATTATTATTTCTAGCTTGAAAATCTTTCCAAGTAAAATCGTTGTCTTTAGTTTCTGGAGCTGTTGCTGTTAACACATAACGTAAAACATCCTGCTTATCAGGAAATTCTTTCAAATATTCATTTAGCCAAACAGCCCAGTTTTTACTGGTAGATATTTTATCTCCCTCAAGGTTCAAAAACTCATTTGCAGGAACATTGTCAGCCAAAATATAATCACCATGTGCTTTTAACATCGCTGGGAAAATAATACAATGAAATACAATGTTATCTTTCCCAATAAAATGAACCAATTTAGATGCTTTATCTTTCCAATAAGTTTCCCAGTTTCCTTCAGCTTTAACTCGCTGATTCATATAATACTCTTCGGCCTTTGGATGCGTACTTCCACTATTCGAATATTTAAACAACTCCTTAGTAGCAGAAATATATCCAATTGGAGCATCAAACCAAACATATAGCACCTTACCATCTGCACCTTTTACTGGAACTTTTACTCCCCAATCTAAATCTCTGGTCATCGCTCTAGGATGTAATCCAGCGTTTAGCCAACTCATACATTGACCATAAACATTAGATTTCCATTCTTTGTGCGATTCTATATATTCTTTTAACTGCGCTTCATACTTATCCAATGGAAGAAACCAGTTTTTAGTTTCCTTTAATACGGGTTTATTTCCGGAAAAAGTTGATTTAGGATTTATTAAATCTGTTGCATTCAATGTACTGCCACAAGCTTCACATTGGTCGCCATAAGCATTTTCATTACCGCATTTCGGACAAGTTCCTGTAATATATCTGTCTGCCAAAAATTGGTTGGCAGATTCATCATAATATTGCTCTGTTATTTCCTCAGTAAATACTCCCTTTTCTAAAAGATGAGCAAAAAAACCTTCAGCTGTTTCATGATGTGTAGCAGAAGAAGTTCTGTGATATATATCAAAAGAAATCCCAAAATCTCTAAATGAATCACCAATTATTTTATGGTATTTATCTACCAATTGCTGAGGAGTAATGCCTTCTTTTTTTGCTCTCAAAGTAATTGGAACCCCATTTTCATCTGAGCCACAAATAAAAATCACATCTTTATTATTCGAGCGTAAGTACCTTACATAAGCATCTGCGGGTAAATAAACTCCGGCCAAATGGCCAATATGAACCGGTCCATTAGTATAGGGTAAGGCTGCGGTTACGGTATATCTTTTTATTTCTTCTGGATTCAAAACGCTGAACTTTAAGCACCAATATTGGGTTAATTATCAATAAAATTGAAGCATAAACTTAAATTTTATTAGGTTTGACAAAGATAAGTGTTTTTAAGCATGTATATGTTACCTGATTATTTAAAAAAAAACGATAAAATCGCGATAGTTTGTCCAGCTAAAAAGTTGCCAAAATCTATTGAATTCGGCATAAAAGTCATAGAAAGCTGGGGATTGAAAGTGATTTTAGGCGAAACAGTAAATGCTAGTCATCATCAATTTGCGGGCGACGATGTCTTGAGAACTCGAGATATTCAACAATATTTAGACGATAACGAAATTAAAGCAATAATTGCCGCAAGAGGCGGATATGGAACGATTAGAATAATTGATGAACTAGATTTCACAAATTTTAAGAACAATCCAAAATGGATTGTAGGTTTTTCAGACATTACCATCCTTCTTTCTCATATCTACGCTAATTTTCAAATTCCTACCATTCATGGGCAAATGCCGATGACTTTTGATGAAGCAACACCCGCATCGTTAGAAAGTTTACGAAAAATATTATTCGGTGAGTTGTTAGAAATAAATACCGACTCACACCAGTTCAATAAAATTGGATCGGTAGAAGGAGAAATTATAGGGGGCAATTTAGCCTTATTAATTAATATAGAAGGCTCGGCATCTGAAATGAATTTTGATGATAAAATTCTGTTCTTAGAAGATGTGGGAGAACATGAATACGCAATAGATAGAATGATGCGTATGTTAAAAAGAGCTGGAAAATTAAAAAATTTAAAGGCTTTAATTGTTGGTTGTTTTAACGAACTTGGAGAAGAATCTATTTATTTCGGACAAAACCCCAATGAGATTATAAAAGAAATTGTTGAAGAATATAACTATCCAGTTTGTTTTGATTTTCCAATAGGTCATATAGAAAATAACATGGCTATAAAAGTTGGTGGTATAGCAAAACTAAACATCACTAAAGAAAAAGTATCTTTAATTCAAAATTTTTAAAAATGGCATTATTTAAATCATTACACAACAAAAAAGACGAAGGTTTATTATTACTTAGGATTGGACTTGGTATCTGTTTTATGATACATGGTTACCCTAAAATTACTGGCGGATTAGAAGGTTGGGAAGGATTAGGCGGAAGTATGCAAATATTTGGAATAACGGTAATGCCAGTTGTTTGGGGCTTTTTAGGTGCAGCCAGTGAATTTATTGGGGGATTATTACTAGTATTAGGCTTATTTACGAGGATTTCTGCCCTTTCTTTAATGTTTACAATGGTTGTTGCTGCAAGTGTTCATTTAAGCAAAAATGAGGGATTTGCTGGTGCTTCACATGCAATAGAATTAGGAATCGTTTGCTTGAGTTTATTTATTATTGGACCTGGTAAATATAGTATAGACAAAAAATAAGCGCCTGTTAAAATAACAAGCGCTTATTTTATATTAGTCAGTTTAACACTTAAAGTGAGTCAAAATAAGTTAGAAGTTTAACCATATCAGATTCTTTTTTAAGGTTTAAAGAAGAATCTTTAACATATTTCTTTACAGCCTCTTGTTTAGCGCTAACTGCAGCTAATAAAGCTTTATCATTCTTTACTTGTTCAAATGTATTATTTGGACCTGCCACATAGAAAATAGCCTCATCACCTATTTTATTAATAGGTTGTGCAGAACCATACGATGCAGTCTCAATAATCGCTTTGGTATGTAGTTTTAAAAGTTTAGTATTTCCATCATATAATACTTCATAGAAATTATCATTCACTTTTCTAAATTTACGATCTTTTGTTCCGTCTTTTAAAATGAACTCTTTAATTGGCTGACTATACAACATTTCTTGTCCATCTCTTTGTGTTACCAATACTTTATCTATAGCATCATAATTTAATTTTTCTGCTTCACCAGATTGGCCATTCACAAAATAAACAATACCCTTAGTCCATTTTTCATTAATAAATGGCGATCCTTCTACTTCCCTTTGCACACCCCCAATATTCCGAATTGTTTTACCTCCATCAAAAGAAATTCTAGGCACATACCCTTGAACTCCACCGCCTAACATAGGAGCATTACCTTGTGCATTTGCAATTTCTATACTCGCAATACCTATAATTGCCAGCGCGATATATTTAATTTTTTTCATATCATCTTTATTTATATTAAATCTAATATACTTAAAAAATTAAAAAAAAAATAATTAATGAAAAAAAATCGTTACTAATTAATTAGTATATAGATAGATATAACTAAGAGGTAAAAATTCTTGTATAAAAAAAATGCCCCGAATTAGCTCGGGGCATTTTTTTTATGATACGGTTAGCTTATTGAGCCCACCATACTTTGTGTAATTGACTATCCTTTTTATCAGGGAATCTATCAACAGCACCTTTTAAACCAGCAGGATTAGAAGTTGATTCAGCTGTTTCATACATATATCTCTGAGGAATAACTCTTGTTGCACTTAAGTAATCTTGAGCAGGAGTTAAAACAGGGAAACCAGTTTTTCTCCAGATATTCCAAGCACGTAAACCATCAGGGAAATGTGCAAAATATCTTTGAGTTGCAATTTTTCTAACGTTGTCAGTACCTAGAGCTACACTTGCTTGAGCTACATAAGCAGTAGCTTCAGCTGAAGTACGACCCCATTGTAAGAAAGATTGCTCGATACCTCTAGCATATAAAGAAGTAGCACTTTCTGTAGTCCATCCTAATTGAGCAGCTTCAGCTCTTGCTAACAAGATTTGACCAGCTGTTAATAAGAAATGAACATCTCTTTGCTCTCTCAAATCGCCTCTGATAATATAAGCCCAATCAGGGTTTAAATCAGTCCAGTTAGTAACGAAAGCTCTGTCTCTTCCATAAGGAACACCTTTTGTTGAAGTCTGGTTTGAATTTGGATTCGCAGCGTTTCCAGCGTGAGCTTTTAAACGATCGTCATTCAAACTTAACATCATGTTTACATATGTATCTGAAACTGCATTATCTCTACGACCATCATATTGAGACCAATATGGGTTATTGTAGTTGTCTGGAGGAGTAACTTGCCAGTTATCAGCGTTTACTTCAATGCTACCACCAGCATCAGCTAAAGCAGCTTTAAATTGCGTAGCTGCATAATCTGAAGCTCCTGGATATTTTTTAGACAACTGTAAAGACATTAACATTCTTAATGAGTTGTTTAATTTTCTCCATTTAGCAGCACTTCCATTATACATAATATCACCAATGATTTGTGAATTATCAAAAGCAGCAGCAGCAGCAGTCAATTTCGCTAACATACCTTTATAGATCTCTTCTTGAGTATCATATTTAGGAGAAGTGAAATCAACACCTTTCATTGCTTCGCTATATGGCATATCACCTAAAACGTCGGTTAAATTCCAGATAATATATTGCTGCGCAATAGTAGCTACTTGTTTTTGGTTATTTGTAGAAGTACTTAAAGTCTGTATATTTTGAAAATCATACAAAGCACCGCTATAAGTACCAGCAAAACCAGCTCTTGCATCAGCATAAACTGAAGCACTTGGATATTGTGTCTCAGAGAAATACTGAGCATAATATCCCGGAGTTATTTGGTAAGCGTATCCTCTTGCAGAGTTTAATCCACCTGCTAATAATGATGCAGGAACTGGAGTATTAATCGCATCTGGATTCACGTTAGTATCACCAAATTCTCCAAATTTGTCACAGCCAGAAGCACCTAAAACAAGTGAAACCGCTGCGATATATAAAAATTTCTTTTTCATAAATTTAATTATTTAATGTTTCCCACAATTAGAATCCTACTCTTAAGTTAAAACCAAATCCTCTAGTTGAAGGAAATTGTCCTGACTCACCATTTGTTCCTGAAATCTCAGCAGGATCGAAATCTTTTGTTGTAGAATAAATGATAACTGGGTTTCTAGCAGTAATTGCAAATGAAGCGCTGCTAACAACTTTAGCAAGACCTAATTTCGCTACTGGGATTCTGTAACCGATAGCTACTTCACGTAATTTAACAAAAGTTAAATCGTGTACATAGTCATCAATTGTAGCTCTATTAAACATATTCACATAGTAAGTTTGTACTGGAACATATTTATCAGAAGCAACACCTGCAGCAGTAACACCTACTACTCTTACACCACCACCATTAGCAACAGATTCACGAACATTAACACCTTTATCGTTAAGTACAGCAGTTCTTTCAGTTAAACCACTATAGCTACCGAAAGCTTGTGATAATGAAGCGAATTTACCACCAACTTGCCAGTCAATGTTTGCAGAAATATCAAATGCATTCATGATAGTGAAGTTGTTTTGTAAACCTCCTGTATGTTTAGGTTCAACAGCTCCCCAATATTTGAATGTACCAGTTACATAATAACCGTTAGCATCTACAACTGGAACACCGTCAGCGTTTCTAGTTATACCTCTACCGTACATAATACCCCATTGTTGACCTTTCTCATGATAAGTTTGAGGTAAGTTTCCGAATGAAGAGTTAGCGATTGCGAAACGAGTGATGTTATATTTATCACTGATCTCAACAATTTTATTGTTTAATAAGTTTGCATAAGTTGCATTAGCTGTCCAAGTAAAGTTTGGAGTTCTGATTGGTGTACCACCTAATTGGAACTCTAGACCTTCTTTTTCAATTCTACCTACGTTAGTTAAGATAGAAGAGAAACCACTAGCAGCGTTTACACTAACTGATCTAGGGAATCCTTTCTCAGTTTTATCCCAGTAAGTAGCAGAGAAGTTTAATCTTCTGTTTAACAATTTAAAGTCGATACCTAAATCTTTAGAAGTAGCAACTGCACCAGTAATTTGCGGATCTACTAATTGATCAGGAGTACTCATTAACATATAATCACTCCATTTATTAGCACTGATTCCATAAGAGAATCCTGGATAAACGTAGTTACCAATGGTTTGAGGAATCTCACCCCATGAACCTCTGATTTTAGCTTCGCTTAACCAAGGCATTTGGTTGTTTTTGTTAATTAAATCAGAGAAAACGAATGAACCACCGAATGATTTTGACAATACGTCATTTCTTTCAACTGGTAACGAAGCAAAATAATCGTTACGAATAGTTCCTTCTAAGAATAATAAGTTTTTGTAACCAAACTGTGCTCTAGCGAAAACTGCACGGTAACGCTCTTTTGAACGTGAGTTAGAAACTGAAGGAGTTTGGAACGAGTTAGCAATTCTGTAAACATCAGGAATAGTAAGACCTTGTGCTCCAGCAACTGTACTAGCGCCATTTGCTTTACTTTGAGCAGTGAAGAAGTCCATACCCGCCATTGCATCAACAGTAAAATCTTTTATTTTTTTAGAATAGTTTGCTACAAACTCATAGTTCTCTCTGTTTGAATAAGATTGAGAAGTTGAGTAAGAAGCTTTTTCACCAGTTTGGTTTGCACTAAATTCTAAATCAGAAGTTCTAATGCTTTCACCCCAAACAGTGTTTTGTTGTTTACGATAAGTACCAGTGATTTTTAAATCTGGAGTAATTTTATAACTTAATGCTAAGTTACCATATAATCTATCTCTGTTGTTTTGAACATCAATTAAATCTTGGTAAGTATAGAAGTTATACCAATAGTTTGCACCGTAAAATGCAAGTGGATTAGCAGGGTTGTATGATCCTGGATCCGCGTGGTTCCAGCTACCATAGATAGGACGACCACCGTAACCACCTGGAGCAGTTAAACCTCTTAATTCTTTCATAATGCCCATATCTAAATCACGGTGCATCCATTGGTTGAAACCACCAGTAGTTGAGTTAGAATAACCATCGTTAATCTCTCCGTTTAATTTAGTATTAACATAAGTCCAGTTAGCTGCAATTGTAAATTGTTTTGAAACATCATAAGATGCATTTAACTGTAAAGTGTTTTTAGCTAATGAAGTTGTTGGAACCAAACCGTTAGTATATTGGTTACCATAGTTCATTCTGAAAGTATAGTTGTCACCAGAATTTGAATACGCAATAGTATTATTAGCTGTAATACCAGTTTCGAAGAAATCTCTTGCGTTATCTGGTTGTGGAGTTAATGATGCTGTTTTGTATGAATACTGAGAACCTGGATACCAAGCATACCAAGGAATATACTCCGAACCATCCATTTTTGGACCCCAACTTGAGTCATCGCTATAGTTATGGAATTTTTTTCCGTTTAAAGCTTGCCACTCAACTGGTTGTGAAGCATTCCAAGTATAAGTTTGTAAGTTTGGATTAGCACCTCCAGCAAATACATCTTGGAAATCCATCATTCTAGCGATAGATTCTACTGTAGTATTTAAATTAACTGATAAACCAGTACCTGATCCTTTTCTACCTTTTTTAGTAGTAATTAAGATTGCACCGTTAGCTGCTTGAGAACCTAAAATAGCTGCTGCTGCTGGACCTTGCAATACTGTTAAGTCTTCAACATCATCTAAGTTAAGATCATCTGCGTTAGGTAAAATAGTTCCGTCAACAACATAAAGTACACCTGTACCAGTTCCAAAACCGCTACCACCACGTAATCTGATATCAGTATTTCTACCTAATGCAGCAGTAGATTGTGAACGAATCTGAACACCCGCAACTTTACCCGCCATAGCGTTGTTTAAGTTTGTAGCGTTTACAGTGTTCAATTTGTCACCAGCTAAGTTTTGTGAATTCGAAGTTGCTGATCTTGGAGCTACTTTAGTACCGTAAGCACCAGTGATAACAACTTGATCGATACTTTGAGTATCACTCTCTAATTTAACATTAATTACGGTACGAGCACCGATAGTTACTGTTTGAGGAGTATAACCAACAGATGTGATGGTTAATGCTTTTGCATCTGCAGAAACACGGATGGTGTATTTACCGCTTGCGTCTGTAGCCGCACCTCCTGCCGCGCCTTCAACCTTTACACTTGCTCCAGGAATCGGACTGTTGTCCGTTGAAGTAACTGTACCAGTTATGACGCGATCCTGTGCTAGTGCATTGAATGCAACAAACACAAGAACGAATAAACTTAGTATAAGTTTTTTCATAAATTAATAAATTTAGGTTAGTTAATAATTATTTAATCGTTAAATCTAGGTGTAAAAAATATTACAAACAAATTTTTTTTAACATTTCTTTAACTAAATTATTAAAAAATAATTGTGAAGACTGTTTTTTTGTGATCTAATCTACCATCCACAAGGTATTGACAAACATTTGTTTACCCGCCTCCCAAAAAGATCTGAACAAAGGATTTACCCCAAAATATATAATTTGGCCCCTTTCTATTGATTCCTGACCAATTAACATTCCGTCTTGCAAAGTTTTCATTACGCCACTTCCTGCTACTCCTGATACATAGCCATCCTTCCTTAAAACCGCAGAATTATAACCTCTGCCCAATAAATTGTAAAGGCTAGAGTTGGTTTTTAAGGTGTAATAGCTTTCACCTAGCCCTAAGTTTATAGGGTTCTTTGTGTCAATATGCAGTTTAAATATGGCGCCAGGTATTGAATTTGAATTGTTTTCAGTATTTAAATGCGCGTAGTTTAAATCTACAGGTGGCTGTGGCTTCTCTAATGTTATTTCCTTTTTCGCGATTTCAAATGGCTTTTTGTTAATAAATGATTGAATTGCCGTTTCAAAAACAATTAATCGTCCGCCACTTTTTATCCATGGCAAAAGTTTTTCATGTATCTGATCACCATATCTTCCATTAGGTAATATTAAGGTGTTAATTTCATTTACATCCAGATTACCTATTTGGTTTATATTTACTAATGATATAGGATAGTTCATCTCTTCTTCTAAGAAATGCCAAATCTCACCCATATTTAAGGAAGAAACTTCAGATCCAGAAGCTAATGCTATTTTAGGTTCCGACATTAATCTATAGGCGTTAGACCCTAAATCTTTTCCCTTTTCTACTTGCCCCGTTTGAACTGGAGTATATACCTTATTATATTGTTTAAAAATATTTGAAACTAATCCCGACTGAGAACTCAACAATCGAATATTATCTGCTCTATATATTAATAAGGTACCAGGCCCAAATTCTTTACCCGATAATGTAAAAGATTGATCTGCTTTTCTAACCTTTACTCCAGCTTCAAATAACGCACTTAATAATTTAGAATCGCTGATAGAGTTCCAATTAAAAATCCACGCGTATGCTCTATCTGCAAAGTCTAAGTTTGGCCTTTTAATTTCTAACCCTTCATATTTTCCTTTAACAGATTCTGTTAATGCAAATGCTGGCAAGTTATAAGCAAATGGCAATGCCCATGCGGTTATGTCGTAGGTGTTGCTGTCAGAAACAAAGGTTGATGGTTCAAACAAAACATTAGCCAGCATTGCTTTTCTCTGATTTAGGTTTATAACCAAATCATTTCTATTGATTTTAACTTGTTCTTGTTTGCCCGATTGAAAGCTATAAGCTGAATACATTTTATCGCCTCCAAAGGCATACTCTATTTGGTTATTATCTAATAAAGATATGAGCTTAGCCATTCTCTCTTCGTGAGCAGCTTGTACCACATAGGTTTTATACTTTCTATTTGATGGTTGTTGGAAAAACTTTTTAAATTCTGTCACTAATCTTTTGCTGTTTAATGATGCGGTTTCTATGGTGGCCAATCCACTCGTAAAATGATGTTCCAACCTATCTTTCAAGGTAAGTAATTCTCCGTTCTCCATAACTACTGCTAATCCAGCAGCTGCGCCACCCCCTTGTTCATAGGTCATACCAATGGCACCATTATACATAGGATAGGTATCGCCATAAGCAGGATATAATAAATCGAAACGCTCTTTAGTAAAATATAACCACCCATTCTGATCAAAATATTTAGCGTTATTTTTACCAACTATTTCCTGAAACTCTCGTTGCCAAGGGGTAATGTCGGCATGTATAGGTTCTGCGGCAGGCGCAAAATAGTAGGGATCGTTATACCCCTGTTCATGAAAATCAACATGTACCTGTGGCATCCACTCATTGTATAATTTAATTCGGTTTTGCGATTCAATTTGACTTTGCCATGCCCAGTCTCTATTTAAATCGAAATAATAATGATTGGACCTTCCTCCAGGCCAAGGTTCGCTATGTTCTCTACTTATAGTATTAGGGTTGGTAAGTTTTGAAGTTGAACTGTTAAAGTAGCTTACATATCTATCTCTACCGTCTGGATTTAAACAAGGGTCTATTATTACGATTGTATTTTTTAACCAATTTTTAATTTGCTCGGTTGGGTTAGCTAACGTATGCAGCATTTTCATGGCAGATTCTGTAGAACTTGCTTCGTTACCATGTACATTATAGCTTAACCAAACTATTGCAGGTTGGTCTGTACTGGCAGAAGAATTGCCAAAAACAGTTAATTGCTGATTATTTTTCTTTATTTCTTCTAATCGGGCGATATTTTCTGGCGATGAAATTACAACCGCAATTAAATCCCTATTTTCATAAGTCTTACCATAATTAATGTATTTAATATGATTATGATTCTCAGATACGGTTTTAAAATAGCTTACTACTTTATAATGTGGTGTAAATTTAGACCCCAATTCATACCCTAAGAAAGAAGAGGGTGATGGCGATTGCGCAAGGAGCGATGATTTTAAAAATATCAGAAACCCTAAAAGTAGAAGCTTTTTCATAAATTAAATTTTATAGGCCGAAAAGTGTATTTCAAAATGTAATTTTAACAATTAATTATTTATCCTGCAATGATAACCATTGAAGCCCTTTACAATATCTATTTAAAATCCAGTCATATTTGTACTGATACCCGTAAAATAAGTAAGGATTGCCTGTTTTTTGCTTTAAAAGGAGATAATTTTGATGGCAATACTTTTAGCGAAAGTGCATTGTCTATGGGGGCTTCATATGCCATTATAGATAATCCCGAATTCAATACTTCACCAAATACTTTATTGGTGGATGATGTTTTAACCACATTACAAGATTTAGCTAGGTTTCATCGCTCCAAATTAAATATACCAGTTATTGGTTTAACAGGCAGTAATGGTAAAACCACTACAAAGGAATTAATAAATAAGGTTTTATCTGCTAAATTTAAGACTTTCGCTACTGAAGGAAATTTAAATAATCATATTGGCGTTCCTTTGTCTATTTTATCTATAACGAATGATGTAGAAATTGCCATTATAGAAATGGGGGCCAACCACCAACAAGAAATTACAGCATTATGTAATATCGCACTTCCTACGCATGGATTAATAACAAATATTGGAAAAGCACATTTAGAAGGGTTTGGTGGGTTTGAAGGGGTAAAGCTCGGAAAAGCTGAACTTTACAAATATTTATCATCAAATAATGGGGTAATTTTTGTGAACAGAAATAATGGGGTGCTCATGGAAATGGCTGAAAAATATCCTGCTACCAAGGAGTTTTATGGCGATAATCCATCAAATTTATTAGGAGAATTAATCGAGACCAATCCTTTCATTAAAGTAAAATTAAATTTCGGGGAAGTAGCATATGATTTTCAAATGCATATAACCGGAGATTATAATTTTGAGAATATCATTGCCGCAGCATATATCGGCTGGTATTTTAAAATTGAACCAAAGGAAATAGTAAATTCACTTTCTAATTATATCCCTACAAATAATAGATCTCAAATAAAAAACACGCCGTTTAACACTGTGATTTGCGATTTCTATAATGCAAACCCAAGTAGTATGCATGCAGCTATTTTAAATTTAATGGCACAAAGCCATCCCTTTAAAGTAGCCATATTAGGCGATATGTTTGAATTAGGCGATGAATCAGCAGAAAATCATCGTTCTATTATTGCCAGCGCACTTAAAGCAAATTTTAACGAAACGCTATTTATTGGCGAACAATTTTATAAAGAATTGCTGCCAGACGCAAAATTTTTCAGAACTAAAATAGAGGCAGAAAATTATTTAAAACAACATCCAATTAAAAACGCTTTAGTACTTATTAAAGGTTCAAGAGGAATGGCCTTAGAGCAATTATTGCCCCTCTTCTGATTCTATTTGATCAAGCGTGTTTTCTAATTGACTTTTTAACTCCTTAGGCGCATTAGGATCTTGGATTATTTTATTTGCGTAGATCTTAAAATTAGCCTCATCGTGCAGTTTTAAATAAACTAAAACACGAACTAAGTTCTTTTGGAAATTATCTGTGTCTTTTGCTTCCTTAATTGGATAATTCTCAATGGCAGAAAACGACTTTTGTAATTGATCTTCTTTCGGGAAATTTGAAGCAAATGCAATTACCATATTCGACAATTCGTTGAATGAAGATTTTTGGTCTTTATTTTCTAAAAATTTAGCATAAATTGGATAAGCCTCATCTTCTAAATTTCTGCGCAAATAATATTCTATGGTATAGTAATTTGAAGTAAAATATGCCTTTTCTGGAATATATGAATTTAACAACTCATTAAACTTTGCCAAATCTTGATCTCCAGTTATAACATTGGTTGATGCTTCTATCGCATAAGAAACCGCTAGTCCTGTTAATCTTATTTCAAATTCACCTGGATCATATCCGCCCACTTTTATAACTTGCTCTTTATTATTTACTAAAAGTTTCAACATTTTATCGTTCGGCAATACGTTAACCGTTTGAACAATAATATCTAATAAATGCTTATCTGCTAATACATCTGGGTGTTTAGATAGGTATTCTCGAGCAATTAAATCATAGTCTTGATCTCCATTTTTAACTGCTGAAGCACCAAATTCAAAAAAGTCTTTCGGACTCATTTTCAATGCTTTCTCGCGAACTCCGCTCCATCGCAAATCTGGATTATTTGCCACTTTACCGTTTTCTAAAAAAACTGGAGATTCTATAAATCCTAGAGATTTATGAACTACATTCCCATCACCATCAATATATAAAGAGGCAGGATAAGATCTAACATTGTATTTAATGGCTAGCATTATACCTTCGCCAGCTTCCATATTGTATTTTACATTGATAAATTTATCGTTGTAATAAGTTGCTACATCATCATTAGTATAAACTTCGGCGTCCATCTTTTTACAAAATGTACACCATGTTGTATATGCATTGAAGAATATTAGTTTATTTTCTTCTTTGGCTTTTTTAAGTACTGATTCCCATTTTGGGTTTTCCTGAAATTTAATTTCAGATGAAAACACCTGAAGCGCCATAACTAGTAGGCAAATGGTTATAGAAATACGTTTCATCATTTTTATTAATCTTCTTTTTCAATAATAATCCCCACATCGGTTACCCCCTTTAACGGATTATCTTTCATGTTTTGTTCTATTGATAACAATATCTTTTCGCTTGGAAAGCTCCTATTGGTTAACAGTGGTAATTTATATGCATAAATATTTCCAGATCCACTACCCATCCATTGCCCTTCAGAATCCGCCATTTTATAAGTATATCTCCTAATTACTTCTTTGCCTGTCTTATCCTTTATCTTAAATAAGATAAACAAATTCGAATATTTATATTCTGCAGTAATACGAACAGATAAATATAAATTGTAACGCTGGTCTTCTTTTGGCTCAAATACTGTGTAAATTTTATTTAAATAAGTCCAATTGTTGTTCGGCAAATGGAATTGATTAATTACTACAGTATTGGAATCACATCCTAATAAAATAATACCAATTAGAATTATTAGGATTTTATTTCTGATCTGATGAAGATTTCTGCTCATTGGATCTATTTTTTGCGTTCCTATTTCTATTGTTCCTGTTCTTGTTTTTTGGATTAGGCTTAGAAGGCGCATTAGTAGCTGCAGCATCTGTTTTTACAACTGGTATAGGAGAAACATTGGCAACAGGTTGTTTTACCTTGTTTTTATCGTCTTTCCATTTTTGTTGATTTTTATTTTTATGCTGAGGTTTCTTTTTATTTTTCTTTTCGTCTAATCGAGTTAAACTATCCTGACCTACAACATTTTCATAATCATTAGACCTTTCAGCTGGAACAGTTGCTTTTAATTGAACCGCTTCTTCTTTTAAGTTTAATGGCTTTTTACCCAATTTGTTCATGGCCATTATTTCTTTAACTCGATCAACTTTTAATGGGATCCAATCTTCCATACTTGGATAACTAAACCACATTATTTTTTTAAATATATCTGTTTTTTGTAATCGAGCTACGCCTACTTCTGTTTGCAGGTTATCTATTCTATCTGGAATTTCTTTTAGCGCGTCTAAATAAGTGTCGAGTTCATAATTTAAACAGCATTTTAATTTACCGCATTGTCCGGCTAATTTTAAAGTGTTTAAAGACAGGTTTTGATATCTAGCAGCGGCAGTTGATACTGTTTTAAAGTTAGTTAACCAGGTAGAACAGCATAATTCTCTTCCACAAGAACCAATTCCACCTAATCTACCTGCTTCTTGACGCATTCCAATTTGGCGCATTTCTATTCTTACCCGGAAACTTTCTGCCATTTTTTTAATAAGTTCCCTAAAATCTACCCGTCCTTCTGCTGTATAAAAAAATGTAGCTTTTGTTTTATCTCCCTGATAGTCAACATCGCTTATTTTCATAGAAAGTTTTAGATCAAGGGCCAAGGTTCTCGCTTTGTGCATGGTTTCCCATTCTAATGCTTTAGCTTGTTTCCATTTTTCTACATCCGCTTCGCTTGCCTTACGATAAACTTTTCTGGTTACTTGATCAATATGGGTTTTTCTTCTCTTCATTTGAACACGAACCAACTCGCCAGTTAAAGAAACATGCCCGATGTCATAACCTCCTGTAGAACCTTCTACAGCAACTAATTCGCCTATTTCTAGGTATATATTGTCATGGTTCACAAAAAATTCTTTTCGGGAACCTTTAAATTTTACTTCAATTACATTAAAAGGTACATAGTTAGAAGGCATATCTAAATTACCTAGCCAATCATGTACTTCCATTTTTTGGCAACCTCCCGTCATGCAAGATCCATTGCTTTTACATCCTGCCGGCGCACAACCTCCACCTGTAGAACAACTTCCACATCCCATAATTACTATATATATTGAGTCCCAAGAGGGATATTTTTAAATTTTATTATATTAACTAATTGTAAAGATACATCTAAAAATAGAATTTTAGGATTTGCATTCCGCTCAACATGATAATGAGCCTTTTCTAATTCTGTAACTAGTGCTTCTAACATAGGTTGATTTAAAACTTTTTTAGAAAAATTTCTTGCCACTTCTAATGAATAGGGTGGTAATTTCACTAAAACCAAGGCATCGTTCATGATCAATCCACACTCTCTTAAAAAGCTTATCCCATATTTTAAGAAGTTCTTTTGAGGTTCTCTTCCCATTCCAGCTAATGTTTCAGAAAAATTAATCAGACTTAAATAATCTCCTGAATTACTTAAGCGCAACCAATCTATAAAATATTTTGCATGTTCGGGTTCTGTTTCCTCTAATAATCGCTTAGCTTCCAATAAATTACCATCCGCCAAAAAACTATATTCTATGGCCTGCTGACTATTCAATAATGCCTTATCCATTAAATATTGCTCAATCTCATGATTTGGTAATCCAGGGATTTTTAATAGTTGGGTTCTACTCAAAATAGTCGGAAGAATTTGATCCAGATTTTGTGCAACTAGAATAAATAATGTCTTTGGAGGTGGTTCTTCAATTATTTTTAATAATGCATTGCCTTCCTTATCCAAATATTCAGGAAGCCACATTATTAAAACCTTTGTATCTGCCTCAAAAGCTTTGTGACTTAACCTTTTTATTATGTCGTGGCACTCAGCTATATTAATATTTATTTGTTTGTTTTCAGAATTTAATTTTGAACGCCAAAAATCTAAATCAAAATAAGGCTCTTCTAATAACATATCCCGCCATTCTTCAATTACATCTGTTGAAGTTTTCACATCTTTAGATGTGAAAAATGGATATGAAAAATGCAAATCTGGATGTATATACTTAGCATATTTTCTACATGAAGTACATACGCCGCAGCTATCATCATCCAATTTATCGGTACAATTAATAAATTGAGCATATGCAATAGCCAATAAAATGGCCCCACTTCCTGGAGGAGATAAAAACAATTGAGCGTGACTTACTCGGCTTTCTTTCACCGATTTTATCAGTTGATGTTTTATTTCAGCTTGCCCTATTATCTCTTTAAATCGCATCCCGCAAATTAAAAAAACAATACCAATTTCAATAATAAAAATAAATGTAACTTTTTAGTTGATATGTCAATGATTGATATATCAATTATTATATTTGCATCATGGATAAATTAGAAAACAATGTTTTATACATTCTAGACAAAGCATTTAGATCGTATCATCAGTACGCGTCTAACCAACTTAAGAAGCATGGATTTAGCATCACAGTAGATCAATGGTTAGTACTTAAAACCGCTTTAGAAAACCCTGAATTAAGCCAAAAACAACTTAGTGATGTATTGTATAAAGATAATGCATCCATTACGAGAATAATTCAACATTTAGAGAAAAGCGAGTACTTAACTACTTCTCAACATCCATCCGACAGAAGAAGGACCATTTTAAAAATAACTGACTTAGGTAAGAAAATCACGTCCGACGTACATAAAATTGCGCTTAAGAACAGAGAAATTGCATTAACTGATATATCAACACACGACATAAATACATTGAATAGCATTCTACAGAAAATAATAAATAATACAAAACCATGAAAAACTACCTGATAATTTTTATCATCGCTTATCTAGCCCCACATCTATCTACCGCCCAAAACACATCACACAACATCACCATCAGGGTAATCGATGAAAATCAAAATTTTATTGAAAATGCGTCAATAAAAATCTTCAAAAATGAAGCAACGCAACCTACTCAAACCTTAATTACTAATGTTAACGGAAGTGCCAATTTCAGTTCTTCAGAAACAGGTAAATATTCGGTCGAAGTAACAGCTTTAAATTTTAAAAACAGCGAAAAATCTCACTTTGAATTTCCTGCAGAAACTAAGTTTCTAAATGTTTTTTTACAATCTAAAACAACTGAGATAAACGAAGTGAGCTTTGTTTCTAAAAAACAACTTATACAAAGGAGTCAAGGCAAAACTTTAATCAATGTTGACGCCAACATCACAAATGCTGGAACTTCAGTGTTAGAAGTTTTAGAAAAATCTCCGGGTGTTTCTATTGATAAAAATGGCGCCATAACCTTACAGGGAAAACCTAAGGTGCTAATTTTAATCGACGATAAGCCCACCTATATTTCTGGGACAGAATTAACGAATTTATTGTCTTCTATGAATTCTTCACAAGTTAATCAAATTGAATTAATCACATCGCCCTCAGCTAAATACGATGCAAGTGGAAACGCTGGAATTATAAATATAAAAACGAAAAAAAATAACCAGGATGGAATTAATGGTAATTTGAGCATTAATTATGGTCAAGGTAAATACCATAAAAATGCAAATGCCTTTAATCTAAATTATAAAAAAGGAAAGTTCAATAATTACCTGAACTACAATCTAGCTTTCAACAAAAATTTCACTGATTTATATGCCTACAGAACCTATTTTACAAATTCAGGCAGTGTAAAAGCATCATTAGATCAGGACTCTTATTTAACCAATAACAATAAACAAAACACCTTAAAAATTGGGACCGATTATCTCGTTAACGACAATACAACATTGGGCGCATCTTTTAATGGCGCGTTGAGATCAATGAAAGGTACAGGTGAAAATTATTCTAATTGGTTAAGACCAAACGGAAATATAGACTCTACTTTACTTACGAACAGCGGCAACAATTACGAACTAAATCATTTTGGAATACAGCTTTATGGAAGTCACCAAATCAATAAAAATCAAAAAATTTCGGCCGATTTTGATATGCTTGGCTATGAAATAAAGGATAGACAAAATTTCGACAATCAAGTAACAGGAGCTGCCATTTCCATTTTAAGTTCAAATGCTGGGAAGATAAATTCTAATTTAAATATTTATGCTGCTAAAGTAGATTACGTGGCAAATTTAAATGATCAAACAAAATTTGAAGCAGGCTATAAAACATCAACTACCAAAACAGATAATAAAGCAGCATATACCTTATTAGATGGCAAAAACTGGGTGCCAGATTACAATAAAAGTAATCACTTTCTATACAACGAATTTATAAACTCCGCTTATAGTAGTGTTGAATATAAAAGAGAAAAATTATCGGCCCAGCTAGGTTTAAGATATGAAAACACATATTATAAAGGTCATCAAAAAGGAAACGCATTAAGAGCAGACTCAACTTTTTCTCGCGCTTACAACGACTTTTTCCCATCAACTTATATTAGTTATCAGATAGATTCTGTTAGCAGTTTATCTATTAACGCTGGAAAGAGAATTGATCGCCCAGCTTATCAAAAATTAAATCCATTTGTTTACATCGTAAATAAATACACGCATATTCAAGGAAATCCGTTCTTCTTGCCGCAACATAGCTGGAATATAGATTTAACCCATTCTTGGAAAGGAATATTAATTACTTCATTATCTTTCTCAGATACAAAAAACTATTTTTCACAACTATTCTTTGAAAAAGAGGATGATATTCTTGCATATGCTGAAGGAAACGTAGGTAAAATGTATAATTACGGAATTTCTGTCTCTGCTCAATTACCAATAAATAAGTGGTGGTCGTTTACAGGACAATCTGTCTTTAATCATAAAGAGTTAAAAGGTTACCGTGGATTGGATTATTCAAGTACAATTAACCAACTTCACACCAATATTAATAACTCATTCCGCATAAACAAGGACGTTTATTTAGAGGTTTCAGGATTTTACACTTCAAAAGCAAGAAACGATTTGCAGGAAGTTTTAAGACCAACTGGACAGGTTTCTTTAGGCTTAGCTAAAACTATATTAAAAGGAAAAGGAACATTTAAATTAAGTGCTCGTGATGTGTTTTACACCCAAGCAATGGAAGGAGACACTGATTTCCCAACTGCACACGAGTATTTTAAAATTAAGAGAGATTCTAGAAGTATAAATTTTGGATTCAGCTATAATTTCGGAAAGAAACTAAAATCTATAAGTCGTTCTGGCGGTAGTGCATCAGACGAAATGAAAAGAGCCGCTGGTTAGTTAATAATCGTATAGTTTAATATAAATGATTAGAAAAATCATTGAAAAACACAACCAATGGCTATTTAGTGGCGTAAATCTATAGCAGAAATTAACCCGCAGAATTCTGAAATAATAAGGTCAATTTTCAAAATCTTATATTTACAGAAATTATGGGAAGAATACTAGCTTTTGATTATGGCACTAAAAGGGTCGGTATTGCAGTTACCGACCCTTTAAAAATTATTGCAACCGGATTAAATACGGTTCATCCAAAGGATATTATTCCGTTCATTAAAAAATATTTGGACACCGAAATGGTGGAGGCCTTCGTTATAGGCGATCCGAAACAATTAGACGGTAGTCCATCCGAAAGCGCCCAACATGTAGTTGGCTTTTCCAGAACACTTAAAAAAACCTTCCCTAATATCCCTATTCATTGGGTAGATGAAAGATTTACCTCAAAAATGGCTCACCAAACCATTTTAGAAAGCGGATTAAAAAAGCAAGATAGAGCAAATAAAGGCTTAGTTGATACCATATCAGCGACAATTATTTTGCAACATTTTATGAATCAACAACCTTAAAAAAACATGGAATTAGAAGAATTGCTTGTCAAATATTGCGAAACTGAACCTGCATTATTAAAGAAAATTGATAGAGAAACTCAACTTCATGTGTTGATGCCCAGAATGCTAAGTGGTCATTTTCAAGGACGAGTGCTTAGTTTTTTAAGTAAAATGTTAAATCCAAAAAATATACTAGAAATTGGAACGTTTACAGGTTATGCTACTTTATGTTTGGCAGAAGGGCTTGATGAAAATGGGCAAATAACCACTATAGATATAAACGAAGAGCTGGAAGAAAGAGTAAGAGGATATTTTGAAGAATCTGCCTATTCGGAGAAAATTAATTATTTAATTGGCGACGCAATGTCGATTGCAAAGGATATTAATAAAACTTGGGATTTGGTTTTTATTGATGCAGATAAAAAGAATAATGGCAATTATTACGATTTAATTTTTGATAAGGTTAGACCTGGCGGATTAATAATTGTTGATAACGTATTGTGGAGCGGAAAAATTTTGGCGGAAGCTAAAGACACTGATACAAAAAATATTAATAACTTTAATAATAAAATTAATGAAGATCAGCGGGTTGAAAAGCTAATTTTACCCGTTCGGGATGGTCTATTTATAATTAGAAAAAAATAGGTATGAGGCTATTTATATTCATGATTTTATTCTTGCTAATGCCATTTCTTGGCAAAGCACAAGACGCAAATGAATATATAAACAATCATTTACCCATAGCAAAACAATTAATGCGTGAGCATAATATTCCAGCTAGTGTTATTTTGGGCATCGCTATTCATGAGTCTGCCGCAGGAAAGAGTAAAGTTGCGCGATATTTAAACAACCATTTTGGAATAAAAGGCAAAAACAGCAATACGGAGATTAAATCGTCTTATAAGGATTACGAAACCATAAGCGATTCGTTTTCTCATTTTATCGAATATTTAAACAGTAAAAGTGTTTATAATAAATTATTCACGAGTTTAAATACATACGATTATAATTCATGGATTAGAGGGATCCATAGAGGTGGATATGCCGCTAGTAAATATTGGGCTAATCAGGTAATTAATATTATTAAGAAAAATCAACTTTATTTATACGATGAATATCCAGAAGGAGTTTCATTAGCAAACGTTGAAAAAATTACCGATTCGTTATCAAAAAGTTCAACTTTACCAGACAAAAAACCTCTTTCGAGCAAAATATATACTGTAAAAAGCAATGATAATTTAAGCGTTATTGCTAAAAAACTGAATACTACAGTTCAGCATCTTAAATCTAAAAACAATCTTAAATCTACATTACTTAAACCAGGTCAGAAATTAAAATACTAATGAAAAACATTTTACTTTGCATATTGGCTTTAACTCTATTCTCGGCGTGTGGAAGTAGAAAATTCTCAAAAAACAATAAGAAAATAGAGAAAAACGCAAAAAGAACTGGCGATGATGATGTAAATCATACTGCTCTATCTTATATAAATTTATATAAAGATGTAGCCATTTCACAAATGAAAAACAATGGAATTCCAGCGAGTATTATTTTGGCTCAGGGATTACTTGAATCTGGAAATGGGAATAGTTCTTTAGCTAAATATGCCAATAATCATTTTGGAATAAAATGTACTTCAGATTGGACTGGAAAAGTATATTACAAAGATGATGATCAAAAAAATGATTGCTTTAGGGTTTACAAGAATGCTCAGGAGTCTTTTAAAGATCATAGTGTTTTTTTAAAGAGAAAAAGATATAGCGCCTTATTTGAATTAGATAGAAATGATTACAAAAACTGGGCAATAGGTCTTAAACAGGCTGGATATGCAACCAATCCGAAATATCCAGAACTATTAACGGGTATCATCGAAAAATACAAGCTTTATCAATATGATTCTCCTGAATCTGAAACTGAAAAATTTAGTAGAGAAAATCGTGTTTTTGCAGAAATAAATAAAAATATTCCATTAGAGAATAAAAAATTTAATCCTACTAACGGACCTCAAAACAACAACAATACCATAATTCACGAAGTAGGCAAAGGCGATACTTTATTTAGCATTTCTAAAAAATACAATCTAACCGTTGAAGAAATTAAACAGTTGAACAATCTCGTTGGAAACGACATAAAGATTGGCCAAAAACTAAAAGTGGTTAAATAATGTTAATCCGTTAAAATCTAGAATTCTAAAATCTTAGATTTGTTGTAATGCCACGTATAAGTTTATTTTTAATATTTCTTTTTACTGCTTTAACACCCTATGCTCAAACGGTTCAGGGCTTTGTTCTAAACAAAAACACAAAATTACGTTTAGCCCAAGTCTATATTTATAACGAAAAAACCGAAGAGGGGATTTATAATAATTCTAAAGGCGAATTCACTATAAAAGCCTCCAAAGGCGATGTTATTTATGCCGCTAGAGAAGGTTATGGATTAGATACAATTGTTTATAACGGAGAAGCCGCCATTTATTTTCAATTAATTCCGCTAGCTATTCAAATTGAAAAAGTAGAAATCACTTCAAAATCACTTGATCCACAGGCCGAATATTTACGAAATGTGAAAGAGTATAAACAAACATTAGATAAAGGATTAGCTAAGGAAGTTTTTTCTATCAGAAATGCAACTGTCGGGCTAAGTATCAATGCTATTTATAATTTACTTAGTAAACAAGGTAAAAATGCGCGCTATCTTCAAAAAATTCTAGAAAGGGATTATAAAGAAAAACTTATTGATTATAAATTCAGACCCGATTTAGTGGCTAGAGTCTTAAACATTAAGGAGCCGGAGTTGTCTGATTTTATGAGCCAATACAGGCCCACTTACAACTTTATTCTTAACTCAACTGATTATGCATTAATTGTTTTTATAAAAAATAGTTATGCTTCTTATAAACGTTCTCCAGCAGCCTTTAGACTGCCCATTTTGCCTATAAATGAAGATGTAGATCGAAAAATGTAAATCATCTCTTCATTATAAAAATTAGATTTTAAACTCGAATAATTTTGTTTTAAGTATAGTAAAATTAAAATCCGCTTCACTAATTTAGTATATTCATTGATTTTCCTTTAATTTGTATTAATGAAGAAAATTGTCTTAGCATTTCTATTTGTAGCATTCTACTTTTCTGCTGTTGCGCAAAAAAAAGACAGTTTAAATATAAAAACAGAGAACTACACATTAGATTTAATTAGAAATCCGCTACCAACTAGAACTATACCTCTTGTTTTTGAGCCCATTTCTACTTCAACCCAAGTTGTAGGTGCAAAAATAAATTACTGGACTTCCAAAAGCTCTGTTGGTATAAACTTAAACCAGGCATCGTTTAGTGATAATTGGAAAGGGGGCGGAGTAAATAGTTTAGCTATTGGCGGACTAATTAATCATAAATCTGAATACAAAAAAGACAATTATAGTTATGCAAGGGAGCTAATCCTTCAGTACGGAAAGATTAGAAACCGTGGGCAACTTCAAAAGAAAACAACAGACAGAATTTATTTAGATAATAAAGCTGCCGTTCAATTATCTAAAAATTGGTATTTCTTTGCTTCTATTAACTTTGAATCGCAATTTGATAATGGATATGCCTATTCTAAAGACTCTAAAGGAAGTGAAGTAGCTACTTTAACCTCAAGGTTTATGTCGCCAGGTTATTTAACAGAAAGTTTGGGTTTCGAATATAGACCAAACAAATATTTCTCTACCAGGATAGGTACAGGTACTGCTCGTCAAACCTTTGTTTTAGACAAAGAACTTTATAAAACTAACCCTAAAAACTTTGGGGTTAAACATGGTGATAATTTTAAAAATGACCTGGCTTTTCAGGTGGTAACCAACTACGATAAAGATGTAATGGAAAACACGAACCTAAAAGCTAAATATAATATGTTTATTCCTTATGACAACTTAGGGCATATTGATCATAGATTAGATATTACCATAACGGCAAAAGTTAATCGCTATTTAAACGTAACCCTTACAGGCGTTGGGCTTTACGACCGTGATACTGATCTTAAAATCCAGGCCAGCCAAACGCTTGCAATGGGTTTTGTTGTTGTTTTTCCTCGTTAATTTATTTCTTCTTCTTTTTTAAGTCTAAATAATCTAAATAGTATAATAACTTTATAGACAAGCTATTATTTTGAGGTGAACTTAAAGTATTGTCGAAGTTTTTAAAGTATCCTTTTCTGTATTGATATTCATTGGTTTCTGCCGAATTTTTATACGCCACACTTAACTCACTCCCTGGGGCGAATACCCATGAATAAATTAAATCAATATTAAATACATTGTAGTTACGATTGGTATTATTTAGGGTTGGTCCGTTGTACGCATCCAATCTACCATTTGAATTTAATTGGTAAAAATCGTTGTTTCTTCTATCAGACCAATAATGTCTTACCCTTGCAGATAATCCCATTTTATTATTAAAAGTGTATTTCGTATTAAAAATACTTTCTACTGTATTTCTATCGTATTTAGAGAAAATTGATCTGGTCGCATCATTTGTTACCCAGTTAACTAAATCTCTACCCGGATTAAATGTAGCAGATAATCCAAAAGAAACTTTATCGTTCAATCTTAAATTATTATAGACATAGAAATTATATGATCTGCCCCCAAAATCCTTCCTTGGCGTATATTTAATATTACCACCTAAAGAATACGCCTTTGCTCTGTTTGAATTAAAAAATAGTCCAACGTTGTTTAGCGATGGCACGATGTACATTCCTCTTCCTCTCGATTCGTAATAGTCATTTCCTTCGTCACTAAACTCATATATGAATTGCATATTCCAAAAATTCTTGAACTCTACATAATAACCAGAAAACACATCAAAACTTTGGTATTTACTTCCTTTAAACGTTTGAGAATATTGCATACCTATCCAAGACTGCATTTGATTATACCATTTTCCAGGATCCACTACATTATAATTGAACTCTGCATAGTGATTTAAAAAATTGTTATTGGTATAATAACCCATGTCTGATGGATCAAATTTTTGATCAGCAACATCTAAAGTATACAACCAAATAAAGTTACCACTTTGCTTCCCTGTGTTTAATTTATAACTATATCCACTCTCACCCTTGCCATTTGGGTTAGTGATATAACTCATCTTAAAATCCCCATTCAAAGCATAAGAAAGGCTTTTATTATTTAAACGAAATAAGAATGCGGTAGTATTTGCATCATAAGCACTTCCCTGTCTTATTACATTTGTGTTTACAACAGATACACTACTACTGTTTTTTAAATTTTGATCTAAAACAATTACATTATAATTGGTTAGAGGCTGATTTTCTATAACTCTTGTTCCTCCATTCCCGTCTTCAATTTCGGCATGCATTTTATCTGTAATTGCATTAAAAAAACCAATACCTAACCCTTTTGCTCCTCTACCCGAAATCTTTGTGGCATTTAACAACTTACTTTCAGTTGGATAAGCCTTAATTTTTTCTCCTGGCTTTAAATGATGGTCAATATTATGATAGTATTTTGGCGAATTCCCAATCCTTCTAGAGTAGAACAAATCTCCTTTATTAAAAAGCTCTGTTCCTTCCGTAAAAAACTGACGATTTTCGTCGAATCTAACTTCAAATGGGGTTAGATTCAAAATTCTATTATCACTTTGTACCTGACCAAAATCAGGGATTAAGGTTAAATCTAAGGTATAACTCTGATTAATACCATACTTTAAATCCATACCTCCATTGATTGATGCCACTGTGTTTTTTACACCTGGCGTATTATTAGGATAATGACTAATGAATGTAGATACATAAGGCATAAAAGACAATCTTAAAGGCGCCTTAATGTCTTTTAAATCCGTAAGAACACCCGATTGATTAATTAATCCATTGAGCTTTGGGTCTACTTGATTCCAAAACAATTGTTGATTAACCCCAGCTCTTTTTCTAATTATATTTACACCCCAATCTTGAATTTCTTTCGAATTAAACCTTAAGGCTGAATAAGGGATTTTCATTTCAACGATCCAGCCTTCATTATCTTTTGTTACGGCACTTTCCCAAACCGCATTAAATCGAGGGTCCTCGTTACCAGATTGTGAATATTTTGCGTCAAATTGCACCCCCGCAGCGGTTACAAAAAATCCAGTCCCATTTATTCCGTCTTTAAACGTGTCGAATATAACCCCGAAAAAATCCGCGTTTCCAATATTATCCCTCGTCACTAATTCTTGCTTTATGCTATCAGGATGTTCGAACATTTTTGCCGCAACATAAATGGCTACATCATCATATAAAAACCGAGCTTGCGTTTTGTTTTTTTCTGACTCTTGCAAATAAGGTGTAGGTCGTAACTGAATAAACTTATCGGCTATTGCTGCTTTTTCCCAAACCTCTTCAATTACCCCATCAATTTTTGGTGCTTGTTGGGTTCGTGTGGCTGCAATTTTCTTCTGTGGCTGTGCTCCCATTTGGGCATAGGAGGACAGGGCTAGGCATACCCCAGCCATGGTTAAATAAATGTTTTTCATAGATAGATGTTTGTACTTTTATAGACAGTATTTCTCTAAAAACGTTGCATGAGCCTAATTTTTTTTTTCGAAATACCAAAGATTATAACCTTCTGGCAGGATATTAATTTCTAAATTAAATAGGGCAATTCGAGTTGTTGATTATATTTTGCTATTATCAAACGTAGAAACAAACACCTTTATTTTTTAAAAACTCATATCAATAAATGTTTATTTAAGGCTAAAAACTAAGCCTATAATGCTAAAAAATCTTCAATAAAATTTAAAATTCGTACATTTACGCTTTAATAATTGTTATAAAATATGTTTGAGAATTTACAGGATAAATTAGACCGCGCATTTAAAGTTTTAAAAGGACAAGGTACAATTACTGAAATTAACGTTGCTGAAACTTTAAAAGAAATCCGCAAAGCATTATTAGATGCCGACGTAAATTATAAAACTGCTAAAACTTTTACAGACGAAGTAAAAGCTAAAGCTTTAGGTTCAAACGTACTTACATCAGTTTCTCCTGGTCAATTGTTGACCAAGATTATGAACGATGAATTAACTGCTTTAATGGGCGGTGAAGCTTCGGAACTTGACCTAAAATCTAATCCAACAATTATTTTAATTGCCGGATTAAATGGTGCGGGTAAAACCACTTTTACTGGAAAATTAGCAAATTATTTAAAATCTAAAGGCAAAAAGCCCTTACTGGTAGCTGGAGACGTTTATCGTCCAGCTGCGGTAGAACAGCTAAAAGTATTGGCCGAACAAGTGGGAGTTCCTGTTTATGCAAATACAGAAAGTAAGGACCCAGTTGGAATCGCTCAAGAAGGTATTGCTGAGGGTAAGAAAAACAATAACAACGTAATTATTATAGATACGGCGGGTAGACTTTCTATTGACGAAAGCTTAATGGCCGAAATCTCCGAAGTAAAAGCTAAAACTAATCCGCACGAAATTCTTTTTGTGGTGGATGCAATGACTGGACAGGATGCTGTAAATACAGCCAAAGTTTTTAATGATAGATTAGACTTTACTGGTGTAGTTTTAACCAAATTAGATGGTGATACAAGAGGTGGTGCGGCTTTATCTATTAAATCTGTTGTAAACAAACCCATCAAATTTATTGGTACTGGAGAGAAAATGGATGCATTAGATGTATTCTATCCAGACAGAATGGCCTCTCGTATTTTAGGTATGGGGGATGTTGTTTCCTTAGTAGAACGTGCACAACAACAATTTGACGAAAAAGAAGCTGCTGAACTTCAGAAAAAAATCCGTAAAAATAAATTCGACTTCAACGATTTCTATAACCAAATCCAGCAAATTAAAAAGATGGGGAATATGAAAGATTTGATGGGAATGATTCCTGGAGTTGGCAAAATGATGAAAAATGTTGACATAGATGATGATGCTTTCAAAAATATTGAAGCCATAATTAACTCTATGACTCCATTTGAAAAAGCAAATCCTGATAGCATTCAACAAAGCAGAAGGTTGAGAATAGCAAAAGGATCGGGCACTAAATTAGAAGAAGTAAGTAAGCTAATCAAGCAGTTTGAGGACATGAGAAAAGTAATGAAACAGTTCTCTAACCCTGCAGCAGCAGCTCAATTGATGAAAAATATGCCAAAAATGGGTAGATAATCTACCCTTTTAATGGCTTCAATAAATATTCTAATCCGTTTATTCTTATTTCTAACATTAAAGCAAGGCATTCTCCTAGTTTGCCCGCAGGGAACCCTTTTTCTCTAAACCATAATAAATAAGATTCTGGCAAATTACATATCAAAGTGCCTTTGTATTTACCAAAAGGCATTTTCAATACCACCAACGTCTTTAATATCGAAGAATCAAACACCTCCATTAATTGTGACTTTCTACCATATTTAATAATTGAATCGCTTCTTCTACCGTATTCACATGATCAAAAGCAATTCGTAAGGTGTTTTTAACTTCTTTTAAATTGCAAATTCTAGGGTGATTTTGAGCAAATAATAAAATCTTATTAAACTGATCAGAATCAAAATATGGAGACTGCTTATTTGATATAAAATATCCTCTCAAAACGTTCTTTTTGTAACTCAACTTTTCGAACCCAAGTTTTTTACCTACCCACTGTAATTTTAACACAGAAAACATGGTGTCTACCGGGTTTGGCAATGGCCCAAATCTATCAATTAATCCCTTTCTAAATGCTGCTAATTCTGTTTCAGATTCAATTTTGCTTAATTCTGTATATAAATTATAACGTTCAGTTATATTCGTTACATAACCGTCGGGTATAAACATCTCTAAATCTGTATCTACTTGGGTAAAACTTACAAAAGGACGAGGCGCTTCGTCTTTAAACAGCGTTTTAAATTCATCGTCTTTTAATTCTTGTATAGCTTCGTCTAAAATTTTATGATACATATCAAATCCAATCTCCGCAATAAATCCACTCTGCTCTGCTCCCAATAAATTTCCACTTCCTCGAATATCCAAATCGCGCATAGCGATATTAAAACCACTACCCAAATCAGAAAACTCCTCAATTGCACTTAATCTCTTTCTTGATTCATTTGTTAAGGTAGATAACGGCGGACTAAGCAAATAACAGAAGGCCTTTTTATTACTTCTACCAACTCTTCCTCTCATTTGGTGTAAATCGCTTAAACCAAACATATGCGCATGGTTAATAATAATTGTATTTGCATTTGGTATATCTAGTCCTGCCTCAATAATAGTTGTAGCCACTAAAACATCTTTCTCGCCATTAATAAAGCTCAACATAACATCTTCTAATGCGTCTCCATCCAATTGCCCATGTGCAATACCAATTCTTGCCTTAGGCACTAATCTATGAATTAACCCACCCAACTGCATCAAATCACTTACCCTATTGTGAATAAAGAAAACCTGACCACCTCTATCTAGTTCAAATTGAACTGCATCTTGGATAAGTTTATCGTTAAAAACATGCAATTCTGTATTTACAGCCTGCCTATTTGGTGGAGGCGTACTCATAATAGATAAATCTCTTGCACCCATTAAAGAAAAATGTAATGTTCGAGGAATTGGAGTAGCGGTTAGCGTTAAGGTATCTACATTTACCCTCATTGCTCTTAATTTTTCTTTTGCACTAACCCCAAATTTTTGTTCCTCATCAATTATCATGATTCCCAAATCTTTAAAAACAACATCCTTACTCAACAACCTATGTGTTCCTATAATAATATCTACCTTACCTTCAGCTGTTTTAGCTAGGGTTTCCTTAATTTGTTTGTTGGTTTTAAATCTATTGATGTAATCTACTTTTACTGGAAAATCCTTCAATCGTTCAGAAAAAGTTTTGAAATGCTGCAAGGCTAAAATTGTGGTAGGCACTAAAACTGCAGCTTGTTTGCCATTTGCAACCGCTTTAAATGCCGCTCTAATGGCTATCTCTGTCTTTCCAAAACCTACATCTCCACAAATTAATCGATCCATTGGATGTGGTGCTTCCATATCCCTTTTTACATCGGCAGTAGCCTTCATCTGATCTGCCGTATCTTCATAAATAAACGAAGCCTCTAACTCCGTTTCTAAATAACCGTCGGGCGCAAATGCAGTTCCAACCTGAGCTTTTCTAAGCGCATAAAGCTTGATTAAATCGCGCGCAATATCCTTTACCTTCTTTTTGGTGCTTTTCTTTAGTTTATCCCAGGTTTCAGTACCCAGTTTATTCATTTTGGGCGGGGTACCTTCCTTGCCGCTATACTTTGCAATTCTATTTAAAGAATTTATATTAACATACAGCAAATCATTATCGGCATAAACCAACCTAATCATTTCCTGCATTTTCCCATTCACATCTACCTTTTCTAAGCCTGCATATTTACCGATCCCATGATCTATATGGGTAACATAATCTCCAGGCTTTAACTCCCTAAGATCTTTTAGGGTTATAGCTTGACTACGTTGATATCCTTTCTTAAGTTGATACTTATAAAAACGATCAAAAATTTGATGATCTGTATAAAATGCGACATGCTGTTGAGGGTCTAAAAAACCTTCTCTTAGCGCACTATTTATTGGCGTAAACAGAACGGATTTATCTATGTCATCTAAAATAGCGTATAGTCGCTCCGTTTGTTTTGGAGAATTAGTGAATATAAAATTATGAATTCCAGCCTTCTCATTCTCCTTAAAATTATGAATTAGCAGATTAAAATCCTTATTAAAAGATGGTTGAGGTTTTGTGTTAAATTGGACTACATGATCCGTTTTATAGAAAAACTGCTTTCCAAATTCAATAACATTAAACTCATGAAGTAAATCAGCAAAATATTTATCGTCAGTAAAAGAAAACTTTGGGTCTAACCACTCTGGATTTGCTTGTTTTATCTCCTTACTTAATCCGTCCCACAGTTCATTTGCTTTAGCGTAGCCCGATTTAAGCACATCTAAAGTAAACTCCACATCCTTAATCCATATTTGAGTATCGGGTCTAATGTACTCCAACAAGTTAATATTGTTTGCTGTTAAATATTTAGATTGAACATTCGGAACAATGGTTAATTCTTTAACTGAATCTACTGAGAGCTGTGTTTCTATTTCAAACGTTCTAATACTTTCTATTATATCTCCAAAAAACTCAATCCTATAAGGTAAATCGTGACTAAAAGAAAATATATCTACTATCCCACCTCTAATACTAAATTGTCCAGGAGAATAAACAAATTCTGCTCTTTCGAAATCATACTCCGTTAAAAATTCATTGATAAAATCGATACTAAGCTTAGAATTTACTGCAATTTCTAAAGTGTTTTTTTCCAAAACATCTCTATCGATTACTTTTTCAGCAAGTGCTTCAGGATAAGTAACAATTAACTTTCCATAAGAATTATCGTGATTTAGGGCCGTTAAAACTTCAGCTCTAGCTAATACATTCGCTGTATCGGGTTGGGTAAACTCAAAACTTTTTCTATAAGACGATGGAAAAACAAAAGTTTGATCCTGAGATTCCAGAATTTGTTCCAAATCTGACAAAAAATAAGCTGCACTTTCTCTATCGGGCAATACAAACAATTGGGGTTTGTGCATTAAAAAATAAGTCGCTATTGCAACAAAAACGTCTGAAGAACCCACTAAACCTCTAGCATGAACACGAGATTTTGTTAGATTTGCTGCTTGTGCGAGTTGGAGAACTGAACTATCAGTTTTATAACGATTTACGAGATCACGAATATTCACAATACAAAGGTAGAATAAATGAATGGTTTGTAACAAAATCATAAAAAAATCATCCTAATAACAAACAGCATGAAAACGTTCAGTGTTTTTTCTTTTGAATTGTGTTTTTGGATCGTTGCTATATTGCTTTTATGGACATCGAACCCTAATAATCATCACTTTAGCCTATGTCCATTAGTGAATCTAGGCATTGATTGGTGTCCAGGTTGTGGTATTGGAAGATCTATTTCATGGATACTAAAAGGAAATATTAAAGAAAGTTTTAATGCACATTGGTTTGGTGTACCGGCTTTAATAGTGTTAATTTGCCGGATAATTACGCTAATCAGAATAAAATACTTTAAAATAGCTAATTAAGATTTATAATTATGTATCATTCATCACCCTTTATGAACCTTCCGGGAATAAGTCCCGAAGAGTTTGGATACTTACAATCTAGCACAGCAGGATTAGATGAGCAAGAGTTAAAAAACTTTTTAATGGTATATGCGAGCAAGCGAAAGAATCCTGATGACATGATACTTTTTGCTGTGTTGGGCTTTTTTGTACCCGGCTTACCTCGTTTTCTATTGGGCCAAATTGGCATGGGTATCCTTTATTTTGTAACCTTAGGGTTATGTTTCATAGGAACCATTATTGATTTGGTAAACTATAAAACACTAACATTTGAATATAACCAAAAAATGGTTTTTGAAAGCCTCCAGTTAATAAGGATGGGCAATATGAAATTTTAAACCAAACAAATTAGAAACCTTGAGCACAAAAACTCAAGGTTTTTCTTATTTTAGGGCATGAAACTCAATCTAATTATTCAGCATTTAGAAAATTATGCCCCATTAAATTATCAAGAAGATTATGATAATTCTGGTTTAATTGTTGGAAATGGCGATGAAGAAATTACAGGCGCTATTGTATCGTTAGACTGCACCGAAGCCGTAGTAGACGAAGCCATTCGTTTAGGCTACAATCTAATTATTAGCCATCATCCTATCGTTTTTAAGGGCTTAAAAAAATTCAACAATAAAAGTTACGTTTCAAGAGTAGTTATAAAAGCTATCCAAAACAATATTGCATTATATGCAATTCATACGAACCTAGACCATGTTCAGAATGGCGTAAATTCAATGATTTGTAGAAAAATTGGATTAGAAAACACTCGAATTCTAGCGCCAAAACAAAATTTACTAAGAAAATTTGTTACTTATGCACCAACGGTAGAAGCTGAAGGAATAAGAAATGCCCTTTTTAATGTAGGTGCTGGAGAGATAAGCAACTACAGTGAGTGTAGCTTTTCTACCCAAGGAATAGGCACATTTAATGGAAACGAAAACACCAATCCTACTATTGGAAACCCAGGCTTTAGAACGAGTGTTGAAGAAGAAAAAATTGAGTTAATCTACAAAGTACAAGACGAAAGAAAAATCATCTCAACTTTATTTGAAACACATTCTTATGAAGAAGTGGCTTATGAGATCTATCCTTTAAAAAATAGCCTTCAAAATGTTGGCTCTGGCATGATTGGCGAACTCGCATATCCAGTTGAGACCCATAATTTCCTAGAAATTTTGAAGGAAACGATGAATTGCACGGTAATCAGACATACCAAACCCATTAAAAAAATGACCTATCGAATTGCTGTTTGTGGTGGTGCGGGTGGTTTTTTATTAAATGATGCGATAAAAGCAGGAGCTGATGTATTTATAACGGCCGATTATAAATATCATGAATTTTTCGATGCAGATGGCAAAATCATGATTGCAGATATTGGACACTTTGAAACTGAACAATTTACGATCGATTTATTGATTGAAATTATTAATGAAAAATTTCGTAACTTTGCAGTCCGTAAAACAGAGCATATTACAAACCCCATAAATTATTTCATTTGATGGAACAAACCGTTGAACAAAAGTTAAGATCATTAGACGAGCTTCAGCTCATCTATTCAAAAATTGATAAGATCCGCCAAATTAGAGGAGAGCTTCCGATGGAAGTTTCAGATCTAGAGGATGATGTTCTTGGATTGGAAACCAGAATCCAGAAAATCAAAGGGGAATTAGAAGATCTTGAAGATTCGATTGCTAATCGTAAAAACCAAATTAATGAGGCAAATGCACTTATTAAGAAATATGACGCTCAATTAAAAGATGTTAAAAACAATAGAGAATACGATGCGCTTACAAAAGAGATCGAAATTCAAAATTTAGACATCCAAGTTTGTGAGAAAAAAATTAAAGAATTCGGATTCGAATTAAATTCTAAAACTGAATTATACAATAAAACTATTGAAGATTTAGAGTTAAGAAAGAAAGATCTTGAACATAAAAAGCAAGAATTAGAAGTAATTACTTCTGAAACTGAAAAAGAAGAAGATCAGCTTTTAAATAAATCTAAAAAAGCGGAAAAAGGAATCGAAGAGCGTTTATTAGTAGCTTTCCATAAGCTAAGAAAAAATGCAGGAAACGGCTTAGCTGTAGCTACAATTGCTAGAGATTCATGCGCTGGTTGCTTCAATCAAATTCCTCCTCAAAGACAATTAGAAATCAGACAACGTAAAAAAATCATTGTTTGTGAATATTGCGGTAGAATTCTAGTTGACGAGGTTTTAGCAACTGAAGTTGAAGAATCATTCAAAGGCTAATTAATAATTAGCTTAATTAATATTCCAAAGGGAAGACTTAATAAAGTCTTCCCTTTTTTATGCTTTAATTTAAAATCTTTCTATACGAATTTATCCTAAAAACAAGCGTTTCTATTGAAATTACTCTAATTCATTTAGAAAAACTCCATTATTAAAGCTGCCTTAAATTTACATTGTACCTTTGTTAAAGCGGGAGGAAAGGTATGAGGATAAAAATAGGTAAAACATTGCGAGGCATTAGGAAACTGACTGGCAAAAAACAACATGAAATTGCGGCCCTAATATTTGTGAGTAGAGCCACTTATTCTGCGTGGGAAAATGATAAAGGATGTCCGAGTTTAATTCAAATCTACGCCTTTACAAATGCAGTAAACATCCCTATTCAGTCTTTCATATTAAAATTAGAAGAGGATCAGGAAATTTAAAACTGATAAACTACTGCATTAATATGCATTCCAGCACCAACAGATGCAAAAACCGTATAATCACCCTTATTTACGTCATAACCTTCAACTTTCCCTTTTCTCACTAAGTCAATTAAAGTAGGAATAGTAGCAACAGAACTATTTCCTAACCATTGAATAGTCATAGGCACCAACCCTTCAGGAACTTCGTTTAATCCATAGAGTTTAAATAGACGTTTCATAATTGCATGATCCATCTTTCCGTTTGCTTGATGAATAAATACAGTTTTAATCTGATCAGGAGTTATACCAGCCTTGTCTATCGCCATTTTAACCACCTGAGGGACTTGAACTACAGCAAACTCGTATAACTTTCTACCATTCATTTTTAAATAAAGATTACCGCATTTATCTGAATGGTTACTACTTTCTCCCATGGTTAATAAAGCACCGTATTTAACCGCATATGTCTGTGATTTATGAGAAATAATGCCTCTTTCTTCGGCACTATCTTCGGCTTCAAAAATCACCGCTCCAGCACCATCAGCAAATATCATACTGTCCCTATCATGAGGATCTATATTTCTAGATAAGGTTTCTGATCCAATAACCAAAACACGCTTGGCTTCACCACAGCGTATCATATAATGAGCTTGAATTACACCTTGAACCCATCCTGGACAACCAAAAGCTATGTCGTATGCAACACAATCAGGATTTTCAATATTCAATTCAGCTTTTACTTTTGCGGCCAAACTTGGAATCATCTCAACACGGTTGGTTTTTGCTCGAGTATCCCCAAAATTATGTGCAAAAATAATTTGATCTATAGTTTCTTTATCAATATTAGCGTCTTCAATTGCGTTTTTAGCAGCAATTGTCCCCATATCGCTATTTACCATATGATCACATATATACCGCCTCTCGACAATCTCTGTGATTTCTGAAAATTTTTCTATAATTTCAGCATTAGGTTTATCAATAATCTCTCCGGAATCGAAAAATTTATGATTGATAAAAGCCTCCCCTTTAACAATGTTATTTGGTATATAACATCCTGTTCCTATTATTATAGTGTTCAAATTTTTATTAGAAGTCATTATTTAAACTAAAAACGTTATTGGTATTCGGTCTAAATTTATAAATTAATTTTGATTAAAGTAAGGAGATTATTTTGATATTTAAAATACTAACTTAAATCGTCTACTAAGAAAACAAATAAATCTTTCGGCCCATGGGCACCGAGCACTAACGTTTTCTCAATATCAGCCGTTCTACTGGGCCCAGTAATGTTTGAAATCATAGATGGTATTTGAGCGCCATATTTATCTTTAATAACTTTCAGACCGTCTTTTAAATCTAAAACTAGTTGTGAAGTTTTGGCAATTACAACATGTTGATGAGGATAAATACTCAATCTTCTTCCCGATTGGTTTTTATTACTTAATAAAACTGATCCATTTCTTGCTATTAACGCTTCACAAAGCGTAATTCCCACATCGGCCAGTTCAAAGTCTTTAGATGATTTTAGAAATGGAAATTCGTACTTAGAAAGTATATCCTGCAATTCTGGTTCCCAGCAAAATATCTTTTTCCATTCGTTTCTTTCTGCTAATTCGAGCAAATTTTCCATCAATTCTATTCCATTTTCGCAATAAACAAACTTTCCAGAAACAGCTGTTAATTGCTCGGCAAACAGAAACTCTAATTCTGAATCATTTTTAACATATAGAGGGGTGTCTTCCAAATTGGGGTGTGGATTTTCCCTTTTTTCAAGCAAGGCTTTCCTAATTTTTTTTAAAATGAGTTCCTTAGTAGTTATTGTATCTTTCATGGCCGTAAAAAATTAATGCCCCAGTTGGGGCATTAATTTAAATTATATAAAACGTTAATCTTCTTTAGTTAAAGATTCGTTAGCTAAATCAGTATTTTCTCCTACACCATCATGAACCAAACCTTCTGCAGCTGGTTTTTGATCGCCTGTACCATTTACAAACTCATCGTAAGTGGTACGCGTTTCGAATGGGCGCTTACCTAGAATTTCTTCTAAATCAGACTGGAATAAGATTTCCTTTTCTAATAATTTCTGAGCTAATTTTTCTAACCCATCTCTTTTTTCTGTAAGTAAGGTTTTTGTTTTAGCATAAACATCATTTATTAAATCACGAACTTCAGTATCTATTAATTCAGCTGTTTTATCAGAATAAGGTTTATTGAAATTATATTCATTCTGAGGGTCGTGGAAAGAAACCTGACCCACATTCTTATTCATACCATAAATAGTAACCATAGCATAAGAAAGCTTTGTGATACGCTCTAAATCGTTCTGCGCACCCGTAGATATTTTACCAAAGATAATATCTTCAGCTACTCTACCGCCCATTGTCATACACATACCGTCTATTAACTGTTCAGTTGTGTAAAGGAATTGTTCTTTGGGAAGATATTGAGCATAACCTAGCGCAGCAACACCTCTTGGAACAATACTTACTTTTACTAATGGATCCGCATGTTCTAAAAACCAGCCTGCAATTGCGTGACCTGCTTCGTGATAGGCTACAATTTTCTTCTCTTCTGGTGATATAATTTTATTTTTCTTTTCAAGACCACCAATTACACGGTCAATAGCGTCTTGAAAATCTTGCATATCCACAAAATCCTTATTTCTACGAGCAGCGATAAGTGCCGCTTCATTACAAACATTTGCAATTTCTGCACCAGCAAATCCAGGCGTTTGTGCCGACAATTTCTTCGCGTCTACCTCACCTGCAGTTTTAATTGGTTTTAAGTGAACTTTAAAAATTTGTTCTCTTCCTAATAAATCTGGTTTATCAATAGAAATTTGTCTATCAAATCGGCCTGGTCTTAATAGGGCAGAATCTAAAACATCTGGGCGGTTTGTTGCAGCAAGGATAATAATACCAGAATCTGTACCAAATCCATCCATCTCTACCAACAACTGATTCAATGTGTTTTCACGCTCATCATTTCCTCCCATCACGCTATTTTTTCCTCTTGCTCTACCAATTGCATCCACCTCATCAATAAAAATTATACAAGGTGCTTTATCTTTAGCTTGTTTAAATAAATCTCTTACTCTAGAAGCACCCACTCCAACAAACATCTCAACAAAATCTGAACCCGACATCGAGAAAAATGGAACTTGTGCTTCACCTGCAACGGCTTTTGCCAACAAAGTCTTACCTGTACCTGGCGAACCCACTAATAATGCTCCTTTAGGAATTTTACCTCCTAAATTTGTGTATTTCTTTGGATTTTTAAGGAAATCAACAATTTCCATTACTTCCTGCTTCGCTTCTTCTAATCCTGCTACATCATTAAATGTAATATTAACTTGGCTCTCTTTATCGAAAAGTTGGGCTTTTGACTTACCAATATTAAAAATTTGGCCGCCGCCGCCACCGCCGCCGCCCATTCTTCTCATCATAAATATCCAGAATACTATGATTAAAATAACTGGTAATAATATAGTTAATAGATTCCCCCAAGCACTTTCTGTAGATTTAAACGACAAATTAACCTTTTGAGGCATGTCTTTTTGATCTTCGGCCAATTGTTTTTGAATAATATCTAAAGATGGTGACGTAAAATACATAGTTGGAGATTCTGCTCCAGCAAAATTTCCTTGTTTCTTAAACGAACTATACTTAGGATCATTTAAACGATCTTCCTTTATATATACATCTGCACGGGCTAAATCTGCACTTTTATAAGCTACGATCTTTTTAACATCTCCTTTTTGGAGCATTTCTTTAACAAAAACATCATAATTTACCTCTTTAGATGTATCTGCATTAAAAATATAACTTGCTATTATTATACCTCCAATAATTGCTGCATAAACCCAAAAAATATTAAATTTTTGCGGCGTCTGAGGCTTTTTAGGAACCAATGGAGCTTTTCTCTGCTGTCTTGGCTTCATGGTTGGTTTCTTTTTTTCTTCCATTATTAATCTAATTTAGGTTCATTAAGCGCTTTGAAATGATTTAGACTCTGCATCTCCCCAAAGCTCTTCGATACCATAAAAATTTCTTTTTTCAGTTTTAAAAATATGTACTACAACATCAAAATAATCCAAAATAATCCAATCTGCATTCTCTAATCCCTCCTTAAAAATAGGGTCAATTTGCAATGCTGAATATATTTCCTTCTCAACGCTATCTGCTATTGCCTTAACTTGTGTAGACGAATCTGCACTACAAATTACAAAATAATCGGAAACCGAACTATTTATTTGCCTAAGATCTAGTCTAACGATGTCGTTACCCTTTTTTTCCTGTATCCCATGAATGGCAATTTCTGACAAACGAGTTGATAGGTTTAGAATCTTCTTTTTTACCATTAATAATTATTAATTTTGATTTAGGACCATTACATTATCCACTCTTGCAAAATAACACAATTTCAACACTATTTATTGGTCAAAATTTTATCAAATTATCTAGTGTAGATTCAACTAATAACTTCCTTAAGCAATGTTTGGCAAATTCCGAGCCATTAACCGAAGGTACTGTAATTATGGCAGACGAACAATTTGCTGGAAGAGGTCAACTTAATAGTAAATGGCTATCTGAGACTGGAAAAAACTTAACTTTTAGCTTGTATCTAAAACCACACTTCCTGCCTGCAATGCATCAGTTTTACTTAAATATCGCGATTTCTAATGGCATAAACCGTGCTTTAAGAGATGCTTTTGGAATTAATGCTACTATAAAATGGCCAAACGATATTTATTATGAAAATAAAAAAATAGGTGGCGTTTTAATTGAAAACATATTGTCAGGCCACCACATAAAACATAGCATTATAGGCATTGGATTAAATATTAACCAATCCATTTTTCAAGAAGAGTTAAAAACCAAGGCGTCTTCCCTTCAATTAATTTTACAACAACGTGTCAATATTTTACAAGTTTTAAATGAAATTTGTAAACATATAGAAGTCGAATATTTAAAGTTAAGGTCGAATAAATTGGAACTTTTGACCACCGATTATTTAGCTCATCTATTCAAATACAAACTACCTTCTTTGTTTCGTATAAATGGCGAAGAAAAGTTAGGAACTATTGTAGGGATTAATGAACAAGGTAATTTAATGCTAAATTTAGACGATAAGATTTCGGTTTTTGGATTTAAAGAATTAGAATTTATAATAGATTAAACATGAAAAAATTAATTTTAGCTTTTACCCTAATGCTTTTCACAGCATCTGCTGCTTTTTCTCAATTAGAAAAACCCATTAAGTGGGCTTATGGCGCAAAAAGACTTAATGCAAATGAAGTTGAAATCCAGTTAAAAGCGACTTTAGAAGATGGTTGGCATTTATACTCACAAAACTTAAAGCCAAATGGACCCCAAAAAACTACAATAACTTTTAAGCCAAGTGCTGAGTATAAAACGGTAGGTAAAACTACAGAACCACAAGGAATTACTATTTACGATAAAAATTTCAAAATGAATGTTACTTATTTTGCTAAGTCGGTAATTTTCAAACAAAAATTAGCATTAAAAGGCAATACCGCAACTGTAAAAGGAACTATTGAGTTTGCAGTATGTGATGAATCTAAGTGCTTACCGCCAGACGAGGTAAACTTTACCATAGCAGTAAAATAATTAAAAGCAGCTTAGGCTGCTTTTTTTATGAAACCTTATTTTAAATTAACTTAAAATATAAAAATTAACAATTAGCTAAATCTGGTTATAGTGACTACAAATAAAATTCTATTTTTGTAAATAAATAACCACGCTTCAACCTATAAAATTTAATGAAAAAATTATTTCTTATTAGCCTATTCGCATTATTTGGAACCTTCTTTATTCCAAATACTTTGGCTGCAAAGTTTATTCAAGAAACAACCGTACAAGACACTCTAGCTGAGGAAGAAGTTATTTTTACGGAAATAGGTAGTGAAGAAGATTTGGCTAATCAAAGCACACAGGATTCTACGTCAATTGATACCGCCAAAACAAATGAAGTTAATCCAAAAGATGAGTCAACTTCTTCATCATTATGGTTGATTTTTTTATTGGGGTTAGGGGGCGGATTTATAGCTTTTTTAATGCCTTGTATTTATCCAATGGTACCTTTAACTGTCAGTTTTTTCACTAAAAGAGCAGAAACTAAAGGAAAAGGCATCCAAGGAGCCATAATTTATGGCCTTTCTATCATTGTAATTTATGTGTCTATTGGATTAATTATTACTTTAATTTGGGGCGCAAGTGCTTTAAACCAACTATCTACAGATGCATTTTTTAATATTTTCATCTTTTTAATATTATTAATCTTCGGTATTTCATTTTTAGGCGCATTTGAAATAAATCTCCCAAATAATTTTGTAAATAAACTAGATGCAAAATCAGATTCTAAAGGTTTAACCGGTATATTTTTTATGGCCGCAACATTAACGGTTGTTTCCTTTTCTTGTACTGGTCCTATAATTGGTGGTGTATTGGTAAGTATTGAAAACGATTTAATGGCGCCAATAGTTGCTATGTTTGGTTTTTCATTAGCCTTGGCATTAATATTCACTGTATTTGCAATCTTTCCAAGTTGGTTAACTTCTTTACCAAAATCTGGCGGATGGTTAAATTCTGTAAAAGTTGTTTTAGGATTTTTAGAGATCGCATTGGCGATGAAATTTCTATCTACCGCAGATTTAGTTTACCATTGGGGTATTTTAGATAGAGAAGTTTTCTTGTCAATTTGGATTGTGATTGCCTTTTTAATTGGTTTTTATCTTTTAGGAAAACTGAAATTTTCACACGATAGCGATTTGAAATTTATTTCTACACCTCGCTTATTTTTCGCAATAGCCGCTTTCTCATTCGGCGTTTATATGGTTCCTGGATTATGGGGCGCTCCTTTAAAAGTGATCAGTGGATTGTTACCTCCAATGCATACTCAAGATTATGTAGTATTACAAGGAGGTGAGGTTAAAGCAGAGGCCAAGAAAACCAAAAAATATTCGGAAATAGCTGAAATTCCTCATGGAATTGATGGTTTTTTTGATTACGAAGAAGGTTTAGCTTATGCTAAAGAAGTAAACAAGCCTATATTTTTGGATTTCACTGGACATGGATGTGTAAATTGCAGAGAAATGGAAGCTAGGGTATGGCCAGACCCAAGAGTTTTACAATTGTTAAAAGAAAAATATGTTGTAATTTCTCTTTATACCGACGATAGAACACCATTACCAGAATCAGAACATTTTTATTCTGATGTTATAAAAAAACAAGTTAATACTATCGGTAGAAAATTTATGCATCTACAAGCTTCTCGTTTTCAAACTATTGCACAACCTTATTATGTGCTTTTAGACTTAAATGAGCAACCACTTATTTCGCCTCCAATTGGAGCTGAATTTAACGTAGACAAATATTTGGCCTATTTAGAAAAAGGATTAGTTGAGTTTTCAAACAGATAGACATGCAAAAGATTAAAAATATTGGGGTATTAACTTCAGGAGGGGATGCCCCAGGAATGAATGCCGCTATCCGCGCTGTAGTTCGCGCAGGAATTTATTATGACATGAATGTTTATGGTTATATAAGAGGATATGAAGGCCTTATTGTAAACGATTTTATGTTAATGGACAGAAAATCGGTTGCAAACATCATTCAGCGAGGCGGAACCATTTTAAAAACAGCGAGATGTGAAAGCTTTAGAACTGCTGAAGGCAGAGCTATTGCTTATAAAAACATTAAACAAAACAACATAGATGCCCTTGTGGTTATTGGTGGAGATGGTACTTTTACTGGTGCACATATATTTGAAGAAGAGTATAATATCCCTATAATTGGGCTGCCAGGAACTATTGATAATGATTTAGCAGGTACAGATTTCACTATAGGCTATGACACTGCAATAAACACTGTGGTAGATGCCGTAGATAAAATAAGAGACACGGCCGAATCACATGATAGGTTATTTATTGTAGAAGTAATGGGCAGAGATTCTGGTTTAATTGCTTTAAGAAGCGGTATTGGTGTTGGGGCTGAGGGCATTTTAATTCCTGAATCTTCTGTGGGATTAGATGATTTAGTGAAAAAACTAGAAGGTGGAAGAAAAAATAAATTTTCTAAAATAATAATTGTTGCCGAGGGGGATATAGAAGGTGGGGCTTTTAGTGTAGGTAATTTATTAAAAGAAAAATTTCCGGCTTACGACATTCGAATATCTATTCTGGGACATATTCAGCGCGGAGGCAAACCAAGTTGTATGGACAGAGTTCTTGCCAGCAGATTAGGCGTGGCGGCAATAGAAGGATTAGTGCATGGCAAGTCTGGTGTTATGGTTGGCCAAATACACAAAGACATTGCCTACACCCCATTTTCTCAAGCCATAAAACACCTCGACATAAATCAAGTAAGTCCAGCATGGCTTAGATTAGTAAATATTTTATCCTTATAAGGATTCTATATAAACTGCAGTACCGCTGGCGGTTACCATTAACATACCGCCATCGGCACCTAATGTTTCGTAATCTAAATCGATTCCAATAATTGCATTAGCGCCTCTAGCCATAGCTTGCTGTTGCATTTCCATTAAAGAAGTATCTTTTGCTTCTCTAAGCACCTGCTCATAAGAGCCCGATCTACCGCCAATAATATCTCTAATCCCAGCGAAAAAATCTCTAAAAATATTAGCGCCAATAATTGTCTCACCGGTTACTATTCCTAAGTATTTAACTACTTTATGCCCTTCTACCGAATTTGTCGTCGTTGTTATCATTTTTATTTTACATTAATTTATCTAAAACTTCTTGCCAATTATTTACACGCTCATAATGGGTTATTAAAGCATTATGAGGAGAAGTAAACAATAATGGTCTTCCCTTAAAGTTAGCAAAATTTTTAATCCTATCGTCGATCATAATATCCACATCAACAATCTTTTTACCACAAAAAACCTGGTTTTGCCAGCCGATAAAAGGGAAATGCGTTGCCAACCAGTCCCATTTATCTATCAAAGAATTTCTAAACTCTGTAGCTGCAGAAACGATATAAACATCATATTTAGATTGCAGAAGACTTAACGCTTCAACACTTCCTGGTATTACCTCTAAATCCCTAAAAAAACCGGGTTCGTTAATATACTCTAACCACTTATCTTTTACATGGTGTGGCACCTGTTGGTGAATTTCATTTCCAGGTTCTATAACTAAATCTAGTCCAATTCCGTAATCTCTATGATATAATTCTATAAATTTCTTTAATGGATCAGCAATAACTTCATCCATATCAACAGCAATTCTCTTCATGATTCAAAGATACAAACTGCTGATAGTAAATTACTCAGCAAAAAACTTTATTAAAAATACTTTTAATTAATAAGGATTATGATTAACTTTGCAGCCCCGCAGCATGAAGCTCCGGGAACTATGTTGAATACATAAATTAAAAATTAAATGGCAACTAAAATCAGATTGCAAAGATTTGGTAAAAAGAGCAAACCTTTTTACCATGTGGTAGTAGCGGATTCTCGCTCTCCAAGAGATGGTAAATTTATTGAGCGTTTAGGTTCTTATAATCCAAACACCAATCCAGCAACCATCGATATCAACTTCGAAAAAGCTTTAGACTGGGTTAACAAAGGTGCACAACCTACAGATACTTGTCGCGCTATTCTTTCTTACAAAGGAATCCTTTACAAAAAACACTTACAAGGTGGTGTTAAAAAAGGTGCTTTAACTCAAGAACAAGCAGACGCTAAATTTGAAGCTTGGTTAGAGAACAAATCAGGATCAGTTCAAAACAAAAAAGAAAACTTAAGTTCTTCTAAAGCTGAAGCTAAAAAAGCTGCATTAGCAGCAGAAGCTAAGAAAAAAGAAGAAAGAGCAGCAGCAATTGCAGCAAAAAACACTCCTCCTGCTGAAGAAGTAGCAGAAGAAGAAGTTGTTGCAGAAGACGCTCCTGTAGCTGAAGATGCACCTGTAGCGGAAAACGAAACTCCTGCTGCTGACGCAACTGAAGAAGCTTAATCTTATAAGAATCTTATACTATAGCGCATCCGTTTCGGTGCGCTATTTTTATTTTAAAGCATTTACAACAACATGAAACAAGAAGAGGCATTTTATATTGGTTATTTTACAAAAACTAAGGGGCTGAAAGGTGAAATTCAATTGTTTTTCGAATTCGAAAACTATGAAGATTTAGAGCTAGATGTACTTTTTGTGGATATCAATGGAAAATTAGTGCCTTTCTTTGTCTCAAAATTAAAAGTCTATCCAAACAGTACGGCTCTTTTTTATTTTGACGATATAGAGCATATTGATGACGCCCAAAAATTAGTTAAGAAAAAAGCTTATTTACCATTAACCAAAATGCCTGTTAGAGAAGACGATGAGTTCGAATTTAAAGACCTTAAGGGCTTTTTAGTCTCAGATGAAAATCATGGTGAAATTGGTGAAATACTAGAGGTTATAGAATATCCACAGCAATTTGTAGCAACAGTTTTATACAAAGAAAAAGAAATTCTATTCCCTTTAAATGAAGATTTTATTCTGGAAATTGACGACGAAGAAAATGTCTTATATGTTGAATTACCTGATGGTCTTATAGACCTTTATCTGGATAAATAATCTTATTTATTTCTTCGTTTCCATATCGCTTAGGCGGTTTTCTTTAGAAGTTATTAAAAAAAATGTAAAACAAACTTGACAAATAAATTTTTAAACCTATATTTGTCAAACAAACTTTACATTATGTCAAACAAACTTTTACTTCCAAGTTATTACAAGGTGATAGGTTGGATTTCCCTTTTAGTATTTGCAGCATTAGGAACGGCAGTAATATTTAAAGAATTTAAAATTCCTGGATTTCAACTTTACACGAACAAAAATCAGGGGCTTCTAGACTTTAATGATTACAATTTAACCAATGAACTAGCCCTAATTGGCGTGATCTTAAGCTTGCTAGTCATTGCTTTTTCAAAAGAAAAAAACGAAGATGAATACATTTCATACTTACGATTAAAATCTTGGCAATGGTCGGTATTAATAAGTTACCTAATCCTAGTAGTGATTAGTCTTTGTTTCTATGGAACTACATTTTTGGGGGTAATATTTTACAATATATTCACCATATTGATTGTTTTCATCATTAAATTTCAGTTTAGTTTATATCAATTGAGAAGAGAGGACGAGTATGTTAAATAACATAAGAGTACATAGGGCGATTAAAAATATAACGCAAGCAGAACTCGCAGAATTAATAAATGTTTCCAGACAAACAATAAACACAATTGAATCTGGCAAATACGTTCCGTCGACCATACTTTCACTAAAAATCGCAAAAGTATTTGGCGTAGCTGTAGAACAACTATTTGTATTGGAAGACATAGATTAACTGAACTCAAAATCAATTTACAGTATCTATAAATTTGACTTATCTTTGTTAAATGCGTTTTGATATTATAACCGTGCTCCCACAATTATTAGAAAGTCCTTTTGCGCATTCTATTTTACAAAGAGCACAACAAAAGGGAAAAGCTGAAATACATGTTCATAACCTACGGGATTATGCCACTAATAAGCAAAAAAGTGTAGACGATTATCCTTATGGGGGTGGTAGTGGCATGGTTTTAAGTATTGAGCCCTTTGCAGCTTGCATTGAAAAACTTCAATCAGAAAGAAAGTATGATGCGGTTATTTTTATGACGCCAGATGGAGAAACCTTTAATCAATCTATTGCCAACACCCTTTCATTGAAAGAAAACATAATGATTTTATGCGGTCATTACAAAGGAATAGACCAACGAATAAGAGATCTATTTGTAACCCAAGAAATATCTATTGGTGATTTTGTGTTAAGTGGTGGAGAATTACCCGCAGCAGTGGTAGTTGATGCGGTAATAAGATTAATACCAGGTGTTTTAAACGATGAAACATCGGCATTATCAGATAGTTTTATGGCAGGATTACTAGATGCCCCAGTGTATACTAGACCTGCGGATTGGCGCGGAAATAAAATACCAGAAATACTATTGAGCGGTCATGAAGCAAAAATTAGTGAATGGAGGCATGAAGAAGCATTAAAGCGCACAGAAAAAAGACGTCCTGATTTATTAAAATAAAAACAGTAAGAATTACGCTCAAATCTTCAAATTTTGAGCATTCTAAAAGCTTTAAAATGTGGAATTCTAAAAGAATGTGGAAAAAAATAAAATTCCCTTTTATTTTTGGAAAAAAATTCCTAATATTGCAGTCCGATTTTAAAGATAAAAAAATCGGCTTAACACCTTAATATCATGGATTTAGTAAAATTTGTTGAAGAACAGGCAATTAATACAAGTGAATTTCCTGCATTCAAATCTGGAGATACAGTGAGCGTACACTATAAAATCCGCGAAGGAAATAAAGAACGTATTCAAATTTACCAAGGCGTTGTATTACAACGTAACAGCTCTGGCGCAAACGAAACTTTTACAGTTCGTAAAATGTCTAACGGCGTTGGTGTTGAGCGTATTTTTCCTGTTAACTCACCTAACATTGAAAAGGTAGAAGTTAATAGCTATGGAAAAGTTAGAAGATCTAAATTATTTTATCTTCGCGCACTTACTGGTAAAGCAGCTCGTATCAAATCTAAAAGAGTTTAATTACTCTTCAAAAAATATTAGCCTTCTCAATGCAAGTTGGGGAGGTTTTTTTGTTTATATGTAACCAAACTTTAAATAATGAAAGATTTACTGAAAAAATACGAAGAAAAACGCCCTGAAATTGTTTTTGAATGGAAAGACAAGGAATCAGAAGCAGAAGGATGGGTAGTAATAAATTCTTTGAGAGGTGGAGCAGCAGGTGGCGGCACAAGAATGCGTAAAGGATTAGATAAAAGAGAGGTAGAATCATTGGCCAAAACAATGGAAGTGAAATTTACCGTTTCTGGACCGAATATTGGTGGCGCAAAATCGGGGATTAATTTTGACCCAGCAGACCCTAGAAAAAAAGAAGTACTAAAACGTTGGTTTAAAGCTGTAACTCCATTGCTTAAACATTATTATGGTACAGGTGGAGACTTAAATGTTGATGAAATTCATGAAGTTATTCCTTTCACAGAAAACCAAGGAGTTTGGCATCCTCAAGAAGGGGTAATTAATGGGCACTTTCAGGCGCGTGAGAATGAAAGAATTCAACAAATTGGTCAGTTAAGATATGGCGTTTCAAAAATTATTGAAAACGAAAAATTTTCGCCAGATGTAGACAAAAAATATAGAATTGCCGATATGATTACGGGTTATGGCGTAGCCGAATCTGTAAAGCACTTCTATAATTTATGGGGAAGTAATATATCAGGCAAACGCGCAATTATTCAAGGATGGGGAAATGTGGGCGCTGCTGCCGCGTATTTCTTAGCACAAAATGGCGCTAAAATTGTAGGAATTATAGACCGTGTTGGTGGAGTAATCAATACAGAAGGATATAGCTTTGAAGAAATTACTGTCTTATTTAATAATAGATCGAACAACACATTAGTAGCAGACAACTTAATGTCGTTTGAAGAGATAAATAAGGAAATTTGGAATACTAAAGCAGAAATATTTATTCCTGCCGCAGCTTCTAGATTAGTTCAAAATCACGAAGTTGATCAAATGGTTGCCAATGGATTAGAGGTTATTGCTTGTGGCGCAAACGTTCCATTCGCAGATCCTGAAATTTTCTTTGGTCCAATTATGGAGTATGCCGATAAAAATTTAGCAGTTATACCAGATTTTATTTCTAATTGTGGAATGGCTAGGGTATTTGCTTATTTAATGGGCAACCACGTCGACATGTCTGACGAAGCAGTATTTAATGACGCCTCTAAGACTATTAAGACCGCGCTAGAGCGCGTTAGAAGTACAACAGATAAATGGACAGGCATTTCTGAAAAGGCTTTTGAAATCGCGTTAAAAGAGCTGATTTAGTTTTTAAACTAAATCGGCTATTTCAGTGATTCCGCCTTTTACAACTTGTCCTAATTCTACTTTTACTTTTGTCCCGATTGGGAAAAATAAATCTACTCTAGATCCAAATTTTATAAATCCAAATTCTTGGGTCTGAGTAGCTTTATCGTCTTCTTTCACATACCAAACAATTCTTCTGGCCAATGCCCCTGCAATTTGTCTAAATAAAACAGGTGTTCCATTTGCCGTTTCAACTACAGTAGTAGTTCTCTCATTTTCTGTAGACGATTTTGGGTTCCAAGCAGCCAAATATTTTCCAGGATGATATTTAAAAAATTTAACCGTTCCAGATACAGGATATCTATTGATATGAACATTTATAGGCGACATAAAAATAGAAACTTGTAATCTTTTGTCTTTAAAATATTCGCCTTCTTCAGTTTCTTCAATTACAACAACTTTTCCATCAGCAGGACTTATCACCGCTGCATCGTTTCTATTAAATTCTCTTTTAGGGTTTCTAAAAAATTGTAAAACAATAACAAACAAAGCAAAAGTAAGAACATAAAATATCCAGCGCAACACCGCTAAGTCTCCGAATTTATAATCAATAAATGCGTTTAAAATAAAAATAAATAAGACTGTTAATGCGATGGTGGTATATCCCTCTTTGTGAATTGTCATGTGTAATATTATTAACCCGTAAAGTTCTTAAAAATTTATGAAAGATGAGAATTATTCTGTTTTTCCAATTGCCCTATAAATACCTTGTATATTTCTCCCTAAGCCCTTGTAATCTAACCCATAACCTACAACAAAATCATTAGGGATTTCAAAACCAACATATTTTAACACTGGCACAGACGTTACGGTTGCATTAGGTTTATGAAGAAGTGTACAAATATTAATAGATTTTGGTTGCTCCTTTTCTATTACTTGTATTAAAAAGTTTAACGTTTTGCCCGTATCAACTATGTCTTCTACCAATATAATATCCCTTCCCTTAATATTCTTTGGAAGCCCTATTAATTGTTTTACATTTCCTGTAGACTGATCGCCTTCATAAGAAGAAACTTTTACAAATTCTATTTCACAGCCAATAGTAATATCCTTCATTAAGTCGCCAATAAACAAAAAGCTACCATTTAATACACCAATAAATATTGGGCATTTATCTTCATAATCTACACCAATTTGTATGGCCAACAAAAGAATCCTTTTTTTAATTGGATCCGATTCTATCATTAATTCGAAGTTTTTATCCTCAATTTGTATGGTATTCATAATTTATATTTTAAATTTTTAGCCTCCGCCTTTTCGCTCCTGCCTACGTTCTTGTCTAATTTGTTTCCTAGTCTTTGTTGTATCTGCTGTAGCGGGTTGTTTTTTAAGCGTATCGTTGGTAGATGGAAATAATTTATCGAATAGCTTTTTGGAATTATCTTGCATTAATAAGGGCAGCAAACCCTCTTCATCTTCAGTTGCCAAAGTGTCTATAGCGGCACTATCTTTAGGTAATAAATAGCGTAATCCTTCTTTAAGTCTAACAGAATAAAACCCATACCCAGTGGAATCTGCAGATGTAAAACCTCTCCTCGACATTAAATTTCCAATAGAATTAAAATAACCTAACATATAAGGTTTTAATGATCCATCGCTATTAAATTTATACAGTGAGGCTTTAGGTTTAGGAACGATGCTCGCTAAAAATATGCCTTCTCCTTGGGTTAATTCAGCTGGTGATTTACCAAAATAATGTCGCGATGCTTCCCCTATGCCATAGACATTATAACCCATTTCAATAATATTTAAGTAAACCTCCAACATTCTTTGTTTAGAGACTAATTTGTTGTATTCTATTAACCAAACAATTAAAATTTCTTCGGCTTTACGCGACAATGCTTTGTGTCTGCTTAAAAATGCATTTTTCACAAGCTGCATTGAAATCGTACTTCCTCCTCTTTTAAATTTTTTCTCTTTAAAATTAACCGCAATCGATGTTCTTATAGCCTCTTCAACAAAACCGTTGTGTCTAAAAAATGAAGGGTCTTCTGAAGTTAATATGGCATTTTTAAAATTGTCTGAAATTTCACCTATCGGCACATAATTTGGGTTCATTGGCCCAATCATTATGCTTCTCATAGGCTTTCCGAACTCAAAAGGCGTATAAATAAAATTGCTATTAAGGTATTGAAGATCTGTTTTTCCCCACTTTAAAATTTTAAAATTAACAGGTGTTATGGTTGAAATAAATTTAACGCTATCAGGCATTTTTTCATCCAGAAGAAATTCCAGATTATATTTTATATTGCCTTGAACCTGCATCCCATCTACCGATTCAAACAACCCAACAGGAAATGAATTAATAATCTCTTGAGCAGGCTGTTCATCAATTCGAAATTTAAACTCATAAATTTTGCTCGGATTTAAAGTGTATTTAATAAATGGTGTAAAAACAGCCTTATTAACAATGATTTTTGAGGTACTATCTAATCCAATATAATTAGGCCCCACAAAAACATCTGCTTCAATTTTGGTGTCTGGAAAAATTATATCCTTTGTTGTGAGTTTCTGTTGATTAATTTTTAGATTTTTAATTGCCCAAGACCCCGAAATAACATAATCTCCACTTTTATACCTAGCCTTCTCTAGCTTGGTATAAACCGTATCGAAACTAAAAGTACCGTTAAATTTGTTGTTTATATAGGGTAATTCAACCGCTTTATTATCTGCAAAAAGTTTAATTTCTAATTTCTGACTTCCTGGGTCTAAGTCGCCATTTAAATGCCATTTAGCATAATTATCATTCACAAGTATAGTTGAGTTCAGCTCCCCGTTATCTATGATTGCAGAAACTAAATTTAGTTTAACATGGGCCGAATCGTTATCATTTAACTTAAAAACCAAATTTTTAATCTCCATGTCGTCGGGGATTTTATATAAAATTTGATTCATAAAATTATGCGCTAAATCGCTCAATTCAACTTTCTTGTTTGAATTAGTCTTTGCTTTTTTACGTTTTAAAAAATCAAGATTTGAAGTGCTATCTCTAAATACAACATTTAAAAGTCCGTTTTCCAAATTAATTTCAGACAACTTCACATTACCAAATAATAAAGGAAACAGCTTAACACCAACACTTAACCTTTTTATAGAACTTAGCGTATCTCTCTCAAAAGGCACAACAGTTATTTCTTGAAAGTTAACAGTAGATAGTCCAGAAAATCCTGCCTTTTTAATGGTAACATTTAACCCATATTCATTTTTTGCTTTTGAAATGCCCTTATTTAACGCCGCCTTTAATAATGCCTCTCTTTTAAAATAAACCACTATTGCGGCAATAAAGAATAGGGCGAAAACGCCACCTACAATCCAGGCAAAAATTTTTATATACTTTGGCGGTATCTCTATATTTCTAAAACGCATATTCAATAAATTCTTTAAACTTAACAGTTAAATGTTAGTTTCGTGTTAAAATTACTCAAAAACCCAATAACCAATCTATTAAATCCTTTAGTTTTGTTAATTTTGGGGAAATGAACATAACATCAGAACAAGTTTTAAGTGCTTTAAGCAACGTTGAAGATCCAGATTTAAAGAAAGATTTGGTTTCTTTAAATATGATCAAAGATTTGGTAATAAATGGTCGTGAAATTAATTTCACACTGGAACTTACCACACCTGCATGTCCAATGAAAGATATGCTTAAAAATGCCTGTATAAATGCTGTAAAACATTTTGTTGATGCCGACGCAAATATTAACATTCAAGTTACTGCGAAAGTAACTCAATCTTTAAATCAGTCAAATTTGGCTGAAATTAAAAATATAATCTTAGTTTCTTCTGGAAAAGGAGGGGTAGGAAAATCGACTGTAGCGGGAAATTTAGCTGTAAGTTTAGCTTCAAATGGCGCTAAAGTTGGAATTTTAGATGCCGACATATATGGGCCATCCATTCCAATGATGTTCGATCTTCAAGATGAAAAACCAGGTGCCAAGGAGTTAGAAAATGGTAAAGTAGTAATTTTACCTCCCGAAAAATATGGCGTAAAGGTTTTGTCTCTTGGCTTTTTTGCAGATCCAAATCAACCAGTTCCGTGGAGAGGCCCCATGGCTTCTAGCGCAATAAAACAATTGTTTAATGATGCCGATTGGGGTGCATTAGATTATTTAATTGTGGATTTACCTCCAGGAACGGGAGATATCCATATTACTATTACTCAGGGTTATCCAATTGCAGGTGCAGTTATTGTTACAACTCCACAAGAAATTGCATTAGCAGATACGAGAAAAGGGTTATTAATGTTTCAAATGCCAGGAATGAATGTTCCTATCCTAGGTGTTGTAGAAAACATGTCTTATTTTACCCCACCAGAATTACCAGAAAATAAATATTATATATTTGGAAAAGACGGAGGTAAAAAGCTTGCTGAAACCTTTAATGTGCCATTTTTAGGAGAAATCCCATTAATGGAGACCATCACAGAAGGTGGCGACAAAGGAAATCCGGTAGCATTAATGCCAGATTCTATTCAAGGAAAAGCATTTTTAGACATCGCAGGAAAAGTGGCTCAACAAGTGGCCATTAGAAATGCTGGGGAATAACTTAAAATATTTGTATATTTAATAAATAATTAAAAATAAAATGAACCTCACTGTAGCAGTTGAAAACGCTTTAGATACAATTAGACCTTATTTAAAGGCCGATGGTGGCGATGTGGCTATTGAAGAGATTACCTCAGATAATGTGGTGAAATTACGTTTGCTAGGAAATTGTGGCGCTTGCAAAATGAGCTATATGACTATGAAAGCAGGTATTGAAGAAGCCATAAAAAAAGCTGTTCCAGAAATTAATTCTGTAATAGCTGTAAATTTAACAGACCCGTCATAGTTTAACACAATTTAACTATTCTATAGGCCTTTTAGAAGTAGTTTTGTAACTATAGTTGATGCATTTCAACATAGAGACTTAATTTAGTAATGAGATATATAATCGTATTAGCTTTATTAACAATTGGTTTAAACGTGTTTGGTCAAGTAAACCGAATTCAAAGTAATTTGATTCAGGTTTCAGGCATTATTCATGATGCCGACAGCAATAACGTTGTTCCCTATGTAACTATTTCAAATAGTGGCAATAAACTTGTTTATTCTGCAAATTATCAAGGTTATTTTTCTTTTATTGCAAAACCTGGAGATACATTAACGTTTACTGCGATTGGATACAAACCCCAAACCGCTGTTGTTCCAGAAAACAATACCGACAATAAGCATACATTAATGATAAAAATGAAATCAGAAATATATGTTATTCAAGCGGTTAGAGTTTATCCGTGGGCAACGGTAGAAGAATTCACTCACAATTTTTTAAACATGAAAATTGCGGATGATGATTTGGAAATTGCACGTAAAAACCTATTACCTCAAAACCTCAGAAATGCCAGTTTAACGTTGCCTTTAGATGCTGGCGAAATCGCCAATATGAATAACCGATTTGAGCATAATAGGGCGGTAAACAAAAACATGGTCCAAACCAATCCGCTATTAAATCCGTTTGCTTGGGGCAAATTAATCCAATCTATAATGAATGGAGATAAAAACAGGAAGGAAAATTAATAGAATTTAGCTTCTTTTCTTGTTAATCGCTGGGAATTTCATTTTATAATCTGTATTCACCTTGCCTTTAGAAATAGAGTCCAATTTGCTTTTTAACATCGTTTTACGCAACAAAGGCAATCTATCTGTAAACAATTTACCTTCAATATGGTCGTATTCGTGCTGAATCACACGCGCAGCCATCCCAGTAATTTCTTCTTCATGAAGTTTCCAGTTTTCGTCAAAATAACGAATTAGAACATTAGGCTTTCTCCAAACATCTTCACGAATGTCTGGAATACTTAAACATCCTTCGTTAAAAGCCCATTCTTCACCTTTTTCCTCAAGAATTTGAGCATTAATTAAAGTCTTTTTAAATGGCTTTTCATCTTCAAAACCCTGTGTATCTACTACAAATAGTCTAATTGGTAAACCAACTTGTGGAGCAGCAAGACCAACACCACTTGCATTATACATTGTCTCATACATGTTCTCAATTATTTGAGAAAGATTTGGATAATCTTTATCAATATCAGAACATTTCTTTTTTAATACCGGATCACCGTATGCTACAATAGGTAATTTCATTTTATGTGTTAAATAATTGGATTTAAAGAAGCCATTTACGACTTACAAAAATACAAAAATGTTAATCAATAGGAGAAAAGATAAGCCTAGTTTGACGATCTTCATCCAAAATTTCATTTGCAATTTCTAACAACTCTATATTAGAAACCGCTTCTATTTTCTTAAAAACTTCTTCTAATGAATCAATTACATCATGATCCATTAAGCTTTTTGCCATAGAAACTAATAACCCCATTCTGTTTTCTTCGCCTAAGGCAATTTGACCAATAAATTTTCTTTTAGCCTTCTTAAGCTGTACTTCAGATAGTTTTTGACTTTTAAGTTTTTTAAACTCTTTATAAATTAATTTTAAGGCTTTATCTACTTTTTCGCGCTCTGTACCAAAGTAAACGGTAAATAACCCTGTATCACTAAGCGGCGAATAAGCAGATTCTATTGTATAAGCTATACCGTGCTTTTCCCTTATTTCCAGGTTTAAAATAGAGCTCATGCTATTTCCACCCAACATATTGTTCAACAATAAAAGTCCTGGTTTTTTATTATCGTAAATATCATAAGCCGAAGTGCCCAAAACAATGTGTGCCTGAGAAATTGGCTTTAATGATAAAATATTGGTGCTTTCTGATGTATGTTTTTGTGGTATATGTCTTATGCCTTCATTTGCGGGTAAACTGCCGTAATATTTATCGGCAATCGCCACTACTCTTTTAAATGAATAGTTGCCCGATACAGCAATAATCATTTCATTGGTTCTATAATTTTCCTTTATAAAACGCTCTAAATTCTCTTTTTTAAATGCCTTTACAGAGTTTATTGTACCTAAAATATTATGCCCAAGCGGATGATTACTAAACAATAAATCTTCAAAATCATCATAAATTGCTTCTTCCGGTTGGTCCTGATAAGATGCCAATTCGTCTAAAACAACACCCTTTTCTTTAATAATTTCATCTTCAGGGAATACAGAATTAAAGGAAACATCTTGAAATAACTCTAATGTCCTATCTAAAAACGGCTTTAAAAAAGACGCGTGCAAACAAGTATATTCTTTTGTGGTATAAGCATTTAAATCTGCTCCTACACTTTCTAATCTGTTTAGAATTTGATTCGTATTTCTCTTTTTTGTCTTTTTAAAAAGCATATGCTCAATAAAATGAGCTACACCTAAATCTTCGGGTCTTTCATGTCTACTTCCTGCCTTAACCAAGAAACAAGCATGAGAAATTGCAGAAGCACTAGGGACAAATAAAAGCCTTATTCCATTTAAAAAAGTATGAACTTGATATTCCATTAATTTTGCAAAGATACGCAATAAACTGCTGTTATTGTGTCTATTATGTGACCAACTTTGTGTCTTATTAATGTTAAATTTGACCTAAAATCATTTTAAAGCTGATATGGAAAATAAAAAGAATAAAAAATGGGGAAATATTATCAATGTATTATTAATTGTTTTCGCAGGATTGATGCTTTTTGTTCCATCAGCAAAAGCTTTGGTTTTAACGGCATTAATTAATATCGGTATATTATCGCCAAAACAACCCATTGAACAACCTTTAGTGCTCTCAGAAGCTATTACTTATAGAAATTCGAAAGGACAAAATTTTAATTTAGAGTCTCAAAAAGGGAAAGTGATTTTTATTAATTTTTGGGCCACCTGGTGTCCGCCATGTATTGCAGAAATGCCTTATATCCAAAAATTGTACGACCAATTTAAATCCAATGAAAATATTGTTTTTATTACCATCGATGCTGATAATAAGTTGCGCAAAGCCGAAAATTTTCTAGCTAAGCGCAAAATGGATCTTCCGGTTTATAATATAACCTCATCAATCCCTGACTATATTTTCGACGGAACACTGCCTACAACTGTCGTAATTGATAAACAAAACAGAATTGTTTATAGAGGGACAGGGGCGGCAGATTATTCCAATAAAAAATTCGTTTCTATGATGCAAAAATTAGCTTCAGAATAACCTCAATTATACCTTTGCATAATATAGAACATGCTTAGTTACTGCTTTATCTAACGACTGTAAATTATTTAAATCAGATGCTTTTGCAATATCTAAAGTTTCATTGTTCTTTTTCAAAACAAAAATATTTCCCACATCGCCATTATAAGCTCTATTGGTGATTTTATTAGAAAAAACAAAATAATCTGCATCTTCAATAGTAATTCCAAAAGCAGACGCAATATTGTGTTTTAATTGCTCTATACGCTGAGCATCTGGCTTTGTATTGGTCATTTCTACTTTGTATAAATTCCTAGAAATAATCATCTTACAAAGCATAGATAAAATTTTATCGGAATGTGATGCCCATACTTTAACCGCAGCATGAATATCCTGATCGTCTAATTGCGAGAATTGATATAAATGATTTGGATTGGTGAAAAATTGCTCTGGCGTTACTTCTTCCTTTAAGAAATGAAGAAGCGCAGGTGAGCCAAATATTTCTTCGCCACTCAATGCAATAAATTTTGCTCTCTCTAAGATTTTAACCATTAATTCTTCAGCAGAAGTACTTGTTTTGTGCAAATAAACCTGCCAATACATTAAACGGCGCGATATCAAAAAATTCTCAACAGAATATATCCCCTTTTCTTCTATAACCAACTGACCTTCAAAAACATTAAACATTTTAATTATTCGGTCAAAACTCACAACACCTTCGCTTACCCCAGTAAAATAACTGTCTCTATTTAAATAATCTAACCTATCCAAATCGAGTTGTCCGCATATTAATTGTTGCAAAAATTTCTTAGGGTGTTTACCTTCAAAAATTTCTATTGCTGTATTTAAAGCCCCTTTAAACTGTGCGTTTAAATCTCTCATCATTTGATTAGAAATAGCCTCGTGATGAATACCTTCTACCAAGGTGTGTTCTAACGCATGGCTAAACGGTCCATGCCCAATATCATGTAATAAAATAGCTATTTGAGCTGCCTCTTCTTCTTCGGCCGTAATGGCAATCCCCTTACTCTTTAAAACATCCAATGCCAACCCCATTAAGTGCATAGCGCCTAAAGCATGATGAAATCTAGTATGAATAGCCCCCGGGTAAACTAAATGAGACATTCCTAGTTGTTTAATGTATCTTAGGCGTTGAAAATAAGGGTGGGAAACTAAATCATAGATTAGTTCTGTTGGTATGGTTATGAAACCATAAACCGGATCGTTTATAATTTTCTTTTTATTCACAATAATAAGATAAGTGAGTAGTACAAAAATTGTTATTTTTATTCACACAAAAAAACTTAGCGGTTGTTTAAAATAATTAGCTATTAAAAAATGCAAGAAACGAGAATACTTTGGGCCGACGACGAAATAGATTTGTTGAAACCACATATATTATTACTAAATGAAAAAGGATATGCCGTAACCACATTCACAAATGGTAACGATGCGTTAGAAGCGTTTAGTAAGGATAATTTTGATCTTGTTTTTCTTGATGAAAATATGCCTGGAATGGGTGGCATTGAAACGCTTTCTGCTATAAAAAATATTCGTTCCGATATCCCTGTTGTTTTAATCACTAAAAGTGAAGAAGAAAATTTAATGGAGGACGCAATAGGTTCCAAGATTGATGATTATTTAATTAAACCTGTAAATCCGAAACAGGTATTATTAACCATAAAAAAGTTAATTGATAACAAGCGATTAGTAGGCGAAAAAACCTCGATGGCTTATCAACAAGATTTCAGGAAATTAGGCGTCACACTTAACAATAATCTAAATTATAATGAGTGGGTTGAGGTTTATAAAAAGTTGATTTTTTGGGAGCTAGAATTAGAAAAATTAGACGACCCACAAATGCATGAAATATTAACCATGCAAAAAGCAGAAGCCAATGCGCAGTTTTCAAAATTTATTGAAGAGCACTATATGCATTGGATGGATAAATCTACTTCAGATATTCCATTGTTTTCTGATCAGCTTTTGCGCAAAAAAGTGTTTCCATTAATCAATAACCAAACGCCTGTATTTTTTATTTTAATTGACAATTTACGATACGACCAATGGAAAGTTATTCATCCCTTAATGTTGGAGTACTTTAAATTGGAAGAAGAAGACACTTATACTAGCATTTTACCTACAGCAACCCAATATGCTAGAAATTCTATTTTTTCAGGATTAATGCCTTTAGAAATGGAAAAAAAGTATCCAAAACACTGGCAAAATGATGATGATGAAGGTGGTAAAAATTTACATGAGGAGTTTTTTCTATCGGAACAAATAAAAAGAACACTGAAAAAGGAATGTAGGTTTAGCTATCATAAAATCCTAACCTTCGATCAAGGAAAAGAAATTTGTGATCAGTTTAACAACCTTATGCAAAACAATTTTAACGCATTAGTCTATAATTTTGTTGATATGCTGAGTCACGCTAGAACTGATATGCAAATGATAAAGGAACTGGCTAATGACGACGCTGCATACAGGTCATTAACCTTGTCGTGGTTTGAGCATTCTCCTCTTTTAGATTTACTTAAAAAGTTAGCGCAGAAAAAAGTTAAAGTAATTTTAACGACCGACCATGGAACCATCAGGGTTAAAAGTCCGAGTAAAGTAATTGGGGATAGATCTACAAACACCAATTTAAGATATAAACAGGGCAGAAATTTGAACTTTAATTCGAAAGAAGTTTTTTTAATAAAGAATCCACATGAAGCTCATCTTCCGAAAATTAACATCAGTTCAAATTATATTTTTGCTAAAGAAGATAAGTATTTCGTGTATCAAAACAATTTCAATCAATTTGCTAATTATTATAATGATACTTTCCAACATGGAGGAATTAGTTTAGAAGAAATGCTTATCCCAGTTGTAACTTATTCAAATAAATAAATTGAAATTAAACATTCAAAACCCAAGCGAACTACCAGAGGTAGCGAAGAAATTAATTGAATTTGCTCCAGAAGCATCTTTTTTTGTTATAGAAGGGCAAATGGGCGCAGGAAAAACAACTTTTATTAAATCTGTATGCGATTTATTAGGTGTATTAGATGTAGTTAGCAGCCCCACATTTTCTATTGTAAACGAATATCTTGGAGATAAAGGGCCAATTTATCATTTCGATTTTTATAGGATTAAAAACTTAAATGAAGCATACGATATAGGTTATGAAGAATACTTTTTTGGAGAAGGTATTTGTTTTGTTGAATGGGCAGAAAAAGTTAAACCGTTGCTCCCCGACACCTATGTTGAGGTAAAAATTACAATTACTGGCGAACATTCAAGAACATTTGAGTTTATAAAAACCTCATCTTAAAGGTATTTCTCTTCAAAAAACATCGGTTATATTTTTTATGCTTAACTTCATATAACTAAAATATTCTAAGTCATGTCAAAAGGTTTACGCGATGGAATAGCTGCAATAGCACAAAAAGGTTTAATGCAGCCACAAGAGTCGTTGTTAGAAGTGCAACGAAAAAAGAACAGCTTAACAATTGGCATTCCAAAAGAGATCTCCTTTCAAGAAAATAGAATAGCTTTAACCCCTTTATCCGTAGGATTGTTAATACATAATGGTCATAAGATTATAATAGAATCAGAAGCTGGAATTGGCGCAAATTTCACAGATCAAGATTATTCTGAACAAGGCGCCATTATATCATTTGATAAAAAAGAAGTATTTCAGAGCGATGTGATAGTTAAAATCGCTCCACCTACTTTAGAAGAAATAGAATTACTTCATGCCAAGCAAACGCTAATTTCTTCGGTACAATTTAGTACCATGAAGGATGTTTACTTAAAAGCGTTAATGAAGAAAAAAGTTAATGCTTTGTGCTTCGAAAATCTACGCGACGAAGGAAATGTTTTAAGTGTTGTTAGGGCCATGGGTGAAATTGTTGGTTCAACATCTATTTTAATTGCTGCAGAATACCTTAGTAATGTAACCGGAGGCAAAGGTCTTATGTTGGGTGGATTTACGGGTGTGCCGCCTACAGAAGTTGTTATCTTGGGGGCAGGCACAGTAGGGGAATATGCCGCTAGAACCGCCTTGGCTTTAGGTGCAGAAGTTAAAGTATTTGACAATTCTATTTTTAGATTACGCAGACTTCAAAATAATTTAGGAAATAGCCGCATTTTTACTTCCGTAATGCAGCCCATCGTAATGCAAAAAGCTATTACACGTTGCGACGTTGTTATAGGCGCCATTAGAGCAGAACACGGCAGAAGCCCTTGTGTTGTTTCTGAAGAAACAGTAAGCAAAATGAAATCTAACTCTGTAGTTATTGATGTCAGTATTGATCAAGGTGGGTGTTTCGAAACCTCCGAAATCACAAATCATACCCATCCTGTATTTAGAAAATATGATGTGATTCATTATTGCGTGCCAAATATTGCTTCAAGAGTCCCAAGAACCGCATCTTATGCTCTTACTAACATCTTTTGTCCTATCTTATTAGACATTGGTGAAATGGGTGGATTAAACAATGTGGTGTGGAATAATGCAGGAATAAGAGATGCATTATATATCTATCAAGGACATATAACTAATAAAGATATTGCATCACTTTACAATTTGCCATTTAAAGATTTAGAACTATTAATGGTGTCCTCAAGATGAGAAAAATAGGCCTTTTTTTAAGTTTAACTGCTTCTCTAATTTTATTTGGGTTTCAAACCTCTCAAAATCCGTATGGCTTGTATGTTGAAGGGCCTGAAATCTATTTAAAATCTATAAAAACGAATCCAAATACAACCTTAGTAGATTTAAAAAAGTTTATACCAGACCTTGTTCTTGATATAAAATATGCCACTAAGGACAACTTTATGGGAAGAGAGATGTATAAGCAGGCTAGAGCATTTGCCAGAAAACCTGTTGCAGAAAGACTCCTAATAATCCAAAAAAAGCTAAAAGAAAAAGGATTAGGACTAAAAATATTTGATGCCTACAGGCCTTATAGCATCACTATAGCCTTCTACAATGAAAGTAAGGACAAAAATTTTGTAGCTGACCCAAAATTTGGCTCAAAGCACAATAGAGGATGCGCTATAGATTTAACCTTAATTGACTTAAAAACAGGCAAAGAATTGATTATGCCTACGCCTTACGACAGTTTTAAAGCTGCTGCGGCCGCAGATTATGAACCTGTATCAGCCATAGCCCGAAAAAACAGGACTACGCTGATTCAAATTATGGAAAGTAATGGTTTTAAGGTCTTAGAAAATGAGTGGTGGCATTTTGATTTTATCGGTTGGAAAAATTATCCCTTAATGGATATTCCTTTCGAAAAACTCTAATTTTCTTCAATCGATTTTTTACCGTATTTAGAAGTGCTCACCGATATTTTATCGCCATTTATAGTTAGCTTAAATAAATTATCATAAACCGTTTCAGGAATTTCTTCAAAAGGTTTTTTACCCCCAAAAGCTTCGATAAGTTCTAAAACTGTATTAGAATGGCCTACTATTAATAAGGTTTTACCGTCATATTCCGTTTTAATGGTTTTAACCAAATCTGCAGGTTTAGTAGCATCGTATAAATGTAAAGGCAACCCTCTATAATCTCTTAATGGACCAGCTGTATTTCTTGTTCTAATATAATTGGTGCTAAAAATGTCATTTATGCCTTTGCCCTTCAAAATACGATTTAATTCTAAAGCTCTTTGCTTTCCCTCAAACGATAATTCTGGATCTTTTAATGTAGTATTCGACATGTCTTTTTCGGCATGTCTTACAATATAAACGGTTAATTTTTGAGCAAACGAAAATTGGACAAAAAATAAAGCGATAACTACTAATAATACTTTTTTCATTTTAAATGGATTATAGATGCTTAAATAAGCGTTTTAAAGAAGTTCATTTGTTGCCTAATAGATTTTGCCCAATAAGCTCTATTATGACCTCCTGGCTGACTAATATACGTTGCTTTTATCTTTAATTGGTCACACAGCATCTTAAGTTCATTGTTCATTTTATAAAACTGGTCTTCTGTACCGCAGTCAAAAATGAATGTCCTATCTGTTCCAGCTAATTTTTTTACATTTTCTATAACAGAAAAAGAATTCAATAATTCTTCTGAAGCGTTTTTCCCAAGTAAAACATCAATACCGTATTTACTACCTAAAGTTCTTAAATCTACCGCGCCACTAGTACTTCCGCCACTTTTAAATTTATCCAAATTGTTCAAAAATATACTTAATGCGCCATGTCCGCCCATACTCAATCCAGTTATAAATATATTATTTTGGTTAGGTGTATATTTTGCAATGATGTCTTGAAATAACTCTTCAATAAAAAATTTTTCGTACTGACTTTTCTCTAATAATGGACTATTTAAATACCATGAATTATACAATCCATCAGGCAAAACCACAATAAAACCATACTCATTGGCATAATTTTGTGCATTTGAAATAGCGTCCCATTGTTTATAAGTTCCGCTATACCCATGCAGCATAAACACCAACGGTAATTGATCTGCCTTTGATTTTCCTTTAGGCATAAACACCAAAGTTGAATCTGGTTTAGATAAATATTTACTGTTATAAACAATTAAATCTTGGGCAAATATTTGAAATGGCAAATAAGCCAGGACAACAAAAATGAGAATTTTAATATTTTTCATGTATGTAGGTTACGATCTTACCCATCTGCTTTCGAATTTCAGATGTTGGTAGCACAAAATTATTATTCATAAAGGAATAAAGTAATATTTTGCCACTTTTTGTTTTAATATATCCGCTCTGATTATGTGTATTAGAAACTGTCCCGGTTTTACCAAATACCCAAGGGTTTTTTGTTGCAGGATAAGCATTTTTTAATGTTCCGCTATATCCTCCTGCCGGAAGTAAAGCAAACAGCTCATCCACATTAGGGTATAACTCCATAATTTTTTTTAAAATATGAATATTATCAGCCGGCGTAAACAAGTTATAACGACTTAATCCAGACCCATCTACCCAAATAGGTTTATCTGGTAAATCATTTAAATAGTTTTTTAGTGCATAATCTATCGCTTTAGCTGTATTTAATTCTGTTCCCAATTGATCTGCGCAGAGCAACAATAAATGTTCGGCTATAAAATTATCACTAGGCAACATCATTTCTTTTAAAATACTATCCCTGGACATCCCTTTTAGGGCTTTTGCCTCTTTAGGTAGCGGTAAATTAATAATGCCTACCTCTTTATTTAAAGTGTCTTGTAATATATTTAGCGTTGTAACAGTGCTCGTCTTATAAGGGATTTGTTGAGTGAAATTTGGAGAAATTGGGGCTGAGGGATCGCTTGGATAATTAAAAATATTTTGATCAAAATCCCTTACGATTTTAAATGGCCTTTTATTCGATGAATCAGCCATAAAATCTTTTGCAAATATTTTAGGTTGAATTTGAATCTTACTGTTCACATTTCTTACCGTCACCATATTGTCCATCAATGGTAATTCAGTTATCTCTGGCTGATAATAATCATTATAGTCATCCCATTGCCATCCTGCTCCATAAAACGAACTTGTATAACGTGTTGGCGAAAAGAATAATTTCTCAGGCGCCTCTTTCAAAAAATTAAAAGCTTCCTTCCCTTTTAATTTTCCTTGCAAAAATGAAGGATCTCCTGTACCCCAAAAAATGAGTGAATCTTCTCTTTTAACATATTTTAAAGCAGGAATAAATTCAGGGAGCATTTTTAAACTCGCATAAAAAGTATAAAGCTTTGTATTGCTGGCGGGCGTATAATATTTATGTAAATCCTTAGTGTAAATATATTTACCCATTTGAGGGTCATATAGTGCAAAACCCGCTTGATATTTATTTAAAGTGTCTGATTTTTCAATCATTTGCTTTAAATTTTTAGAAACATAAAGTGTTTTTGAACAGGAAGTCATCAAAAAAATTGAAGACAACATAAAAAACAACGGATACTTATACTTTATCCACATAAACTATATCGTTATTGAATTACAATTATAGCTTAAAATCATAGTTTTTTAATAATTAATATTAATCATTTATAAAATTTATTCTTGTAAAGTTATCTTTAGCAGATATTTTAAAAAAATGAAAAAACTTGTCTTAACGTTTAATATTCTACTGTTTTTTGTTGGATTAGCTGTTGCTCAATCTATAGACTCGCTTAATATAGTTAATGCAAAATGGAAAACTCAAAAAATTGCACCCCATACTCGTTTAAAAACCTATCATTTTAGTAATAATTCCTTGTTTAATGCCAACCAATACATAAGTTTTGTAGAAATTAAAAACAAAGGAAAAAAGGTTAAACTGAGTTTAGGCGCAGATTCAGGCACTTTATATAAAACCAGTGAATTTGGAATAAAAAACAATGCGCTTTTAGCTATAAATGGGACATTTTTCGATATAAAAAATGGAGGTTCTGTTGACTATATTCGAGCAAATGGTCAACTTATAAATTCAAATAAATTAGATAATAATCAACGCGCAAGGCATCAGCAGGCGGCCATAACTATTGATAAAGGAAGACTTGCTATAAAAAAATGGGATAATACTTTGACTTGGGAAGAGGAATTAAAAGAAAGTGACATTATGGTTTCGGGACCGCTATTAATCTATAAAAACTCAGTTGAAGCATTAGATAAGAGCTCATTTACTACAGCAAGACACCCAAGAACAGTCGTTGGTGTTAAAAAAAATGGGAACGTAATCCTTTTAACTGTTGATGGCAGACACGAAAATAGTGCTGGAATGAGCTTAAACGAGCTAACTTTATTAATGAAATGGTTGGGTTCTGAAGATGCTTTAAACTTAGACGGCGGCGGTTCTACTACCCTTTGGTTAAATAATAATCAGGAAAATGGGGTAGTAAATTATCCTTCAGATAATAAAAAATGGGATCATGAAGGCGAACGAAAAGTTGCAAACGTTATCCTATTAAAGAAAAATTAAGATGAAGTTAAAACGAATTCCATTTTTTGCTACAATTTTTATTAGTCTTTTTTTAATAAGCTGTTCAGAGAATAATAGCGACCGGAAAGAAGACACAATAGCAGTACCCGATTTTACAACCATCAAAAACAAAGAATACTTTGAAGTTAAACGCCGTTTTAGCAATGGTTTGTCGTTTGACACTTCGGGGTTTCAATTAGAGCCGTTATGGATATTAAACTTTCAGTCAAACGACTCTGTTATGGCATTTAGTTCTGAAAGAGCAAGGTGGCATACCTTCCCGATTTTACACGACCACGATAACGTATTTAACATGGTTTTTGAGTTTTTCAGGGTTAAATCAATACATCAAGATAGTTTGGTCTTTCAACGATTAGAAGTAAGAAATAACGAAGTAAAGCAAGGCTATTTATCTGATGTAAACATGACTTTTTACTCTAGAGACTATATTTTTAATAAACTAAAAACCAACCCCATTGCTTTACAAAAGCCTACCAAAAAAGATACCCTTTTTATAAATGAACTTATTCAGAAATTAGACCCAAAAACAGGCGAGAAAGTTCCATTTGCTGCACGCAACATTGTACAATTTATACCAAAAGTAAATACAGTTTCTGCGTCTGTTGAAAATAAAGTGAGCAAAGTTGACGGGAAAAATCACTCCAGCTTATACATGGAGCCTAAATATAAAATCACCATAAATAAGTCTTATAAAAAGTTTGATTATTTGTTTACAGCAATTATTGATGAGCGAGGAAATATAAAAATTAATAAAGTTTATGGTGTATTAAAAGATGCTGAAGCTTCTAGGAAAAAACTCCTACAGGGAATTGCTGATGTTTATATAAAAAATCTCTTTAAAGTAATCCCTGGGACTACTTTAGGGAGGCCTCATGCTTCGGAAGTGGAAATTTATTTAATTGGGCGTAAATAATTTTAAATTATTTTTAGCGCTATTAATCTTAAAAGCTATAATATTTTAAAATAAAAAAACTGAATATCAATATATTATTGTAACTTGCAGTCTTAATTTTTATTTACAATGTTAGAAGGAACAGTAAAGTTTTACAACGCAACAAAAGGATTTGGTTTTATCGTACCAGCAGATGGTGGTGAAGACATTTTCGTACACCAAACTGGTTTAATTGATGAAATCAGAGAAAATGATAAAGTAACTTATGCAGTAGAAAACGGCAGAAAAGGATTAAATGCCGTTCAAGTACAAGTATTATAATTATTTTTAATCAGTGCAAAACCCCGAGATTTCGGGGTTTTTTTTTGCTCTTTTTTTCACAAATAAGCTTTTTAGCCCTATAAATCTGTCCCCGCTCACTCATCTATTGTTGAAATAAATGAGACATAGATAGCCTTTCTCCAAAACATCGTTTTATTTAATTTACAATAGAATTATCAACGCCAAGGTAACCTGCAGATAACCTAATTGAAAAAATACACTTAAATTTGGGGGATTTTATTTCAAAAAAGATAACTCTTATTAAATAGTTTTAAAAACAACTACAAAATGTCTTCATCAAAAATCCACTTCTTTTCAGAAGAAACCGACTATATAGTTAAGCATAAAGCAAAATTAAGGGCCTGGATAACGCATATTGCCACAAACAAAGGCTATGCAATAAAAGACTTAAATTATATAATATGCTCAGATGAATATCTTTTAAAAATGAATCAGCAGTATCTAAATCATGATACTTACACTGATGTAATTACATTTGACAATAATCCCATTTCTAATACAAACCATATATTTGGGGATATATTTATCAGCATAGATAGAATAAAAGACAATGCGGATAAACTTTCTATTCAACCCGAAACAGAACTACATAGAGTTATGATTCATGGCGCATTGCATTTAATGGGTCATTTAGATAAATCACCAAAAGACAAAGCTTTAATGACCCAAGCAGAAGACCAAAGTCTTTCTGAATTATCTCATTTCTTATAAGCGAACATTCGTTTTTTAATATTCTAATAGGCATTCGTCGACAATCAATTTTTTTCGTCTAAAAAAAATGGCTGTTCGTCGATAAACCTATTTGGATGGTATAATACCCTGATTTTCAATGAAACCTTTTATTGTTTTCATGGTCATATATACAAACAATCACAAAAAAATATTAAAAATAACAATATGAAAACTTCTATAAAATCAATCATCGCAATTGCTCTAACAGCTTTAACTTTAACAACTGCATCTGCATCAAATAAAGTAACTGTATTAAAAGAAGTAAAAAATTTTAACGCCCTAAATGTTTCTGGAAATGTTGAAATCATTTTAGTGCAGTCTAACGAAGAAAAAGTACAGGTTTACAATAATTATTACGAAAACAATGCTTTAGTACAAACTAAAGATGGCGTTTTAAACATCAGTTCTTATGATGACGAAACTTTAACCGTAGTAGTAAATTTTAAAAAACTTTCAAAAATTACTGCTTCAGACGATGCGAGTATCAGCAATATTGGTAAAATAAGTGCTTTAGGCTTAGATATTAACTTAAAAAACAACTCAAAAGCCGCTTTAAATTTAAATACAATTGAATTGTCTACAAAAATGAATGGAAATTCAGTTCTATACTTAGAAGGATCGTCTTTAAACTATAGATCTAGCGTTCAAAATTTAGCAAGCATTAATTTAAACAAATTTGATTCTGAATCTATCTCATTCAGTTCAAAAAATACAAGATACGCTTCAATTTTAGATGAGAACGATTTACAAAATTTAGGAAAATAATACATTTAAGAGAACCATATTTAGTTTAGTTTTAGTTTAGTTTAGTTATAAACCCCTTATGTTGGATGACATAAGGGGTTTTTTAGTTAAATTATGTTTAATTAATCTCTCCCCGTTTTAAGCCCCTTAAAAGGTTTACAGAGAGATTTCAATAGGAAAAGATTAAATACGTATTTTTGCACGTTATAACAATCTAAAAAATATATCCTTGAGCACTTTAATAGCGGCAGAGAATGTCGGGCATTCTTACCATAACGAATGGTTATTTAAAAATTTAACGGTAGGCATACAATCAGGTGAAAGAGTTGCGCTAGTTGGAATAAATGGTGCAGGAAAAAGCACCTTATTGAAATTATTAGCTGGCAAATTTGAACCTTTAGAGGGTAAAATTGTTAAAAATAAAGACACTAGAATTGGCATACTAGACCAAGATCCAAAATTTGAAGAAGGCTCTACTATTAGCGACTTCATATTCTCCATGGACAATATGAAGCAACAGCTTATTAGAGAATATGAAGAATTAATTGAATCTGAACATCCAGATGAAACTAAATTAGGCAATTTATATACCGCCTTAACAGAAAACGATGCTTGGGAATACGAGCATCAAATAAAAACCATTCTTAGTAGAATGGGAATTGAACATTTACAACAAAAGATTAGCACACTATCTGGTGGACAGAAAAAAAGGTTAGCATTAGCAAAATTGTTAATTGAAGATCCTGATATGTATATTTTAGATGAGCCAACCAATCACCTAGATATTGACACAATAGAATGGTTAGAAAAACTACTTACTACAGGAAACAAAACCATATTATTAGTAACCCACGATAGATATTTTTTAGACAACGTTTGTAATCAAATAATTGAATTAGACAAAGGAAAAGTATTTAATTACAAAGGTAATTACGCTTATTATTTAGAGAAGAAAGCTGAAAGAGAAGCCATTGACGATGCTGTATTTCAAAAAAACAAGAATCTTCTTAAAAAGGAATTAGAATGGATGCGCAGAATGCCTGCAGCAAGAACAACTAAATCTAAATCTAGGATTGACGCGTTTTATGATTTAGAGGACAAAACCAAGCAAAGGTCTGACAATCAAAAGGTTACATTAAATGTAAAGATGAGCAGACAGGGTAGCAAAATTTTAGAGCTTAATGGGGTATCGAAATCATTTGAAGGAAAAAACATCCTTAATAACTTTTCGTACACTTTTAAAAAGGGCGATAGAATTGGACTTGCGGGTAAAAATGGGACAGGAAAATCGACCTTATTAAATATTATCACGAATAATTTGGCCCCTGATTCTGGTACAGTAGACATTGGCGAAACAACCGTTTATGGATACTACAAACAAGGCGGATTAAATTTTGACCCTAAAGAAAGAGTAATAGATGTTGTAAAATCTCAAGCAGAATTTATACAAATGGCGGATGGCCAAACTATATCTGCTTCTGCCCTTCTTACTTTATTTTTGTTTCCACCGAAGAAACAACACGGCTTAGTTGAGCGATTAAGTGGAGGAGAAAAAAAGAGATTACAACTAATGAGGGTACTCATGCAGAATCCAAATTTTTTAATATTGGATGAGCCTACTAACGATTTAGACATTGACACTTTAAATGTTTTAGAAGACTTTTTAGAAAATTTTGGAGGGGTGTTAATTCTTGTTTCTCACGACAGATATTTACTCGATAAAATGAGTGATCAGTTATTTATTTTAGAAGGAAACGGCAAGGTAAATATTTTTAATGGCAACTATTCTGAATATAGAAATGAGCTTTTGGAAGAAGAAAAAGCTGGACAAAAATCAGACACTAGAGTAAAAAATACAACTCAAAAATTAACATATGCTGAGAAAAAAGAGTTAGAAGAAATTGAAGAAAGCATAAATAAAATTGGGTTAGAAAACGAAAAAATAACAGCAGAAATTTCTAATCCTCCAGCAGAATTAGAAAAGTTAAATGAATTAATTAATTCTCTAGAACTTGGCAAAAAGAAGCTACAAGAGCTAGAAGAAAGATGGATATTTTTATTAGAAAAACAAGAAAATTAATCTAATATATCTGCCAAATATATACAACAATATAGCGCAATACAGGGCCAAATTAACGGCCTTAAATCGCATAAAAAATTAATGTTCCACGTGGAAAGGAAAAATAAAAATGTTTAATACATACGATGTAATAGTGGTAGGCGCAGGTCATGCGGGCTGTGAGGCGGCAGCGGCAGCGGCCAATTTAGGCTCAAAAGTTTTGCTCATAACCATGAACATGGAAACCATAGCGCAAATGAGTTGCAACCCAGCGATGGGCGGCGTAGCAAAAGGTCAAATTGTTAGAGAAATTGACGCAATGGGTGGTTATTCGGGGATAATTTCGGACAAAACTACCATTCAATTTAGAATGCTAAACCTATCAAAAGGACCCGCTATGTGGAGTCCGAGAGCACAAATTGATAGAAAAAGGTTTTCTGAAACCTGGAGATTGGCCCTAGAAAAAACACAAAACATAGACTTTTGGCAGGACATGGTTTCCTCTGTTATAGTAAAAGATAATGTGGTTACTGGCGTGAAAACTTCCCTTGGCATGGAAATAAATGCAAAGAGCGTTATATTAACTAATGGTACTTTTTTAAATGGCGTTATCCATATTGGTGAAAAAAAATTAGGTGGAGGAAGAGCGGCAGAAAGAGCAGCAACAGGAATAACCGAGCAATTAGTAGAACTAGGTTTTGAAGCAGGAAGAATGAAAACTGGAACCCCTCCTAGAGTAGATGGAAGATCGTTAGATTATTCTAAAATGGAAGAACAATGGGGCGATGAAAATCCTGGAAAATTTTCATATACCGACGTTGAACTACCTACAGAAAAAAGATGCTGTTGGATAACTTATACCAACCATGAAGTTCATGAAAAACTAAAAGAAGGATTTGAACAATCGCCAATGTTCACTGGCCGAATAAAAGGTTTAGGCCCGAGGTACTGCCCTTCAATTGAAGATAAAATAAACAGGTTTGCAGAAAGAGATAGACACCAAATTTTTGTAGAACCAGAAGGATGGAATACATGTGAAATTTATGTGAATGGATTTTCAACTTCTCTTCCAGAACAAATACAATATGAAGCTTTAAAATTAATACCAGGATTTGAAAAAGTTAAAATGTTTAGGCCTGGTTATGCAATAGAATATGATTACTTTCCACCACAACAATTATCGTTAACACTAGAAACCAAACTTATCCAAAACTTATATTTTGCAGGTCAAATAAATGGAACTACTGGATATGAGGAAGCCGCTAGTCAAGGTTTTATAGCAGGAATAAATGCTCATCAAAAAATTAATGATAAACATGAATTAATTTTAAAAAGATCTGAAAGCTATATTGGCGTATTAATAGACGATCTTGTAACTAAAGGAACAGAAGAGCCGTATAGAATGTTTACTTCTAGAGCCGAACATAGATTATTATTGCGACAAGATAATGCAGATATCAGGCTATCCCCTATTGCGCACGAATTAGGATTAATAACTGACGAAAGATTAGAAAGAGTTCAGAGAAAAGTGAGCGAAGCAGATGAAATTATAAATTTCTGTAAGAAACATAGCATTACTATGCAAGAAGCAAATGAAATGCTAACCAATCAAGGTTCTGCAGAAATAAATCAAAGTGTAAAATATATTAATCTATTAGGCAGGCCACAGGTTGGAATAAATAATCTTAGAAGTATTAGTGATAATTTAAATCAATTTCTAAATAATTATGACCAAGAAACCATAGAGCAAGCAGAAATAAAAATTAAATACGAAAGCTACTTTGAAAAAGAAAAAGAAATAATTGCTAAAATGCAAAAAATGGAAGACAGAAATATTCGTCCAGATTTTGATTACTCAATTTTAAATTCTCTTTCAAAAGAAGCTAGAGAAAAATTAAATAGAATAAAACCGCGTACTTTAGGTCAAGCAAGTAGAATTTCGGGGGTTTCGCCTTCAGATATCTCTGTTCTAATGGTACATTTGTCGAAATAAAAGTATAAATAATTGAAAATCAACATATTATGTTAAATTTCAACGCGATTAAACCTAGCCACAAAAAGGACTCACAGAATCAACGATCTGTCGGTCGACAATGGTTTTCTTCAAAAACAGAAGAAAATGTCTTAAATCGCCTTAAATCGCGTCAAAGCGGGTGGGGAATGGTGTTCATCGTAATGGTTATGTTGTTTAATGGATGTGCAAGTGTTCAGCCACCTACTGGCGGACCAAAAGATGTAGATCCACCAAAATTGTTAAACGTAAATCCAAAAAATTTAACCACGAATTTCAATTCTAAAAAAATCACTTTTTTATTCGACGAATATTTCAAACTTCAAAATGAATTCAAAGAAATAACTTATTCTCCGGAGATCGAAAATATTCCTGTATTAAAACAAAAAGGAAAAGAATTAGAATTAACTTTTCAAGAACCCTTACTTCCAAACACAACATATACAATAAACTTTGGGAATGCTATTGCAGATGTTAATGAAACTAACGTATTAAAAAACTTTACTTATGTTTTTGCAACGGGCGATGAACTAGATTCATTAAGTATTTCTGGAAAAGTAATCAGCGCAACAACTGCCTTACCTGAAAAAGAAATATTAGTATTTGTATTACCTGAAAAACAAGACAGTCTATTTGGTAAAAAGAAACCTATAATATTTACAAAAACTGATACAGCAGGAAGATTTGGGCTAAATAATTTAAGAGAAGACAAATATAAAATATATGCTTTACAAGATAATAACGCAGATAGGTTATATCAACAAGGCGTAGAAGAAATTGGTTTTTTAAATTCCGCAATTACATTAAATAAAAATCAAGAAAATATAAATCTTAAAATATTTAAAGAAGCTCCTATCCTATTTAGGAATATAGATAGAAAAATAAATAACGATGGAACCATTTTCCTTACGTTTAATAGAACAATAAATAAACCGTCTATAAATATTATAGATCCAAAAGATCTAAACGATACTAAAATCGTTCTATTCAATAAAACAATAGATACAGCTAAAATTTGGGTTAAGGAAATTGCATTTGATTCTATTAAAGTAGCTATAAAAGAACAGGACACTATATTACAAACCGTTAACTTGCTTCGAGCAAAAAGAGATACCTATTCGAGTACTTTAACACCTAAATTTAACCTCTTAAACGACTTTCTATTGCATCCAAACACAGACTTAATCTTAACATTCGATTTGCCCATTGTAGCAATCAACAAGGATAAATTAGTATTAAAAGAAGATTCGTTAACCATCACTAATTATAAAACTAATTATGATACATTAAATCCCACTCGCGTAAATATTTCTTATCCATGGAAAGAAAAAGCGAAATACGAGCTTCTCATAAATGAAGGTGCTTTTAAGTCAATTTATAATTATAATAATAAAGGAACCATTAAAAAGTTTGAGCGCGGACTCAATAAAGATTATGGGCGAATAGACATAACTTACAAAACCACTGACAGCTTAAACAAAGGCTATATAGTTGAAATGATAAATGCAGATAAAGAATTAATCAAATCAGACTATATAACAAATGATACTACTATAATTTATAACCAAATAAGAGTCGGTAAATATTATATCCGAATAATTTACGATGAAAACCTTAATAAAAAATGGGATACAGGAATATTAAAAAGTTTCAACCAGCCTGAAACTATTTGGTTCGACCCACGAGGCTTTACAATTAGACCTAATTGGGAAGTAAAAGAAGTTATAAATATTCCAAAAATTAATTAAACCAACTCGCGTATAAATTATAATTATCAGGCAATTTCTTTAATAAATTAATTTGATCTTCTGTTAAAGGCTTAATCTTTTTAGCAGGGGTGCCAGCATATAAATAACCTGATTCACAAACCGTTTTCTCTAAAACTACAGAGCCGGCTGCTATAATACAAAACGATTCTACATGTGCATTATCCATAATAATTGCACCCATGCCAACTAAAACATGATCATCAATTATACAGCCATGAACCAATGCATTATGGCCTACAGAAACTCTATTTCCAATTGTAGTTGATGCTTTTTCATAAGTAGCATGAATTACAGCTCCATCCTGAATATTGGTTTCATTTCCAATTCTTATACTGTTTACATCGCCTCTAACAACGGCATTAAACCAAATTGAACAATTATTTCCAATAACGGTATCGCCTACAATTGTAGCGTTTTCGGCAATAAAACATTCATTTCCAATAGTAGGGTAAACACCCTTAACAGGTAAAATAACAGGCATAATTTATATTAAAGTATCTTTAAGTTCTTGAGCGTGGTTTGGATAATCGGTAGTAAAATGCAATCCCCTACTTTCCTTTCTAAGCATGGCCGATTTAATAATCATATAAGCAACTTGAATTACATTTCTTAATTCACATAGTTTTACAGAAACTTTATTCATTTTATAGAAACTTTCTGTCTCTTCATACAATAAAAATAATCGACGTCTAGCCCTATCAAGCCTAAAATCTGACCTTACAATACCTACATAATCACCCATAATTTTTTGAGTTTCACGTAAGTTGTGCGTAACTAAAATTTCTTCATTAATTTGAGCAACCCCATGAGAGTCCCAATCAGGAATTAAATTATTATCAACAGTAAAAGCTTCATCATTTAAACAAGCTTCATAAATTCGATGAGCAAAAACAGTAGCCTCTAAAAGTGAATTTGAAGCTAACCTATTAGCACCGTGTAAACCCGTTGAAGAACACTCACCACAAGCATATAAATTTTTAATTGAAGATCTACCATATTCATCAACCAAAATACCACCACACATATAATGAGCAGCTGGTGTAACCGGTATATAATCTTTTGTAATGTCTATACCAATAGATAAACATTTAGCATAAATATTAGGAAAATGGCGCAAAATATCTGCTTTAGAGCGCATGGTAATATCTAAATACACAAATTCATCACCAGATAATTTCATTTCTGCATCTATAGCCCTAGCCGTAATATCTCGTGGTGCCAATGAACCTCTTTCATCGTAGATTTGCATAAATTCTGAGCCATCCTTCCTACGAAGCACACCACCAAAACCTCTTACAGCTTCCGAAATTAAAAAAGAAGGATATTCACCTGGATTATATAAAGCAGTTGGATGAAATTGAATAAACTCCATATTTCTAATTTTACCTTTAGCCCTATAAACCATTGCCATACCATCTCCTGTAGCAATAACTGGGTTAGTTGTAGCAGCATAAACATGCCCTGCACCACCAGAAGCCATAATTATTTTAGGAGATAAAATCTTTTCAACATCATTCTTTTCAGTATTAAAAGCATAAACACCATAACAAGAAATATTATCAGATTTTTTATCAACAAGTTTGCCTAAATGGTGCTGTGTTATTAATTCTAAACAAAAATAATGCGTTAAAATTTCAATATTAGGATTAGCATGAATTTGATCTAATAAAACACGCTCAATTTCATAACCAGTAATATCTTTATAATGTAGAACTCTATGCTCAGAGTGACCACCCTCTTTAGCTAAATCGTATACACCAAAATCGTCCTTATCGAAATTTATACCATAATCTATAATCTCTTGAATTCTCTTAGGCCCTTCATTAACCACCAGCTCTACAATTTTTTTATCACACAAACCATCACCAGCAATTAAAGTATCTTCTATATGCTTATCAAATGAATCGTCTTTATCAACCACCACAGCAACTCCCCCTTGTGCATATTTAGTATTACTTTCATCTTCATTAGATTTGGTAATAATTAATACTTTCCCATGCTTAGCTGCCTTAAGTGCAAAACTTAAACCCGCAATTCCCGAACCTATAACTAAAAAATCTGTAGACCTCATTTGTTTATTATGGTGTTAATAACACACTAAAAAGTGTTAATATTTTGTACAAATAAAATGAATAAAAAAATTTGAATGTTTAAATCTAAGTCAAAATGCCAACTTACCACAATCTTTTAATTAATTTTTAACCAACTTTGCATAAGTAATTAACTTTTTAGGGTTACTAAAAGAATTAACATTTTACTCTTAACAAAAAAAACTTGTAAATACATTTAATTGAAAAACAGGTTTATAAATCAATATAATATTGATAAATTGTTAATAAAGTATTGATAAATTGTTAGAACAAATTTTTTGTATAGAAATTATACACATTATTAACACCCTAATAAACAATAAATAAATATTTAAAATAATAAATTATCAATTATAGAGATGTTGAAAACGGATTATACAGAAGAGTTAAAAATGAAAGGATATATTGATGAAAAAATTGATCCTACATTAGACCTCTTTGCTGAAATTGAAAAATTAAAGAAAAGTAAAAATGCAATTGTTCTAGCTCATTATTATCAAGAACCTGATATTCAAGATATTGCAGATTATATTGGAGATAGTTTAGGATTGTCTCAAGAAGCTGCAAGAACAGATGCATCTATAATTGTATTTGCTGGCGTTCATTTTATGGCAGAAACAGCAAAAATTTTATCCCCATCTAAAAAAGTCTTATTACCAGATTTAAAAGCTGGATGTTCTTTAGCTGATAGTTGTCCGCCTCATTTATTTAAAAAATTTAAAGAAAATTATCCTGATCATGTAGTAATTACCTATGTAAATTGTACAGCAGAATTAAAAGCTTTAAGTGATATAGTATGTACAAGTACAAATGCGGTCCAAATAGTTGAAAGTTTACCAAAAGATCAGAAAATTATTTTTGGACCTGATAAAAATTTAGGTGCTTGGGTAGCAAAAAAAACAGGTAGAGATTTAGTTTTATGGAATGGTGCATGTATGGTACATGAAATTTTTTCGAGAGAGAAAATTACTAAATTAAAAGAAAGACATCCAAATGCTAAATTTATTGCACATCCAGAATGTGAAGAATCGGTATTACAAATGGCGGATTATATTGGATCTACAACTGGATTATTAAAATATACTATAAATAATGATGCTAAAGAATTTATTGTAGCTACTGAAAGTGGAATAATTCATCAAATGGAAAAAGCAAATCCTGGAAAAGTATTTATTCCTGCACCACCCAATAATAATTGTGCATGTAATGATTGTGCTTATATGAAAAGAAATACTTTAGAAAAATTATATCTATGTCTAAAGAATGAAATTCCAGAGATTATAGTACCCGAAAACATTATTAATCAAGCAAGAAAACCTATTGAAAGAATGCTTGAAATTTCTGCTAAATTAGGTCTTTAGATGTATGGTTACAGTAGATATTTATTGTTTATAATTATTATTTTATTTAGTTCATGTATAACAAAATCAAAATATAATTATAAAATATCTGCCCAATTTCATAGTCCAGAAGATTTAAGAAAGGATATAGATTTTGTTTTTAAAAATTTAGAAAAAAAGCACCCAGGAATTAATTGGTACATTACTCCTGAAAATTTAAATTTTAAAATAGATAGTTTAAAAACGGTAATTAATGAACCATTAAATACAAAGGATTTCTATTTAAAATTAGCACCTATAATTGCTTCTATAAAATGCGGACATACTAAATTATTAATTCCATCTATTAGAAAATCAGATCAATATTCTATTGAAAGAATTGGAAATGAAAGGATTTTAAATAACTATAGTTTTATAGTTAAAAATGATAAGCTATTTTTTAAAGGATTTAAAATAGTAGATACTTTAATAAAATCTGGTGATGAAATATTGGCCATTAATAATATTCCAACCTCAGAAATAATTAAGAATTTAAACAGTTATATTTCTGCTGATGGATATAATATGACCTATAAATATTCTATTTTAAATAGAAATTTTTCTAATTGGTATTATTCAATTTATAGTGAAAAAGATTCTCTTCTCTTAGATATTTCAAATGGAAAGGAAATAAAGAATATTTTAATTAGAAAATCTGATTTAGTTGCAAAAAATTATCTTAAAAATAGTTCTGAAACTAAAAATCAGATTGTAAATACCCAAACATTCAAATATTTAAAATATAAGGGTTTAGATGAAAATAATCAATATTTATTAGATTATAAGTTATTAGATTCAAACTTTAGAATTGGATATTTGAAAGTAAAAAGTTTCTCTTTTAAACATTCAAATTTTGATAAATTCTTTGATGAAACATTCAAAGAAATTAAGGCGTCTGAAATAAAAAATTTGATTTTAGATTTAAGAGATAATGGTGGAGGAAATTTAAATGATAGTAGAAAATTATTTTCCTATTTAACAGCTACTAATTTTAAATATTTAAGTACTGTAGAAGCTAAAGGTAGATTTATTTTTAGTGATGATAATTTAAAAAGTAAACTATCAATTCCATTTCAATGGATTTATAATCAATTATTTATAAATAAAAAGGAGGATAGATATTTAGTGAAGATTAATGAACTAAATATATCTAAACCTAATAAAAATAACTTTAAAGGGAATTTATATATAATAACCAATGGGTTAAGTTTTTCTGCAGCTACTTTGCTGGCTGCCAATCTTAAGGGTATAAATAGAGGTATTTTTGTAGGATCAGAAGGTGGTGGTGGATTTAATAAAATATCTGCAGGTATTATTCCGACTTTAACCCTCCCTTATTCGGGTTTAAAGCTTAAATTTGGATTATATAAAATAGTTCCAAATGCACAAAGTGAATATGATGGAAGAAGTATTATTCCTGATATTTACGTAGAACATTCTTTAGAGGATGATATAATAAAGAAAGATCCTGAAATTGAAACTATTTTAAAATTGATAAAAAATTAAAGATATATGTTTGAAAATAAAGAGCGTACAGATGTTTCTCAATTAGGAGAATTTGGATTAATAAAACATTTAACTCAAAATTTTAAAATAAAACATGAATCCAGTATAAAAGGTGTTGGTGATGATGCAGCTGTTTTAGATTTTAAAGATAAGCAAGTATTAATATCTTCAGATTTATTGTTAGAGGGAATTCATTTCGATTTAGCTTATGTCCCACTAATGCATTTGGGTTTTAAAGCAGTGCAAGTGAATTTAAGCGATATATGCGCCATGAATGGTGTACCAACTCAAATTATAGTGTCGATAGGATTATCTAGCAAATTCCCATTAGAAGCCGTAGAAGAGATATATAAAGGGATTGAATTAGCATGTAATAAATATAATATTGATTTAATTGGTGGAGATACATCTTCAAGTAAACAAGGTTTGATTATAGGTATAACGAGTATAGGTTATGCAGAAAAAGATAGTATTTGTTATAGAAATGGTGCTAATGAAGGCGATTTAATTTGTGTTTCGGGTGATTTAGGTGGGGCATATGTTGGTTTGCAAATATTAGAAAGAGAAAAGCAAATTTTTCTAGAAAATCCTCAAATACAACCAGATTTAGAAGGTAAAGATTACATAATAGAAAGACAATTAAAACCTGAAGCTAGAAGAGATATTGTTGCTATTTTAGATCAAATTAAAGTATTACCTACATCTATGATTGATGTTTCTGATGGTTTAGCTTCAGAATTATTCCATATCTGTACGGAAAGTGATAAAGGATGTACTATTTATGAAGATAAATTACCTATAGACCCTATGACTTACGAAACAGCTAGGGAGTTAGGTTTAGATCCTACAGTATGTGCACTAAATGGTGGAGAAGATTATGAATTGTTATTTACTATTAAACAATCAGATTATGAAAAAATTAAAAATGATGTAGATATTTCTATCATTGGACATATAACAGAGAAAAGTAGAGGTTTAAATATGATTTCAAAATCTAATGTTGTTCATGAATTAAAAGCACAGGGTTGGAATGCTTTTAAGGCAAATAACTAATCATTATTTTCTAAGTATAAGGGGTCTATTTGTTTATTTGCAGTGGCCCCTAATTTTTTGATTTTTTCAATCTTACCTGTAATATTTCCAGAGCCCGTATGTAGCTTTTTAAGTGCTTCTTGATGCGATTTATTAGCTCTTTCTAAATTTATGCTTACGGTTTCCATATCTTTTAAAAAGCCTACAAACTTATCATATAAGTTGCCTGCTTCTGCAGCTATTTCGTAAACATGTTTGTTTTGTCGGTCTACCTTCCAAATACTAGCAATGGTTCTTAATGTTGCAAGAAGGGTTGTTGGACTAACAATAACAACTTTTTTATCCCACGCATAGGAGAATAAGTTTTGGTCATTTTGAACGGTAATACTAAAACTCGATTCAATTGGCATAAATAATAGAACAAAGTCGGGCGAATTAATGCCAAGTAAATTATGATATTTTTTAACAGAAAGACCATCAATATGGCTTTTAATAGATTGTATATGTTGTTTAATATATACAGCTTTTTCTACCTCATCTGTACTATTAACCCATCTTTCGTAAGCTACTAAAGAAAGCTTAGAATCAATAACTATATTTTTTGCATCAGGTAAATCTATTATAACATCAGGCTGTAATCTGCTGCCTGATTCATCAGTATGACTAGCTTGAATTCTATATTCTCTATCTTTTTCTAAGCCAGAATTCTCTAAAACTCTCTCTAATATTACTTCACCCCAATTGCCTTGCTTTTTATTGTCTCCTTTTAGGGCTTTAGTGAGGTTATTAGCATCTGATTGAATTCTCTTAGTCTGTTCCATCATTTCTTTCAAAGCGCCTTCTAATTTGCTTCTTTCAGCTGATTCCGACTTATAGACTTTATCTACTTTTTCCTCAAAATTTTTAATATTTTCTTTTAATGGATTTAATAAAGCATCCATATTTTCTTTAGTGTGTACAGAAAAACTTTTTGATTTTTCTTCTAACAGTCTATTGGCAATGTTTTCAAATTCTAGCGTTAGCTTTGATTTAAGTTCTAAAATATGTGCTTCTTGTTCTTTAAGTTTATCTTGTTGAGCAGTTAAATGCGATTGAGCCCTAATTACATTTAGTTTTTCTTCTTGTAATGCATGTCTTAAATCTATTATTAGATCTTCTAATCTTAATTTTTCTTCTCTTTCGTATTGTATTGCTTTTGAATGTTCTTCGTTTGCAATGGTTAGAATATCAGTATTTTGTACGCCTCCATTAAATTTTTTCTGGACTAAATAAACTAATACACCAATAATTACAACTAATATACCGATAACCAGAAAACCTAAAATATTATTATCCATCCTCTAAAATTAATCAATTAAATATGCTTATTTACTAAATGCGCTAAATCTGCACCTGTTTGAGACCCAATTGCAACCCCCATACCATTACATCTAACCGCGCAATAAACAGAAGGAGATATTTGTTCTATTATAGGGTCAATTTTATCTCCAAACGCCATTATACCACTCCATTGATGTTCTATTTCGAAAGGAGTATCTGGAATAATTATTTCACTTAATAGAGTTTCTAATGCAGTTATTATTTTAGAAGTATTAGAGAAAACTGTAGTAGTTTCATTTTCAAAGTCTAAATTTCTACCACCCCCAAGGAGGATGCGGTGATCCATATTTCTGAAATAATAAAAACCTTCATCATAATGGAAAGTTCCTTTTATTTTAAGATTTTTAATGGGTTTAGTAACTATAACTTGACCTCTGCCAGGAACAACATTTAATTTTGGAAGAAGTGATTTGGTAAATGCGTTGGTGCAAACCAAAACTTTATTAGCTTTAAATTGACCATGATTGGTTAAAAGATCACAATCAACTTCATTTTGTTGGATTTTTTCTACTTTACAATTGTTGAAGATTGAAATTTGATGAGCTTTCGCTAATAATATTAATTGAAACATCATTTTTCCGGTATCAATTGAAGCTTCGCAATTATTTTTTATCAGCGTGCTAATACCTTTAAATCCAAATTGTTTAATTTCTGAATTATCTAATTCAAAAGTATTTGATACACCTGTTATGTCTTTTATTAAGGAATTGAAATGATCTATTTTTTCAATGGATTTTTTACTTTTTTCCAGTTCAAAATCTTTGAATAATTCATACCCGCCTTCATTTTTGTAATCAATATTATTATCTCCTAATAACGATCTAAGTTTTTTTAAGCCACTCCATCTTTTCTTAACAAGATTATACAGGGCTTGTGTACCCAAATTATTTTCTTGTTCATTAAGCTCTGAAACGCTTCCAAAACACGCAAAACCGGCATTTTTTGTGCTTGCGCCTGTGGGTAAAAATCCAGCTTCTAAAATGGCAATTTTAAACGTTGGATGAAGTTTTTTTAATTCAATTGCAGCGTTTAAACCTACTATTCCGCTTCCAATTATGACAGCGTCGTAGTTAAAGAATTGTTTTTTTTCCCAGTAAGAATAGGATAGATTCATTTATAAATTGTAAAAAATTAATGATACAGTGAAATAGGTATGCTTTTTGATTTATGAAAATAAAAGAAATTAATTTAAGAAATGAGCATATATTTTCTATTTATTATTATAATTTTCATAATCAGCATTTTTGTACAAATGCGCTTTAAAAGCAAATTTGCCAAATATTCTGAAATGCAATTGAACAATGGCCTTTCGGGGAAAGAAATTGCTGAGAAAATGTTACACGATAATGGTATTTATGATGTTAAAGTTATGAATACAGAGGGTCAATTATCAGACCATTATAATCCTGCAAATAAGACCGTAAACTTAAGTACAGATGTTTATTTTGGAAGAAGTGTTGCGGCCGCCGCAGTTGCAGCACACGAATGTGGTCATGCCATTCAACAAGCTAAATCTTACAATTGGTTGCAACTAAGAACAGAAATGGTACCAATAGTGAGTATTTCATCTAATTTGCTTCAATGGGTAATTTTAATTGGTGTATTGTTAATTGGATTTACAGGAAATACAATTGTTTTAGGAATAGGCGTAATTGGATTAGCGATAATTACTATTTTCAGTTTAATAACTTTACCAGTAGAGTTTGACGCAAGCAACAGAGCAATGGCTTGGCTAAAAACCAATCCGAATGTTATGGTTACAAATGGTGAAATTGTACAAGCAAATGATGCTTTACGTTGGGCGGCAATGACCTATGTAGTAGCAGCTTTAGGCGCTTTAGGAAACCTTTTATACTATGCTAGTATGTTGTTTGGAAGATCTCAGGATTAATTGAGTTTAAAAGGAACTATTAATTCAAATTCAGGAATTTCAACATCAAATAAGCGTTCAGTGTGAAGATTTAGCATGGAGTATTTACCTCTCATTGAGCCTATTTCAGATTTAAGTTGGCAACCAGAAACATAAGTATAAGATTCATTTGGGGTTAAAATTGGTTTTAGCCCCACTACTCCTTCTCCTTCAACAATCCTTGTTTCACCAATTGAATCAAAGATAAACCACTTTCTACTCATCAATTGTACTGGAAAATCTGTCAAATTTTCAATATTAATTTTATAAGCAAACATAAAATGGTCATTTTCGGCATTAGAATATTGTTCTTGAAACATAGTTTCAATAGATATTTTTATTCCTTCTGATATTGCTGATACCATTTTTTACCTCAATTCTTAATAAGCTATAGCTTCTGTTGGATAGTTATACTTATATATTTCTGCTATTTTTTCTAATAACTCATAAATTACCTCAATATTATCCTCCTGTACTAATAACATTCTATATTGTTTAAAATCAGGAAAACCTTTAAAGTAATTGGCATAATGTCTTCTCATTTCTAAAACACCTAATTTAGGGCCTTTCCATTGTAAAGATTTTTCAAAATGCGTTCTACAAGCATCAATTCTCTCTTCTAATGTTGGAGGAGCCAAATGCGTTCCTGTTTCGAAATAATGTTTTATTTCTCTAAATATCCAAGGATAACCAATAGACGCTCTACCTACCATTATTCCATCAACTTCATATTCCATTCTCCAAGCGGCCGCTTTTTCTGGACTATCTACATCACCATTTCCAAAAATTGGAATTTTAATTCTTGGATTACGCTTAATTTCCCTAATTAAGGTCCAATCGGCGTTTCCTTTATAAAGTTGAGCTCGTGTTCTTCCATGAATCGTTAAAGCCTGAATACCAACATCTTGAAGTCTTTCTGCAACTTCTTCAACATTTTTAGTGTTATCGTCCCACCCTAATCTTGTTTTAACGGTTACAGGTAATTTAGTGGCTTTTACAACCGCATCGGTCATTTTTACCATCTTATCTATATCCTGCAACAAACTTGCCCCCGCTCCTTTGCACGCCACATTTTTCACCGGACAACCATAATTTATATCAATTAAGTCTGGGCCAGCAAGACTTGCTATTTCTGTTGCTTCGCGCATGGATTCAATTTCGCTACCGAAAATTTGAATGCCAATTGGTCTTTCGTATTCAAAAATGTCTAATTTTTGTTTACTTTTTGCTGCATCTCTTATTAAACCCTCCGACGAGATAAACTCCGTGTACATCATGTCTGCACCATTTTTTTTGCATACATATCTAAACGGCGGATCGCTCACATCTTCCATTGGAGCGAGTAATAATGGGAATGAACCCAAATCTATATTTCCTATCTTTACAGACATTTTATAACTTACAGCTTTATATAAATACAAAGTTACAAATAATGAACCAAATACGTTTTAAAAAGGAAGAGCTCAGTCCACCAATGCAAATTTTGGCTTTACTTGGATTATCCTTAACCGGAGCGGTCATTTTTGGAATTTTAGCTATTTGTATAATATTTGGAATTTATGGACAGCCTGTTATTAATGATGTTTTAACCGGTATTCCAACAGAATTAAGCGCCAATAGTTTTAAAATTTTATTGTTTATTTCTACCAGTATAGGCACATTTTTAGTTCCTGCCTTAGCGCTTGCTTGGATAGAAAAAATTCCAGTGAATGGGTTTTATTCCTTCAAACCCTTAAGTTTAAAAACCAGTTTTTTGGTTTTAATATTAATGATTGCCTCTACGCCATTTATGGAATGGGTAATAGAGTTTAATCAGAACTTACACCTGCCTGAATTTTTAAGTTCTTTAGAAGAATGGATGCGAAGGGCAGAAAAAGAAGCCATGCGCACCACCTATTTACTTTTGGATATTAAAAGTTCATGGGATATTTGGGTTAATTTAATTGTAGTTGCAGTGGCACCTGCAGTTGGCGAAGAATTAATGTTTAGAGGTGGTCTGCAAAGGACTTTTGGCAGAATGTTTAAAAATCCTCATATATCGATATGGTTAACTGCAATTATATTTAGTGCTATTCACTTCCAATTTCTTGGATTTTTTCCTCGGTTATTATTGGGTGCAGGATTTGGGTATCTTTATTATTGGACGAAAAACTTGTGGTATGCAATTTTTGCCCACTTTATAAATAATGCTGAGGCAGTAATTATTGCATGGGATTTGGACCGTAAAGGCCTACCTTTGGACCAATCTACATCTGAACTAGAATTTAACTGGATAGGATATTTATTGAGTTTTTTAGCAACAGGAGTGATATTGTATTATATAAAATTAAAGGCGAATAAAAATGGAGCAGCAGTGGATAGTGATTTATAAAACAGATAATGAATTTTCTGCGGAAGTATTGAAACAGGGATTAATTGAAGCCGGAATTCCAGCTGTGGTATTAAATAAAAAAATTAGCGCCTATAATATTGGCAGATTAGAAGTTATGGTTAGTCCGGAGGATGTAGATAACGCTAATCAGTATTTACTAACCAATAACATCCAATAAACAAATGAAAACCAGAGCTATTACCGGTTTTTTCTTTCTAATAATAATGGTTGGTTCGCTTTTATTAGGAGACAAAGTATTTTCCGTATTTTATTTACTATTGAGTACCGCAACCTTATTTGAGTTTTACAAACTAATAAAGAAAGCAGGAATAAGACCTCATATTATTATTGGTTTAATTGCTGCGGTATTAGTTTTTGGACTAAGCGCCTTATTTTTTTATATAAAATTCGACTTAAAATATCTTTTACTAATTATTCCAATTGTTTTTTCTGTATTTATAACTGAACTATATAAAAAGTCTAAAATTCCTTTCGGAAATATTTCTTACACATTTGTAGGTTTCATTTTTATAACCATTCCTTTTATTTTTTTCCATGCATTAGGATTTTTATTTAACGGAGGGGATTTTAATTGGAAACTTCCATTAGGATTTTTATGCATGTTATGGGCTAATGACACAGGCGCTTATTTATTTGGCGTTAAGTTTGGAAAAAGAAAGCTTTTTGAGCGCCATTCGCCAAAAAAATCATGGGAAGGTTTCTTTGGAGGAATATTAACTTCTATGTTGGTTGCCTATATATTTAGTCAACAGTTTCACCAATTACCCTTATTGGGTTGGCTAGGTATGGCCATTATAATTTCTACTTTTGGCACATTAGGCGATTTAGTAGAGTCTATGTTAAAAAGAAGTTTCGATACAAAAGATTCGGGCAGTTTATTACCTGGACATGGCGGATTATTAGATAGATTTGACGGACTATTATTGAGTGCGCCAATAGTATATGTTTATGTATATTTATTTATAAATTAAGAAGTTCCACGTAACAAATTTACCACAGCCATAAAAAAAGCTAGAACTCTTTTATATTTGAAACCATATAACTATTCTAAATCTTATGAAGTTTAAAAACTTACTGAAGATTGCGTGCTTTAGCACAGCAATGTTTTTCTCTGCGCAATTGTTTGCCCAGGTGCCAACTCCTAAAGAACATTTTGGATTTAACATCGGAGATGATTATAATCTTGCCAATTATACCCAAACTGAGGCTTATTTTAAGAAAATTGCTAATTCGTCTGACAGGGTAAAACTTGTTGATATTGGAAAAACAGAAGAGGGTAGATCGCAATACATGCTGATTGTTACTTCGCCTGAAAACCATAAAAACTTAGCAAAATATAAAGAAATTTCGCAGAAACTAGCTCGCGCGGAAGGATTAACACCCAATCAAGCAAAAGAATTAGCGGCACAAGGAAAAGCAGTAGTATGGATTGATGGCGGATTGCATGCAAACGAAACGGTTGGGGCTCATCAATTAATTCAACTAGCTTATACTTTAGCCAGTAAACAAGATACAGAGACTAAAAACATATTGGATAATGTAATTGTGTTATTAACTCATGCTAACCCAGATGGGATGGAATTAATAAGCAATTGGTACATGAGAGAAGCAGATCCAAAAAAGAGATCAATTAGCAGCCCTCCAAGAATGTATCAAAAATATGCAGGTCATGATAATAATAGAGACTTTTTCATGCTTAATTTGAAAGAGACGCAGAATATGGCTCGCCAATTATATGTAGAGTGGATACCTCAAATCATGTATAACCACCACCAAACGGGTCCTGCTGGAACAGTTGTAGCAGGTCCTCCATACAGAGATCCATATAATTATGTTTTTGATCCGTTGGTAATGACAAGTATTGACGCGGTTGGTGCAGCTATGCACAATAGAATGAACGCAGAAGACAAGCCAGGATACACACAAAGAAATGGTTCTGTATTCTCTACTTGGTATAATGGTGGATTAAGAACAACTACTTATTTTCACAATATGATTGGATTATTAACCGAAATTACGGGTAGTCCAACTCCTTCAGAAATTCCATTGGTACCTTCTAGATTATTACCTAATGGTGATTCGCCAAATCCGGTTTTACCAAAAAAATGGCATTTCCAAAATTCAATAGACTATTCAATATCTCTAAATTATGCGGTATTGAGTTATGCTCAACGTTATAGCGATGAATTATTGTTTAACATTTATAAAATGGGCTTAAATTCAATTGAGAAAGGTAAAAGAGACACATGGGCATTATCACCTAAGAAAATCGATGCTATAAATGAAGCAGCGAAAGCAGGAAGTGCCAATAATCCGGGGGGAAGAGTTCAGATGAGCATGAAGTATTTCGATACAGTAATGAAAGCGCCTGAATTAAGAGATCCTCGCGGTTATATTATATCGGCAGATCAGCCTGATTTTCCATCTGCAGTTCATTTTTTAAACTCATTAATTAGAACAGGAATAGTAGTTCATAAAGCAACATCAGAATTTACAGTAAACAATAAAAAATACCCATCTGGAAGCTATATTGTATCAACATCTCAGGCATTTAGACCACATGTTTTAGACATGTTCGAGCCTCAAGACCATCCGAACGATTTTAAATATGAAGGCGCGGCACCTACTGCACCTTATGATGCTGCGGGATGGACTTTAGCTTACTTAATGAATGTGAAATTCGACAGAATAATGGAAGATTTTACAGGGCCATTTGTTAAAAATCCAGACGGACAGTTGTTAGAATTAACCACTCCTGCCCTACCTAGCGGATCGGGATATTTATTAAATGCTGAAGCAAACGTAAGCTTTACAGTAGTTAATGAATTGTTGAAAAAGGGAGTTGAAGTTTTTAGAAACCCAATAAATGGAGGTTTTTATGTTCCAGCCACCCCTACTTCTAAAACTATACTTTCTAATTCTAAATATGGAATGAAAATAATTGCGGGAGCAAAACCAGCTAATGCTATAAAGATTAATCCTTCTAGAATTGCGGTTTGGGATGTTTACGGAGGCTCAATGGATTCGGGTTGGATAAGATTCATAATGGAGAAACATAATTTTGACGCGACTATAATTTATGCGCCAGATATTGATGCAGGAAATTTAAAATCAAAATTTGACGTAATTATCTTTATGGACGGGTCAATCCCTGCTTATTCAGCTGCAGCTACAGCAACTCCTTCAAGAAACTTTGGTCCTGCTCCAGAAACCATTCCGGCAGAATTTAGAAGTAGATTAGGAAGAGTATCACAAGATAAATCTATTCCTCAAATCAAGGCATTTTTAGAGGCTGGAGGTAAAGTGGTTGCCATAGGAAGCGCAACTAACTTAGCGGCTCATTTACAACTTCCTGTTTCAAATGCTATTGTAGAAATGGTAAATGGAGAAGAAAGAAGATTACCTAGTGAAAAATATTATGTACCAGGTAGTGTATTGAGCGTAAGCGTAGATCAATCGCAAACAGCGAACTGGGGGTTGGATGCAAATACTGATGTTTATTTTGACAATAGCCCTGTCTTTAAATTATCGCCTGCGGCAATAAACAAAGGAACAATTAAGCCATTATCTTGGTTTTCTACATCAACTCCATTAAGAAGTGGATGGGCTTGGGGCCAAAACTATTTAAAAGATGGTATAACGGCGTTTGAAGCTAATGTTGGAAAAGGCAAGCTGTATGCTTTTGGTCCAAAGATTACCTTTAGATCTCAAACACACGGAACATTTAAATGGATGTTTAATCAACTTTATAAATAATTAAAATGACCCCTCAGAATTTCTGAGGGGTTTTTTTATGCCTTTTTTATTGGTTTTTATTCAACCATACTTTTTAATCTTTAATAATAAGTCTTGTTAATTTTAAGAAAAAAATGAACGGTGCTTGTAAAAACATTTGGAGGAGCGGTGCATGGCGTTGAGGCCCGAACAATAACAATTGAGGCCACAGTAGGCAAAGGAACTAAATACTATATGGTTGGTTTGCCAGACAATGCGGTTAAAGAGAGTTTAAGGCGAGTGGAAAGCGCAATAACGGTGTCTGGATTAAGAATGCCTAAGCAAAAGATAGTACTCAATTTGGCGCCGGCCGACATAAAAAAGGAGGGCTCAGCGTATGATTTACCCATTGCAATTGGAATTTTAGCGGCTTCAGGTCAATTAGAAGGTGCAGATGTTGAATCTTATTTTATTATGGGAGAATTGTCGCTAGATGGCGGAATACACCCTATAAAAGGCGCTTTGCCTATTGCTATGCATGCATATGATTCTGGATTTAAGGGGTTTATTTTGCCTATGGCGAATGCTAGGGAAGCAGGAATAGCAGAAGGACTAAAAGTGTATGGGATGACTTCTTTATTGGAGGTTGTTGGGTTATTAAAAAAAACGCAAATATTTGAACCAATAAAAGTTGACATAAGGGCTGAATTTCTTAAAAAAGCAGCGTTATATGAGTTTGATTTTTCTGATGTAAAAGGCCAGGAAAATATAAAAAGAGCATTAGAAATTGCTGCGGCAGGAGGTCATAATGCCATTTTAATAGGGCCGCCGGGTGCAGGTAAAACTATGTTAGCAAAAAGGCTTCCAACTATATTGCCGCCACTTAACTTACTAGAAGCTTTAGAAACTACTAAAATACATTCGGTAGCAGGAAAAATCCCAGAATCTACTGCAATAATTACAGAAAGACCCTTTCGTAGTCCACACCATACGGTTTCTGATGTAGCTTTAGTTGGAGGAGGCACCCACCCTATGCCAGGAGAAATTTCATTAGCACATAACGGGGTCTTATTTTTAGACGAATTACCTGAATTTAAACGAACGGTATTAGAGGTATTGCGACAGCCACTAGAAGATAGAAAAGTGTCTATAAGTAGAGCAAAGTTTTCAATTGATTATCCGTCAAGTTTTATGTTGATTGCATCAATGAACCCATGTCCTTGTGGTTTTTTTAATCATCCAGAAAAGGATTGTATTTGTTTGCCTGGTATCGTTCAAAAATACATAAGCCGAATTTCAGGACCACTACTAGATAGAATTGATTTACATGTAGAAGTAACTCCTGTAAACTTTGAAGCACTTGCTGATAATCAAAATATTGAATCCAGTTTGGCAATTCGAGAACGGGTTATTAAAGCAAGAGAATTACAAATTCAACGGTTTAAGGAATTTGAGCAAGTACACTCAAATGCAGAAATGAGTTCAAACCAAGTCAGAAACATCTGTTTAATTAATGACAAAGCGCAAGCTTTAATAAAAGATGCTATGGAAAAATTAGGGTTATCTGCTAGGGCATACGATAGAATTTTAAAAGTCTCTAGAACAATTGCCGACTTAGAACAATCCATAGAAATTGAAATAGAGCATATTGCTGAAGCCATTCATTATAGAAGTTTGGATAAAGAAAAGTGGAATTAATAAATTCGAGTTTAAATCTCTTTTTGATGGCTGCCTCTTAATAAATAATGAGATTCTGCGTAAAACGAATTTAGCGTCGTTACAATTTTTGAAAATGAAAATTGATGAAAGCTTTAAACCGTCTAATTGGCAGCTTTTTAGTTGAAATTTTAAGGAATATACATTAAGCATAATGCAACAATCCTTATTCGCAAACGAGCACAATTTTCTATGTAAAAAGATATTTAAAGTGCCTTAAAAGGTTTTAGAAATGTAAAAAATGTTATATTTATTAAACATTTTGGGAACATATTACCGCGATTAATTAACAAATAGATAACTTTATCTTAATTTTCATTTATGGTATTAAGAATTGAACCGCGTAAAGAATATAGAACCGTCGTTTATTTGTTCTTACCAAATTAACCGATAACTTTGTCCTATGCAATTTACTGCTCAGCAGATAAACCAATTCTTAAACGGAACAATTGAAGGCGACGAAAATGCCGTCGTATACGAACTTTCTAAAATCGAAGGAGGAAAGGAAGGCTCTTTGTGTTTTATTTCCAACCCAAAATACGAGCATCATTTGTATACAAGTAATGCTTCTGTTGTAATTATTTCTAAAGATTTTAAACCCACTCAAACGTTTAAACCTACCTTAATAAAAGTTGATGACCCTTATAGTGCTTTTTCAATTTTATTGGAAAAATATGATGAGGCCATTAACCGACACAATGATTATATAGGTGTTCATCCATTAAGTTTTGTGCATGAGTCGGCAAAACTAGGCGATTCAGTATATATAGGTCCATTTGTTACCATATCTGAAAATGTAGTTATTGGAGAAAGAACTAAAGTTTATTCTTCTTGTACCATTAGCGCAGATACTGTTGTAGGGAACGATTGTATTTTTAATCCAGGCGTAAAAATTTATAAAAATTCTGAAATTGGAAATCGCGTAATCGTCCATTCAAATACAGTAATCGGAAGCGATGGATTTGGCTTTGCTCCCCAAGCAAACGGAACTTACCACAAAATTGCCCAAATTGGTAATGTGATAATAGAAGATGACGTTGAAATTGGTGCAAATACAACTATTGATAGAGCTACAATGGGTTCTACAATCATTAGAAAAGGAGCAAAAATTGATAATTTAATTCAGATTGCGCACAATGTAGAGGTGGGAGAAAATACAGTAATGGCGGCACAATCTGGCGTTTCTGGAAGCACAAAAGTTGGAAACAATTCTGTAATTGGTGGACAGGTGGGAATTGCCGGACACCTTACACTTGCAAAAGGAACACAAATTGGAGCTCAGGCAGGAATTCAATCCTCCATATTAGAAGAAAACAAACAGTGGCAAGGAAGCCCTGCTCAGCCTTTGAGAGATTGGATGAAATCGTCAGTATATTTTAAAAAACTACCTTCAACTAACGCAAGAATAGAAGCCCTTGAAGAAAAAATAAAACAACTAGAAGAGTTGCTGAAAGGAAAAAAATAGGAATTATGAATACGAAACAGAAAACCATTAAATCAGAAATTTCAGTAGATGGAGTGGGGTTACACACCGGTGTTAATGTAACTTTAACATTTTGTCCGGCACCAGAAAACCATGGATTTAAGTTTCAGCGTATAGATTTGCCTGGAAGTCCTATAATTGATGCCGATTGCGATAACGTTACAGATACTGCAAGAGGAACTACAATCACACAAAATGGAGCAAGTGTAAGTACAGTTGAGCACGTAATGGCTTCGTTGGTGGGGATGGACTTAGATAACGTTTTAATAAAATTAAACGGGCCAGAAACGCCAATTATGGACGGAAGCTCTATTCTTTTTGTAGAAGCGATAGAAACAGTGGGTATTCAAATTCAAGATGCAGAAAGAGAGTATTTTTCTATTCCTCATAACATCACTTATTTGGAGCCTGAAAGAAGCGTAGAAATTGTAGGCATGCCTCTAGACGATTATAGATTTACTTGTATGATCGACTATAATTCGCCAGTTTTGGGTAGTCAGCATGCCGGAATATCTACTATTTCGGAGTTTAAAAAAGAAATTGCTTCATGTAGAACATTTTGTTTTTTACATGAATTAGAATATCAACTTAAGAACAACCTTATTAAAGGTGGCGATTTAAATAATGCCATTGTAATTGTTGATAAAGAAGTTGAACAAGCAGAATTAGATCACTTAGCAAAAATATTTAATAGAGAAGCCATCGCGGTTGCGCCACAAGGTATATTAAATAATATGGAGTTACGTTATCAAAATGAGCCAGCTCGCCACAAGCTATTAGACATGATTGGCGACTTAGCTTTAGTTGGAATGCATTTAAAGGGCCATATTATGGCGGCAAGACCTGGCCATGCGGCAAACGTTGCATTTGCAAAGAAAATTAAAGCAGCTATACGTAAAGAGAAAAGCAAGAAAACGGTTAAGGTTTACGACCCAACTGTAAAACCATTATTAGACACTCAACAAATAATGGAAATTTTGCCTCATAGACAACCGTTTTTGTTTGTTGATAAAATTTTAGAATTAAGTAAAAACCATGTTGTGGGCGTGAAAAACGTAACCATGAACGAAGAGTTTTTTAAAGGACATTTCCCTGGAGCTCCAGTATTTCCGGGCGTTATTCAAATAGAATCAATGGCGCAAGTAGGCGGAATTTTGGTTTTAAGCGGTGTTCCAGACCCTAGTAATTATTTAACTTATTTCTTGAAGATAGATAACGTTCGATTTAGAGCTCAAGTATTGCCTGGCGACACTTTAATTTTTAGGTGCGATTTAATGGAGCCAATTAGAAGAGGAATTGCCCAGATGAAAGGTATAGGTATGGTAGGTGATAAGGTAGTGGTTGAAGCAGAAATGATGGCTCAAATAACAAAAGTAAAAGATAACGATTAACATTATGATACAACCACTTGCATATATACATCCCCAAGCAAAAATAGCTGATACTGTAGTGGTAGAGCCTTTTGCCGTAATTCATAAAGACGTAGTAATTGGCGAAGGAACTTGGATAGGATCTAATGTTACTATAATGGATGGCGCTAGAATTGGAAAGAATTGTAGAATTTTTCCTGGTTCTGTAATTTCTGCCGTTCCTCAAGATTTAAAATTCGATGGCGAAGTAACGACAGCTGAAATTGGCGACAATACCATAATTAGAGAATGTTGTACCATCAATAGAGGCACCAAGGACAGGTATAAAACTGTTGTTGGAAGCAATTGTTTGTTGCAAGCCTATACGCATATTGCTCATGATTGTGTAGTAGGAAATAATTGTATTTTTAGTAATAGTACAACACTTGCCGGACACGTTATAATTGGAGACAATGTTGTGTTGGCGGGATTAGTTGCTATACATCAATTTGTACACGTAGGATCGCATGCTTTTGTTACTGGTGGTTCGCTTGTAAGAAAGGACGTCCCTCCTTATGTAAAAGCAGCTAGAGAGCCTTTGGCGTACGTAGGGATAAACTCTGTAGGTTTAAGAAGAAAAGGGTTTTCTCCTGAAGAAATTAACGAAATACAAGAAATTTATCGCGTTCTATTTGTAAAACACAATAATGTAACCAAGGCTTTAGATATAATTGAAGCAGAATTTCAACCGACAGAAATTAGGGATGAAATTGTCGATTTTATCCGTAATTCAAATAGAGGCGTTATTAGAGGATTTGGAACTTCTGGTTAATTATGCAAATTACCCTCGAAAAATGTGGTCGTAGATTTAATAAAGAATGGATTTTTAGAGATCTTTCATTTGAGTTTAATGCGGTTGATAAAATTGCTGTATTAGGGCCAAATGGATCTGGAAAGTCTACTTTATTGAGTGTTATTTCTGGTAATATGAGTCTTTCGGAGGGTAATATTTCTTATAATAATGGCCGTTTAAAAGTTGAGGATTTATATCAACAAGTTAGTTTTACTGCCCCTTATATAGATTTAATAGAGGAATTTACTTTATTAGAATGTTTAAGTTTTCATTTTAGTTTTAAAAAATTAATGCCGGGCTTATCTATTGATGATTTGCCTGAATTATTAGGGTTAGAAAAAGCGAAGAACAAAGCCATAAAATATTTTTCTTCAGGAATGCGCCAAAGAACCAGATTGGCATTGGCCTGTTTCGAAAATACCCCCCTACTTTTGTTGGACGAACCTACGGCAAATTTAGACTTACAAGGAATAGAGTGGTATCAAAAACTTATCGAAGACTTTGGTAAAAATAAGCTGATTGTTGTTGCATCTAACCAAGAACACGAGTATTACTTTTGTCACAATTTTATAAATATTTTAGATCATAAGCCCTCTATTGTGGTTTAGAATGAGGTTTTTAAAATCTCAAAAAAAACTATTGTATAATTTAAAAATTGTTTTTACCTTTGCACCATCAAATAACGCCTTATAATAAAGGCAAAATTGATCGTAAAAATGGCAAAAGCATCAGACGTAAAATCAGGAAATATTCTTCGCTTTAACGGCGAGTTGGTAAGTGTTGAAGAATTTTTACACCGTACCCCTGGAAACTTACGTGCGTTCTATCAAGCGCGTATGCGTAACGTTAAAACCAATAAATTGGTTGAATATCGTTTCAGAACAGATGAAGAGGTTGAAATTTGCCGCGTTGAGACTAATGATTACCAATATCTTTATGAAGATGGAGAGTTTTTGGTAGTTATGGACAACACTACTTATGAGCAATTTAATATTCCAAAAACATTATTTGGAGATCCAGTTCGTTTCTTAAAAGAAGGAATGAATGTGATCGTTGCTTTTGAGAGTGATGAACCAATTATGGCTCAAATACCTTCGCATGTTGAATTAGTAATAACTTATACAGAGCCTGCAGTTAAAGGCGATACATCAACCAATGCATTAAAATATGCAACAGTTGAAACTGGTGTTGAAATAAAAGTTCCAATGTTTATCAATCAAGACGATAAAGTTAAAGTTGATACCAGAACAGGGGAATATGTAGAAAGAGTTAAATAAGAGTTTTCATAGTTTAGTTTAGGTTTAGGTTGAAAAAGGCTTCGGAGTGGTTCCCGAAGCCTTTTCATTTATAATGAATTTGCCTATTTTAGAACTCAACTTTAAAAATATGCTTAAAGCAGAAATTCGTAAACAGGCTTTAAAAAATCGAACGCTACTTTCAGATTCAGCGTTTGAACGCTTAAACCATCAGCTCCTAGTTAATTTCCAAAAATTGGATTTGGGCGAGGTAAAAACGATTCATATTTTTATTCCCATCTTAGAAAAAAGAGAGCCAGATACATTTCTATTAATTAATTGGTTGAAATCTAATCACCCTAGTATTAAAATACTGATCCCAAAATCAGATTTTGAAACGTTTGAAATGATAAGTTATGTCTTTACAGAAGAGACAGTTTTAAAGAAAAACAAGTATAATATTTTGGAGCCCGAAGGCGGGGAAGTTTATACAGGAACAATAGATTTGGTTATTGTTCCATTATTAGCTTTTGATGAAGTTGGTAATCGTGTTGGGTATGGGAAAGGGTTCTATGATCGGTTTTTCGCGCATAATAAAGTAAACAAGAAAATTGGATTATGCTTGGAGTCGTCTCCATACCCTAAATTTATGGAGACATCTAAGTTTGATGTTAAATTAGATGCTTGCATAACGCCCGATAAAACCTTCTTTTTTTAATGTAATTGGCTCTGATTTTTGATGAAGTCACTAATTAAATAGGAAATAGTTTTTCCTATACCTGCATCATTTCTGCCATTATCTAATTTTGATGCGCCTTCACACACATGAAAATAAGAGAATTTTATTTTGTTTTGAAGAATGATTTTCCTGATTTCGTTTAAGCTAAAACCAGTAGGCGTTATAGCGCTAGAAAGCACATTTGAGATGCAGTCTAGATCTAATTCTAAAGCACATGGCGAATATAAATTTTGAGTGAAGTCTTGCCAAGCGGTAGGAATATCCAAATTATCTTTTAATAGGTTGTCGAAAAATACAGCGCTAATATTTGGATGATTATTAATTTGGTTTAAAGTATATTGATTATTATAGTTCTGGTGAAGGCCAAAAATGCAATACTTGTTTATAAATCCCTCATTTAATGCTGCAGAAAATCCGTTTCCGCTATGTCGGCCTTCTTCAACGGGTCTAATATCTGCATGAGCATCAATATTAATCACGTTTACTGCTTTATTTACTGCTTGAGATAGCCCTTTTAAGTTAGGGAAAGAATTGTTGTGTCCGCCCCCAATAATTATAGGCACCTTACCTGCGCTAACAATATATTTAATAACAGGATAAACAATATTGTCTATTTGCTCTACTATAATCCTTAGGCCCTCAGCCGAGCCATTGACGCCCTCAGGAGGCATTATTTCGCCCAACAGGGCAACTTGTTCGGTTGGCAAGAAATCGTTTGCCTGAACGTTTAAAAATGCACTTAAAAAAGCTGGCCATGCAGTATGAGTCCCTCCAATTCCATAATTTGCTTTTACGCCTATATCTTCAGGTATTCCTAGTAGGATGTATTTTGCGTTAGACTGATGTAAATCTTGAATTTTATTAAATAATCCAATAGTTTCGCCAAGTTTAGTTTCACCATTTCTTTTAGAAATTAGGGCGTCAATATCTTTAGCGTTAAATATTTTTAAATTATCCATTGTAAATTTTTCCGTTAATGAATACAGCATCAATTTGAGGCTGACCAAAGCTGTAAGGAATAAATGCTAATGATGGAATTTCTTTTGTTAAAATTAAATTAGCGCATTTTCCTATTGCAATGCTTCCTACTTCATTTTGTAATTCTAAAGCAGCTGCTCCATTAATTGTTGCAGCATTAATTGCCTCTTCAGGAAATAATTTAAGTTTTATACAGGCTAACGAAACCACAAAATTCATATTACCTGATGGGGTAGATCCCGGATTAAAATCGGAAGCAATAGCAATTGCGGCATTGGCGTTTATTAAACCCCTTGCATTAGCAAACGGAATGCCTAGATAAAATGAACATGAAGGGAGAATAGTACCAATGGTATTACTCTGTCCTAGGCAATTAATAGCGTCGTTATCCATTTCTTCTAAATGATCTACAGAAACAGCATGTTTTTTTACACCAATCTGTACGCCGCCCGAAATTGATAATTGATTTACATGGATTTTTGGCTTAAGTCCATACTTTAATCCTGCATTTAAAATGCGCTCCGTTTCTTCATTAGAGAAAAACCCTTTTTCACAAAAAACATCAATATAATCGGCTAATTTTTCTTCAGCTATTTTAGGCAACATTTCGTCTATTATAAGCTGAATATAGCCTTCGTGATTGTTTTTAAATTCTGCTGGATAGGCATGCGCAGCTAAAAAAGTTGCTTTTATAGGAATAGGAAAAGTGTTTTTTAGGCGTTTAATTACCCTTAACATTTTTAATTCGGCATCGGTAGTTAAACCATAACCGCTTTTAATTTCAATACTCCCAGTACCTAATCTTATTAAATCTATTAATCGTTTACTTGCAGAATGGTATAACTCGTCTTCGGTTGCGATTTGAAGCTTTTTCGCAGAATTTAATATTCCTCCTCCTGCAGCAGCAATTTCTTCATAACTTTTCCCTTTTATTTTCATCTCAAACTCCTCTTCCCGTGGAGCTGCAAAAACGATATGGGTATGACTATCGCACCAAGTAGGTAAAATAAACTTACCTTCTGCATTTATAACCTCTTCAAAATTTTGTTCTGAAGGCATATTGCTCATCTCTCCAAACGCCTTGATCTTTCCATTTTCAATGGCCAACCAAGCGTTACTTAGGAAAGGCAAATTTTTCATTTCTGCCCCTCTTAATAGGGAAGTTTGAGCCGTATGTACACCTACTAAGGATTTAATATTTTTAAAGAGCAGCATATTTATTTGAGTTCTAATAAAACAGGACAATGATCAGAATGTACAGCATCTGGTAAAATTCTAACATTTTTTAGCCTGTCTTCCATTTCTTTAGTCGCCATTTGATAATCAATACGCCAACCTAAATTCTTACTTCTTGCGCCAAATCTAAAGCTCCACCATGTGTAATGGTGTGGGTCTTTATTAAAATGCCTGAAAGTATCTATGAAGCCATTTTTTATGAATAAATCTATCCAGGCGCGTTCTTCAGGTAAAAAACCAGAAGATTTAGCATTTGATTTGGGATTATGAATATCAATTTCGGTGTGACAAATATTATAGTCGCCACTCACAATTAAATTGGGATACTGAGTTTTTAAATTTGAGATATAAGGCTGAAAGAAATCTAAAAATTCAAATTTCTTTTGTTGTCGGTCTTCGCCACTAGAGCCAGAAGGCATGTAAACGCTCATTAACGAGAAGTCTTCGAAATCGGCTCTAATTATTCTTCCTTCTGCATCAATCCATTCTTCACCACAACCATACTCAACGTGAATGGGTTTAATCTTAGTAAGAATTGCCACGCCACTATACCCTTTTTTTTGCGCTGGATACCAGTAGTGATGATAGCCTAAATTTTCTACTAAGGCTATAATTTCCGGTATTTGATCTGGCTGGGCTTTCAGTTCTTGAAAACAAACCATATCGGCATTAGTCGCTTGCAACCAGCCAAATAAATTTTTTGTACTAGCAGAGCGTATGCCATTTATATTATAGGAAATGATCTTCATGTGGTAAAATTAGAGAAATTAAGGCTTTTTATTGTTGTTTTTAGCAGTTAATTGAAGTTCTTTTTCCAATTTTCTAACTTCTCTTTTTTTAAGCTCTCTAACGGTCATTTTTACATCTTCAATAGGTCTGTCGCCTTTTTTTGTTGGCGATTCAGCAACTTTATCTATCATTTCAATGCCTTTAACCACTTCTCCATAAACGGTGTAATTTCTATCTAAATGAGGGGTACCTCCTAATGTTTTATAAATTTCTCGTTGGTATTCAGGAATTTTAAATTTCAATCTATTGGTCTCCAAGGCGTTTAAGGTGCTGTCGGTAAACACTTTTCCTTGAACCAAATAAAATTGAGCACCGCTTGAAGCTTTTTCTGGATTATTATCGCGCGCAGCAGCTAATACCCCCTTTTTATGGAAAAGATTTTCATTAAACTCAGCAGGAACTCTATAACCTACATCGCCACTACCTAAGGAAGCTGATGTATCTGCAGTTTTAGAGTTTGGATCTCCACCTTGGATCATAAAGTTTTTAATAACTCTGTGGAAGAGTGTTCCGTTATAAAAACCTTCACGCGTAAGTTTTAAAAAATTATCTCGATGTTGTGGTGTTTCATTATAGAGTTTTACAATACTTGCTCCTTTATTGGTTTCAATACTTACATAATAAGTTTTTACTTTTTTTTGTGCAGAAACAGTGATTGTTAATGCCGACAGGAGGATAGAAAAAAAGAGTTTCATGATTTTATATTAATAAATTCGAATTTAACAGAAATTAATGAGATTCAAATTACAAGAATTGTTTGTAAAGCATAGTTAATTAATAATAACTTTGCAGGATAATGAAGTTAAAGCATAACATAACGCGTATAATGTTAATCATTTATTTGGTTAGTATGGCTGGATTGGCCTTTAATATGCATTATTGTCATGGAAAGTTAGCTTCAGTTTCGTTGTACGCACCAGCTAAGCCGTGTAAAATGTGCGCTGGACTGGCAAATAAAAACATTGATGATGGTTGTTGTAAAACTGAACTTTTAGAAGTTAAAGTTTCAGATGATCATCAAGCATCATTTAAAATTAATTTCCAGAAAGCAGTATACGAGTTTTTACTTCCTGATTGGGCAATTACATCGTTTGTAAATCCGCTAATTAATCACCCCAACGCTGTTTTAACGGTAAACACCGCCCCCAGGGTCCCGCCTAACGACATTTATGTGGTAAATTGTGTTTTCAGAATTTAAGATTAATCCTTTTTCTCAAAAGAGAACGGTTTATTTATTAATCTTAATTTTTGAATATCATGAAATTTATAAAAATATTAAGCTTTTTATTGGTTTTTGGCGCATTAAAAACTAACGCACAAAATATTACTTCTGCTGCAATCCAAATTAATGGTTTAACCTGTTCAATGTGTACACAGGCAACAGAAACATCATTAAGAACACTAGACTTTATTGATCAAATTAAAGTTGACTTAAACAAAAATCAATTTGATGTAACTTTTAAAAAAGGGCAATCAGTAAATATTGATTTAATTTCTGCTAAGGTAGAAGATGCTGGTTTTTCTGTAGGAAATTTAGCAGCCAATTTTGTATTTAAAAATGCAGAAGTGGACGAAAAAGGGCAATTAATTACAGACGGCAAGGTATACAGGTTTGAGAATTTGAAAAGTAAAAAGCTAAATGGAGAAGTTACGGCGAAGGTTATCGATAAGAATTTTTTATCGCCAGCTAACTTTAAGAAAAAAGCTAAGCAGGTAAAATCTGATGCATATGTTACTGGTTCTGGAATGGTGAACGGTAAAAAAACTAGAGTTTATCATTTAAGCATTTAATTTTAAATTATGCTACGTAGAATATTGTTAACTGCTATTATCGCAGTTGGTTTATCACATATTGCCAATGCTCAAGAATTATATCCTTATTCAGAGCCAGCAAGTAATATGCCATCAAAAGCAATTGGAGTAAGAATCACAAATGAGATTATGACAGGCCCTTCAAATTATAGGTTGAGTCCTGAAATAATGATTGGACATCATAAAAATTTAATGTCTCATGCTCAGTTTTATTTTTCTAACCTGGATAAGAACTTTCAGTTTGATGGATTTAGTTTATACGCGAAGTATAGATTTTTATCAATAGATGAAGTTCAAAACCATTTTAGAATGGCTGCTTTTGCTAAAGCAAGTTATAGCGACAGAAAAATAAATTCGATGGATTTAAATTTAGATGGCGATAATAGCGGAGCTCAGCTTGGTGTAGTTGCTACTCAATTGATTCATAAATTAGCTATATCAGCCAATCTTTCTTACTCTGCGCCTTTTAATGGTCAAGATAAATTGTTTAATACCGCAGAAACGCCTTCAGAGTATATAAATTATAGCTTATCAACAGGATATTTATTACTTCCATTTGTTTATAAAAACTATAAACAGCCCAATTTTAATTTATATGTTGAGGCTTTTGGAAAAACTTCTGTTGATAACGGAAAAGGTTATTTAGATTTAGCACCTGCTGTTCAGTTTATTATTAACAGTAAAACCAGGATAGATTTGGGGTATAAGTTTCAAATTGCTGGTGGTATGACAAATAGATTTAGTAAAGATGCTCTAATGATTAGGGCGGAGTTTAATTTTTTTAATGCATTAAAATAATCAACAAACAATGAAAACAATTAAAATGGTTGCTGTAGCCTTATTTACAGTATTTGGAATAACAACTGCTTTTGCACAGAAAAATGCAAAGCCAGCGTTCAATAAAATTCTTAATCATTATATGGTAACCAAGAATGCGTTAGCAGATGATAAAAAAGATAAAGCAGTGGTTGATGCAAAAGAATTTTTGGAAGCTGTAAAAGCTTTTCCTGCTGCTGAATTGAAAGGTGAACAGAAAAAACTTTGGGATGAACAATCTGCAGAACTAATTAAAGGAGCAACTCCAATTTCAAGCAATAATGTTTTAAAAGATCAAAGAGAGTCGTTTAAAACAGTTTCTTATGCTATGATTAAATTGGTTAAAGGATTAAAAATGAATAGTTCTGAAATTTACTTACAATATTGTCCAATGGTAAAATCTAGTTGGTTAAATGAAGTAAAAGCGGTTCAGAACCCATATTATGGCAGTATGATGTACGATTGCGGAGAGGTAAAAGAAACAATCTCTAAGAAATAGTAAAAGGTTAAAATAAGCCCTATCTTAAAAGTTAGGGCTTATTTTTTAATGCGATTTTTATATGTTCTGTATGATGTTTACTATGCCAGGCATACATGCCGATAATATTAATAATTGGGAAATTTAATTCATGTTCTGGATGATAGAAGGTACGATTTAAATCGTCTGGAGATAATGAATTTAGCAAGATCGCCCATCTTGCATGAAGGCCTTCTAAAATTTGGATAGAATAATTAGCATTACATAAGCTTACGTCTGGCAAATTGGCCCATTTTTCTTCAAAATAAGGCTTTATTACAGGGTTTTCTTCAGTTAAGGCTAATTTTATTCTTATAAAAGCATTCATATGGCTGTCTGCCAAATGATGAATTATCTGGCCAATTGTCCAGCCCTGAGGGCGATATGTTAATGTAAATTCATTTTCGCTTAGGCCCGCAACTAATTTTTTCAATATTGTAGGAAGTTCAGAAATATCTTTAATCCAGGCATCAATAACCTCTTTTTCTAAGGTTATTGGCATATTAAATTTGCCTATAGGGTATTTTAAATGTTCTAAATCCATATCGTTTAACATTTTAATAAAGCTTCTTTAATAATTTTAACAGCCATTCTTTACCCAAATATGGGGGATAAATCATTTTTGTTAAATGAATATTTGATTGGAACATAACCGTTCTTTCATGTGAAAAGGCTTTAAAGCCATAAACACCATGCGAACTACCCATTCCGCTTGGACCAATCCCACCAAATGGCACATTTGGGTTCGAAATATGTAATAATACGTCGTTTACACAAGTACCACCCGCAGAGGTATATTTAATTAAGTAATTTATTTCTTTAGTTTTTTGAGAAAAGAAATAGGCGGCTAATGGTTTGGGTTGATTATTAATTTTTGTTACAGCCTCTTCTAACGTTTTGTAGGTGTAAATGGGTAAAATTGGGCCGAATATTTCTTCTTTAGATAATTTATGATGGTCGTTAAGTTGTGTTACAATGGTTGGTTGAAACGTTAAATCAGATTTTTGAAATTTACCACCATAGTCAACCCGAGCACCTCCGTCAACGGCTTCATTTAATAAATCTACCAATCTATCGAAGTTTTTTTCATTTATTATTTTACCATAAACAGCTGTGTTAATATTGTCGCCATTATAAAACATTTCTTTGGTGAATTTTTTATAAGCGCCTATAAATGAATCTTTCTGTGATTCATGAATTAGCACATAATCTGGCGCAATACAAGTTTGACCTGCATTCATAAGTTTTCCCCAAGCAATTTTATGGGCTGCGGTTTCAATATCGGCATTTTCTGTAATTACCACTGGCGATTTACCCCCGAGCTCTAAAGTGCAACTGGTTAAATTTTTGGCAGCGGCTTCCATAACTATTTTTCCAACTTGAGTGCTTCCTGTGAAAAAAATATGGTCGAAAGGTAAACCGAGTAATTCAGTAGAAACCTCAACGTCTCCTAAAACGCAAGCAACTTCATTTTCGTTAAATACATTATTTATGATTTGTTGCATTACCTCTGAGGTGTATTTGCTAAATTCTGAAGGTTTAACAATTACCGTATTACCTGCGGCAATAGCAGACACCAATGGCCCCATTACCAGTTGGAAGGGGTAATTCCAAGGCGCAATAATTAAGGTGCTTCCCTTGGGCTCATAATATAATTTGTTTTTGGCGAGGATATTGGGTAGAAATCTAGCGGCAGATTTAGGGCGCATCCAAGCCGATAAATTTTTAATAGCATGATCTATTTCTCCATAAACAAAATAAATTTCTGTTAATGCAGCTTCAAAATAAGATTTTCTTAAATCTTTACTCAGCGCTTTGTAAATAGAATCTTCTTGCGATTTTATTTCCTTTTTTAGCTTTTCTAACTTTAAAATTCGCTCTTTAGAATTAGTTGTACGTAAATTATATTTGTTAGAATTTTGAGCTGCAAATATTCGGGCTATCATAAAATATAAGCTGTTAAATTAGGTTAAATGAGGGGCTCAATAGCAAATAATTAATTTATAAAGAGCAATTTGCTTTTATACAAATATATACAAATGAAAAGATTATTGATTTCCTTCTGCTTTTTACTGGTTTTTAATGTTGTGAAGGCTCAAAACCTAAAAACCCAGATTGTGGTATTAGGGAATGATCAATTTACCCTAGCTGCAGCTACTCAAGCGGCTAAGTCTGGCGTTTCAACAATTATTTTAAATAATTTATCGGCCCAAGATTTAATAAAAGATCTGAGTTTAAACTCGTGGTTAGTAAAAGGAATTCTAGACACTAATAAGAATAAAAATATAGATAATCAGAATATTCCAAGCCTTTTAGATTCTGTTGAAAATTTGAAAGTACTCAATTCTGTGAATTGGATCAAGGTAGATCGATCAGGAAGTGGATGGAACATTAAGCTAAAAGACGGGAGGTCAGTACGCGCGGAAGTTTTGTTGTATGGTATTAAGGAAGATTTATCAGCATTATTAAAATATAGTCCGAAAACAGTTTCCAAGAAATTAAATTATGAAGATAATAAGTATAGAACATCAGTAGCCGGATATTTTGTTGATGGAGTATCTAATTATAGCCTTCTTAAAGATTTTATTCCTGAAACAGATGAAAATTTAGTTTTATTAAATTTTGAAGACGTAAACATGGATATTGCGAGAGCAGCAGGTGTAATTGCAGCTTATGCACCATTTTTTAAGGTTAAAGTTTCTTCTACAAAACTGAAGCCTGTTCAAGGAGAAATGCTAGGGTTTAAGTCGCCTATAATTGCAATTTCAGATGTTTTTGAAAGTGATAATAATTGGAGAGCGATACAGAATATAGTACAAACGGGGATTTTAAAACTTAGTATAAATGAAAATGGGGCATATTTTGAAGGGGATAAACCGGTTTCGTTAAAAGAAATTTCTGAACCATTAAAAGCTTATTTCTATAAAGCCAAAATTTGGATAGAAGACCATGAAGCGGTAGAATTATCCATAAAGAAAACAGTTGAGCTCATCGCTTATACCAGAAATAAATCTGCGGAGAGTTTACTTTCCGAAATTAAGAAGAAATGGCAATCAACCTATAAATTTAACGGCGAATTGAATGCTGAAAGAATAATTGCCAGAAGAGAATTTGCGGCAATTACTCAAGATTATTTAGAGTTAGAGCAGGTAAATATTGATAATTTGGGTGAAGTTATCAGGTAAGATGTAACATTTATATAACCTTTTAAAATACAGTTATTTAAAATCCTTTGAAATTTATATAAATTGCGGTTTAAATAAACCAACTTATATGAAAATTCACAATCTAGCTACTGGGGTTTTGATGATGTTATGCGGCTCTGTATGGGCTCAAAATCAGCAAGATTATAGTAGTAATGCTCGTTTATCTGAACGGATATCAGCTTTAACTAAGGCTTATCCAAATTTAGCCACCGCAAAAACTTTAATAGAAACCGAAGGAGGTAATAAAGTTTGGATGCTTACGCTTGGTACTGGAAAAACTTCTGAAAAGCAAGCCATTGCCGTAGTAGGAGGGGTTGAAGGAACACATCTTCTAGGCGTTGAAATGGCAATAGGTTTTGCGGAACAATTATTAGCTAGTAAAGTAGATAGCGTGAAAAAATTGTTAGATAAACATACTTTCTATGTTTTTCCTAATATGAGTCCGGATGCTACTGCACAATATTTTGCTAAGTTAAAATTTGAACGTAGTGGGAATGCTCGTCCTACAGACGACGATAGAGATGGAAAAATGAATGAAGATGGGTTTGAGGATTTAAATGGAGACAACAAAATTTCTTGGATAAGAGTAGTTGATCCTACAGGGAAATATAAATTAAATCCAGATGATGCTAGAACATTAGTCTTGGCAGATCCAACCAAGGGAGATACTGGAAAATATTTATTATTTAGAGAGGGAATAGATAATGACAAGGATGGATCGTTTAATGAAGATGGCGAAGGCGGAATTCATTTTAATAAGAACTTCTCTTATAACTATAAGAATTTTGGACCTGGCGCAGGAGAATATGCTGTATCTGAAAAAGAAAACAGAGCGTTATTAGATGAAATGTTCGAATTATTTAATGTTTATGCGGTAGTTACATTCGGACCGATGAATAATTTATCTACACCAGTAACTTTTAATCCATCAGCACTTTCTAAAAGAATTATAACTGGGTGGTATGATGCAGATGTTAAGGCAAATGCACTAGTTTCTGAAAGATATAATAAAATTACAGGTTATAAAGATGCGCCAAGAACGCAAGCAGAAAATGGAGATTTTTCGCAATGGGCATATTTTCATTATGGCAGATTAAGCTTAAGTACACCAGGATGGTGGGTTCCGAAAGTTAAACCAGATGCAGAAAAGAACGAAAAAGCATTTACAAATGATAATCTAGGTGCCGCTTATTTAAGATGGGCAGCTTCTAACAATATTCAAGGAACATTTGTTGAATGGAAAAAAGTAAATCATCCAGATTTTCCTGGTCAAGAAGTAGAAGTGGGAGGAATAGATCCATTTGTTATGAATAATCCCCCTTATTCAATGGTAAATGATATTGTTAGCAAGCACACTAATTTTATGGTGGAGTTGGCAAACATGGCGCCAAAAATTGACTTAGTTGCACTAAAAACAGAAAAAGTAGGAGAAGGCCTTACTAGGGTTACTGTAAAAGTTATGAATGCAGGAACATTACCTACGCTTTCGAAAGTTGGTGAAAGAAGTTATTTCTTAAAGAAAGTAGCTGTTAAAGCAACAGTTTCAAATAATCAAACGATAATTAGTGGTAAAAAGGCGGAAACACTCGATGGAATACCTGGTAAGGGTTATGTAGAGTTGAGCTGGTTAGTTAGAGGATCTGGAAAATTCGCAATACAAGCGGGAAGTCCATCATCTGGTAGTAAATCAATAGAAGTTAATTTATAAGCGAATTTATCATGAGATTAAAAAATATAATAGCTGCAGTTGGATGTGCATTAATTACATCGCAAGCAATTGCACAGAAACCTGAAAATATATTGGCAGCGGCAGGTAGTCCGCCAAACCCTAAAGTTACCGTAAGTTGGAATAGATATTATGATTATGCAGGCATAACAGATATTGTTAAAAAATTGGCTGCGGCTCATCCAGACTTAGTAAAGTTAGAAAGTATGGGTAAATCATTTCAAGGAAAAGATTTATGGGTGTTAACTATTTCGGATTTAAAAAAGGGCAATGCAGACAAAAAGCCTGCTATGTATATAGATGGAAACATTCATAGTAATGAAATCCAAGGCAGTGAATTTGCCATGTATACAGCTTGGTATTTAGTAGAAATGTTTAATGCGGGCAATAAATACGTACAAGAGCTTTTAGCGGATAAAACTTTTTATATAGCCCCTACAATTAACCCGGATGCGAGAGACAATTTTTTCCATAAAGGAAATACGGCTAACTCGCCAAGATCTGGAATGATTCCGATTGATAACGACAGAGATGGGTTAATGAATGAAGATGGGTTCGACGATTTAGATGGCGACGGACATATCACAACTATGAGAAGAAAAAACCCTAATGGAAGATATAAAGTAGACCCAACTGATCCAAGAAGAATGATTTTGGTAGGACAAGGTGAAAAAGGAGATTATGAGTTGTTAGGTCAAGAAGGCATTGATAACGATGGCGATGGATTTGTAAATGAAGATGGTGAAGGTGCTTATGATCCAAATAGAGATTGGGGTTGGAATTGGCAACCAAATACAATTCAAGGCGGTGCTTATAAATATCCATTTTCTATCCCAGAAAACAGAGCAGTAGCAGATTTCGTGATGAAACATCCAAATATCGCTGCAGGACAATCTTACCATAACAATGGCGGAATGATTTTAAGAGGCCCCGGTGCAATTGAGGATGTAGAGACATATAATGCTCAAGATATTAGAGTTTATGATGCATTGGGTAAAAAAGGGGAAGAAATGATGCCAGGGTATAGATATATTGTAGTTTATAAAGACTTATATTCTGTGTTTGGTGGAGAATTAGACTGGTTTTATGGAGGAAGAGGTATTTATACATTCTCTAATGAATTGTGGACTGATTATTTGTATTATGCAAAAAATGTAACAGATCAGCGTACACCATACGATTTTGATAGAGATTTATTAATGAAAGATGCGTTTGTGGATTGGAAAACTTATAATCATCCAACCTATGGTGAAATTGAGATTGGCGGGTTCAAAAAAACGTTTAATAGGTTACATCCAGGCTTTTTATTAGAGAGTGATGCGCATAGAAATATGGCATTTAGTGTTTACCATGCGTACCATACCCCTAAACTAAGAGTAGATCAAATAGAAGTTAAGGATATTGGCGGAGGCTTAAAAGAAGTTACGGCAATGGTTTTTAATGAGAGAATTATTCCTACTCACTCTAGTCAAGATTTAAAATACAATATTGAAGTTCCAAACATTGTTTCAATAAGCGGGGGTACTCCAATTGCAGCTATGATTGTAACCAATAAAGATTTAAATATAACTACAGAGCAAAAGACTGATCCAGCTAACATCAAGGTAAGTAATATCCCTGGGAATGGAAATGTAACCGTACGATGGATTGTAAAAGGCGGGTCTAAATACACAATTAATGTAGAAAGTAAAAAAGGTGGAACAGCCTCTGGTACATCAAATTAATAATAAAATGAAAAGAATATTTTTTGCACTGTTGTTATTAACTTCTTATGTTAATGCACAACAACTAGCGCCTTTAACCGTTGAAAAAATAATGCGCGATCCTAAATGGATGGGTATATCACCATCAAATTTTAGCTGGACTCCAGATAGTAAAAGTGTACTATTTACTTGGAATCCGGAAGGTAAGGAGCGCGACCAGACTTATAAAGTGAATGTTGGCGAAACAACACCAGTAGTTTATACTGAAACGCCAACCAATAACCCAACAATAATTTTCAATAAAGATGGGTCTATTGGCGTTTATGAGAAGAATGGAGATTTATTTCTTGTTCCAAAAGGTAAATCTGAAATCCAATTGTTTAGTACTTTAGAGCGCGAGTCGAATCCTAGATTTATGCCTACCGGGGAAATTTTATTCCAAAGGGGCGATAACTTTTTTATGTTAGATCATAAGACGGGTGCTTTAAGTCAATTAACCAATATAATTAGAGGAAAACGATCTTCTGCGAACCCAAGATCAGGCGCAGTTCAAACTTCCGAACAAGATAAATGGTTAAATAAACAACAATTAGAATTGTTTGATTATTTTAAAAAAGCGGCTCCACAAAGACCTGCGTTTAGAGGGATGTTTGGAAATATGACTCCAGGAAAAGTTATTACGCCAATTTATACAGACGATAAAACTTTAACATCTATTGCGATGAGCCCTGATGGAAAGTATTTAACATTTAGATTAATTACTCCAGCAACTGGAAATAGAAATATAATCGTTCCTAATTATGTTACTCGTTCTGGATATGTAGAAAATATTAATGGCAGAACAAATGTTGGAGAAACGCCTTCTACTTCAGAAAACTTTGTTTATAATGTTGCTAAAGATAGTTTATACAAAATTCGTGTTGAAGACATTCCAGGAATTAGAGATTTACCTGATTACGTTAAAGACTATCCTGCACAATTAGCTGAAAGACAAAAGAAAAATGAATTGAGAAATGTTAGTTTTTCTTCGGTAAGCTGGAATGAAAATGGTTCTGCGGGTATTGTAAATGTAAGATCAGTTGATAACAAAGACATTTGGATACTTCAATTAGATGGAGAAACAGGGAAGTTATCATTAATTGATAGAAGAAGAGATGATGCATGGGTAGGCGGACCAGTTGCGAATGGGGCAATCACTTGGATTGATGGTCAGAAATTTTATTATAGAAGTGAAGCAACAGGATATGCACATTTATATGTTTATAATGTTGTAACAAAGGAAAAGAAGCAATTAACTTCTGGAAATTGGGAAGTTCAGCGCGTTCAGCTATCAAAAGATAAAAAGACATTTTTTATCACAGCAAACAAAGAGCATCCTGGAATAACTCATTTTTATAAATTAAAGGTTGATGGAGGAAATATGGAGCAAATTACCAGCATGAAAGGCGGTAATGAAGTAACTATCTCTCCTGACGAAAAATGGTTAGCTATAAACTATTCATATATGAATAAGCCTGGAGAGTTATACATCCAGGAAAACAAAGCTAATGCTGTGGCTAAGAAAATCACTCAATCTACCACCAAAGAATTCGACAGCTATGCTTGGCGTGAACCTGAAATGGTAAGCTTTAAAAATAGATTTGGAAGCGATGTTTATGCTAGAGTATATCTTGCAGCGAATCCTCATCCAAGCAGACCAGCAGTTGTATTTGTACATGGAGCTGGTTACTTGCAGAATGTTCATTATTGGTGGAGCACTTATTTTAGAGAATATATGTTCCACAATCTGTTAGCCGATAACGGATACACAGTAATTGATATAGACTATACTGGAAGTTCTGGATATGGTCGCGATCATAGAACAGGTATTTACAGACATATGGGAGGGAAAGATTTATCGGATCATGTTGATGGTGTAAAAATGTTGGTTGATAAATATGGTGTAAACCCTAAAAATGTGGGTATTTATGGCGGATCATACGGCGGATTTATTACTTTAATGGCCATGTTTAATGAACCAGATGTATTTGCTTCTGGAGCTGCATTAAGATCAGTAACAGATTGGGCTCATTATAATCATGGATATACTTCAAATATTTTAAATGAACCTGTAACTGATAATTTAGCTTATCAAAGATCGTCGCCTATTAATTTCGCCAATGGGTTAAAAGGAAATTTATTAATGGCTCATGGAGTAGTAGATGATAACGTTACTTTCTCTGATATTATAAGATTGTCTCAAAAACTAATCGAACTTGGAAAAGACAATTGGGAATTGGCAGTATATCCGGTAGAGCCGCATGGTTTTACTGAACCATCGAGCTGGACAGATGAATATAAGCGTATTTATAAATTATTTGAAACAACTTTAAAAACAAAAAAATAAAAAAGATAGCCTAAGAGATTTAGACTTTTAGGCTATCTAAATTCAAAGTGTATTAAGATGATATTATTATATTCAATGCTTTAACTTCAAAAATTCATTGTTAGAAAAATAAATCTTAACTTTGATTTTCAGAATATATTATGGAAAATACAGAGAAAAACTACAACTGGTTATATTATGTAATAGGATTATTTGCAGGAATGCTGGTAACTATTAGCATTACTTTTAATATCCTTTGGATAATTTTTGGCGGAATTTTAGGGCTGATTTTTGGTGGAACATTTCTTGGAAAAGTTGTTCAAAGAGACTAAACTTTAAATTATGAAAAAATTATTAATCGGGTTATTAGCAATGCTATGCATGCATAGTACTTTTGCGCAGGCTCCTCTAGAAATTAAATACAGCAAGTTAGACGCAAGTCCTGCTGATATATTATACTTTCCGTTGAGAGCGCCTAATGTTAATATCGATGATAATTCTACTCCAAAAATAAAAATTGTTTATTCACGCCCTCAAAAAAAGGAACGTGAAGTGTTTGGAGTAATGCAAAAATTTGATGTGGTTTGGCGACTTGGAGCAAATGAAAACACGGAAATTAAATTTTATCAGCCTGTTGAAATTAATGGAAAAACTGTAGAAGCGGGTACTTATAGCTTTTTTGCAATTCCTAATCCAACTAAATGGACTTTAATTTTAAACAAGAGAATAGATAGATGGGGCGCGTTTACGTATGATTCTAAATTGGATTATTTAAGGACAGACGTTCCAGTACAAAATTTAGATAATCCGGTGGAGGCTTTGTCCATGACTTTTACAGAATCGCCAGAAGGTGCTAATTTATATATCGCTTGGGATAAGACACAAGTGATGCTACCAATTAAGGTAAAGAAATAAAACAAAAAAGGAGGTGAATTTTCACCTCCTTTTTTGTTTTAATAAACATTAGGCATTTAAATATCTTTCTTTAATTATGTTAATGTGGTGAATAACATGACCAGCACTAACAAAAATCAAAGTCCTAACACTTATAGAATTATTGCCTGCAATTCCTATATTATTTAGGACCTCATCATTAAAAGACTTAAATAAATACATATTAGCTTTTCTTAAGGCTTCAAATTCTTCGCATAGATCTATTAATGTCCGACGTGAAAAATCTGTTGCAAGTACATAATTATCTTCGTCCATAGACGGAAGGTTTTCTTTTTCATTTCTGGCTATACAAAGCGCTCTGTAAGCAAATACGCGCTCTACATCAATTATATGGCCTAACATCTCTTTTATTGTCCATTTATTATGTGCATAAGCGTAATTTTCTAAATGAGCAATAGATTTAATAAATGCAGGAAATTCTGTAGCCTGATTTTCAAGCGTATTTAAAACATCTGATTTAACTAGACTAACATAGTTATTACTCCAGCTGGATTGTTCGTGGGGCATGGGTGGGTTCATAGTGTAGACTGCTTTTTAATATTATTCTAAATGTAGTTCCTTTATTTATTTCAGACTCCTTTACAAAAATTTGTCCGTTATGGTATTTTTCTACAATTCTTTTTGTTAAAGAAAGGCCTAATCCCCAGCCTCTTTTCTTGGTGGTAAAGCCGGGTTCAAAAATAGTTTCCCATTTACTTTTAGGGATTCCAGTACCTGTATCACTAATGTCGATAATTACTTGTTCTCGGCTTAGGAGTTCTGTTATTTTTATGGTGATAATACCATCATTTTCTATTGCATTTGCCGCATTTTTAAGCAAGTTTTCTATTACCCAATCAAACAGAGGAATATTTAACATCGCCCTAACATGGTCGTCGCCTTTAATTCTAAAACTTATTTTGTCGGAAGTTCTAAGTTTATAATATCCAACAAAGTGTTTAATTACATCAGCAATATTGTGGTCTTCCAATATGGGTTTAGAACCAATTTTCGAAAATCTATCGGCAATTATCTCTAATCTTTGAACATCATTTTCCATTTCAGTAATTAGTGGATCACCTTCGGCATTATACCTAGATTTTATTAATTCTACCCATGCCATTAACGAAGAAATGGGCGTTCCCAACTGGTGGGCGGTTTCTTTTGCTAATCCAACCCAAACTTGGTCTTGTTCTAATTGTTTGGCAGAATTAAATGAGATATATGCGCTTAAAATAAACAGTAGAATAACCCCCAATTGGATATAAGGGAATATCCTTAATTGGGTAAGAATAAATGAGTCTTTATAATAAGCTAACAAAGTATCGCCATCTATCCCTGTTAACTCTCTGGGAGGATGTTGTTTCTTCATTTTAACCAATTGCTTCTCAAAATAAAGAGAATCATAGGTGATTTTTGGATCGTTGTTTATACTATAGAAAGTTTTTGTGGTATCTAATCCATCCCAAGTTAAAATAGTACCATCTTTTTGTGTTACAATTACATCTAGTTTGGAGTTTTTCTTAATGGTAGAAAATACATTTTCGAGCTGCGGAACTTCGCCCATTTGCATTCGCTGTTCTGCCATTTCAACCCATAATTGAAATTGAACCTCTTCTTGTTTTTCCATCTTTTGAACGAAGAAATTGGTGTAAAAAATAGAAGCCACACCAATTACCGCGGCAATTATGGCTAAAAAGATCTTTCTATTTCGTTTATTCTGATATGGATTCATACTTTGTATTGCCAAATTACGATTACCAAATGTAAAAACCGTAAAAAATCTATCTTTGTATTAAACTCTATTTAAATTTCTGATTTAGTCGGGATTAAAGGTAATAGAGAATTCAAATATGGAAAAGAAAGTAAGAGTAAGATTTGCGCCGAGCCCTACGGGCGGATTACATTTAGGGGGTGTAAGAACAGCATTGTTTAATTATCTTTTTGCAAAACAGCACAATGGTACATTTGTATTAAGAATTGAAGATACAGACCAAACTAGGTTTGTAGAAGGAGCTGAACAATATATTATGGATTGCTTAAAATGGTGTGGTTTAACACCAGATGAAAGTCCAGAAAATCCCGGTGAGTTTGGTCCATATAGGCAAAGTGAAAGAAAGCCTTATTATTTGCAATATGCAAAACAATTGATTGAAGCTGGGCACGCTTATTATGCTTTTGATACCCCAGAAGAATTAGATGCAATTAGAAAAGTAGAACCTAATTTTGTTTATAATCAGAAATCTAGGCTAAAAATGAGAAATAGCCTTACTATGAGTGCTTCTGAAGTTAGCGAATGGTTAAGTGAAGGTAAGCCTTATGTTGTAAGAATCTTTATTCCGGAGCACGAGCAAGTAGAGTTTAATGATTTAATTCGTGGAGAGGTAAAATTTGAAACAAATATTGTAGACGATAAAGTTTTATTAAAAGCAGACGGAATGCCAACTTATCATTTGGCGGTAGTGGTAGATGATTATGCCATGAAAATTTCCCATGTTTTTAGGGGAGAAGAATGGTTGCCAAGTGCACCAATACATATTTTATTGTGGAAATATTTAGGTTGGGAAGATGAAATGCCTCAATGGGCTCATTTGCCACTTATTTTAAAACCCGACGGAAATGGTAAACTTAGTAAGCGAGATGGAGATAGATTAGGCTTTCCAGTTTTTGCAATGAATTGGGAAGACCCAGCTTCTGGCTCTTTAACTACAGGATTTAAAGAAATGGGATTTCTTCCAGAGGCGTTTGTAAATATGCTGGCTATGTTGGGATGGAATGCTGGTACGGAACAGGAAATTTTCGACTTAGAAGAGTTGGTGAAAAATTTTGATATAGAAAGAGTAAGTAAGGCAGGTGCAAAATTCGACTTCGAAAAAGCAAAGTGGTATAATCACCAATGGATACAAATAACGGATGTTGATCAATTGTTTGAATTGGTAAACCAACAATTAAAAGAGCAAGGAATTACGGAATCTAAATCGAAAATTATTAGCGTAATTAATTTAATTAAAGACAGATGTAATTTGTTGCCAGATTTTATAAAACAATCTAGCTTCTTCTTTGTTACACCTAGTAATATCGATTTTTCTGCTGTTAGTGGAAAATGGGACATAAACAAAACAAACTTTTACAAACAATTTATAGAGGAAATAAATAAGGAATTAACCTCCTTGGAGTATGAAAACTTATTTAAAGATTTAGCATTAAAACTTTCCCTAAAAACAGGAGAGTTAATGTTGCCTTTAAGGATTATGTTGGTAGGCGGTAAGTTTGGTCCTGGTGTTTTCGATATTGCAAGTGTAATTGGTGCTGAAGAGTTAAAAAAGAGAATAAATTTAGCTCTTGAGTATCTAAACTAGGATTAATTGTTCTGTTTATGCAATGGTTTGGAAAAGGAAGTAATAATGTAGATGATAGACGAGGAGGGGGATTAGCAATCGGTGGTGGCTTAGGGGTTGTCATCATCATTTTAGGGTTAATTTTCGGACAAGATTTTACTTCCTTTTTAGGAGATATTCCTATTCAAAATTCTACCGTTCAAGAACCAAACAACGGAACAGAAGATAAAGATAAACAGTTTGTAAGTGGCATATTGGAGTCCACGGAGATAGTATGGTCCGACTTATTCGCGAGTCAAGGTATTACTTATCAACAACCAAAATTAACACTATTCACTGGTCAGGTACAATCGGCCTGCGGTGGCGCTAGCGCTGCGGTAGGCCCTTTTTATTGTCCGGCAGATTATAGGATTTATATCGACCTATCATTTTTTGAAGAGTTGAGTTCTAGGTTTGGCGCTCAGGGCGATTTTGCTCAAGCCTATGTAATCGCACATGAAGTTGGTCACCATGTTCAAAATCTATTAGGAACTACAGATAAAATAGCTCAAGCACGAAGTCGGTTATCTGAAGTTGATTATAATAAGCATTCTGTTAAATTAGAACTTCAGGCAGATTTTTTTGCAGGGATATGGGCTCATCATGTTCAAAAATTAAAGCTTTTTAAATTAGATCCAGGAGATTTTGAAGAAGCATTGAACGCCGCAAATGCAATTGGTGATGATAAGCTGCAACAGAATGCAGGAAGAGAAGTAATGCCTGATAATTTTACCCATGGCACATCTGAACAAAGGATGTTTTGGTTTAAAAAAGGACTCGAAACAGGCCAATTAACTGAAGGTAACACATTTGAAAACTAATTAGAAATCCATGATATTAATAGTTGATGACACCCCTGATAATTTAATATCACTAAAAAAGGTATTAGAAAAGCATGGATTTGAAGTAGATACAGCTTCTTCTGGAGAAGAGGCACTAAAAAAGGTTTTAATACAGGAATATGTATTAATCATACTTGATGTTCAGATGCCCGGAATGGATGGTTTTGAAGTAGCCGAAGCATTATCAGGTATTAGTAAAACAAAAGACACAGCCATTATTTTCCTGTCGGCCGCCAATACCGACACAAAATTTATTACTAAAGGATATTCTTCGGGTGGGTTAGACTACATTACCAAACCCGCGGATATTAATATCATCTTATTAAAAGTAAAGACGTTTTATAGAATCTACGAGCAAAGTAGAAAGCTTAACGAAATGCAAGAAAAACTTTTAGAAGAAATAGAAATACGCAAGAAAGCAGAGCACAAAAAGGATGAATTTATCAGTATAGCCAGTCACGAACTCAAAACCCCTCTGACGAGTGTTAAAGGCTATATTCAATTGGTCGAAAGAAGTATAGATAAAGGAAATCCAGCGATTTTAAAAAAGCATATTGAAAAAGCAAATCAACAGTTAAGTAAACTCAACGATTTAATTACAGATTTATTAGATATATCTAAAATGGAATCTGGAAAAATGGTGTTTGTGAAGAAGTATTTTGATATCGCAAAACTTTTAGAAAATGTAATTGAAGTATTGCAACACAATAATCCGCATTACCAATTTATTGTCGACATTTCTTCGAAAGGCTTAGTATATGGGGATGAGATGAGGATAGAGCAGGTGTTAATTAATTTTATTACCAATGCCATTAAGTACTCTCCTGGGCAGCATAAAATTGAGATTAAATCTTTTATAGAAAACAATAAGCTTCATGTTTCAGTTAAAGATTTTGGAATAGGAATATCTGAAGACCAACTATCGAAGGTTTTCGATAAGTTTTATCGTGTAGATGAAACTTCAGTCCATTTCCAAGGCTTAGGAATTGGGCTATATATTTCTTCAGAAATTATAAATCGCCACAATGGCGAAATAGGCGTTAGAAGCAAATCTGGTGAAGGCGCTGAGTTTTATTTTATTATCCCCGTTTTAGAAAACGATTAATCATTTTAAATTCTAACAATGAGTTCAGATTCAATAAAGAAAAATATTAGAATAGGACTTGGAATATCCATTTTCTTTTTGGCAATTTCATCTATTTCTTCATATATCAGCATTCAAAATTTATTGAAGAATGCAAATATGGTTAAGCACAGTAATGATGTTTTAAATAATTTGAACGAGATATATTCTTCAATTAGAGACGCAGAAACTGGGCAAAGAGGGTATTTGTTGTCGGGCGTTGAAACGTTTTTAGATCCTTATAATCAAGCTAAGAGTAGAATTAAACAATCCATGAGTGATATTAGAGGTCTTGTTCAAGACAATGAATCGCTTTTAAAATTAACTTATGATTTGCAAAAGGTAATTAATGAGCGATTTCATTATCTGGAAATAGGCGTTGAAACCAAAAAGAAAAACCTGGAAATAACTTCTAATCATCTATTTGAAGGGAAGAAATTAATGGATGAGGCACATCGGATAATGGATGAAATGAATGATATTGAGTTTGCCTTGTTGAAATCCAGAACAGAAGCAATGGATAGGTTTGCAAAACTTACGCCATATCTAATAATCTTTGTCGCTTTATTATCGTTTATAATCACCATATATTTTTATAATAAAGTAACTACTGATGCTTCTAAAAGAATAGAATTGCAAAATGCCTTAAAGCGTAAAAATGAAGAAATCGCAAACAGAATTGAAGCGGTAGATAAAATTGCAAAAAGAATTGCTCAAGGAAGTTATGACATAAGGCTCGATGAAGGAGATTCTGACTTACTTGGAAGTTTAGAGGGTACATTAAATGACATGGCAGAATCGCTACAATATTCATTCGGATTAATTGCCGATAAAGAATGGATGCAAACGGGTATTGCAGAAATTAATCAAGCATTAGTTGGCGAAAAAGCATTAAACCACTTAATTGTAGATGCATTATCTAGTCTAACAAAACATACAGGAGCCGAAGTGGCAGCAATGTATCTAGCAGATGAAAAAGAAGACCTTAATTTAGAAGGATTTATAGCGGCCGATTTAAATGTATTGCCTCAAAAAATTAAAATTGGAGAAGGCATTGTTGGTCAAAGTTTTGTTTTGAATGAAATAAAGATAATTAAAGAGCTGCCAGTAGAAGAACTTAAAATAAATTATGGATTAGGAGCAGTTGTCCCTGAAAACGTAATTATAATTCCAATTTTAAGAAATGGAAAACCAATGGGGGTTATGGAATTGGGATCTATTAAACCTTTCGAAAAAAATCAGATTGATTTCCTTTCTCAAACTTCAGAATTAATTGGTTTAGGTATAAATGTAGCTCAAAATAGAGCGCGCTTGCAAGAGCTTTTAGAAGAAACGAGAGCGCAAACTATCGCACTTCAGTCGCAACATACAGTTTTAGAAAATATGAATGCAGAGCTTGAAGCTCAAACGCATAAAATCCAATCTTCTGAGGAGGAGTTAAGGGCGCAGCAAGAAGAATTATTGCAAGCAAACAGGGAATTGGAAGAACGTTCAGAATTATTAGAGGAAAGAAATTTGATTATTTCTGAGCGTAACAAGGAAATTCAATCCAAAGCCGAGCAATTGGAGTTAAGTACTAAATATAAGTCGGAATTTCTAGCTAATATGTCACATGAACTGAGAACACCATTAAATTCTATACTGTTGTTGAGTAGGTTAATGGCAGATAATGAGGAACTAGATAAGGAATATGTAGAGTATGCTTCTGTTATTCAAAGCTCTGGACAAGGCTTGCTGACTTTAATAGATGAAATTTTAGACTTATCTAAAATTGAGGCGGGTAAAATGCAAATTGAGATTGAACCTGTAGAATTGAACGAGGTGGTTAATTCTTTGGAGAAGGTATTTAGACCATTAACAAATGATAAGAAGATTGATTTAGAATTGAAAATTGATGATTTGGTAAATCCAGTTATTGAGACAGATAGATTAAGGTTGGACCAAATTTTAAAGAATTTATTATCCAACGCCATTAAATTCACCTCGAAGGGAAAAATAACGCTTACTGTAGAAAATGAAGAAAATTATGTGAGTTTTAAGGTTAAAGATACCGGCATAGGAATAGCCGAGAATAAGCAAAGTTTAATATTTGAGGCATTCCAGCAGGAAGATGGTTCAACAAGGAGAAGATTTGGAGGTACAGGACTGGGCTTATCAATAAGTAGAGAATTAGCTAAGTTGCTGGGTGGGCATATTAAGTTAGAAAGTATAGAGGGAATAGGTAGTACTTTTACTTTATGTCTTCCTAAGGTTCATGAAAACAAAGAAAAGATAGAAAATGCCGAGCCAGAATCGTTGGAAACTAACCCATTAATTGTAACTGAAGTACCTAAAGATTTAGATGACGATAGAGATAATATTCAGGAAAAGGATATTGTTATTCTAATCATTGAAGATGATACAGCTTTTGCCCAAGTTCTATTAGATTTTACAAGGAAAAGAAAATATAAAGGGATTGTTGCTGTTCGTGGAGATCAAGGGATTGAGCTGGCGCTACAATATAAGCCAACGGCTATATTGCTCGATTTACAACTTCCAGTAATGGATGGGTGGCAAGTAATGGAAAAATTAAAATCGAATGCAAGAACAAGGCATATACCTGTTCATATGATGTCGTCATTGGAAGTTAAAAAGGAAAGCTTAAAAAAAGGTGCGGTCGACTTTATTAATAAGCCAATAGCCTTAGAGCAGATGGAAAGAATATTCGAAAAATTAGAAAATGTTCTAAGTAAACATCCAAAAAAGGTATTAATTATAGAAGAGAATAAGCAGCATGCGTTAGCGTTAAGCCATTATTTAAGCCATAATAATATATCCACATCTGTTGTGAGTAATGTAAACCAAAGCATTGAAGCATTAACTCAAAATGAGATAGATTGTGTGATTTTAGATATGGGTATTCCAGATCAAAACGCCTATACAACTTTAGATACGATTAAAAAGATAGAAGGACTTGAGCATTTACCAATTATAATATTTACAGGTAAGAATTTATCCAAAGCCGAAGAAATAAAATTAAAACGATATGCAGATTCAATTGTTTTAAAAACAGCTCACTCTTATCAAAGGATTTTGGATGAAGCTGGTTTGTTTTTACACTTAGTAGAAGAACATCAAGAAAATATTAAAGAAAAAGAATCTACAGTAAAATTTGGTCAGATGCAGGAAGTTTTAAAAGGGAAAACTATTTTAATTGCGGACGACGATGTGAGGAATATTTATTCTTTAACTAAGGCATTAGAACAACATAAGGTTAATGTTATTGCAGTAAATGATGGAAAACAAGCTGTAAATAAATTAAAGGAAAATGCAAATGTAGATTTGGTTTTGATGGACATGATGATGCCTGAGATGGACGGATATGAAAGTATTAAGGTAATTCGTTCTATGGCTGAATATATAAAATTGCCAATAATTGCAGTTACTGCAAAAACAATGATTGGAGATAGGGAGAAGTGCATAGCGGTTGGGGCATCAGATTATATTTCAAAACCGGTTGATATAGACCAATTAATTTCTTTATTAAGAGTTTGGTTGTATAATTAGTTTAAAGTAATGAAGGGTAAAATTTTAATAATTGACGACGATAGTAGGAATATTTTTGCGCTTCAGGCTGTATTGAAATCTAAAGGTTTTAAAAGTAGTGCGGCCTTAGATGCACTTAATGGAATTGAAATATTAGAAAAAGAAGGGGATTACGACTTGGTTTTTATGGACATGATGATGCCAGAATTAGATGGTTATGAGGCAATTTCTATAATAAAGCATAAAGAACCAATTAAACAAATACCAATAATTGCGCTAACGGCTCAAGCCATGCAAGGTGATAGAGAAAAATGTTTGAATGCTGGAGCATCAGACTATTTATCGAAACCAGTAAACATAGATGAGTTGTTGAAAATTATTTCTAAATGGATAGACTAATCTAGTGAATACACTTGAAAATGATGAGATAAATGAACTTCTAGACGATATCTTAGAGGTCTATGGATATGATTTTACAGGCTATTCTTCAGCATCAATAAAAAGAAGAATTGTAAGGTTGTATAATCTCGATAAGCATGTTGGATTTTCAGAGTTTAGGTTTATGCTGAAAACAGATCCTAACTATTTTTTAAGGTTTATTGAAGAGGTAACTGTAAATGTTACTGAGATGTTTAGAGATCCGGAATTCTACAAAGAATTACGTGAAAATATTCTGCCAAGCCTTGGAACTTATCCATTTATTAGGATTTGGTTAGCGGGCTGTTCTACTGGTGAAGAAGCTTACTCAATTGCAATATTGTTAAAAGAGCTAAATCTTTTACATAAGTCTTTAATTTATGCAACAGATATAAATGCAGCAGTTTTAGAAAGGGCAGCCTCTGCATTATTTCCATTAAGTGAAATGAAAACTTATTCGGAGAACTATATGCGTTCTGGTGGACCAGAAGATTTCTCACATTACTATTCTGCTAATTATACCTTAGCTAAATTTAAGGACGAGTTGAGAAGCAAAATTCTCTTTTCTACGCATAATTTGGTTTCTGACAGATCATTTAATGAATTCCAACTCATATTATGCCGAAATGTCCTTATTTATTTCGATAGGCCCCTTCAATATAAAGCACTACAATTATTTGATGATAGTTTAGAAAACTTAGGCTATTTGTGTCTTGGAACTAAAGAAACCATAGAGTTTTCTCCTATAAACAAGAAATATAAAAAAATTGGAGAACATAAAATATGGAGGAAATCTAGAAATGAATAATTCAGTGGAAGCGGTTTTTATTGGTGGGTCTGCCGGAAGTTTAAATGTTATTTTAGAAATACTCCCAGCGCTTTCTGAAAATATAGATTTCCCAATCGTAATTATCTTTCACAGGAAATTTTCCCCAAATTCTAAACTCTCCCAAATCTTAAGCTCTAAAACTTTATTAAAAGTAGTTGACCTAGAAGAAAAAATGAAACTAGAAAAGTATACTATTTATGTAGCTCCTGCTGATTATCATGTTTTAATTGAGGCTGATAAATCGTTTTCTTTAGATTTTTCTGAGAAAATGAATTATAGCAGGCCATCTATTGATGTTACTTTTCAATCTGCGAGTGAGGTTTTTTCAAATAAATTGCTTGGAATTCTACTTTCAGGCTCTAATAATGATGGTGCGCTGGGCGTGAAATACATTTCCGAGAAAGGCGGACAAGTTTGGATTCAAAATCCAGACTCCACAAATTTTAAATACATGCCCCAGCAAGCTATAAAATTGTTAAAACAACCTATATTAGTAAATCCACAATCTATAGCAGATAAACTAAACGCTTTAAATAAGTATTAATGGAGAATGAAGTAAAGAAAGTATTTATTTTCGATGATAATCAAGAAATTCTAGATTTATGCACTCTAATCTTAGAAGAGGCTGGGTATTCAGTTAAAACCTCCACCACTTCTAATGATATTATAGCCCAAGTTATAAGTTTTATGCCAAATTTAATTTTAATGGATAATTGGTTGCCAGATTTAGGGGGGATTGAAGCAACAAAAGCCATTAAAACGCATAAACTCTTAAACCATATTCCAGTGGTTTATTTTTCGGCTAATAGTGAGATAAGCAATTTAGCCACCCAAGCCGGCGCCGATAACTACTTGTCTAAGCCTTTTGATATTCAAGATTTAGAAGAAATTGTTAAAAAGGAGATAAATAGCGATACTATCTAACTCCTAAAACATCAACGCCTTGATCGAAAACAATATCTACGGGTATTTTTTTGGCATTTAATTTTTCTAAATCTTTTTGTAATTCAGGGAAAATGATAGCTTGTTCCTTCGCAGCTTTTTCTGTGCCTAATTTATCGCCATCACCTTGTAATTTCAATATTTTTGCGGTTAAATCTTTAATTGCTTGAGGCATCTTATTGAAGTTTACTTCATATTTTCCATCAGCTGTTCTTGTAAATGCTCCAGCATCCTTGAAAAAATTAAAGCATTGCATATTTGCTTTGCCATGTGAAGATGCGGCACCAAATCTAACAGAACGGAGTATACCAGCCATATAAGTAACATAGAAAGATTTTATATCGCCTTCTAATTCACCTGCTTTTATCATTTCGCTCACTAAAAACAAACCTAATACATCCGCTTTACCTTCTTCTAACCAAGTAGATTGCTCTTTCAACGCATTTCTAACGGTTCCTTTGCCATTAATTGTGTTTTTAATACCCATGCCATGGGCAACCTCATGAAACATTACATTGGCAAAAAAAGCATCAAAATTAACCATATTCAATTGGTTTGGATGAATTAACTCTTGCGCAATTGGCACTAGAATTTTGTCGAACTTTGCTTGCATTGCGTTTTTAAGCTGACTTCTTCTGGTTCCTTTTTCTTGTTGAATAGTTTCGTCGTTAGGTAAATTTACAGCAATGGTTTTTGATCCAGAATTACTGTCGCCAGCATAATAAACTACATCATAAGCATTTAATTCTGAATCGGTACCTGGTGTTTCTTTCTTGTATTTTGCATCAACAGGAAGCATTTTTTGCATTGCTGGCAGCATAGCAACATACTTTGACAGTTTTTTGCTCCAAGTTTTGTCCTTAATTAATACATAGCTTTCATAAGCTGTTCTTGCATTAAATAATTTGTCTTCATAATTTTCAATTGGACCGATTATAATGTCTAAAGTATTATTTTTCATTTCCAGCCACGCGATATCACTTGCTGTAAATTTATCAGTAACTAAAGCATCTGCCCTTAATGTTAAATACTTTTTAAATCCTGGATCTTCTGCTAATAATGCAGCTTGTTTTAATAATGAAGATGCGCGCTGTAATTCAGACGCAAATGCAACGTGGTAAGGAACTGATTCTAATTTTCCTTGAGCATTGCGTTTAATTAAAGAATATTGGTCAAATTTATTTTTCAAATCAGATTGCTCTAATTCCTCGCTTGTCATGTCTACAGGGTAAAAACCAGCACCAGCGGGCTTAGGGCCAATTCCTTTTATAAATGGTTTATTGTCATTTAGTCTATCCCAAGGGCCATAATTAATATTAAAAAAGGCTATAGTTTTATCATCCTTGATTGTAGGCAATATGCTGTCTTTTTCTGGGAAAGATTGTTTCCAAAACAGCTCATTCATTATGTCGGCAGCCTGAATTAATAAAGGCAAGATTTTACGATCTGTTGGCGTTAAATCATTAAGATTAGTGGTTAACCTAACTCTTTCATAAGTCGCTAATCGATCCGCAGCGTATTGTTCTAAAGAATCTTTTTTTATAATATCTGAAGCGATATTATTTGAATTTCTTTCACCGCACGATTGTAAACTCGCAGCGATTAACATTGAAGCGAATAAGGTTTTGTTTAATGATTTTAAATGCATTGTGTAAAATTTATGATGCTAAAATATTAAATTAATACTTTACTTAGGATTATAACTGTTTAAATATTCAAATTGTTGTAATTTGGCATCATTTATTAAAAGAAAATGGGAAAAAATATAATTCTTTACTTGGGAACAATACTAGTTTCATCTGTAGGTTTGATTGGCTGTTCAACAAATCAATACGCATCAACGAATAAAGTTTATAAAAAGCAAGCAAAGAAATTTTCCAAAACCATTGCGGCCACGCCTCCTGTAAACCAATATTTAGATTTATCAGATCCATCGAAAATTGATTGGGTAGGGTCTGTAAACTTTGGAATTAGAAAACCTAATTTTGTAATTCTACATCATACAGCACAGGAATCAACGGAGCAAACTTTAAAAACTTTTACCTTAACCAGAACGGCCGTTAGTTCTCATTATGTTGTGGGTGCTGATGGGCGCGTTGTTCAAATGGTGAACGATTATTTGAGGGCACAACATGCTGGGATTGGTAAATGGGGGAATAATTCAGACTTAAACTCCTCTTCAATAGGAATTGAGATAGATAATAATGGTTTAGGTGAACCTTATACCGATGCCCAAATAGAAAGTTTATTAAAACTTTGTGAAGTATTAAAAAAGAGATACGGAATTCCTACCGCAAATTTTATTGGCCATGCGGATATTGCGCCAACTAGAAAACCCGATCCGGCAAATTTTCCATGGAAATTATTTGCAGAAAAAGGGTACGGACTTTGGTATGATGATGTATTAGAAACCCCAACAGAAAACTTTGATCCTGCAATTGCTTTGAGGATTATAGGTTATGATATTAAGGATTTAAACGCTGCAATAGTTGCTTTTAAAAGACATTTCGTACAAAAAGATTTACTTCCTGTATTAAGCGAAGAAGATAAAAAAATCTTATTCAACTTATACAAGAAGTATTTATAATCTATTTTTTTGTGAAGCCTTCTTTTAAGGTTACGGTCTGATTAAACACTAGTTTTTCTGGAGTAGAATCTTTATCTAAACAGAAATAGCCCTTTCTCATAAACTGATAACCAACACCTTCATTGGCGTTCATTAATGAAGGCTCTATAAAGGCTTGTTTAATGATTTTTAAACTGTCAGGGTTTAAATAATCTTTAAAATCTCCTTCTTCTGAATCAGGGGAAGGAACTGTAAATAATCTGTCGTAAATTCTTATTTCAGCCGTTTTTGCATGTTTTGCACTTACCCAGTGGATGGTGCCTTTTACATGTAATCCGCTTGTGTCTGACCCACTTCTAGATTCAGGAATGTAAGAACATTTAAGTTCAATAACTTTACCGTCTTGGTCTTTAATTACTTCGTCGCATTTAACTATATATGCGTTTTTTAATCGAACTAATGCGCCTGGAGCTAATCTAAACCATTTTTTCGAAGGTTCTTCCATGAAATCCTCCTGCTCAATCCACAATTCGTTACTGAATGGAACTTCTCTTACTCCGCCTTTATCTTCTTTTTCCGGATTATTTTCTGCTAATAATATTTCGCTCTTATCAGCATCATAATTGGTGATGGTTAATTTTAGCGGCTCTAAAACAGCCATTACTCGATCGGATGTTCTGTTTAATTCTTCACGAATACAGAATTCCAAAAGGCTTAATTCTATTAAATTTTCTCTTTTTGCGATTCCAATTCTATCGCAAAATTCTCTGATACTATGTGGGGTATATCCTCTTCTTCTTAATCCACTAATGGTTGGCATACGAGGATCATCCCATCCTGCAACTATATTTTCATTTACCAACTGCATAAGCTTTCTTTTACTCATAACGGTATAAGTAAGATTTAAGCGAGCAAATTCGTATTGTTTTGAAGGGAATATTTCTAGTTTTTCGATAAACCAATCGTACAACTCTCTATGTGCTACATATTCTAATGTACAAATGGAGTGCGTTATATTTTCAATGCTATCACTTTGTCCGTGAGCAAAATCGTACATTGGGTAAATACACCATTTATTTCCTGTTCTATGATGAGGCGCATGTTTAATCCTATAAATAATAGGGTCGCGCATTAACATATTTGAACTCGACAAATCAATTTTAGCTCTTAAAATATATTTTCCATCTTCAAATTCTCCTTGTCTCATTCTATTAAATAGATCTAAGTTTTCTTCAATAGATCTAGATCTCGAAGGACCAGGCGTTCCAGGGATAGTAGGTGTACCTTTATTAGCAGCTATTTCATCAGCAGTGCTGTCATCAACATAGGCTAATCCTTTTTTAATTAGAATTACTGCGTATTCAAATAATTGCTCAAAATAATCTGAAGCATACAATTCGTTTTTCCATTCAAATCCTAACCACTTAATATCTTCCTGTTGACTATTTACATATTCAGTTTTTTCCGTTACGGGGTTGGTATCATCGAATCTTAAATTAGTATAGCCACCATATTTTTTCGTTAATCCAAAATTTAAGCAAATAGCTTTTGCATGTCCAATGTGTAAATAACCATTGGGTTCTGGAGGAAAGCGAGTAACTAAAGTGCTGTATTTACCTGACTTAAGGTCTTGCTCAATTATTTCTTCTATAAAGTTTAATGACCGCTCTTCGCTCATAATGTTATAATTATTGTGGCTTAAAGTTACGAACATTAGCAACATTTTTAGGTGTTTTTAGTTCTGATACTAAATAAAAGCTATAAAATATATACATTTACTATCTCTTTTAAGCAAATATGAATACAGAATTTAATCGTCCAATAAGGGTCTTAATTGCAAAAGTTGGATTAGATGGACACGATAGAGGAGCGAAAGTTATTGCTACATCGCTTAGGGACGCTGGTATGGAAGTAATTTATACTGGGTTAAGACAAACGCCTGAAATGGTTGTTAATACAGCTTTGCAAGAAGATGTGGATGCAATTGGCGTTTCAATTTTATCGGGGGCACACATGACTGTTTTTCCAAAAATCATTGCATTAATGAAAGAAAAGGAAATGAATGATGTGTTGTTAACTGGCGGAGGAATAATTCCAGAAAAAGACATGGAAAAACTTTACGAATTAGGTGTAGGAACATTATTTCCTCCTGGGACACCAATGTCGTCGATCTCGGAATATATTAATAATTGGGTTAAAGAAAATAGAAATTTTTAGAATGAATTACCAGAATTTATTTGTAAATATTGAAGATCAAATTTTATTTATCACGATAAATAGAGAAGCAAAATTAAACGCATTAAATAAATCGACATTAGAAGAGATTGCACAAGTCTTAAATTCTAATGTTGATAATAAAGAGGTTTTAGGTGTATTAATTACTGGTGCGGGATCTAAAGCCTTTGTTGCTGGCGCTGATATTAGTGAATTCAGTAACTATTCTATTGAAGAAGGAAAGAAATTAGCGGCAATTGGTCAGGATTCTGTATTTAATTTAATTGAGAATTATCCTAAGCCAGTAATTGCAGCTGTAAATGGTTTCGCATTAGGTGGAGGATTAGAATTAGCTATGTCTGCACATATGCGTGTGGCAAGTGATAATGCTAGATTGGGACTCCCAGAAGTAACTTTAGGCTTAATACCTGGTTATGGAGGAACACAAAGATTACCAAGGTTAATTGGAAAAGGTAAAGCAATCGAAATGATTGTAACTGCTGATATGATCGATGCTAAACAAGCAGAAAGTTTAGGTTTGGTAAATTATGTCGTAGCTCAAGACGAGTTAATAAATAAGTGTAAAGAAATCTTTTCTAAAATAGTTCAGCGCTCACCAACCGCAATTAAAGCAGCAATTAAGGCAGTTAACGCTTATAGCTCGGCTGATGGATTTGATGTAGAAATTCAATCATTTGGCGAGTGTTTTGGAACGGAAGATTTTAAGGAAGGAGTAGACGCATTTCTAAATAAACGAAAGCCTAATTTTAAAGGAAATTAATTGATATTATAAATTTTCGTCATTATTATTTTAACTTTTTTAGGAAATGTAAAAATTTTAATGTAATATGGATAAACATTTTAGGAATTAATATGTATTCTTAGTGGATTCCATATGTCAGTTTTTTCTTTTAAACAGCGAAATAACATTACCTTAATAATAATTTTATTATTAGGCTGTGTATTAATTTATTCGCTACAAAGCATATTAGGAGCACTATTAAGTACATTAGTTCTGTTTACATTACTTAGACCCCCTTTTATTTATTTCACAGAAAAACTCAATTTAAACGCAAGATTTATAGCTGTTTTATTGTTGTTTTTATCGTTCCTAGTTATTGTGTTACCATTTTATGCCTTGAGTAATATGGTAATCAATAAAATAGGTGAATTAAGGAATGATGAGATATATTTTAAAAACATACTATTTAAATTAAAAGAAATGTTTCCAGGGAAAGGAAATATTCAATTATACCTGGAAGACGGATTAAATAAAATTGGAGATTATGCTACAGGGTTATTTCCATCTTTATTGTCGGGGGCCGTTGATATTGTATTGGGCCTTTTAATCGTATATTTTTTGTCTTATTTCATGCTGGTTCAACGGGTTGATTTTGAAAAGGCACTCATAAAATATTCTCCATTTAGACCTCAAAATGCTTTGAAATTTGCTGTTGAATTAGAGAATATAACCTTTGCTAATGTAGTAGGACAAGGCCTAATTGCAATAGTTCAAGGGGGATTATTAAGTTTAGCATATTTTGTTTTAGACTATAATGATCCTATATTTTGGGGAGTGGTAGCAATGTTTATTTCGTTTGTGCCAATTCTGGGGCCGCCAATTATTTTTGTTCCAGCGGCATTTCTTAAAATTATTGATGGATATTCTTTCGAAGGTTGGGCAATGCTATTGTTTGGCTTTATTGTAATTATTAATATAGATAATGTATTAAGATTTATAATAGCAAAGCGTATTGGTAATATTCATCCTATTATTACCGTTTTGGGGGTAATAATAGGTTTACCATTATTTGGTATAATGGGGCTAGTTTTTGGCCCTTTATTAATTTCTTATTTCATTTTGTTGGTTAAAATTTACGAAACAAGTACTTTGGCATCTGGCAGATTAGAAAAAATGAAAACAATAACAGATAATGAAAGGTTTAAAACATAACATTCGTATATATTAAAATAAAAAAGACATGAACGATAATTCTAAACTATTGGTTGGCTTATTAGCCGGATTAGCTGCAGGAGCAGTTTTAGGAATTTTATTTGCACCAGATAAGGGAAGCGAGACTAGAGATAAATTAGGTCAGAGTTTAAAAGATCTTGGGGACACAATTAAAGAAAGAGCTTCTAATGAAATGGAAAACATTAATGGCTTAAAAGATAAAATTGTTGATGCTGTTAAATCAAAATTAAGCACTGCAGAAGACTTAATAGACGAAACTAGAAAAGTATAATTATATAATATTATGCAGGGGGAAGAAGAAAAAACTATAAATGGATTGCTGAACGAGGCAAAAGAATATCTTGATAATAGAATCGAGTATTTAAGGCTGGTGGCACTTGAAAAAGTGTCAAGACTATTCGCTGATTTAGTAACACAAGTTGCTTTTATTATTTCTGGTATTTTGGCCTTTTTATTTGGTTCAGTAACCTTAGCTTTCTTTCTCTCAGATATATTAGGGAGTTATACCAGAGGTTTTGGTTGCGTTTCTTTAATTTATTTGTTTATTGCATTTATTGTGTTCTTAACAAAGGACAAGTACATAGAAAAGAGTATAGTAAATACGATAATTAGAAAGTACTTAAAAAAGCATTCGGAGGAAGCGGAAAATGAAAAGGGATTATAGACACATTAATTCTTTAAGTGATTTGCATTTAGAGCGTGTTAAGCTAAAAGCGAAATATGAAGAACAAGAAACGCAATTAATAAATAATACGAAGGAATATATTGATCAATATAGACCTATTAATCTTGTTAAAAGCCTTTTTAGTTTTGATGCTTTAGATAAAGCAGATGATAAGCTTAATTTAAGTGGTAAAGCCATGTCGTTGATTTTACCATTTTTATTGAATAAAACAATATTCCGAGGGTCAGGCTTTTTAACAAAAGCTGCTATAGGATTAGTTTCAAATAAAATTGGTAGTAAATTTGATATCGATCAGTTAACTGGATTATTTGACAAGGTTAAAGGATGGTTATCTTCTAAATCACGTAAAGATAAATCTGAAAAAGATTATGGGATTCCTCCAGATAGTGAAACATATTAAAATTTAAAAATAGAGGGTTATTAGCCCTCTATTTTTTTATACTCAAAGCCAATTCATCCAATTGTTTCTGATCAATTGTTGATGGACTGTCTATCATCACATCTCTTCCTGAATTATTTTTAGGAAAAGCCATCACATCTCTAATGGTGTCTAATCCTGCAAATAGAGAACAAAGTCTATCGAATCCAAATGCAATTCCACCATGTGGAGGTGCACCAAATTCAAATGCTTCCATTAAAAACCCAAATTGTTTTTGAGCTTCTTCCTTACTAAATCCTAGATGTTTAAACATTAGCGATTGTAGGTCTCTGTCGTGTATTCTAATTGAACCTCCACCAATTTCTGTTCCATTTAAAACCATATCATAGGCATTAGCACGAACATTTCCTGGGTCTGTATCTAGTAATGCTATATCTTCTGGCTTAGGAGAAGTAAAAGGATGGTGCATAGCATGATATCTCTTAGACTCTTCGTCCCATTCTAAAAGCGGGAAGTCTAAAACCCATAATGCAGCAAAATCATCTTTTTTTCTTAGCCCTAATCTAGTGCCCATTTCTAAGCGAAGCTCATTTAATTGTTTTCTTACGCGATCTTTTTCGCCAGCAAGGATTAAAATTAAATCGCCAGCTTTAGAATCAAATGCTTTGGACCATTCTTCTAACTGTTCTGGAGAGAAAAACTTGTCGACAGACGATTTTAATGTTCCATCATCGTTATGGCGCATATAAATAAGACCAGAAGCTCCAATTTGTGGCTTTTTCACAAACTCAGTTAATTCGTCTAATTGTTTTCTTGTATAGTTTGCAGAACCATCTGCCTTAATGCCAACAATTAATTCAGCTTGATCAAAAACTGGGAACCCTTTGCCTTTTACAACATCATTTAGCTCAACGAATTTCATCCCGAAGCGTGTATCGGGCTTATCTGATCCATAATATTTCATTGCATCAGCATATTGCATGCGTTGAACAGGAGGTAAATCAATTCCATTTACTTCTTTAAATAAAGTACGAATAAGGCCTTCAAAAATGTTTAAAATGTCTTCTTGTTCTATAAAAGACATTTCACAGTCTATTTGAGTAAACTCTGGTTGTCTATCTGCACGTAAATCTTCATCTCTAAAACACTTAACAATCTGAAAATATCTGTCGAAACCAGATACCATTAAAAGCTGTTTAAAGGTTTGTGGCGATTGAGGAAGTGCATAAAACTCACCTGCGTTCATTCTACTTGGCACTACAAAATCTCTCGCTCCTTCAGGAGTAGATTTAATTAAAACAGGAGTTTCAACCTCAATAAAGTTTAAATTATCTAAATATCTTCTTACTGTTTGCGCCATTTTATGTCGCAACACTAAATTATTTCGAACTGGATTTCTTCTTAAATCCAGATATCTATATTTCATTCGAAGATCATCGCCGCCATCTGTTTCGTCTTCAATTAAAAATGGAGGAATTTTAGAAGCGTTTAATAAATCCATCTTAGAAATCTTTATTTCAATCTCTCCAGTTGGAATTTTTAGGTTTTTATTTGAACGTTCTATAACTAAACCTTCTATTTGGATAACAAACTCTCTGCCCAAAGTTCTCGCTTTGGAGCACAATTCTGGGTTGTCATCCATATTAAACACCAATTGAGTAATTCCGTAGCGATCTCTTAAGTCTATAAAAGTCATCCCTCCTAAATCACGTGATTTTTGTACCCAACCACATAATTGTACTGTTTTTCCTAAATCGGCTATAGATAATTCTCCGCAGGTATTTGATCTTAACATTTCAATAATTTTTTGCAAAATTACCTAAATTTCTGAATATCATCAGCGTTAAATTAGCTCATATATTTAAAAAAAATTATTTTATGCAACGTTTAAATTATACTTACGTCTATTAATTAGAACCTAAAAATTTGGAAACAGTATATATTGACAAGCATGCCGTTTTAATAAACTCCTGTAAAGAGGGTCAACGGTCTGCACAGTATGAGATTTATAAATTGTACTCAAAGGCAATGTATAATATCTCTATGAGGATTTTAAATCACGAAGAAGAGGCAGAAGATGTTTTGCAGGAATCTTTTTTGGACGCTTTTTCTCGTATTAAAGACTTCAGACAAGAATCAACTTTTGGGTTATGGTTGAAACAAATTGTTGTAAACAAATCAATAAACTACTTACGAAAGCGAAAAGTTGAATTTGTAAGTACAGAAGATATAGATGTAGTTGATGAATCGACCTCTATAAATGACGATGATACAGAATATAAAGTAGATCAAATAAGGAAAGCTATTTTAGAATTGCCCGATGGTTATAGGGTTGTCTTGAGTTTGTACCTGTTAGAAGGGTATGATCACGAAGAGATTAGTCATATTTTAAAAATAAGTGAAAACACAAGCAGAACACAATTATTAAGAGCAAAAATTAAGTTGAAAAATATATTACATAAGAAAGGGATAGTGAGATGAAAAATAAATTAGAAGATTTTATTAGAGAGAACCGTCAAGATTTGGATGTTTTTGAGCCGAATGAAGATTTATGGAATAAGATATCGTCTAAGCTTGATGAAAAAGAGCCAAAGAAGCATATTAACCTTAGGCTTTGGATAAGCGCAGCGGCATCAGTGGTTATAATTTTTAGCGTCTGGCTTTTTGCAAATAAAGAAAATGTAGCGACTAGTCAACAAATTGCAGCCATAAATCCAGCATATGCGGAAAAGCAGAACCGCTTCATAAATCTGATAGAAGAAAAGAAAGATAGTTTAGAGCATTTTAAAGATGTAGACCCCGTATTAATTCAAAACTTTAGTAACGATTTGGTCATGCTAGATGCAGCATATGAAAAACTACAATCAGAGATTGCTAATTCTCCAAATAAAGAGACGATAGTAAAAGCGATGATTAGAAATAGAGAAATGCAGTTACAAACACTTAGACAGCAATTAATGGTTCTAAATCAAATAAGCGAATTAAAGACACAACACACAACATTATGAAAAAGTCAATTTTATTAGGGTTAGGGATTGTTTTGATGGTAACACAAGGCTTTACTCAAGTAGTTACAATAGCTGCGGCTGATGTTCAAAACGAATTTATTTCATCAACTGATGATAACGATTATGTGAAAACCAAATTTTTCAGTAAAACTTATTCTGTTTCAAAAAACAGTAAGTTGAATTTGACCAATACTTATGGGAAAATTACTATAAAGACTTGGGATAAGAATGAAGTTAAGGCCGAAGTTGAAATGAAGGCGTCTAGCAACAGGGAAAAAGATGCAATAGATCTAATTAATGGAATTTCAATTTTAGAGTCTCAAGTTAGTGACGCAGTATCTATAAAAACTCAAATAGAGAAAACATCTCGAGGTTTTGGAAGTGTTTTTAACAATGGGAAAATAATTTCTCAACGTCAATTAAATGTTAATTATACAATTTACATGCCTTCGAGCATGGCATTAGCTGCCACTATGGTTTATGGCGATATAAACATTTTGACTTTTAATGGCCCTACAAATTTTAAAGTTCAGTATGGTAATTTAAATGCTGAAGATTTAAATAGTTCAAATAATATTGTTAGTGTACAATACGGAAATGTGAATCTAAAAAATGTAACTAAGGCTACTATTAGTCAGCAATACGGTAAAGCAGTGAATATTTTAGATGTTGATGATTTAACATTATCTGTCCAATATGCAGGTGCGGACATTGCTAATATTAAGGGTAAAGCTATGATAAAAGCTCAATATGCTAATAATATTAAAATTGGAACTGTAGAGGATTTAGATTTAAATGCGCAATATTCTTCTGTTAATATCGGACATGTTAAGCAATATGCAATTATTCGCCAACAATATAATGTGCTAAATATTGGCATTATTAATAGACTTCAATTGTCGTCTCAATATGTAAGTGTAAATATAAATGATTTAAAAAGCGATGCCGTAATTAAATCTACTTATAATAAGGTAAATGTAAACAAGGTATATTCTTCTGTTAAAAAATTAGATGTTGTAACCAATTATACATCGGTTTCGTTAGGGTTCGATAGTGCTTTTTCTGGGGATTTAGATGTTACTACTCGTTATACGAGTTTAAATTCTGGAAGATATAGGTTGAGTAAAATCAGCGAAAATAGCGATACCAAGGTGTTTCAAGGACAAATTGGGAACGGAGGGACCAGTTCAGTTTCTATAAAAGCGGAGTATGGTAGCCTGACTTTAAAATAATTTTTTTAAAAAAAATTTAAGCCTGTTGATTTTCAACAGGCTTTTTTCATATTTTTAGATAAATTATTTTTATGGAACTATTAAGTAGCCCAGAGGCTTGGATTTCTCTATTAACATTAACTGTACTAGAAATAGTATTAGGTATAGATAACATTGTATTTATTTCAATTTTATCTGGCAAATTGCCAGAGAATCAACAAAAGAAGGCAAGGCAACTCGGTTTAGCCTTGGCTATGATTACCAGGGTATTGTTGCTGTTGTCGCTGAGTTGGATAATGCGACTTACAGAGCCGCTGTTTAATTTTGCAACTGTTTTAAGTTTAACTGACGCAGAATGGGTAGCTAAACTAGCCATATCTGGTAGAGATTTAATACTTATTCTAGGTGGATTATTTTTGATTTATAAGAGTACACATGAGATACATCAAAAACTAGAAGGCGATGATTCGGATTCTGGTGGCAATCCAAAAGTTCATAGTTTCACTGGAGTAATCTTTCAGATTTTAATTCTAGACATTGTATTTTCATTAGATTCTGTAATCACGGCTGTGGGAATGGCTGATCATATAGAAATTATGGTAGCTGCGGTAATTATTGCGGTACTTATTATGTTGTTATCTGCAAGTGCAATAAGTTCATTCGTAAATAAACATCCGACGGTAAAGATGCTTGCTTTATCTTTCTTACTGTTAATTGGAGTTTCTTTAATAGCTGAAGGATTTGACCGCCATATTCCTAAGGGGTATATTTATTTTGCAATGGCATTCTCAGTATTAGTGGAAATGCTTAATTTAAAAATGAAGAAAAAAGATACTGCTCCTGTTAAGTTGAGAAATGTTCCTGATGAAACAGAATTAAACTAAATGAAAAATCCGGATTAATTAATCCGGATTTTTTTTATACTATTCTTACCAACAAACCTTTTAAATACTCTCCTTCAGGAAATGAAGATCGAATCGGATGATCCTCAGGTTGATGAAACTGTTTTATAAATTGAACTTCTTTACCTGCATCTAAAGCAGCCCATGCAATAATTTGTTTAAAAGTTTCTAAATCAGCAGCGGCCGAACAAGAAAAAGTTGCTAATAGTCCGCCAGATTTTAGTAGTAGCATACCTAATCTATTTAGGTCTTTATATGCCCTTGCGGCTCTATCCATAGCAGCTCTAGAAGGCGCATATTTTGGTGGGTCTAGAACAATTACATCGAAAGTTCTTTTTTCTTCCAAAAACACCCTTAATTGCTTGTTAACATCATTCTGAATGGTTTCAGCTTTGTCTGAAGCAAATTGATTTAAGGCTAAATTTTCTTTTAATGTTTGTACAGCAAGTGGAGAGCTATCTACAGAAGTAACGTGCTTAGCGTTGTGTTTAAGTGCATTTAAGGTAAATCCACCACTATAACTGAAACAATCTAAAACTGTTTTATTGGCGGTGTATTTTGCCAGGATTTCCCGGTTTTCCCGCTGATCACAATAAAATCCAGATTTTTGCCCTTCTATAATATTGATATGATATTTTATGCCATTTTCTTTGACTTCTATAAACTCTGGAGGCAAATTACCCCAAAGCAATCCTTGACCACCTTCTAAGTTTTCATGCGATTTTGCGGTGGCATCGCTTTTATCGAAAATGCCTTGAGGTTTACAAATTTCAGCTAGAATTTTAATAATTGTTGATTGGTGCTGTTCAATTCCAGAGCTTGATATTTGAACCGCAAGGTAATCCGCATAACGATCAACAATTAAGCCAGGTAAAAAATCGGCCTCGCTAAATATTAATCTGCATGTATTTGTTTCTTCATTGATTAAATAATTTCTCGCATTTACGGCTTTAGAAATTTTTTCATAGAACCAATTTTCATTAATTTCTATGCTTTCATCCCATTCTATTAATCGTAATGCAACTCTACTATGGCTATTGTAAAATGCTTTAGCCAAGAACTCGCCCTTACTATCTACAACATTCACTAAATCGCCATCAACAGGCTTTCCTTTAATTTTATCAATTGCTCCAGAAAATATCCATGGATGTCTCTGCCAGGCAGCCTTTTCTTTTCCTTTTTTTAAGGTCACTTTTACCATAACCCAAAGATACAGTAATCTAAAGTGGGTAGAAAGCTTATCTAATAACTTTTGTGATTATGTTTTGTAGATTTGAAATTATGAATACATTAACTTGGTCTGAATTTGAAAAAGTAGACATTAGAGTCGGAACTATTTTATTGGTAGAAGAATTTCCACAAGCTCGAAATCCATCTTATAAGGTAACGGTAGATTTTGGAGAATTGGGGATAAAGAAAACCAGTGCACAGATTACCAAGAATTATAGCAAAAACGAATTAATTGGGAAGCAAATATTGGGGGTCGTTAATTTTCCTCCAAAACAGATTGCAAATTTTATATCTGAGTTTTTGCTTACTGGATTTAAGGATTCTACAGGTGAAATCGTAATAGCAACTGTGGATAGCTTAGTTCCAAATGGAGAGAAATTGATATGAGTATATATAGTTTTGAGAAGCTTAGCGAAGTTGAGGTTGATGAACATTTCATGAAAATGGCATTGATGGAGGCAGAAAAGGCTTTTTCGGAAGGTGAAATTCCGATTGGGGCGATTGTAGTTTCTCAACAGAAAATTATTGGAAGAGGACATAATTTAACCGAGCGACTAAAGGATGTAACAGCACATGCAGAAATGCAGGCTTTTACAGCGGCAGCCCAAACGTTGGGAGGAAAATTTCTTCAAGATTGTACTTTATATGTAACTGTCGAGCCTTGTGTAATGTGTGCAGGTGCGAGCTATTGGATGCAAATAGGTAGAATTGTTTATGGCGCAAGAGAGCCTAAACGTGGGTTTTTATCAAAGGCAGGAGAGGCACTTCATCCTAAAACTCAGCTTAAGGGAGGCATATTGGAGGCAGAGGCTGTTAAACTGATGCAGACATTTTTTCAGAATAAGAGAAATAGGTGACAATAGGCTGAACAAACTTAATATTGGATTGTTATATTTGTGAATAAAAATATAGTTTTAAATAAAATATAAACATTATGGCTTTTGAATTACCTGCGTTAGCATACGCAACTGATGCATTAGAACCGCATATTGATAAAACCACTATGGAAATTCACCATGGCAAACATCATCAAGCATACGTAACTAATTTAAATAAAGCTTTAGAAGGAAAACCTGAAGCAAATGCAGATATTTTAGACATCGTTAAAAACATTTCTAAATATCCAATGGCAGTAAGAAATAATGGTGGTGGACATTATAACCACAGTTTATTTTGGTCTGTAATTGCACCAGGAAAGGGTGGAGCTCCAAAAGGGGAACTATTAGACGCTATTAATGCTGCTTTTGGTTCTTTTGAAGAGTTTAAAACTAAGTTTTCTGAAGCAGGAGCAACTCGTTTTGGATCTGGTTGGGCATGGTTATCAGTGGGTGCTGATAAAAAATTGGTTGTTTCTTCAACACCTAATCAAGATAGCCCATTAATGGATATTGCTGAAGTTAAAGGAACTCCAATTTTAGGTATGGATGTTTGGGAGCATGCTTATTATCTGAAATACCAAAATAGACGCCCGGATTATATTGCTGCTTTTTGGAATGTAGTAAATTGGGATGCAGTAGCTGAGTTGTATAAAAAAGCAAAATAATTGCTTTTAATAGTATAGTGAAAAGGGGCGATAATTTTAATTAACGCCCCTTTTTTTATTCCGGTAGAAGTACATTTTTGCTCTTGTTGATTTTCATGTGAGCAGGAATAATTTTCAGTATTTCTTCCTTCAAGGCATTTAACATTCTCTTTTTAATGAAGTTTTTGTGTGTTACAATGCTTATCTCTCTGGCAGGTTCTGGTGAAGTAAACTTTCTAATTTTTGTTAATTGCTTCTTATCCAGTTCCATTAATGCCATTTCTGGAAGAAGCGTTAATCCTTCATTAAGATCAACCATTTTTATTAATGTATCTATACTTCCAGAGTTATACTCTAAACCCTGATCCTTATATTTAGAAATTCCACAAATATTTAATGCTTGAGCCCTCATACAATGACCTTCATTAAGCAACCAAATATGTTCATTTAATAAATCCTCCGTTTTTATTAAGTCTTTATTAAATAATGAATTGTTTTTGTTGATGTAGCTTACAAAAGACTCATAATAAATTGGAGTTTCTATAACTTGTTCGTCTTCTAATGGAGTAGCTAATATTCCGCAATCTATGATGCCATTTTTAAGTGATTTTATAATTTCTGAAGTAGTATTTTCCCAAATAGATAATTTTAGTTTCGGATAATTTTTCATCATCACCGAAATCACTTCAGGTAATAAATAGGGGGCTATAGTTGGAATAATTCCAATTTTAAGGGCGCCTTCAATTTCTTGATGTTGATTAGAAATTAATTCTTTTATCTTTCCACTCTCACTTAATACAATTTTCGCTTGGTTAATAATTTGAGTACCAATTTCGGTAGTTGTAATAGGGTAAGTTTTGCGATCAAAAATCTGAACACCTAAAAAATCTTCAAGTTTTTGAACTTGCATACTCAGCGTAGGCTGTGTAACAAAGCAAGTTTGCGATGCTTTTAAAAAGCTTTTATATGTATCAACCGCTATTATGTATTCTAATTGAACCAATGTCATGGTTATAAAACTATAAGTTTTATTTATAGAATAAAAATAATACTAGCAATATTTACTTTTAAAGTCTTCGTAAGCAAGGGCTAGACCTTCATTTAAACTAATTTTATGTTTCCAGCCTAAATCATGAAGTTTGCTAACATCCAAAAGTTTGCGTGGTGTACCATCTAATTGCGTGGTGTCGAATTCTATTTCCCCTTTAAATCCAGTAACGTGAGCAATTTTTTGAGCTAAATCTGCAATGGTTATGTCCAATCCAGTTCCAATATTTACTAAATCAGAACTGTGGTAATTTTGCATTAAAAAATAGCATGCGTCTGCTAAATCATCAGCAAATAAAAACTCTCTCATTGGTTTTCCAGAACCCCAAACAGCTACTTTAGGTGTATTATTTATCGTTGCTTCATGAAATTTTCTAATTAATGCAGGAAGAACGTGTGAATTTTCTGGATGGTAATTATCGTTATAACCGTATAAATTGGTTGGCATAACAGAAATATAATTACATCCATATTGTGCTCTATATGCTTCTGCCATTTTTATGCCTGCAATTTTTGCAATAGCATATGGTTCATTACTTGGCTCTAATAATCCAGTTAGTAAGTAAGATTCTTTTAATGGTTGTGGAGCCATTTTAGGATAAATACAGCTAGATCCCAAGAAAAGAAGCTTTTTTACATCGTTTTTATAGGATTGATGAATAACATTATTTTGAATAGCTAAATTCTCATAAAGGAAATCGGCACGATAAGTATTATTAGCATAAATTCCCCCGACCTTCGCCGCAGCAAGGAAAACATAATCAGGTTTTTCAGTCCTGAAGAAATCTTCTACCAGTTGTTGGTTTCTTAAATCTAGTTCTTTAGACGATTTTACGATGATATTTTCAAATCCTTCGGCGGTCAATTTTCTATGAATTGCTGAACCTACCATACCATTATGGCCCGCGATGTAAACTTTCGAATTCTTTTCCATTATATAACACAAAGTTAAGTAAAATTTGCTAAGGCTCCACTTTGGAGTATAATCAGAAATTAATAAAATGTAAATTTGCAATATGGGTAAAGATAAATTGAGAAAATTTGCTGAATTAGATACATTTAAAAACGTTTATCAACTAAAGCAAGGTTTAGATTTAAAAAATAATTGGGGTAAACAACATTTTAAAAACTCGAATCCAATTGTGTTAGAATTGGCATGTGGAAAAGGAGAGTATACAGTAAATTTAGCTCAGCTATTTCCAAATAAGAACTTTATAGGTGTTGACTTAAAGGGGAATAGAATCTGGAGAGGTGCTCGTACAGCTACAGATGAAAACATAGGGAATGTTGCATTTTTGAGAATTCAAATTGAGGATGTTTTAGATTATTTTGGGGCAGGAGAAATAGACGAAATATGGATAACTTTTCCCGACCCTCAGCCTCAGTTAAGCAGGGAGAAAAAAAGGCTTACGGCTCCAGGATTTTTAAATAAGTATAAAATAATTTTGAAAGAAGGAGGCGCGGTAAATCTTAAAACGGATAATGATCAGTTATATGAATTTACTAAGTATGTAATCGAAGAAATGAAACTTCATTTACAGGTAGACACGTCAGATTTATATAATTCTGAATATGCTGATGAAGTATTGTCTATTAAAACTTATTATGAGAAAAAATATCTTATTCATAGTAAGAATATAAATTATTTGAAATTTACCTTTTAATTAAATGGATGCTGATTTCTACGAACAGGTTTATGCAATTGTAAGATTAATTCCAAAAGGAAGGGTAACTTCTTATGGTGCAATCGCTAAAAGTCTTGGCGTATCTAAATCAAGCAGAATGGTTGGTTATGCAATGAATCATTCACATGGGTTAAAACCTCCGGTTCCTGCACACAGGGTTGTAAATAGGAATGGTCAATTAACTGGAAAGTTTCATTTTAGTTCTGAGAATAAAATGGCAGAATTACTTTCAAATGAAGGAATAGAAATAAAGGACGACAAAGTAGCTAATTTCGGTAAATTATTTTGGGATCCATTATTAGAAATAAAATTATAAAACGTTAACAATGGGTAAGTTACAAGACGAATTTAATGGTTATAGATCACGTATGAACGAACGTGTTATGGCCACTGCAAATACAAATATCAAAAGATTTTTTGCGTTAGATACCACAACTTATGCAGAAGGAGCACTAAATGTTAAAACTAAAGAAATGTTAGGTTTGGTGGCTTCAATGGTGCTTAGATGCGATGATTGTATTAAATATCATTTAGATAAATGTAATGATGAAGGCGTTAATGATGATGAAATGAATGAGATTTTTATGATCGCAAATTTGGTTGGCGGATCAATCGTAATTCCTCATTATAGAAGAGCATTAGAGTATTGGGAAGAAATTAGAGGCGGAGTTAAATAATAAAGAATTAGGATGGAAAACATTAATTCAATTAAAGCTTGTTCTTGGCCAGGGAGTGATCCTTTATATATAAAATACCATGAAAATGAATGGGGTAAACCTGTTTATGATGATCAAATTTTATTTGAATTTTTGATTTTAGAAGGTGCTCAAGCAGGCTTAAGTTGGATTACTATTTTAAGAAGAAGAGAAGCTTATAGGGCTGCATTTGCCAATTTTGATCCCGTTAAGGTTTCCCAATTTACAGAATCTGATGTAGAAAGGTTAATGTTAGATGAAGGAATAATTAGAAATAGATTAAAAATTAAGAGTGCAATTACTAATGCTCGTTTGTTCTTAGAAATCCAACAAGAATTTGGCAGTTTTTCTAACTTTTTATGGGAACATATGCCTCAAGGAGCTCCTCTATTAAACTCTGTTAAAGAAATGAAGGATGTTCCAGCAAAGACTGATATCTCAGATTTAATAAGCAAAAAGTTAAAAAAAAGAGGATTTAAGTTTTTTGGAACTACAATTTGCTATGCTTTTATGCAAGCAGTGGGTATGGTAAACGATCACTTAGATACATGTCCATTTAAATAATTATCGAGCCGAGTTATAGGCAATTATAAATGCTATTAATCCTTTTCCGTCTAATTCATCTATATTTTTAATACGCTCTGCGAGATCTGCATCATCACCTAATTTCAATAATAGTAATGATTTAGTAGCTGAAAGATTATTTAAATTAACTTCTTGTATGGCTCCTGTTCCAGGCTTTTCTATATAATATCTTGTTTTAACCGTTGTAGTGGTTGGCGTTTGTTCAACTCTGTTTCTGCCAATATTTATTCCACCTCCTAAGCCTAAACCACTCATCCCGCCCGAACCTATTCCTATTTGAACTTGAGGTTTAGATTTAACCTTCTCTACCGGTACGCCACTGCTAATAGTACCACCAATAGCATATAAATTAATAACCCCAGTTTCAATTATTTTCACAAAAAAATCTTCAGCTTTCTTTTTATCGAAAAATGTTTTGATTATATAGCTTTCCCCATTCCAAACAAACTCTTTTACGTCTTTTATGGTGCTAATTACTGGGAGGGCGTCATCTATACTATATCTAACTGATTTAAAATCTGTACCAAGAATTGTGCACCTAATTACATCGTTATTTTTTTTAACCACAATATCTTGTGCGTAACCAAATGTGGCAAAACAGATAATGAAACATAGACTATAAAACAATCTCATAGATAGAAAATTACACTATTTAGGTTATTTTTTATAACCGTTTGCTTCAAAAATAAGACATTTTTAATCGATTCTATTACCTTTGAAGGTATAACTCATTTGACGTGCAAAAAAAATTATTTCTTTTAGATGGTATGGCGCTAATGTACCGCGCTCATTTTGCTTTAAGTAAAAATCCTAGATTTACTTCCGGAGGTATAAACACATCTGCGGTAATGGGCTTTGCCAATACTTTATTGGATGTTCTTAAAAAGGAAAAACCTTCCCATATTGCTGTAGTTTTTGATACGGAAGCACCTACTGAAAGACATATTGAATTCGAATCATACAAGGCTCAGCGACAATCGATGCCCGAAGATTTAGCCGCAGCAATGCCATATGTTATGAGATTAATTGAGGGGTTTAATATCCCAATTATTGTGTCGGATGGTTATGAAGCAGATGATATCATTGGTACATTAGCTAAAAAAGCTGAAAAGGAGGGTTTTCAGGTTTACTGCATGACGCCAGATAAGGATTTCGCACAATTGGTTTCCGAAAATATTTTCATTTATAAGCCCGCAAGAATGGGGAATGGGATGGAAATTCTTGGCGTGAAAGAAGTTCTAGAAAAATGGGAAATTGAGCATGTTCATCAAGTAATAGATATTTTGGGCCTTTGGGGTGATGCTGTAGATAATATTCCTGGAATCCCTGGAATTGGAGAAAAAACAGCTAAAGCACTAATTAAACAATATGGTTCAGTTGAAAATATTATTGCAAATAGCGCGGATTTAAAAGGGAAGCAACGAGAAAATGTAGAGAATTTCGCCGAGCAAGGGATCCTTTCAAAAAAACTAGCCACGATTATTCTTAATGTTCCAATAGAATTTGATGAAGAGCGATTTGAATTAACTTCGCCAATTAAAGAAATTCTTGAGCCCCTTTTTGGAGAGTTAGAATTTAGAACATTAGGAAAAAGAGTATTTGGTGATGAGTTTAGTGTAACTGAAGCGAGAGCAGTATCTGGTCAACAAGGCGATTTATTTGCTCAACCTATAGAAGTTATTAGAACAGATGAAGATGTTCCATTATTAGCGTCTTCTACAATAGAAAATACGGAACATAATTATATTTTAGTTAATACCGAAGCAGAACATAAGCAGTTATTGGCCCAGTTGATGGAACAAGAATCTGTGTCTTTTGATACCGAAACAACAGGTACAGACGCCAATTTGGTGGATTTGGTAGGGTTATCTTTCAGCTTTAAAATTCATGAAGCTTTTTATGTTCCATTGCCAGAAAACAGAGAAGAAGTCATTAAAATATTATCTTTTTATAAGCCTTTCTTTGAAAACGAGGCTATTGAAAAGATTGGTCAAAATATAAAGTATGACTTGTTGATGCTGAAGTGGTATGGAATTTCAATTAAAGGAAAGCTATTTGATACCATGTTGGCGCATTATTTAATCGATCCAGATACGAGGCATAATATGGATGTATTATCTGAAAATTATTTAGGATATACTCCAATTTCGATAACCAAATTAATTGGAAGTAAAGGAAAATCACAATTAACTATGCGTGATGTGCCAGTTGAAAAGGTGTTGGATTATGCTGCCGAAGACGCTGATGTAACCTTGCAGCTGTCGCAAATATTTAAGTCGAAGTTACATGTCTTAAATGCTACAAAACTTGCTGAGGAAATAGAAAATCCGTTGATATATGTATTGGCAGATGTTGAAAAGGAAGGTATAAAAATTGATAGTGAAGCGTTAAGAAATTATTCGTCAGAGTTAGAAATAGAAATAAGAAAATTTGAACAGATTGTTTACGATAAGGCGGGTGTTAAGTTTAATATCGCTTCTCCTAAACAATTGGGTGAGGTATTGTTCGATAAATTACAATTAGATCCTAAAGCTAAAAAAACAAAAACTGGGCAGTATCAAACAGGGGAAGACGTATTAGTTGCATTGGCCAGCAAAAGTGATATTGTTAAAGATATCCTAGATTTTAGACAACTACAAAAGTTGAAATCTACTTATGTTGATGCACTTCCTTTATTGGTGAATCCTAAAACTGGAAGAGTTCATACTTCTTTTAATCAAGCTGTTGCTGCCACAGGGCGATTGAGTTCTAATAATCCAAATCTTCAAAATATACCTATTAAGACAGAAAGAGGTCGTGAAGTAAGAAAAGCATTTATCCCAAGAGATGAAAATCATATTATTTTATCGGCCGATTATTCTCAAATAGAACTTAGAGTAATTGCTCATATTAGTCAAGAGGCTAATATGATTGAAGCTTTTATAAACAATATAGATATTCATACCGCAACGGCCGCTAGGGTTTACGGTGTTCCAATTGAAGAAGTTGATAGTAATCAAAGAAGGAATGCGAAGGCCGTGAATTTTGGAATTATTTACGGACAGTCTGCATTTGGGTTATCTCAAAACCTGGGCATACCGCGAAAGGAAGCTGCAGAAATTATTGAACAATATTTTGCGCAATATCCAGGCATAAAAAAATATATGTCAGACACCATGAACTTTGCCCGAGAAAATGGATATGTGGAAACTATTATGGGTAGAAGAAGGTATTTAAGAGATATTAATTCTGCTAATCAAACTGTGAGAGGATTTGCAGAACGAAATGCAATTAACGCCCCAATACAAGGTTCGGCAGCTGATATGATTAAAATAGCTATGATCCGAATTCATAAAGAAATGATTGAAAAGAATCTTCAGTCTAAAATGACACTTCAGGTGCATGACGAATTGGTATTCGATGTGTTGAAGTCAGAAAAGGAAGTTATGAAGGAGCTTATTGTAAATCACATGAAAAATGCCATTCAATTAAGCGTTCCTGTTGTTGTAGAAATTGGTGAAGGTAAAAATTGGTTAGAAGCGCATTAATGTGCTTCTAACCAAATACTATAAGGAGATAGTTTCTCCAACTGTTGGTAAAATAAGATTTATTCCTTCTCTTTTGAATTTTTCTATAGCAGCATCAGTATCTATAGTAATTGGAGGAAAGGTATTGAAATGAACTCCAATAATATTATTGCATTTTAAAAATTTGGCAGCAATTATAGCATCGTCTACATCCATGGTATAGTGACCGCCTATAGGTAAAATAGCATAATCTATTTTATAAAGTTCCGACAATAATTTCATTTCTGAAGTTAGAGCGGTATCTCCTGCATTATAAATCACTTTTCCTTCTAGTTCTAATACGAAACCGGCCGGATTTCCCGCATATTGACCTTCAGGAGTAGAGCTCGAATGAACAGCCCAAACCGTTCTAAGCTTACCAAATGCACATTTTTGAACACCAAAATTTAAATCAACGACATTATTTGCGCCTTTGTTCATTAAATAATGTGCCAACTCTACCATAGCAAAAACCTGAGCATTAGATTGATTAGCTATTTCAACTAAATCGCCAATATGGTCGCCATGAGCATGGCTGGCCAAAATATAATCAGGCTTAATTTCTTCCAATTTAATGTTGGAAGCCATAGGATTGCCTTTAATAAATGGATCAAATAGAAACTTTTTTTCTTCTGCGGTTAATTGAAAACAAGATTGTCCGTAATAAGTATATTTCATAATTGGTGTTTAGTAGTTTGAAATTAGTAGTTAGAAGTGTTAGTATTATTTAGCGTGGATTACATCGTTTTACATAATTGCCTTGACTTGGTACTTAGTAAATGGTACTTAATACAGACTACCAGTTATCGTCCTCCTCCAAATAATCCACCTAAACCGCCCATCATATCTTTAGTTGCGTTTTGCATTTCTGCCGCACTCACCATTTCTGCTTGGGTTAGAGCTTTATTAATAGCGGTAAGCAATAATTCTTCTATCGCTTCTACATCATTTTCTTTATAAAAATCTTCATTTATATGAATTGCAGTGATGCTTTTATTGGCAGTTGCAGTAACTTTAATTAACCCATTTTCTACTTCGCCATAAACTGAGATGGTATCTAATCGCTTTTTTATTTCTTCTGCTTTTTGTTGAGCAGCCATTAATTTATCGAACATAGTTTTAAAAAATTAGAACCCCTAAAATAGCAAGAATTAAGGAATTATATTAAAGATAAAACAATCGAAGAGGAGTTTGTTTTAAAAGAAATGTATGTTTTATATCAACTTTTTAGCAAAAATTAATTTATTAATTGCAATAACCAATATTTATTTAAACCTTTGCACTTCCAAATACAAAGTAACACAAGTGATTAAGCATATTTTACATAAACTTTCCGTAATCGAAGCAAAGGTTATTGCTGCGGAATCTGTTTATTTAGAAAAATTACACGCTATTCTATTTGTTACTACGAGTCGGCAAAACTTTACGCCGCGTATCTGAGTCTAATCAGACCCGCATGAGGAATTGATCCTCTTTAAAAACCCAATTAACAAGAAGATATTACTTTTTTCGTTGTCTTAAAAAGATGATTATTAACGATTTTATAGTGCAAGTTGCACTACCTGAACATCGTGTTTTTGCTGAAGAAATTTGTCAAGAAATGGCAGAATCAGCAAAAGCAAGAGGGACAGGAATTGCCAAGCGTTCTCCAGATTATGTTGCTGGAAAAATTGCTGAAGGTAAGGCTGTTATCGCTTTTCATAAAGATGGTACCTGGGCCGGATTTTGTTACATTGAAACCTGGAGTCATGGTAATTTTGTTGCCAATTCTGGACTAATTGTAAATCCAAAATTCAGGAAAGTGGGACTGGCAAAAGCGATCAAGGAAAAAATATTTGAACTTTCTAGAACAAAATACCCTAAAGCAAAACTGTTTGGTTTAACTACTGGTTTAGCGGTCATGAAAATAAATTCAGATTTAGGCTATGAACCTGTAACCTATTCCGAACTATCTCAAGATGAGGAATTTTGGAAAGGCTGTGAGAGTTGCGTGAATTTCGAAATTTTAAAAATGAAAGATCGTAAAAATTGTATGTGTACAGCAATGCTTTACGACCCGAATGAAAAGAAGCATGAAGTGGCAAAGAATTTTGCATTAGAGCTTCAAAAGAAGCCAAAATTATACGAACGCTTTATGAGACTTAAGCAAAGATTGGTTTTACGCCCAAAAACAACAGACAATTCCTAGTGATGAGTAATCATCCTGATTTAAAATATAAAGATGAAAAAGAAAGTAGTATTAGCATTTAGCGGAGGATTAGATACTTCGTTTTGCTGCATTTATCTAGCAAAAGATAGAGATTTAGAGGTTCATACTGTGATTGTAAATACCGGTGGGTTTTCTGATCAGGAATTGTTAGAAATAGAACAAAAAGCAATAAAATTAGGTGTTGCTTCTCATGCAGTAGTTGACGAGACCAGTGCTTATTATGAGCAATGTTTAAAATATTTGGTGTTTGGAAATGTACTTAAAAATGGCACTTACCCGCTTTCTGTGAGCGCAGAACGTGTTTTTCAAGCTACGGCCATTGCAGAATATGTAAAGAAAATGGGCGCAGATTATGTTGCTCATGGATCTACAGGCGCAGGTAATGATCAAGTTAGATTTGATATGATATTTAATATCCTAATTCCTGAGGTCGAAATTATTACGCCAATAAGAGATTTGCGTTTTTCGCGCGAAGCTGAAATAGAATATTTAAACAAACATGGAATTGAATATAGCGTTCAAAAAGCTCAATACTCAATCAATAAAGGGCTTTGGGGGACATCGGTTGGTGGAAAGGAGACTTTAACATCAAACGAAATGTTGCCTGAATCTGCATGGCCAACACCAGTAACTTCTACTGAGCCAATTACAATAAGGCTGAATTTTACCAAAGGAGAATTAACAGGAATAAACGATGAGCCATTAAATTCAGTTACGGCAATTCAAAAGATTCAGGAAATTGCACAGCCATTCGGAATCGGAAGAGATGTGCATGTGGGAGATACAATAATTGGCATTAAAGGTCGTGTTGGTTTTGAAGCTGCGGCTCCGATGGTCATCATTAAAGCGCACCATACTTTAGAAAAACATACACTTACCAAATGGCAATTAAGTTGGAAAGATCAATTGGGAAGTTTTTATGGAAATTGGTTGCACGAAGGTCAATTTCATGATCCTATTATGCGAAATATTGAAGCGTTCTTAACTGATACACAATCTTCGGTTTCTGGAACAGTAATAGTAGAATTGCATCCATATCGTTCTGTTATTATTGGAATTGAGAGTGAGTACGATTTAATGAGTAATAAATTCGGAAGTTATGGCGAAATGAACAATTCGTGGACAGGAGAGGATGTGAAAGGATTCTCTAAGATTTTCGGTAATCAGACCATGATATGGCATAAAGTAAATCAAACGAAATCGTAAATTATAATATATAAATTATGAAAATAAAGGCAGGTATTATTGGTGGGGCAGGTTATGCTGGGGGAGAATTAATAAGAATTCTTATTAATCACCCAAATGTAGAAATTACGTTTGTGCATTCAACAAGTAATGCAGGCAACCCAATTTCTGTGGTACATTCAGATTTATTTGGAGATACTGATCTTTATTTTTCTGATGATTTAATTGTTCAAGAAAACTTAAATACGGTTGACGTATTGTTTTTATGCGCTGGCCATGGTGAAGGAAGAAAGTTTTTGAGCTCGAAAAATATTGCTGATCATATCGTTGTAATAGATTTGTCGCATGATTTTAGATTAAACGGAAATTCGGAGATTGAGAACGAAGCTGGTGTTAGGAAGTTTATATACGGATTGCCAGAGCTTCATAGAACGCGCATAAAAAACACTAAAAGCATTGCAAATCCTGGGTGTTTTGCAACTTGTATTCAACTGGGATTATTGCCATTTATAAAGCATTATGATGGACAACAAATTCATGTGCAAGCAACAACTGGCTCTACTGGAGCCGGACAATCTTTGTCGGCCACCACTCATTTCAGCTGGAGAAACAACAATCTTTCAGTATATAAAGCATTTGAACATCAGCATTTAGATGAAATAAAGGAAAATTTAGAATGGGCAGCATCAAAGGAAATTTCCCAATTAAACTTTATTCCATTGCGGGGCGACTTTACACGCGGCATTTTCGCATCAATGTATGTTGAAACTCATTTATCGATAGATGAGATTTATAAAATATATGAAGACTATTATGCTAATCATCCATTTACGCATGTTAGCAGAAAATCAATTGATTTAAAGCAGGTTATCAATACAAACAAATGTTTAATTTCTTTGGAAAAACATGGAAATCAGTTGCTAATCTTAAGTAGTATAGATAATTTATTAAAAGGAGCGAGCGGTCAGGCTGTTCAAAACATGAATTTGATTTTTGGATTAGAAGAAACACTCGGGTTAAAATTAAAACCAGTTGGATTTTAATTTAAATACCATTATTTAAACAAGAATAATTAAAATGAAACTTTACGACGTATATCCCATCAACCCAATAGAAATAGATCATGCAAAAGGATCTTATGTTTGGGATAAGAATGGTCAAAAATATTTGGATATGTATGGCGGGCATGCAGTTATTTCTATTGGGCATACTCATCCAACGTATGTTAAAAATTTAAAAGAACAGTTAAATAAAGTAGGTTTTTATTCAAATTCGGTTGAAATTCCACAGCAAAAAGTACTAGCTCAGTTGTTAGGCGAAGTTTCTGGTAAACCAGATTACCAACTTTTTCTATGTAATTCTGGAGCGGAAGCTAATGAGAATGCTTTAAAATTAGCTTCTTTTTATAACGGCAGGAAAATAATAATTGCCTTCACAGGTTCGTTTCATGGAAGAACATCATTAGCAGTTGCGGCAACCGACAATCCTAAAATTATTGCTCCGGTAAACGAAACGCAAAATGTGGTTTTTCTTCCTTTCAACAACGTTGAAGCTTTAAATGAAGCGTTTAAAAATTATGGTGAAAATATTTCTGCTGTAATTACCGAAGGAATTCAGGGTGTAGGTGGAATTAGAGAGGCATCTGTCCCATTTTTAAAGGCAATAAGAAGTCTTTGCGACCAATATAATGCGGTTTTTATTGCAGATAGTGTTCAATGTGGTTATGGTAGATCGGGTAGATTTTATTCTCATGATTACGCAGGCGTAAATGCAGATATTTATACCATGGCCAAAGGTATGGGTAATGGTTTTCCTATCGGTGGAGTTGCTATTGCACCTAAATTTAAACCTTGGCACGGACAATTGGGCACCACATTTGGTGGAAATCATTTAGCTTGTGCAGCTGCCATTTCTGTTCTTGAAGTAATTAAGAAAGATCAATTGTTGAACAATGCTACTTTGGTTGGCGATTATTTAATAGAACAGCTTAGGTCCATTCCCGAAGTTAAAGAAGTTAGGGGTACAGGATTAATGATAGGGATTGAGTTAAATGAGGCTTATAGTAATTTAAGAAAAGATCTGCTTCAAAAGCATTTTATCTTTACTGGAGAGGCAAAGCCAAATGTTATAAGATTATTACCCGCTTTGAATCTAAGCATGGAAGATGCAGAATTTTTCTTAACAGAATTTGAACAAGCAATAAGTAATTATAATTAATCCTATTATGAAAATATTTTCATCGGTAAATGACGTAAAGGATTTAAAAAAACTGTTAAAAGAAGCCATAGATTTTAAATCTAATCCATATACGCACTCAGAATTAGGAAAATATAAAACTATAGGGTTAGTTTTCCTAAACCCAAGTTTAAGAACCAGGATAAGTACGCAACGAGCAGCTATTAATTTAGGCATGGACGTTATTGTAATGAACATGGATAAAGATGGCTGGGCATTAGAAACTAGAGATGGCGTGGTTATGAACGGAACCACAGTTGAGCATATTAGGGAAGCTGCGGCCGTTATGGGGACTTATTGCGATATTTTGGGGTTACGCTCTTTTCCGAAATTAAAAGATAAGGAAGAAGATTACTCTGAAGAGTTTTTTAATAAGTTTGTTGAGTATGCCAAAATTCCGGTAGTGAGTTTAGAAAGTGCAACGCGACATCCTTTACAAAGTTTGGCTGATTTAGTGACCATTACCGAATCTAATTTAGTTAAGCCAAAGGTAGTATTGTCGTGGGCACCACATGTAAAACCACTTCCTCAAGCAGTTCCAAATTCTTTTTCAGAATGGATGTGTGCTGCTCAAGAATTAGGGATGGTAGATTTTACAATTGCTTGTCCGCCGGGATATGAACTTTGCAATGATTTTACCAATGGAGCTACAATAGTTCACGATAGAGATGAGGCTATCAAAAATGCAGATTTTATCTATGTAAAAAATTGGAGTAGTTTTGAAAAATATGGTGAAATTTTGCCTGTTGAAAAGGACTGGATGCTTAAAACTAAAGATTTGGAAAACACCAATAATGCCAAAGTAATGCATTGCTTGCCAGTTCGTAGAGATTTAGAACTGTCTTCAGAAATATTAGATGGTCCAAACTCTATTGTAATTCAACAAGCAGGGAATAGATTGTTTTCGGCACAAGCTGTTTTGAAAAACATATTAGAAAACATATAAAATAGCTATGGGATTACCTAAGTTAACCATTATTAAAATAGGGGGTAATGTAATTGATAATTCAGAAAAACTGCATCATTTCCTTAAAGATTTTAGTGCATTAGAAGGCTTAAAGATTTTAGTACATGGTGGTGGTAAAATCGCTTCAGAGTTAGGATTGGGTATGGGTATTATACCCAATATGGTAGAAGGGCGAAGAATTACAGACATCGAAACCTTGAGAGTGGTAACTATGGTGTATGCAGGATTAATCAATAAAAATTTAGTTGCGCAATTACAAAATTTTCAATGTAATGCAATTGGATTAAGTGGTGCAGATGGAAATTCAATAAAAACAGTAAAAAGAGCTGTAAAAGATGGGTTAGATTATGGATATGTAGGGGATATAACCTCAGATTCAATAAATGTTTCAGCTATTTCAAATCTGCTCTCTGTTTCATTTATTCCAGTTTTTTCTGCCATTACCCATGATGGAAACGGTCAACTTCTAAATACAAATGCAGACACTATAGCCTCATCATTAGCTCAATCTTTATCTAAACTATATGCTGTAGATTTGGTTTATTGTTTTGAGAAAAAAGGTGTTTTAAGCGATTTAAATGATCCAGAAAGTGTAATAACATTAATAAATCGTACTAGTTTCGAAACGTTAAAACAAGATGGGATAGTTGCAGATGGGATGATACCTAAAATTAAAAATGCGCTGGAAGCTGTGGAAAAGGGAGTGTCGGCCGTTTTTATTACTTGTGCCGAAGATTTATCTAACTTTAACCATAAAAAATCGGGCACGAAAATCACGCTATGATAAATAACTCCGCAATTTCGGTTAAAATAGACGAGCTAAAACAGAGTAGTTTAGAATTATTGAAGCAATTAATTGCAACTCCCTCCTTTAGTAAGGAAGAGAACCAAACAGCTGATATAATTGATGCTTACTTAAGTTCTTTTAATGTAAAGACAAATAGATTAAAGAATAATATCTGGGCTTTCAATTTGCATTTTGATAAAAACAAGCCTACGGTTTTATTAAATTCTCATCACGATACAGTGCGCCCTAATCCAGGTTACACGCGCGATCCATTTTTGCCAACTGTTGAAGATGGTAAGCTATTTGGACTGGGTAGTAATGATGCTGGGGGCTGTCTAGTGGCTTTAATAGCAACATTTTTATATTATTATGACCAACCCGACTTAAACTATAACCTATGTTTAGCGGCAACTGCCGAAGAAGAAATTTCAGGTACCAATGGTTTAGAGTTAATATTGCCTGAATTGGGAGAAATTGAATTTGGGATTGTGGGAGAACCAACACTTATGGATTTAGCGATTGCAGAAAAGGGATTGTTGGTGATCGATTGTATAGCTAATGGTGTAGCTGGACATGCGGCTCGAGATGAAGGCGATAATGCAATTTATAAAGCCTTAAAGGATATTGAATGGTTTAAAAACTATCAGTTTCCTAAAATATCTGAGCTGTTTGGAGCAATAAAAATGTCAGTTACTTTAATTGAAGCAGGGTCACAACATAATGTTGTACCAGCTACTTGTAAATTTACGGTAGATATAAGGGTAACTGATGCATATACCATTGAAGAAATTCTTGAGGTAATAAATAAAAATGTTTCTTCTGAAGTGTTGCCGCGATCTACGCGGTTAAAACCTTCTTCTATAAGCCCTAATCATCCTATAGTACTATCTGGTTTAGCTATGGGTAAAAAGACTTATGGTTCGCCCACAACTTCAGATCAAGCATTATTAAATGTACCTTCTGTAAAAGTAGGACCTGGTTTTTCGGGTAGATCTCATAGTGCAGATGAATATATTTATCTAGAAGAAATTTATAAGGGAATTGAGGATTATATAAAATTACTTAATCCGTTATTAAGCAAATGAATATTAAGATAGTATTAAATACAATTTTAGAGAACAAGAGGGTATTGTTGACGCCCCTGATAAAAGAGGATATTGAAGATTTATGGGTGCTTTCTCAGGATTCGGAATTATCTAAATTCGCAAATAAGGATTTGTCAATTTATACTGAACTTGAAAAATATATTGAAAGTGCTATTCAACAAAGAGAAGCAGGAACTTGTGCTGTTTGGAAAGTATTTGACAAATTAAGTGGAAAAGTTGCTGGTACTACGAGGATTGCGGAGATTAGTTTACATGATGAGAGAGGCCAAATTGGTTGGACTTGGATAGGGAAGGAATTTCAGGGAACCGGGCTAAATAAGGCAATGAAATTTGAATTATTGCAATTTGGATTTGAGACTTTACGATTGAATAGAATAGAGTTTAAAGCAGATGAGCGTAATTTACAATCTAGAAAAGCCATGCTCAAGATAGGGGCAACTGAAGAAGGTGTTTTAAGGCAACATCTAAAATTGCACAATGGTTATATTAGGAATTCTATTTATTTCAGTATTTTAAAATCAGAGTGGCCAAATGTAAAGGCTACAGTTTTTGAAGAATTTTTGGAGCGTTAGAAACTTAAAATAATCTTCAAAAAATTCAGCACTTTGAAAACTAAGAATATTTGATTTTCTGAAAATGAGGCAACTTTAACATGTTTAGATAAATGTGATTATATGCTTTTTATAGAAAAAAATTGTAAAAATAGGCTAAGTTAAATGATTGCGAATATACAATTCTATACAAGTTGGAGTGTGTTAATCTTTGGCTCAAACTAATTAGTATAATAGATTCTAATACGAATCGGTTTAGTGAATTAACCCGTTTTCCGCTATTTTTTTTGTAATTTTGTAGCCGAAAAAGTTATTTATTTCATTTTTCAACTTTCAATGAAAATTTGGCAAAAGAAAACATCAGTAGATATTGCAGTAGAAGATTTTACGGTTGGGCAGGATAGGGATTTGGATTTGCAAATGGCTAGTTTTGATGTGTTAGGATCGCTGGCACATACTTTAATGTTGCATGAGATAGGTCTTTTAGATGCCAAAGATTTAGCTGAAATTCAACTTGCACTTAAGGAAATTTATAAAGAAATAGAGCAAAGAGAATTTAAAATTAGTGATGAGGTTGAGGATATTCATTCTCAGATAGAATGGTTGTTAACCCAAAGAATAGGTGAGGCAGGCAAGAAAATTCACAGCGGAAGATCAAGAAATGATCAAGTTTTGGTTGATTTAAAACTTTATTTCCGTTCTGCAATTCAGGAGATAGTTGAACGTACAGAAGCTTTATTTAACCGTCTAATTGCATTGAGCAATGCGCATAAAGATAAGTTGATGCCTGGATATACGCATTTGCAAATAGCCATGCCATCTTCTTTTGGATTATGGTTTGGAGCTTATGCGGAAAGTTTAGCTGACGATTTAGAAATGCTTTTAGCGGCCTATAAAATCACTAATAAAAATCCATTAGGTTCTGCTGCTGGATATGGGTCTTCTTTTCCATTAAATAGAACTTTGACCACTAAATTATTAGGGTTTTCAGATTTAAATCATAATGTTGTTTATGCGCAAATGGGGCGTGGAAAAACTGAGCGAATTTTGGCTCAGGCTATGTCGTCGGTGGCAGCAACATTAGCAAAAATGTCTATGGACATTTGCTTGTTCATTAACCAGAATTTCGGATTTATTAGTTTCCCAGATGAGTTAACTACAGGGTCGAGCATTATGCCGCATAAGAAAAACCCGGATGTTTTTGAACTTATGAGAGGAAAATGCAATAAAATTCAAGCATTACCTAACGAAATAAGTTTAATGACTGCAAACTTACCTTCTGGATATCATAGGGATTTACAATTATTGAAAGAAAGTTTATTTCCTGCAATTGGAACATTAACAGACTGCTTGTCGATGGCTGATTTTATGCTTAAAAATATAACCATCAAAGACAATATATTAGAAGATCCAAAATATGCTTATTTATATAGTGTAGAAGCGGTTAATAAATTGGTTTTAGAGGGTATGCCATTTAGAGAGGCTTACAGAGTAGTAGGCTCACAAATAGATAATAATACTTTTACAGCTCCACAAGGAGTTCATCATTCACACGAAGGCAGTATTGGTAATTTACACAACCAATTTATTGTTGATAATTTTAACACTGTTAAAGCTCAATTCGATTTTGCTAAAACAGACAATGCCATTCAAAATTTACTTAAATAATGAAAGTTTCACGTTTAGTTAGTACGTTGATCGGTTCAGAGATCATTAAAATTGGAAATGAAGTAAACGAATTAAAAAGAAAGGGTGCTAATATTGCCAATTTAACAATTGGTGATTTCGACCCTCAAATTTATTCAATTCCAAAAGAGCTAGAGAACGAAATCACTTTAGCTTATAAAGCTTTAGAGACCAATTACCCGCCTGCTGATGGTGTATTAACCTTGCGCGAAACGGTATCTTCAGTAGTGAAATCTAGATATGGATTAGATTATGCGGCGAACGAAATATTAATTTCGGCTGGATCTAGGCCATTAATATATTCTACTTTTTTAGCCCTAGTTGATCCAGGAGATAAAGTAGTTTATCCTGCCCCATCATGGAACAATAATCATTATTGCCATTTAAGTGGAGCTATTGATGTTCAGGTTGAAACTTTGCCTGAAAACAATTTTATGCCGACTGCTGCAGAATTAAAACCACATTTAAAAGGCGCGGTTTTATTAGCACTATGTTCTCCATTAAACCCTACGGGAACAATGTTTACAAAAGAGCAACTTGAAGAAATTTGTGATGCGGTAATTGAGGAAAATGCAAGTAGAGGCGCAGATGAAAAACCTTTATACATAATGTATGATCAGATCTATAGCTTGTTGACTTTTGGAAAAGATCATGTAAATCCAGTTTCATTACGCCCAGAATTACGCGATTATGTGGTGTTTATAGATGGAACATCAAAATGTTTAGCAGCTACTGGAGTAAGGGTAGGATGGGGATTTGGTCCTGCAGAAATTATTTCTAAAATGAAAGCTTTGTTGGGTCATGTTGGAGCTTGGGCGCCAAAGGCAGAACAAATAGCTGTTTCAAAATATTTTGCAAATGAACCATTAGTTGATGGATTTTTAGATCAGTTTAAATCATCTATAAAAGAGAGCTTAGATGTTTTACATAATGGATTTCAGGAGTTAAAAAACGAAGGATTTAAAGTAGATTCTATAGCGCCAATGGGTGCCATTTACTTAACCTTAAAAATAGATTATATTGGAAAATCTACTCCAGAAGGAGTGCTTTTATCAAACAGTGCGGATTTAAACTTTTATTTAATTAGAACTGCAAATATTGCTTTAGTACCTTTCTCAGCATTTGGAAATGATGAGTCAATGCCTTGGTTTAGAGCATCAGTTGGCGGTTGCTCATTAGAAGATATTAAATCTATGTTGCCTAGAATAAAGGCTGCATTGAGCGCTTTGAAATAAGACTTGTTAAATTGTAGATGGTAGTTAGTACAAAGTAGTTAGTTGTAGGTCTTAAGTCTATAGCCTTACTACCTTCTACTGTCTACTGTCTACTAAATTGTAATTATTCTCTCCTTGAGAATGCAGGCTCCCGGTCTTTCGGTCTTTCGGACTTCCCGTCTTTCGGACTCCCGGACTTCCCGTCTTCCCGACTCCCTTACTTAAACTCGCTCGTTTTGTGGAATGAAACATCAGGATAATCTTGTTTAGTAAGATTAATCATGTATTCACTATCTGATAAATAAACAGGATTTCCTTCCTTATCTACGCCAATATGTTGTTGTTTACGTTTTACAAATTCATCCAGCTTCTTTTTATCAGTAGATGTAACCCAGCTAGATCTTGTATAACTTAAAGTCCTAAACCTACATTTAGCACCATACTCATGTTCTAATCGGAAATTGATAACCTCAAACTGGAGTTCTCCAACTGCGCCTATCACTTTTCTATTTCCTGGCTGCATAACAAATAATTGGGCTACGCCTTCGTCTGTAAGCTGTTCTATGCCTTTTTCTAGCTGTTTTGTGCGCATTGGATCCATATTCTCAACTTCCTTAAATATTTCAGGAGAGAAGCTCGGAATGCCCTTAAATTGAAGTTTTTCCCCTTCTGTTAGCGTGTCGCCAATTTTAAAGTTACCACTGTCGTACAAACCTACCACATCTCCTGGCCAAGCTTCTTCAACAATGCTTTTTTCGTTGGCCATAAAATCCATCGGATTAGAAAACTTTAATTTTTTGTCTTGACGTGTGTGATAATAGAATTTATTTCTTTCAAACTTTCCTGAGCAAACTCTAAGAAAGGCAATTCTATCTCTATGTTTTGGGTCTAAATTGGCATGTATTTTAAACACAAAACCTGTAAAATTCTTTTCATCAACAGCAACAGATCTTTGTTCTGCTTCTCTGGACCTTGGACTAGGAGCAATTGTTATAAACGTATCTAAAAGCTCTTTTATACCGAAGTTGTTAATAGCGCTACCAAAAAACACAGGTGCTAATAGCCCTTCTGTATAAAGTGAATTATCTAAATTTCCATAAATGCCATCCACTAATTCTAATTCACCTTTTAGATTGTTTATTTCAGATTCTTTTAAGTAATCTGTTAAAGCTTCATCGTTTAAATCGCTTACCGCTACTACCGATTCTGTTACTTTAGTTTTATCTGAGTTGAAAAGATTAAGGTGGTTTTTGTAAATACTATAAACGCCTTTAAACGTATGTCCTTGTCCAATTGGCCAACTTAATGGGCATAAAGAAATGTTTAACTTTTGTTCAATTTCATCTAATAAATCAAAAGGTTCTTTACCTTCTCTATCCATTTTGTTGATGAAGATAATAACAGGCGTATTACGCATTCTACAAACAGACATTAACTTTTCTGTTTGCTCTTCTACCCCCTTCACGCAATCTACAACAAGAATTACACTATCGACCGCCGATAGTGTTCTATAGGTATCTTCTGCGAAATCCTTGTGACCAGGTGTATCCAGGATATTAATCCTTTTACCACCATATTCAAAACCCATTACTGACGTAGCAACAGAGATCCCTCTTTGCTTCTCAATCTCCATAAAGTCAGACGTATTGCTCTGATTGGCTTTATTTCTCTTAACCGCACCAGCTGTGTTAATAGCCCCACCAAAAAGGAGGAATTTCTCTGTTAATGTGGTTTTTCCAGCATCGGGGTGACTAATAATTGCAAAGGTTTTGCGTTTCTCTATTTCTGGGTGTAGCATGAATGGAATTAACAATGACTAATTTGAATGTATACGATATACAACTCAATTATTAAAGAATGCAAAGGTAATTATAAAATGTAATATCTGTAGGCAAGGAATAATAGAGCGTTAGCAGAAAGGAGACCAAATATAAATATACTAAAAAAATAAAGATATTTCCAAATAATAGCTACGAAATAGGCTTATTAAGTGGCATATACCATAAATTTTTAGACTCTTTTTGGGTAAACAGCAAGATTAGACAAACCATCCTGTAAAAAGGGTTGGCTAAATATATCTTTGAGCTTCTCAATACCTAATCCAAACCATCAGGCTACTACTAGTTATAAACTTTTTAGATAACTGTGGAGAATAATTCCGAAAGGCACCAGAAATAAATAAATTATTAGACCTGTTTTAACAATCCTAGAGTTCTGCTTAGTATTCATGCTATTAGATTCAAACTGCTTATAAAGCCTGTCTAGTTTTCCTTTTTTTACTAAGCTGTAGTAATCATATATAAAAATCGCTAGTACTAGTAAAGTAGCTGACGCTATTGAAAATGGCATTAAATCGAACAGAACGAGGCTCAAAAAAATAGGGGTGAAAACGAGTACCAAAATATGAAAAAGCGAGATGCTAGGAGCAGCAACTATCTTAGGCTCGTAACTTCCAGGATCTTTTAATTTTATTGTATATAAAACAAAAAGGATAAAATTATAGTATTTTTTTATTATCATTGATTATGATTTTCCGCTAATCCAAGAAGATACACGGTGAAAATACAAATTAAATAAGAGACTTAAAATAAAGGCAAGAATGGAAATTAGGCTAATAAATTATGAGGATTATTTACCAAGTTTTTTATAACTTTTATGCAAAAGATAAGGAGGTAGATCCCTTTAGATGGATGAGTGCTGGAGGACTATTCTTCCTGTCTTTATTCTTCTTAGGAATAAATTTTCTACACTTGTTTAACTTTATAGCAGATACAAAAGTGGGGTTTAATTATAGCAAAGGCGAACTTTTGATGCTTTTAATACCCATGCTGGGAATGGTATTTCTTTATTTGCTTTGCGTGCTTAAAATAGAAAGAAAGGGTTATATGGAGACTTATGAAAAATATCCTATCTCAAATAGGGCTAATACTGTGGTTTGGATATTCTTTTGGCTAAATGCTGTAAGTACCTTCATAATACCAATAGTTCAGAAACTCGAGTTGTCTTAAGCTTCTCTAAATTATTCCAGTTTTAGCTTCTAGATTTTAGTTTACGTTATATAACACAAAAAAAACCGAATAAATAGGGGATGTTCTTCCCCTATTTTAAATTAAGGTAGACTATTTATCTTATTAGCGTAATGGCGAGTAAGATGAAAACCATCATTATCAATACAAAAAACAAAAACATCCATTTGTATTTTAAATATTGATCCTTTTTATTCTCCAGCTTGTTCTTAATTCTCTCCATGTTCTTACTACGTCCCCAAGTGTAGAAATTTATTAAAAAAATTAAAGTTAAAAATAAAGCTATGAAGAAGTACCTTGTCAAAATTCCATATGATAAAAGATTGACCGGGTTTAACGCTTTATTAATCCATAATAAGATTGGTGAGCACAAAAGAATTTGAGTAAAGCTGATTAGAAAAATTGTCTTAATTTCTGCGTCACGCGGATTTATTTCTCGTCGGGGATCTGACGAGACTACTGTATATATATAAAAAATAATCTTTTCAAACATCTCTTGCAGTTATAAGCCTTAAATATAGGCTATTTATATACCGAATATGAATTTTTCAAGCATATAATCTAGCTTTCCTAAGAAAGAAAATACTTAATAAAAACTATCTATCAACAAAAAAGCCCCGAATAAATCGGGGCTTCTTATTTGATAATTATGCATTATCCTCTTCCGGGTCTACCACTTTCAGCTCTCCCGCCTCCAGAATTGTTGTTTCCGGAGTTGCCTCTGCTTTGTTGTTGCCTAGGCTGACTTTGCTGTGGCGTACGTTGCTGAACTTGTGGTCGTTCATTACGTTGTTGCTGTTGGCGATTATCTGCTTGTGGTCGCGGTGCAGACTGTTGGCGAGGCGCTTGTTGTTGTGCAGGGACATTCTGCGAACGTCCCGGTGCAGACATTTCTCTAGGTGATTGAGGTGGGGCTGTAGAAACATTTCCTTCACGATTTTGCTGAGATCTTTGAGGCGAAGTATTGTTTACTGGAGGCATATCCCTTGTATTTGGAACAATTCCGCCACGTTCTGGTCTTTCTGCACTGCTCGAACCCATATTTCTATTAGGAACTGAAGTAGGTCTTTTTTCGCCTCTGCTCTCAACTCTAGGAGCAGTAGTAGCGCCATTACGACCTTCATTAATGTTTCTTCCATTGTTCGAATTGTCTAATCCTCTAGGAGCTGCGTTTCCTGAATTCTCTCTACTTGGTCGTGGAGAGTAAACATTAACCGTGTTCCTATCGATTCTAGGCGCATCAATTCTATTGTTTCTAGCAATATCATAAACCTTTACATCCTGTCTGGTTGCTCTTCTTACTTCTTCTGGTCGAGGGCCAGTATAATAGGTACGAGAATTATAAACGTAAGTATTGTTTATGATTTTGGTTCTATTAATAATTCTAACGTTGTTGTAGGCGCGATATCTTGGATAATTTCCAATATAAATATTGTGCATTGGTATAAAGTTCCAAGCATAATCTGGCCTCACATACCTTCTACCAATGTTTATGTGAATATTTATAGATGGTCCCATTGGAGCCCAACCGTAATATCCATTTCCACTTCTCCAATCTACCCAAGCTGGTCCCCAAACAGTATCAGGAATCCATAACCATCTATTATAACGGTCTAAAACCCATCTTCCGTAATGGAAAGGTGCCCATCCCCAGTCATAATTACTTACCCAGGTATTGCCATAAACGGTTTGAACCCACCTTCCATTGGTATAATAGGGTCTAAATGAAGATTGATCTACATCGGGCCTCCAAACATATCCGTACTGAGGATCATTAATCCAGGTACCATATGGAGAAAGTTCATCGTAGAATTGTTGGAGCGAAACGTAGTCGTCCTGAGCTTTAACAGATTGTCCACTAAATAGGAACATCAGTCCAAGCATTAATGCCGATAATTTGATTTTGAATTCCATGGTGTGTTATTTAAAATTTAACCTAATAATTAAGCATTTACAATTTATAGGCCACCAAATGTTAAAAAATGTAAAATGCAGTAATCAGTATATAAAACAACATAAAACTGGGCATAAACTACTAGATTTGTATTTCTACTTGTTTAAGTCATCAGTAAAATGTGTTTAAAATAACAGGCAGAATTACCTAAATTTTATACATATTTAACCATGGAAAAAGGTGTTTTATATTTAATCCCGGTGCCACTTTCAGAAGAGGCTACGCAAAAATCTAATACGTTATTTTATTTAGAAACTATAAATTCTATATCTACATATATAGTTGAAAACGAAAAAACAGCCAGAAAGTTTTTAAAAGAAGCTGGAATAAAAATACCTCAGTCGGAACTTACTATCCATGATTATGGTAAGCATAAGAGAAATAACAACTTAGCGCCATTTTTTAAAGAATTAATGGAAGGAAAAGATGTTGGATTAATGAGCGAAGCTGGATGTCCGGGCGTAGCAGATCCAGGTGCAGAAATTGTAGCTGAGGCACATAAAAAGGGGATTAAGGTAGTTCCATTAGTTGGGCCAAGTTCTATTTTGTTAGCTTTAATGGCATCAGGATTTAATGGTCAAAGTTTCACGTTTAATGGTTATTTGCCTATAGATAAGTTAGAGCGTTCAAAGAGAATTAAAGCTTTAGAACAATTGGCAAGTAGCAGGAAACAGACTCAAATTTTCATTGAAACTCCATTTAGAAATAACCCCTTATTAGATGAGATTTTAAAATCTTGTAATGCCAATACAAAATTATGTATAGCGGCAAATCTTACGGGTCCTAACGAGTTTATAAAAACCCAAACTATTTATGCTTGGAGAAAAGAAAAACCTGATTTGCATAAGCAACCAGCAATATTTTTAATATTCTAATTATTTATATAAGCCTTTGGCTTCAATAAACTCTATAACCGAATCTGGCACAAAATATTGTATGCTTTTATTCTTTTTTATTGCTTCCCTAACAAATGTGGATGAAATCTCCATAAGTGGAGTGGCTGTGATATGGATATTGGGATGATTTTCGAATTCGTTCGCTTCAAATCCAGGGCGTGGATATACGTAAATGGAATAATTATTTAGAATAACTTCATAGTTTTTCCACTTTTTAAAAGAAGATAAATTATCTGAACCCATAATAACGGCAAACTCCTTATTTGGATATTTTTCCTTTAAATAGGTTAATGTGTCTACGGTAAACGAAGGTTTAGGCAGGTTAAATTCTATATCGCTTACTTTAATTTTTTCCGATTTTTCTGTAGCTAATTTGGCCATTTCTAATCGATCAAAAGCATTTGCTAATGACTTCTTATTCTTTAAAGGGTTTTGAGGCGATACAACTAGCCAAACTTCTGTTAAGGAAGTGAAGTTTGATAAGTATTGAGCGATCATCAAGTGCCCTGCATGAATTGGATTAAAAGAGCCAAAAAATAATCCTACCATATTAAAATTGATTAAGGTTTCCTTAAAAAATCTCCTACAATTTTTTCTGCTTCTTTACATGCTTCTTCTAAATCATGGTTCTTTAGAATTACATCAAATTTATCACTATATAAAAGTTCTTTTTCTGCTTTTAGAATTCTTTCTTTAAGCTTTTCTGGGTGATCTGTACCTCTATTCGTAAGTCGCTCAATTAATACATCTAATGACGGAGGTTGTACAAAAATAGCTAAAGCATCATTTTCGTATTTTCTTTTTAACCTAAGACCGCCTTCTACATCAATATCAAAAATTACGGCCTTCCCCATAGCCCAAATTCGTTCAATTTCTGACCTTAAAGTACCATAAAAAGTACCACTATAAACCTCTTCAAATTCTACAAACTCCTGCCTTGCAACTTTATGTAAAAACTCCTCTTTTGAAATAAAATAATAATCATTTTGATGCTCTTCTTTACCTCTCTGCTCTCTCGTAGTAGCAGAAATTGAGAAGCACAGTTCTGGGAATTTCTTTAATAAATGATGAACTATGGTTGTTTTTCCTGCCCCAGATGGAGCTGAAAATATAATAAGTTTGCCAAGTGCTTTTTCTTCCGACATTGAATAAGTATATCTATAAGATATTTAATAATTGTTCTTTAATTTTTTCTAATTCTTCCTTCATCCCAACCACTAATTGCTGCATTCCAGCATCATTAGCTTTTGAACCGATGGTATTTATTTCTCGCCCGATTTCTTGAGCAATAAATCCTAATTTCTTTCCATTTCCTTCTGTATTGTTTAATGTTTTAAGAAAATAGGAACAATGACTTTTTAATCTTGTTTTTTCTTCCGTTATATCTAATTTTTCGATATAATAAATTAATTCCTGTTCTAAACGGTTATTGTCGATTGCAATTCTAGAGTTATTTTCTTCTATAAACTGTTGAAGTTTTGCTTTTATTGCAGGAATTCTTTGAGGTTCTAACTTTTCGAGCTGTGCAAAAAAATCAAGAATATTATTAATTCTAAGCTGTAAATCTTTTTCTAGAGTATTACCTTCTGTTAGTCTAAATTCATTGAAATTTTTCAGTGCATTTAAAAAAGTTTGATGTAAAACTTCCCAATCAGCATCATCAGTTTGATCTTCTTTATAAGTTATTACTTCTGGTAAATTAAGCGCCAGCTGTAATAAATTATTGGTGTTTGCGTTTAGCTTTTTATCTATTGCGCTTAATTGAAGGAAATATTTTTCTAATAATACCTCATTAATATCTGAACCTTGAACATTTTCAGAATCGGTTTCAATATTTATACTGATAGTTACCTTTCCACGTTCTATTTCTCTATTACATAAGTTTCTCAAAAACAATTCTTTTTCAGAATATGATTTAGGAAGCTTTAAATTAAGTTCAAGGAATTTGCTGTTGAGGGATTTAATTTCAACGCTAAATTTAGAATTATTATGATTGGTTGTGGCAATTCCATAACCTGTCATTGATTTTATCATGTGCAAAGATAAGTTTTTTGTTAATGAGAACCCGACTTTATAAGCATATTGTACATTTCTGACCTAACTGTGTTTTTTAGGCTATTTAAATCTTCAGTTTTTAAGTTGTTTACTTCAATTTCATTTCCAAATACTACCTCGATTTTCCCAGGTCTGAATTTCAAAATATCATCTGCTGGAAGTAATTTTTTACTGTTTGAAATTACAAATGGTAATATTGAAGTGTTGGTTTCAATGGCAATTCTAAATGCACCATCGTAAAACTCTGTTAATAATTCCGATGTTCTGTTCATTGTTCCTTCAGGGAAAATAAGAATAGAAGTGCCATTTAACAGTTCATTTTTTAACAATTTTACCGATTGATCTCTACTTTCTCTACTTTTTCTGTCGAGCGTAATGACCACTTTACTATAAATAAAGCCAAAAATTGGAATTTTTTTCATTTCAATTTTGCCTAGTGGACTAAAAGATTGAGGCATAACTATTGCAACAGCAATGGCATCTAAAAATGAAGAATGGTTAACTGTATAAATATAAGTCTTAGAAAGATTTATAGGGGTATTATATTTAATAGAAACAGATAATCCCACAAAACTTATAAATGTTTTAGCCCAAATTTTAAGAAGAAATAAATTGGTTTTTCTGGCTTTGTTTTTCTTAAGGAATACGGATGAAAGGATAATAAACGGGAAAATTAAAAGCATTATACTTATAAAAATAATCACGCTATAAGTGATGTAAATAATGCCTATTAAATTTTTCAAGGTTTAACGCTATTTAACAATAATTCTAGAACCCATTATTTAGCTTTATAAAAAAAATAAATGATGACTCCTAAGAGTTTAAAGATAGTTTTTTTATTAATATTTTTGTTTTTTTGGTCTCAAGTTTTTGCTCAAGATCAACTAATTAAGGGTACTGTATTAGATGCAGCTTCAAAATCCAGATTAGTTTCTTCTGAGATAACTAACCTTCGAACTAAAGTAACTGTATTGGCAAATGAAATGGGCTATTTTCAGCTTTTTGGCCATATTGGTGATACTTTGTTAATCCAAAGAGGGTTTTATACGCCTCAAAACGTAATAATAAAAACCAACGAGGAATTAATTGTCAGATTAAGGGTTGATGCTTATCATATTGAAGAAGTACAAATCACTGGTAAGACAAAACTTTCTGAATTAAATGAAGTAAGAAATGAATTTAGAAAGAAGGGCGCATTTTATAATGGGAAACCTTCATTATTAATGTTGAGTCCGATTGGTGGTAATCCATTAAGTTTCTTTTATGAATTGTTTGGCAAAACGCCTAGTGATGCAAGAAGGTTTGGAAAATATTACTTAAATGAAGTAAAAAACACGGAAATAGATAAACACTTTAATCAGTCGTTAGTAAAAGAACATACTGGTTTAGAAGGCGATGCACTAGAGGCATTTATGATTGCCTTTAGGCCGCAAATGGGAGCAACTGATAAATGGACATATTATGATGCTGTAAAACACATAAATACTTCCTTTCAGAAGTATAAAGAAAATCCAGCCTTATATATTCAGAAGTTGTTATTGCCAAAAAATTAAATAGATAAAGCAGTACATGCTTTTTCTGCGGCTAATTTTTCTGCATTCTTTTTGTTGTAATCTCTACCAATTCCTTTTGACTCGCCATCAATTAGTGCTTGAATAGTAAATAATTTAGCGCTTTCACCCTCATCATTATCTACTAATTCGAAAGTAATATCCTTTCCATGACGTTGGCACCATTCAATTAATTTACTTTTAAAATTGGTTTCAGTTTGTTCTAACTGATGAACATCAATATATGGCTTAATAATTCTTTGATGGAGAAAATTTTTGGTGAAATTATAGCCTTTATCTAAATAAACGGCACCTACCATAGCTTCAAAAGCATCTCCGAGCATAGAGTGGTGTTTAGATAAAACATTAATATTTTTTTGATCAAAAACGATTAATTCATTAAAGCCCATTTTTCGGGCTAACTGATTAAGATTGGCTCTATTAACAATTTTAGAACGCATTTCTGTTAAGAAACCTTCTTCTTTATAGGGGTAATTTTTGAAAAGCATTTCGGCAATTACAGCGCCAAGGATAGCATCTCCCAAAAACTCAAGACGTTCATTGCTGGTTTTAACTCCGTTATTGAGCGTTTTGGCGGCAGATCTATGTCTGAATGCCATTTTATATAAAGAAATATTCCCAGGCACGAAGCCTAGGATATTCTTAATTTTTCTAATGAAGTCTTTATCTTTTGATAAAGTAAGTTTATAATAATCTAGAATTTGCATTAAAATCAAGTATGACAAAATGATATTAGAGCCATCATTGCTTAATAAAAGCAAGAATTTGCTCTAAACTAGTCACCTTCATATTTCTTAAAGATAACGGAAGCGTTGTGACCACCAAATCCAAAAGTATTACTTAATGCTGCTCTAACAGTTCTTTTTTGCGCCTTATTAAAAGTAAAATTCAGGCGTGGATCAAATTCAGGATCATCAGTAAAATGATTAATTGTTGGAGGAATTATATCATTTTTCACAGCTAGAATTGCAGCGATAGCTTCAACAGCACCAGCGGCACCTAACAAGTGACCTGTCATAGATTTAGTAGAACTAATATTAAGCTTGAAAGCATCTTCACCAAACAGATCTACAATTGCTCTACTTTCACTTATATCTCCAAGTGGAGTAGAAGTTCCATGAACATTAATGTAGTCAATATCCGATGGATTAAGTTTTGCATCTTTCATTGCGTTTGCCATCACCATTCTTGCGCCCAAACCTTCTGGGTGTGGGGCAGTAATATGATTAGCATCGGCACTCATACCTCCACCTACAATTTCTGCATAGATTTTAGCGCCTCTTTTTTTAGCGTGTTCTAATTCTTCCAGAATAATTGTACCAGCACCTTCACCCGCTACAAAGCCATCTCTATCTTTATCAAAAGGGCGAGAAGCTGTAGTTGGATCATCGTTTCTGGTAGATAAAGCATGCATAGCGTTAAATCCGCCCATACCTGCTTCATTAATTATTGCTTCAGAACCACCACTAATAATTACATCAGCTGTACCCAAACGGATATAGTTGAATGCATCTATCATGGCGTTAGTAGAAGAAGCACAAGCTGAAACGGTAGCAAAGTTTGGTCCTCGTAAACCGTATTTTATAGAAATATGCCCTGGAGCAATGTCTATAATCATCTTCGGAATGAAGAACGGATTAAATCTAGGCGTACCTTCACTTTTAGCAAAATTGGATACCTCATCCAAAAAGGTTTTTAGCCCTCCAATTCCTGCTCCCCAGATCACGCCAATACGGTTGGTATCTAATTGTGTAAAATCAAAACCACCATCTTTTACTGCTTCTTCTGTAGCAACAAGTGCAAACTGAACAAACGGGTCTAATTTTCTGGCTTCTTTTTTATCTAAAAATGCTTCGGGGTCGAAGTTCTTAACTTCGCACGCGAATTTAGTTTTGAACTTTTCCGTGTCAAAACCTTTTATTAAGGCAGCGCCACTCACACCATTTACTAAACCATCCCAAAATTCTGGAACAGTATTACCAATTGGCGTGAGTGCACCTAGGCCTGTTACTACGACTCTTTTGAGTTCCATTTATTGCGATTATACGATGTCCCGTATAGGCTTACTTAACGTTTTTCTCTAGATAAGCAATAGCCTGTCCAACTGTACCAATGGTTTCAGCCTGATCATCAGGAATAGCCACGTTAAATTCTTTTTCGAATTCCATGATTAGCTCAACAGTATCTAATGAATCAGCACCTAAATCGGTAGCGAATGACGCCTCTGGCGTTACTTCGTTTTCATCTACACCTAGTTTTTCAACGATAATAGCTTTAACTCTTGAAGCAATATCAGACATAATTTTATAATTTAATGGTTAATAATTCAATGCAAAGAAAAATAAATTCTAACAATTATCAAATGTTTTTATTTCTCTCCCAATTTTAGTGTTTAATTTTTAAACTCTGCAAATTTACTGTTAATTTTGCTGTATTTAAAACTTCATTTCAATTGCAAAAAACTTATTTGAAGCTTTCTCTTGATCTAGACTTCGTCTTAATCGCTGTTACAGCCCCTTTAAAGGACTATTTGCTGTGTCATAAAATAAATTCTAACCTACATTTTAATTTTGAAAAAATTGATGATCATGAAGTATTTTTTAATCTTGATGAGCCTCCATTAGCATTTTCAAAGTATTTTTTCCTTTCCGAAACAGAAGTAGAATATTTTTTAGTAAACAATAGAAATGCTGAAGGGTTTTTAATTCCTGAAATGAGTAAGGTTGATTTTTTTATTGTTATACAGCAATATATTGATAAAGAGGATCTAAGCTACTTAATCTCAGGGTTAAATAAGTTGCCTGAAGTACAGGTAGCGGTTAAAATTGATCCTGCTAAGCTCAAGTCAAAAGAAAATTTGATCATGTAATTTGTCATTTAAAGTGTATGAAATACACTATATTTGATTTTTTTGTTGATAAAAGTAAACTATTCATTTTTGTTGATAGTTATATAATAGTTATTCATGAAACCTTTCCACTCAAGAACTAAGATAGTCGCAACATTAGGCCCGGCATCTGCCAAACCCGATGTTTTATACAGTATGTTTAATGCCGGTTTGGATGTTTGTAGGTTAAATTTTTCACATGGTAGTCAGCAAGACCATCAAGCAGTTTTAGATACTATAAAAGAAATTAATAAGAAATATAAGTACAATGTTGGAGTTTTAGCCGATTTACAAGGGCCTAAAATTAGAATTGGTATGGTAAAGGATGGAGGAATTCATCTTGTTAATGGTAAATTAACAACCATAACTACTAACGAGTGTATTGGCAATGAGAACCAAATTTATATTACTTATAAAAACTTCCCAAAAGATGTAAAGGCTGGTGAAATTATTTTATTAGATGATGGTAAACTTCAAATGAAGGTTATATCTACTAATTTAATTGATGAAGTGGTTTGTGAAGTGGTTCATGGTGGTATTTTAACTTCTAGAAAGGGCGTTAATCTTCCCAATACAAAAGTTTCTATTCCTTCTTTAACACCTGAAGACAGAGTTAATTTAGATTTTGTTTTGAAAAATGATGTTCAATGGATTGGATTATCGTTTGTTCGTAGGGCAGAAGATATAATTGAACTCCGTAATATTATTCAATCACAAGGTAAAACGTCTAGAATAATTGCGAAAATTGAAAAGCCAGAAGCAATTGCCAATATCGATGAAATTATAGAAGTGGCTGATGGAATAATGGTAGCAAGAGGAGATTTGGGAGTGGAGATGCCGATGGAAGAAGTGCCGTTGTTACAGAAAATGATTGTTCAAAAATGTAGAGCAGCTAGTAAGCCTGTAATTATTGCTACGCAGATGTTGGAAAGTATGATTACAACGCCTAGACCAACTAGAGCAGAGGTAAATGATGTGGCTAATTCTGTATTGGATGGGGCTGATGCGGTTATGTTAAGTGGTGAAACATCGGTTGGAGAGTTCCCATTGATTGTTATCCAAACTATGCAGAAGATTATTCAGAATATAGAACAGAATAATTATCCTTTTAATCCAGATAAGTTTTTAAAACAAAATTCTCCAACATTTTTGTCGGACGCTATCTGTGATTCAGCTTGTTTTTTAGCAAAGCAAACAAAAGCTGTGGGTATAGTTTCTATGACATTAAGTGGGTATACAGCTTTTGAAATAGCAAGTCATAGACCTGAAGCGCTGATTTTTATTTTTACAAGTAATAAATCACTTTTAAATACAGTGAGTTTATTGTGGGGAGTTAGAGGGTTTTATTATGATAAATTTGAAAGTACAGATCAATCTATACTAGAAGTAAATGAGATCCTTAAAAAACAAAAATTAGTAAAAAAAGGAGATATATTGATCAATACCGCCGCCATTCCGATGGAGAAAAAAGGCAAAACAAATATGCTAAAGATTACTGTAGTAGATTAAAGTTATATTTTAACTTTGTCTGCTTTTTGGAGAGTTGTCCGAGTGGTTTAAGGAGCACGCCTGGAAAGTGTGTATACGCCAAAAGTGTATCGAGAGTTCGAATCTCTCACTCTCCGCCAAGTAAATGCCTGCCGACGATAGTCGGTGGGCATTTTGTATTTTATACTCGAGCCAAATTTATTTGGGCGAAGAGTTAAAATACAAAATGCACGAGCGCAGCGAGAAGGCATTTCTTGAAGCCACCCCCCATCAGAGATCACCGGAGGTAATCTCTGTATTCGAGCCAAATTTATTTGGACGAAGAGTTAAAATCAGCCTCTGTAACGCCAGAGTTTATAATAACTTTAGTTGTTTTAAGAATAACCATTTGTCCGCCGCCTTCAGCTTCAATCAATTCTGGGAATTTAACACCTTCCACAGTCATGTAACTTTTTATTGTCGCGGTAGCATCACTTGTTTCAGATTTGTAAAGTAGACCAGTAGTGGCATCAAAGAAGAATTTACCTTTATCGGAATTGAGGATGTTATAGTTTTTGCCGTTCAACTGTACTTGATTAATAGATGTAAAGTTTTCATTTATGAAGTTCAACGCATCAATTGTTTTACCTTTTTTTAGTTCTGGAATTTTATCTTTGGGAATATCAAGTCTTTGGCCTCCTTGCTCAATATAGCCATTTTCGCCATCGAAAAACTGTATAACTGTCTCATCCAAAACTGACTGCTCAGAAATGAACTTGTTTCCCATTTTTTTAGTTGTCATGCTAATCTCTAAGTCCTGTACAGTCATAGTATTTTCTGTAATAGTAGATTTTACAGCTTCAAGTTTTGCTTTTCCTCCCAACGCAGCAATATAATTATCAATCACAGATTGCACGGAAAGCTGTGAATTTGTTACTGTAGTGGCTGGGTTTAATGTTCCTGTTTGGGCATTTGTGCGACTAAAAAATGCTGTTATTAATATAATTGGGAAAATAATTTTTTTCATATTAGTTTAAAGTTTTGTTGAGCAAAGATATGAAATTTGAAATATTGAAAATAATGAAGTGAGAAAATACTTTTTAAGTGTCTGTTCTGATTTACAGAAGATTCTGTTTCCTAAATTACACTTGAAGTAATTATAACAGAGATGGGATTTGGACTCTAGAAAATATTGTATAGGTACGAATTAAAGTAGATAAAATCTATTAACCTGAGCAAATTTTGGCGAAGGATATTTCTTGTCTGTTTATTAGCTAAAAATATGGCATAGGCATTCCACTAAGCTTCCTTTAATGCTCCCTGAGGTTAGTGGGCAAGGGAAACAATTATATTAAACAACATTAAAAATGGCCTATTTCTTATTGCCTTTATCACCTCCAGTACGTTTATTTGAAGTTTCGTAAGAGGCTTGTCCGCCACTATTGCTTATTCCTTGTTTTTTTGTTAGCGCCCTTGCGCTTGTTTTTTCGTGCATTCTATCAGATGTAGGTTCGCCTTGCTGATTTAATTTTACATCAGTTTTATTAAAATTTTTCATCGCTAAAGGGTTTAATAAATAAACAAATGGATGAAATAATTAGTTTTAAAAATCATTGATTTGCAAATTATTAGCCATTAAATTCAATTATGCGAACCGCTTAAATCCTTAAAAAAGGAAAAAGTTCCAAATTACAGTACATTTTTACATGTTTATTGCGGGTTTTTGCGGTCTTTAACCCATCTTTGTAGGGATTAATATTTTTAGGAATTGATTTAAAAAATGAAAAGAACATTAAGATTATTAGTATTAGCACTTTCAGTGGGAGGCTTTCAATCGGCAACTGCCCAAAAACAATCTTATATTGAAAGTTTAAATACACCGAACAAGTGGGTTGATTCTGTATTTAGAAAAATGTCTAAAAAGGAAAAAATTGCTCAAATGTTCTTTGTTAGAGCTCATACTAATTTAAGTAAGCAGTACCAGGATTCTGTTGGACGAGTAATAAAAAAAGAAAAATTAGGTGGTGTAGTATTTTTTCAGGGAGGTCCTGGTCGACAACTCGACTTAACCTCTAAATATCAATCTTATGCTAAAGTGCCATTATTAATTTCATCTGATGGCGAATGGGGATTGGGAATGAGATTAGACAGTACAGTTTCTTTTCCTTATCAAATGACTTTAGGGGCTATACAAGACGATAAATTGTTGTATAAAATGGGGTTAGAAGTTGCTAGACAATTTAAGAGAGTGGGTATGCAATTTAACTTGGCTCCGGTAGCTGATGTAAACAACAATGCAAAAAACCCAGTTATTAATTTTAGATCTTTTGGTGAAGACAAAATAAATGTCACAAAAAAAGTGGGGGCCTATATGCAAGGTATGCAAGATGGAGGTATTATGGTAAGTTTAAAACACTTCCCAGGCCATGGAGATACTGATGTAGATTCTCATTATGACCTACCTTTATTGGGTTTCTCAAAAGAAAGATTAGACTCATTAGAATTATATCCTTTTAAAGAATTAATAAAACAGGGAGCGGCAGGCGTTATGATTGCTCATATGAATATTCCTTCGTTAGACAATACCCCTAATCTACCATCTACTTTATCTAGGCCAATTGTAACTGGATTGCTTAAAGAAAAATTAGGGTTTAAAGGTCTAATTATTACAGATGCAATGAATATGAAGGGCGTTGCTAAATTTTATAAAGATGGCGAGGCTGAATTAAGAGCTGCTGCGGCAGGAAACGATATAATGGAGTTGGCTAATGATTCAAAAATAGCTGTTAAAAAGATTAGAAAAGCGATGAGGAAAGGTCAAATTAGTAAAGACCAAATTTATGCAAGCATTAAGAAAATTTTATTAGCTAAATACTGGACTGGCTTAACAGATAGAACTGTACCTAGTTCGGCAAATGTTGTGTCTGATTTAAATAATGAAATTTCTCAATCGTTAATTGATGAGATGGCTAGTGCTTCGATTACCGTATTAAAAGGTAAAGAATATATCTCTGGTCTTTCTAAGTCGGCCCCAACTGTAATTTTAAGCATTGGTTCTAATACAGAGACTCCATTTCAAGCTGGGTTAAAGTCGCATTTTACAAATGCTAGCCTTTTAAACCTTAATTTAAATGCTACAGCTAATGATATTGCAAATCTGGTGGGTCAGTTAAAATCTGAAAATCAATTGATTATTAGTATTCATGATACTAGATCTAGACCGGGTAACAATTTACCGATGAGCAAAGAAGTAGTTCAATTTATAAACGAACAAGTTCAAAAAAATGTGGTGATTACCTTATTTGCTAACCCTTATAATTTGGCTGCATTTAATGAAATTGAGAAAAGTAAAGGATTAATAGTTGCTTATCAAAAAGAAGAATTTATGCAACGAGCAGTAGTTAAATATTTAACTGGAAAAAGCACTGCAAATGGTAAATTACCAGTAACTGTTACTCCAACTTTAAAATTTGGTGCTGGAGAATAGTTTAAAAAGAATATAAAAAAAATGGGAATCAATATTATATTGATTCCCATTTTTTTTGTGATGCTATATTTAATAAGTATTGTTTTCTGGTAAAAGCGCACCATAGTTCCAGTTTTTTAGGAAATCAAGAATTTTTTTCACACTATGCCCTTCACCTTCCTCTAGATATTCAGAATTCTGTGTGTGAATTAAATTTCCATCACCATCAAGAATAAGAAAAACAGGAAAGCCGAAGCGGCCGGGGAAATTAAATTTTTTCATCAACTCTTCGTTTTTATTCTCTGGACTCCAGTTTAATAAAACTGTTTCATAATTTTCGTCTAAATAGTTTTTTAGTTCAGGTGTAGCTTTCACTAAATCGTGAAAACGTATACACCATACGCACCAATTTCCACCTACTTGAATAAAAACATGCTTTTTTTCTGCTTTAGCTTTAGCAACGGCAGCTGCAATTTCTGCTTTCGCATCTGCTTTAGGGTTGTAAATATTGATGGCAGTTTTGTCTTGACCAAATACTGTTGCGGTTAAAAAGACCGCTATAATTAATGTGAAAAGCTTTTTCATAACTATAAATTTATACGCAAAAGTAAACGGATTTTTTAAAAACCTATGAAGTATAGTGGTTTATGGAAATTAAATGACTTTAAGTATATCTATCTATATACACTTGGAGGAAAATTATTTTCTTAAATTGTGAAAAAATTATAATTATGCCTGTTAACCTAGATGCACTTTTAAGATATCACACCATAAATTATTGTCTACAACAAAGAGGTAAAAAATGGACATGGGAAGAGTTGGCAAATGCTTGTGCAGAATATGCTGATGAGGTGGCCTATCGTACTACTCGAAATATACCTTCTAAACGAACCATTCAGAATGACATTAAGGTAATGCGTTCAAATGATTTAGGATATAATGCACCAATTAAAAATGAAAATGGGCGGTATTATTATGAAGATATTCATTATTCCATTAAAAATACAACTATAAATCATGCTGATTTGAGTGCAATAGCAACAGCAGCAAAAGTGTTAGGCCAATATAAAGGGTTTAATTTCTTCGATGATTTAAATAATATATTTTCAAAATTTGAAAGTCGCCTTCAGATAAAAATAATTAACGATTTTGATGCTTCAATTCAATTTGAGAAAGATGAAGAGGTTAAGGGCACTCAATATTTAAAATTATTGCTTAACGCTATACAGGATAAAACTGTATTAAAAATCGACTATAAAAAATTTAACGACAGTTATTGTAAACCTCATGTTGTTCACCCTTATTTGTTAAAGGAATATGACGGGAGGTGGTATTTATTGGGATGGCATCAGGAGGGACAATACATTGTAACCTTAGCTTTAGACAGAATGGAAAATATTGAAATGATAACAGAAGTGGAATATTGTAGTCAATCTTTTAATGCTGAACAATATTTCTTCAACACACTAGGCGTAACTTTTAATGGGGAGGCACCACAACAAATAATATTAAAAGTAGAAAAAGAATACGCTCCCTATCTACTCACTAAACCCATGCACAGAAGTCAGATACTTATTAAAAATGAGGATGATGGCTGTATATTTGAGTATAATTTAGTTATAAATCAGGAACTCGAAAATTGGATTTTGGCTCATTGTAACCACATTTCAATAATTCAACCCTTACAACTTAAGCAAGCTATATTTTCGAAAATTCAGAAAGCGGCAAATAATTTTTCTTAATGCAAATACACTGCATTGTAGTCGTTTAGATTGGTGATAAATTAAAATTATAACCATGAAAAGAGAACATCTTGCCCATTTCAGTATAGCTGGATTTACGTATTATGATGGCGTAATTTGCTTTAACGACTTAAAAATTGGTACTTTATTAAATTTGGTGTTGGAGGAAAATAACCCTTTTGATGCCCGTGCTGTCGCCATTTATTACAATTCGTATAAACTTGGATTTATTCCACGAACCGAAAATAGAATATTCTATAAACTATTAAAAGTTGGGTTTAGTGGGTTTGAAGCTCGAATTCAGTATTTAGATTGTAGCGAACATGCGGAGGGACAAATTGGGGTTGTGGTACACTTAATACAAATGGCCGATGAAAAGTAATCAAGAAATTTATAAAGCTCATTTAGAGGCAGCCCCTTTAATTTTGCGGGAAACCGTAGAGCAATTAGAATTAATCATCCTAAATTTATCGATGAGCGGAGAATATGGGGATTTGAACGATCTATTTGATGAAAATGAAACGGTTGTTTTTGGGGATGATTTTAGAAATGTTACCGACTATAATGTTCGGTTGTTATACAGCATCACTGATTTTATTAATTCAAAAAACGCCGAACTTATGAATGTGAATTCAATGGGAGGTCAAGATGATTTACCTTTTTAAATAAAAAATATGGAGCCACAAAAGTTTGTTGTGTACCGATTAAATCCAAATGAACAGGAATTAAATGGAGAAGTTTCTTTTGAAAGGAATGTTGATGGTAGGATTTTCTACGGAGTGTTAGATCTTAAAGATCACGCAGCGATTTTGAAAGATGAAAATGGAGAGATTAAAGGCGTGTTTTCGTTGCATCATTTTTATTTAATTAATGTTTAAGATTATGAAAAATAAAATTTTAGAAAGACCATCGGTCGATAGTGTAAACGAATTTTTAAGTTAATTTTGAATTCTCTAAATAAAAAAAATGCCAAAACCACTCAAAATATTACAAGCATCGGCAGGCTCAGGTAAAACGTTTAGTTTGGCCGCTCATTATCTCACTCTTCTATTCAGTGGAGAGAATAAATACAGAGAAATACTGGCAGTAACCTTTACCAATAAGGCTACAGAGGAAATGAAAACCAGAATTCTTGAGGTTTTAAAGGGTTTCGCTATGGGAGATGCTTCTAAGGAAATAGAAGATTATAGATTAATTGTATTGGCCGCGCATCCTCAGCTAAATGCAGAGTTATTGAAAGCAAAAGCGGATAAAGTTTATAGAAAAATTTTGCACGATTACAGCCGTTTCTCTGTAAGTACAATTGATGGATTTGTACAAAAAGTAATAAGAGGTTTTGCTTTTGAACTGGGTTTAAATGCAGATTATAGTCTGGAAATGAATTATGATAAGGTGAAGGATGAACTGGTTCAAAAGCTTGACGATAGCCTAAATCATAATCAACAACTATTACAATGGATAATTGATTTAGCGTTAGAGCGTATTGGTGAAAATAAAAGTTGGAATTATAGAAAGGAGCTAATAAATCTAATAGGGGAAGTATTTAAAGACAGTTACGAAATTTTTGAGTATTCCCTAAATAAGGTTGGACAGGAAAATATTGATGAACTTTTTAAAAATTATATCAATATCACCAAGGAGGAAATCAATAATTTCGAAAAAGAACTTGAATTAAGAACGAATGCGGCAGTTGAAATTTTTGAAAGGCATAATCTAGATAAAACGCATTTTGTAAAACAGTCCCAAAATTGGCTATTTAAATTATCCGTATTATCTAAAGTAAAAGAAGATAAATATCAAGAAAGAATTGAAAAAATATTTGATTTAATTGATAATATAGAAGCTTGGTTTAAACCACAGAAGGAAGACTTTTCTCTTTTCGAAGAACTAAATTCAGCATTAAAAGGAATAAAGCAATTTAGAGAAGAAAACCTTTCTAAATATAGCTTGGCAATTGCCTTCAACAAGAATCTTTATTTCTTACGCTTAATGCAGGAAGTAGCTGTTTTATTAAGTGATTACAGAAGTGAAAACGATAATCTTTTAATCAGCGATGCTCAGAAATTAATTACCGGAATTACAGATGATGCTGCCGACAACCCTTCGTTTATTTGGGAAAAGGTTGGAAATAAATATAGAAATTTTTTATTTGATGAATTTCAAGATACCTCCGTTAACCAATGGAAAAGTTTTAAATCTATTTTATCTAACGCTATTGCCACTCCTAGTCAGCAACATATAGACAATTTAATTGTTGGAGACACAAAACAATCAATTTATAGGTGGCGAAATGGCGATTGGAATATCCTACATCAGCAAGCTAAGACGGAGATTGGGCCAGTAAATGTGATTGATGATAATTTAGAAGAGAATTATCGTAGTACAGAAAACATTATCACTTTCAATAATTTTTTATATCAGTCTTTGCCGCCACTATTACAAGATATCCTAAATACGCATATTACTTCAAAATCTGACGAGCTAAAATTATGGTGGGAAGCAAATAACTATAATAATATAGTAACATCAGTTTATGAAAATGCTAAACAAAATTATTCTCCGTTTACTAAACCTGGCGGTACAATTAAAATAAAGCGTTTTGGAAAAGAAGATGTAGAAGGAGAAATTGAAAAATTTACAGAAACCAATTATAGAGAAATAGCACTTAAAGATGTTATAAGTGAGATAAAAATATTAAAAGAAGAGAAAAATTATTTGGCTAAAGATATCGCCATTTTGGTGCGTTCAAATTTTGAAGCCGCCCTTTGCGTTAATGGTTTAATGGAGCACAATATTCCAGTGCTTTCCGGAGAAGCTTTAATGATATCAGGAAATAATGCAATTTCTTTAATTATTAATACTTTAAAGGTTTTGGTAGGGATTGACACCCAAACTACGCTTTACAAGGCCAACTGTATAGCACTTTATCATCGTTTGCATGGAAGAGAATTATCGCCAACAGCATATCTTTCACTAAATGGTAAATCGCTTTCTAGCTTATCAGCGCTTCTTCCTAATTCGCTTTGTGAGCATTGGCAGGATTGGATACAATTGCCATTAGCAGAATTAGTAGAGAATATTATTAAAGCATACGAAATAAGTAGCTTAAAACAACATATCCCTTATCTTTTAGCATTCAGAGATTTGGTTAGTCAAGCTACCAAAATGGGCGAAAAGGGGATGGTTAGTTTCTTAACCTGGTGGGATGAAGAAGGCGTTAATAAGTCGCTTCCTTCTCCTGATGAAGCAGATGCAGTTCAAATAATTACCATTCATAAATCTAAAGGATTAGCATTCAGAGCCGTCTTAGTGCCGTTTTGTAATTGGGAGTTAAAAACTAAAGCGAATTCTATTTTCTGGGTTTCTGCCGCGGATACTGTTTATGAAGCATTGGGTGGAATTCCTTTAAAATTTGCTGAAGAATTGAGCGACTCTACTGTAGCAAAAGCTTTTTATAAAGAATTATTAGATAGTGCTTTAGATTCCCTAAACATGCTTTATGTGGCAACTACCCGTTCCAAAGATTATTTATATATGTCGGTCATGAAGAAATCGGACACTTCCCAAATTAGCACTGTTGGTGATGCTTTAGCTCATGTTATTAGTTCGGTTGACGCTGGTGATGCTAATTTTAACGATACAAATCAATACGAAATTATTGAAGATGTAATAGAGAATACTTCTATTAAAAGTTCTGGCGGATTACAATTGGAGTCCTATCCAACTACCAACCGTTTATCTGCTCTTTACCTTCCGTCGCAGGAAAAAAACTTACAACATGTTTTAAATATTGAACAATCGGGAAGAATTGGCTCTATAAAACATGAAGTGTTGGCCAATGCACATACAGAACAAGAGGTTAGCGATTGTTTAAATGAAATGTTATTAAATGGAGTAATTGCTTTGGATGAGTTAGAGGGGCTAAAAGCTGAAGTTATGGAAGTGCTTAATCATCCGGACTTGAAAAAACTTTTGGCTCAATCTACTAAAGATATTATTGAGAAAAATATTATTGATGAAACAGGTAAATTACATAGGCCAGATAGGATTGTAATTCATGAAAAGGGAGTTACTATACTGGATTATAAATTTACGCTGGAGCAAACGGACCAGCATATTGAGCAAATACTTACTTATAAAAATTTATTGCAACAGATGGGCTTTGAACAAGTAAATGGTTACCTATTTTATGCGGCAACCCAGGAGTTGAAGGAAGTAACTTCTAATTTTTAACCTCATTTTAATTATAGAACTAAATGACCCCATTTTTAAAAGAAGTTGCCCAGGATTTAGTAACCAAGTTTGGTGATGATTTGCAACATTGCGCTATAGTATTTAATAACAATAGACCTGCTACCTACTTACGTAAATATTTATCTGAAATAATAAAAAAGCCATTTTTTAGCCCGTCTATTTTTACTATTCAGCAGTTTTTTGCGGGTAGCGTAAAGGAGAAATCTGCCGATTTTTATCTTCAGTTTTTTACTTTGTTAAAAGTATACAATGAGTTGTTAACCGAAGAAGGAATGCCTATGCTAAAAAGTAGTCAGTTTTTTCCGCTTGCAAAAATTATGTTAAGTGATTTTGCTCAAATAGATAATGATTTGGTAGATGCTGACATACTGTATAGAGAGCTGGAAGATGTAGCTAAAATTAATTTGGAGTTCGATTATCTAAGTAAGGAACAATACGAGTTTTTAGCACAATTTTGGCAGTCATATAGCGAGGGAAAGCATAAAAAACAACAAGAACTATTTATAAAAATGTGGCGAAGAATGCCTAAGCTTTACAATCGTTTTCATGAAGAATTAAAAGCCCAAAATTATATTACCAACGGAAAAGTTTATCGCCAGTTGGCACAGTCAGATTTAAGTGAGTTGGTGTTTTTTAAAAACTTTGAAGAAGGTAAAATTATTTTTGTTGGTTTTAACGCACTATCTCGAGCAGAAGCAAAAGTGTTCACCAAATTACAAGAAGCAAATAAAGCCCTTTTTTATTTCGATGTTGATACATATTATTTCGATGACGAACTTCAGGAAGCAGGGTTGTTTTTGCGTAAAAACATCAATCAGTTGGGGTTAAAAAATGTGTTTGAAACGCCATCCACAAGTTTCAGTTCTGAAGAACATCACGTTAACGTTTATAAAGTACAAGGGCATAGCGCTCAAGCCAAAATTTTGAACACTATTTTGAAAGGCGATGAAGCAAAACCTCAAGAAATAGGTAATACGGCCATAATTCTAGCAGACGAAAGTTTGCTAATCCCTGCTTTACAAACAATAGAAGATGGTGTAGATCTCAATGTAACGATGGGATTTGCTTTAGCTGGATCAACAGTTTTTGGGCTGGCAGATTTATGGTTAAATTCTCAATTGGAATTAAGAGCAAAAAACTTCATTACCTACCAAACTTTAGAAGCTTTTGTTACGCATCCATTAACTGGATTAAGTGCTAAACTTAAAGCCAATATCCAAACCGCTCTATTAAAAGATAAAGTTGTAAATATTGAACTCGATCGTTTGCAAAAGCAAGGGGGCATTTTTTTGGAGTTTTATAAGAAAGTAGAGGAGCCGGAAATGTTAGTTTCGGAGCTACTTAGAATAATGAAATATTTGCTTTCTCGACTATCTGCCCAACAAATGCTTAAAAAGGTTGATGCAGATTTATTTGTAAAAACAATTGAAGAACTTAATAGATTAAATGACACGCTGAAAAACTTTGTTAAAGACGAAGAATTTCATTTTGTAGTTCAATTAATTCAAAAATCGTTGAAAGGTGTGTCGGTTCCGTTGAGTGGCGATCCACTAAAAGGAATTCAGTTGATGGGATTGTTAGAAAGTAGAAATTTAAACTTTGATCATGTTATATTTTTGGGATTTAATGAAGGGATAATTCCAAAAACAAATATTGGGAATAGCTTTATTCCAGATAATATTAGAAGGGCGTACGGATTGCCAGTATTAGAGAATTTAGATGCCATTTCTTCTTATATGGTTTATAGACTGTTACAAAGGGCAAAAAATATTAGCTTAGTTTACAACGGACTTACTGATGAAAGTAATTCAGGAGAAGTAAGTAGAATATTAAAACAATTGGAATATGAAAGCTCGTTTAGTTTTTGTAATAATTCCTTACAACTTTCTGTTACTACAGAGCGACGAGAAGAAGTAATAATAGACAAAAAAAATCCAGTAATTCAGCAAGCGTTAAATCGTTATTTAAAAGGGGAAAAACATTTATCGCCATCCGCACTTACTCTATATATTTCTAATCCTATTGATTTCTTTTTCAGGTATATAGCGGAAATAAAAGAACCAGAAGAAGTTACAGCTGTAATTGAGGCTAACCAAATTGGCTCTATTTTGCACAAAGTGATGGAGTACTTTTACAGAGATGAAATTAGAAAAGAAGTTACTGCGGAATTCATAAAACAAAAGCGTAAACAGGTAAAGGCCATGGTAGAAAGGGCTTTCAATTTTGTAATAACAAACAAAGAAGAAAGCGTTTTGGAATACTCAGGTATGCAAAAGGTTATATTGTCTATCGTTGAAGCTTATGTGAAAATAATTTTAGATAGAGATATAGAAGACGCGCCTTTTACAATTTTAAGTTTAGAGGAAAAAATTAGTGCAAAATTGGATTTCTCATTAAATGATAAAATTGAAGAGGTTTCGTTGTTTGGATATATTGATAGAATTGATGTAAGAAATGGGGTAACTAGAATTATAGATTATAAAACGGGAAGTGATAAATTAACCTTTTCGGATATTGAAAAGCTGTTTAAAACCGATGGAAAGCAAATTAACAAAGCATTAATTCAAACATTGATATATACTTATGCTTATGAAAAACAATCGGGGAAAAAGGAAGTAGAGCCTAACTTATTTGTAGTAAAAACTATGGCTGATGGGAATGTTTATTTCCGTTCTAGAAAATCTAAGCTTTCTGATGCTTATTTAGAAGAGGTAAAGCCTTTATTTCTATCCCAATTAAAAGAAAAGCTTGCCGAAATATTTAATCTGGAAGTTCCATTTAGAGCAAGTTTAGAGCCGGATAACTATAAATACTCCATTTACAGAACTTTGTTTGATAGATAAAATAGCATGAATACCTTTAATTTTGATCCCTTTCCACTGTTAGAAACGGAGCGCTTACTTCTAAGAAAGTTAGAGTATAGCGATGCATCTCAAATTATTAAGTTGAGAGGTAGCGAAGAAGCCATGGCTTATATTCCTAAACCAAGAGTGAAAACCGAGGAACAGGCAGTAGAATTTATCAAGACAATTCTGGAAGCTTTGGCAGAAGGTAAAGCTATTAATTGGGTTATTTCGCCCAAGGAAAATCCGCAACTATTGATGGGTGTGATAGGTTATTTTAATATTAATCCTGAAAGCAACAGTGCTGAGCTAGGATATATGTTAGAACCAAATTTTTGGGGTAAAGGTTATGTTCCTGAGTCAGTAAAGGAAATTGAAAATTTCGGAAAGAATATTTTGAAATTTAGTTATGTAGAGGCAATTATTGATCCTAGAAACAGTAGCTCTAGAAAGGTCTTGGAAGGAGCAAATTTTACCTTTAACAAGCGTATTAACGGAGAATTAGTTTTTGAAGGAGAAACTTTAGATTCTGAATATTATATAAAGCATTATTAGTAAAGTCAGTAAAGTCCGAAAGACAGAGTGGTTAAGCGCTTGTATTGAGTCATTTCATGAGAACATTCTTTCATGTGGACTTCCAGTCTTTCCGTCTTCCGGACTCTCATAAGTTGTTGCTAGAGTCGGGAAAGTCGGGAAAGTCCGAAAGTCCGAAAGTTTAGCAAAGTCCGAAAGACAGAGTGGTTAAGCTCTTTCATTGAATAATTTTTATGAGAGAATATCCTGTCTTCCGCACTCCTAGCCCCCCTGCTGACGGGCATTATAAAATTTCCGTTAAAAAATTGGGGTTCACGAAAGTATTCTATCAGAAAAAGCTGTTTGAGCGTAGTGCAACAAGCGAGTTCTTTTTCTGTAGAAGGCTTAACCCAATTTTTAGGTAATTTTATGAAGCCCTTGATTTTTTGTTGCTTTTTTATCAAGAAAAAAGCAAATGCCAACCGGCGGCACAGAGCCGGGGCAAGCCTTGCGCTAGCAAAGTATTGGGCAATAATTTCTTCATACAGTTGAGAGAATCAGTTAAGTTAGTAAAGTCGGGAAAGTCCGAAAGTTTAGTAAAGTCTGAAAGACAGAGTGTTTAAGCTCTTTTCTTGATCCATTTCATGAGAATATTCTTTCATGCGGACTTCCCGTCTTCCCAACTTCCGTCTTTCTGTCTCCCAGACTCCCAGACTCCCCAACTTCCCAATCTTTCCGTCTTCCATTATTCCAATACATTCTCTATATTTGCTAACTGCTATTTAGACATTATGAGAGAAATACAATTCAGAGAAGCATTGCGTGAGGCATTAAGTGAGGAAATGCGCAAAAATGAAAATGTCTTCCTTATGGGAGAAGAAGTTGCCCAATATAACGGAGCTTACAAAGTGAGTCAAGGAATGTTGGATGAATTCGGGGAAAAAAGAGTTATTGATACGCCAATTGCAGAATTAGGTTTTGCTGGTATTGGTGTAGGCGCATCTATGAACGGGTTAATTCCGGTAGTAGAATTTATGACTTTTAACTTTTCATTAGTAGCCATCGATCAGATTATTAATGCTGCGGCTAAAATGTTATCTATGAGTGGCGGACAATTCTCTTGTCCAATCGTGTTTAGAGGACCAACAGGAAATGCAGGTCAATTAGGAGCACAACACTCTCAAAATTTTGAAAACTGGTATGCAAACTGTCCAGGCTTAAAAGTTGTTGTTCCTGCAACGCCTTATGATGCAAAAGGGCTTTTAAAAGCTGCAATTAATGATCCAGATCCAGTGATTTTTATGGAATCTGAGGTTATGTATGGAGATAAAGGTCACGTTCCTCAAGAGGAATATACAATTGAGATAGGGAAAGCTAATGTTGTAAAAGAAGGAACAGATGTAACGATCGTTACTTTTGGTAAAATGTTATCTCGTGTGGTATTGCCAGCGGTTGATGAATTAGCAAAAGACGGAATTAATGCAGAGGTTGTAGATTTACGTACAGTTCGCCCTATCGATTATGCAACTATTATCAACTCTGTTAAGAAAACCAATAGATTAGTTATAGTAGAAGAAGCGTGGCCATTGGCTTCTATTTCTTCTGAAATTACATTTAATGTGCAACGTGCAGCATTTGATCATTTAGACGCGCCAATTTTACGCGTTACTTGTGAAGATGTTCCTCTTCCATATGCGCCAACTTTAATTGCGGCAAGCTTACCAAATGCTGATAAATTAATTAAAGCAGTAAAGGAAGTAATGTACATCACTAAATAATATTGATATTTTATTTAAAATTATATATCCCTCCGTATTTCCGGGGGGATTTTTTTTGATATCCACCAATTAAAATCATGTTTAACGCACATCATAAAATTGCTCAAACTTTAAAAATTTCCGACAAACAAGTTTCATCTACACTCAAATTATTGGAAGATGGTGGTACAATTCCATTTATTGCTCGATATAGAAAGGAAATGACAGGAGGGTTAGATGAGGTTCAAATTGCAGGAATTAGAGATTTGTATCAGCAAATAATAGACTTTGATAAAAGAAAAGAAACAATTATTAAGTCGTTAACTGAATTAGGTGTTTTAGATGATAATTTAAAATTAGCTTTAGATAAAGCGGAAAATATTAATTCATTAGAAGATATTTATTTGCCTTACAAGCCTAAGCGAAAAACTAGGGCATCTATTGCGAAAGAAAAAGGATTAGAGCCGTTGGCTTTATTAATTTTAGAACAAAAACAAGGGGAGGTTGATGCTGTAGCGGCTACTTTTATTGATGAAGAGAAAGGTGTAAAATCTATAGAAGATGCCTTAAGTGGAGCCCAGGATATAATTTCTGAAATTATTAATGAGCATGCTCCTTCGAGGGAATTGTTGAGAAAGCTGTATATGACGGAAGGTCAATATGTTTCTTCTGTTCTTAAAGATAAAGAAGCAGAGGGAATAAAATATAAAGATTATTTCCAATGGACAGAACGTATAAATGCCGCACCTTCTCATAGGGTGTTGGCAATGCGTAGAGGTGAAAATGAAGGGATATTACGACTTAACCTTCAAATTCCAGAAGAAAAAGCAATTTCTATTTTAGAAAGAGCGTTTATTACAGCAAATAATTCTAAATCGGCAATTGTAAAAAAAGCTATTGAAGATGGATTTAAACGACTTTTAAAGCCAGCCATAGAAACAGAAATTAGAAACATTAGCAAGATAAGCGCAGATATAGAAGCTATAAAAGTGTTTTCTGAAAATGCTAAGCAACTTTTACTTGAAGCTCCACTAGGAGAGAAAAGAGTAATGGCTATTGACCCAGGGTTTAGAACTGGATGTAAAGTAGTTTGTTTAAATGAGCAAGGTAGATTATTAGATTATATTGCCATTTTTCCGCACACAGGTGAATCTGGATTAATTAGAGCCAAGGCTGATATATTGGGATTGGTTCAGAAATATAAAATTGAAGCGATTGCAATTGGGAATGGTACAGCAGGTAGAGAAACAGAAATTTTTATTAAAGGTCTAAATCTCGAGGGAGTTTTAATCGTGATGGTAAATGAGAGTGGCGCTTCTATTTATTCAGCTTCTGCAGTTGCGAGAGAAGAATTTCCCGATCATGATGTTACAGTTAGGGGTGCGGTTTCTATTGGAAGGCGATTGATGGATCCTCTTGCAGAATTGGTTAAAATCGACCCCAAATCTATCGGCGTAGGTCAATATCAGCATGATGTAGATCAACAGAAGTTACAACAGAGTTTGGATGATACAGTAATGAGTTGTGTAAACTCAGTAGGAGTAGAGTTAAATACAGCCTCAAAACAAGTTTTAGCCTATGTAGCTGGCTTAGGTCCATCTCTAGCACAGAACATTATCAATTATAGAAATAAAAATGGGGCATTTAAGAATCGCGAAAGCTTAAAAAATGTTCCAAGATTAGGTGATAAAGCATTTGAGCAGGCGGCTGGATTTTTAAGAATAAGAAATGCAGAAAATGTTTTGGATACTAGTGGCGTTCATCCAGAACGATATTCTTTAGTTCAATCTATATGTAAAGATGTTGGTGCTACGGTTAAAGATCTTATGACTTCGAAGGAACTAAGAGATAAAATTGATTTGAAAAAGTACGTTTCTAATGAAATTGGAATGCCAACGTTGAAAGATATTATGGACGAATTGGCAAAACCAGGACGCGATCCAAGGGCACAATTTGAAGCATTTGAGTTCGCAGAGGGCGTAAATTCTATTTCAGATTTAAAAATAGGCATGAAATTGCCGGGAAGAATTACAAATATTACTGCTTTTGGTGCATTCGCTGATATAGGAGTACATCAAGATGGGCTAATTCATACAAGTCAGCTTTCCAATAAATTTGTTTCAAATCCAAATGAGGTTGTAAAAGTAAATCAAGTAGTAGAAGTTACGGTACTTGAAGTAGATATACAAAGGAAGCGGATTTCTTTAACAATGAAAACCGAAGGGAACACAAATAATAAACCTAATAATATAAAACCGAAGGATAATACTTCAAAAAATATCCCGAAATTTAAGGCAAGGTTGCCGAAAAGTGAACCTAAAAATGCGGATGGCGACTTACAAGAAAAATTAGCACAACTTAAGGATTTGTTTAAAAAATAACTGTTATGCGTAAACTCAGCTTTTTAAATCAACGCGTTCTAATAACTGGTGGCGCATCAGGGATTGGCAAAATTATGGTAAGAAAAGCGCTTGAGAAGGGAGCTAGTCATGTTGTAATTTGGGATTTAAATGAGGAGGGCATGCAGGAAGTAAAAGCTGAGTTTAATAAGTTTGAAGGAACGATCCATACTTATAAAGTAGATCTTTCTCAGTCAGATGAAATTCAGCGTGCAGGAGAAGCCACAAATGCACTATTAAATGGAATTGATATTTTAATAAATAATGCAGGAATTGTAGTTGGGAAATACTTTCATGAGCATAGTTCGATGGAGATAACCAAGACTATGGAAATAAATACTTTGGCATTAATGCGTGTTGCCAATTGTTTTCTTCCTAAAATGATTGAACAAAATCACGGCGCAATCTGTAATATCGCTTCACAGGCGGGCTTAATTGCGAACCCCAAAATGTCTGTTTATTGTGCAAGTAAATGGGCGGTAATTGGATGGTCAGATAGTCTTAGATTAGAACTATTGCAATTAAAAAAAGAAATTTCTGTTACCACATTTATGCCTTATTATATAAATACAGGCATGTTTGATGGTGTAAAATCATCTATAATTCCAATTTTAGATCCTGAAAAGGCTACTGAAAAAATAATTTCAAGCTTAGAAAATAGGAAATCTTTAGTGGCTATTCCATTGCCTTATTGGTTTGTTAGATTATTTCAAGGAATGCTTCCAATAAGGGTATTTGATTGGGTAATGAATAAAGTATTCGGTATTTATAATTCGATGGATAATTTTAAGGGAAGAGCAAAATAGGATGATTAGCTTAATTCTATTTGTCTTTTGATGCTTTCTTCCAAAGAAATTAAAGTTTCTGTTCTTTGTATCCCTTCTACAGCCTGTATTTCTTCATTTAATACATGTCTTAAATGATTGGTGTCTCTACAAATAATTTTAGCAAACATACTATATGTCCCTGTGGTATAGTGTAGCTCTACCACTTCTTTAATTTTAGAAAGTTGAGCAACTGCATCTTTATATTGAATACCTTTTTCTAAGAATATTCCCAAAAATGCACAGATATCGTATCCTACTTTTTGTGGATGAATAACTAAATGTGTGCCTTCTATTATACCCATTTCTTGCATTTTTTTCATGCGGACATGTATGGTTCCACCAGAAACGATTAAATCTTTTGCTATTTCTGAGTAAGGTTTGGTGCCATCCACCATTAATTGTTTTAATATGTCAATATCTAAATTATCAATTTCAAAATTTTGGGCTTCTTTTTTAATCATGATTTTAAGATTTTATAAAGTTTTGTAAAAATAATTATTAAATTTATAATAATTATATAAAATGAATAAATAATTTGTAAATAATTAGCAATCTATTTACCTTTGTACTATAAGGTTAATGAAAAGGTTAGCATTGACCGAACGTTTTAACACACGAGAAAAGAGAGTAGACGGTAGACGGTAGACAGTAGTTGGTAGTTAGTCTAGGGGCATAGTCACTGCTCAACAGTCGAGCGTTTAGTTTAGCACACTAGTCTAAAGACCGACGACTGACGACTCTGTACTAAAAACATAAAATGTAGGGTGGTGAAACAGGCAGACACACCTCCTTGTCCCGGTGGCGGAGAATAATAGGAAGATCTGAGTAATTAGATGTAACTACTCCTTGAAGGTTCGATTCCTTCCCCTACAGCTAAAGAGAGTCGGAAAGATGGGAAGACCAAAAGTCCGAAAGACTGGAATCCGGAAGTCGGAAAGAAGAGATATTCTTCTGATATGGATTAAGGAAATACCTTAACCGCTCTATCTTTCGGAATTTACTAACCTTTCGGACTATCCCGACTCTCCCAACAGTATGAAGAAATTGTTGCCCGATACTTTGCTAGCGCAAGGCTTGCCCCGGCTCTGTGCCGCCGGTTGGCATTTGCTTTTTTCTTGATAAAAAAGCAACAAAAAATCAAGGGCTTCATAAAATTACCTAAAAATTGGGTTAAGCCTTCTACAGAAAAAGAACTCGCTTGTTGCACTGCACTCAAACAGCTTTTTCTGATAGAATACTTTCGTGAACCCCAATTTTTTAACGGAAATTTTATAATGCCCGTCAGCAGGGGGGCTAGGAGTGCGGAAGACAGGATATTCTCTCATAAAAATGACTCAATGAAAGAGCTTAACCACTCTGTCTTTCAGACTTTACTAAACTTTCGGACTTTCCCGACTTTCCCGACTCTCCCAACTTCCACCAATTAAAAATGCCCCCAAAATTTTTAAATCTTGGGGGCATTTTATGTTATTATTAGGATTTAAATAGAGCCTATTTTATTCCGTATTTCTGACTGAATCTTTTATCTAATTGTTTATGTAGATTATCTAAATCAATATCTCTACCTTGAATAAAAGCTTTTTCAATAGAATTGGTAATCATATCTAATGCATCACCACCTGAAATAAATAAAGTTGCATCTTTTCCAACTTCAATAGAACCAGCGATATTATCAATACCTATAATTTTAGCTGTATTAGAAGTAATAGTTTTTAAAGCATCTTCCTTACTCATACCCCATGTAGAAGCTGTTCCTGCCATAAATGGAAGGTTTCTTTGCTCCCAATATCCATCGATACTAATTGCAACCATTACGCCTGCCTTATTAAGTATAGAAGCATTTTTATAAGGAAAGTTTACATCCTGATCTACACTAGTAGGCAATGAATGCGGCTGATTTATAATCACAGGTACATTCTGTTCCTTTAAGAAGCTAGCAACATAAGATGCTTCAGATCCTCCAACAATTACTGGAGTAATATTAAAACGCTTTGCAAAATTAACTGCGGCAACTATATCTTTTTGCAAGTTTACATGCATAAATAATTTAGCTGTTCCATCGAACAATTTTTTCATTCCAGCAAATCTTGCATTTGTAACAGCTTGTGGTACTTCGTTATAAGATTTTGCTTCAATAAAGAATCGCTCTAACTCAGAAATTGCGTTAGCTGTATTATTGTTCCCTCCAGCTGCACCACCGCCCATCGCACCTCTAAATCTAGGTGTTACTGGCCAGTTAACATGGATACCTAAATCTGTTTTAACAGCCGCATCTTCCCAATTCCAAGCGTCTAATTGAACAGCAGTAGAACTACCACTAATTACACCACCCTGAGGTACGATAAGTGCCATTAATACACCGTTTGAACGTAAAGTAGGTGGAACTTTTGAATCGGTATTATAAGCAATAATAGAACGAATATGTGGATTATATTGTCCAATTTCTCTAAAATCTAAAGTTGCTTTTACTGATTCAAATTCAGATAATCCTAAATTGGTATTTGGAGCAATAAATCCAGGGTAAACATGCTTGCCATTTAAATTATGAATGGTAGCATCTGTATTACTGAATTTAACTGTTGTAGCATCCCCAACACCAGTTATTTTACCTTTTTCGAAGGTTACATAACCATTAGAAATAACCTGTCCGTTTCCAACATGTACAGTACCTCCTAAAAGGACTATTTTTTTGTCTTGCGGTTTTGCCGGATATATGTTTGCTTGGCTAAATGCTTGGGTACTTAATGAAGCAACTAAGCAAGTAGCAATTAAAAATTTATTCATGAGCGTGTTCTCCTTCCATTGCTGAAACTTCAAAATGTTCATCTAAAGATTCGCAGTTAAATATTCTTGGTGTTTCAACTACCGCACGTTGTGTACGCGCACCACGGTTTTTGCTGTCAAGCATTTTTTGAATTAATCTAGCTTTTTCTTTAGCTAAATTTTGTTGCGCTACTGCGTCTCTTTCTAAATCCCAGTAAGCTACCCCATCTACAAATGTTTTTTCTGCTTTAGCATAAATTGATAGTGGATGTGCTGACCAAAGAACTACGTCTGCATCTTTTCCAGCTTTTAAGCTTCCAACTTTGTTGTCGATATGAAGCATTTTTGCCGGGTTTAATGTTACAAATTTTAATGCATCTTCTTCTGATACTTTACCATACATAACCGCTTTTCCTGCTTCTTGGTTAAGGCGTCTTGCCATTTCTGCATCATCTGAGTTAAAGGCAGTAGTAACACCTACGTTATGCATAATTTTACCATTATAAGGAATTGCTTCTTGAACTTCCATTTTATATGCCCACCAATCAGCAAATGTAGAACCGGCAATGTTGTTCTCTTTCATTTTATCAGCCACTTTATAGCCCTCTAAAATGTGCGTAAAGGTGTTAATTTTGAAACCTAAGTCGTTAGCAACATGTATAAGCATGTTAATTTCGCTTTGTACATAAGAGTGACAAGTAATGAAACGCTCGTTATTTAAAATCTCAACTAAAGCATCTAATTCTAAATCTCTACGAACATTGTTTCCTTTTACAGCTAATGCTTTTTGATATTCTTTAGCTCTGGTAAATGCATCAACAAATACTTGTTCAACACCCATTCTGGTCACTGGGAATCTAGATCCGTCACCAAAATTACTTTGTTTAACGTTTTCTCCTAATGCAAACTTAATAAAGCCATCCGCACCTGCAAATTTCAGCTCATCCGGGTTTTTACCCCAACGTGTTTTAATTAATACAGATTGTCCACCAATAGGATTTGCAGAACCATGTAAAAGTTGAGAAGTAGTTACTCCACCAGCTAATTGACGGTAAATATTTACGTCCTCAGAGTTAACTACATCACCCATTCTCACTTCAGATGAAACAGCTTGAGCTCCTTCGTTTGTACCATTTAATGCAATGTGTGAGTGCTCATCAATAATACCTGGTGTAATATGTTTACCAGTAGCATCAATAACTTTAGCATTTCCGGCGTTTAAATTTTTACCTACGGCTTTAATTTTTCCGTTTTCTATTAATACATCAGCATTTTTTAAGATTCCATCTTTCTCATTTGTCCAAACTGTACCATTTTTTAACAATACATTTTCGGAAGTTGGAATTTGTTCGTTACCAAATGCTGTGAATGGGAAAATTAAGTTGCCAGTTGTTGCCATTGCAGGTCTTGGTTCTTCTCTTTTTGCAGGCTCTTTAAATGCTTCGGTTAATTTCGCCGACCATGCGCCAGAAGAAGTAGAGTTTAAATCAATATCACCCGAAAAGGTTAATGGATTAATACCTGTTACATAACCGCTTAATTTTACGCTACCATTTGGACGGTTTTTAGAAGTAAAACCAATTGTTACCCAGTCGCCACTACGTGTAAAACTAGCTGTAGTTTTTAAGCTATCCGCTCCACTACGCTCAATAGTTGCACTAGATCCACCATTTGTTCCAGCAATTTTTAATGTCAATGAACCAGCACCATCCATGTTTAATGCATAAGTACCACGTAAATCTACTACGTCCATTTTATTAACAATATATCTGCTACCTTGAACCCAGTTTTCGAAAATGATGTTTGATGATTTAAATAAATTGTCTGAAGAGATAATGAAGTTAGCTAATTTGCCTTTTTCTATTGTTCCAACTTTGTTAGAGATACCCAACATTGCTGCTGGTATTTCTGTGATTGAAAGTAAAGCTTGTTTTTCAGATAATCCATTCTCAATGGCAGTTCTAATATTAGTCCAGAAATCGCGCGGACTTTCCAATCCAAAACTGGTTAAAGCAAAGCGTACACCTGCTTTTTCTAGTTTGCCAGGATTGGTTGGTGCCATTTCCCAATGTTTTAACATCGGAAGAGTGATGTTTCTAGCATCAACTGGATCCTCTACTTCATAAGCTTTAGGGAAATTAACTGGAATAATTAAACTTGCACCTGTTGCCTTAACTTCATTAATTCGTTGATATTCATCTCCATTAGATTTGATGATGTATTGTTTGCCAAATTCTTTTGCAATTTTATCAACGCGCAAGATGTTCATCCAGCCGTCTGCTTCAAATAATTGTGGAAGCGATTGCTGTTTGTTAAACTCCTCTAAAGAAATATTAAACTCGGTATTTTGTTTAGTGTACCATTGAGCATCTAAATAGGTTTGGCGTAAAAGCGCGATAGTACCCATTAATGATGATGGATAACTGTTAGAAGATGTTCCTTTGCTAAATGAATAATTAGCTGCGGTTTGCTGATTTAAGAAAAGGTTATTCTCTTTTCCATCATTTAAAGTAACTGCGGCAGATGTTCCTCGAGCAATTCCATCTCTGTTGATTACATTTACACTTCCAAAACCTACACTTCTTAAGTCTGCAGCTTTTCTTGTGTCTGATGTAAAAATACTTTTAACCTCTGTTTCTGGGCGAATAGCTTCGTTCCAGTTGTAAGGTCCTTTTTTAGTTGAAGTGTAAACCGTAGCACGGTTTCCTCCGAAGCCTCCTGCAGCACGAGCAGCCTCAGGTATGCCATAAGTTGTAAATGCATCTACCAACGATGGATAAATGTATTTTCCTTTTAAGTCTATTACCACATATCCCTTTGGAATTGCAGTGCCCGTACCAACCGATTCAATGGTTTGGCCTTTTACTAAAAGTGTACCATTCTGAATCGTTTGATTCGCATTTACTACGATATGTGCATTTGTAAAGGCAAAATTTCCAGGACGCACGTCATATGTGCCATTTACTGGATAAGTGTCTTGTGCCATTGTACATACAGTAGAAAATACCAACGCAAGCGACAGTAAAGTTTTCTTCATATAGTTTAATTTTGATTTGTCTTCTAAATCTATTGAAAATTTTACGGATATTAATTTAATATAACTTTTATTTTACATGATTGTAAATTAGGCGTTTCTACTTTTAGGAATTAGTATTTTGTTTTAAAATAAAAATGGCATCTTAACTTAATAAGATGCCATTTTTTATTCAATGTTTTTGAGATTTAGAATCCGTAACGTAATCCAATTTGAAACTGGTATGGGTTACCTGATGGGTTAACTACACCCGAATTGTTAACTCTGTAATTGAATTTTTTATTTACAGTGTCGTAGTTCGGAAGAGCCGGACTTCCACCACTTGCAGGAACACCTAATGCATATAAAGCTTGCGAACCTAAGTTTTTAGTAACACCCCACTTTTTGTTTAGTAAGTTACCAAAGTTAAATACGTCTGCAGATAATTCAATTTCATGTTTACCTACCATTTTAAATTTCTTAGCAATTCTTAAATCAACTACTCCAAAGAAACTATTAACTCCACCGTTACGTTCAGCTATGGTTCCTTCATATTTTAAAATATAGTCTTTAATGCTTTGACTCGCTAATGGATTGTCTAATAAGTTTTGTAAGCCAGTACGAATATTAGCAGGAACCGAAGCATCATTTCTGTTGAAAATATAGGCCAAGTCGTTAGATGCAACGAAATCTCCGTTGTTATTAGCACCTGAAGTTAAACTATAACGCGTGCCTCCCATTCCTGAATAACGAACACCTACTTTTACGCCAGCAAATGTTGGTAATGTACCGTAAATTACTACTTTATTACGGAATTGATTATCAGAATAAGTCATGTTGCTTAAATCTCTCGGGTCGTCTTTAACTAATAATGATAAAGTTGCAGAGTTAGCTACGTTTCCATTAAAAGAGGTATTATCTTTCGTGTCATTGTAAGTGTAGCTTGCTGTAATTTCTCCATCTTTAAAGTACTTCCAAGTAGCATCTAAAACAACCGCAAATTGGTTTACTTTTCCTTTGCTATTTAATTCTAATACTCTACCAAATTGATTTGTTAATCTACCATTTTTCCAATCAGAAGTTCCGTTTGCAGCTATACTTGGTACATAAACATTACGGTTTCCTTCGTTAGTTAAAGTGAAAAACGGATTAGCTACCATATTTCTGTCAACATACATATAGTTGTTTCTACCTAAGGTTGCATAACCTGTAATTCCAACTCTAAAATTGCTACCAATAAGTTTATTATAAGAAAGGTTAGCTTTATAAATTACCGGAATTTTTGCGTCTTCAGCATAAGTGTTGATGGTAGGTAGTTGGTAAGCTGCTAAAGTAGGTGCACTTGCAGTTCCATTTCTATAACCAATAAAGTTAGGCGTAGGAACATCAGCTCCAAAAACATCAACAGTAGCTAAATGTTTACCATCAAATGTTAAGTTGTTTATGGTTACATAGTTGTTTATGTCTGAACCAAATATACCAGCGCCAAATCTAATGTAATCGGTATGTTTTTCGTTGATATCCCAGTTAAATTGAACACGTGGTTGTAATAACATTTGAGATAAATCGTGATCTGTTCTGACACCAATAGCCTGATATAAAGTTTCGTTTAAAGGAGATTTAGGATATTTACTATAATCTAATCTTAATCCACCTGTAAAGTCTAATCCGTAACCTAATTTGGTTTGCATTTGACCATAAAGCGCAACATTCCAAATACCTGCTTTAACAGTTGGGTCGTCTACTAATGGCACTTCACGGTAAAATCTATTCGGAATTAGGTTGTTAAAGTTTTGTAATGAAGTTTGTGCAGTTGCGCCACTTCCACTATTGGTAAATTCGAAACGGCCGTTTACTTCACTTCCGTATAACGATGTAGCATGTGTGTACATAGCGTCTACACCAAAAGTATATTTTACTTTATCAGTATTGTAATAAAGGTTGTTTACTAATTGAAATACGTTGTTTGTAAACCCTTCTTGTGCAAATCTATGCCCACCAATTTGTATAGCTGTAGATTTAGTTGTTCCATCCGATAAAACAGAAGTTATATTACTAACAATAGCTCTTGGAATAGAAAAGCCTAATTGATCGTTTTGAGTACTTGCTTGATAAGTGTAAAGGTGTTGAACTTTTAACTCATTGGTTAATTTGCTATTAATAGTGGTTCTTAATGTAGCAAGTAAGCTATTATCAACGTTTTTATCGTTTCCATAACTTTCAAATGCATTAATAGAAGTATTATCGCCTAAGCCTAAGGGGTTTCTATCGTTTGTATAATTATTACGTAACGTTAATAAGTTTTTCTCATTAATCTGATAATCTAAACGTAAGAAAGCAGCATCAGAACCTCTTTTTTTATTGAATGATCCAAATTGAGGAGAGTTTGCTACGCCATATTTGTTTTGTGCAATAGAAAAGAAATTATTTAGGGTAGCATTAGTGATGTTAAATCTTGATTCATCGGCCGCGCTTTTAACATCAGCAATAATTAATGGTCTAGCATCTTTTTGGTGATCCCAGCCAATAAAATAATGTAATTTATCTTTAACAATAGGTCCACCTAAGGTAAATCCATATTGATATGTAGAGTAATCTACATCACGTTTTACACCTCTAATATCGTACGGACTAGCTAACCAATCGGCACGGCCATAAGAAAATGCACTACCAGTAATTTCGTTTGTTCCAGCCTTTGTAACAGCAGTAATTGTACCGCCACCAGCTCTTCCAAGCGTAACATCGTATTGGTTAGTTACCACTTTAAATTCTCTAACAGCTTCAATTGAGATTGAATAGGGAGCACCACTTCTACTTGTTGTACTACCTGCCGAGGTAGGGTTTTTAGCCGACATACCATCAATGGTGTAGTTGGTTGAAGAGCCTAATTGTCCAGAAATACCACCACCTCTACTTAGTGGAGATAAATCCATTAATGTAGAGAAGTTACGTCCGTTTACTGGAAGTTGCGTCATGGTTCTAGCCGAAATTTCGGTAGAAGCACCAAATGTTTGCGCTTTATTTCTTAAGCTTGAACCCGAAATTTCTATAACATCTATTTGTTGCGCACTAGATAACATAGTGATGTTTACTTTTACTACATCACCTAAGTTTAATAAAAACCCAGTTCTAACTTGTTCGCCTAAACCTGTATAAGTTGCTTGAACGGTATATGGACCACCTAAAGGAAGTTCCTTAAAAGTATATTCGCCCATAGCATTGGTATTGGTTCTAGTTGTAAATCCAGTTGAGGTATTTTTAACTAAAACAGTTGCACCGACAATTGATTGTTTTTGTTCATCGGTGATAATCCCAGAAATTGATGCCTGTGTGGTTTGTGCATTACTTTTTGCGATGCATAAAAACAACAAGGAAAAAATGGGAAGATAAAGGAGAAATTTCTTCATAATTATTTTTTTGTTTTGCTCGCAAAGCTATTTGAGGGAAATTAAGCCTGTTTGTACTTTGTATTATGATAATGTTTAATTTTACAGAGTATAGTTAAGCTAAGGTTAAGGGGGGTGGAAAATTTCCTAATTAAGTTTTAATTCCTATTTTTGAAATAAAAAAATCAATATGAATTTATACCAGATTTTAAGAATGGCACACTCCGGTTGGAGATACATTGTGTTTGCCATGTTGGTAATAGCCTTTTTAAGTGCTTTAATAAACTGGATTGGCAAAAAGCCATTTTCTGCAACGAGTAAAAAAATTAATCTTTTTACTTTGATTTCAATGCATATTCAAATCCTAATTGGATTAGTACTGTATTTCTTGAGTCCGTTGGTAGAGGCAGGAATTAGATATTGGAAAATGGAGCATATTGGCCTTATGATTGTAGCCGCAGTTATGGTTACAATTGGTAATGCAAGAAGTAAGAAAGGTAATGACGATAATAGACACAGAAGCGCTGCTTTATATTTTGGTTTAGCTCTAATTGTAGTTATAATGGCAATTTATACCATGACCATGGTTGATCCATCGAGAACGTTTTTTGGTACTACAAAATAAATTCCTTTAGTTTTATAAAAAACGTATTAATGGTATTACTGTTAATACGTTTTTTTATTTACTGACTTTTGTAAATGTTTTTATTTTTTAAAAATTAATTGTCTTTTCGTAGAAGTTTGCAAAAAAATTTTGATTAATTAAACTTTTATATACATTTGCGATTCGATGTTTAAAATTCAACTACATACCTGGCAGTGGCGTATCCAATTTTTGGGAATGCGCTTTGCTCTATAATTTGATTTTTAACTAAACTAAACTTTTATAATTATAACCCGGCGCAGAACCACACGTCGGGTTTTTTTATGTTCTAAAATTTGATGGTTGGTCTGCGTTTTTAAAATATTTAAAATGTATAAAATAGAATCCATCTCTAAAAAGATTTTAGCCGATACAACTACTCCAGTGAGTATTTATTTGAGGTTAAGGGATCTTTATCCAAACTCAATTCTATTAGAAAGCTCTGATTATCATAGTAAGGAAAATTCGCTAAGTTATATTTGCTGTAAGCCTATTGCTGGTATAAAATTAAACAACAATACTTTGTGTTCTTATTTTCCAGATGGTGCTACAGAAAGTTTAAATCATTTTAATATTTCAGAATCTATTCAGCTATTTAAAGATAAGTTTCAAGTAGAAGAAACTACAACGCCAAATCTTCAAAATAATGGCCTGTTTGGTTATTTTAATTGGAATATTTTAAAGTTTACTGAGGATGTAAATATTGATATATCAAATAATACAATCCCAATTATGCAATATCATTTATATGCATTTGTTATTGTTGTAGATCATTTTAAGAATGAATTAAGAGTGTTTCAAAATCGCTCAAATAGCGATGAAAAGGATGAGTTAAATGATATAATTAATCTTATTCAGGATCGTAGTTATAGTAATTTCAAATTTTCTGTGGTTGGTTCAGAAGAATCTGATATGGATGACGAAGATTTTAAAAAGCTAGTTTTAAAAATGAAGGCGCATATTTCGAGAGGAGATGTGTTTCAAATTGTGCCCTCGATTAGTTTTTCTCAAAGTTTTAAGGGGGATGAGTTTAATGTTTATAGATGCTTAAGGTCTATTAATCCATCGCCTTATTTATTTTATTTTGATTATGGAGATTTTAAACTTTTTGGGTCATCTCCTGAAGCTCAAATTTCAATAAAAAATAAGGAAGCCAATTTATTTCCCATTGCTGGTACTTTTAAACGAACAGGAAATGATAAAGAGGATGCGATAATGGCAGAAAAACTACTAAACGATGAGAAAGAAAGTGCTGAGCATGTTATGTTGGTAGATTTGGCGAGGAATGATTTAAGTAGAAATTGTTTTAATGTCGAGGTAAAATCATTTAAAAAAATTCAGTTTTATTCGCATTTAATCCATTTAGTGTCTCATATTAGTGGAGAATTAAATCCTGAAGCTAAAATTTTCGATGTAGTTACACAATCTTATCCGGCAGGAACGCTAAGTGGAGCCCCAAAATTAAAGGCAATAGAGTTGTTAAATAAATATGAAAAAACCAATAGGCGTTTTTATGCTGGTGCAATAGGTTTTATGGGATTTAATGATGAATTTCTTCACGCAATAATGATTAGGACTTTTATGAGTAAGGAAAATAAACTTCATTATAGAGCGGGTGCAGGAATAGTTTTTCAATCTAATCCCGAATCAGAATTAGCAGAAGTAAATAATAAAATTGCAGCGCTTAGAAAGGCAATTAAAATGGCTACTAATTTATAAGAATATGAAGAGCTCAAAAATTTTAATAGTAGATAATTACGATAGTTTCACTTATAATTTGGTTCATCTAATTCATGAGTGCGGATATGATGTAGATGTAAAAAGGAATGATAAGTTTGAATTAGAAGATTTAAAAGACTATACCAAAATTTTGTTGTCACCCGGACCAGGAATACCATCCGAAGCAGGAAAATTAATAGAAGTTATAAAGGAATATGCCGGAAAAACTTCTATAATGGGTGTGTGTTTAGGGCAACAAGCAATGGCAGAGGTATTTGGTGGCAAGCTTTATAATTTGCCAGAGCCTTTACATGGTGTTGCGACAGACATTTCTGTTGAAACTAATGATCCTCTTTTTAAAGGTTGTCCTGAAACGTTAAAAGCAGGAAGGTATCATAGTTGGGTGGTAAATAAAAATAATGTTCCTGATTGTTTTAAGGTAATTGCAATTGATAAACAGAATGAAGTGATGGCAATTAGGCATAAGGAATACGATTTAGTGGGTGTTCAGTTTCATCCAGAAAGTGTTTTAACTGAATATGGAAAATTGATGATTAAAAATTGGATAGAAGGAAACTAATGAAAAATATATTAGAGGAAATTGTTGATCGAAAAAGGGTAGAAGTAGAATTTTCTAAAAAGGACTTACCTATAGAAAAGTTGAAAGATTTTCAATATTATGGTAGATCAACCAATTCAATTAATTCTAGTTTATTAGATGAAACTAAAACGGGCATTATTTCGGAATTTAAAAGAAGCTCGCCTTCATTGGGCTCAATAAATGGCAATGCTTCCTTAGAAACGGTTATAAGGGCTTATGATACATTTGGTGCGTCAGGAATCTCGGTTTTAACTGATCATCAATTTTTTGGTGGTTCAAGTCAAGATTTAATTAAAGCTAGATCTTTAACAAATTTGCCTTTATTAAGAAAGGATTTTATTGTAGATCCTTATCAAATTTATGAGTCTAAAGCTTGGGGCGCAGATGTAATTTTATTAATTACTGCGGTTTTAACTGAGTATGAAATAGAAAATTATGCAGAATTAGCACAAAATTTGGGTTTGTCTGTTTTATTAGAAATTCATAATGAGGATGAATTGCCAAAAAATTTAATTAATTCAATCAATATTATTGGGGTAAATAATAGAAATCTTAAAGATTTTAAGGTCGATGTTAATACATCGATTAAATTATATGAAAAAATAAATCCAGCCTATTTACGTATTTCGGAAAGTGGGATTTCGTCTGTTGACACCATAAAAAGCTTAAAAGAATTAGGGTATAATGGGTTTTTAATAGGCGAATGCTTTATGAAGGAGAAATCTCCTGAAAGAGCATTTAAACAATTTGTTGACGAATTAAAAGGCTGACCAAATATTTAACTTTGTATCTTTGTAATTAGATGGGAAAAAAGAAATTTTATGATACTGCAATTAAGCCAGAAAGGGCTGTATTAGTAGGGGTTGTAGTGCCAGGGGAACGGGAAGACCAGACTAAGGAATATTTAGACGAGCTTTCTTTTCTTGTGGAAACTGCTGGAGGGATTGTAGAAAAGCGTTTTACCCAAAAGATGCAAAAGCCTGAGCGCTCTACATTTGTTGGTACAGGTAAACTGGAAGAAATTGCAGCATATGTTCAGAGTGAGGAAATTGATATAGTAGTTTTTGATGATGAACTTTCGCCTTCTCAATTAAGAAATATTGAAAACGTTTTAAAAGTTAAAATATTAGACAGGAGTAATTTAATCCTAGATATTTTTGCTCGTAGAGCACAAACAGCTCAAGCAAAAACCCAGGTTGAATTGGCTCAATTACAATATCTTTTACCTAGGTTAACCAGGTTATGGACGCACCTTGAACGACAAAAGGGAGGTATTGGAATGCGTGGTCCGGGTGAAACCCAAATAGAAACAGATAGAAGGATTATTTTAACAAAAATATCCTTGTTAAAGGAGCGATTAAGCAGTATTGATCGTCAGAACGAAACGCAAAGAAAGAACAGAGGACAGCTAATTAGGGTAGCTTTAGTGGGATATACCAATGTGGGAAAATCCACTATTTTAAATATGTTGGCTAAATCTGAAGTTTTCGCTGAAAATAAATTATTCGCAACATTAGATACTACAGTAAGAAAGGTAGTTATAGATAATTTACCATTTCTCCTATCAGATACGGTTGGTTTTATTAGAAAACTTCCACATCATTTAGTGGAATGTTTTAAATCGACATTAGATGAAGTTAGGGAAGCTGATATTTTAATCCATGTGGTAGATGTATCACATCCAAATTTCGAAGATCAAATAATTACAGTTAATGAAACTTTGAAAGATTTGGGTGCCCGCGATAAAGATACCATAATGGTATTTAATAAAATTGATGCGTATGTACCTGCGGTTGATGAAAATGAAGAAGACGAAACGCAACCCATGACTTTGCAAGATTTTAAAAAAAGCTGGATGTCACATCAAACCCCTGCCATTTTTATATCGGCCACAGAAAAGGAAAATATAGAAGAATTTAAAAAGCTTTTATACGATAAAGTAAAAGCACAGCATATTAGTCGTTATCCTTACGACAAATTGTTATATTGAAAAGTTCTAAACCTAAGTTTAGAAAAAATAAAAATCATGGAAAGTAAAAGACAGCAAAAATTCGCTGGAGTTATTCAAGAAGAGTTAGCTTCAATATTTCAAAGAGAAGGAGCAGCTTATCTCCCAAATACTTTAGTTACAATTACAAAAGTTAGGGTTTCGCCAGATTTAGCGGTAGCGAAGGTGTATTTAAGTTTCTTAAATACAACAAATACGGCTTTATCTGTAAATCAAATAAATGCGCATGCCAACGAAATTAGATATAAACTTGGTGCTAAAATTAGACATCAGGCTAGGGTAATTCCTACTTTAACCTTTTTTGTTGATGATACAAATGAGTATGTACAAAGGATGGACCAGATTTTTGATAAAATTGCTAAAGAAAGAAAAGAAGAAGAATAGATGTTAGCAGTAAAAAGTTTAAGGGAGCCAGTAAATTTTATAACCCATTTTATTCCCGCGTTATTATCAATTCCGGGAGGATATTATTTGTTCACGCTTTCTGGTACACCTTTCGAATTTACAGCATGTATTATTTATACTTTATGTATGCTTTCTATGTTTGGTGTAAGTGCTATTTATCATGGTTTTCCTACAACTGAATATGGGATAAGATTTTGGCAAAAATTTGATCATTGTTGTATATACCTTATGATTGCTGGTACTTATACGCCAACCGCTTTATTAATTTTTGATGGATGGTTAAGGTGGGCATTGGTTTCATTGGTTTGGGTTATAGCTACTGTGGGTTGTTTTCTGAAAATAAATAACAAATTAAAAAGCACAGGTTTATCTGTATTAATCTACATACTGATGGGCTGTCTTATTTTGCCTTTAATTCAAAAAATGTTAACCGTGTTGCCTCTAGAAGCAGTGCTTTGGCTTATAGCAGGTGGAGTTTTTTATATTTGGGGAACATGGTATTATGCCAAAGACAGACCACTTTCAAAGTTCTTACATAGTCACGAACTATGGCATTTCTTTGTGATTTTTGGAGCATTATCACATTATATTTATACCGCATATATCTTTCAAGCAGTATAATCACACGATTTCTATGAGAAATTTGTTTAAGTTTTTTAGTGTTTTAGATGCCATTTGCCTCTTGTTTTTGGCCATGCAATTTCAGTTCTATTATAAATCAGATTATACGTTTACATCATTAATTTCTGAACCCAGAATTGTAGGTCAATTTTTAACGTTTATCTTGATTTCTTTAAGCTGTATTGGACAATTTAAAATGAAAAAAATTGGGCATATTGCTTATTATATTCAATTTCCTGCACGATTAATATTATTTATCTATTCTATTGGTTTTGTAACTTTATTCCCAGAAGCATTTGGTTATTTCGAAGATTTTTGGTTCGATTTTTTATTGGGTGTATGTGTTTTATTTGAGTTCTTAAGGCTCTATTTTACAATCCGTTATCATAAATTTGTTTTCCAGTAATTATATTTAATGTGTCTGGAATTATAACTGCTTTAACTTCATTCGTTTTTCCTAAGTATTCGCCATCCACTTGTAAATGCGCTTTCTTAAGCGAGGTTATTTTTACTGATTTCGTTTGAAACACCTCAATCTTTTTAGGGTTAAAGGGGAGCCTTGTAAGCCAAATTTTTAACACTTCTAAATAGGAATATTTCTTAATGACTACTAACTCGAAATAATCATCATCAAGTTTGCCATCTGGATTTATTTTTACGCCAGTGCCGTACATGGTGGCATTCGCGATTACCAACATGGCAGCTTGCGATTTTATAAACTTTCCATCCACTTCAATTTCAACATTTAATTTTTCGTGATTTATTAAAGCATGGACAGCTGATTTTGAATAACCCCACATGCCTCTTTGTGGTAGTGTATCAAATTTTTTCACTAGGTAGGCATTAAATCCTAAATCTGCTAGATGAATACATATTTCTTGGTTTACTTTTACCAAGTGGATTTTTATAGGTTCATTTTTTAGTAATAGATCTATTGATGAAGGAATGTCGTTGATCGGGATATTAAGCTCTTTTGCCATTCCATTTGCTGATCCAGCAGGTATAATGCCCAAAATTTTTTCTGTAGAATGAATAAGCTCAGCAATGAGTTTTATTGTGCCGTCTCCGCCTACAGCTACAATTGTTTCTTTATTCGAATTTTTGATTTCTTGTTTTAGGTCTTCCTTATCAAATGAATTTGGTAGTTCATAAATTTGGAACTCTACAGACTTAGTTTGTAAATATTCTTCAATCTCTTGTTTATAATTGATTTCTGAATTTCCAGAACTGGAATTTATTACAAATAAAAAACTCATAAGTCCGATTTATTAAGGTTCTGTTTCAATCACAAACAACTTTATGGCTGTGGTGTTTTAATTATAATGTTTAATATTTTTAAATCTTCAGCTCATAAGACTTTAAGTTTAAAATTTTATCACGGATACGGTCATACCCAAAACCTAGTTTTATATGGGCATGTTTTTAATGGAAATACTGTCGCTAAACAGCAATACAGTAATAATTTCTTTAAAAACATTAAGTACCTATATCAAATATTTAATGTTAAACCAGCTCCTGCTGTAGAAGTCTTTTTAAATTTTAATGGATTTATTATAAAAACTACATCAGAGCGCGATGGGTTTCTCAAATTTCAATGGACATCTAATCAGCATGTAGAAGCCGGTTTGCATAAAGTTAATGGTTGGATTGAAGATAGTGAAGGGGAAATTTTAGCAGAAAGTGAAGGCTATATTTATGTGCCTCATATAACTCAACTTGGGATTGTGTCGGATATAGATGATACGATAATGATTAGTTATTCCTCTAAAATCGGACAAAGATTAAGGGAGTTATTTGTTAAACATCCGCGAACTCGAAAATCATTCCCAGGCATTAAAGAACATTTTAAAAAATTGGCCCTCGCAAAAACCACAATTGATCAGCCTAATCCCTTTTTTTATGTTAGTAGTAGTGAGTGGAATTTATATGAATATTTAAAAGAAATGTTCAGATATAACGAATTACCTGAGGGTACTTTTCTGTTAAATAATTTAAAAACATTAAGTAATTTTTTAAAAACAGGAAAGACTGGACACAGAGGAAAATTATTAAGGATAATGAGGGTTATAGATACTTTTCCAAATCAGAAGTTTGTGTTTTTTGGTGATAATTCGCAATTGGATCCTCAAATTTATGCTGAAATAGCACAAAAATATAGGCAAAATATAGTAGCGGTTTATATTAGAAATGTTAGAAGATCTAAGATTAATGACTCGCTTTATTATATCGAAAAAATTAACGCTTATCATATCCCAGCTTTGTTATATAAGAATAGCTTTGAGGCGATTGAGCATTCAAAAACTATTGGCTTGTTTTTATAAATTTGTTGATGGTCTTTTTATTAAATGACGACTTAGAATTTCCAGATCCAAGTTTGGCTGATGACGATGGTTTATTGGCTATTGGAGGCGATTTAACGGCAGATCGACTAATTAAAGCTTATTCATTAGGTATTTTTCCTTGGTTTAGTGAGGATGAACCAATATTATGGTTTTGTCCGCCAGAACGATGTGTTATTTTTCCTGAAAAAATAAAGATTAGTAAATCTATGAAGACCATTATTAATTCTAAAAAATGGGCAGTAACTGTAAATAAAGCGTTTAATGAGGTTATCGTAGCTTGCAGTAAAGTTCCACGTAAGGACCAAGATGGAACATGGATTACAGATGATATGATTAATGCTTATAAAAATCTTAATCAGTTAGGTAAAGCCCTAAGTATAGAAGTATGGGAAAATGATGTTCTAATTGGAGGCTTATATGGAGTTATTTCTAATTCTGTATTTTGTGGCGAAAGTATGTTCAGTAAGAAGAGTAATGCATCTAAAATGGCATTAATTTACTTATGTAAACAATTAAATTTTAAACTAATAGATTGTCAGATCCCTAATGATCATTTAATAAGTATGGGAGCAGAGATAATCAATTACAATGAATTTAAGAAGTTTTTAGATGCCTAGTGGAGTTGTATTCTCTTCACTTAATGCTTCTTTCATATAGCCTGTTTGTAAATTATTGTTTTCAATAATTTCTTTTACTGGACAATATCCAGATAATCCTCTAGCCATTAACCCTCCACCTACAGCTAATTCCGCCACAGCTAATAACGGATTAGATTTAATATTTGTTAATCCTTTTATTAAAATAAATGCGCCCGCGCCTATCGAAACTAATTTTTCTGACTTGTCCATATTTTTAATTCTCTGTAAGCCAATACAGTTGGTTTTAAATGGTCTATAATTTGTATTATTCATATAAAAAATAAACAATTGCAATATCACAAAGTTTATAATTCTTTTAAAAATTAATTTAAAATTTCTTGTATATCGGCCTTGCTTAAAGATTTTATAAAACTTTCTTCTGTGGTAATTAGACTGTTAGCTAAACGTTTCTTTCGGTTCTGGAGTGCAAGAATTTTTTCTTCTACCGTGTCTTTAGCTATAAACTTATAGATAAAGACCTTTTTTTCTTGCCCAATTCTATGCGTTCTGTCAATAGCTTGCTGTTCTACTGCAGGATTCCACCATGGATCTAGGATAAAAACATAATCAGCCTGAGTTAAATTTAAACCAACTCCTCCTGCCTTAATAGAAATTAAAAATAGTTTTATTTTATCGTTATTTTGGAATTCGGCAACTACATCGCCTCTGTTGGTTGTATTCCCATCTAAATAGGCAAAGGCTAGGTTGTTTTTCTCGAAGTATTGTTTAAAAATAGATAAATGCTTTACAAATTGTGAGAATATTAAGACTTTATGCCCTCCGTTTAAAACATTTTCTAAAGTATATATCACATTTTCAAATTTACCGCTATCAGAAGTATATTCACTATCAATTAAAGCTGGGTGATTTGCAAGTTGCCTTAACGCGGTAAGTCCTTGTAATAGCTGGACTTGTTTTTTAGCAAAAGTTCCATCATCCAAGCTAATTAGCAAGTCGTTACGATATGCAGATTTTGTTTTCTCATAAATAGCGGCTTGATCTTCACTCATATCGCAATAGAAAATCTGTTCAGTTTTTGATGGAAGTTCTGATGCTACTTGTTCCTTTGTTCTTCGTAAAATAAAGGGTTTAATTAGGGCTTGAAGTTTACGCGCTTTCTCTTCATCTTTTCTTTTTTCAATAGCGTTTACGTACTCTTCAATAAAAAATGATTGTGTTCCTAATAGTCCTGGATTTAAGAATGTTAATTGAGTCCATAAGTCTGAAACCGAGTTTTCTACAGGTGTACCACTTAATATAAGTTTATTTTTAGATTTTAAAGATCTAACAGCCTTAAATGATTTAGAGCTTGCATTTTTAATATTCTGGCTTTCATCTAAAATTATATAATTAAAATAAAACCTACTTAAAAGCTCAGCATCTACTCTGGTAATACCATAGGTGGTAATTACTATATCGTAGTTAATAAACTTTTCAATGTCTTTATCTCTAAATGTTCCTGTATGTCTTAATATTTTTAAATCTGGGGTGAATTTTTTAGCTTCATTCAACCAATTATAAATTAAGCTCGTAGGCATAATTATTAAAGAAGTTGCTTTGGTATTTGCCTGTTCAGATTCTTCCTTAAGTTTTTGAAGCATGGCTAAAGTTTGGATTGTCTTTCCTAACCCCATATCATCTGCTAAACAACCTCCAAAATTGTATTCTCTTAAAAAACTAAACCAATTGTAGCCCGCTTTTTGGTAACTTCTAAGTTCGCCTTTAAAGTTTTTGGGCATTGATACTTCTTCTATTTTTTCAAACTCGTTTAGTCGTTCTAGTTTTCTATTTAAGGTAACATTGGCAATGCTGTCTTCTGCTAAGTCGTTTAACAAACCAATATGGTGTTTTTTAAGTTTTATCGACTTATTTCCATCATTTAAACTAAATAGGGAGTTGTATTGAGAAAACCATTTTTCAGGAATAATGGCAATTTCTCCATCTGGTAAAATATATTCTCTTTTCTTTTTTAAAATATGTTGTTTTAACGATAAAAATGGGATAGCATATTTACCAAAATATACAATCGCATTTATATCAAACCAATCATTTTGTTCACTAATTTCGAAATGTATTTTACTCGAAGCAAAGTGAAATTTCTTTGTACTTTCTCCTTGTTGGATTATAAAATTTAAGCTTTCTAAACTTTCAATATTTTCATTAATCCATTCTAATTGTTTATAAGTATGATCAAGTTCTGAAGTTGGCGTATTTACAACAAAGTTGCTAAAGAGTGAGCTGGCTTTTTTTAGCCCTAAATCTAAAAGTTGATTTAGTTTTTCTTCTTCCCAATCAACATTTCTTTTTATTCTCTTAAAAACGTATTGATCGTTTATTTTTTCGAACCTAACTGAAACTTTTTGAAATTCTTCTGCGGTAAATAGATGATCACCGTACTTAAAAATCAATTGAAACTGTGTATTTGCATTATCTGCATTTATAACTTGTAGAATAGCAATTGGATCATGTTTTTCAGTTTTTATTTCGAAGCCTTCTGCATATACATGATATTTTTCTATTAATGGCCCAACAAATTTTTCGAAATAAGCTATTTCTGTTGATTTAGGTATTGTAATATATCGTTTATTTAAAAATGGCTGTAGTTTTTTGCCTTCGTAGTTTGAGTCGAAGTAATATAATGTATTGTTTAATAACAACCATGCAGGTTTATTGCTGATTACTTGAGCATCTTTAAACATAAACTCTATCCTAACACCTTTATATTTAATGGTTGGGAAATACCTGGTTTCTACATCATTTTTTCGGAAATGAAATAAAATTGTAGCCTGTTCTTGTGCAAATTCTATTTTTTGTTCTGCAGGCCATCCATCTTTATCCATTACATATAAATCATTTCTGGTTTTCAAAAGGGCTAAAACTTCAGCCATTTTTGACTCAATAAACGGTCTAATAGTTTCGAAAAACTTATCGTTGAAATGTTTCGTAAAGAATTCAAAAGCTCTAATTGTCTTTTTGTGAAATTTCTTTATGATATAATCCTGTTCAATTTGATCTAAAATCTTTATGATTTTTAAATCTTCTTCCTTTAAATTTTTAGCAAATTCTAGCGCTGTATGAGAGAAAATTCGTTGATAGGTTAAAGAAAAATCTCCCTGCGGATTGAGTTGAACGATGTGAGGTTCAATAATGTAGCCAAAATAATCGTGCTTACAGAGTGAGTAAACTATTTTATAAGGCTTTGATATATTAACGCGCAGCATCGTATGGAACTAAAACTATGGACTTTAAAATCTATAAACATACATAAATTGTATAAATTTTATCTTCCTTTTTATGAATTTTTGATTTGTCGTTGGTCGATTAGTATATGGGATTTGTCGAGGACTGGCTGTCGGTGGTATATTACATGAAATTCTCCTGCAACTTTATCTAACTGTTACAGTCTTATTTACAAAACCAACTGATAAATAGGACTTAATAAACTTAAAAATATAATAGCCATGAAAACTTCAAAAAAAACATTAGTACTATTATTTATAATTTCATTAGTATTAGGATTCACAAGTTTAGCATTTGCATCTAGCAATGTGGTTAATTTACCCATTAAAAATATTAAAAAGATAAATGTTTCAGGAAACGTAGAATTAATTGTAGTTCAAGGAGTAAACGAAGGCGTTTCTGTATACAGCGATTATTATTTAAATAATGCTTTAGTGCAAAAAGAGGACGATGAATTACGCATCACATCCTATCAAAAAGAAAAATTAGCGGTAGTGGTAACTGTTGCTCAATTACAAAAAATAAATGCCTCAGGAGATGTAAAAGTAAGTACTCATAATAAAGTTTATTTCTTAGGACTTGAATTAAACTTAAGCGGTAAATCAACAGCAGAAATAGATGTAGATGTTGTAAAGTTAACCACAAAAGTATATGACCAATCGAAACTTGTTTTAAAAGGAAGTTCTGATGAATATTTTGGAATGATGTCTAGCTTCGCTACTCTGAATATGGATAAATTCTCATCTGAGAATACTCAAATCAAATCTCAAGAAAAATTATATTATGCTTTAAATAGACTATAAAAGAAATTAATCAACACACAAATAGAACCGATTAAGCCCCGAAATATTGGGGCTTTTTTTATGTAAATTATTTTAGCCAAAGTGAAAAAATAAAACATAAAATATATTGTGAATTATTTAGATTTATCTCACTATTTATTAGTGATTTAAATAGATTTTAATCTTTACTTAATAAAGCGAAGTTTAGATTATAGAAGAAGTAAATGATTTTTAATTTTCAGTGCATGAAAAAGCTATTTGACAGACGTTTTTCTCTGTTTTATTTTGTCGGACTATTATACATAGTATTGGCCTCATTAATAAGAATTATATTGTTGGTGTGGTCTGCTCAAGATGCAGAATTCACAATTTTTAGTTTATTAAGGGTATTTTTCACAGGATTTATATTTGACGTAACGGTAAGTTTAAGCTTTCTAGTACTTTATCTATTATTTCTTTTGGTGCTTCCCAAAAGATGGATTGGGTCATTAATCGATAAATGCATTACTTATTTTTATATAACGTTAATACTTATAATTGCTTTTTTTAGTTTAATAGCTGAACTCCCATTTTGGGATGAATTTGGAGTTAGATTTAATTTTATAGCGGTAGATTATCTCATTTATACTTATGAGGTAATAAGTAATATAAATCAGTCGTACCCACTTCCCTTAATCATTTCTTTTCTATTATTACTGATAGTAGGTACTTACTTTCTGATGTTTAAATTAAATGTTTTAAAAAATACATTTACCAATAAGCCATCATTTCGTAAAAGAGCAGTTTTTGCTCTTCCTTTTATTGTAGTTACATTTTTATTGCTTGGTTTTTTGAAAAATAAACAAGCAGATTTCGGAAATAATTTGGTGATGAATGAGATTGGAAAAAATGGAGTTTTCTCTTTCTTTGCTGCTTTTAAGTCAAATGAACTCGATTACCATACCTTTTATCCTACACTTGAAGAAAGGGATGCTTATACTGAATTGAAAAAATTGATTATTCAGGATAATCAAGGATACGTTTCAAATGAATGGGATAATATTAATAGAAACACCAAAGGGGAAGGAGAAATTCGTCCGAATATAATTTTGGTTGCCATTGAAAGTTTTAGTGGCGATTTCCTGAAGGCTTTTGGAAACAAAGAAAACTTAACCCCTAATTATGATAAACTAACAGAAAATAGCATATTTTTCACCAATTTATATGCAACTGGAACCAGAACGGTAAGAGGAATGGAAGCATTAATGTTGTCTGTCCCGCCTACTCCAGGAAATAGTATTGTAAGAAGACCTAATAATGATCATATCTTTTCTATTGGGACAATTTTAGAGCAAAAAAATTATCAGAATTATTTTATTTATGGAGGTGATGGGTATTTCGATAATATGAATAATTTTTTTGGCGGACAAGGATTTGATATCGTTGACAGAGATAGGGGAAACCCATTATCTGATGAAATAGAAACAAAGAGGTTTAATATCCCTGAAAATGAAATCAGTTTTGAAAACGCATGGGGAATTTGTGACGAAGATCTATATAAACAATCATTAAAATATGCAGATATAAGTAGTAAAGCGAAGATTCCTTTTTTTCAGTTTGTAATGACTACTTCTAATCATAAACCGTACACTTTTCCAGAAGGTAAGATAGATTTGCCACAAGGAGATAGAAATGCCGCTGTTAAATATACAGATTACGCATTGGGTAATTTTATTGCCGAAGCCCAAAAGAAACCATGGTTTAAAAATACTGTATTTGTAATTGTTGCCGATCATTGCGCAAGTAGTGCTGGTAAATGGGAAATTAATATAGATAAGCACCATATTCCAGCTATAATTTATAATCTACCTCAGCAACCTATTAAAATAGAAAGACTGGTGTCTCAGATAGATGTAATGCCTACCTTATTTGGATACTTAAATTGGAGTTATAATACAGCTTTATATGGTAAAGATATTAACCAAATGAAATTGGGAGAAGAAAGAGCATTCATAGGAAATTACAGAACTTTAGGTTTATTAAAAGATAGTGTTTTCACTCAAATAGATGATAGAAGGAAATCAAAACAATTTAAAGTATTAAGTACTGGAATGTCGCTCTTAGACAAGAAAAATGAAAATTTGATAAACGAAACCATCTCATATTATCAAACAGCGAGTGAACGGTTTAAGAATGGTAAAATGAAAGTAAAGTAGCTTTAAGGAATAACTATTGTGGTAAAAAAAAGCTGTATAATTTATTTATACAGCCTTTTTTATGAATTTACAATAAATTAAAAATCAAATTTTATGCCTTGTGCTAAAGGTAATGTGTCTGAATAATTTATAGTATTGGTTTGTCTTCTCATATAAACTTTCCATGCATCAGAACCACTTTCTCTTCCTCCACCTGTTTCTTTTTCTCCTCCAAAAGCTCCACCTATTTCAGCACCGCTAGTTCCAATGTTCACATTTGCAATTCCGCAATCTGAACCCTGAGCAGATAAAAATAATTCTGCTTCTCTTAGATTTAATGTCATAATAGCTGATGACAATCCTTGAGGAACACCGTTTTGCATTGCAATGGCTTCTTCAATAGTGTTGTATTTCATTAAATATAAAATAGGTGCAAATGTTTCGTGTTGAACTATTTTATATTCATTTTTTACTTCAGCCACACATGGCTTTACATAACAGCCACTTTCGTAAGGATGTCCTTCTAATACACCACCTTCAACAATAAATTTACCGCCTTCTTCCTTGCATTTTTCAATTGATTCTAAGTAAGCATTAACGGCATCTTTATCAATCAAAGGTCCAACATGATTGTGTTGGTCTAAAGGGTCTCCAATTCTTAATTGACCATAAGCTTTCACTAATTTCTCTGTAATCTTATCGTAAATAGACTCGTGAATTATTAATCTTCTTGTAGAAGTACAACGTTGTCCAGCAGTTCCAACTGCACCAAATACAGCTCCTATAATAGACATATCTAAATCGGCATCCTTAGAAATAATAATAGCATTATTTCCGCCTAATTCTAATAAGCTTTTGCCTAATCTCGCACCAACAGCAGCACCAACGGCTTTACCCATTCTGGTTGATCCAGTTGCTGAAATTAAAGGAATTCTAGTATCGTGACTCATTTTTTCACCTAAACTTCTATCGCTAATTAATAAGCAAGAAACGCCTTCAGGTACATTATTGGTCTTAAATACTTTCTCAATTATATTTTGACAAGCTATAGCTGTTATAGGTGTTTTTTCTGAAGGTTTCCAGATACATACGTTTCCGCAAACCCAAGCTAATGCAGTATTCCAGCTCCAAACGGCAACCGGGAAATTAAATGCTGAAATAATACCTACCAAACCAAGTGGGTGATATTGCTCATACATTCTATGGCTTGGACGCTCACTATGCATAGTTAAGCCATAAAGCTGACGAGATAAACCAACTGCAAAATCGCAGATATCTATCATCTCCTGAACTTCACCAAGGCCTTCTTGCAAGCTTTTACCCATTTCATAAGAAACTAATGTTCCTAAGTCTTCTTTGTGTGCTCTTAAAGCATCGCCAAATTGACGGATAATATCACCTCTTTTTGGGGCAGGAACTTTTTTCCACTCCAAAAAAGCCGACTGTGCCTTGCCGATTACATTTTCATAATCGTCTGCCGAAGCAATACTTACCTTTGCGATTAATTTATCATCAACTGGAGAATAACTACTAATTTGTTGTTCTGTATTTGAACTTCCCCAATTAGATCCAGTGCTCCAACCCCCATTGTTGGGTTGAACACCTAAATTTTCTAAAATTTCGTGAATGGACTTTTGCATTTAGCAAAAAAACGAAAAAAAAACTACTAATGGGAATTATTTAGCGTAAGCTGCTGGTTATTTTTAATTTATATCTGGACAGTTGTCTTTTCTCCTTGTATCAATGATGTAAGCAATTTTCCATGAGTTGTTCGACTTAACCATTTGAAATGAATTTACTCCACAATGGCTAAACTTATTATCAACAAAGAATTGATAATTTGTCCATACTGTAGCTAATTCTCCATCAACTTTAATATCAATGAATTTTATCTTTTCTTCATATTGAGGATGTTTTCCACCAATGCTTTTTATAAATTCTTGGGTACTTTCGTTTTTAACAGAAACAATACCTTCTTTATTTTTTACTATGGTTTGTAGAATGGCATTTTTATCGAAACTATTTTTTAATAAAGTAGAGTCTGATTTATACATTCCTTCAAACAATTGATTAATCGTTTTTTTAATTTCAATTTCGTTGTTAGAGGCATTTTGGCCAAAACTCTGAGTAGCAAATAATAAAAGGATTAATGTAAATACATTTTTCATATAGTTTTTGAGTTTAAATTAATGACTATTAGATAACCTTAATTTGTGGAAGTTACTGTAATTTTGTAAATACATACAGTTATAATGTAAATCTTGTTTAAGTAATCAACATTCCCCGCTCCACTAGAGTGGCCTAAATATGAACTATTTGGCTGAATTTGATAAAGAATGTGGAAAATTTTCGATTAATATTCTTAATAATTGATAGATATTAACCATTATATTTAGTTGTAAGATTTGCTGTAAATATTGAGAAATGGAAGAAGAGTTTGAATTTAATAATAGTGAAGAAGCACAACAGTCAATAAAGCGATACGAAGAGATGATCCGAAATGAGGATCAGTATTTCTTTGACTCTCAAGCTTTTGAGTATATAATTGATAATTATATTGAGAAAAACGATCCTGTAAAAGCATTACAAGTCATAGATTTTGCAGTTAGTCAGCATCCTTATGCGGCTGTTTTTTTAATAAAACAAGCTCAGTTATTGTTGTTTACTAATCAAGTAAATAAGGCATTAAAGGCCTTAGAAAAGGCAGAAATGTTAGAGCCATCTGATGCTGATATTTATGTTTTGAGAGGAAATATTTATCAAAGTTTAGAGCAACATCTTTTAGCATTAGAAAACTTTAAAAAGGCTTTAACACTGGCAGAAACCACTGATGATATTCTTTTACAAATTGCTTTTGTTTATCAGAATATGCACGACTACGAAAACGCAATTGTGTATATAAAGAAAAGTTTAGAGCAAAATATGGAAAACAAGGATGGCTTATACGAGCTGGCATTTTGTTATGATATTTTAGATAAACAGGAAGAAAGTATAATCTTTTATAAAGAATATATAGATAACGACCCTTATTCTTTTGCAGCATGGTATAATTTAGCCAACTCTTATCATAAGCTAGATAGGTTTGAAGAAGCAATAGACGCTTATGATTATGCAATTTTAATTAAGGAGAATTTTGCATCTGCTTATTATAACAAGGGGAATGCCTTGGTGCAATTGGATAGGTATAATGAGGCAATAGAGGTTTATCGACAAACTTTTGAATATGAACCGCCTAATGCAGATACATATTGTGCAATTGGTGAGTGTTATGAGAAATTAGGTGAGATGGACGAAGCGCGTTCTTATTATAAAAAATCAGCGAAAATGGATCCCAAATTAGCGGATGCATGGTTCGGAATTGGAGTAACCTTAAATTCAGAAGAAAGATATTTTGAATCGTTGCATTTTTATAAAAAGGCATTGGAATTAGACAATGAAAACGCAGATTTTTGGTTTGCCATTGCCGATGCATATTATAAATTAGGTCAAATCCCTGAGTCAATCCAAGCTTACGACAAGGTTTTAGAATATAACCCTGTTGATGTTGAAGCTTGGTTAGATTATTCGACGTTATTATATGAACAGGGGCGATTATGGGAGGCTTCTGAAACTATTTCTGAAGCAATAAAAAATAATCCTGACGCAGTTGAATTATATTACAGAATGGTTGCGTATTTAATAGCGCTAGGTAATTCTGATGAAGCAATTCATTATTTAGAAATAGCCCTAAACGCAGACCCAGATAAACATTATATTCTTTTTGATTACCTACCTCAGTTAAAAGAGAATCATTTAATTTTAGAGGTTATTAGTCGATTTATTAAATAGATAAGCATAATTGTTATTTTTGTGCTCAATTTTCCATATAGAAAAAAATGAATTACACCCTTAATAATATCCCAGAGAGACCATCCAAACCAAGATCTAATGGATTTACAATGGTAATGGATAAAGGTTTGAGTTTACGTCAAACCGAAGATTTTATAGAAGTTGCAGGAAGTTATACTGATATTGTTAAATTAGGATGGGCTACCTCTTACGTTACTCCAAATTTAAAAGAGAAGCTAGCATTATATAAAAGTGCAGGAATTCCGGTTTATTTTGGCGGAACTTTATTTGAGGCATTCCTTGTTAGAAATCAATATGAAGATTATAAACGTGTTTTGGATAAATTTGGGATGGAATTTGCAGAGATTTCGGATGGTTCTATTACTATTGAGCATGAAGAAAAATGCAAGTTAATATCAGATTTAAGTAAACAAGTTACAGTGATTTCTGAAGTAGGATCTAAAGATGCTAAGAAAATTTTTGCACCGTATAAATGGATTCAGTTAATGAAAGCAGAGATTGAAGCAGGAAGCTGGAAAGTAATTGCAGAAGCAAGAGAAGGAGGAAACGTTGGAATTTATAGAGATTCTGGAGAGGTAAGAGAAGGATTAGTTGATGAAATTTTAACACAAATTCCAGAAGAACGTATAATTTGGGAAGCACCACTAAAAGAACAACAAGTTTGGTTTATTAAACTTATAGGAACTAATGTAAATCTTGGAAATATAGCTCCAGCAGAAGTATTACCATTAGAAACCATCCGCTTAGGCTTAAGAGGCGATACGTTTGATTATTTTTTAAATCAAGTAAAATAACTTAGACTTTTGTTGGGTTGAAATTATGGAAAAGAAATATGGGTTAATAGGCTTCCCTTTAAGTCATTCCTTTTCTAAAAAGTATTTTGAGAAAAAATTCTCTGAAAATTCGTTAAAAGATTTCAGTTACGATAGTTTTGAGATGGAGCGTTTAAATAATTTCAATAATTTTTTAAATCTCCATCCAAATTTATTTGGGTTTAATGTTACCATCCCTCATAAAGAAAATATTATTCCATTTCTAGATACAATAGACAATGCTGCATTAAAAATTGGTGCGGTAAACTGTGTTAAAGTGAAAAAGATAAATGGGGTAAGAAAATTATTAGGATTTAATACCGATTGCATTGGATTTAAATCATCTTTAGCACCTTTATTAACTAAAAACCATACTCATGCACTAATCCTTGGTAGTGGCGGTGCATCAAAATCGGTTCAATATGTTTTAAAAGAATTAAATATTTCTTTTTTAGTTGTATCTAGGACTTCAGGCGATATTAAATATCAAGATTTAAATCAATCCATTTTAGAAAAGTATTTATTGATTATTAATACAACCCCTTTAGGGATGTATCCAAATATAACAGAACAACCATCTATAGATTATAATTTTATTACATCTAAACATTTGGTTTATGATTTAATATACAATCCTGAGCAAACCTTATTTTTAGAAAATTGCGCCAATATGGGTGCAAAAACAAAGAATGGTTACGAAATGTTAGTCTTGCAAGCAGAGGAATCTTGGCGAATTTGGCAAGATGCTAACTTATAAAAATTAGATTATGAAAGTAAAAATATTCACATTTAATCCTTATTCAGAAAACACTTATGTTTTATATGATGATAGTAAAGAATGTGTAATAATTGATCCAGGTGCATATACAATGGAAGAACAAAATGCACTTTATAACTTTATTAAAAACGAAGGTTTAAAGCCAGTATTGCTTTTAAATACACATGCACACATAGATCATGTTTTAGGGAATAAATTTGTTTATGATAGTTTCGGGTTAAAACCGCAGATGCATAAAGAAGAACTACCTTACTTACATGCTGTAGCTTCTTATGCTCCTCAAATGGGCTTTAATTATCAATTATCTCCAGAACCTGAAGTTTTCTTGAAGGAAGAAGGGGTTGTTTCATTTGGAAATAGTGAGTTGGAAATAATTTTTGCTCCAGGCCATTCTGCAGCGCACCTTTGTTTTTACTCAAAGGATGATGATTTTTTAATTGGTGGAGATGTATTATTTCGCGAAAGTATTGGACGAACTGATTTGCCTGGAGGAAATCACGAATTACTTCTAAATAGTATTAAAAATAAGTTATGGCCATTGCCAGATACTTGTGTTGTTTATCCTGGACATGGTGGTTCTACAACAATTGGGCATGAAAAAGTTAATAATCCGTGGCTGAGAGGTTAAAATAACTTATTACCTTTATTAAGTGAATACTCAGTTATATATTGCCAAGCGTTATTTATTTTCCAAAAAATCTACCAACGCCATAAACATTATTTCGGGCATATCTATGGCTGGTGTTTTTGTAGGTAGTGCTGCTCTGGTAATTATACTTTCTGTGTTTAATGGGTTCGAAGACATTGTAGTGAAAATGTTCAATACCTTTTCTCCAAATGTTCTAATTACACCCGCTAAGGGAAAAACTTTCAATCCGAATACAGCTTATTTTAATAATCTACAAAACGATAAAAACGTTTTAAATTACGCTGAAATCTTAGCTGAAAACGCAGTTATCAAATACGGTGATAAACAAGCCGTAGGTTTAATTAAGGGGGTAAGTGATGGATATTTTAAAGCTAAAAATCTAGAAAACACTTTAATTTCTGGTTCTTATAGTCTTAAAAATAAAGATACGGCCTTAGTTGTAATAGGATCGACTTTACAATCTTATTTATTAACCAATAGGTTTGATAAAACTACTACACTTGATCTTTACTCTCCATCAAAGGGAAATAACATTAATTTATTATCGGGTTCTGCTTTTAATATTGAATCTGTTTTTGTTAGAGGTGTTTTTGAAATACAACAGGAATATGATAATATAGCCATAGCCTCAATAGAATTAACAAGGAAACTGTTTTCGGAACCCGTGAATGTTACTTCAATTGAAATTAATTTTAAGGATGGGGTTGATGAAGAGCTGTTTAAGCAAAAAATCGAAAATGATTTAGGTGCAAACTTTATTGTTCAAAACAGATTGGAGCAAAATAGAGTTTTGTATAATGTCTTAAACTCTGAAAAATGGATGGTTTATATTATTTTGACTTTTATATTAATAATAGCTATATTTAATATTATCGGATCATTAACGATGTTGGTGATTGATAAAAGTGAAGACATTAAGATTTTACATAGTTTAGGTGCTGATAAGACTTGGATTAAACGTATTTTTCTGTTTGAAGGAATGATGATAACTCTAATTGGTTGCTTTTCAGGATTATTGGTGGGATTTGTTTTTTGTTTACTTCAGCAAAAATATGGGTTAATAAGTATGAATAGTACAGGTTTAATGGGTGAAGAACCTTATCCAGTTAGTATAAAGTTAATAGATTTTGTATTGGTATTTTTAACTGTATCCTCTTTATCTTTTATTGCGTCTGCCATTGCATCTAACTTAAGTGTGAAAAATATTAAAGAATTAAAAGCATGAAATTTAAAATAACATTATTTTCTATTTGTCTACTTATGTTTTTTTCATGTAGCAATAATAAAGGTGAAAAGGACTTGGAAGTCCAAACATTTAAAGGGCTTTATATTTTTGGTCCAGAATTTAAAACTTTAACTATTTGTAGAGATGGTAGAGAATATTGGGTGGTAGATAGTTCAAAAGTATTAGAGTTTAACTATGCTCAATTAAACTTTGAAAAACCATATCTTCCTGTCTATGTTGAGGTGGAAGGAAGAATGATAGAAACCAATGGAAAAGATCCACAAGATTTCGATTCAACAATTGTGGTAACTAAACTTTTAAAATTAACTAAGGAGACGCCTCCTGGCGATTGTTTAGATTAAATTATAAATAATTAGGATAGGCGTCTTTGTCTATTAATTTTTGAATTCTTGCATGTTCAAATAAATGATCAATAGATTTTCTTCCTATTGTTCCCAAAGATTTTGAAAACTCATTAACATAAAGATTAATATGCTGTTTTATAACTTTTTCATCCATTTCCTGGGCATGAAATTTTATAAATTCTGCACCTGAGTCGGGATTTTTAAATGCAAATTCAACCGATTCACAAATTAATTTCTGAACAAGTAACTGAGTTTTTCTCGGAATTCTTTTATGAATAGCAATTCCTCCTAATGGGATGGCTGAGCCCGTATATTCTTCCCAAAAATTACCTAGATCTATAATTTTATATAATCCCTTGGAAGCATAAGTAAACCTATTTTCATGGATTATTAATCCTAAATCTATTTCATCGTTTAATAATGCATCTTCAATGTCTGAAAAGAGCATTATTTGCTTGTTTTTTAATTCTGGATGAGCAATTTGTAATAATAAATTAGCAGTAGTTTGTTCTCCAGGAATTCCAACTTTAAGCTCTGGTTTTAGTTGCTTATTTTCTGAGGTACTTTCCCATAATTCAGATGGGTTTTTCTTGCTGATTAAAAGTGGACCAACACCAAATCCTAGAGCGCTGCCAGAGTCTAAAAGGAAATAGTTTTTAACTACTTTAGCATAGGCGAAGTAACTTAACTTAGTTATATCTAATTTCTCCTCATTTGCATATTTGTTTAATGTTTCAACATCTTCATAATGAACATCAAATTTTAAACCATGGGTGTCTATTTTATTATGGATGAGGGCATCAAAAATAAAGGTATCGTTTGGACAAGGTGAAAATCCCAGTGTTAATCTCATATTTTATAGCGTAAGTAGTTAATTAACCACAGATTTAAATTGTTTATAGCTAGCTTAATGTCCCAGTTCTCTTTATTTCGAGGTTCTACGAAATTAGATACGGAACGGACTTGGATTACTGGTGTTTTTGCCTGTTCAGCACAATAAAAAACAGCTGCCCCTTCCATAGTTTCTATAGCCGGATTATATTTTTTCAGTAGGTAATTTATGGTTGGTAAACTTCCACTAACCTTATTTACTGTTATCCCTTTAACTTGTTTAAGATCTTTAATTTCTAATCCTTCAAATTTTGTTTTTCCGAATCCAAGTTCTTCAATAGATAGAAAATTCTCATTTTCTTCTACGCCTAGGTCGGCAAAAATATCTTCTTTAACATTAATAAGATCTCCAATTTTAATGTCTTTATTAAAAGATCCTGCTATTCCAACATTTAGAATAAGTTTGTACGGATTATGTAAAGTTTTGCCTAATGCAAATGCAGTAGCCGTCATTCCAACTCCAGTAATTAATACGTCGAAAGAGGAATGTTGTTGAAAAGAAACATCAATTAACTCAAACTCTGCTAAGAATGGAGCTATTTCTTGATAAGTTGCAGCTACAATCAATACTTTCATATTCAAAGGTAAACATTGTATTAAATAAAACTTTAATCGTATTGATATGATTACTGGGTTATGATAATTAGCTTTTAACTATATTTGTGTTTTATTTAAAGCTATGATTTATATCACCAGAAAAGCGCAATTTAATGCGGCTCATAAATTATCGAGACCTGATTGGAGCGAGGAAAAAAATGAAAGTGTTTTTGGGAAATGTGCAAACCCAAATTGGCATGGTCATAACTATTCCTTGTTTGTAACTGTTAAAGGCGAAATAAATCCTGAAACTGGGTTTTTGGTTGACTTAAAGTGGTTAAGAGATATAATAAATGATCATGTGGTTGATAAATTAGATCATAAGAACTTAAATGTTGATGTAGATTTCATGAAAGGAATTCTTACTTCTACAGAAAATTTGGCCATTGAAATATGGAAGATTCTTAAACCATTAATAGAAGCTGAAGGGGCAATTCTTCATTGTGTGAAAATCAATGAAACTGAAAATAATTTTGTAGAATACTTTGGATAAAATAAATGTAATGGCTGAATTAGAAAATACCGACAACAAAGGGTATAAAAAAATTGATCAATATAATGAGGAAAACACAAATTCTATTGCTGCTCATTACAGTGAAATTTTAACTTCATTAGGCGAAAACCCTAACAGAGAAGGATTATTAAAAACTCCTGAAAGAGTTGCTAAATCACTTCAGTATTTAACTCAAGGGTATAATATTGATCCTGTAGAAATTCTTAAATCTGCGATGTTTACCGAAGACTATAGCCAGATGGTAGTAGTAAAGGATATTGAAGTTTATTCTATGTGTGAGCATCATATGCTTCCATTTTTTGGTAAAGCTCATATAGCTTATATTCCAAATGGACATATTGTAGGGTTAAGTAAAATACCTAGAGTGGTTGATGCTTTTTCTCGAAGATTGCAAGTACAGGAAAGATTAACCAATGAAATTAGGGATTGTATTCAGAATACATTAAATCCTTCTGGTGTGGCTGTTGTTATAGAATGCAGACATTTATGTATGTCTATGCGAGGTATTCAAAAGCAGAATTCTGTAACTACAACATCAGCATTTACAGGTGAATTTATTAATAATGATAAAACTAGAGCAGAATTTTTACGTTTAATAACTGCGTCTCTATATTAAAATAAAATATTTATGAAGGCATTAATTTTTCCTGGGCAGGGAGCACAATTTTCAGGTATGGGTAAAGACTTATATCAAAATGATGATGCAAAAGCCCTTTTCGAGCAAGCTAATGAGATAATTGGATTTAGAATTAGCGATATTATGTTCGAAGGAACTGACGAGCAATTAAGAGAAACTAAAGTAACTCAACCCGCTATATTTTTACACTCAGTAATTTTGAGTAAAGTGTTGCCAGGTGGTTTTGATGCCGATATGGTAGCAGGACATTCCTTAGGGGAGTTTTCTGCATTAACTGCTGCGGGAGCATTAACTTTCGAAGATGGACTTAAATTAGTTATTGCGCGTGCTAATGCTATGCAAAAGGCTTGCGAAATAAATCCATCAACTATGGCGGCTATTTTAGGTTTAGCAGACGATGTGGTTGAAAGAATTTGCGCTGAGATAGATGAGGTAGTAGTGGCAGCTAATTATAATTGCCCAGGCCAATTAGTTATTTCAGGAAGCTTTGCAGGAATAGATAAAGCTTGTGCAGCTTTAACTGAAGCTGGTGCAAAAAGAGCACTTAAGTTAAATGTAGGGGGTGCTTTTCACTCTCCATTGATGGAACCAGCAAAATTAGAATTACAAGCGGCTATTGAGCATACACTAATTAGTGCACCAAAATGCCCAATTTATCAAAATGTTAACCCTGTTGCTACTTTAGATCCAGTTATAATTAAACAAAATTTAATTACTCAACTTACTGGAGCAGTAAAGTGGACTCAAACGGTTGAGCAAATGATAAAAGATGGAGCTGATACCTTTGTTGAGGTGGGTCCGGGAAATGTATTACAAGGGTTGGTTAAAAAAGTAAAAAGAGATGTTGTTACTGCATCTGCGTCTTTAACAAGCGCTTAACGTGGGAATTGGGTTTAAAATACGTGGACTGTTATTACTGCTAAGTATTGGCTGTATTATAACTGCTTTAACGTTTAGCAAAACTCAAAGTAACACTGAAGTATTATACAATGAATCTAAAGTTCTCCAAAACAATTTAAAGTTAAAAGAACAAATTGTAGCAGAGTTTCTTAATGATTCTATAAAATTAAAAAATGCTGAGTCATTTCATCTTAATGGTGAAATGGCTCTTTTTTTTAAAAATGAATATGCAAGCCAAAATATAAATCTATTTACCTATCAACAAAACAAATTAAAGTTTTGGAGTTCTATAAGTGTAGTTCCACCTAATATAGAATCTATTAAAGAAGGGCGTAGTTTTTTAAATTTAAATAACGGGTATTATGAAGCAATTAAATATATTCATAAGAATACTGTTCTTCTATTTATAATTACGATAAAAAATGAATTCAATCTAGAGAATGAGTACTTAAAAAACGAAATCTCAAGAGATTTATCGCCCTCCGGATTATTAGATATAGCGCATTTTAATGATTCAAGTGAAACTACCCAACATATTAAAGGATTAGAAGGAAGGTATTTGTTTTCAGTTAAATTAATACCTCGATACGCATCAAATACACACTATTCTATAGAGTTATGGCTTTATGTTGGATTCATGGTGTTTCTTACTTTATTCGCTTATTCTTTAAGTAACTGGATTGTAAGAAGAGGTTACCTCTATTTTGGTACAATTTTATTTGGGCTGTATTTTGTAGTACTAAGGTTAAGCGATTTGGAATATGGATGGTTTAATAAAAATTTTGGCCTCCTAATTTTTGATCCCAAAGTCTATGCTCAGAGTTTTTATTTGCCTTCCCTTGGCGATTTATTGTTAAGTACTATAGCCATAACCTGGTTCATTCTTTTTGTTTATCAGCATAGAGAAAAGTATTTTAAATTAAACCCTATAAAGAACTCGAAAAGAGTATCTATCCTGTTTCAAATTCTCTTGCTAATTTTATTTTCTACAATCGCCTATTTTGTAGATGATGTATTTTTTGGCTTGATATATAACTCCAAAATCCCATTTGATATAAATATTTTCAAGTTGGACTGGATAGGTTGGTTATGCGTTTTCCTTATTTGTATTGCATGGTTTAATATTTGCACCATAGGGGTAATTTTTGCCGATTTCTCTTTAAGTTATCCCTTACCAAAAGCGACAAGAGTTGCCATTTTTTTAGTAACCTTAATTGCCTTCTCTATTTTTAGAATTATAGTAGATTTTACAGCTTATTACTTAATTTTTGCCTTATTAATGTATCTCATAGGGTACAATTTTTATAAGCAAAAACGTAAGTTTTCTATTCTAATTTTTGCCAGTGGATTCTTCTGTATGGCATTTATAACGTCGTTAAAGTACATCCGGTATACGGATATTAGAGAAAGAAATTCTAGAAATAATATTGCAAAAAAGCTAATAAATGCAGATGATCCTCAGTTATTAAGTAATATTAGTGTTTTTGAGCAAGAGGTAAATAACGATGAATTTATTTTAAATTATTTTAATAACCCCACTTCTGAAGAGGCAATTATTAATCATATAGAGAAGAAATATCTGAATGATTATTTGGCGAATTTTAATTTTCAAATAAGATTATATAATCAAAATGATGAAGAATTGGGCGATCATGAAGGTGTTCCGCTTCAGAATTATAGAAATATGGTGATGTTTGGAGCTCTTAAAACTTTAGCTTCTAATTATTTCTATAGAGTAAATGATGTTTTTGGTTATCAAAATTATTTTGGTGTAATACCTGTCTTTAAAAATGAAAGTATAATCGGAACGGTGGTGGTCGACCTAAAATCGCAACCCTATAATTATAATTTAAGATTTCCAGATTTATTAATTGATAGTAGGGTGAAAAGGGATATGGAGTTTGATAAATATTCCTTTGCTTTTTACAACAATAACCGATTAGTAAATCAATCTGGGAAGATATCTTATCCTTTACTGAATAAAAATTTTAATGCTGAGATTGGGGCTTTATTTTATCAAAACGACAATAATATTAGCCATTTAGTATATGCACCAACCGCCAATAAGCTAATAATTATATCCAAGGAAAAAGTAGATTATCTAACTCGTTTTTCTACCCTGTCTTTCTTTTTCTTGACTTTTATGTTCTTTTCTGTCTTGGTATTTATATTAATCTGGACATTTAAAAATTTAGAAGATAAAGCGTTCAATTGGTTCAACATTAATAAATATTTAATGATTAATGCGAATCAAATTCTATATCGTACAAGAATTCAAGTTTCTATTATTGTAGTGGTCGTTACCACATTAATTGTGGTGGGGTGGACTTCCTTTTACTATATAAGTAAAGAATTTAGGTTTCAACAATCTGATCAAATAAAGGAGAAAATAAGAAAACTACAGGTTTCTTATGAAAAATTAATTTCTAAAAAAGGGATTTCCTTGGATCAATTTGGGGTTATAGAATTTGATCAGTTCGCCGATGTAAATGGGGTTTATTTAAATCTATATAATCAGAATGGAGATTTATTATTAACCTCCTTACCCCGAATATATGAAGCTGGAATTTTAGCCAAAAAGATGGAAATGGAAGCATTTCTAAGCTTAAAAAACTTCCAAAATTCGGAGTATATAAATGCAAATGAACGTGTGGGCGATTTTGTGTATGCAACAGCTTATGTCCCTATAAAAAATGAAAACAATCAGACTGTAGCCTATTTATCTTCCCCATTTTTTGAAAATGAAAAAGATTACAATACTAAAATAGATTCGTTCATAAATACATTAATCAATATTTATGCGCTGGTTTTTGTTATAATTGGAATTTTGGCCGTATTCCTGGCGAATCAAATCACTAATCCTTTAACATTAATTCAGGATAGTATCAGGAAAACTAAATTGGGTAGTAGAAATAGACCTATTCAATGGTCTCGACAAGACGAGATTGGTTCTTTAATTAAAGAGTACAATAAAATGATTGCCGCTCTAGAAGAAAGCGCTAAAAAATTAGCAAAATCTGAGCGGGAATCTGCTTGGAGAGAAATGGCAAAGCAAGTAGCTCATGAAATTAAGAATCCTTTAACACCACTAAAATTGGGTGTGCAATTGTTAGAGCGTTCATGGAAGGAAAAGGATCCTAATTTCGACAAGAAATTTGAAAATTTCAATAAATCATTTATCGAACAAATTGATAGTTTGTCGACCATAGCTTCAGAATTTAGCAATTTTGCAAAAATGCCTGATACTAAATTGGAAAATATAGCGCTTCTCCCAATTATTAAAAAAGCAATGGAGGTATATGGCATTGGAGATGCAGTAGAGATTAAAATTATTAATGACCAATCTATAGAGCCAATAGTTCTAGGTGATAAAGATCAATTATTACGCACTTTTAATAATCTTTTTAAAAATGCAATAGAGTCTGTTATTGATCGCACAGTTGCTAAAATTAAAGTTACTGTTCTACAGCAAGAAGACAAGTACATTGTGTCTGTAAATGATAACGGTAGGGGGATTACAGATGAACAAAAGGTTAGGATTTTTACACCTAATTTTACTACTAAAACTTCTGGTACTGGTTTAGGCTTAGCATTTGTAAAACAAGCTATAGAAAATGCGGGTGGGGAAGTGAGTTTTGTTTCTGAGCTAGGAAAAGGAACAACTTTTTATTTGGTATTCCCTGTTATTTAAGTTCAATGGAACTTCGCCCCATTGTATAACCATTTGCATACAACACCAACGAGTAAACTCCTTTAATAAAAGGATTTGGATTAACCCAATCCATATTGTAATAAGTATCGTCGTTTTTAAAATTAATGGTTATCTGTTGGCTATATTGTAATTCTTGGTCATTTGCCGTAAAAATATCGTCATTCTTAGCTATTAAATTTCCTGCAGGATCTATTACTCGCATATAGATGTTGTGATAATCCTTGGCAGCCAAATCGTTATTAACAATATTAAATTTAATTCTCAAAATATCTGTAGTACTAGCCTTGAATACAATAGAAGATTTACCATTTCCTTTTAATCTATGAGCTTCTACAGTTATGTTTGAGGCTTTTAATGCCGCCGCTGCTTTAACTCTTTTATTTAAATTGGCATTTCTTTGTTCGAGTTCATCTGCTTTTTCTGTCGCAATATTTATAGACTTCTGAAGGCTATCTCGCTCGCTACGTAAATAACCGTTTTCTTTTTGTAAGGATGTTATTTGAATAGTATAGTTTCTAACGAACTCGGTAAGTTCAGCAATTTCTTCTTTTGCTTTGTCTAACTCGCCTTTAGTTAATTTATGTTTCTGTAGTAAAGCTTTTAATTCTTTTATTTTGTTTCTAGCCAACTCTTGTTCATCAGCCAATTGCTCGTTGAGTATTACATTGGAAGCGGTAATTTTATCCAGTTCTACTTCTATTTTCTCAACATCTAGCTCAAGCTTGTCTTTCTCAGTATTAACAGTAATAAATTTTTTGCTTTCTTGTTTGTCCTTGAAAAAAAAATAGGCATTAGTGCCTAACAGAGCGATAATTGCTACACTAAGAAAGTAAATTTTAGTACGATCAGATTTTTTTACAGTTTCTTCTTGTTGCATTTTTTTGTGTGTATTATAAGTATGCGAAAATATTAAATTCTTATAACATTTCCCTTAATGCGCTAAAAAATAGGCATCAAAGCATATTAAAAGCCAGTTATTGGCGTTAGAATTAATATATTTGCAAAAATTATGATCAGATCCGCAATATTCCTCTTCTTTATTTTAAGTTTTAATTTAAATCTAATCTATGCTCAAGATAAAGCAAAAATTGAACCAAAAAGGGAATTTAGGGGTGTTTGGGTAGCAACAGTAGAAAATATTGACTGGCCAAGTAAGGCTGGACTCACCATGGATCAGCAAAAACAAGAGTTTATTGGAATTCTTGAAAGGCATAAAGCAAATGGAATTAACGCGATTATGTTCCAGGTAAGACCAGCGGCAGATGCATTTTATGCTAAATCTAGAGAACCTTGGAGTCGCTGGTTAATGGGTAAACAAGGTTTGCCACCCGCTCCAGGATATGATCCATTAGAATTTGCCATAGACGAAGCACATAGTAGGGGTATGGAGCTACATGCTTGGTTTAATCCATATAGAGCAAGTACCCATGTAAATCATGTTTTAGTAGAAGATCATATAACAAAGCAAAAGCCAGAGTGGTTTTTTAGTTATGGGGGTAAAAAACAATTTAATCCTGGCATTCCAGAAGTTAGAGAATATATTATTCAAGTTATTTTAGACGTTGTAAAAGGTTATAATGTTGATGGAATTCATTTTGATGATTATTTTTATCCTTACCCAATTGCTGGTCAAAAGATTAACGACGAAGGTACTTACGTAAAATATAAAGGCAATTTTACTAATATCGGTGATTGGAGAAGAAACAATGTTAATTTATTAGTAAAGGAACTAGGTGATAGTATTCATTATTATAAAAAACATGTAAAATTTGGATTGAGTCCATCCGCAATTTGGAGGAATATTGGTGAAGATAAGGAAGGTGCAAAAACAGCCGGATTATCAACTTATAGCACTTTGTATGCCGATAGTAGGAAATGGATTAAAGAAGGATGGGTTGATTATATAAATCCTCAAATTTATTTTAGTTTCACTAGAAAAGTAGCTCCATTCCCAGTTTTAGCCGATTGGTGGAGTGATAATACTTACGGCCGACATCTTTATATTGGTCATGGCTTGTATTTAGTGCATAATGGTACCACAAAAGCCGAAGCAGCTTGGGCGTTACCATCACAGATTCCTGATCAAATTAGGTACATTAGAAAAAACGAAAATATTCATGGTAGCATATATTTTAGTAGTAAATCATTTACAACGGTTGGACGAAAAGTTGCTGATAGTTTAAAAAATGATTTTTATAAATATCCTTCTCTTCCGCCTCAAATGCCATGGCTGGATGATATTAAGCCAAATTCGCCTAAAAATTTTAATGCAGAAGTAAAATCAGATGGTGTTCATTTAAAATGGGAAAAGCCTGATAAAGCAACTGATGGAGAAACGGCTTCAGGATATGTGATTTATAGATTTGAAGAAGGAGAACAAATAGATATTTCTAATGCAAGAAATATTTTGAAAATCAGATTTCAGGAATTCACTACTTTTTTAGATACAGAAATTGAAAAAAATAAGCGTTATTCTTATGTTATAACGGCTTTAGATCGATTAAAAAATGAAAGTATTCCTTCAAATATTGAAGGAATACTCACAAAATAATACTGTTAAAATTCGAAAATTATACCGATTGATGGTGTGAATTGTGCATCCATATCATTTAATATGAATGGTATAGCGTTGGATCCATCCAGTTTAATAGGTTGTCCATCAGAAGTTAAAAATGCGGTATTATCTGCATTTCTTTTAAATGTATATTTCGGAATTGATGGCGTTTTGGTTCTTAAGAAATTAGATACATCTAAAAAGGCATTTAAAGCAAAGTTTTTATAATTCCAACGTTTATCGATTCTAACATCAGCCTGTTTAAATGAAGGTAATCTAAGTGTGTTTAATTGATTATAATTAAAAACACCCGCTCCTGTTGTTAAATAATTGGTTTGAGAAGCTGTTGCATCAAATGGTGTATATGGTGCACCTCCTTGATAACGGAATTTTAAACCAATTTCAAAATTTCTTGGAAGTTTGTAGCCTAAAGTTGCCGTTAAAAGTTGATTGTTGTCCCATGCAGCAGCAACCAATTTTTTATTTGCACCACTAAATTCAGATTTGAAAATAGTATAAGATAAAATACCGAAAAACTTTTCAGTTAATTTTTGTTGTGCAAAAAATTCAATTCCATAGGCACGGCCTTCACCATTACTTACTACTTTTTCATTGCCTACCACATTATAATCGCCTCCCATATTTGCAAGAGATATTTGATCTCTAACAGAAACTGGATAGTTTGCATATTTTTTATAAAATCCTTCTAAAGTAAACCTGGTTGAATTAGATAGTAAATATTCAAAACCAGTAACGTAATGGTCTGATCTAATGTATTTGTTGTCTTTATTTGGGTAAAGCGAATTGGAGTCTTTAAATCCTAAAACGGTATAAACTGGAAGTTTATAATATCTTCCAACAGAAGCATTCCATTTTATATAATCGCTGATGGCATAGCTCAAGGAAATTCTAGGAGATAAGGTTTCAATAGGATTCATTCCATCTTCTGTAAATGAATTTATATCTATTCTAACCCCAGTATTTAAGCTCAATTTATTATCGAAAAACCTTTTACCTAATTGAGCAAAAGCACCATATTTTAAGAAGTTAATCTTAGAATTAGAATTTATAATAATCCCTGGTTGAATAATATTGCCTGAGCCATCTTCAACCTGAATTCTATATCTATTAAAAAACGAATTATCTGTTTCAACGTACTGTAAAGAAGCCCCATAAGACCATTGCCAGCCTTCATTCGCGAAATTAAAGTCAACACGCAATTTGTTTTCAGTTTCTGTTGAATTTATCCTTAATCGTCTTTTAGTTTCGTCATTAATTTGATTTTCGTCGAATTTATTGATTTCATTATTCAGCACATTTCTGCTTAATGCTACATTTAAAAAACCATTATTAAGCTGTGTTTTTAAACTTCCTCCAATGGTATAATTCCATTGGTCTATTGATGGAGTATTATTTAAAGTATAAAGCTTTTCTGGACTTGCATCCTTAATGCTGCCAAATCTAAATTTATCTAATGCGCCTATTCCAATAAAATTAAAAGTTGTTTTATTGCTTAATTTATGGGTTATTTTAGTCTGAAAATCCCAGTAATTTGGTCGAATAGGGAGATCAATTAGTTTAAATAGAAGATCTAAATAAGAGCGTCTTGCAGATGCTAAGAATGTAGTTTTACCATTTTTTGAAAGTGGACCGTCTAAAGTTAAAGCAGCATCAGTAGCCTGAATTCTTAAGTTTCCTTGTACTTTATTTGGATTTCCAGTTTTTTGAGTGAATTGAAAAACGGAACTTAAACTATTATCAAATCTTGCATCAAAGGCAGAAGTACTTAGTTTAACATCTTGAATAAACAATACATTTAAAAGTCCAGTTGGACCACCACTACTTCCTTGAGTGCTAAAATGATTAATAATTGGTGTTTCAATTCCATCTAAATAAAAAACGTTTTCATTTGGAGCTCCACCTCTAATGATAATATCGTTTCTAAAACCGCCGCTACTTCCATCGGTTCCACTTACCCCTGGGAGCGATTGAATTACTCTAGAAATATCGAAATTGCCACCTGGGTTACTTTTAATTTCTTCTGTAGTCATTCTTTGAACCGACAATGGTGTGATTAAAGAACTCGCATTTGCCGATCTATTTGCGGAAATCGAAACAGCTTGAATATTAGTATTCGACGATAATTCTATATTAATTGTATTCTCATTACCCGACGAAATTAAATAGTTATATAATGTTTCGTTTACATAACCAACTTTAGAAATTTTCAAATTATAACTTCCTACCGGAATATTGGTTATCCTAAACCTACCCAAAGAATCTGTTGTGGTAGAAATATTAGTCTTCTCAATGCCAATCGTAACGTCCTGCAAAGCTTTGAAATTGTCTTTATCAACAACTGTACCTGATAAGGTGCCATAAACTTGAGCTAGCGTTACATTACTGAAACTTGAGGTAATAAAAATTAAAAACAGGAACGTGATTTTTTTTAAAAGCATAGATGATTTTTTCGCGCTATTTTTATTAAAAAAATTGTAAACACCATATTTTATTAAACAAAAAATGCAGTAATAAAATTACTGCATTATACTTAAACTTTAATAAATATTTTTCGATTATACATAATCCAGAGAATTCCTAACCAAAACAAAATCCACATTAACGCCCAGGCTAATGATGCATGGAGTGGTTCTAAATTTGGAACGAACACCGATTGATAAAAATGGTTCGCTAATCCAACTTCGTTTCCTTTTTCATTTACTACTTTAAACAAATTTAAAGTTCTAGGTAGTAGTCCAGAAATAAAGAAAACAGTAATAGCATTTACCCCATAAACCACTGCTGGTTTTGTAAATCGTGTATAGTTGTTAACGTCAATTATCCAGTAGCATAAGGCTAGGCAAATTGTAGCTAATCCTCCAGTGTATAATACAAATGAACTTGTCCATAAAGATTTATTAATAGGAAAAACTAAATCCCAAATTAATCCTAATGCAGTTGCAATAAATCCAATTGTAAATAGCCAAGCTATTTTTTCTGCTTCAATTTTGTCTTTTCGTTTCAGATATACACCTACTAGAATGCCAAATAAGCCAGACGAAATAGCTGGCAGCGTACTTAATATTCCCTCTGGGTCCCATGTTTTAGCTGATTTCCATAAATGAGCTTCAGTTAAAATGGTTCTATCTAGCCATGCACCTAAATTGGTTTCTTTTTCTAAATTGGCAAAACCTACACCCGGAACAGGCACAAACGTCATTAATGCCCAATAAATGATTAAAAAACTAATTAATATTTTTAGAATAGATTTATTACTAAACTTTAGAAAAATAATCGCAGACACTAAAAATACGACCGAAATACGCTGAAGAACGCCTGGTATTCTAACATTTTCAAATGCACCAATAGGATCTGTAAACACCTTTGGGTATAATGATAAAAACAGGCCTAATCCAAATAATATTAAAGATCTTTTAATAATCTTTTTTATTGCGCCAGGATGCGAAGCTGTATCAAGTCGTTTGCTTCCCAATGCATAAGATATAGACACACCTACAATAAACAAGAAGAAAGGAAATATTAAATCTGTAGGGGTACAGCCATTCCATTCAGCATGTTTAAGTGGCGCATAAATATTAGACCAGCTGCCAGGATTATTCACAAGAATCATAGCTGCAACTGTTATACCTCTAAAGAAATCCAAAGAGATTAACCTCGAACGCTCTTTCTGCATGGGGTTCATTTGTTAGGTTAGAAAATAAACTTTCTAATATACGTTTTAACCTAAGATCTTAAAATTTATATCTTACAAATGCTTCAATAGCTTCGTATTCTGCTAAGCCTAAATCGTTGTAAGCTCTTGCTGTTTCACTATTTCTATCTTGTGCTCTTTGCCAAAACTCTCTTGAGTCGTCGCCAGGGAAAACTGGTCTGTCTTTTTGAGATTGATGTTTGAAAATAGCATTCTTTTTACGCTCAACTTCTTGAGGGCTCAATGGAACTGCCATTTCTATTTCATGAGTTTCAAATTCTAACCAAGCACCTCTATACATCCATAACCAACAATCTTTTACCCATGGCTCATCTTTTAATTGTTCTAATGCTTTTAAAATAATATTAAAACAAACAATATGCGTTCCATGTGGATCTTCAAAATCGCCAGCTGCAAATATTTGATGAGGTTTTATTTTTTGTAATAATTCTTTTGTTAAATCTACATCCTTTTGGGTAACCGGATTTTTTTGATTTTTTCCACTTTCATAGAAAGGCAAGGCCATAAAGTGGATATGGTCATCATTTAGACCGCTATAACGTGCACCTGCAATTGCTTCACCCTTTCTAATTAAACCTTTTACTGTTTGAATTTCAGGAGTGTCAATTTGGTTTGGCTTTTTTGATTCAATGAATTTTCTCATATTCTCATACATCTCACGCTGACCAGGAACAGCCATTCCCATTTTCTCTGAAAAATCATTGCTGAACTCTACAAATCTAAGTACATCATCATCCCAAACTGCTGTATTTCCACTAGTTTGATATGCCACATGAACATCATGTCCTTGATCTGCTAATCTTATAAAAGTACCGCCCATTGATATTACATCATCATCCGGGTGTGGAGAGAAAATTACAACACGTTTTTTCTCAGGGTTTGCACGCTCTGGGCGTTGTTTGTCTTCTGCATTGGGTTTTCCACCTGGCCAACCTGTAATAGTATGCTGAAGTTTATTGAAAATATGAATATTAATATTGTAAACTGGACCTTTCTCTACTGCTAACTGCGCCATTCCATTATTGTTATAGTCGTCTTCTGTTAACTTAAGAATAGGTTTTTTTAGCGTATTTGAAAGCCATATTACAGCTTTTCTAATTAAATATTCGTCCCAAATACAATCTTTAACTAACCATGGCGTATTAAATCTGGTTAATTGTTTTGCAGCATCTTTATCTAGAATAAACTCTACATTATCAGATAATTGAAGGAAAGTTGCAGGTACTTCACTAGAAATCTCGCCTTCTACTGCCTTCTTTATAATGGAAGCTTTTTTGCCATTCCAAGCCATTAAAATAATTTCTCTGGCTTTAAAAATAGTACCAATACCCATGGTAATGGCCTTAGTAGGAACAAAAGATTTTCCACCAAAATCCCTAGCAGCATCTCTACGAGTTAAATCATCAAGTGTAACTAATCTTGTGCCTGAGTTTGGTGCAGAACCAGGTTCGTTAAAACCAATATGTCCAGTTCTACCAATACCTAATATTTGAATATCTAAACCGCCTAAATCGCCAATTTTTTTCTCATATTCCAAACAAAAAGCAGGTATATCTTCTAATTTTAAAGTGCCATCTGGAATATTTATCTGCTCTTTTGGGATATCTATATGGTTAAATAAATGCTCATTCATAAACGAAACATAGCTTTGAGCATCTTCAGCAGCCATTGGATAATATTCATCCAGATTAAAAGTTACCACATTCGAAAAACTTAATCCTTCTTCTTTGTGCATTCTAACCAATTCTTCATACACTTTAATGGGTGTTGCACCAGTTGCAAGACCTAAAACTGCCTTTTCTTTGGAATTTTGTTTTTCTTTAATGATGTTTGCGATACGTTGCGCAACATGAATTGAACCATCCTTGGGTGTATCGAATACCGTTACGGGTAATTTTTCGTAACGAGTTTCTTCCAAAAGGTTTAACCTAGCCATTCTAAAAATTTTTGAGTGAGCAACAAATATATGGACAAAAATTAACCTGTAGGGTGTGAATTTGAATATTGCTAAAATTTATGACATTGCGAATAAATCTAAAAGGCTAATTATTGGCTTAATGTCTGGTACTTCAATGGATGGACTTGATATTGCTTTATGCAGTATTGAAGGTTCTGGTGTTCTTTCCAAGTTAAAAATATTGGAATTTAAAACAGCGGATTATGATGAAGAATTTAGAAAAAATTTAAAGTCTATTTTTTCCAATAGGGAGGCCGATCTTCAAAAAGTGGTTTTAATGAACGAATTGGTGGCCATAAAGCATGCTAAATTAGTTAACGATGCTATCGAGGAATGGAAAGTTGATAAAGCATCTATTGATTTAATAGCCAGTCATGGTCAGACTATTTTCCACGCGCCAAAATCTTTCCATCAAGACCCAAACTTTCCAAATGCCACATTTCAAATTGGCGATGGAGATCATATAGCTGTTAATACAGGAATTATCACCATTAGTGATTTTAGACAAAAACATGTTGCGTGTGGTGGCGAAGGAGCCCCTCTGGCACTTTATGGCGATTATTTAATCTTCGGTGATCCGAAAGAAGATAGAGTATTGTTGAATATAGGAGGCATATCAAATTTTACTTTCTTGCCTGGAAATGAACAAATAGATAAAGTTTTCTCTACAGATGTTGGCCCTGGAAATACTTTGATGGATCAATTTGTTTTCAGAGAATTTGGATTGTTTTATGATAAAGATGCAGATTTAGCATCGAAAGGGAAGGTGAATGATGTATTATTAAGCGAATTATTAAATCATCCCTTCTTTTTGTTGGAATTCCCTAAAACTACAGGTCCAGAATTATTTAATTTAGATTTCCTGGATACCGTATTAACTAAAACTGAATTAGTTGATTTATCGCCGTTTGATATTTTAGCAACATTAAATAATTTAACAGCCCAGGTTATTGTTAATGCTATTCAAATCACCCAATCCGAAAAATCTAATATTTTCATAAGTGGTGGCGGATTGCATAATCCACTATTAATAAATACTATAAAGAATTTATTGCCTACTGCACATTTTTCGGACTTAACTGAATTGGCAGTTATTCCTGATGCAAAGGAAGCTGCATTATTTGCGATTTTGGCAAATGAAGCGGTTGCTGGAAAGGCTATACCATTTAAAGGACAGAATATGCCCAAGACAACTTTTGGTAAAATATCTTTCCCTACCTAATTATAGAAGCTTTAAGTTTTTAGACTTATATTTCTCAAGTTTACTTGATTTAGGGTCTAATTCTGTAATTAAATAATCTATATTATCTAAAGAACAAACTTTTAATCGCTGTGTAATATTTAGTTTTTCAGAAATGCACAGAATGGCAATTTTATTAGAAGAATTGAATATAGTTTTTTTAAGCTGATTAATTTCCCAGTTGGTATCAGTAAGTCCGTTTTCGGGATGTATAGCACTAGTACCCAATAGGCATAAATCTATATTTATCTCCGAAATTTGATTTATGGCATGTCCGCCATAAGAAATTTGAGAGTTTTTGGAGAAAGTACCACCAATAATTATAACCTCAATATTTGGAAATCTAGCTAATTCTATTGCAACCATTGGACTGATGGTAAAAAAAGTTGCGTTTAAGTTTTCGGGCAAATGTTTTACCACTTCCAAAATTGTAGTTCCTCCACCTGTTAAAATTACCATTCCGTCTTTAATTAAAGAGATGGCTTTTTTTGCGATAACTATTTTTCTGTCTTTTGCATAAACTGTGCTATCATCAAAAGAAGAATGATAAGATTTAGAGAGCGCGCCACCATGCACTTTAAACAGAAGATTCTGATCGGCAAGTTCTTGTAAATCTCTTCTAATAGTATCTTCAGATACTTGTAAAAGTTGAATTAAATCTGACGATAAAACACGATTATGCAGGTTTATTTGACGCATAATTAAGTCGTGCCTTTCTTTTTTTAACATATCATTAATTTTTTGATTGTGAAAAGTTATAAAATTTTTTGCGGGTTTTTGCTACTTTCTGCAAAATTTATACTTAACCGCACAAAAAAAATACCTTCTATTATTTCTTTTTTATATAAAACATTTATGATATTTACCTTTTGTTTTATTTAATGCGTAATTCTGCGTTTTTTAAAGCAAAAAAGTTGACGTAATTTATTTAACCAAATTAAAGTTTATGAAAAGAAAACTACTCATGTTGTTTTTGGGCACATTCTTCTTGGCTTTCCAAGCTTTGGCCCAACAGATAACTGTAACTGGAAAGGTTACAAGCGCTAGTGACGGGAGGCCTGTTCCGGGTGCTAGTGTAAAAGTGAAGAGTACGAACGCTTCGGTAGTAACAACTTCTGAAGGAAATTACTCTATCAGCGCAAAAAAAGGTGATGTAATTGTATACACCTACCTGGGATACCAAGTTGCAGAAAGAACTGTAGGCGATGCTACAGTTATTAATGTAGGCTTATTAGATTCTACTGAAGGTATAGAAGGCGTTGTAATTGTAGGTTACGCGGCTCAAAAGAAAGCTACTTTAACTGGTGCTGTAAGTACGGTTAATGTTGCTCAAGCGTTTGAGAACAAACCTATTAACGACCCTACTAAAGCTTTACAAGGAACTGTACCAGGATTAACTATTACTTATGGAAATGGTGGATTAACTTCTGCACCAAACATTAACATTCGTGGTATTGGATCGGTAAACGGATCTAGCAGACCTTTAATATTAGTAGATAATATTGAGACTAGTGATTTATCAATCATTAATCCAAATGATATCGAAAGTGTTTCTGTGTTAAAAGATGCGGCATCAACTTCAATTTATGGAGCTAGAGCTGCTTTTGGTGTAGTTTTAATTAAAACTAAATCAGGTAAGAAAAATCAGGCGACTACCATCCAATACACAAACAACTTCTCTTGGAATAAGGCTACAACTATGCCAGATTTCGCTGATCCAGTATTAGAATTAGATGGATTAATTGAAGGTGCAAAAAGAGCAGGAACTACTACTCCTGAAACTTTTGGTATGGAGTTAACAGCTTTAAGAAACGGAATTGCTAATTGGCAACAAAAATATAAAGCAACAAATACTGGCACTGAGATGATCAAAGGTCAAGATTTTGACTACATCAACGGCCGTGTTTATTTCTTTAAAGAATGGGATCCAAAAGCTACATTATTAAATGAGTTCACTGATCAACAAAATCACAGTGTAAGAATTCAAGGTGGTGGCGATAAAATGGGTTATTATATTTCTTCAGGATACAGCACAGAAGGTGGTATCTTTAAGTTAAACCCAGATAACGTTTCAAGATATAATATCACAGCAGCTATTAATGCTGAAATTAAACCTTGGTTAGACATTGATGCGAAAATGTTATTCAGAAACTTTAAGTATGAATATCCTATGTCGTATTATGCAACTGGAGATTGGTATTATTTCTGGAGATGGGGTTCATATTTCCCATTAGGAACTTATAATGGTAACTATTGGAGACATTTACCAGCATATCAAGCAGGTGCTCAAACCAGTGATTTAGTTTCTAACTATAATCGTATTGATTTAGGTGCAACTTTTAAAGTTGCTAAAGGATTAAACATTCGTGCCGATTATTCAATTGGTAGAGATAATGGTTTAAGACACGTTGTTGGTGGTCAGATCCAAGGATTAGATTTCTGGAGTGGTATTCCAACTAATACAGTAAATATTGCTACTGCAGCTCAAGATTTTACAAGTTATGGTGCAACCAGAAATTTATTAAATACTTTAAATGCTTACGCTACTTACGATAAAGTAATTAAAGAAGATCATAATTTCAGAATTATGGCTGGGGTTAACTACGAAACTAGATCAAGTTTCTCAGCAACTGCAAACCGTCGTGGTTTATTAGATCCTTCTCGTCCAGAGTTAGGTTTAGCTACTGGAGATCAATTTGCAACTGGTGGTCGTGGTCAAGGTGCTTTGGCTGGTTATTTCGGAAGGATTAACTATAACTACAAAGGAAAATATTTAGTAGAGGTTAACGGTCGTTATGACGGTTCTTCAGTATTCTCTAGCAGAAATCGTTGGGGATTCTTCCCTTCAGCTTCGGTTGGATACCGTTTATCTGAAGAGAAATTCATGGAGCCGGTTAAGAAAATATTTGATGATATTAAATTCAGAGCTTCATATGGTGAGTTAGGTAACCAAGATGTAGGTGGTGAATTCTATACTGCTGCTATGGCAAGTTCTAACACGAACTGGGTTAATGGTAGCGTAATTGCTAATACAATTGGTGCACCTCGTGCAGTTGCAAACTCGTTATCATGGGAAACTGTTAAAGATTTAAACTTAGGTGTTGATTTAAGATTCTTAAAAAACTACATGGGTTTAACTTTTGAATGGTATCAAAGAAGAACTGAAGGTATGTTAGCAGCTACAAGTACTGCAGCTACTTTTGGTACAACTGGACCAAGAATTAATGCTGGAGATTTAAAAACTCAAGGTATAGAGGTAGCATTAGATTTCCGTTACCCTGTAACTAAAGACTTAAATGTTTATGGAACATTTACCGTAGCTGATAATAAAAGTACCATTACTAAATGGGATAATCCAGCTATGTTAATTACTCAAAACTATGTAGGTAGAGAGTTAGGCGAAATCTGGGGTTTTGAAACAGATAGATACTTTACTTCTGCTGCTGATGTTGCGGCTTCTCCTAGTCAAACTGGCTTACAGTCTGGTTTATTCGTATTCGGTGAAGGTGATATTAAATACAAAGACATCAACGGTGATGGTGTAATTAACGGTGGTGCTATGACTTTAGCTAATCATGGTGACTTAGTTAAATTAGGTAATACTAACCCAAGATGGCAATATGGTGCAAGATTTGGCGGTACTTTCAAAGGATTCGATTTAGACATCTTCTTACAAGGTGTTGGTAAGAGAGACTATTGGGGAATTGGCCAAACTGTAATTCCAATGTATCAAAGTGCTGATATTTTATACAAACATCAGTTAGATTATTGGACACCTACAAATACAAATGCTGAATATCCTAAATTATATTCAGGAAACGGTACTACAAGAATTTCTGGATTACCTGCAAGTGGTAACAACTATTACGTACAATCTAAGTATTTAATTGATTTAGCTTATTTAAGATTGAAAAACGTAACTTTTGGTTACACATTTAAAAACGATTTCCTTAAAAAGTATAAAATTGGAAGCATCAGAATCTATGCTAGTGGTCAAAACTTAGCAGAATTTAAGAAATCGAAATTACCTCTTGATCCAGAGATTACTGACGGAGATAACAACTTCTTCGGACGTACTTTCCCTTTTTCGAGAATGTATTCATTTGGTGCTAACTTAACTTTTTAATTTTTAAAGTATGAAAATATTTAAGATAACCCTAGCAATGATTGGTATGCTTACGCTAGGGAGTTGTACAAAAGATTTAGAACTGGACACACCAGATCAGTTTTCTGACGAAACCTTTTGGACAAGCGAAAACAACGTAAGAGCATATACATGGGGTTTTTACAACATGTTTGTTGGTTACGGAATTGGTACTGGAACAACATCTGATTTTTATTTTAATTCATTTCAAGATGATCAAGCAGCCGGTACTTTTCAAAATTTTGCAGTTTCTGCCGCAGCTACTAATGGTAACTGGGACTGGACTCAAATTAGAAAAGCGAATATTATGATAGATCGCGTGAAAAAGATGACTAACCTTTCTCAGGACACAAAAAACCATTATGAAGGAGTAGCAAGATTTTTCAGAGCTTTAGACTATTTTAATAAAGTTAAAATTTTCGGTGATGTTCCTTACATTGATAATGAATTGGATATCGCTGATGTAACTACAATTTATAAACCTAGAGATTCTAGAAAAATTGTAATCCAAAAAGTATTAGAAGATTTAGATTTTGCTATTGCAAATTTAAAAACTGTTGATTTGGATAATACAATTAATAAAAATGTAGCTTATGCATTAAAATCTAGAGTAGCTTTATACGAAGGAACTTATAGAAAATATCATACTAATTTAGGCTTAACTGCTGATGCAAACAGTTTATTAACCCAAGCTAAAGATGCATCGTTAGCTTTAATGAATGGTACATTTACTTTAAATCCATCGTATGAAACTATTTATAGTTCTATTGATTTAACTGGAAACAAACAAGTATTGTTATTTAAAAAATACATTACTGGTGTTCAAGGTCACTCAATCATCAACTATTTAACAAGTACTACTTTAATGAATGGTTTAACTAAAAATGCTGTTGAAGCTTATACTACAACAGATGGTTTACCAGTTTCGCAAGTAGGTGGTGCTCCTCTATATGCTGGTGATGATGGTATTGATAAAGTTAGAACAAATCGTGATAACCGTTTATTAAAAACTATTGCTGATTACACCGCTTATAATGGTAAATTAGTTAATGGTAGAAGTTCTAGTACAGGTTATGTTCCTGTTAAGTTCTTAAACCCAAATACTAACCAAAACGGTGGACAAAACGATACAGACGCGCCTTTATTTAACTATGCTGAGGTTTTATTAAACTATGCTGAAGCTATGGCTGAATTAGGTACAATGGATCAAGCTGCATTAGACAGATCTGTTAACTTATTAAGAGCTAGAGCTGGTGTTGCTCCATTAAAATGGAACGGTACTAATGTTATGTCGGGTACTACTGGTACAACTGTAATTAATGATGCTAAGCGTACTGCTGATGTTTCTCCATTATTATGGGAAATTAGAAGAGAGCGTAGAGTTGAGTTAATGATGGATGGCTTTAGATTCGATGATATTGTTCGTTGGAGAAAAGGTGATTATATGACTAATAGCTTAAATCCTGATATTTTCTTAGGTGCAAAAGTACCTACAGCTGCAAATGTTAGAACAAATGCTAACGGTTATTTAATGCCTTATACAGCAACTACAAACAGAACTTTTATAACGCCTAAGCACTACTTAACAGCGGTTCCAACAGGTCAAATTTCACTATATTTACCTTATGGTGGAATGACTCAAAACCCTGATTGGTAATTAAAAGTTTATTATAAAAAAAATGCCCCGAAGTAATTCGGGGCATTTTTTTTATGTATATAATTTAAAATATTTTAAATCCTACACTCACCAAGAACGTGTTTAGCTTTTGTTTGTATTGGTCGCTTGTATAAATGTTAGATAAACCAGTTTCGTACCTTAAATCTACAGTGAAATTAGAGATATCTACCCCGGCGCCAAATTGAGCTCCAAAGGTTTGGTCTTTATAATTTTTTGTGTCTCCTAATTGTTGAAAAGAATTAGAAAAATTTGATGTTGATTTGTCTAAATTAAATGAAATTACAGGGCCAGCATTTAAACGAAAATTGAAATTATTAGCTCCAAATTTCTTTCCTATTAAAACAGGAACATCCATAGTTGTAAACTTCACCGTACCTTCAGTAGTAACAGTAGTTCCGTTGGTATTAATTTCTACAAACTTATTTTCTTTACTGCCAAAATATAGCTCAGGCTGTAGATATATGCCAGAGCCACCTATTCTGGCCCATGCACCAATCTGATAGCCTAATCTATTTTCTGCATCCGCAAAATCTGAATTTATTTTTGCAAGATTTACACCCCCCTTTAAACCTAAATTAAAGGTTTGAGCATACGACACTGTGCTCATAAAAGCAATGGTAACACAGGTTAAAATTAATTTTTTCATAATCGTTGTTCTTAATGAATTTTAAAATTGTGAGTTATTTGTTTAATAAAAAAATAACCATTTAAATTTTAATAAGTTTCTAATACTTTTATTTTTTAATTTTGTATATTAAACTAATATATGGCAAGTTTTACATTAACAAATGAAACCTGGGAAAAGGTTAAAATAAAATTCTTGAGAAAGTACAGAGAGCTTTCTAATGCAGATTTGCAATTTGTTCCTGGCAAGGAAGAAGAATTGGTTCAACAATTAATGAATTTAGTAAAACGCGACCGTGAATACGTTGAGTTTACGATCAAGAAAGCTTTAGCCGATCCAAAAGGTAATCGTTTATAATGAAAAAAGTATACCGTCTTATATTTGCATTTTTGGTGACAGCTTTTCTGTTGTCGGCAACAAATAGAGACGATTTATTTCTAGTTTCTCGGAATTTAGATGTTTTTGCTGCTTTATTTAAGGAGGTAAACATCAACTATGTTGATGAAACTAACTCTTCTTCTATGGTTAGAAGCGGTATTAATGCTATGCTTGCGGATCTAGATCCTTATACCGAATTTGTTCCCGAATCTGAAATAGAAGCCTTTCGCTTAAAATACGTAAGTGCCCAGTTTGGTGGAATTGGCGCTAGTACAATCCAAATTAAAGATAGATTTTTTATCAATGAAGTAAGTGAGAACAACCCTGCTCTAAATGCTGGATTGCTTCCTGGAGATGAATTGATGGAAATAAATAATATCTCACTCAAAGGAAAGGACAGAAATCAATTGGGTGTATTGCTTAGGGGGCCTAAGGGAAGCAAAATTGATTTAGTTATAAATAGATCAGGGGAAGTTTTAAAAAAGACATTAACCAGGGATTTAATCGTCCAAAAAAATGTGACTTATTCAGGAATGATTGATGGGAACTTGGGCTATATTAAATTAGATAAATTTTTAGAAAATGCCTATTTAGAGGTAAGAAATGCTGCTATTGAATTAAATAAACACCAGCCAGCCGGATTAATTTTAGATTTAAGGGGAAATGGGGGTGGAATTCTCCAAGAAGCTGTGAAAATTGTTAATCTCTTCGTAAAGCGTGATTTAGTTATTGTTGTTCAAAAAGGTAGAAACGTTGAAAAAAACGTGGTTTATAAAACCTTAGAAGATCCTTTGCTGCCAGAATTGCCATTGGTAGTATTAATAAATGGCTCTTCGGCCTCTGCTTCAGAAATAGTTGCAGGAGCGCTTCAAGATTTAGATAGAGCCGTTATAGTAGGTCAAAAAAGTTATGGTAAAGGTTTAGTTCAACAAACTTTTAATCTGCCTTATAATAGCCTGGTTAAAATTACAGTGGCAAAATATTATACGCCTTCAGGAAGGTGTATTCAGGCCTTGGATTATACCAGCCATAACAAAATTCAAAAAGGAACAGATTCTTTAAAGAAAATTTTCACAACTAAGTCTGGAAGGACAGTGTATGATGGAAATGGAATATACCCTGATTTTACAGTGCCGTCTGAGCCAATAAGTACAACTGGTGCTATGATGCTGAATAAGGCTATGTTTTTTGATTTTGCAAATAACTATAAGAAATTAAATCCTTCTGTAACCAATTCTAAGCGCTTTCAGTTATCGGATGCAGAATTTACCGCTTTTTTAAATTCATTGCCAACGGTAGACGATAGCTTTTCTGCTAAAACCAATCAACTGATTAATGAATTGGTAAATGAGGCAAAAAAGGATCAGCGTTATGATGTGGTTAAAATGGATATAGATAAGCTAAAAGCAAAAATGTCATTATCTCCTAAGGAAGCCTTTATTAACCATAAGCAAGAGATAAAAAGATTATTAGAAAGTCAAATTATATCGAGGTACTTCTTAGAAAAGGGAAGAATTGAACAGTCTTTTCAATATGATAAAGAGATGGAAATGGCTGTTGAAATCTTAAGTGATAGTCAAAAAGTAAAAGAAGTACTTTCTGGAAAAGGGAATTATAAAAAAATAGGCGACTCTAAATAGAATCGCCTTTTATTTATTTTAAGCACTACGGTATTAATGTAGTTTTAATTTTAAATTATTTAGTGCTGGAGATAATTTAAGCTGACAAGCCAACCTAGAATTAGGCAATAAATCTGGCAAAGTATCTAACATTGCGTATTCGTCATCACTCATTTCATTTAACTTTTCTTCTCCTTCTAAAATATCTACACAGCAAGTTGCGCATAAAGCCATCCCGCCACAAGTAGCTAAAATATCATATTCTGAAGCTTTAAGAAACTCCATCAGGCTTAAGCCCATATCGGTAGGTGCTTCTAGGGTAACTACTTCACCATTCTCGTGCTGTACGTGTATTGCAATGTTGTTTTCGTCCATAATTAAAATTCTGAAACGCCGTTTACAGTAGTATATTTCATCGTGTATTTTACACCTGGATTCATATATTGATAAGCACTATGACTCATTAATGCAGCTTCATGAAAACCACATAAAATTAATTTTAGCTTATTAGTATATGTATTAATATCTCCAATTGCATATATGCCAGGGATATTGGTGCTGTAATCATCAGTATTTACCTCAATTGCACTTTTACTAATATTTAAATTCCAATCTTCGATAGGGCCTAATTTCGGGCTTAATCCAAATAATGGAATTAAATGATCTGTTTCAATGATGGTTTTTTCCATCGTTTTGTTTTGAATAACTTCAACTTTTTCAAGCTTATCATCGCCATAAACTGCGTTTAAGTTGCTATTCAAAATCAAATTAATTTTTCCTGCTTCAGCAAGTGCCATAACTTTATTTACTGAATCTGGAGCACCACGGAAGCTTTCGCTTCTATGAACTAATGTAAGCTCTGAAACTACATCAGAAAGAAAAATTGCCCAATCTAAAGCAGAATCTCCACCTCCAGCAATAACCATTTTCTGTCCTCTGTATTTCTCAGGATCTAAAATCATATAATTTACACCCTTTCCATTTTCGAACTTCTCTAAATTCTCTACGGCAGGTTTTCTTGGTTCAAAACATCCTAAACCACCAGCAATAACTACAACTTTGGCTTCAATAACAGTGCCCATGTTAGTAGTTAAAACAAAATCTGCTTCGCCTCTTTTTTCTAAACCTTCTACACGCTCACCTAAAGTAAAAGTAGGGTGAAATGGTTTAGCTTGCTCCATTAAGTTATCAATTAACTCTTGAGCTAAAACTGTGGGATAACCAGGTATATCGTAAATAGGTTTTTTTGGGTAAATTTCTGAAAGTTGTCCGCCAACTTGTGGTAAGTAATCTATTAAATGGCATCGCATTTTTAAAAGCCCTGCCTCAAATATTGCAAATAAACCTACGGGTCCGGCGCCAATAATGGCTATATCTGTTGAAATCATTCGTCTATATTTATTGCAAAGTTAATAAATAAAGTCTGAATTTATTCCCTATTTAGACGTGTTCTAAATAATCTGATTTTCCGATGATATTGTGGGTTTATAAATTTAATTATCTTTGATTCTTAATGGATAAAAAGATATACTTTGCCTCAGACTTTCATTTGGGTGCGCCTAATAAAGACGCTAGTTTAAAGCGTGAAAAAACAATTCTCGAATGGTTGAATTTTATAACGCCTACATGTAGCGAATTGTTTTTGATGGGAGATATCTTCGATTTTTGGTTTGAATACGGAAAAGTTATCCCCAAAGGCTTTGTAAGATTACAAGGAAAACTTGCTTCGATGTCTGATGCGGGTATAAAAATTTGGTTTTTTAAAGGAAATCACGACATGTGGGTTAATGATTATTTTACCCAAGAGTTAGGTTTAACCATTATTAGTGATGAAATGATAATGGAGCGTTCGGGCAAGAAATTTTATTTACATCATGGCGATGGTTTAGGTCCGGGCGATAGAAAATATAAAATTTTAAGAAAAGTATTTAGAAATCCATTTTGTCAATGGTTGTTTTCTATTCTACCACCCAGAATTGGGTTATTTATCGCTAATGGATGGTCTGGGAAAAGTAGGGTTTCTAATAATAAAAAGGAACATTTTTTAGGCGAGGAAAATGAATGGTTGTCTATTTATTCTAAAGAAGTTCTCGAAAAAGAACATTTCGACTATTTTATTTATGGACATAGACATCTGCCTTTAGATATTCAATTGAACAGCAAATCGAGGTATATTAATTTAGGAGAGTGGATAAACTATAATTCTTATGCCGAATTTGATGGCGAAACCGTTCAATTAAAATATTTTAAGGACAAATAGAGAATACATGCTTTCCTGAAATTCTTATTATTTATTTTCTTAATTTTGTAAAATAATTATGTTAGATAAACTAGAAGCCATCAAATTAAGGTGGGAAGATGTAGAAGAGCAATTGAGTAATCCTGATACTGTTCAGGATATGAAGCGTTTTGCGGCCTTAAATAAAGAATACAAAGATTTGGGTAAGATTGTAGATGAATATAAAATCTACAAAAATGTACGCAGTAATATAGATGCTAACAGGGAAATTCTGGCTACAGAAAAGGATCCTGAAATGCGCGATATGGCAAAAGAAGAGTTAGATCTTTTGCTTGTAAAGCAGGAAGAGATGGAAGAAGCCATTAGATTGATGTTGATTCCAAAAGATCCTGAAGATGCTAAAAATGCTGTTTTTGAAATCCGTGGAGGAACGGGAGGAGACGAAGCTGCATTATTTGCAGGTGACTTATACCGTATGTATACTCGATATTTTGATTCTAAGGGCTGGACTGTAGAAACAGTTGATGTAACTGAAGGATCTGCCGGTGGGTATAAAGAGGTAATTCTTAAAGTTTCTGGAGAGGATGTTTATGGTCAGTTAAAATATGAATCAGGCGTACATCGTGTTCAACGAGTTCCAGATACAGAGACTCAAGGACGTGTACATACTTCTGCAGCATCAGTAGCTGTTTTACCAGAAGCTGAAGAAATAGATTTCTATTTAAATCCTGCTGATATTGATTTACAAACATCGCGCTCTGGCGGTGCTGGTGGACAGAACGTAAATAAAGTAGAAACCAAAGTTCAATTAACGCATAGACCTACAGGAATTGTTGTGGTTTGCCAAAGAGAGCGTTCTCAGTTAGGGAACCGCGAAATAGCGATGGAGATGTTGCGTAGTAAATTATACGATATTGAATTGCAGAAAAAGGTTGGGGATATTGCTGCTAGACGTAAAACTATGGTTTCAACGGGCGATAGATCTGCAAAAATTAGAACTTATAATTATCCTCAAGGTCGTGTTACCGATCATAGAATAGGATTAACACTATATAATTTAAGTAGTGTAATGGATGGTGCGGTTCAGGAACTAATTGATGCACTGCAATTTGCAGAGAATGCAGAAAAAATGAAAGAAGGAGCAATCGGATAATTTCTAATTATTTTCATTTTTTTTTGAAAATATAACAAAAGACACTATATTTGCATTCCCGAAAGGGAAACGGACCGGTAGTTCAGCTGGTTAGAATGCCGCCCTGTCACGGCGGAGGTCGCGGGTTCGAGTCCCGTCCGGTCCGCAAAACACAACCACTTCAATTTTTAATTGAGGTGGTTTTTTGCTTTATAAAGGTTTTGAATTCCTTTTCCTTGATATCTCCAACCATTTTATAAACTAGTATTGATTTAACAGTAGACTTTATGTAACTTTAAATTAAATCAAATTTTTGAAATATGTTAGGAGATTTATCCAAGCGAGAAATCATAGATTTTATTGCTCAGCAGTCTATAGGAAGATTAGGCATGCATGCCGATGGAGAAACCTATGTAGTGCCAATTAATTATCTTACAAGAGATAATGTTATTTACGCACACTCTGGTCCAGGCAAAAAAATTGATATGATGCGCAAAAATCCTAATGTTTGCATTCAGATTGATGAAATTCAAGATACTTTTAGATGGAAAAGCGTAGTTATGTGGGGTAAGTATGAAGAGCTTTCTGGCGAAGAAAGACAGCAAGTAATGCAAGGATTAATTCAGAAAATTATGGCTGTTACAGACGATAAGGCAAAAGAACCTTCCCACGGAATAGATCCTAAACATTATGATTCGTTGATAGTCTATAGAATTACTATGGAAAAGGCGACTGGAAAATTTGAATATCACGATTAAATTCTCTCCTAAAGCAGAACAATTTTAAACTTTATTTACGCTGCTTTGTTATAGGATAATGATTATAAAATATACAGTCGGGTTAATTTCTCTTGCAGGGGTAATCGTTCTACTCGGTTCTTGTGTTTCTATTCCTAAAGGCGCAAAACCATTTACACCTTTCAATAAAGATAAATACTTAGGAAAGTGGTATGAAATTGCCCGTTTCGATTTCAAACATGAAAGAAACCTTAATAACGTTTCGGCAAATTACTCTATAAATCCAGATGGATCAATTAAAGTCGACAATAAAGGGTTTAATTATTTATCGAATGAATGGAAGCAAAGTATTGGATCAGCAAAGTTTGTTGAAAATGAAAATGTTGCCAGACTCAAGGTTTCGTTCTTTAAGCCATTTTATGCAGGATATAATGTTATTGAAATAGATAACGATTATAAGTATGCCTTAGTAATGGGTAATAATCTTAATTATATTTGGATACTTTCTAGAGAAAAGTCTATCCCAGAAGAAATAAAACAAAAATATATCGCGAAAGCTAAATCTATTGGTTATGATACCGATAAATTTGTTTGGGTAGAACACAATCCATAATTACTCGATAATAATGGCGTGCTTTACCAATAAACCTTCAATATCTTCACGAGAAAACTTCGCTTGCTTTATTGAGTTGGTCTCAGGATCGATAATATAATTTCTAGCGAATCTAAAATCAGCTTTTCTTAAATTACTTTGATAAAAAGTAGCATTCAAAAAATCAGAATAAGTTAAATTGCATTCACTTAAATCGGTGTCTGTGAAATCAACCTCCTTAAAAAAACAATGGCTGAAATTAGATTTTGATAATTTTAGCTTATAAAAACTAGATAAATTAAATACAGATCGCTCTGCATTTATTTCCATTAAGAATGGATCGCAATAATCAAATCTAACACCTAAAATCTTACAATCAATAAATCTAACGTTTCTAAAGGCAGTTTTATTCGTCTTAATTAAACTTAAATTACATTGAGAAAATGTACAATCTATAAAGATGGTTTTAGAAAAATCCTGATTTTCTAAATTACAATTTGTAAAAGTACAATCTTCATATTGACTACCTATTTGATGGTTTTGAAAACTTAGCGCATCAAATTTTTCGTTAAAATATTCTGGTGCCATAATAATAATTAGAATACAAATATAGCAGATTAAGCATTTGCTAATTGAACTCTAATTAGGCAGTAAAAAGATTAACTAAACAATTCTTGTTCATCTCTATCTGCCACTGGAATTTTCTTTAAAAAGTCATCAAAACTAGGGCCAATATGATCTGAGTAAATACCATAGGCATCCATAATATAGCCAATTGTACCTTCATTATCTTCAACAATATATAGGGCCGAATTATCTGCGGGATCAGACATGCCTTCGAATCTATAATTTTTCACTATGGTTAAGGCTTCAGGGGTATAAATTTTATTATTTTTTGAACCCACCATCAAACCTTCCTCATTCATAGTAATTTCGTTATCTCTTCCTTTTAATCTTAATTTTTCTAAAATCTGACTTAAAGTGTTCATTTCTATAGGCTGTTCCATAATTTTATCTTTTGTATTAATAACAAATTCTAACTCAAAAGGTTTATAAAAAAAATGCCCATAACAGCAGATTCACTGTTATGGGCAATATTTTAGAGTAATAATTTATTAAATATTAAAAGCTTTTTTTACAGCATCTAAATAATCTAATTTTTCCCAAGTAAACAATTCAACTTCAATTTGTTTTTCTTTTCTATCACTAGAGATAAACGTTTTTGTTATGGTTTGAGGCTCCTTACCGAAATGCCCGTATGCGGCAGTTTCAGAATAGATTGGGTTTCTTAATTTAAGTCTAGTTTCAATGCCATAAGGAGTCATATCAAAAATATTTGATACAGTTTTAGCAATTTCACCATCAGCTAAAATATTTCCTGAGCTATCTTTCACTTTAGCAGTACCATAAGTATTAATATAAATACCCATTGGCTCAGCTACTCCAATTGCATAACTTACTTGAACTAAAATTTCATCGGCTACGCCAGCAGCAACTAAATTTTTAGCAATATGTCTGGTTGCATATGCAGCTGAACGGTCTACTTTAGATGGGTCTTTCCCAGAAAAAGCGCCACCACCATGTGCTCCTTTACCTCCATAAGTATCTACAATAATTTTTCTACCTGTTAAACCTGTATCGCCATGCGGACCGCCTATTACAAATTTTCCAGTTGGATTAATGTGATATTTAATGTCGTTATTAAATAAATGAGCAAATTGAGGATATTTTTTAGCTACTCTAGGAATTAAAATAGAAATTATATCTTCTTTAATCTTAGCTAACATATTAGACTCTTCGTCAAAATCATCATGCTGTGTAGAAATTACAATAGCATCTATTCTAACTGGCTCATTTAAGTCGTTATATTCTAGTGTAACCTGACTTTTAGCATCTGGACGTAGATATTTAATTTCTTTATTTTCTCTTCTTAAATCAGCAAGTTCAATTAACAACTTATGTGCTAAATCTAAAGCCAATGGCATATAGTTTTCAGTTTCGCGGGTAGCGTATCCGAACATCATACCTTGGTCTCCTGCACCTTGAAGCTTTTTGTCGACTTTATCTACACCTTGATTAATATCTGGACTTTGCTCATGAATGGCAGATAATACACCACAAGAGTTGCCATCAAACATATACTCACCTTTAGTGTATCCAATTTTATTAATAACTTCTCTAGCTATTTTTTGAACATCTAAATAGGCAGATGATTTTACTTCGCCAGCAAGAATTACTTGGCCAGTAGTTACTAAAGTTTCACAAGCAACTTTAGAATCTTTATCGAACGCTAAGAAATTATCGATAAGCGCATCAGAAATTTGGTCCGCAACTTTATCGGGATGACCTTCAGAAACAGACTCAGACGTAAATAAGTATGACATATTAATTTTTTTAAATAATTAAAAAGCGAGCCTGATTTGGCAAAAAGCCATAAAAAGAGTGAAAAATATAATTAGCACTTTTTTTTACGTGGTTGCAATCTTGTTTGGAAAACTTCGCAAATCAGTCCACTTAATTCACACAAAAATAGAACATTTAATTTTATTAAAAAAATATAAACTATTTTGCAGCTTCAAAATAATGAAAACGATTAAAGCATATTTTATAATCAATCCAATTTCTGGAGGGAAAGCCAAAGATCATTTAAAATCTTTGTTAAATAAAGAGTTATCACAAAGCTTTTCGGAAATGGAAATTGTTTATACCGATTATATTAAGCATGCTGAAGAATTAACAAGACATGCTATTGCGCAAAATTTTGATTTAATTGTGGCAGTAGGAGGAGATGGAACCATAAATGAAGTGGCAAAAAATTTGGTTAATACACAAGTTAAATTTGGTATTATCCCTTATGGCTCCGGCAACGGATTAGCTAGGTTCTTAAATATCCCGTTAAATACCCATAAAGCGATTAAAAACATTAAAGAAGGGGTTTGTTTAAAAATGGACACCGGCACTTTAAATGCCAAATCTTTTTTTAATATGGCAGGAGTAGGTTTTGATGCTAAAATCGGATATCTTTTTAGTAAAACCATAAAAAGAGGCTTCAGTAATTATGTGAAAATTGTTTTAAGAGAAATTTATAGTCTTAAACCTACTTCATTTAAAGTAATAATTGATGGTCAAGAATATAATGAAAGGGCTTTTATGATCAGTATTGCCAATTCTTCTCAGTATGGGAATGATATGAATATTGCTAAAGAAGCAAGTGTAACCGATGGCTTATTTGATGTATGTATAATAAAACCTTTTCCAAAAATCTTATTGCCATATTTTGGAGTTTTGATGGCAATGAATAAATTAAAAACTAAATATTTGAAAATAATTTGCGGCGAAAAAATTCTTATTCAGAGTGAAGGCTCTTTTTTTGCGCATTTAGATGGTGAACCAATCTTTATAGAAAAAGAAGTAAACATAGAAGTTTTACCATTATCATTAAACATAATTGTACCTAAACAGCGCGTATGAAACCAAAAAAAATAAGCTTGGGAGATTTGGGTGGGATAATGTACTCTACAGATCCCGATTTTAAAATTGAAGAACCAGTAAATGAAGAAGAAATTGTTGAACCAAAGCACCAAGATTTACGCGTTCAGCTAGATAAAAAAAATAGAGGCGGTAAAGCTGTTACATTAATTACAGGCTTTAGAGGGAGTGAATTACAGCTCCAGGAACTGGGTAAAAAATTAAAATCTAAATGTGGTGTTGGTGGTTCGGCTAAAAATGGCGAAATAATGGTTCAAGGAGATTTTAGAGAAAAAGTATTTCTATTGCTTCAAGCAGAAGGATATAAGGTTAAAAAATCAGGGGGATAGTGTATTTTAAATGTAATTTTTTTGAAGGTTAAACCTTAAAAATCAATAGTGTAAAGTTGACAATAAGTAAAATTTTTTACAAATATTACTCGTAAGTGCATGTTCAAGTCCTTAACTTTGTCCTAACTAATATTTAATAATGCAAAGAAGATTAATAAACGGGCTGGATTATTTAGGTATTCAGCAAGCAGATATACGTTATCAACTTACACCAACTGAATTAATAGAAGAAGCCCTATTAAATGGGGAAGGTACACTTGCAGATTCTGGAGCCCTTGCTGTAGATACAGGTAAATTTACAGGAAGATCACCAAAAGACAGATTTGTGGTTGCCGATGAAGTAACTAACGACTCGGTTTGGTGGGGAGATATAAATATTAAATTTAAACCAGAGTTATTTGATCAGCTATTGCAAAAAATGGTTGCTCATTTACATGGGAAAAAAGTTTATGTAAGAGATGCATTTGCTTGTGCCGACCCGTCGTATAAAACTACTATTAGAGTAATCACTGAAACAGCTTACCAGAATTTATTTTCGAATAATTTATTTTTAAGGTATGCTGCCGAAGAAGAAATACCAGCTTCGGAATGGACGATTATTGCCATCCCAAGTTTTAAAGCAAACCCGTCTGAAGATGGCACGCGCCAAGAGAATTTCTCGATTTTGAATTTCTCAAAGAAAATGATTTTAATTGGGGGAACTGGATATACTGGAGAAATTAAAAAAGGTATTTTTTCTGTTTTGAACTTCGTTCTACCTGAATTAAAAAACACATTATCTATGCATTGCTCAGCTAATGTTGGGGAAGCAGGAGATACAGCAATATTTTTTGGTTTATCTGGAACTGGAAAAACAACTTTATCAGCAGATCCTTCAAGAGGATTAATAGGTGATGATGAACATGGATGGAGCGAAGATTCTGTTTTCAATTTTGAAGGCGGATGTTACGCGAAGTGCGTTGATTTAACAGCGGAAAAGGAACCGGAAATTTTCAATGCGATTAAGTTTGGGGCATTATTAGAAAATATAAATTATTTTGAAGGAACTCGTACGGTAGATTTTTCTAATATAGAAAAGACAGAAAATACTAGAGTTGCTTATCCTATTAATTATATAAAGAATGCTATTGAGCCATCAATAGCAGGAAGTCCGAAAAATATATTTTTCCTTACTGCAGATGCATTTGGTGTTTTACCCCCAATATCTAAATTGAACGCCGGTCAGGCCATGTTTCACTTTATTTCGGGATATACAGCCAAAGTTGCAGGAACAGAAGCGGGTGTAACAGAACCGCAAGTTACTTTCTCTGCTTGTTTTGGAAAAGCCTTTTTACCTTTGCACCCAACAAAATATGCGGCACTTTTAGGTAAAAAGATGCATGAGAACAACGTAAATGTTTGGTTAGTAAATACAGGATGGAGTGGAGGAGCTTATGGTACTGGTCAAAGAATGAAATTGGCATATACTAGAGCGATGATAACTGCTGCTTTAAAAGGAGAATTAGATGGAGTTGAATTTGAGCATCATCCGGTATTCGGATTAGCAATGCCTAAAACTTGTCCAAACGTTCCTTCAGAAATATTAAACCCAAGATTAACTTGGGGAGATATGCAACAATATGACGACAAAGCAAATGAGTTGGCAAATGCATTTATAGAAAATTTCAAGCAATTTCAGGAATTTGCAACCGAAGAGATGCTATCGGCTATGCCAAAAGTCAAGGAAATTAGCTTTTAATGTATCTTTTTTGTTCGATTATTTGTTTTTAAAAAAATTTTTAGCTTTTATTGTGAAAGATTGTCTCAACAGGACAATCTTTTTAATTTTAGTAGTAAACTAAAAATACAGTTTTAATTTCTTGCGAAACAAAAATTTAATTGTAATTTAGAGATAAGTTATATTTTTGTGTAGCAACTTAATTGAATAAAGTAGGTTAGGTTATTACTATTATTACTATCTAAATTTTAAAAAGAACTAAAAACTAAAAATTTAAAAACTAAAAAAAAATGGCAAACGCACCAAAACCAACAACTGTAAAAAAGGAAAGCTCTTCGTCTTCAAACCTTTTTGCTACTCTTGTAATTCCAATCTGTTTAATTGTAGGATTTTCAATCTACACATTTGTGTTCGGTAATCCGGAAAACTTCATCGACAACAATCCGGAAAATCTTCCGAAACAAGGAAACTTTTATGGTATGGCTCACAAAGCAGGTTATATCGTAGCGATCATCATGGGTATGTTATTAATGGTATTCGTGTTCTCAGTTGAGCGTTTAATCGTAATCGGTAAAGCTACTGGTAAAGGAAACTTAGAAGGATTTGTGAAAAAAGTACAAGGATTTTTATCTTCAGGTAACATTGATTCAGCTATCGCAGAATGCGATAAACAACAAGGATCTGTTGCTAACGTAATTAAATCTGGATTATTAAAATATCGTGAAGTTGAATCAGATTCAAACTTAAATGTTGAGCAATCTGTTGCTGCAATTCAAAAAGATATCGAAGAAGCAACTTCATTAGAAATGCCAATGTTAGAGCAAAACTTAACGATCATTGCTACTTTAGTATCAGTTGGTACGTTAATGGGTCTATTAGGTACAGTAACAGGTATGATTAAAGCTTTCGCAGGTTTAGCGAACTCAGGAGCTCCAGATCAAGCAGCATTAGCGATTGGTATCTCTGAGGCACTTGTAAATACTGCAACCGGTATCTTAACTTCTACTTTAGCAATTATTATGTATAATTTATTCACTTCAAAAATTGATAAATTAACTTATGCAATTGATGAAGCTGGATTCAGTATCGTTCAAACTTACGCTAGTAAGCATAAATAAGAATTATTTTTAATTTTTTTTCTCGGCTTTATGGAAAACCGAGATAATTAACATCATTAAATTAAATAAGTAATAATTTTTGTTATGCCAAAAGTAAAAGTTGCCAGAAAGAGTACCGCAGTAGATATGACCGCCATGTGCGACGTAGCCTTCCTGCTGTTAACTTTCTTTATATTAACAGCAACTGCACGTCAGGCAGATCCTTTGGAAGTGAAGATTCCTTCTTCAACTTATCAAATGAAAGTTCCTGATAAAGATATTAGTATCATTACAGTTGCGAAGGGAAAAGTGTTTTATGAGATTATTGGCCAGGACATTAAAGGTAGAACTTTGGAGTTGGTAGGTAAGGATTATGGAATTACTTTTACCCCTGAAGAAATCAAAAGATTTAAAGTAATTCCTTCATTTGGTGTGCCAATCGGAAGTTTAAAACAATACATTATGATGAATGCAGAACAGCGTAAAGCTTCTGGATTAGAGTCATACGGTATTCCAATGACAGACACAACCGAGAAAGGCGAATTGTCTAGATGGATTTATAGATCTCGTGAAGCTGTAAAAGAATTGCATAATGAGCCAATGCTGATAAGTATTAAGGCTGATTCAAATGAAGAATATCCTTCTTTTAAGAAAGTAGTGGATGTACTTCAAATGCAGAAAATAAATAAGTTCAGTTTAATTACGTCACCAGAAGCTGGTGAAAAATAATAAGAAATCATGGCAGAATTAGACACCTCCGGCGGAGGTAAAAAAAGTAAGAAGGTCAGAAGTAAAAAACAATCTACTCGGGTTGACCTTACAGCGATGGTAGATCTTGCATTCTTATTAATCACCTTCTTTATGTTAACAACATCGTTATCAAAACCGATCGCGATGGATGTAGTTAAACCAGATAAGAATAAGGAAGATCCTACGGTTACTTTCGATTTTCCTGAGTCACGTACGATGACTATTTTAATTGGTAAAGACCATAAAGTGGCATGGTATATGGGATTAATTGGAAGTAAGCCAACAATTGAGAGCATTACTCAGGTACGTGCTTCTTTAATTGAATGGAAAAATAAAGTTGCTGCTGCAAACAATAACAATCCGGATAAACCCCTAATTGTTATTGTTAAGCCAACAAAGAGTTCACAGTATATGGATTTTGTGAATGTGATGGACGAATTAAAAATTGCAGGTATTGAGACCATCGCAATTGATGATGACAACATTAAAGCACCTGAAATCCAAATGATGAAAGATAGTGGCGTTTATTAAAATTAGATAAAAGAAAATATTATGTTCGGAGCAAAAATAGATTTATTTAAAAAGGAATGGCTCGATGTAGTGTTTGCGTCTAAAAATAAGAGTTATGGGGCTTATGAATTAAGAAAAACCAACTCTTCAACGACCACACGCGCATTGATCATTGCTTCGGTTATCTATGTTGTAATGTTCTTTGGTCCTAAAATTTATGCATTAATTGCAGATTTAGCACCTGAAGAGCAACAAGTAGTAGCTACAGAAGTTACTGTAGTAGAACCACCTCCAGTGGACGAGAATACTCCTCCACCGGTAAATGTGGAACCCCCACCTCCAAAAACTGATCAGGTTAAATTCCCTCCACCAGAGGTAAAACCAGATAATCAGGTTAGAGATGAAGAACCACCAAAATTAGAAGACTTGAAAAAGGCTGATCCTGGTCAAAAAACAATTGCAGGTGATCCTGATGCAGATATTGTTATTGCTGCTCCTGTTGGAGAAGGCCCAAAACAAGCTGCAGTAGTAGAAGACAATAAAGTTTACGATTATGTAAGTTTAGAGGTAATGCCTGAGTATCCAGGCGGTATCAATGCTTTCCGTAAATATATTGGTGATAATTTAAGATATCCTCCTATTGCTCAAGAAAATAACTTTACTGGTACTGTTCACGTTGAATTCTTCATCGAAAAAGATGGATCTATTTCTAACGTAACTGTAGCAAGAAAAGTTGGTCAGGGCTTAGATGAGGAAGCTATAAGAGTAATTAAAGCTAGTAAAAAATGGACTCCTGGTATCCAAAACGGTAAGGAAGTTCGTGTTAGATACAGTGTTCCTGTAGCATTTAAATTAAATTGATCTCAATAATTGAATTTTTTAGACAGAAATCGCCTAAACAGCGATTTCTGTTTATTTTAGGATCTATCATGCTCCTAATTTATTTGTTTTTGGGGGTAGGATTAATTCTGAATTTGTCTTTCTTCAAATACTTCGAGTTTACTTCTGGAATTAGAATTAGTTTCGGAGTTTTATTAATTGTTTACGCTATTATTAGGTTTAGTCGTTTAATCACAAAAAATGATGATGAAATTTAGAAATGTATATTTTCTAGCTATTCTATTTCTTTTTGCTTGTACTGAAGAACCTACCAACGAAATTAAAGAAACCGCAACTTCTGGAAACATGAAGGTGTTAGTTGATGATAGTTTCGCTGATATTATTGACGAACAAATTCAAGTGTTTACATCCGATTATCCTAATGCTAATATTGTTCAGATAAAAGGAAATGAAGGTAATTTGATGCCAACATTTTTAAATGATAGTACTCGCTATATTATCTTATCTAGAATGTTGACAGAAGATGAAGAGAAGATTTATAAAAACAGAAAGATACCCGTAAATACAGATAGAATTGCTATTGATGGTATCGCATTAATCGCCAAATCTAATTCTATTGATAGTAATATCAATGTTCAAGAATTAATAGATATTATGAAAGGCGAAGGTAAGAATGGTAAGAGTCTGGTGTTTTCTAGCCCTTATTCATCTACTTTAAGATATTTTAAGGAAATGGCTGGTGTGGATTCACTGCCAAAGTCTAATTTGTTTACCTTGACAAATTCGACCGAAGTAATTGATTATGTTTCCAAAAATCAAGGTTATATTGGTGTTGTAGGTTTAAATTGGTATATCGATCAAACTACAGATGGTATATCTAATAACCCCAATATTATGTTAATGAATGTTAAAAATTTACCTGGCAAAAAAGGGGATAAAAAGTTTTATAAACCCACTCAGGATAACATTATAAGCGGTATTTATCCATTATTACGAAACATTTATGTAATAAATGCTGAAGGAAGAAATGGATTAGGCACAGGATTTGCAACCTGGTTAACAAGTGAAAGAGGGCAATTGGTATTTCTTAAATCTGGATTAGGTCCACATAAATTAACACCACGTACCCTTAATATTACTAACAACTAAATTATATATTTGAACCCTGAGGTGTGGGTAACCGGTTAACACAAGTGAATTACACCTCAATTAATTAAGAATGAGCCATGAAAATGATTAAGAAAGCGATGACCCTAGGTTTTGGGTTAATGATTATGGGTTCTGCGGCATTTGCTCAAAGCTTGGCAGATGCTAAGAAGGCAATAGATGCAGAACAATACCAAAAAGCTTCAGGAATTTTGAAGTCTTTAACAGCAAGTCAGCCTAAAAAGGGCGAGAACTACTTTTACTTAGGTAATGTTTATTTAAAAACTGATGATATAGATTCAGCTAAAGCTGTATTTACTAATGGTACAGTTGCTGAACCTAAGTATGCATTAAATTATGTTGGTTTAGGTAATGTAGAACTTTTAAATAAAAATGCATCAGCTGCTCAAGCTCAATTTGATAAAGCTTTATCTTATGGTGCTAAAGATTATAAAACACATTTATTTATCGGAAAGGCATTAATTTCTACACCTACACCTGACTTTAACAATTCACTTGCCTATTTAGAAAAAGCGGATGAATTAGATTCTAAAGATTTAGACGAGGAAGTATTTATTGCTTTAGGTGATTATTATGCACTGCAAAAATTAAATTCCAACGCATTAAAGCCTTATTTAAGATCTATCTCTATTAATCCAAACAATTTACGTCCAATTGTTCAAACTGGTAGAATGTATACCAGAGCTTATAACTTTGCTGATGCTGAAAATAAATTAAAGCAAGCCATTGAAACTGATCCTAATTATGGCCCTGCTTATCGTGAATTAGCAGAAACTCAAATGGAATGGTCTAGAAGTGATGTTAAGAGAACTAAAGAATTACAAGCTTCTGCATTAGAAAATTATAGAAAGTATTTGAACTTAACTGATAAATCTTTTGATTCGAGATTACGTTATGCTCAATTCTTAGTTTATGTAAACGATTTTCAAACTTTAGATGAAGTAGCAACTGGATTAGCTGCAGATAATACAAACCCTTCTAAGGATTTATTAATTGCTCGTTTAAGAGGTTATGCTGCTTATGAAACTGAAAAATTTGATCAAAGTATTGCAAATCTTAAAGTAGTTTTCGAAAAAGGTAAATCTGAGCCAGGTCGTATCCAACCTTCAGATTATGCTTACTACGGAAAAGCTTTAATGCAAACTAACCAAGATAGCTTAGCTTTCATCAATATTAAACAAGCAGTTGCTTTAGATTCTACTTTAAGTGATGAATTAGTTGAGATTGGAAAGAAATTTAATACTGCTAGAAGATTTGATCTTGCTGCTGAAGCTTATGGAATAGCTGCTGAATCTAATTCAGCTAGTCCTTCAGTTTTAACTAACTACTTCCGTGCAGCTTCTTCATTGGTTACACATTATAGAGTATTAGTTGCTGCTAATAAACCAGCTGATAAAGCTTTATTAGCTAAAGCTGATAAATATTATGATGTTGTTATTAAGTTAGCGCCTGATTTCGAAAGTACTTATTTATCTAGAGCTGCTGTAGCTAAATTAATGGAAGAAAATCCTACTGCACCTGTTGGTTTAGCAAAACCTTATTATGAAAAATTTGTTGAGTTGGTAACCGTTACTAAACCAGAATCTGCTCAAAATCATGTTAAAGGTTTAGTTGAAGCTTATGGTTATTTAGCTTATTTATTAATGGATACTGAACCAGAGAAATCTATTGAATACTTTAATAAAGTATTATCATTAGAACCAGATAATAAATATGCTGCTGATAATATTAAGTATTTGAACTCTGTTCAACAGCAAAAAAAAAGCCCTAACAAATAATAATTAATAAAATATTTTAAAGGCAGGATGAAAATCCTGCCTTTTTCTATTATTTTTGTCTAAAATTTAAGAATTAGAAATGCAAAGTGTACCTGTAGATTTTTTACCAATTGTTTTTCAAATAATTGTAGCATTAGGTTTTGTTGTGGTAACCTTGTTCGGAACACATTTATTGGGTCCAACTCGTAAAACTTCCGATAAGTTAGAAACCTTTGAATCTGGTGTTAAAGTAATTGGAAATGCCCGTCAACCTTTCTCAATAAAGTACTTTTTAGTAGCTATTTTGTTTGTGTTGTTTGATGTGGAGGTAATCTTTATGTACCCTTGGGCAGTAAATTTTAGAGAATTAGGTTGGGATGGTTTAATAGAAATGTTCGTTTTCATGGGGACATTATTATTAGGCTTTATTTACGTTTTAAAGAAGAAAGCATTAGACATAAGTTAGTTATTTAGAATAGTTCTAAATGGCTAACTTAGGTACATAATGATACTAAATATTGTAAATTTGTGGCTTGCTCGAATATTTAGTTTGGGCAAGCTTTTTTGTTTTTTAGCATGAGTGAAATCAAAATAGTAGAAGCGCCTCCAGGAATTGAAGGACACGGCTTTTACGCTACATCATTAGATAAGGTTATTGGTTTGGCACGATCTCATTCCTTATGGCCTTTGCCGTTTGCAACATCTTGTTGTGGAATTGAATTCATGGCCACAATGGGCTCACATTATGATTTCGGTAGGTTTGGAGCAGAGAGATTAAGTTTTTCTCCTCGTCAAGCAGATGTTATCATGGTAATGGGAACAATAGCAAAAAAAATGGCTCCCGTTTTAAAGCAAGTTTATTTACAAATGGCCGAACCAAGATGGGTGATGGCTGTTGGTGCTTGCGCTTCTAGTGGTGGTATTTTCGATACATATTCTGTGTTACAGGGTATAGATGAAATTATTCCGGTGGATGTTTATGTTCCAGGTTGCCCTCCACGTCCAGAAGCTATTTTAGACGGATTTACCAAGATTCAAGAATTGGTGAAAAATGAATCAGGCAGAAGAAGAAATTCTCCTCAGTACAAAGAATTGTTAGCGAGTTACGGAATACAATAATGGCTAAAGTTTCAAATACAGAATTAATAGATTTGTTGGGTCAAAGATTTGACCACGAGTTGGTAAATGTTACTGAGCCTTTTGGTTTATTAACTTTTAATACCACAAAAGACCAAATCATAAATGTTCTTTCTTTCTTAAAAGATAATGGTAAGCTTAATCTTGATTTCTTAACAGATATTACAGCTGTTCATTATCCTGATTTAGAACAAATTGCGGTTGTATATCATGTGTTTAGCATGAAACATAGCCTTAGAGCAAGAATTAAGGTGTTTTTGGATGAAAGAAATCCCACTATTCCAACGGCTACTACACTTTGGAATGGAGCGAATTGGATGGAAAGAGAAACTTACGATTTCTTTGGGGTGAAATTTGAAGGACATCCTGATTTAAGGAGAATATTGAATATGGAAGATCTTCCAGTTCATCCTATGTTAAAACAATATCCTTTAGAAGATCCAAATAGGGTAGATAAAAAAGACGAATTTTTCGGTAGATAATTATGAATCAAAATCAGCCGGTATATACAGATAACGATCCTCAGTCTGAGTTAGTAACCCTAAATTTAGGGCCAACACACCCAGCAACTCACGGGGTATTCCAAAATATATTGCAAATGGATGGAGAGCGCATTGTAAGTGGCGTCTCTACTATCGGATATATTCACAGAGCATTTGAGAAAATTGCAGAACATCGCCCGTTTTATCAAATCACTCCGTTAACAGATCGATTAAATTATTGTTCATCTCCAATTAATAATATGGGATGGCATATGACTGTTGAGAAGTTATTGAATATTGAAATCCCTAAAAGAGTAGATTATTTAAGGGTTATCATAATGGAGCTTTCGCGTATTGCAGACCATATTATCTGTAATACAATTATTGCACAAGATACAGGAGCAACCACTACTTTCTTGTATTTATTTCAATTTAGAGAGCATATTTACGAGATCTTCGAAGAAATTTGTGGGGCTAGATTAACTACAAATATTGGTAGAATTGGCGGATTAGAAAGAGATTTTAATGATATCGCTTTTGCCAAAATCAATAAGTTCTTAAAAGAGTTTCCGGTAGCATTAAGAGAATTCGAAAGCTTATTAAATAGAAATAGAATTTTTATAGATAGAACTCAAAATGTAGCTTCGGTAACGCCAGAAACGGCATTAAGCTATAGCTGGACTGGTCCTTTATTGCGTGCAACTGGTGTTGATTATGATGTTCGTGTAAGTGAGCCATATTCTTCTTATCAAGATTTCGATTTCGAAATTCCTGTAGGAACTAGAGGTTGTGTTTTTGATAGATATTTAGTGAGAAACGAAGAGATGTGGCAAAGTGTTCGCATCATTGAGCAAGCTTTAGAGAAATTAAAAGGCCTTCCTAAAGGTGTTTTTCATGCAGATGTTCCTGAAATTTATTTGCCAGGAAAAGAAGAAGTTTATAATAATATGGAGGCATTAATTTACCATTTCAAAATTGTAATGGGCGAATTAGATATGCCGAAATCTGAAGTATATCATGCCGTAGAAGGTGGTAATGGTGAACTTGGTTTTTATTTAATTAACGATGGTGGTAGAACGCCTTATCGTTTACATTTTAGAAGACCTAGTTTTATCAATTATTCAATGTACGCTAAAATGAGTGAAGGCATGTTATTGTCGGATGCGATAATTAACATGAGTAGTCTAAACATTATTGCAGGAGAATTAGATGCTTAAAGTAGAAGAAACACAGCCTGTAGAATTTTCATCCGCTTTAATTGAAAAGTTTGATGAGATTGTAAAGCGTTATCCAGAAGGAAAACAAAAATCGGCATTATTGCCAATTTTACATTTGGTTCAGGCAGAATTTGGTTGGACGAGTGTTCCGGCGATGGATAAGGTTGCAGCTTATTTAAATATTAAACCTATAGAGGTTTATGAAGTTGCTAGTTTTTATACCATGTATTTTTTACAGCCTAAAGGAAAGTATGTTTTAGAAGTTTGTAGAACAGGACCTTGCTGTTTAGTGGGTGCTGAAAAAATCATGGAGCATATAGAGCAAAAATTAGGTGTTAAAGAAGGTGAAATAACGGCCGATGGTTTATTTAGCTGGAGAGGTGTAGAATGTTTGGCAGCATGTGGCTTTGGGCCAGTATTGCAAATTGGACCAGAATATACATTCTATGAAAATCTAACTAATGAGTCTGTTGATCAATTAATTGACGATTTACGCAAAAAATAATGGCTCGTAAATTATTATTAGAACATATTAATGTACCAGGGATCAACACCTTGGAAGTTTACCGCGAAAAAGGTGGTTACCGTGCCGTAGAAAAGGCTTTAAAAACCTTAACCCCCGACGAAGTTGTGGAAGAGGTTAAAAAGTCTGGACTAAGAGGTAGAGGTGGTGCAGGATTCCCTACGGGTATGAAATGGAGTTTTCTGGCTAAACCAGAAGGTGTATCGCGTTATTTAGTTTGTAATGCTGATGAGTCGGAGCCAGGAACTTTTAAAGATAGATATTTAATGACCCACATTCCTCATGCTTTAATTGAAGGAATGATTGTAGCTAGTTATGCTTTGGGCGCAAAGGTTTCTTACATCTATGTAAGAGGTGAAATGATGCCTCAAATTAGAATTTTAGAACGCGCAATTGCAGAAGCTAAAGCAGCAGGTTGGTTAGGTAAGAATATTTTAGGGACAGGTTATGATCTAGAATTATATGTTCAGCCAGGTGGCGGAGCTTATATTTGTGGAGAAGAAACCGCTTTATTAGAATCATTAGAAGGAAAAAGAGGAAACCCAAGAATTAAACCACCATTCCCAGCTATCGCAGGTTTATATGGTTGTCCAACAGTTGTAAACAATGTTGAATCTATAGCTGCTGTAGTTCCAATTATTAATGATGGTGGAGACGAATACGCAAAAATTGGTATCGGTAGAAGTACTGGAACTAAACTTATTTCTGCATCAGGAAACTTGGTTAGACCAGGGGTATATGAAATTGAATTAGGACTTTCTGTTGAGGAATTCATTTATGGGGAAGACTATTGTAGAGGAATTGCAAACGGAAAAAGATTAAAAGCTACCGTTGCTGGTGGTTCTTCTGTTCCTGTTTTACCTGCGAATTTATCCCTAAAACTAGCAAATGGTGAACCACGTTTAATGAGTTACGAATCGTTATCTGAAGGCGGATTTGCGACTGGTACAATGTTAGGATCAGGCGGATTTATTGCTTTTGATGAAGATCAATGTATGGTAAGAAATACTTGGAATTTTTCAAGATTTTATCATCATGAAAGTTGCGGACAGTGTTCTCCGTGTAGAGAAGGAACAGGTTGGTTAGAGAAGGTATTGCATAAAATTGAATACGGACATGGCAAAATGAGTGATATAGACTTATTAGTTGATGTTTCTAAAAATATAGAAGGAAATACAATTTGTCCGCTTGGAGATGCAGCAGCTTGGCCAGTTGCCAGTGCAATTAGACATTTCAGAGATGAGTTTGAATGGCATGTAAAGGAGCCTATGAAAGCCTTAGCTGGAAATTATGGTTTGGCTAATTATGCAAATCCAATAGAAAAAGCACCAATAACAGAACAAAATTAAATAATAAGACTATTATTCATTTAGGATAATCGTCACTTAGTTCTTCAAAACGATGAGCGAAAAAGTAAAAGTTGTAATAGACGGAATAACAGTAGAAGTAGACGCTGGAACCACGATTTTAAATGCTGCAAGGCAGATAGGTGGTGAGGTAGTTCCTCCTGCAATGTGTTATTATTCTAAGTTAGCAGGTAGTGGTGGTAAATGCAGAACTTGCATTGTAAAGGTTTCTAAAGGTTCTGAAAAAGACCCTAGACCTATGCCTAAGCTGGTTGCTTCTTGCCGTACTACTGTTATGGATGGTATGGAAGTTCAGAATATTACTTCTCCCGAAGTTTTAAAAGCGAGGGCAGGTGTAGTGGAGATGTTGCTTATTAACCATCCTTTAGATTGTCCAGTTTGTGATCAAGCTGGAGAATGTCATCTTCAAGATTTGAGTTATGAGCACGGACTTCAACAAACTCGTTATGAGTTTGAGCGTCGTACTTTCGATAGAATAGACATTGGCGATAAGATTCAACTGCACATGAACCGTTGCATTTTATGTTATCGTTGCGTTTATACAGCAGATCAGATTACAGATAAAAGGGTTCATGGGGTATTAAACCGTGGAGATCACTCAGAAATCTCAACTTATATCCAAAATGTAGTTGAAAATGATTTCTCTGGAAATGTGATTGATGTTTGTCCAGTTGGTGCATTAACTGATAAAACTTTCCGCTTTAAAAATAGAGTTTGGTTTACTAAACCTGTAGATGCTCATAGAAATTGTAATCATGAGAAATGTTCTGGAAAAGTAACCTTATGGTACAAAGGTGAAGATGTTCTTAGAGTTACAGCAAGAAAAGATCAGTTTGGTGAAGTAGAAGACTTTATCTGTAATGAATGTAGATTCGATAAGAAGAAAACTGCTGATTGGACTTTAGAGAAGCCAACAGAAATAGAACCTACTTCAGTAATTGGTTCTAATCATTACGATACTTTTAAGCCACTTCCAGTGATAAATGAAAACTTGGCATTACAAGCTGCCAATAAGCGTGAATTAGAAAAAAGCACTAAAATCTAATGGAAATTAACTTTGTTATAGAGAAATTTTTGCTTATCGTGGTAGTTTTTGCTATTAGTTTAGTAGTAGCAATGTATTCCACTTATGCAGAACGAAAAGTTGCTGCTTTTTTACAAGATAGATACGGACCAGATAGAGCGGGCCCCTTCGGAATATTACAGCCGCTTGCAGACGGTATAAAAATGTTTATGAAGGAGGAAATTATTCCTGCTAATTCTAATAAATGGTTATTTATTCTGGGTCCTGGTTTAGCAATGTTTTGTGCTTGTATTGGTACTGCAGTTATTCCTTGGGGACAAGATATTCAAATTGGAGATAAAACTATTCCATTACAAGTTACAGATGTAAATGTTGGATTGTTATATATTTTCGGAGTTATATCATTAGGTGTTTATGGCGTTCTTATTGGAGGTTGGGCATCTAATAATAAATTCTCATTATTGAGTTCTATCCGCGCTGCATCTCAAAATATTAGTTATGAGATTGCTATGGGATTATCTATTATAGGATTAATTCTTGTAACAGATACCTTAAGTTTAAGAGAAATTGTTGCTCAACAAGAGGGAATTAAATGGAATGTATTTTATCAGCCGTTAGGATTTATAATTTTCTTAGTGTGTGCGTTTGCAGAGACAAATAGAGCACCTTTCGACTTAGCAGAATGTGAAGCTGAGTTAAATAGTGGTTATATGGTTGAGTATTCGTCAATGAAATTGGGCTTTTATATGTTCGCAGAATACATCAATATGTTTGTTTCTTCGACTATTTTAGCTGCATTATATTTTGGAGGATACAATTATCCAGGAATGGGATATATGGCCGAATTATTGGGTCCAACTTGGGCACCTTTATTTGGTACGCTTATTTTCTTTTTGAAAATATTTGCATTCATATTCTTCTTTATGTGGGTACGCTGGACAATTCCGCGTTTCCGTTACGATCAATTGATGAATTTAGGATGGAAAGGACTTATTCCTTTTGCGATCGCTAATATTGTTATTACCGCAATTGTTATTGCATTAACGAATAATTTTTAATCAGTTATGGAATCTATAAGCAATAAAAAGAAAGTATTAGATCCCAAGCCACTAACTTTAGGAGAGAGGTTATACCTACCTACAATTGCTAGAGGTTTACGCACAACAATAGGTCACTTTTTTAAAAAACCTCCAACCATAAAATATCCAGAGCAAGAACGCGAGTTCTCTACTAACTGGAGAGGAATGCACTCTTTAAAAAGAGATGAAGAGGGAAGAGAAAGATGTACTGCCTGCGGATTATGCGCTTTATCGTGTCCGGCAGAAGCTATTACTATGATAGCGGCCGAAAGAAAAGCTGAGGAGAAACATTTATACCGCGAAGAAAAATATGCTTCTGTTTATGAAATTAATATGTTGCGTTGTATTTTCTGCGGATTATGTGAAGAGGCTTGTCCGAAAGAAGCAATTTACTTAGACGGACCAATTGTTCCATCTGATTACTTACGTAAGGATTTTATTTACGGTAAAGATAAATTGGTAGAGGCTCCATTGGAGAAATAAAAAAATAGAAATTATCGCAACTGGGAATGAAGCAATCCCGGCTCTGTGAGTTTAGATATAGCTTGCTTCGCATCCTCCAAAAGAGGAAAATTAAAAAACTAAATAAATAATTAATGGGTACTGAAGTATTCTATTTTGTAGCAACTTTGAGTGTAGTTTTTTCACTGATGGTAGTTTTTGCAAAAAATCCTATTCATAGTGTTTTATATCTTATACTTACTTTTTTCACCTTTACTGTACACTATGTGTTATTAAATGCACAGTTTTTAGCAGTTGTAAATTTCATTGTTTACATGGGTGCAATAATGGTTTTATTCTTATTTGTGTTAATGCTTTTAAACTTAAATAAGGATAGTGAACCCAATAAATCCATGTTTATTAAAATTGCAGCTATTATAGCTGGTGGTTGTTTATTGGTTACGATAATTGGATCGTTAAAATCTGTTTCAATTACGGATCCTTTAATTTTAAAAGATCCAGGAATTGGATTAGTGGAGGCTTTAGGTAAGCAACTATTTGGACCGTTTATGTTGCCATTTGAGTTGTCTTCAGTTTTATTATTAAGTGCAATGGTTGGAGCAGTATTATTAACCAAAAAGGAGGAGCAAAAAAATGGGTAGTTTGTTTCAAAACATGCAGGATGTACCTTTAAATCATTATATATGGTTTTGTACATTAATATTTGTTATTGGTGTAATTGGTGTACTAGTTCGTAGAAATGCCATTGTTATTTTTATGTCTGTAGAGTTAATGTTAAATGCTGTAAATCTTTTATTAGCTGCATTTTCTGTACACCATAATGATTCGTCCGGACAAGTTTTTGTGTTTTTTATTATGGCTTTAGCGGCTGCCGAGGTTGCAGTTGGACTAAGTATAATAGTAATGGTATATAGAAATACGCAGTCTATAGACATAAATGTCTTAAATAGACTTAAGTGGTAATTAATAATTAGAAAAATAACTATCCCGCTAAAGCGGTGATTTGCTGAATATGATAAATTTAATCTGGCTTGTTCCCTTACTACCGTTAATAGGTTTTATTATTAACGGATTGGGTAGAAATTCGTTTTCTAAATCTGCAATTGGAATAATTGGTAGTGGAGTTGTTTTAGCTGCCTTTGCTTTAAGTGTCGGAATCTTTTTCGAAATAGAAGGTTCTGAAGTTAAATCGCATACCATTTATTTATTCGATTGGATTAGCACAGGATCACTAAAAATTCCATTGTCGTTTTTAATCGATCCGCTAAGTTCTGTTATGTTATTAATTATAACAGGTGTTGGATTTTTAATCCATATCTATTCCATCGGATATATGCACAATGATGAAGGATTTGGTAAATTTTTTAGTTACTTAAATTTATTCATCTTCTTTATGATGTTGTTGGTTTTAGGATCTAACTACATTGTAATGTTTATTGGATGGGAAGGTGTTGGTTTATGTTCGTATTTATTAATTGGTTTTTGGTATACCAATAAAAGTTATGCAAGTGCTGCTAAAAAAGCATTTGTTATGAATAGAATTGGTGATCTAGGCTTTTTATTAGGTGTTTTCTTAATTTTTGTAACTTTTGGAAGTGTAGAGTTTGCTACTATATTCCCAATGGCAGCAGCTTATATGCCTGGTGATACAACTATTGCTTTAATTTGTTTATTCTTATTTATCGCAGCTTGTGGTAAGTCGGCACAATTACCTTTATTTACTTGGTTGCCTGATGCGATGGCTGGACCTACACCAGTTTCAGCATTAATACACGCCGCGACTATGGTTACGGCAGGTATTTATATGATTACCCGTTCTAATGTATTGTTTGATTTAGCGCCTGTTATTCAGCATTTAATTGCAATAATAGGATTGGCTACAGCTGTATTAGCAGCTTTAATTGCTATTACCCAAACAGATATTAAGAAGGTTTTAGCCTACTCAACAGTTTCTCAATTAGGTTATATGTTTTTGGGATTAGGCGTAGGCGCTTATTCAGGGTCATTTTTCCATGTTTTAACACATGCTTTCTTTAAAGCTTTATTGTTTTTAGCAGCAGGATCTGTTATTCATGGTATGCACCATGATCAGGATATGCGTAATATGGGTGGATTAAAAAAGAAGATGCCAATAACATTTGTGACTATGTTAATAGGAACGATTGCGATATCTGGAATCCCTCCTTTTTCAGGTTTCTTCTCAAAAGATGAAATACTTGCACATGTTTTCGAATACAATCAATTGATGTGGGGAATTGGCGTGTTTTGTGCCGCATTAACTGCATTTTATATGTTTAGAATGTTATTCTTAACTTTTTATGGTCAGTTTAGAGGAACACATCATGCAGAAGAATCTGTTCATGAATCGCCATCTACTATGACTTTCCCATTAATTGTTTTGGCTATTTTATCTGCAATAGGCGGTATTATAGGAATCCCAGAAGTTTTTGGAGGTAATAATTGGTTAGCTCAATGGTTATCGCCAGTTCTAAATGGTGTAAGACCTATTCATTTAGATCATGCTACTGAATATATCATAATGAGTGTTTCTGTGGGAGGAGCAGTAGTTGCTATCGCGATTGCTTATTTTAAATATATTAAAGGAAATCATGTTCCAGTTGCTGATGCAGGTGAACGTAGTTTCTTAGCCAACCTTTCATACCATAAATTTTATGTTGATGAATTGTACAATGCCATAATTGTAAAACCACTAGAGAAAATTTCAGTAATTTTTTATAGAATTTTCGACAAAAAGATAATCGACGGAATTGTGAATGGACTAGGTCTTACTGCAAACGAAAGTAGTAAAGGACTAAGGTTATTACAATCTGGAAACGTAGGTTTTTATTTATTCATGATGGTAGTAGGGATAATTGCCCTATTTATTTATACATTTTTAGCACTATAAAGGATCGTCCAAAAAGATGGAGCAACTATTACTTTTATTATTAATTATACCATTTGTAGGCTCATTAGTAACCTTTATGAGTGGTGCGAATGCCAAAATTATTGGCCTTATATTTTCTTTACTTAGTCTGGCCGTTGCTGGAGTGATGTTGGCTAATTTCCAACCTAATGCAGCATTACAATTTGAATTAAATTATCCATGGATTCCAGAATTTGGAATTAAGTTTATGGCGGGTGTCGACGGAATTAGTATGATTACTATTCTGTTAACAAATGTATTAGTGCCATTAATTATTTTGGCTGGTTTTCAACACAATCATTCTAAACCCAATGCATTTTATGGTTTAATTTTATTTATGCAGTTGGGATTATTAATTGTATTTACTGCATTAGATGCATTTTTATTCTATATAGGATGGGAAGCAGCATTAATTCCAATTTATTTTATTTGTGCACTGTGGGGAGGAAAGGACAGAATTAAAGTAAACATGAAATTTTTTGTTTACACCATTGCAGGATCCTTGTTTATGTTATTAGGGATGATTTATCTCTACTTACAAAATCCAGATAATAACTTTGCATTAGCATCATTTTATGCTTTAAACCTAGATTCAGTTCAACAATCTTGGGTATTTTTAGCTTTCTTCCTAGCTTTTGCTATTAAGATGCCAGTTTTCCCTTTCCATACTTGGCAACCAGATACTTATACATCGGCACCTGCCCAAGGAACCATGTTATTATCTGGTATTATGCTAAAAATGGGTATTTATGGCGTAATTAGATGGTTATTGCCAGTAGTTCCATTAGGTGTACAAGAATGGGGTGGTATAGTAATTATCTTATCAATAATAGGAATTACTTACGCTGCAATTATTGCATTTACAAGAGGCGATAGCAAAAGATTAATTGCTTATTCATCTATTAGTCACGTTGGATTAATTTCTGCTGGTATTTTTGCCTCAGTATTGTCTCAAAATGGTGTACAAGGATTACAAGGGTCTATGATCCAAATGCTAAGTCACGGTATTAATGTTGTAGGATTGTTTTTTGTGATAGATATTCTTCAATCTAGATTGGGAACATTAAAGATTTCTGAAATGGGAGGAATAGCAAAATCAGCTCCTCTATTAGCCATTACATTTTTAATTATCTTATTGGGAACGGTAGCCTTACCAGGAACAAATGGTTTCCCCGGCGAATTTTTATTATTAATGCAATTATTCGAATATAATATTTGGGCTGCAGCTGTTGCAGGATTAACCATTATATTTTCTGCAGTATATATGTTTCGCATGTACCAAAAAACTATGTTAGGTACAACTAACGATTTAACTGTAGTTTTTAAAGATATTGCAGGGTCAGAAAAAGTAGTATTATTTAGCATTTGTTTCTTAGTAATTGCTTTAGGAGTGTACCCAAAACCAATTTTTGAAATTTCTGAAGCTTCTGTTCAACAATTGCTTCAACAAATCCAGATTAAACTTCAACGCTAGTATAAATGAATATTATAATAACAATTGTATTAACCGCCTTTATTGTTTTATATACAGGACTTTACAAAGCTAAAAAAGCTTTGTTGCCATTATCATTAATCGGATTAGGCGTTGCAATGGGCTTTGCCATAAATGGTTGGAATAAAAACATTAATAACTACGATATGATGTTGATGGATAATTATGCCATTGCATTTACAGTTTTAATATTAACAGGTAGTTTTTTAATATTTTTATTAAGCAAGAATTATTTTACCAATAGTGATTATTTAGCCGAATATTTCACCTTAATGCTGTTTGCATTAGTCGGGATGGTAATGATGGTATCTTACTTAAACCTTTCTATGCTATTTGTTGGTTTAGAAATTATGTCGGTAAGTTTATATATTCTTGCGGGAATAAGAAAGCGCGATTTTGGTTCTAACGAAGCCTCTTTAAAATATTTTTTAATGGGTGCTTTTTCAACTGGATTTTTACTTTTCGGTATCACTTTAATTTATGGTGCAACCGGAAGTTTCGATATTAAAGTTATAGAGCAATATTTAATAAATAACCCTACATCTGTTTCTACATTATTTTACCCAGGTATCATATTAATGTTAATAGGAATGTGTTTTAAAATTGGGGTAGTTCCATTTCACTTCTGGACACCAGATGTGTATGAAGGATCGCCAACCATGATTACTGCATTTATGGCAACTGTGGTAAAAGCGGCGGGTTTTGCAGCTTTATTAAAACTATTTGGAAATACTTTTGCTCCATTACACGATTTTTGGTTGCCAGCATTATTGGTTATTGTTATTTTAACTTTATTCACAGCAAATATCACGGCTTTATTTCAAAAGAACTTCAAGAGAATGCTGGGATGGTCAAGTATCAGTCATGCTGGATACTTGTTATTCTCTTTGATTGTATTGAGTTCATCAAGTAATAATAGCGTATTGTTATATGCTACAGCCTATATTGCAGCAAGTTTAGTTGCTTTTGCTATTTTAATTTTGGTTAAGCAAAATTTAGGAAGTGATAGTTTTGAGAGCTTTAATGGTTTAGCGAAAAAGAATCCATTATTAGCTTTAACATTAACCATAGCCATGTTATCGTTTGCAGGAATCCCGTTAACAGCCGGTTTTATAGGTAAATATGTGATGTTTGTAAATGTGATGAACGAGTATCATACATTACTAGTGGTAGTAGCTATTGTGAATGCCTTGATTGGATTCTATTATTATTTTAAAGTTATAATTGCTGTTTATTTTAAAGAAGGAAAAGAAGTTGTTATCCCAATTTCTCTTGCTTATAAGGCAATTATTGTACTTGGAGTTATTATAACTTTAGTAATTGGAATCTATCCTTCTGTCATTTTAAATATATTATAAATTTTCTTTAAAATTTATTTGTAGTTTTATGTGTAAATATTTATGCAAGAGCTATGGAATTCATTACAGACTGTAATTGATCCTGCCACCTTATTAAGAGAGGGCGGGTTTTACTTATTGCTTTTTGTAATATTTGCGGAAACTGGTTTATTAATAGGTTTTTTCCTTCCAGGTGATTATCTGCTTTTTTTGGCAGGTATGTTTGTTGCCACAAATAGCCTTGATGTATCTATCACAACTTTAATACTTGGTTTAATTACAGCCGCAGTAACAGGGAATTTTACAGGTTATTGGTTTGGAAGAAGAACTGGACCTATTTTATATAATAGGAAGGAATCTCTGTTTTTTAAGAAAAGATATTTAGTTGCTGCAGAGCAGTATTATAAAAAACAAGGCGCATTTGCACTCATTATGGGTAGATTTGTGCCAATTGTGAGAACTTTTGCTCCAATATTTGCCGGCGTAGTTAAGATGAATTTTAAAAAATTTGCATTTTATAATATTTCTGGTGCAATATTATGGATCACTTCTTTAACTTTGTTGGGTTATTTACTAGGTAAAAGATTTGAAAAAGAAATAAATGATTATTTGCTTTATATAATTGTTGGATTTATAGTAATAACAACAATACCACTAATGGTTACTTTTTTAAAGAAGAAAACTGTTGCAGTGGAAGAAAATAATAATGAAACAATAAGTAAAAATGACTAAAGACGACCACCACCCCTGGCATGCCATTTCTCCCGGCAAAAATGTTCCAGAATTTGTTAACGCGATTATTGAAATCCCAAAAGGATCTAAAGCGAAGTATGAAATTGATAAAGACTCTAATTTAATTAAATTAGACAGAGTTTTATTCTCATCTGTAATGTATCCAGCTAATTATGGTTTCATTCCACAAACGTTTTGTGATGATAACGATCCATTGGATATTTTAGTATTATGCTCTGTAGACGTTTATCCAATGACTTTAATAGAATCTAAAGTAATAGGTGTTATGCACATGGTAGATAATGGTGAGCAAGACGATAAAATTATTGCTGTTGCAAAAAACGATATGTCTGTAAATTATATCAATGATTTATCTGAATTACCTCCACATACGATGAAGGAAATTGTAAGATTTTTCCAAGATTACAAGGCATTAGAAGAGAAAAATGTAACAATAGAGCATCTATTAGGTAAAAGGTACGCACAAAAAGTAATTAACGAAAGTATTGAGCTATATAATTCTACATTTAGAAATATTAAATAATGGCACTTGATATTTTTATAACCTTATTCTTAGTTTTTTTAAACGGCTTTTTTGTAGCTGCTGAATTTGCTATTGTTAAGGTTAGAGCTTCTCAAATTGAGATAAAAGCAAAAACTGGAAATCGTATTGCTAAATTGGCTAAACACATGACCCAAAATTTAGATGGGTATTTAGCCGCAACACAGTTAGGAATTACTTTGGCTTCTCTTGCCCTAGGTTGGGTAGGTGAAGGGGTTATGACTAAAATTGTGCAAGTGTTTTTTGATTTAATCAATATTAACCTTGCCGAAAACGTTGCTACTACTTTAGGACATGTTTTAGCCTTCTCAATTATTACCATTTTACACATTGTATTTGGTGAGTTAGCTCCGAAGAGCTTAGCTATACAACGTCCCATAGGTACTACTATGGGTATTGCATTACCTTTATATTTATTTTACGTTGTTTTTAGACCTATTATTTGGGTTTTAAATTCATTCGCAAATAGTATTTTAAAACTAATGGGTATTAGTATGACCGGCGGGCATGATGCACATCATAGCTCCGAAGAATTACAGTATTTATTAGATCAAGGTAAGGAAAGCGGAGCGCTTGACAACAACGAACATGAGTTAATTAAAAATGTATTTGACTTTAATGAGCGTGTTGTTAAACACATTATGGTACCGCGTACTAAAATTTCTGCTGTAGAATTAGGTGCGTCAAAAGACGAGCTAATTAATAAAATTATTGCAGAAGGATATTCTAGATTGCCTATTTACGATGAGGTAATCGATAAGATTGTAGGTATAGTTCATGCTAAAGATATATTACCTCTAATCGCTAAAAAATCTGATTGGAATTTGGCCGATATTTTAAGGAAACCATACTTTATTCCTGAGAATAAAAAAATCAATGATTTGCTAACTGAACTTCAACAAAAGAGAATTCAGATAGCTATTGTTATTGATGAGTTTGGTGGAACTGCCGGTATGGTAACATTAGAGGATATTGTAGAAGAAATTGTTGGTGAAATTCAAGATGAATATGATGAAGAGAAGCCAATAGTAGAAAAAATTTCTGATACAGAATATATTATCAGTGCTACTGCAACCGTTTACGATGTAAATGAGTTATTACCTCATGATTTGCCTGAAGATGAAGATTATGATACCATTGCAGGATTAATTACTCAAACTTTCGGTCGTATTCCGGAGGTGGGCGATACAAATGAATGTTTCGGGTATATATTTACCATTTTGAAAAAAACGGAACAAAATATTGAAACCATTAAATTAGAGTTGGTAATTAACCAATCTGATGCCGTTGATAATAGATAAGCATTTATGCACGTCTTTTATACGCCAGAAATAGAAGGAAATACCTATGTTCTAAATGAACAGGAAAGTAAACATTGTACACAAGTTTTAAGAATGAATTTGGGCGATGTGTTGACTTTAGTAGATGGCAAAGGCGGATTTTACACGGCAGAAATTTCTAATATTACAAAAAAACAGGTCGCTGTAAACGTACTTTCTAAAATTGGAGAATACGGTAAGCGACCTTTTTATTTGCATATTGCATTAGCGCCAACAAAGAATATAGAAAGAACCGAATGGTTTTTAGAAAAAGCTACTGAGATTGGGATTGATCAAGTTTCTATGATTATTTGTGATCGATCTGAAAGGAAAGCGGTAAAAATAGAGAGATTAGAAAAGGTCATTACCTCAGCCGTTAAGCAATCTATAAAAGCATACCATCCTATAATAGAAGATTCTATTTCATTTTTAAAGTTTATTAAGCAATATGATCATATCAAGTGTAAGTATATTGCTCATTGTTTAGATCAGCCTAAAACAACTTTAAAAGAGAGTTTAACGCCTTCCGAAACTTGTTTAATTTTAATTGGCCCTGAAGGAGATTTCACGCCAAATGAAATTCAATTAGCACTCGATAATGGATTTAAAGCAATTTCTTTAGGTGAAAGTAGATTAAGGACAGAAACTGCTGCGCTTGCGGCATGCTTTGAAGCCAATTATCTAAATCATTGAAAATCCCTATAATCATCTTATATTTAACCAAAATTTAAACTCTTTAGCGGTAATCTTACTTAAATAAGAAGGAAAACCACGTTTAGCTTAGAATTTATTAATGGGAAATAGTTAGCGCATTTAAAAGCCAAATCCCTACTTAAATAAGCATATTGAGAGGAGTTTGTTTAAAATATACCTTACCAAATTAGTATGTTAAAGATTACAGTAAATAATAATCAAGTATTAGAAATAGAGAACTCGGGTTCAGATTTAGTTGTTAATGGAAAATCTATACAAATAAATGCTCAAAAAATTGACGCAAAAAATTATCATATCTTACACGATAATCGTTCTTATTCTGTAGAATTGGTTGGTGAAGATGATGACAAGAATATGCAAATTAAAGTTAATGGAAATGTTTATTCTGTTGCTGTAAAAGATCAATTCGACTTATTATTGAAGCAATTGGGGCTTGAAGATCTAGCTACTAAAAAAATAAAAAATGTTAATGCTCCTATGCCAGGCTTGGTATTAGGTGTGTCTGTTACTGTTGGACAGGAAATTAAAAAAGGCGATAATCTATTGGTGTTAGAAGCCATGAAAATGGAGAATATATTAAAGTCGCCATCTGATGGGAAAATCGCAAAAATTAATATTAATGTTGGTGATAAGGTCGAAAAAAATGCTGTTTTAATAGAATTTGAGTAGTAAACTAAAGTTTTACGACAAGTTTTTTAAAATAATTAAATATTTATGCCTTATACATCATAAAGCTTAATATTGTTCGTTTATAGGTGAATAATGTATTATATTTAGTTATATATTAAGACCAAAATCATCCTTAAGAATTGAAGAATTTTAGCGAATCTGTTTTTTTTGTGATGGCATTTTTTATGTCAATTGGGACAGTATATGCTCAAAGTACAACCGTAACACAAACAAATGGAAGCGGTAGTAATTCTATTCAAACAGCAGTGCCATTTCTAAGAATTACGCCTGATGCACGTTCAGGAAGTATGGGAGATGTTGGGGTGGCAATTTCTGGAGACGCCAATTCTTTAAGTAATAATCCTTCTAAAATTGCATTTTTAGAAGAGCCAGGAGGTTTTGCAGTTTCTTATAGTCCATGGCTAAAACAAATAATTCCTGATGTTAATTTAGCTTATTTAAGTGGTTTTTATCATTTAAGTAATAGAAACACCATAGGCGCTTCTTTAAGATATTTCTCTTTAGGGCAAATACAATTAACAGATCAGAATCAACAAGATTTAGGGACTTATAATCCAAACGAATTTGCGTTAGACTTTACCTTTGCTAGAAACTTTGGCTATAATTTATCATTGGCTTCTTCAGTAAGATATATTTATTCTGATTTGTTCTCTGGTCAGTTTGTAGCTGGACAAGATACAAGACCTGGAACTGCCGTCGCAATGGATTTATCGGCTTTTTATAAGTCGAATGCAGTAGTTTTTAATACAAATTCCATATTCTCTGCAGGTATAAATGTTTCGAATATTGGCACGAAATTAAGCTATGTTGATGGTGGAAATGAAGAGTTTTTACCAACTAACTTAAAGTTAGGTATCGCCAATACTTTCCTTTTAGACGATGAAAATTCTTTTACATTTTCGTTCGATTTAAATAAACTTTTAGTTCCCACTCAGCCTGAATATGATATAAATGGAAAAATATTAAGAGGCAGAGATCCTAATAGGAGCATTACTTCTGGAATATTTGGGTCATTTTCTGATGCTCCAGGAGGATTATCGGAAGAATTAAGCGAAATTAGTTTTGCTACGGGTATGGAGTATTGGTATAATCAACAATTTGCATTAAGAGCTGGTTACTTTTACGAACATCCAGACAAAGGAAACAGAAGATACTTAACTTTAGGCGCAGGCTTAAAATATAATGTATTTAATATAGATATGTCTTATTTAGTTGGCGATGCAAAGAAAAGTCCGCTAGCAGGAATTTTAAGATTTGGGCTGTTGTTTAATTTTGGTGTTAATTAAGTTATTAGAAAGAAGAAGATAAATGAAAATTAAAGTAGGGTTTGGGTTCGATGTTCATCAATTAAAAGACAACCATCCGTTTGTTCTAGGCGGAATTCAACTAGATCATTATAAAGGTGCATTTGGACATTCGGATGCGGATGTATTATTACATGCAATATGTGATGCACTTTTGGGAGCAGCAAATTTAGGAGATATTGGTTTCCATTTTAAGAATACAGACGATAGATGGAAGGGGATAAGCAGCTTAATAATAGCTGAAGAAACATTAAAACTAATAAAAAGTGCAGGATATGAAATCGGGAATATAGATGCCATGTTATGCTTAGAGGCACCTAAAATTAATCCGCATATCCCTGAAATGAAAAAGCATATTGCAAAAGCTTTTCAGTTAGAAGTAGAAGATATCTCTATAAAAGCTACCACAAACGAAACCATGGGTTTTATTGGAAGAGAAGAAGGTGTTGTAGCTTATGCAGTTTGTTTAATTCAAAAAAGCTAGTTGTTAAAACTAGCTTAGGTATCCAAACTCTCCGTAGTTATAATCTAATATTGCTTTTTCCAGCTCTTCATTATTATTCATAAGAAATGGGCCAAATTGCACAATAGGTTCATTAATTGGCGCTCCGCTTAATAGAAGAATTATGCAGTTTGTTGTAGCTCGCACACTAATTTTGCCATCACCGGGTTTAAAATATACCATTTGATTAGCTTTTATTGGGTGTGCTTCATTTATAATTATATCGCCTTCTAAAACAAGTAGTGCCGTATTATGGTGATTTAAAAATTTAAAATTTACTAAAGCGCCTTTGTTTAGTCGGCCATTATACATTTCTATATCTGTAAAAGTCTCAGCCGGACCATCTATACCTGAATAGTTTCCTGCAATAACTTCAATACAACCTAAATTATTGGCAAGCTCGTAGCGTCCCATATCCTTCCTTTTTATAGGTTGATATTTAGGTGGACATAATTTATGTGCCGCGGGTAAATTTACCCAAAGTTGAACCAACTGTAATGGCCCTCCATTTTTTGAAAACTCAGATTCATAAATTTCTTTATGAAGAATTCCTCTTCCAGCTGTAGTCCATTCAACCTCACCTGCATTAATAATCCCTGTATTTCCCGCACTATCTAAATGTTCAATGGCACCGTAATAAACTAGGGTTACCGATTCTAAACCTCTATGTGGGTGACTATGCACACCAAGTTGTTTATTGCATGCAGCAACATTTATACAGGCATTATAGTCGATTAAATAAAATGGATCTAAATCTATCTTATACCCATCAGGCGTAAAATTATGAACCCTAAATCCATCCCCAATTTTATTAGCTGGCGGAGGATTTAGGATTGCAGTTACATCTCTATAATCAGACATTTTTATTCCTTAATATTAGGCTTGTTTTACAAACTGAACTTCGCCTAAAATTTTAACTTCTTCACTAACCATAACACCACCAGATGCTAAAACAGAATTCCAAGTTAATCCAAAATCTGTACGGTTAATACGTGTTTCGAATGTAAATCCAGCTTTAGTGTTTCCCCAAGGATCTGTAGCTACGCCACCTAATTCAGCATTTAGAGTTACTGATTTAGTAATTCCTTTAATCGTTAAATCTCCACCTATTTTAATATCATCACCATTTTTTGAAAATGAAGTAGATTTAAAATTTAATGTAGGGAATTGCTCAATGTCGAAAAAGTCAGCACTTTTTAAATGCGCATCTCTATCTGCAGTACCAGTATCTATTGATTCTAATTTCCCTTCAAATTCAATTTCAGCATTCGAGAAATCATCATCAGCACTAATTAATGTTGCATTAAAATCTTTAATTCCACCTGTAACGGTAGTGATCATTAAGTGTTTAACTTTAAATTGTAATTCACTATGTGTGGGATCTAAAACCCAATTAATTTTTTCCATAACTTTTAATTTATAAAACAAAGGTAGATTCTAAATATCTGATTACCCTTGATTTATGGTAAGAAATGGAATATGCGAGAAAGTTACTTTTTGAAATTTTTATGCGCTAAATCTTTCCTAACTCTACTTAAAGATTCGGGTGTAATGCCAAGGTAGGAAGCTATCATCCATTGCGGCACCCTCAGTGTTAAGTTAGGATAAAGTTTAATGAAGTGTAAATAGCGCTCTTCGGCAGAAGCGCTTAGTAACATATTAATTCTATGTTGCATAAATCTTATCGAATTATGTAGCATATTGATGTTTAATTCCAGAATTTCTGGAATTACGTGCTTCATATTCACAAAGAAATTTTTATCTACAATTACAACTTCTGTATCTTCAACTGCTTCAATATAATAGGCAGATGGTTCGTTGTACATAAGAGAATTTCTGTCAGATATCATCCAATTTTCAGGGGCAAACTGTATTACGTGTTCTTTACCTTTCTGATCCATAGAAAACATTCTAAGCAGACCACTATTCACAAAATAGGAATCAGACTTGGTATCACCTTCAGAAATAATAATAGTTCCTTTTTTAAAAAATTTAGTTTTAAGGTCGGGAACGGCTTTGTCTGCTTGCTCTTCAGTAATAGATAATTTATCTATTAGATATCTTTTAAAAGAGGTCGCCATTTATTTTTTTGGAGTGGGGATATTGTCAAAATTCACACCGCATTTACAATTAGAGCCACAAGATTGTTTAGCATTAACTGCTTTGTATATCATGCGTACAACATAGGCTAAAGCGGCTATAAATAAAAGAATTACAAGAATTAATTGCACATCCATAAACAAATATAAGTTTAGATTTTTAACAAATGGTCATACTTCTGTTAATCTACCAATAAATTTCTATTATAGCCTAGCGCATGAGGCCAACACTGCCACCTACCCAATTTAAATCCTTGTTGTAATTTACACCTATCATTTTTCCCTTGCTTAGTCGAGCCAAATTAATACAAAGCTGTGGTTCTTGGTTGTCTGGCCATATATACATGAGTCTTAACTCTACTTTAGCCTTGCCATTTGGCGATGGAATAATAGGCGCATAATCTACTTTCTCTTGTATAATCCAGTTTTCTGGATCATCAATTTGGTCAATTATCTCTTTCGAAACGTCTATTATTACGCCTTTTCCTCCAAAAGACATAAGAGGTTTTATAATATATTTAGATAGATCGGTCGGTAGATTATTAATTACGTTATTTAAATAATCGGATTGCGGAAAATATTTACCCTTTAAGTAAGGTAAAATATATTTGGACACGTTGTAAAACCAATTTGGATGGGTAATCCATTCTACATTTAATGCATGCGTTGGATTAAAGTGGGCTGTTAGTAAATGAGGTTTTGATGCGATTTCATCAAAAATTAAACGATTATAAATTCTTTTGATCTGTGTTTTTTCATTGTTTCTTAGGTAGTACAAATCATTGTTTTCTTCAAAAACTTCCTCCAGGGCTACAATTTGAATACCCAATGCTTCACATGTAATTTTAAAATCAATTAAAGTTTTTTGATGATGCGCATCAACATCCAACAACACAACTTCCTTTTCATTATGGTCGCCTACAATAACTTTTTTAAGAAGATTAAACATAGATGTTTTGTCAAAATCCCCAAAATAAGGGCTCATTTCAGGGTTTATGTTAAAATGCTTCTTATACATTTCAGCTAAATAATCCTGGAATCCAAATAATGAGGGGAAGCCTTGTAATTCTATAAGCTTAGGTTGTAGTTGACCGTTTTCTGTTTCGGTAATAGCAAAATCCAAAGCCAAAAAATGAGGATGTGTATTTTGGTTTGGAACATTCCACTCCTTTGGGATAGAAGATTGAGTTAACGAATTAAAATTAGGAGATTTAATGAAATTTATAATCTCTTGTCCTGCTTCAATAAGTTGAGTTTTTAAATCTTCGGATATAAAAAAGGGTGCTTCTGCTATTCTAAAAGGAATTGGGCCATAGGTTGATTCAATTTCATTCAAGAATTTTAAATAAGCCAGCTCCTCATAATTCTCATTAAAAGATATATTATCGTTAACCATATAGATTAAGCTAATTGTTGGACTGCATTCATTAAAAAATTTGGCAAAATAGTCTCAAAAGTATGCGGGATACGTTCTGGGTGATTAAGATTTTCGATCATTTCTGAATAAACCTTAGCGCTATAATTCTCTTCTATTAATTTTTTAATTTCTGGTTTGTGCAAAAATAATTTAACGCCAATTGGATTTGCTTCTGGATGGAATTGTGTGCCAATCATTTCCCTTGAAAACCGAATGGCCATTAAACAACGTTCCTGATCTGGATTAGGATGAGGGTTTTCTATTGCCAGAATAACTGCTTTTTTATTTTTTAAATTTTCGGCATTTGGATTTACCACTTGCCAATTTCTATTGTCAATAGAGTAAAATACGGGCTTAAGGCCTTTAAATATGGGTTCGTTTTCACCTTCTGGAGTTAAATAAACTGGAAAAACTCCGGCTGCTATTTTTTCTCTTCGGGTTAGTGTCCCTAATTTATACTTCATACAAGCCAACTGAAAAGAATGACAAATTAAGAAAGTGAACTTTTTTTGAGAAGCTTGAAGATTATGCTCATCTAAAGCATCTAATAGATTAAATAAATCTTCTTCCCATTTATGTCCATTCCCATCATAGGGACTACCTGGGCCACCTGTTGAAATATAAATATCGAATCCTAAATCTGGAATTTCACCTTTATTTCTTAGGGCAAAAGATTGAGTATAAAAAATCACATCATGTTGAAGTTGAAAATCTTCCAAAATCGAATAAATGCTGGGTAGAGCTTGATTGGGTTTACCATTATTTAAATCAATAATTGCGACTTTTATATCTTTTAGTTTTTGCATCAATTTAATCCTGTTAGGGTAGACGAAGTAATAAAATCTACCACTGTTTCTAAGCTTTGGGTTTTGTTAAATAATTCTAGTTGTCTGTCTGCGCCTGTTCCATTTTTTAAAATGGTATGCACATATTCAATATCTTTTCTTGAGCCTAAATCATCCACCACATCATCCACAAAATCTAGGAGTTCTAGTAAAAGGCTTTTACATTCTACTTCCTTTTCCTTGCCAAAATCGATTAATTTCCCATCGATACCGTATCTGGCTGCTCTCCATTTATTTTCATTAATTAAGGCTCTTGAGTAATTTATATAATTCATGTTTTGCAACCGTAGCTTATATAATTTTGCGCAAAGAGCTTGAAACAATGCTACAAAAGTCATGGTTTCATCTATTAAAGTTGGGCAGTCACAAATTCTAAACTCAATTGTATCATAAATTGGATGTATCCTTAAATCCCACCAAATTTTTTTGGCGCTATCCATACAATTGGTTTTTATCAGCAGCTTTACATAATTATCATAATCTTCGATACTATTAAAAATATCGGGGATTCCAGTTCTCGGAAACTTATCGAAAACCTTAGTTCTAAACGATTTATAGCCTGTATTTCTACCTTCCCAAAATGGGGAGTTGGTAGACATAGCAAACACATGAGGCAAGAAATATCTTACTTGGTTGGCAATTTGAATCGCTAAATCTCTAGATTGGAAACCAATGTGGACGTGTAAACCAAAAATTAGATTAGATCTTGCGGCTTCTTGAAATTCATTAATAATTTCAGAATATCTTGGGTGGTCGGTAATTAATTGTTTATCCCAATGAGAAAAAGGATGCGTTCCGGCGGCACCAATTTTCAGGCCTAAATCTTCTGCTAATTTAGAAACGTATAACCTTAAGTCGGTTATTTCCTTCCTGGCTTGTTCAGTATTGTTACAGATTTTTGTTCCAACCTCAACAACTGCTTGGTGCATTTCTGCTTTTACCTGATCACCATATTTACTTTGAGCTGCTTCAACAATCTTTTGATCGTGAGAAGTTAGTTCTCTGGAAACAGGATCAATAACCATATATTCCTCTTCTACGCCAATGGTAAACTTGTTCATTATAATAAAAACTATTCCTTAAATCGTATTTGGTAATTATTACCAACTAATAACCTTTGTTAAGTTATGGTTTTAATAGGTAGTAATCAATTTTAGCTTAAAAATTAACCTTTCATAAAAGCTAAATGTAAATGTACATTCTTTTTAACAACCGATTTAAGTTAAAATTTGATAAAAAAATCTGTTATCTGAAAAAAATTAAATGCCATAAAATCACTTATTTATTTACTAATAGCTGAATATCTGAATCTTAAAGCGCTTTATGCCAATAAAAATCTCAATATTTTCCATATTTTCTATGTATCTTTGCGCCTTATTTTACAAATTCAATGCAAAAAGTTAGAAATATTGCCATAATTGCCCATGTCGATCATGGAAAAACCACCTTGGTTGACAAAATTCTTCATTCATGTTCTATCTTTAGAGATAATGAACAGTCAGGCGATTTAATCCTTGATAATAATGATTTAGAGCGCGAGCGTGGAATTACAATTGTTTCGAAGAACGTATCCGTTAAATACAAAGACGTAAAAATCAATATTATAGATACCCCTGGTCACGCCGATTTTGGTGGTGAGGTAGAGCGTGTTTTAAAAATGGCCGATGGTGTTATCTTGTTGTGCGATGCTTTTGAAGGAGCAATGCCTCAAACGCGTTTTGTAACGCAAAAAGCACTAGCATTAGGTTTAAAACCTATCGTTGTTGTAAACAAAGTTGATAAAGAAAACTGTCGCCCGGAAGAAGTTTACGAACAAATATTCGAATTGTTTTTTAACCTAGAAGCTACAGAAGAGCAATTAGATTTTCCTGTAATTTATGGTTCATCTAAACAAGGTTGGATGAGTACCGACTATAAAAAACCTACTACAGATATTTTCCCATTAATGGATGCTATTTTGGAGCATATTCCACCAGCACCAAATAATGAGGGAACACTTCAAATGCAAATTACCTCTTTAGATTATTCATCATTTGTTGGTCGTATTGCAATTGGTAGAGTTCATAGAGGAAAAATCTCTGAAAATCAGCCTATCACTTTAATTAAAAGAGATGGTAAGCTTGTAAAATCAAGAGTAAAAGAACTATATACTTTTGATGGTTTAGGAAAAGTAAAAATCTCAGAAGTTGTTTCAGGCGATATTTGTGCGGTAGTTGGTATTGAGGGGTTTGAAATTGGTGATACAATTGCAGATTTTGAGAATCCAGAACAATTGCCAGTAATTAAAATTGATGAGCCAACGATGAACATGTTGTTCACCATTAATAACTCACCATTTTTTGGTAAAGAAGGAAAATTTGTTACCTCTCAACGTTTAAGAGAGCGTTTATATAAAGAGATGGAGAAAAATTTGGCTCTAAAAGTAATTGAGACAAATACTCCAGATTCATATTTGGTATATGGAAGAGGTATTCTTCACTTATCAGTTCTTATAGAAACCATGCGTAGAGAAGGCTATGAGTTACAAGTTGGTCAGCCTCAAGTTATTGTTAAAGAAATTGATGGGGTTAAATGTGAGCCTATTGAAACTTTAATTGTTGATTCGCCTGCAGATGTTGCTGGAAAGGTTATTGAATTAGTAACTCAACGTAAAGGTGAGTTATTAGTAATGGAACCAAAAGGTGATTTACAACATTTAGAATTCGAAATTCCATCAAGAGGTATCATCGGATTAAGAAATAATATTCTTACAGCTACTGCTGGAGAAGCTATCATGGCGCATAGATTTAAAGCGTATGAGCCTTGGAAGGGTAGTATCCCGGGTAGATTAAATGGTGTTCTTGTATCAATGGAAAAAGGACAAACTACTGCTTATTCAATTGATAAGTTACAAGATAGAGGTCGTTTCTTTGTTGAGCCAGGTGTAGAGGTTTATGAAGGTCAAATTATGGGTGAGCACATCCGTGATAACGACTTAGTAGTAAACTTAGTTAAAGGTAAAGCTTTAACCAATATGCGTGCTTCTGGTTCTGATGATAATACTAGAATTGCTCCTGCTACAAAATTCTCATTGGAAGAAGCAATGGAATATATCCAGGCAGACGAGTATATAGAAATAACACCTGTTAGTATGAGGCTTCGTAAGATTTATTTAAAAGAAAACGAGCGAAAAGTTAACGCGAAACAATTTCAATAAAATATAAGCCGAACTTTTAGTTCGGCTTTTTTTTATGCTTTAATAAATCATTTATTCTTAAAATAATATAAAAAGTGGGTTTGTGGGAGTTATTAAATAGAAAAATTAAATCAATTTAGATAATTTCCTTTTTTTTAATTAATTTACCTTAAATTTAATTTCTAGGTTATCAATTAATTAACATGCAACTCAAACACACACTTGAATCTGTTAGGAGATTAACATTATCTTATCGAAATTTTATAAATTCTTTGAGTGAAGAAGAATTTATAAAAAGGCCTTCTGCCGATGCCTGGTCTTATAGTGAGATATATTTTCATATTTTCGATGCCAGTTTATTATCTATCCGAGTAATAGAGAATATAGATGCGGGTAGGGACGAAGCAGGCCGACTTTCTTTAATCGGTAGGTTTATATTGTATTTTGGTGTTTTTCCTCCTTTCATAAAAATTAAAGCACCAAAACATATAATTAACAGATTAAAGTCAATTTCCAAAGCAGAAGCACTTTCACTTATAGAAACTTTCGAAACAAAGTTTATTTTTGTCGGGAATAAAACCTCCGATATTTGCATTGAAAACCGAGTGAAACATGGGGCATTGGGTTATTTAAATAGATTGGATTGGTTTAGATTTATAGAAGTTCATTTAAAACATCATTTAAAACAAATAGATCGCACAGAAAAGGCGTTTTTAAAATTAAAATAGGATGAGATATTTATACTTAGTATTGGTGGTAGCATTTTTTTCTTCATGTTCTGGAGAATCTAACAAGCAAGAAGCAATTAAAATGCCCGAAGGACAACTTCCAACTTTAACTTCAGATGAATCTGCAAGAGCAGGTTTAACTGTTAATCCTGAACACGGACAACCGGGTCACGATTGTTCGCTACCAGTTGGTGCTCCATTTAAACCAGTTGCATCACCTGTTAATACTCCTGCAAATGGATTAAATCCTGAACACGGAATGCCAGGTCACGATTGTTCATTGCCAGTTGGAGCGCCTTTAAAATCGGCTGCAACGCAAGCTACACCTGCTGCACCAGTTGGTACTGCACCAGCTAAAAGCGCACAACCTTCAAAAGGTGAAGTAATTCAAGAGGCAAACGGCGGATAACCAATAGAAATACCCTATTTTTATTGCATGATAAAAATACCGGCCATTAAAGGGTTTGACGAACAAGCATTTCAAAAGTATTTTAAAAATACTGGATGGTTAATGTTTGGCAAGCTTTTAAGCCTAATCGTTGGATTAATAATTGCCAGGTATTTAGGACCTACGGGTTTCGGAGATTTAAATTTTATTTTAGCTTTAGTGGCTATTATGGCTGCGGTTGGGGCATTAGGTCTGGATACATTTATAATCCGTGAACTTATTAATGAACCCAATAAACAAAATGAAATATTAGGTACCTCTCTAGGATTAAGGGTAATTGTAAACGCCTTACTTATTCCTATTACAGTAGCTTTTTACCTGTTTTTTTATGATCAGGTAGAAGTTAAAGCAACACCACTTACTTTATTGGTTGTTTTACTTTCTGGCGCTTCTTTCTTTAAATCTTTCAATGTTATTGATGCTTACTTTCAATCGCAAGTAAAATCAAAATATGTAGTACATGTTCAGAACACAGTACTATTAGTTGCTGCGGCTTTAAAAATTATAGTCGTAAGTCTGGGTCTATCATTATTTTGGATTGTACTGGTTCTTTTTATAGAAGGATTTATTTTAGCAATAGGATTAATTGCTATTTATCAGAAAAAGGGAGGGAATATTTATAACTGGACATTCAGTTGGGAAAGAGGAAAAGGGTTATTAGCAAAATCATTCCCATTAATTTTATCAGCTGTAATGGTGTCTATTTATATGAAAATAGATCAGGTTATGCTTATGGCAGTTGGTAGAGAGGCTGTGGGAATTTATAGTGCGGCTGCCAATTTAAGTGAAGCATGGTATTTTATTCCGGTAGCAATAGTTACATCGGTTTTTCCGGCAATTATTCATGCTAGGAAGACAGATTTACCTAGATATAAAAAGCGTTTAGGAAATTTATACGATTTATTAGTTTTAATTAGTTTACCAGTAGCTTTATTCATCAGCTTCTTTGCTGAAGATATCACTATGTTGGTTTATGGTGAAAAATTCCCTGGTGTAGGCATTATTTTATCTATTCATATTTGGTCGGGCGTATTTGTGTTTTTGGGTAGTGCTAGCTCTCAATATTTAATTGCAGAAGGATATACATCAATTTCTTTTTACAGGACTGCAACGGGTGCCATAGTAAATGTTGTTTTAAATTTATGGTTAATTCCATTGTATGGAGGTGTGGGGGCATCTATAGCTACCTTAGTTGCTTGTGCAGTAACCACTTTTTATCTTTTAATTTTATCAAAAACACGAGAGCAAGGAATTATGATGTTAAAATCTTTATTTTTGATTTCATCAATCCAAAAACTTAAAAAACATTGAGTACGCTAAACGCCGTAATGGCATTAATAAAAGATCCAAAATCTGTAAAAGCTCTATTATCATTTAGAAAAAAGGGCTATTTAAATTCAATAGGTTGGTTTAATGCATATAAAACCAAATCTGCAATAGATGGTCAAGGTAATGCTATTCCTTGGGTAACCTACTCGTTTATAGATTTCATACAAGATAGAATCAAAAAATCTCACCTTATATTCGAATATGGTTCGGGAAGTTCTACAAAATATTATGCTTTAAGAGCGGCGAGCGTTGTTTCTGTTGAACATGATAAAGAATGGTTTGAAAAAGTTAAAAAAGAAAGCCCTTCAAATGCTGAAATTATATTTTGCGCATTATCTAAGAATGGAGAATATAGTAAAATGGCAAAATCTACCCAACATAAATTCGATTTAATTATTGTTGATGGACGGGATAGAGTAAACTGCTGTATAAATAGTGTAGAAGCATTATCAGAAAGTGGTGTAATAGTATTAGATGATAGTGAACGAATGGAATATGAGCCGGCTAGGAAATTTCTTAAAGCTGAAGGTTTTAAGGAACTAAGTTTTAGTGGTATTTCGCCAGGACTATTTTATTTGAAATCTACATCCGTTTTTTATAAACCCAACAATTGTTTAGATATATAAAATCTATTATATGTTAAATCAAGATTTTAAAGAAGCATATAATCAGTTTTACATTAACAATGATAATGAATGGCGATTAATGAGCGCCAAGGCAAAAGCTGCGCATATATTTGAAGTCTGTAAAAATTTAAAGCCTAAAAAAGTTTTAGAAGTTGGAGCGGGCGATGGTAGTATTTTACATTTTCTTAATGAAGCACATTTTGGAGAGGAGTTATATGCGGTTGAGATTGCTGAGTCCGGGGTAGATCAAATAAGAAACAGGAATTTAGAAAGACTGGTAGATGTACAGCAGTTTGATGGCTATACATTACCATTTCCAGATAAAAGTTTCGATTTAATAGTGCTCTCGCATGTATTGGAGCACGTAGAACATGAGCGAATTTTATTAAGGGAATTAAAAAGAGTAGCAAATTATATAGTTATTGAAGTACCTAAAGATTATAGGTATGGGGTTGATCATAGAATGGCACATTTTTTAAATTATGGTCATATCAATATGTACACTCCAACTCTGTTAAGGTTTTTGTTGAAAAGTGAAAGCTTAGAAGTAGTTAAGGATATGACTTCCTTAACCGATCCAAAAACGGTAGAATACAATATTTATGTTAATTTAAAACAGTCGAAATCCTTATTTAAAACAGCAAAAATTCATCTAGAATATTGGGTGAAAAAGGTGTTTGGTGAAATTTTGGGAAAGAAAAAACAAGAACAATATGCCAATGCATATACCGTTTTAGTTAAAAGTAGTGATCACGAAGTATCAATTTTTTAAGAATGCAGAATTTTGCTCCTGTTGCTTTATTTGTTTACAATAGACCAGATCATACTTTAAGAACTTTAAATTTTCTTAAAAAAAATGAATTGGCTTCTGAAAGCCGACTTTTTATTTTTTCTGATGGAAATAAAAATGAGCGTGATGCTAAAAAAGTAGAAGAAGTACGGGATTTAATAAAAAATATTGATGGTTTTAAATCTGTAGAGGTTATACTGCAGGATCGGAATTTGGGTTTAGCTAATAATATTATTTTTGGGGTTACAGATTTGGTAAAAAAGTATGGGAAAGTAATTGTTTTAGAAGACGATTTAATCACATCCCCTTTTACACTAACCTATTTTAATGAAGCGCTAAATATTTATAAAGATCAATCGGAAGTGATGCATATTGGCGCTTATATGTATCCTTTAAAAGAAAAAAACTTACCAGAAACATTTTTTTATAGAGCGGCATCTAGTTGGGGTTGGGCTACCTGGGATAGAGCTTGGGAAAATTTCAATCCAGATATTGATGATTTAATGCGCCAGTTTGATGCCAAAAAAATAAAGGATTTTTCTATCGATCATTCCATGAATTTTTGGAAACAAATGAGAGAGTTTAAAAATGGTAAGAACAACAGTTGGGCAATACGCTGGTATGCTTCTATATTTTTAAAAGGCGGATTAACTTTAAATCCTGCACATTCTTTGGTGAACAATATAGGGCATGATGGTTCTGGTGTACATTCTGGGATAAATGACATTTACAATGTGATTATACACCCCAAAAGAATAGAAAACTTTCCGACAGAAATAAAAGAATCAGAAACCGCCTATTTGGCCATCAGGCATTTCCTTAAAAATAGGAAAGGATCAATTTTTGAGCGCATAAAACGTTATTTAAAAACAAAATTTGCACGTTAATTTTAAATAAATAGCACATTAATCGTAATTTTATAACCATTGAAGGTACTGCATATAAATACATACGATGGTAATGGTGGAGCTGGTCGCGCTTGTTTGCGATTAAATGCTGCATTAATTGACAGTGGAGTAGATTCTAAAGTTCTCGTATTGTATAAATTTAATCCCAGTTCACCTACAAAAGGTATTAGCGAAACATTTCTGGGAAAGATTAAAGCAGTATTTAATATTTTTTCTGAACGTTATCTTTCAAAATGGCTGTCTAAGTCAATAGGTATCCCATTTAGTATTCAAAAATTCGGAGTAGATATTTCTAAGCGAATGGAAGTTTTAGAAGCAGATATTATTCATATTCATTGGGTAAACCATGGGTTTTTAAAACCTGCAGATTTGGCTAAACTTGAGGAATTGGAAAAGCCTATTTTCTGGACCTTTCACGATAGTAATGCATTTACTGGAGGTTGTCATGTACGCTATACCTGCGAAAATTATTATAGTCAATGTGGTCATTGCCCAGTTTTAAAGATTTCGGGTAATCATGATGCTTCTCACGTTAATTGGAAAAGTAAAGAGTTAAATTATTCCAAAGTAAACTTTAAGATTATTGCCCCAAGTACTTGGATGAAGAACTCGGTTAAGCTTAGTAGTTTATTGGGAACTCGTGAGGTTCGCGTAATTCCAAATACTTTAGAAACTCATATATTTAAACCTTATGTAAAGGCAGAGGCCAAAAAAATTCTGAATATAGAACCGCATAAATTTGTGATTTTAAGTGGTTTTATGCCTTCAAAAAATGATAAGCATAAAGGCACTCAATATCTTTTTGATGCTTTAAATTTATTGAAATTTAAGTCTGTAATTCCTTTAAATGAAATAGAATTGGTGGTCTTTGGTAATAAATCTAATGTAGAACAACCAGATTTACCCATAAAGGTTACATTTTTAGGAACCATTAATAAAGACGAGCATTTGGCGAAGTGTTATTCAGCATCAGATGCATTTATCCTTCCTTCTTTAGAAGATAATTTGCCCAATACCATAATGGAGAGTATGGCGTGTGGGACACCTGTAGTGGCTTTTAAAACCGGTGGTATTCCTGATATGATTAAACATCTAGAAAATGGATATTTATCAGATTATAAATCATCGGACGACTTAGTTGAGGGTATAAATTGGATAATCAATCATCCTGATAGCTATTCACTACAAAAAGAATGTAGAAAAGCAGTCCTAGAAAACTATGCAGAAGAGGTAATTGCAGCTAAACATTTAGAATATTATAGAGGGATATAAAATGATTAAAGTTTCTATAATTACTATTGTTTACAACGATGTAAAAAACATTCGTAGAACCATGCTTTCTGTACTTAATCAAACTTTTAAAAGTATAGAATACATTGTAATTGATGGTGGGTCAACCGATGGCACAAAAAATATTATAGAAGAATATAAAGACAAATTGGCTGTCTATATTTCTGAAAAAGACAATGGTATTTACGATGCCATGAATAAGGGATTAGCGGCTGCAACTGGCGAATATGTATTGTTTATGAATTCGGGTGATGAAATTTACGATCATTCGACTGTTGAGGAAGTGTTTAAAACAGAATTGTCGGCTGATATTTACTACGGAGAAACAGAAATGTTTAATGAGCAATTGGAGAGTTTGGGAAAAAGAAGGCATTCTATTCCTAAATCTTTTAATTGGAAGAGCTTTAAATACGGCATGAATATTAGTCACCAAGCAATTTATATTAAAAAGTCCTTAACCACGCCGTACGACCTACAGTATAAGTATAGTTCAGACATAGATTGGATTATTAAATGCGCGAAAAGAGCCACAAAAATTGTTAATACCAATATGTATGTAGCCAAATATTTAGTGGGCGGTGTTTCAAAACAAAAACATTTTGAAAGTTTAAAAGAGCGCTTTAATATCTTCGCAAAATATTACGGATTAATTCCTACGCTTTTTAATCATGTGGTTATAGCATTCAATTTGGCCACCTACTTTTTAAAAAATCGTCGTACAAACGATTAAAAAATCAAAACAAATTTTTCGGTCAACTTGTATTTATAGAAAATTTACTATTTAGTATGGGAAGATTAATGAATAAAAAGATTGCGGTATTAGCAACTGATGGATTTGAAGAGGTAGAGTTAACTGATCCAGTAAAACGGCTAAAAGAAGAAGGAGCACAGGTAGATGTGGTGAGCTTAAAACGAGGGATGATTAAAGCCTGGAAACATGGAGATTGGTCTATTAAAGTAGGTGTCGATAAAACAATTGATGAGGCAAAAGCTGATGAATACGACGGACTTTTACTGCCTGGAGGAGTAATAAACCCAGATACTTTAAGAACAAAGGAGGAAGCTTTAGCTTTTGTCAGAAACTTCTTTCAGCATAAAAAACCTGTAGCAGCAATTTGCCACGGACCTCAAACATTAATAAATGCAGCAGTTGTAGATGGTAGAAAAATGACCTCTGTAAAAGCCATTAGCAAGGATTTAATTAATGCTGGAGTAAATTGGGTTGATGAAGAGGTTGTGGTAGATAATGGGTTGGTAACCAGTAGAACGCCGGCAGATTTACCTGCCTTTATTCATAAAATTATTGAAGAATTTAGTGAAGGGGTTCATCATGAGGCCTAATACAAATTTGTATTAGGCTAAAATATTTCTTGAAGTTCTTTTAGGTGTGTAATAGTGAGTGGCACATCTTCTGGGACTAATTTTTGAGTAGGATTAAAAAATATAGCATCCATGCCAAAATTTAAAGCGCCATAAATATCTGCTTCTAAACTATCGCCTATCATAATCGCCTCTTCTTTAAAGGCACCAGCCACTTCTAATGCTTGTTTAAATATATGTGGACTAGGTTTATTGTGTCCAATATCTTCTGAAATAAATACATTCTTAAAGTATTTATTTAAATCACAAACCTGTAATTTGGTAGTGGTTGTAGTTTTAAATCCGTTTGAGATAATATGAAGTGTATATTTCTCTTGTAAATAATTTAGAACATCTACAGCGCCTTCAAATAATTTGGTTTTTGTTGGGCTAATGTTAACATATTCGTCTTCAAATTCATAGGGAATATTTTCAGGATTCATACCTAATGACAGAAAAGTAGACTTAAACCTATTTTCTCGAAGATAATCTTTAGTTACTTTACCTAAATGGTATTCTGCCCATAGCCTATGGTTATTTTCGGTATAAATTTCAATAAATTGAGCAGCAGATTTCACGCCTCTTTCCTGAAGTTCATATTTTTCATATAACTCCAACAAAGTTTCTTCTGCATTTCTATCGAAATCCCAAAGCGTATGATCTAAATCAAAAAAGATATGTTTTTTCAAAAAATGTAACTTTTATTAAGCCACAAAATTACAGTTTTTCTCCAAAAGCTAGGTCACCTGCATCTCCTAATCCAGGAACAATATATGATTTAGAGGTCATCTCATTATCAATTGCACCAATCCATAAATGCGCTTCAGGCAAATTGGCTTTAACATGTTCTACCCCTTCAGTGCTGGCAATAGCCGATATTATATGAAGTTCTTTTACCTTAAATCTACTTTTTAAATCCTTACAGGTTAAAACTAAACTCTGTCCAGTTGCTAACATTGGGTCACATAAAATTAAAGTCTTACCGTTTAAATCGGGCGATGTAACATAATCCATTTGAATAGAAAATGCCCCACCTTTATTAACCTTTCTATAAGCACCTATAAAACAAGAAGAAGATCGGTCGAAAACATTCATAACACCTTGATGAAGTGGTAATCCTGCTCTAAGAATTGTCCCTAAAACAGGCTGCTCTTCAAGCACATTACAATCTGCAATACCTAGTGGGGTTTGAATAGATTTTGATATATATTTTAAAGTTTTGCTAAGTTCAAATGCTAAACATTCTCCAATTCTCTCTAAATTTCTTCTAAATCTTAAACGATCGGTTTGTATTTCTACATCTCTGATTTCGGCGATATAGGTATTGCCAATAGAAGGATTTTCTGCTAAAACATATAATTTGGATGAGATTTTATTGGTTTTTTGCATAATCTTAATCTTTTCGTATAGGGAACTCTATTTTATAAATTTAGCATATTTTAATAAAGAAACTACATCTCAATTATTTTAAAATAAACTTTAATTAATTTATTATGCAAGCATATAATTTAAAGCATAAAGAACCTAATAATTTAGAAATTATATAATTTGAAGTTCGATATATTATATCAATCCTTAGATTAAAGTTTTGTATTAATAAGGTTAGTTAGTTAACCTTAGATGGTTTTAATCTTGATTTTTTGAAAGATTGAGTTTTTTTACCAAAATTTTTAGTATTTTTAGATGAAGGAGATGTTGTAATTATATGCAATTTAAAATCGTATCAGATTATGTGCCTACAGGCGATCAGCCACAGGCAATTGAGCAATTGGTAGAAGGGGTAAATTCGGGAGAGCATTATCAAACATTATTAGGGGTTACAGGTTCTGGAAAAACGTTTAGTATTGCCAATGTAATTGAGCGTACGCAAAAACCTACCTTAATTTTAAGTCACAATAAAACTTTGGCAGCCCAGTTATACGGTGAGTTTAAGCAGTTTTTTCCGGAAAATTCTGTCAATTATTTTGTTTCTTATTATGATTATTATCAGCCGGAGGCTTTTATTGCATCAACTAATACCTATATCGAAAAAGATTTAAGTATAAATGAAGAAATAGAAAAGCTGAGATTAAGAACAACTTCTTCTTTAATGTCGGGTAGGAGGGATATAATTGTGGTATCCTCAATTTCTTGTATCTATGGTATGGGAAATCCTGAAGATTTTTCTAAATCTGTTTTTAGAATTGCGGTTGGACTAAAAATCTCAAGAAATTCTTTTTTGCATAGTCTGGTTGAGATTTTATATTCCAGGACAACACATGAATTTAAGCGTGGTACATTTAGAGTGAAAGGAGATACAGTAGATGTGTTTCCAGCCTACTTAGACCATGCTTATAGGATTTCTTTTTTTGGTGACGATATCGAGGAATTAATGCTAATTGATCCTGTTTCAGGAAAAACAATAGAAAAGATGAAGGATATGGCTATTTATCCTGCAAACTTATTTGTTACGCCAAAAGATAGGTTTAATCAAAGTATTTGGGCTATTCAAGAAGAGTTAGAAGTTAGGAAAAACCAGCTGATTGCTGATAATCATATTATTGAAGCTAAGCGATTAGAAGAGCGAACCAATTTTGATATAGAAATGATGAAGGAATTGGGTTATTGTTCGGGTATTGAGAATTATTCAAGGTTTTTTGATGGAAGAACTCCTGGAATGAGACCATTCTGTTTATTAGATTATTTCCCTGACGATTATTTAATGGTGATTGATGAAAGTCATGTTACGGTTCCTCAAATACGAGCCATGTATGGCGGAGATAGGTCTAGGAAATTAGCCTTGGTTGAACATGGTTTTAGGTTGCCCGCTGCGCTTGACAATAGGCCATTAAATTTTAACGAATTTGAAGCCTTGGCACCACAAACAATTTATGTAAGTGCAACACCAGCCGAATACGAATTAGAGAAATCGGATGGCGTTGTTGTAGAACAAGTAATTAGGCCAACTGGATTATTAGATCCAATAATAGATGTTAGACCAGCGGTAAATCAGGTAGATGATTTATTAGATCAAATAGATTTAACAATTAAAGATGGTGGTAGGGTATTGGTAACTACTTTAACCAAAAGAATGGCTGAAGAACTCACAAAATACTTAGATAGAATAAATATAAAAACGAGATATATCCATTCTGAAATTAAAACTTTAGAACGCGTTGAGATTTTAAGGGGATTGCGATTGGGGGAATTTGATGTTCTGGTTGGTATTAATTTATTGAGAGAAGGGTTAGATTTACCAGAAGTAACTTTAGTTGCGATTTTAGATGCAGATAAAGAAGGTTTTTTAAGGTCAGAACGTGCACTTATTCAAACTATAGGACGTGCAGCGAGAAATGAGAAAGGAAGAGTTATCATGTATGCAGACGGCATGACTGATAGTATGACTAAAACGATTGAGGAGACAAATAGGCGTAGGGAAAAACAAATTGCATATAATTTAAAACATGGTATAACGCCTAAAACGGTTGGAAAATCGAGAGAAGCAATATTAGAACAAACATCGGTTGTCGATTTTTCGCAGGCAAACCTTGCTAATAAAGCGCGTGCTTATGTAGAAAATGCTGAATTAAGTATTGCTGCGGACCCTATTGTTCAGTATATGAGTAAAACTGACATGCAAAAAGTAATAGATAAGACTAAAAAAGATATGCAAAAAGCAGCTAAGGAAATGGACTTCCTTCAGGCGGCGAAATTACGTGACGAAATGTTTGCGCTTGAAAAAATGTTTGAAGAAAAATTCGGGAAATAATGAAGAAAATAGGCCTATTTATAATCGTTTCGTTGGTGTCTATAGTTGTAAATGCACAATCTATTGTGTTTCCACTCGGAGGAAATGCATTTAGTAATTTAAAAGACTCAAAAACAATCACCAAATCTGGAATCCAGAATTGGATTAAGCAGGAAGAATTTTTTAATCTTTATATCAGAACTACCACAAAGGGTTTATTAAGTATTGATTTTTCCAATTTCCCAGTAAAAGATGAGGCTGTTCTATCGTTTAAAATAAATGGTGTTGTAAAAACCATAGAATTAAAAAAGGGTGGAACTATGCCGAAGGTATTAACTTGGGGAAATCTGGATACTGGATATTTGAAAATTGAACTTCATGGAATAAAGAAATTTGGCAATCAATTTCCAGCGATAGAACATTTAAACTTAAGTGGTTCAGCTTTAAATGGTCATCCAGCTTTTGTTAAAAATAATGAAGGCAATATGTTTTATTGGGGCAGAAGAGGTCCATCGGTACATTTAACTTATCCGTTGCCAAATAATTTTAATGCAACTTATTTTTATAATGAAATAACCGTTCCTGTGGGAGAAGATGTTATTGGTTCTTATTATATGGCGAATGGCTTCGCTGAGGGCTATTTTGGAATTCAGGTAAATTCAGAAACAGAAAGAAGAATACTGTTTTCCGTATGGAGCCCATTTAATACTGACGATCCAAAGTCGATTCCTGAAGACCAAAAAATTAAGATGTTAAAAAAGGGAAAGGACGTTTATACGGGTGAGTTTGGTAATGAGGGGAGTGGTGGACAAAGCTTTTTAAAATACAATTGGAAGGCAGGAAATACCTATAAATTTTTATTAAAGGGTGAGACTGGTGTAGATAGTACAACTACTTATACAGCTTGGTTTTTTCCACCTGAGTTAGGAGAATGGCAACTTATTGCGAGCTTTAAACGTCCTAAAACGTCCACATATTTAAAAAGATTTCACTCTTTTTTAGAGAATTTTATCCCCGAAACGGGTAATATTAGGCGAAAAGTGGAGTTTAATAATCAATGGGTAGCAGATGCGAAGGGTAATTGGGTGGAGTTAACCCAAGCCAGATTTAGTATGGATAATACGGCTAGATCAAAATTTAGGATGGATTATGCCGGAGGGAAATCAGGGGAAGGATATTATTTAGAGAACTGCGGTTTTTTTAATGAATATACGAATGCGGGGAGTGTATTCTCTCGAATTCCATCAAACAAGCAACCTTTAATAAATTTAAAATCATTAGAATAACAAGCCATATAAAAATGAACGGGCAGAATAGGAAGGATATTTATCCTGGGTTACTAGTAGAAGTAATTTTGAAAAGGGATCAACGTACAGGTGTTTTAACGGAAGGAGTTGTAAAAGCTATATTAACCTCGGCCCCTTTTCATTCGAGAGGTATAAAAGTGAAATTAGAAGATGGTCAGGTTGGTAGAGTAGCAAATATTTTAGAATAGTTACACAGGAGTAAGTCGGCACGTCATTATATTGCAATTATGTGATTTTGCAGTAACAAAATTTTAACGGGTCGGTCTTATATTTGCAATACAAACATTATGGGAATTATAAAATTTATACTGATAACGCTGATTATATTTTATATAATTAGGTTCTTATTGCGCCTAATACTTCCATTATTCTTGCAAAAAGCAGTGAATAAAATGGGACATCAGTTTCAACAGCAACAACAACAATATCGTAGACAAACTCAAAATAAACCAGAAGGTTCAATATCAATTGACTATGTGCCTCCTACGGCAAAATCTGGTAAGACCGATAAATTAGGAGATTTTGTTGATTTCGAAGATTTAAAGGAAAAATAGGTTCTTCATTCCGTTTCATTTCATTTCAGGATTACCCTGGACTGGTCATCCTAAAGGCTCAACCTTGAGTGTAACGAAAGTTGGCCAATGGGATTTGATGAACTAGTCTATGAGATCCTATCGCTTCATTGCATTTCGCTCCAGGAGGACGGGTCGGGGGTCACTACATTGCATTCCGCTCCGGGATTACCCCCGATCGGTCATCCTGGAAGCCTAGCCTTGAGTGTAACGAAAGTTGGCCGATAGGATCTGATGAAGAAGTCTATGAGATCTTATCGCTTCATTGCATTTCGCTCCAGGAGGACAAGTCATGGGGTCACTACATTGCATTCCGCTGCGGGATTACCCCCGATCGGTCATCCTGGAAGCCTAGCCTTGAGTGTAACGAAAGATAGGCAATAGGATCTGATGAAGAAGTCTATTAGACCCTATCGCTTCATAGCATTCCGCTCCAGGAGGACGGGTTGGGGGATAATTACTGCAGGAGGACGACTCCGTGGGACAATTTCTCCAGGATTACCCCAGTTTGGTCATCCTGGAGGCTCAACCTGGAGTGCAACGAAAGTTGGCCGATAGGATCTGATGAAGAAGTCTATGAGATCCTATCGCTTCATTGCATTTCGCTCCAGGAGTACGGGTCGGGGGTAAATGCTCTAGGAGGACGGCCCGGGGGGCACATGATTACGGTTTGGGCATTTCAGTATTTCCAAGATCTGAAAGTTTAGTCTTAATAGCGCAAAAATTTTGTATGCACAGAATTATTAGTGGATGCGTAAAATTTTTATATTTTTGAGACTGACAAAAACTAAACAAATATTAATGAAGAATTGGTTAAATAAAAATGCTATCCACATAGGTATTATTGCCTTTTTTGTGGTAATCTGTTTTGCCTATTTCAGTCCGGTAATTCAAGGGAAAGCTCCTGTTCAGGGCGATGTATTGCAGGCAAAAGCAATGCAAAAGGAAATAATGGAGTTTCGTGAGCGTGATGGTAAAGCCCCTTTATGGACTAACCAGATGTTCGGAGGGATGCCAGCGTATCAAATTTGGGTAAAATACCCTTATAATATTTCTACTTATGGTATTGATGTTATAAAAGGTGCATTCCCTGAGCCAGTAGGTACTGTATTATTATACTTGATAGGTGCTTATTTATTATTTTGTGTACTAAAAGTAAATCCATTTCTTGCAGCTGCGGGAGCAATTGCGGTATCATTTACTTCATATAATTTCATAATTATTGCAGCTGGTCATGCCAATAAAGCATTAGCAATTGGTTTTTTTGCACCAATATTAGCAGGGATAATACTTGCTTTAAGAGGTAAATATTGGTTGGGAGGTTCATTAACCGCCTTGTTTTTGGCATTAGAGATACGCTCTAACCACGTACAAATGACTTATTATTTGTTTATCGCCATATTTATTTTAATTATAGTTGAATTATACGATGCCTATAAAAACAATCGTATTAAACCTTTCACTAAAAGCATTGGTTTTATAGGATTAGGGGTTATTGTGGCTATAATGGTTAATGCGGGGACTTTGTGGACTACCTACGAATACAGTAAAGAAACCATCCGTGGTAATGCTAATTTAACTGTTAAAATTCCAGGTGAAGATAAGGGATTAAGTAAGGAATACGCCTATCAATGGAGTCAAGGTGTGGGAGAAAGCTTCTCATTCTTAATTCCAAATATATATGGTGGCGCAACAAGTATCGATGAATTAATTAAGCCAGAAAGTAATTTGTTTAAGGCTTTAGAACCGTACGGTCAGGGTCAAACCCCACAGTTAATTGCCCAATTGGCACAACAATTAGGCATGCAACAATATTGGGGATTAAAACCGGGAACTGCTGGTCCATATTATTTTGGTGCAATAGTGTGCTTTTTATTCGTCTTCGGTTTGTTCATCGTTAAACATAGATGGAAGTGGTGGATATTAGCAACTTCAGTATTGTTATTGCTTTTATCGTTTGGTAAAAACTTCCCACTAGTGTCTGATTTGTTCTTTAATTATGTACCAATGTATAATAAATTTAGAGCAGTAGAATCTATCTTGGCAGTTGTGGGCTTGCTGGTTCCTTTATTAGCAGTTTTGGCTATTCAAGAAGCATTAGATGGAAAATACGACCAAAGATATTTAATTAAAAAATTAACGTGGTCTGCAGGTATAACAGGAGGAATTGCATTAATTGTTTTAATTATGCCAACCTTATTCTTCAGCTTTACTACGCCAGATCATGCTGCGGTTTTACAGGCATTAACACAAGGTTTTAACAACGATGCAACCGTTGCCAATACCATAATGGATGCATTGGTAAAAGATAGAATTAGCTTGGCTAGAGCCGATGCATTTAGAACATTGGTTTTTGTTTTATTAGGTTTTGGATTAATATGGGCATTAATTTCTAAGAAATTACAAAACAATACAGTATTTATATTATTGGCCATTATTGTATTAATAGACCTTTGGCAGGTAGATAAGCGCTACTTAAATAGCGATAACTTTGTTCCTAAATCACAATTAGCACAACATTATCAACCACGTGAAGTAGATACATTTATTGCTGCTGATAAAGATCCAAACTTTAGAGTTTACGATGCCACTTTGGGAGATCCATTTAAGAGCTCAGAAACATCGTTTTTCCATAAAACAGTCGGAGGATTTCATTCGGCAAGATTGATGAGAATTCAAGAGATTGCCGATAATCAATTTTATAAGAGTGTAAATCAGGACGTTTTAGATATGTTTAATACCAAATATATCATTTCTAGAAACCCTGAAACTGGCGCTTATAATATGCAGCGTAATCCTACTGCTTGTGGTAACGCATGGTTTGTGGGTAACATTCAATTTGTTAAAAATGCAGATCAAGAGATGCAAGCAATAAGCAGCTTCGATCCTAAAAATGAAGTGGTTGTAGATCAACAATACAGACCATTAATAACTTCGCAAAATTTAGGTTCGGGAGCAGAAGGGTTCATTAAATTGGTTAATTATCATCCAGATCATTTAACTTATGAGTATAGTATTTCTAAGGATGCAATTGCAGTATTTTCGGAAGTATATTATAATAAAGGTTGGAAAATGTACATTGATGGCGAAGAGCAACCTTATTTCAGAGCAAATTATATTTTAAGAGCAGCTCAATTAAAAGCTGGTAACCATAAAGTTGAATTTAAATTTGAACCTAAATCTTATTATTTAGGAGAAAAAATATCTTTAGCAGGTTCATTATTGTTAATTGGTGGATTAGGAATGGCTTTTTTCAGAAGGAGAAAGGATAATTAAGCTTAATTGATAGAACAAAAAGAGGTGTATTTTCAAAAGAAAATACACCTCTTTTTATTTATAACTTATTGAAAGCGTAACAATTATATAATATGGTTGTCTTATCTTTAAACAAACAACTATTTATGGATTTAATCTTCTTTATAGTTTTAATAATAGCTATAATTGCTTATGCATTTAGCTCATTCGAATCATTTGTGGAGGAAGAAAAAGACTAAATCAAACGGATTAAAGAAGATCTATTTTTAGTATCGTTTAGAAATCTACTTTCTTCAACCAGAAATAAATCACGATATTAGTGGTTGATGAAAATCTTATACGCCATTCAAGGCACAGGTAATGGCCATGTAAGTAGAGCGCGGGAATTAGTCCCCTTGTTTCAACAATATGGCGATCTCGATATTTTATTGAGTGGTACTCAGGCCGACGTAACTTTAGATCAAGAAATAAAGTATAAACTTCATGGGTTTAGTTTTGTCTTTGGTAAAAAAGGAGGTGTAGATCATTATGCTACATTTAAATTGATGAATCTTCGAAGACTGTATCAGGATATGTATAGAATTCCAATTGAGCAGTACGATTTAATAATCAATGATTTTGAGCCCGTAACAGCTTGGGCCTGTAAGCTAAAAGGTGTGAAATGTATTGGATTAAGTCACCAAAGTGCATTTATATCTAATAAAGTCCCTAAACCTAAGAGTGTAGATTGGGCAGAATTGATACTAAAATATTATGCCCCTGCAACCAAGCATTTTGGCTTTCATTTTAAAAAATACGATGATTTTATTTATACACCGGTAATTCGTTCTGAGATTAGAGGTTTAAATCCAATAAACCAGGGTTATTATACGGTTTATTTACCTGCATTGGCAGATGAATATTTAATAAAACTTTTAAGTCAGATTCCCGAAATCCAATGGCAGGTGTTTTCTAAACATAGTAATACAAGCTATAGTGTTGGAAATATAAATATCCAACCCATCACGAATACTAATTATATTAAAAGTTTGGAGGGCTGTGCCGGATTATTATCTGGTGGAGGTTTTGAAGGCCCATCAGAAGCATTATTTTTAAAAAAGAAATTGTTGGTTGCGCCAATGCGTTATCAATATGAACAGCAATGCAACGCCTATGCATTAAAGGAATTGGGTATTCCAGTATTGTGGGCCAGTGATAAAAATTGGTTGCCCACCATTAAAATGTGGGTTAATAATTCTCAAAATTATAACTTTGATTTTCCAGATGAGTCTGCGGCAATTGTAGAGCATATTGTTAAAACCTATGCTAAACCCAATTTTAAATAACGAAGTGTAAATAGATATATTTATATTCAAACGTAAGTAAATTAGCCATAAACGAGTAGTGATAAATATTTTCAAAACTTTAAACCCAATCAACATCCTATTACTTTTTGTAATGGCATTTTTAATGAGGTTGGCTTTTTATATTAATCCGCCCAGCCAATTAAACTTCGAGTTTATAGAGCCATATACCAAGTTGTTTTTAAGTATTCCTACCACTCAATTGTCGCCAATAGCCAATGTTTCGGTGGCTGCGGTATTGGTATTTATTCAAGCTCTATTATTTAATAGGGTTATTAATAATCACGGTTTGGTTGCAAAGCCAGGCTATTTAGGCGCTTTGGTTTACATCGTTACGTCGAGTTTATTCTTGCCATTTTTAATTATATCACCTCCTTTGGTTTGTAATTTCTTATTGATTTGGCTAATAGATAAATTTTTAAAACTGGGTAAAAGTAATCAGCCTCATAGAATGCTTTATGATAGCGGAATGATTATAGCCATCGGGGCATTAATTTATTTCCCATTCTCAGTAATGCTTTTATTGATTTGGTTAAGTTTAATCATGAGTCGTCCTTTTAATTGGAGAGAGTGGATAATGGGTCCTTTAGGATTTTTAACCATCTTTTTCTTTTTGGCTGTATTTTATTATTGGAATGATAACATAAATCAGTTTTATAAAATATGGACGCCATTAGCAAATGGATTCCCTGCCGTGTTTATAATCAATTATTCGGATTATTTTAGCTTAATTCCCGTAATATTAATTTTGGTTTTAGCGAGTATTCAACTAAGAGAAAAATATTTTAAGAGTTTTATTCATACAAGAAGAGCATTCCAGATTTTGTTTTTCATGTTTATAGTCGCTTTTTTAAGTGTTTATGCTAAGCCAAATTTTAGAATTTATCATTTTTTATTGTGCATACCTTCAGGTTCAGTATTGTTGGCTTATTATTTTTCAAATGCAAGAATTAAGTGGTTTTATGAATCAATCTTTTTAGTTTTATTTTTAACCATACAGTATTTCTTGTTTGTTTAACCTTTTTTAACAATAACATAGTGTTTAAAAACTCAAAGATTAATAGCTTTGTGCGGTGGATGGTAGGTTTTTATAAATATTAGCTCTTTACATGAAAAACCTTATAATAGATATTGGGAATACAAATACTAAGTTTGGTATTTTTGAGGACAATAATTTATTGGAGGTTAAATATAATCTTGCATTAAATGAAACGGTTATTTCGGAATGGATAAGCCGTAATAAGATAGAAAAAGCTATTATTTCTGATGTAAGTGGGAAAGGAAAGGCGTGGGTAGAATTATTATCTAAGTTTATAGAAGTAATAAAATTTGGCACGCAAATTAAAGCCGGGTTAACGAGTAATTATCAAACTCAAAGCACATTAGGCGAAGACCGATGGGCTAAAATGATTGCAGTAAGTAGGCTTAATTTGAATGGGGATAGTCTAGTTGTGGATGCAGGAACTTGTATTACAATAGATTTCCTTAGAAATGGAAAAGAATATGAAGGAGGTAGTATTTCTCCTGGAATTGAAATGCGATTTAAAGCATTACATCAATTTACAGGTAAATTGCCTCTAATAGAAGAAATAGAAGTGGAAATTCCGGATGGGAAAAACACTATAGATGCCATAAAGGCGGGAGTGTTGGGAGGAGTTTGTTATGAAATTGAAGGAAATATAAATTATTATAAAACAAAATATCCTGACTTGAAAATATTCTTAACCGGAGGAAATTCGAGTCTATTGTGGTCGCGATTAAAAAGTAGCATCTTTGCACCACAAATTATTTTAGAACCCTTATTAGTTTTAAAAGGACTAAATGAAGTTATTAAGTTAGAAACATGCAGTTAAAAATTACTAAATATAGCGCCCTAGCCGTTTTATTATTTGTTGGTTTACCAGCTATCGCTCAAATTACAGTAGAATCTCCATATTCAAAATTTGGATTAGGAAGTTTAAAAAGCAGTGCTTTAACCAAATCTAGAGGAATGGGTGGTATAGGGATTGGTATAAATGCACCTACAGCTATAAGTTATTCAAATACTCAAAACCCTGCTGCATTTTCTTCTTATGCAATTACTTCTTTAGAAGCTGGCATGAGTGCAAAATATTTAAATCTTAAGAAGGGTAATCAAAGTGAGAACAGTTTAAACGGAACCTTTAATCATATTGCTATAGGTTTTCCTGTTACAAAAAAATCAGGCATGAGTATAGGTTTACTACCTTATTCAGAGTTGGGTTACGATTATAAATCGACGGGTAAAATTGACACTTTAAATACCGCTCAATCGTTTACTGGTGAAGGTGGAATTACTAAGGCTTATTTAGGTTATGGTTATAAAGTTACTGACCGTTTTAGATTAGGGGCTTCGTTAGAATATATGTTTGGTAGTATGATTAGAACCAGAACTACTGAATTTGGAGATGTTACGGCTTTAAATGTAAGAATTCAGGAAAAGGATAATATTTACGGCATGAGCCTTTCTTATGGAGCTCAATATGATTTTGACCTAAACCCAAAGGTTAAATTAATCATTGGTTACGCAGGTACTGTTCCTACAAAATTAAGTTCTAAAGTAAGTAATACGATTACTAGATACACTAAAGATACTGAAGGTAATGATAATCCGGCGTTAGATACTTTGAACATTCAAACCAGTGCGCCTAATAAATTTAAATTACCATTAACGCACGGATTTGGGTTCTCGATTCAAAAATATAATAACTGGGTTTTTGGTGCTGATGTAAAAGTTGGAAACTGGTCGAGTTTAGAAATCGGCGGCGTTAACCAAGGCTTAACCAATACATTATCGGTAGCTGTTGGTGGACAATGGACACCAGATATCATGGCGGTAAGCGGTTATTTTAACAGAGTAGATTATAGATTAGGATTGGTTTATGAAAAATCTTATGTAAATATTTCTAATCAAAATATAAATCAGAAATCTGTAACGGTTGGTATGGGCTTCCCATTAGCTACAGTAAATAGATTTACTTTTTCTAAATTAAATTTTTCAGCTGAATTAGGTACTAGAGGTACATTAACTAATAATTTGGTGAAAGAACAATTTGTTAACTTTCATTTAGGATTTACCTTAAATGATAGATGGTTTACCAGATTTAAGTTCGATTAATGAAATTGAGGGTTGGGGCATATTTGGTTGTATTGGGTATTCTTACACTTCAAAGTTGTGGAGAAGACGATATAAAAAAAGTTGCTGCTATTCCTGCTCAAAAAATTCAGTTGAATAAGGATCGTACTATAGGAGGCGATATAATTTATAGCGACTCTGCTATGGTTAAAGCCAAAGGTTTTGCGCCAATTATCGATAAAATCACTGAATCTAACGGCAATCTTATTCAGGAAATGCCACAAGGCGTTAAGATAGATTTTTATGAAAATGGGATTATAAAAGGTTCTATAACTTCTGATTATGCCATTAGAAAGGAATCTGAGCGAAAAACCATTTTCAAAAAAAATGTGGTTATCATATATCCAGAAGGTAAATATGTAACCGAAGAACTTACATGGGACGAAATAGGTCAGGTATATTTATCGCCATCTGGCGTGTACACCAAGAAAGATGGTACTATTTTAAATGCCAAAAATTTTAATGCAGCGCAAGATTTTAGCAGGGTTTCTATGTCGGCAGCTACTGCAGAAGTGCATACAGATGCCATTTAAATAAATAATTTTGGGATTAAAATTGGGTTAAATTAGGCCTCAGCGATATAATTTTACAAATAGGTAGTTAGTTCTATTATAGATATTTATAAACTATAATTAACACTTCTACATTTCAATTGAAAATTGTATCTTGCGCCCTCTTAAAAAAAATTAATAATAATACGAAGGAATATGGGTATAATGACATTTTTGCGTAATCGAGCTGGATACATCCTTATTGGAGCCATCGGTTTGGCAATTGTAGCCTTTTTAGTGGGTGATGCAGTAAGTGCTGGCTCGCCATTTTGGAACGCATCACAACGAGTTGTGGGAAGCATAGATGGAGAAGATATTTCTATTGACGAGTTTTCGCCAAAAGTTCAACAAAATTTAGAGCAGTTTAAGCAGCAGTATGGTGGCCTTGGTGGTTCCCAAATGGAAGCTATGGCTGTAGAAAATGCTTGGAACAACGAAATTGCAGAGATTATTTTAACTAAAGAATTTAAAAAATTAGGTATTCAGGTATCTGATGAGGAATTGTTTGATTTAATTCAAGGTAAAAATGTAAGTCCATTAGTGGCTCAAGCTTTTACAAATCCTCAAACAGGAACTTTAGATAGAGCGGCCATCATTAATAGCTTAAAACAAGCGGATAGTAATCCAGAGTTAGCTGCTCAATGGGAAATGATGCAAAATGAGATTGAGCGTCAAACCTTACAACAAAAATATACAAAGTTAATTTCTAACTCTGTGTTTGTAACTTCATTGGAAGCTAATGAAGAACACCAAAACAGAAATAAGTTAGTAAATTTTGATATCGTTAATATTGCATACAGTACTATTCCAGATAATTCTGTGAAATTAACTGATGCAGATTATACAGCTTATTACAATGCTAATAAAGCACGTTTCTATAATCCTTCAGAGAATCGTTCTTTTGAATTCGTATTATTTAATTCGGCACCAAGTAAGGAAGACAGTATTGCTGTAAAGCAATCTATGGATAAATTAGCTGCAGAGTTTAGAACAAGTTCTAATGATTCATTATTTGTTGCTGTAAATTCTGATGTTAAGGTTCCTTATACTTATTTAGGTAAAGGTAGCTTAGATGCGCAAATAGATTCAGTTGTATTTGCTACTCCAGTTGGTTCGTTCTATGGACCGGTATTCACTGGAAATTCATATAAAATGGCAAAAGTAGTTGGTGTTCAATATCAACCAGATTCGGTACAGGCAAGTCATATTTTATTAGATCCTGCTAAATTAGGTGGAATCGCACCAGCTCAGAAATTGGCAGATTCTTTAACTAAATTGGTTAAGAATGGTGGTAACTTCGCTGAGTTAGCTAAAATTCACAGTGTAGATGGTTCTAGTGCTAAAGGTGGTGATTTAGGCGTTTTTGGACGTGGACAAATGGTAGGACCATTTGAAGAAGCTGCATTCAGCGGAAAAACTGGTGATATTAAAATTGCAAATACCCAATTCGGTATTCATATTATTAAAATTGGTAAACAATTCGGATCTAACAAGCGTGTAAAAGTAGCTTATTTAGAAAAAGGATTAGGTGCTAGTAGCAAAACTCAATCTGCTGCTTATAAATTAGCCAATAATTTCTTCAATGAAGTTAATGCAAATAATTTCCAAGAGTTAGCTAAAAAATACAACTACAAAGTTGTAAAAGCAGAATATATTACCAGCATGCAAGGATTTGTAAACGGATTAGCTAACCCTCGTCAGCTTATTCGCGATGGATATGCAGCCAAAGAAGGTGAAATGTTAGGTCAAGTTTACCAAATGGACAATGGTTATGTGGTAGCTAAATTAACTGAGGTTAGTCCTAAAGGCATTTTACCTCTAGAAAAGGTGAAGAAAAATATTGAGCCAATGGTAAGAAACTCTGTTAAAGCTAAAATGATCATTGAGAAATTTAACAGCGCTATGGCAGGTAATGCAAGTTTAGAACAAGCGGCACAAAAATTGGGATTAGTAGTTAATCCAATTGAAAACGTTGTTTTTGCAAACCCAATTATTCCTGGTGTTGCTCAAGAAAATAAAGTGGTAGGTGCAATATTTGGTTCACAAGTAAATAAAGTTTCTCAACCTATTGAAGGTGAAAACGGTGTTTATGTGTTCCGCGTTAAAGGCTTTAATGCCGCATCTCCATTGGCTAATACATTTAAACAAAAGCAAGAAATGTTAGTAGGTGTTTCTCAACGTACATTGGGTGGCGCTTACCAAGCATTACAAGATAAAGCAGAGATTAAAGACAATCGTGTGAAATTCTATTAAAAGTAAATAATTACTTTTGTAGCCATCTAAGCGTTAAGTTTAGATGGCTTTTTAATTTAACAAGTATGGATATTCAAGAAAATTTCGTTAATAGAGTAGCTGAGAGTGGCTTAATAACATTAGATTTAGAGGAATATTACCATAAAGGTGATAGAATATTGTACGATATTAAAGACAATTTGTTTCAAGGACTAATCTTGCGTGAAAAGGATTTTAGAGCGTTCGTTAAAGATCATGATTGGGCCCAATATCAGGATAAAAATATAGCTATTTATTGTAGTGAAGATGCAATTGTGCCAACGTGGGCATACATGCTTTTAGCCAATAGAATGTCTCCATTTGCCAATGAGATTGTGTTCGGCGATTTAAACACATTAGAAGCGGTATTGTGGTCTAAATCCTTATCTGCAATTAATATCGAGTCGTTTAGAGATGCTCGTGTAGTTGTAAAGGGATGTGCCGACTTTAATGTTCCAATTTCCGCTTATGTTTTTATCACTAATTTACTTACCCCAGTTGTAAAAAGCATAATGTATGGTGAGCCATGCTCTACCGTTCCAATTTTTAAACGTAAAGTTTAAATTTGGTTTGCTTTTTGTTTATTATCACCTATGAAACAAATAACACTATTTCTGGGACTTTTACTGGTCTATGTTAAAGTAAACGCACAAGAGTATAACATAAAAAAAGAATCTGTTTTTCAAGTAGGAGAGGTATTTGAATACAGACTTAAATACGGCTTTATTACTGCAGCTGAAGCTGTCGTAAAAGTGCTTCCTTCTGATTTGAGGTTCGACAATAAGCCGGTTTTTAACTTATCTGTAAATGTAAAGACTTCGGGATCTTTTGATGTGTTTTATAAAATCAGAGATCAATACGATTCCTATATCGATCAAACTACATTATTGCCTTATTTTTATCAAGAAAATGTTAGAGAGGGTAGTTACCGTCGACAAGATAAAGCAAGATTTTCTCAAGATCAAAAGAAGGTAGTTTCTAATCGAGGAACATTTACCACCCCAACAAGGCAAACGTTTGATTTATTTTCTTCTTATTATTTTGCCAGGAGTTTAGATTTAAGCAATATTAAAGTTGGCGATAAATTTAAATTGAACTATTTCTTGGGTGATGAAATTACTAATTTAGAAATAGAATACATGGGTAAAGAAGTTGTGAAAAGCAAACTAGGAAATATTAGGTGTTTAAAATTTAGTCCATCTATAAACCCCGGTAGAGTTTTTCGTAAAGATAGTAGACTTTACTTATGGATAACGGATGATGGGAATCGAGTACCTGTAAAGGCTCAGGTTGAGATAGTGGTTGGGTCGGCAACATTAGAATTAAAATCTGCTTCGGGATTAAAGTATCCCTTGGCAAAAACATAAAAATGGTAGAAGTAGAAAATATATTGGTGCATGAAGATGTACTTAATGAGCAATTTGTTTGCAATTTAGATAAATGTAAGGGCGAATGTTGTGTGGCAGGAGATGCTGGAGCGCCTTTAGAGCGTCAAGAAGCTACAATTTTAGAGGAGATATACCCTAAGATTAAACATTTGTTAAACGAAAAGGGAATCGCAGCAATTGAAGAATTCGGAACTTCTGTAATAGATGTTGATGGAGATTTAACTACCCCTTGTGTGGATGGACATAAAGAATGTGCTTATGTTTTATTTGAAAATGGGATAACTAAATGTGCCATCGAAAAGGCACATGAACAAGGGTTGGTTGATTGGAAAAAACCGATCTCTTGTCATCTTTACCCTATAAGAATTACTGCCTACCCAGAATTTGATTTGTTAAACTACGACCGCTGGCATATTTGTAAAGATGCTTGTACTTTCGGTAGGGAATTAAAAGTTCCGGTTTATAAATTTTTGAAGGAGCCATTAATTAGAAAATATGGTGAAGCGTGGTATAAGAGTTTAGAGGAGTCGGTTGCTTCTAAATAAAATTAAGGGGTTCATTCTAGATAGGTCGTCCTTCACTGCATTGCATTTTAGGATTAACCCAGACTTGTCATCCAGGAGGTTAAACTGGAGCGCAGCGAAATGTAACCGTCCTTCACTGCATTTCATTGCGTATCAGGATAAAATTAATTGATCTGATGAAGAAATCTATGAGATCCTATCGCTGCATTGCATTTCGCTCCAGGATGACGAGTAGAGGTGTACTGCTCAAGGATTACCCCAGATTAGTCATCCTGGAGGCTCAAACTGGAGCGCAGCGAATGTTGGCCGATAGGATCTAATGAACTAATCTATGAGATCCTATCGCTCCATTACATTCCGCTCCAGGATGACGGTTCAGGGGTGTACCGCTACAGGACTAACCCAGACTAGTCATCCTGGAGGCTCAAACTGGAGCGCAGCGAATGTTGGCCGATAGGATCTAATGAACTAATCTATGAGATCCTATCGCTCCATTACATTCCGCTCCAGGATGACGAGTAGAGGTGTACCGCTCCAGGATTACCCCAAACTAGTCATCCTGGAGGCTCAAACTAGAGCGTAGCGAAGGTTGGCCGATAGGATCTGATGAACTTATCTATGAGATCCTATCGCTGCATTGCATTTCGCTCCAGGATGACGAGTAGAGGTGTACCGCTCCAGGATTACCCCAGATTAGTCATCCTGGAGGCTCAACCTAGAGCGCAGCGAAAGTTGGCCGATAGGATCTGATGAACTTATCTATGAGATCCTATCGCTCCATTGCATTCCACTCCAGGATGACGGATTGGGGGTAATTTCGCTTCAGGAGGACGGGTCGGGAGGCTACTCCATTACATTCCGCTCCAGGAGGACGAATCTTGAAGAATATGTTTCAGAGCGATATATTTGGTAATCGACCACCCCCTTAAATCTGTCTTAATAAATATTCGCCATAACCACTTTTCATTAGTGGTGCTGCAACAGCTCTTAATTGGTCGGCATTAATATATCCCATTCTATACGCAACTTCTTCAATTGCACCAATCTTTAAACCTTGGCGTTCTTCAATAACCTGTACAAATTGTCCGGCTTGCATTAGAGATGCAAAAGTACCTGTATCTAACCAAGCTGTTCCTCTACTTAAAACAGAAACCTTAAGCTTTCCACGTTTTAAGTACTCCTTATTAACATCAGTAATTTCATACTCACCTCTGGCCGATGGTTGTATATTTTTAGCTATTTCTACTACTTCATTGTCATAAAAGTACAAGCCAGGAACAGCATAATTAGACTTTGGATGAGCAGGTTTCTCTTCTATAGAAATCACTTTGTTTTCTTTATCAAACTCAACCACTCCATATCTTTCTGGGTCAGAAACTTGATAAGCAAAAACTACACCTCCTTCAATATTTTCTAAACTTTGTAAAGCTTTCGCCATACCATTTCCGTAAAATATATTATCTCCCAAAACAAGCGCTACAGCGTCATCACCAATAAATTCTTCACCAATTACAAATGCCTGAGCTAATCCATTGGGAACCTCTTGAACTGCATATTCGAAAGTACATCCTAGATTTTTACCATCACCCAATAATTTTTTAAATTGAGGAAGATCGTGAGGGGTAGAAATAATTAAAATTTCTCTTATTCCCGCTAACATAAGGGTAGAAAGCGGATAATAGATCATTGGCTTATCGTAAATAGGCATCATTTGTTTACTACAAGCCAAGGTTAATGGGTGTAAACGTGTGCCAGAACCTCCAGCTAAAATTATTCCCTTCATAATATATTTCTTACTTAATATTTTTAGTTTTTAACTCCTCAATAGCTTAGTATCAAACAATTTTTCCTTCAGCTGATAATCTTTCCATACATAACTCCAGACTTTCTAACCAGTGTGGAATTTCTAAATCATAAGTCTGTTTTATCTTTGATTTATCCATGACTGAAAAACTAGGTCTAGATGCTTTAGTTGGATAAGCTGTATTTGGAATGGGATTTACTTGTATTTTAATTTTAGCAAGTTTAAAAATAGCGACTGCAAAGTCGTACCAAGATGTAACCCCTTCATTACTGTAATGAAAAATTCCTAATGTTTGTTTTTCTGATCTAATAATGCATAATATGGCATTTGCCAAATCCATAGCATAAGTTGGGGTGCCAATTTGGTCGGCAATTATATTTAATTCTGATTTAGTCTTAGAAAGATAAAGCATGGTTTTTAAAAAATTATTGCCATACTCAGAATACAGCCAACTTGTTCTAATAATTATATGTTTATCTAATGCCGATTGAATAGCCCTTTCGCCAGCTAATTTGGTCGACCCATACACACTTTTGGGTTTAACAAAATCTGTTTCATTCAATAATTTCACAACATTTCCTTCAAAAACGAAATCTGTTGATAAATGTATTAGAGTGGCATTATATTGTTTACATGCTAATGCTAGATTTTGTGCGCCAATTTCATTAATATGTTGAGCAATCTCTTCATTGTCTTCAGCCAAATCAACAGCGGTATAAGCCGCACAATTGACTACAAAATTTGGATTTTCGAGATTAAAAATTGTGTTTAACTGATTTATGTTTAGGATGTCTAATGCTTGCTTACCTGTAAACAAAAACTCCAGATCGGTGATATTAGAAGCCAAAGTTTTAAAACATTGCCCCATTTGTCCGTCAGCACCAACAATTAAAACTTTTATCATAATTTTAAATCCTTTAAAGAGCCTAAAACAACATCTTTTGCCGACAATAGCATTGATGATGTGGGTACTTTCCAGTCGATATTTAAATCCTTATCGTTATAAATTACGCCATATTCTGATTCTTTATTATAAAAATTGTCACATTTATAAAAAAAATCTACAGACTCACTTAAAACAGAAAAACCATGTAAAAAACCACGTGGGACATACAATTGTTTCTTGTTTTCAGAGCTTAATTCTATCGCTACATATTTTCCAAAAGTAGGAGAATTGGGTCTAACATCTACTGCTATATCTAAAACTTTGCCAGATAGAACCCTTACCAATTTTGCCTGAGCAAACTCGCCCCTTTGAGCATGCAAACCTCTAACCACCCCGTACGACGAATTAGATTGATTATCTTGAACAAAAATGCCCGATTCACCTGTAAGCTGTTCAAACTTTTTCTGATTAAAACTTTCGAAAAAATAACCTCTTTCGTCTTCTACTATAGTTGGATTTATTATATAACAACCTTTTAGTTCGGTTTCTACAACTTGCATTATCTATTATTATATTGTTCCTGATAATAATTTTTATAATCTCCAGAGGTTACTCCATCTAGCCATTCTTGGTTATTTAAATACCAATCAACTGTTTTCTCTAATCCTTCTTCAAATTGCAAACTTGGAATCCAATTTAGTTCATTTTGCAATTTTGTTGAGTCTATTGCATAACGTAAATCGTGCCCAGCTCTATCTTTTACAAAAGTTATTAATTTCGCTGACTCTCCATTTGCTCTACCCAATTTTTTATCCATTATTGAACATAAAAGATGGATAAGATCAATATTCTTCCATTCGTTATGTCCGCCGATATTATAAGTTTCTCCGGATTTTGCTTTATGGAAAATAACATCTATGGCACGGGCATGATCTTCAACCCAAAGCCAATCGCGCACATTTTCGCCGGTTCCATAAACTGGAACAGGTTTATTTTCTTTAATATTATTTATAGCTAATGGAATTAATTTTTCTGGGAAGTGATGAGAACCGTAATTATTAGAACAGTTAGAAATTACGCAATCCATGCCATAGGTATCATGGTAAGTGCGTACAAAATGATCTGAACTTGCTTTTGATGCTGAATATGGGCTATGTGGATCATAAGCAGTAGTTTCTGTAAACATGCCAGTCTCACCTAATGCACCATAAACTTCATCTGTACTGATGTGATAAAATCGTTTACTTGCATAATCATCTTTCCAAACTTCTCTGGCAGCATTTAATAAATTCACCGTTCCTATTACATTTGTCATAACAAACTCTAATGGGTTGGTAATTGAACGATCTACATGGCTTTCTGCAGCTAAATGAATTACTGCGTCGAAATTATGGGTTTTGAATAGGTTTAAAATATCTACCGCGTAGACTATATCAGCTTTAATAAAATTGTAATTTGGAAGGGAATCTATGTCTTTTAGATTTGCCAAATTTCCCGCATAAGTGAGTTTATCCAAATTATAGATTTGATAATCGGGGTATTGATTTACAAACCTTCTAACCACATGAGAACCAATAAAACCTGCACCACCGGTAATTAAAATTTTCTTCGACATAATATAAATATAGCCAAAAGTAGGAAAAAGTAAGTAAAGTAATGGTAATGAAAATATTGCTTTTGTGAGGTTCTTTATTCTGTTTAAGGATTACACTAGACTGGCTGTCCTTCGCTCCATTTCATTGCGCTTCAGGTTAAAATAAATTAATCAACGAGATCCTATCGCTGCATTACATTCCGCTCCAGGATGACGGCTCAGGGGATTTCCTATACGCTGATTGCGACTAATCAATCTTCTGATAAAACCCATATTTAAACTAAGTTTTAATAATCAATTAACATCAAATTATAACTATGTTAAACTATGTTAATTAATTTTGCGGCACTTTAGGCTGACTTAAATTTTACTAATAAACATTAATCTAAATGTTTCAGCAAGCAATATAATTTACAAAAACGATAGAAATGTTGATTTATAATCTTTTTTAGGTCAATCTATTCACAGATTAGTGCTATATTTGCACTCTTTAAAACCAAACAAACTATATTAGCATAATGAAAGTTGCCCTAATTACAGGTATTACTGGTCAAGATGGCGCTTACCTTGCAGAATTTTTACTAAACAAAGGTTATTTTGTGCATGGAATTAAGCGACGTTCTTCTCTTTTTAATACAGATAGAATAGATCATTTATACAAAGATCAGCATGAGAGAGATGTTAGGTTTAAATTACATTATGGAGATCTTACAGATTCAACTAATTTAATTAGAATAATACAAGAAACCCAGCCCGACGAAATTTATAATTTGGCGGCAATGAGCCATGTTCAGGTAAGTTTTGAAATGCCAGAATATACCGCAAATGCCGACGGTGTAGGGACTCTAAGATTATTAGAAGCCATTAGAATTTTAGGTTTAAACAATAAAACTAAAATTTACCAGGCATCTACTTCAGAATTGTACGGTTTGGTTCAAGCTGTACCACAATCAGAAACTACTCCATTCTATCCAAGATCGCCATACGCGGTTGCAAAAATGTATGCTTATTGGATTACCGTAAACTATAGAGAAGCCTATGGTATGTATGCATGTAATGGAATTTTATTTAACCACGAAAGTCCGTTAAGAGGCGAAACTTTTGTGACCAGAAAAATTACCAGAGCGGCTGCTAAAATTGCCTTAGGTTTACAGAAATGTTTATATCTAGGAAATTTATCTGCCCAAAGAGATTGGGGACATGCAAAGGATTATGTAGAAGCTATGTGGTTAATATTACAACAGGAAAAACCTGAAGATTTTGTAATTTCAACTGGTATAACTACTCCCGTTAGAGAATTCGTGAAAATGTCTTTTGAAGAATTAGGCATTACAGTTGAGTTTTCTGGCAAAGATATAAATGAAAAAGGTGTAATAATAGACATCAATAGAGATAAAGCTGCTGAATTAAATTTAAATTTAGATGCTTTAAAATTAGGTGAAACCATAGTAAAAGTTGATCCTAAGTATTTTAGACCAACTGAAGTTGATTTACTTTTAGGGGATTCAACTAAAGCAAGACAAAAATTAGGCTGGAAGCCTAAATACGATTTAGATGCATTAGTTAATGATATGGTGATGTCTGACTTAAATCTAATGAAGAAAGACGAGTATTTAAAACAAGGTGGTTTTAATACACTCAATTATTTTGAATAAATAAATTATTTTTTCTATGTATAAAAGAAAGATATTTCTTGTATTAAGCTTAATTTTCAGCTTTTTTGCAACCAATCTTGCGGCTCAAGAAGTAAAGCAAATTACTGACCTTAGTAAAGTTAAAGTTGCAGAATTGTCTGATGCTACCATAAGAAATTTCATCAAGGAAGTTGACGGAGCAAAACTCTCAAATAAACGAATTGAAGAAGTAGCTTTATCAAGAGGCATGACAGCTTCAGAAGTGAAGTTGTTAATTGAGCGTATAGAAAAAATAAGAAAAGAAGACAAAAAAACATTAGATTATGATGAGAGGAGAATTTCAGTTACTGATTCTGTGGCCTTCCCATTAGATAGTGTTAGATTAACAGAAAACTTATTAAAAGGATTAAAATCTAAGATTTTTGGTTTAGATTTTTTTAAATCAAAAAATAATCTAGAAAAGAAATTCGAAACAAGTTCTTTGATGCCTGCACCCAAAAGTTATATTTTAGGTCCTGGTGATGAATTGATTATCGATGTTTACGGTAATTCTATTTCGAATACTACGCAAAAGATAGACAAAGATGGAAATATCAATGTCAAGTATGCAGGGTTAGTAAATCTAACAGGATTAACTTTAGAAGCTGCTACGGCAAGATTAAAGCAAAAACTTTCTAGTATCTATCCAGATCTTTCTTCTGGAGGCACAAAGCTAAATGTTACGGTAGGTTCTATGCGTTCCATTAAAATTATGATCACTGGTGAAGTTGAAGAACCAGGTTCTTATCTTATACCTTCTGTTGCATCTGTATTTAATGCCATAATAGAGGCTAAAGGACCTACAGAAAATGGATCTTTTAGAAATGTACAAGTAGTTAGAGGGGGGCGCGTTGTTGCTGAAGTGGATCTTTACGATTTTTTGATTACTGGAGTATCTACTAAAAATGTACGTTTAGAAGATCAGGATATAATACATGTTCCTTATTATTTAAACAGAGTTGAGGTTTCGGGAGAAGTTAAACGCCCAGGAATTTATGAATTATTACCAGGAGAAAACTTAAATAAGTTATTTTATTTTGCTGGTGATTTTACGGAGTTGGCTTATAAAGCGCGCGTTAAAGTTTTAAAAAACACCGATGTTGAAAGGAAAATCGTAGACGTTTCGAGTGATAAATACAATAATTATATTGTAAGCAGTGGTGATAAAGTCTTTGTAGATGAAATCTTAGATAGATTTGAAAACAGAGTGAAGATAGAAGGAGCAGTTTTCCGACCTGATGAATATGAACTAGTACCAGGATTAACACTTTCTAAATTGATAGCCAATGCGCAAGGATTAAAGGAAGATGCTTTTAGAGAAAGAGGCTATATTTTAAGACTTCAAAGTAATCAGGAATTTCAAAGTATTGCTTTCGATTTGAATGCTATTTTATCAGGAAAAGCAGCTGATATACCTTTAATGCGTGAAGATATTGTCACAATTAGATCTATTTTTGATTTAAGAGAGAATTATACCATCAAAGTAGATGGAGAAGTTCAAGCCCCAGGTCAATTTAAGTTTGGTGAGGGCATGACAGTTGAAGATGCTATTTTAATGGCTGGTGGATTTAAATCTTCTGCTACTTCCAATAGAGTAGAAATCTCTAGAAGGGTAAAAAACAGTGATGTGCTTTCAAAGGAGGCAATTATCTCAGAAGTATTTACTGTTGATGTAGATCCATCTTTGAAAAATTCCGCTAATTCAATTGTACTTCAGCCTTTCGATATTGTTGCTGTTAGACCATCAACAAGTTTTTCTACTCAAAAGCAAATTGAAATTAAAGGAGAGGTATTATATCCTGGAATATTTACTTTAGAGCATAAAAACGAACGAATTACGGATTTGTTGAAGCGTGCAGGTGGATTTACTGCTTTGGCTTATGTTGAAGGTGCTTCGCTTAAAAGACCTGGGCCAAGGAGAGGTAATTTAATAAACAATGAAAAACAAAAAAATCCATTTGATGTATTGACCAATACTAACGATAATGAAATAAAATCGAATGAATATGTGGGCATCAATTTGTCGAAAATAATGGCCAATCCAGGATCTGCAAATGATCTATTTTTGGAAGAAGGAGATATTTTGGAAATTCCTAAACAATTGCAAACTGTAAAGATTTCTGGTGAGGTATTATCCCCAGTTACCGTTTTGTTTGAGCCCCATAAAGGATTTAAGTCTTATGTGAATGGAGCAGGAGGTATTACAGATTATTCAAAATTGAAACGAGGTTATGTAAAATATGCCAATGGATCTGTAAAAAGTACTAAATCTTATTTGCTATTTAGAAGCTATCCAAATATTAAACCAGGTGCTGAAATTATTATCCCTAAAGGTAATCCTCGTAAACCAATTTCAATAACAGAAATTGTGGGTATAACCAGTAGCTTATTAACTTTAATTTTACTCTTTAATCAAGTTTCTAAATAAGTTATGCAGGCAAACCCGATTAATAATAATGAGGATGTAGTTTCTTTAAGGGAGATTATTATAACCGTTCAAAAATTATTCTTAAAAATTCTTTCAAAATGGTATATCATTATAGGTGTAGCCATTTTAGGTGCAGGGTATGGTTATTATAAAAGCAGGAAAGATAAAACTTATTATACGGCAGTAACTACCTTTCTTTTAGAAGAAGGAGCCCCTCCTCCAGTACCAAGCGGATTGGCGGCATTATTAGGTGGAGCGAATAGTGGTGGTGGAGGACTATTTCAAGGAAATACCTTGCTGACCTTATATAAGTCTAGATTAATGTTAGAGAAAACACTTTTTTCTAAGGTTATAATAAACGGGAAAGAAGTTACGCTTTTAGATAAGTATTTAGAACTAAATAAAATTGAAAAGTCTTGGTCTCAACATACTAAAGAAGAACAAGGTGCTGTAATAAAGGGAGTAATTAGTGATTTAGCCACTAATTATATTACTATAACTCCTGGAGATATTATGGTGGTAGAGATAAAATCTACCGATGAAGATTACTCCTTAGCCTTAGGCGAAAAATTGATAGAGACGGTTAACGACTATTATATCGCTACCAAAACCAAGAAAACCGTCGATAATCTAAAAATATTAGAAAAGCAGGCCGATAGTTTAAGATCTATATTAACAAGGTCTATGAGTCAGGTTGCAGCACAAAACGACGCAGTTATTGATGCTAATCCTGCAAAACAAATATTGAGGGTACCTGGTCAACGTCAGGCAATAGACGTTCAAACCAATACTTCATTATATGCCACTGTAATGGCAACCTTAGAAAACACAAAACTTGAATTAAGAAAGGAAAAGCCTTTAATACAAATCTTAGAAAAGCCCTATTTACCGTTAAATAAAGAAGAACCAAATAAGTTAAAAACTATTTTGCTTTATGGTATATTTGGCGCGATATTTTCTGTCGTAGGACTAATAATTAGTTTATTATATAAAAAAATAATGAAAGATGACAAAGCATAAAATTGCTGTAATTGGTTTAGGATATGTGGGCTTGCCGTTAGCCATTGAGTTTGGAAAAAAATACCCGGTTCTGGGTTTCGATATTCATCAAGCGAGGGTTGATGAATTAAAAAGAGGGGAAGATAGAACCCTAGAAGCTGATTTAGATGGGATGGCAGAAGCTGTGAAAAATGGTATGTTATTTTCTTGCGACGTTGAGGCGTTAAGAGATTATAATGTATTTATTGTAACTGTTCCTACGCCTATTGATCAGTTTAAAGCACCAGATTTAACACCCTTAATTAAAGCATCTGAGATGTTAGGGAAGGTTTTAAAAAAGGGAGATATTGTCATTTACGAATCAACGGTTTACCCGGGTTGTACAGAAGAAGATTGTGTTCCGGTTTTGGAGAAATATTCAGGGCTTAAATTTAATGAAGATTTCTTTTGTGGTTATTCTCCAGAAAGAATTAATCCGGGCGATAAGGTAAATACCTTAACAAAAATTAAAAAAGTAACATCAGGCTCTACACCAGAAATTGCAGATGTGGTTGATGGTTTATATAAAAGCATTATAACAGCGGGCACGCATAAAGCACCCAATATGAAGGTAGCCGAAGCATCTAAAGCGATTGAAAATGCTCAACGCGATGTTAATATTTCTTTTGTGAATGAGTTGGCTTTAATTTTCGACAGAATAGGTATCGATACAACTGATGTGATTGAAGCAGCGGGGACAAAATGGAATTTCTTAAAATATAGTCCGGGTTTAGTAGGCGGACATTGCATCGGCGTAGATCCTTATTATTTAGCGCATAAAGCTAAATCTTTAGGTTACCATCCACAGGTTATTTTATCAGGAAGAATGGTGAACGATAATATGGGGATGTTTGTAGCCAATAAGGTTATTAAATTGATGATCCATAAAGGCCATAAAATTCAAGGTGCTAAAGCCTTAATTTTAGGAATGACTTTTAAAGAAGATTGTCCAGATATCAGAAATTCTAGAGTTATAGATATTTACAATGAACTAAATCAGTTTGGCGTTTGTGTGGATGTTTACGATCCACACGCTAATCATAACGAAGTTCACGAAGAATATAACATTAAATTAATCAATGATATTTATGAAAGTTCTTATGATGCTGTAATTTTAGCGGTAAGTCATAAAGAGTTTTTAAGTGTAGATTTCAAAAAATTGAGAAATGGTCATAATGCTATTTTGTTCGATACAAAATCTTATTTAGATAGAAGCATTATTGACGGTAGATTATAATAGAGATAGATGAATAAAATAGAAATGGTTGACTTAAAAAGTCAATACTTAAATATAAAAGAAGCGGTAGATAAGGCCATTCAAGAAGTTATAGATACTACTACCTTTATTAACGGACCAGCGGTGTCTAGTTTTTCTCAAAATTTATCGACCTACCTAGATGGGGCAGAAGTAATACCATGTGCAAATGGAACAGATGCTTTGCAAATAGCCTTAATGGCTTTAGGCTTACAGCCTGGCGATGAAGTAATTGTGCCTTGTTTTACTTATGTGGCTACGGCAGAAGTTATTGCATTGCTTAATTTAAAACCTGTTTTAACAGAGGTAGATCCAAATACATTTAACATTACCGCCGAACTTATAGAAAAAGCTATAACGCCTAGAACCAAAGCCGTTGTTCCTGTTCATTTATATGGTCAGTGCGCCGATATGGAAAGTATTTTAGCCGTTGCAAAAAAGCATAACTTATTTGTAATAGAAGATACAGCTCAGGCAATTGGTGCCAATTATACATTTTTTGATGGTACAGTAAAGAAAGCGGGCACCATGGGCGATATTGGGTGTACTTCATTTTTCCCATCTAAAAACTTAGGTTGTTATGGTGATGGTGGAGCACTTTATACACATAATAAAGAATTAGCAAAGCAAATTAAAATGATTGCTAATCATGGTCAAGAGAAAAAATACCATCATAAAGTAATTGGATGTAACTCTAGATTAGATACCATTCAAGCGGCTATTTTAGATGTTAAATTAAAAAAATTAGATGAATATGCAGCTGCTAGAAATAAAGTAGCCAATACATACGACGAAGCATTCAAAGATTTAAATTGGATACTTACACCTGTGAGATCTAAAAACTCTACACATGTTTTTCATCAATATACTTTAAAGCTTAGCGAAAGCGCGGATAGAGATTTATTAAAAGCTTTTTTACAAGAAAAGGGCGTACCAAGTATGGTTTATTATCCTATTGCGCTTCATTTACAAGAAGCTTTTAGAACTCCTGAATTTAAAGAAGGTGATTTCCCAATTTCAGAGGATTTATGCACAAGAGTTTTATCGCTACCTATTCATACAGAAATGGGAGAAGATCAACTTAATTATATCATAGAGGCGGTAAAAGCATTTAAAAATTAATTATGGAAAACGTATTTATTCACGAAACTGCAGTTGTTGACGAAGGCTGTAAAATAGGAAGTGGCGTAAAGATTTGGCATTTTACGCATATTATGCCAAATTGTACAATAGGTGATGGCTGTAATTTAGGTCAGAATGTAGTTATTTCTCCTGGAGTTATACTGGGTAAAAATGTTAAAATCCAAAATAATGTTTCTATCTACGAAGGGGTAACCTGCGATGACGATGTGTTTTTAGGCCCTTCAATGGTATTTACCAATGTTACCAACCCTAGGAGTGCTGTGAATAGAAGAGGTCAATACGCTAAAACTCATGTTGGAAAAGGAGCATCTATAGGTGCTAATGCAACCATCGTATGCGGACACGATATCGGTCCTTTCGCCTTTATTGGGGCTGGTGCGGTAGTTACTAAAACAGTACCTGCATACGCTTTAGTTGTGGGTAATCCGGCAAAGCAAATTGGATGGATGAGTGAGTATGGTCATAGATTAGAATTTGATGAAAAGGGTTTCGCAACTTGTAAAGAAAGTAAAGAGGTATATCAGTTAATAGACAATACAGTTACAAAAAAATAAAATGGACAATTCGAACCATAAAATAAAATTCGCAGTAATAGGGTGTGGACATATCGGTAAACGCCATGCTGAGATGATTTCTAGAAATCAAGAATCAGAATTGGTAGCATTAATAGATGTTAAACCTGCAGATTCATTAAACATTAACCACTATAATGTTCCTTTCTTTAATAATTTAGAAGATTTTTTTCAGTCGGGTATTGAAGTAGATGTTATAAATATTGCTTCACCAAATGGTTATCATGCAGAGCAAGCGATGAAATGTTTGGAAGCTAAAAAACATATAGTTGTAGAAAAGCCTATGGGCTTATCGAAACTAGATGCAGAAAAAGTTATCTTTAAAGCATTACATGTACATAAACATGTATTTGCTGTAATGCAAAATAGATATTCTCCACCTTCTGTTTGGATTAAGGATTTAATTGATTCAGGAAAATTGGGTCAAATCTACATGGTTCAATTAAACTGCTATTGGAACCGCGACGATAGATATTATAAACCAGAAAGCTGGCATGGCAAGAAAGATTTAGATGGAGGTACTTTATTTACCCAATTCTCTCACTTTATCGATATTATGTATTGGTTATTTGGTGATATTCAAAATATCCAAGCAAAATTTAACGATTTTAACCACGCAACCTTAACAGATTTTGAAGATTCTGGTTTTGTAAGTTTCGATTTTGTTAATGGTGGTATGGGTTCTTTAAATTATTCTACTTCGGTTTGGAACCAAAACTTAGAAAGCAGTATGACCATTATTGCCGAAAACGGATCCGTTAAAATTGGCGGTCAATACATGAATGAGGTAGAATATTGCCATGTTAAAGATTACGAAATGCCAGAATTGGCACCAACTAATCCGGGTAATGATTATGGGGCTTATAAAGGATCAGCAGCCAACCATCATTATGTAATAGAAAATGTGGTTGATGTATTAAAAAACAGAGCTGCCATTACCACTAATGCTTTAGAAGGGTTAAAAGTGGTAGATATTATAGAAAGAATTTACGCTTTAAAGAATTAATTAAATGGAATTAAAAGATAGTAGAGTATTAGTAATTGGTGGTGCAGGCTTTATTGGAAGTTTTGTTGTTTCCGAATTATTAAAAGAAGAAGTAGCAGAAGTTGTTGTATATGATAACTTCGCAAGAGGTAAAAAGTCTTATTTAAAAGAATCTTTAAAAGATCCACGTTGTAAATTATTCCCAATAGGGGGCGATATAAGAGAAGTAGATATTCTGAATAAAGCAATGGAAGGCGTAGATTATGTGTTCTGTTTAGCTGCCATGTGGTTATTACATTGTAAAGATTACCCACGTACTGCTTTTGATGTAAATATTGCCGGTACCTTCAATGTTTTGGAGGCTTGTGTAAAAAACAACATCAAAAAATTGGTTTGGTCTTCATCTGCTTCTGTGTATGGAGATGCGGTAGAATTACCTATGACAGAATCTCATCCATTTAACAATAAAAATTTCTATGGAGCTAGTAAAATTGCCGGAGAAGCGATGGCCACTGCTTTCAATGATCGTTATGGATTAAAAGTTATTGGTCTAAGATATATGAATGTATATGGTCCTCATCAAGATCAAACTGCAGCCTATACAGGCGTAATTCCTATTATGTTAAATAAAATTGATGCAAACGAAGCACCAACCATTAATGGAGATGGTAGTCAGGCATACGATTTTATTTATGTAGAAGATGTAGCTAGATGCAATATTCAGGCTATGAAATCGGATACAGAACATGGTTTTTACAATGTTGGAACAGAAATTCAAACTTCTATAAAAGAACTTTGCGATACCATTTTAGATTTGAAAAAATCGGATCTTAAAGTGAATTATAAACCTTATTCTGCAGACGATGCAAGGGCTTTAGTGCAAAATAGGATTGGAAGTAAGGAAAAAGCTGAGAATGAATTAGGTTTCACTTATAAATATTCGTTGGTTGAAGGTTTAACCAAACTTATAGAATGGAGAAATGAAAATCCAGTAGTAGAAGAATAAACATGGTTCAAAAAATAGGTGTTATTGGGGGTGGAATTGTTGGACTAGCCATTGCACATAAATTGCAAGGTAAATTTCCAGGTGCAAAAGTGATGCTTTTCGAAAAAGAAGCTCAAATAGGTATGCACCAGTCGGGAAGAAATAGTGGTGTACTACATTGTGGTTTATACTACGAACCAGGTTCATTAAAAGCTAAATTGGCAGTTGAAGGTATTAGACAAATGACTGCTTTTTGTGAAACGCACAAAATTCCACATGAAATTTGCGGCAAAATTGTGGTGGCTTCAAATGATCGAGAAACTAAATTTTTAGATAATCTACATAAACGAGGCACAGCAAATGGATTATCGGGTTTAAAATATTTATCGCAACAAGAACTAAAAGAAAGAGAGCCCTTTGTTGTTGCAAAAGAAGCATTATTGGTGCCCGAAGAAGGAATTGTAGATTATAAAGCAGTGATGAACCAATTGGCCTCAATGATTCTGGCTAATGGAGGTGAAATTATACTAAATACCGAAATTAACGAAGTTAAAGAAACTAAAGATCAACTGATTTTAACAGACGGTAAAGGCGAATGGCTAGTAGATAAATTGGTTAGTTGCGCTGGATTACATTCGGATCGAGTATTTGAAAAATTCACTAAACAACCAAGACCGTTAAGAATTGTACCTTTTAGAGGGGAATACTTAATGCTAAAACCCGAAGCAGAAAAATTGGTAAACCACCTTATTTACCCCGTTCCAGATCCAGAGTACCCTTTCTTGGGTGTGCATTTTACAAGGATGATGACGGGCGCTAGAGAAGTTGGGCCCAATGCTGTATTTGCCTTGAAAAGAGAAGGTTATACCAACAGAGATATATCTATAAAAGATACTTTAGAGTCGGCTACGTATATAGGATTTCTAAATTTCCTTAGAAAGAATTTTAGTTTTAGTATGGGTGAGTTTTATAGCTCGCTGAGTACGAGCGCTTTCTTAAAAAAAGCGAGAAAATTGGTGCCTGATATTGGAGAGAACGATTTTGTGAAAGGTTCTGCTGGGGTAAGAGCTCAGGCTATGGACAAGTCAGGAAAGTTGTTGATGGATTTTAATGTAATTAAAGACGGTAGGCAAGTACATGTTTTAAATGCGCCATCTCCAGGAGCAACAGCTTCTTTGGCTATAGCTGATTACATTTTAAAGGAATATTTAAATTGATGAGTCAAGAAAAGGAAAAAGAATTTGATCAGTGGGATGTAGAAATTCATCCGTCTAGGGGCTTATTCGACCTAAAATTGAAGCAAGTGTGGAAGTATAGAGACTTGCTATTTTTGTTTGTAAGGAGGGATTTTGTTTCTTTTTACAAACAGACGGCTTTAGGCCCTATTTGGTTCTTTATACAACCCATTTTTACAACTTTTATCTACGTTTTTATATTTAGTAATTTGGCAGGGATTCCAACCGATGGGATCCCTCAACCTATATTTTACTTGTCAGGTATTATTGCTTGGTCTTATTTTTCAGATTGCTTAATAAAGACGTCAAATGTATTCAGGGAAAATGCTTCAATTTTTGGAAAGGTATATTTTCCAAGGTTGATTATGCCTTTGAGTATTATCATTTCTAGCTTAGTGAAATTTTCTATACAGTTGGTTTTACTGGCCTGTATGATTTTGTACTATGTACTGTTCCAGGAGTACAATTTTTCGCCAACAATATATCTACTCTTATTCCCGATATTGTTGATTTTTATGGCTGTTTTAGGTTTGGGGTTTGGTATGTTGGTGTCTTCTATGACAACCAAGTATAGGGATCTTGGCTTATTGGTGAGTTTCGCCTTGCCACTTTTTATGTATGCAACCCCAGTGGTGTATCCTTTGTCCACATTGAGTGGTAATTTGAAAACAGCAATATTTCTCAATCCCATGACTCCTGTTATTGAAGGGATTCGAAAAGGCTTATTTGGTGCTGGTGAATTTGATATTTATAGTTTCATATATTTGATGTTGATCTCTGCAATTATATTGGTTGCGGGAGTTTTGATTTTTAATAAAGTCGAAAAAGACTTTGTAGATACGGTATAATGAAGAAAGTAATTAAAGTAGAAAATCTTTCTAAGGCCTACCAATTGGGTCAGTTCAATACTGGTACTATAAGTAATGATTTAAAACGCTGGTGGGCTTTAAAAAGAGGTAAGGAAGACCCATTTTTAATGGTTGGAGAGACCAATGATAGAACAAAAGCAGGAACTAGCAATGTTGTTTGGTCTCTTAAGGATATCAATTTTGAATTGAATCAAGGAGATACGGTAGGAATCATTGGTAGAAATGGTGCTGGTAAAAGTACTCTGTTAAAAGTACTATCTCAAATTACTTCACCAACTACAGGAAGTGTTAAAATAAAAGGACGAATCGCTAGTCTGTTGGAAGTAGGTACTGGTTTTCATCCAGAACTCTCTGGAAGAGAAAATATTTTTTTAAATGGGGCCATTCTTGGTATGAGTAAAAGAGAAATTGCCTCTAAGTTTGATGAAATTGTAGATTTTTCAGGAGTAGAACGCTATTTGGATACCCCAGTAAAAAGATACTCATCTGGGATGTATGTTCGCTTAGCTTTTGCGGTGGCAGCACATTTAGAGAGTGAAATTTTAATTGTGGACGAGGTTTTAGCGGTGGGTGACGCAGAATTCCAAAAGAAATGTTTGGGTAAAATGAATCAATTGGGTAACGAAACTGGCAGAACTATTGTCTTCGTAAGTCACAATATGACTTCCATAAAAGCACTTTGCAAAAGGAGTATGTATTTGAAATATGGGCAGTTGGTAAATTTTGGTGAAACCACAGATATAATTTCTGAATATTTAAAAGACAGTGGAGAAGTTGGTTCTAAGAGCGGCATTATTCCTCCTAATTTGAGTCTACATGGTACAGGAGAAGCTAAATTTACCAGCTTGCGAGCCATGGATGCTTCAGGTTTGTCTAAGCAGGAATTTAGTTTTGCTGATAAAATTACAGTAGAAGTTGAATTAGATGTAAATATAGATTTAAAAGATGTTTTAATTGGTGTGCATTTATTGAATGTGTATGGGGAAAAAATAGCAATGGATGTGATGGATAAAAATTATAAACCGTATTCATTGGACAAAGGAAAGTACAAAATAACTATAAACTCTGAAGATTTGTTGATGCCTGGCGATTATTCATTTGCCCTATCAATTTCACATTTTTATTCTGGTGCAGATATAGATTTTATTGAATCGTTCGCTTCTTTTAGAATAGTAAGAGAGTCTGCCAATAATGAAATAAATTATCCGTGGCCTACCATTCATGGTTATTACAGACCTCTATCATCTTGGAAAACAGAAAAAATTGGATAATATGGAAAAAAGAATTATACCTATATCACTGCCTAGCATGGGGCAAGAAGAATGGGAAGCATTAAAAGAGCCGATATTTTCTGGCTGGATTACACAAGGTCCGAAAGTAAAAGAGTTTGAAGAACTCTTTGCTAAAAGACACAATGTAAAGCATGCATTGGCTGTTTCTAATTGTACAACCGCGCTGCATTTAGCTTTGGTTGCTTTAGATGTTAAGGCAGGTGATGAAGTATTGGTGCCAGCTTTTACGTGGGTCTCTACAGCAAATGCGGTTATGTACTGTGGTGCAACGCCAATTTTTGTTGACGTAGATCCTGTTACATTTAACATTAATACTGATAGTATTTTAGCTAAAATCACCGACAAAACGAAAGCTATAATTCCTGTGCATCTATTTGGACTTTGTGCAGATATAGATGTAATTAAACAAATAGCCCCACAGTTGAAGATTGTTGAGGATGGAGCATGCGCTGCTGGTGCTGCTTTGAACGGACAGCCGGCAGGTAGTTTAGGAGATATAGGTTGTTTTTCTTTCCATCCACGTAAGTCTGTGACTACTGGCGAAGGCGGAATGCTGACCACTAATGATGATGCTTTGGCAGAAAGATTAAATATGCTTCGCAACCATGGGGCGTCAATTTCAGAAGAACAACGTCATAAGGGACCAAAGCCTTACATTTTGCCAGAATTTGATATGGTCGGTTATAATTATAGAATGACGGATTTGCAGGGTGCCTTAGGTGTTATACAATTGCAGAAGCTAGATCAGTTTATTGAAGAGCGTGAAGGTTGGGCAAATTATTATCATCAAGAGTTGGGAAAAATTGATTGGCTTAGAGTACCTAGATATTCAGATAAGTATAAACATGGATGGCAATCGTACGTGTTATTCGTTGATGAATCTAAATCTCCATTGAAAAGAAATGATTTAATGGAATATTTGCAGCAACATGGTATCAGCACTAGACCTGGGACACACGCCGTACATATGTTAGGGTTTTATAAAAATACATTTAACATTGATGAGCAGGATTATCCAGGAGCTTACCAATGCAATGAATACTCTATGTCTATTCCGTTGCATAATAAAATGACTGAGTTAGACTATCAATATATAGTCGAGATCTTAAAGCAAATAAAATAATGTGTGGAATTGTTGGGATATATAATTTAAATAGAGAACCTATTGCGCATCAACGCCTTAAGAGCATGGCAGATGCTATTGCTCATAGGGGGCCAGATGGCGAAGGATATTTCATAGCTGAAGGTATTGGTCTAGCGCACAGAAGACTTTCCATATTAGATATATCTTCTAACGGTGCCCAACCCATGACCTCTAAAGATGGTCAGTGGACTATAGTATTTAATGGCTGTATTTATAATTATTTAGAACTTAAACAAGAACTACAGAGAAAAGGGCATCAGTTCATTTCTAGTAGCGATACAGAAGTCATTTCGGAGGGATTGGCCGCCTATGGTCCGTCTTTTTTTGAGAGATTAAACGGTATGTTTGCTGTTGGGGCCTGGCATCATCAAGAAGAAGTACTCTACCTCAGTAGAGATAGATATGGCATTAAGCCATTGTACTATTGGTTCACAGGTAAAGCATTGGTTTTTGCTTCGGAAATTAAAGCGATTATGCAACATCCCAGCTTCTCTGTTAAATTAAACATGGGGGCCTTGAATGAGTATTTCACCTTTCAAAACATGTTTACATATAGAACGTTATTTGATGGAGTGGAAATGTTGCCTCCAGCAAATACCGTTAAAATAAGCACCCATACCACTGAAATAAAACATCAGGCATGGTGGGATTATAATTTTTCAGAGCCGGATCAAAAAATTTCATTTGAGGATGCAAAGAATGAAACAGAGCGTTTATTTAAGAATGCGGTTTCGCGACAAATGATTGCTGACGTTCCTGTAGGGTCCTATTTGTCGGGAGGGATGGATTCCGGTTCAATAACTGCAATAGCATCTTCCCATGTAGATAGATTGGCTACATTTACCTGTGGATTTGACATGAGTGAAGTGACAGGCGTAGAGGCGAATTATGATGAGCGCAGAGACGCTGAGCTAATGGCAAACCATTTTAAAACAGAACATTACGAACAGGTTTTAAATGCTGGAGACATTAAATGGTCATTACCTAGGGTAGTACATCATTTAGAAGATTTACGGGTAGGCATGTCATATCCCAATTATTACATCTCAAGGTTGGCTTCAAAGTTTGTTAAAGTTTGTTTACAAGGTACAGGTGGCGATGAGTTGTTTGGTGGTTATCCATGGAGATATTATAGAGTATTTCAATCCGTAAGTCAAAAAGAATATTTTAACAATTACTATGATTTCTGGCAGCGTTTGGTGCCGGATACGGAGAAGAATCAGTTGTTTACAAGGGAAGTGTTTGGGCAGATCGACTTAAACGAACCACGCCAAATTTTTGAAAGGGTGTTTACCTTTAATGATAGCTTGAAATATCAAAGTCCTGAGCAACACATTAATAATTCACTGTACTTCGAAAGCAAGACCTTTCTGCCTGGTTTGTTTTTAGTGGGAGATAAGTTGGCTATGGCCAATGGACTGGAAGAACGTTTTCCATTTATGGACAATGATTTGGTGAATTTTGCTCAAAAAATACCCATTAAACATAAGCTAGGTAATTTAGAGGCAATGAAGCGTATCAATGAGAATCAATTCGGCAATAAACGCAAGTTGTATCAAGAATTTGATGATGGCAAGAATGTGTTGAGAAAAGCTATGATGGGATTCATGCCGGATAAGATTATCAATAGACAGAAGCAAGGTTTTTCCGCACCAGATGAGAGCTGGTACAGGGGAGAAAATGCCAATTATATTAAAGAGTTGTTGCTATCTAAGAAGACTATATCTTCAGATTTTATCAGCCAAGATTATATAAAGAAAATCGTGAATGAGCATATCAATGACCACGTTAATCATAGATTGCTTATTTGGAGTTTTATGAATTTTGAGTGGTGGTGTAAGATATTTTTAAATAACGAAAAGTATTAAAAATGGAAAATCTAAACCAAATTTTTGATGTATTTATCCAGGTTAAAGATAACTTTATTCATAAAGTAGAAGAAGACGGATTCATTGCTTCCAACCAAGATCAAACTAAGGCTATCTTTAGCGACAAATGGACAGAAGTGGAAAGGATGGAAGACGTATCTGAGCTGTATAGTTTTCAGCGTGACTGGTTTCTAAACTTATATGGATTCGAAAATGAAAGTGCATTGAAAACTTTCTTGGCCGACAAGGAGTATATAATTGATACTGGCTGTGGATTAGGATACAAAGCAGCTTGGTTTGCAGAGTTGGCGCCGCATGCTACAGTCATTGGTATTGACATTTCTGATGCTGCAATCTTAGCTGCAAAAAATTATAAGCACATATCGAATTTGTTTTTCTTAAAGTCTGATATTGCAGAGACTGGTTTGAAGAAGGGTAGCATTGATTTTGTAGTTTGTGACCAAGTAATTATGCACACTGAAAGCCCAGAATTGACCTTTAAACATCTTTCTGAATTGACTTCCATGAAGGGTCAATTTGCATGCTACGTGTATAGAAAGAAAGCTTTGCCTAGGGAGTTGGTAGACGACTACTTTAGATCACAAACTTTAGAAATTCCCAATAATAAAATGTGGGAATTTTCAGAACAATTAACTGTTTTGGGAAAAACATTATCAGAGCTAAAAGTTAGTTTTATTTCCCCAGATATCCCTCTTTTAGGAATAAAAGGGGGCGAGTATGATATACAACGATTTATCTATTGGAATTTCTTAAAGTGCTTTTGGAAAGACGAATGGAGTTTTGATTTAAATAAAAGTACCAATTATGATTGGTACGCTCCAAGCAATGCCAAAAGGTTTTCTTTACAAGAATTTTTGAATATGGGTAAAGAGAATAACATGAAGTTAGAATTCCTACACGACGAAGAAGCTTGTTATTCTGGCAGGTTTAGTAAATAGATAATATATGAATGGTTTGAATCTTTCAGATAAGAGAGCAATATCTATCATAAGGAAAGCTATAAATGCTTTGAATTTAGACTTGCGGGGCAAAATTATACTCACGGAAGTAGGAAGCCAGAATTACATATATACACCTATTATTCCTTTGCTAGCTGGAGCGGAAAAGGTATATGCTTTTACTAAAGATACTAGTTATGGGAAAGCCTGTGAAATTAAAGACAGGTGTTTCCATATTGCTTTTTCAATTGGCTTGGCTGATAAACTAGAAGTGGGTGAAAATATTTTGGATACTAGATGGTTGTCGGAAGCAGATATAATTACAAATTCTGGAATGCTGAGGCCTTTAGATAAAGATAAATTAATTCATGTTAAAGATAATGCTGTTATCCCTTTAATGTTTGAGGCCTGGGAATTCAGGAGAGAAGATTTAGATTTAGATTTTTGTAGGTTGAATAATATTAAAGTAGCAGGTACTTGGGAAAATCACCCCAAAATTAGAGTGTTCGATGCAGTTTCCGCGCTCGCAATTAAAATGGCGTTTGAAGCAGGATTCGAGGTCGTTAACAATAAGATTATTATATGGAGCGACGACCATTTTGGAGATCAAGCTTTAAAGGCTTTTAGCAACTTAGGAGCTGCTCAGTGCATAATTACTACTGATGCAGCGGTGTTATTACAAAATATTCATGATGTTGATTTTATCTTCATAGCAGATTATTCAGAAACGGCAGACTATTCAGAAATCTTAAATGTAGATCAACTCCTAACTATTAATAATACTTTTGGTTTGGTACATCTTTACGGGAGCTTATACGCCGACTTCTTTCTAAGAAAAGGAATTTCCGTTTATCCGCCTAAAGATGGAAGAGCACAAGTGATGACTTATACTTTGGGGCATGTGGGAATGCATCCGATTATTAATTTGTTAACTGCAGGGTTTAAAGTTGGGCAAGAGTTAATACTGGATGATTGTACTAATTTGACACAGAAATTATAATTATGAGGGTAGCAATAATTGGTAGAAGTGAGCTTATTTATAATTCAGCAATTTGTTTATTAGAAGCTGGGTTTCATATTCCATTGATTATAACGTCGAAGGAAGCTCCAGAATATGCAATAAAATCAAAAGATTTTGAAGATTTAGCGAACAGAATTGGTGCGAAGTTTATTTACGCGCCAAAAATTACAGAGGAGGTGATAAATCAAGTAAAATCTTTGCCTGCAATAGATGTATCTGTTAGTATTAATTATTCGGGTATTATCAGTCAGGAAGTAATTGATTTGTTTCCTTTAGGTATATTAAATGCACACGGTGGAGATTTGCCGAGGTACAGAGGTAATGCTTGTCAAGCATGGGCTATAATAAATGGTGAAAAGCAAATTGGGTTGTGTATTCATAAAATGATAGGAGGTGAATTAGATTCTGGTCCTATCATTGAAAGAGAATACTTACCGATTGATATTAACACTAAAATAGGAATGGTGTTTGATTGGATGGTAACTAGAATACCAGTGTTAATGTTGAGTTCCCTCCAGAAACTTAGGGCGGACAAAAAATATGTTCTAGAGCACCAATCTTTGGACCCTAAAGTTGCTCTCAGATGCTACTCTCGTCGACCAGAAGATGGATTCATAAATTGGAATTTGCCAAATATTGATATTTTGCGGTTGATAAATGCTTCATCTAGACCATATAGTGGAGCATATACGTATTTAAATAACTTAAAAATCACTGTGTGGGAGGCTGAAATTTTTCAGGATGATGAGGTATTTTGCGGCATACCGGGGCAAATCACCGCATTCAGTCATAATGAAAAAACAGTAACGGTGCTCTGTGGTACAGGAAAACTAAAGCTCTCAGTGCTAAATTGGGAGGATAATGGCAAAAAGTTTGAAGATGTGTTTAAATCTGTGCGAGCCAGGTTTTTCCTAAATAGTTTTTCTGCTTTGACTTTTTAGAATTGATAATAAAATGAGTAAAGCTAGGATATGTTTAGGGTTCCATGAAATTGCAGGTTATTACTACAATTTGCAGGAAGGGATGCGAGATTTAGGTTATAAGGCAGATTTTTTTACTGTAAATCAACACGCTTTTAAATATAGAAAAAACTCCAATCGCAATGTTCTTTTAAGTTGTATTCGGGAGTTAGGAAAGTTCAAAACCAAAATCTATGGAAATACACGCTTCAGTAGACGAATGTATGTAATCTTGTCTGGTCTGTATTCGATTTTAGTCAAGTTATTATTTTATTATTGTCTAAAAAAATATGATGTATTTATTTTCGGAGTAAATTCTAGCTTTAAAGATCTATTTGATTATGAAGATTCAAACCGTTTAACATTTAATGATTTAGAGAAACTTAAAAAGCATAACAAAAAAATCATTTATATCTATCATGGTTCAGACGCAAGACCCCCTTATATGGATGGCTTTACGATGTCTACAACCTCCGGTACGGTGAAAGAATGTTATGATTTGACAAAAGCAATAAAGACTAAGGTAGAAGAGGTTGAAAAATATGCAGATTATATAATTAACGCTCCTGCCACAAGTCAATTTCACCGCGTGCCTATCATAGATTTTATAAAAATAGGAGTGCCGTTTGCTACTTCCAATATATCTAGAGAACCATTATTGAAGCAGTCTAGTGAAATAATCATTTTGCACAGCCCCTCAAATCCTATTGCCAAAGGCTCTCCAGAAATAATAAGGGTTGTAGAAAAATTGATTAAACAAGGCTATAAGATCAAATTAGATTTGGTATCTAATCAACCAAATTCTGTAGTGTTAGAGAAACTAAGAAAGGCAGATATTGTTGTTGATCAGCTGTATAGCGATACACCAATGGCTGGATTTGCAACAGAGGCAGCGCATTTTGGAAAGCCTGTAATAGTTTGTGGATATTATAGTGAGATTTACAAAGAATATTTGCCTAAGCAACTTGTTCCTCCTACTTTTTTTGTGCATCCTGATAAATTGGAAGAAACCATAATCCAACTCTTAGAAAGAAAAGAATTAAGAGAAGAGTCTGGTATGGCAGTGAAAAAATTTGTTAAAGAGCAATGGGGTTTGGAAAACGTTGCAAAGAAATTTGAAAGGATCATCAACGATGATGTTCCAGAAGATTGGTATATTGATCCTTTTAAAATAAAGTATTGGCAAGGCTGCTGCATTAAAGATTCAAATGCCTTAAAGTTGATGCAGGACATGTTAGATGCTTATGGAGTAGAGAGTCTACAATTGCAAGATAAGCCCATTTTACTTAACGAAATCCTTTCTAAATTGAAAAAATAATTTTCAATTGTAGAAGTATAACTTTGAATTTAGATTCTTTTTTATTAATAATTTAACCAATATAAAAGCTGTAGATTAGTGTTTTATATCCTAATTGAGTTATGCAATAAACACCTAACCGAGAGATGAAGGCCAACAAGAAAATATTAATAATTAGTTACTCAAAATTGGATAGAGATCCCAGAATATTAAGACAAATTCAAATTTTAAGCGAAACTTTTGATGTTACTACTGCTGGGTTAAGTTCATCCCAACATGCAAATGAAATGGATTTCATTCAAATAAAACATGAATATATATTAGATTTTCATTTACATTACCCTGCATTATTACGAAAAATAATCACACTTTTTGTAGTTTATCCTAGTAATATTTTCAGGAAATTTTTTCAATCGTACTGGACTGAAAAAATGGGGGATTTTGAAAAAATCTATTGGACTCCATCAAGGAGAATCACATTAAATAAATTGATAAAAAATAGATTTCATCTAGTAATTGCAAATGATTTAGAGACGCTTCCTTTGGCTATAAAAATAAAAGAAATAAATGGATCGTATGTATATTTCGATGCTCATGAATATTCCCCTTTAGAATACGAGAATAATGAAGAATGGTTAAAAAATACAGCACCCTATTGTACTTACTTATGTAAAAAGTATATACCTATGGCAGATTATAATACTACCGTTTCTCACGGATTAGCGGTTGAATATAAAAGGCTAACAAATAAAGAATTTGATGTTGTGTTAAACGCGCCATCCTTTGAAAATATTATACCATCTGAAAACTCCTTAAATAAAATAAGATTTATTCATCATGGAGGCATTTCACCAGATAGAAATACAGATAAGTTAATTCAAGCATTTATAGATTCTAAAAGAGGTGATATCGAATTAAATTTAATGTTGGTAGGCCTTGATTCGCCTTATGGTGAAAAATTGAAAGAACTTGCTGCAGGGCAAACTAAAATCATTTTTCACCAACCAGTGCCAACTAAAGAAATCGCGAAATACATTAATCAGTTTGATGTTGGTATTTATTTTCTTCCACCATTAAATTTTAACCAAGTACATGCCTTGCCAAATAAATTTTTTGAATTTATTCAAGGAAGATTAATGTTGGCTATGGGACCGTCAATAGAAATGGTTAAGTACATCGAAGAATATAATTTGGGTTTAGTAGGTAAAGGTTTCGAAACCAAGGACATATTAGATTGTATAAACTCTATTAAAAAAGAAGATATAGAATTTTATAAATCAAATGTTCATAAATCTGCCCGAATTCTCTCTTCGGAAGATTCGATGGAGCAACTTAAAAAAAAGCTTATTAGTCTTTTTGTTTAAATTTAAAGTTGCAAAGTTGTTTTAAAATTAAAAATGAAAAAAATTATATCCATAATTGGAGCAAGGCCACAATTCATTAAACATGCGCCTATGCAATTAGAGCTTCAAAAGCATTTTAAAGCTTTAACACTGCATACAGGTCAGCATTTTGATTCGAACATGAGTGCTGTGTTTTTTGATGAGCTTAATATTCCAAAACCAGATTTTTTATTAGAATCTGCTGCGGGGAAACCTCATGGGGCACAAACGGGTTTAATGATGATAGACATTGAACAAATTTGTTTGCAAGAAAAACCTGATGCATTATTACTTTACGGAGATACAAATTCTACCTTAGCAGGAGCTTTAGTTGCCGCTAAAATGAACATACCTCAAATTCATATTGAGGCAGGTCTTAGAAGTTATAATAGAGAAATGCCAGAGGAAATAAATAGGATTATCTCGGATGAGTTTGCTTATTTATTGTTTTGTCCGACCGATCAGGCAATTCATAACTTAGAAAAAGAAGGTATTAAGCATGATAGGATATTTAAAAGTGGCGATGTAATGTGCGATATTTTAAGACTTATGGAATCAAAAATTGAGCCTTATAATGGGGCGCCTTATTATTTTGTGACCATACATAGACCATATAATACCGACGATTTAGACAGAATGAGGGTGATTTTAAAAACCTTAAATGAACTAGACAAAAAAGTTATATTTTCTATACACCCTAGAACTTTAAACATTTTAAAAGCAAACGCATTCGATTTAAAAAGTTATAGTAATATAGAGTTTGTACCACCATCCGGATATTTAGATAGTATTTCTTACCAAAAAAATGCCTCTTGTGTAATTACTGATAGTGGAGGTATCCAAAAAGAAGCATACATGCTTAAAAAGAAATGCATAACTATTCGGAAAGAGACAGAATGGGTAGAAACACTTGAAAATGGCTGGAATACTTTAGTTTTTGATGATGTTACAAGAATTCCAGAAGTATTACAAAGAGATTTGGGGCAGCATAATCCTAATTTATATGGAAATGGACATGCGGCTAAAGAAATTGTAGAAATTATCAAAAAGTATATATAACGAATTCTGAATAGACAATATAATTTGAAAACAATAGTAATAATTTCGCTTTCTCAATTACATAGAGATCCTCGTATTTTAAGACAAATAGAGTTTTTAAAGGATAGCTATAATTTGGTTGCAGTTGGATTAACAAACCCAAATATTAAAGGAGTTGAATATCTAGAAATACCAGAAAAGCCCCAAAATAATTGGATCTTTAAAATTATTGATTTAGTACTTGTATTATTTCAAATGTTTGATTTTCTATATTGGAAGCAAATTAATATTAAAAGCTTGTACGGAAAACTTGAAAAACTTTCACCTGCTGATTGTATAATTTCAAACGATGTACAAGTGTTACCATTAGCTGTAAAATTGAGTGAAATTTGGGGGTGTAAATTGATTACTGATTTGCATGAATTTGCTCCATTAGAAAAAACGGATTCGCTGATTTGGAAAATTAGATTTAAAAATTATTATACAAGCTTATTGAAGAAATATTTAAACAAATCTGACGTTATTTTAACAGTTTGTAATAGTATAAAAGAAAGACTAAAGAAAGATTTTAATGTAGAAGCAACAGTACTAACAAACGCACCGTACTTTCAAGATTTAAAGCCCAAGCCAGTTCTCCAAGATTCGATTAAAATTATTCATCACGGAGGTGCCATGAGGAGCAGGCATTTAAATTTAATGATAGAAATGATGGATAAATTGGATTCACGTTTTGAGTTGAATTTAATGTTGATGGAGTCAGATCCGGGTTATTTAGGAGAATTGAAATTGTTGTCGGCTGGAAAAAAGAATATAAAATTTCTAGAACCAGTTCCCACTACGGAAATTGCAGAATTTATTAATCAGTTTGATATTGGCCTTTTTATTTTGCCACCAGTAAACTTCAATTATGAAATTGCCTTACCAAACAAATTTTTTGAATTTATACAAGCAAGATTGTGTATTGCAATAGCCCCTTCAGTAGAAATGGCAGCCATTTCTAAAAAGTATCATTTGGGTGTAATTGCAAACGATTTTACAGCTGAAAGTATGGCAGTTAGCCTAAATAAACTTAGTGCAGAAGATATTATGCATTACAAATCAAACGCAGATAAATCAGCTATTTCCCTATCTGCAAATGGAAATAAAACATTACTTTTGTGTTTGACCAACAAATTACTTTCTGATACATGTGCGGAATAGCAGGGATTATTTCTAAAAATATTTCTAAAGTCACTGTCGAGCGTCTCAAGCTTATGACAGATTCCATAGCACATAGAGGCCCTGATGGGGAAGGTCATTGGATTAGTGAGAATGGAATGGTAGGTTTTGGTCATAGAAGGTTATCTATTATAGATTTGTCGAGTTTTGGAGCACAACCCATGCATTATGCAAATGGGAGATATACGATTACATTTAATGGAGAAATTTATAACTACCTCGAAATAAAAAAAGGTCTTCAAGCCAAAGGATATACATTTAATTCAAATTCAGATACTGAAGTTTTATTGGCGTTATATGATGCTAAAAGAGAGAAATGTTTAGAAGATTTAGACGGAATGTTTTCTTTTGCTATTTACGATGAACAAGTAAAATCGGTGTTTTTTGCGAGAGACAGATTTGGTGAAAAGCCTCTTTTTTATACTTATAATGGTAAAGATGAATTTCATTTCGGTTCCGAAATGAAAGAATTATGGGCTGCAGGTATCCCTAAGGATGTAAATAATAAAATGTTGTATAATTATCTGTCTTATGGTTTGCTGGAAAATGCAAACGATCAGTCGGAAACATTTTATGAAGGTATTCAGAAGCTAGAGGCGGCTCATTACATAATACTTAAGTTAAATGATTTTAGCTTAATTAAAAAGAGATATTGGGATATAGATATTAATAATGTAGATTATAATACAGATATTACTAAAGCTTCAGAAAAGTTCCAATCCTTATTTTATGATTCAGTAAAGAAAAGATTAAGGTCTGATGTTCCAGTTGGATCCAGCTTATCTGGAGGATTAGATAGTAGTTTAATTGTTTGTGTGATAAATGATTTATTAGTCAATAAAAGTTCTCCAGTAAAACAAAAGACATTTTCTGCTAGATTTCCAGGGTTCGAGAAAGATGAAGGTAAGTATATGGATTTGGTTAATACGAAAACTAAAGCCGAATCTTTTTTTACTTTTCCGAACGAAATTGGACTTATTGAGAAAATTGAAAAAGTTGCTTATCATCAAGAAGAACCATTTGGTTCAGCAAGTATTTGTGTCCAATTCGATGTGATGAAGCTGGCAAAAGATAATGGGGTTATTGTATTGTTGGATGGTCAAGGTGCAGATGAATTATTGGGTGGATACCATTACTATTATAATTCATATTTCGAAGAATTAAAAAATAAAGACAAAGGCATGTATGAGCGTGCGCTAGCTGATTATAATAAACTACACGCTCTTAATGCTATTAATAAAAATGTTAGTCCTGGTTTTAAAAAGAGAATAAAAAATGCTTTCCCTTTTATTATAAAACCCTATTTTCAATATAAAAACGCTTTAAAAGAGTTAATTAATCCATCTTTAAATAGAGAGTTCACGAATAATTTTGCAGATAAATCTTATTTGGGTTTAAATTTTGATTTATACGCAAAGAAGTCATTAAATGAGGCATTATATTATAGTACAATGACTAAGGGCCTTTCGGAATTACTTAGATATTCTGATAGAAATTCCATGGCACACTCTCGTGAGGTTAGACTTCCTTTTTTGAATCATAAATTGGTAGAGTTTCTATTTACACTTCCCGCTGAATTTAAGATTTCGAAAGGTTGGACGAAGTATATAATGCGCGAAACTTTTCAGCATATATTGCCCAATGAGATAACTTGGCGTAAAGATAAAATTGGATATGAACCACCTCAAAAGGCCTGGATGGATACTGCTCTGGCTAAAGAGATGATTCAAAGTAAAAAGGAACTTTTGGTTAGTAAAGGAGTTTTAAATAAGAGAGTATTAAATCAAACACCACGTGCGGTTTCTGCTACAGATGAAAATGATAGTAGCTGGCGCCAATGGATGGCAGGTAGCCTTTTTTCCTAAAAAATATAATTATTTATACTAAAATATGTGCGGTATAGCAGGTCAAATAAGTTTAAGCGGTAAAAAAGTAACATTAAGTCAAGTCGAATCTATGACTAATGCCATAGCGCATAGAGGTCCAGATGGATTTGGGCATTGGATAGATTCGGAAGAACAAATATGTTTAGGTCATAGAAGACTTTCAATTATTGACTTGTCAAATTTTGGAGACCAGCCTATGCATTATCTAGATAGATATACCATAGTCTTTAATGGAGAAATTTATAATTATATAGAGATAAAACAACAGCTTTTAACACTGGGTTATACTTTTAAAAGTAATTCAGACACGGAAGTGTTGTTAGCGCTTTATGATCACAAAAAATCTAAATGTTTAGAAGATTTGGAGGGTATGTTTGCTTTTGTGATCTATGATAAAGTTGAAAAAAAAATATTTATTGCTAGAGATAGGTTTGGTGAGAAACCTTTCTTTTATAAAGTTGAAGATGGAATTTTTTATTTTGCTAGCGAAATTAAAGCATTTTGGGCTAATGGACTTTCAAAAGAAATGGATATGGAAACTGCCTTCTATTTTCTTAATTATGGACGTGTTCATCATCCAACGGATAGAGAAAAAACTTTTTTTAAGGAGATTTTTAAATTAAAGCCTAGTCATTCCATTGAGATACAAAGAGGGGTTAAAGAAATTATACAAAAGGAATATTGGAGTTTACCATCAGATGAGCTAAAGGAAACTGATTTAATAGTAGATAAGGTAAAGGATGAATTTTTCCACCTTTTTGAAGCCTCAATTAAAAGAAGGTTAAGAAGTGATGTTCCAATTGGAAGTAGTTTAAGTGGTGGTCTAGATTCTAGTGCTGTAGTTTGTATGATTGATTATTTAAACAAAGGTCAAAATTTTAGTCAAAATACTTTTAGTGCTCGTTTTCCCGGTTTCGCTAAGGATGAGGGCCAATTTATGGAATTAGTTCTTAATAAAACCAATGCTACACCTTATTATACTTTTCCAGATAAAGAAGGTTTTATAGAAAACTTTCAAAAATTATGTTTTCATCAAGATGAGCCATTTGGTAGTGCAAGTATTTATGCGCAATACGAGGTGATGCGTTTGGCTAAAGAGAATAATGTAACCGTATTATTGGATGGACAGGGTGCGGATGAATTACTCGGTGGATACATGTTTTATGCAAACACTTACAATAGAGAATTATATGGGGATAATGTTGTAAATACAATACAATCTAAAGGTTCTATTAAAAACTTAATTAAAAGTACTTTTTCAGGGGCATATAAACGTTATTTAGATAAAAAAATTGAAAAGAGTTATAAAGATAATTTATTAAAAAATGGATATTCACATCAGTTTGTAGAATTTGCTTCTAAACTTTCTGAGCCTAATGAAATTCATTACTCATTAAATAAGCATTTGGGCCATGATTTGATGAATGGGAATTTGGAAGATTTACTGCGTTATGCAGATAGAAACTCTATGGCTCATAGTAGAGAAGTAAGATTGCCATTTCTTGATAAGAACTTAGTTGAATTTTTAATGAAATTACCAAGTTCTTATAAAATAAGAAATAATTGGTCTAAATGGATACAGAGAGAAGCATTTAAAAATATTTTGCCAGAGGAAATTACTTGGAGAACGGATAAGATTGGTTATGAGCCTCCTCAAAAGGATTGGATGAAAGATGATAGAGTAAAAGAAGTAATTGTAGAAGGTAAAAGGAAACTTTTAAAAGCAGGTATTATAACAAAAAAAGAAGCTGAGAGAAATCCTGAAGCTGTTAATGCAAATGAAATAAATGATAATAGTTGGTATCAATTAATGATTGCTAGCTACATTAATTAAATATTAAACGGGTGAAAAAAGCAATTCATATTTATCTGTCTACTTTTGAGAATGAAAGTAGAATCTTGAAACAAACTAAAAGTATTATTGATCACAAAATTGTAGATCAGGTTATAGTTTTAGCCAGAGGTAAAGAAGGTTTGCCTGAATTTGAAAATATTTCCCCGGGCAGATCGGTAGTACGGGTAAGATCTGAATTTATGAAGGATAAAATACCTTTAAGAGGTTTTGGGAAGATTACCCTTTTATTAAAAATGATGGATTCTGTCTTGAAGTTTTATAAGATTATTAAAAAAGAGAAACCTTTATTTATAAATCTACATCAAGTAGCATTATTGCCTTTAATTCCTATATTCAAGTTGGCATCTAGAAAATCAAAATTCATATATGACGCACATGAGTTGGAAACAGAAACGAATGGTTTAGCTGGAAACAGAAAAAATATTTATAAAAAAATAGAATCCAAATTTATAAAATCTTTTGTTCAAGTATTTGTTGTTTCTCCTTCAATAGAAAAATGGTATAGAGATAAATATGGCATAAAAAATATAGCCACAGTTATGAACTGCCCTATTTATAAAAGCTCAATTAAAAACAATCTTTTTCGCGAAGAATTTGGAATATCTAATGAATCAAGAATTTATTTATATCAAGGAGCGTTATTTAAGGGTAGAGGGATCGAAATTCTACTAGATGCCTTTGCAGAAATTAATGATCCTAAATATACATTAATTTGTATGGGGTATGGAGAATTTGAATCTGAGATTAAAGAATACGCTAAAAAATATAAAAATATTTTCTTTAAAACAGCTGTTAGTCCAGATGTTGTTTTAAATTTCACGTCTTCTGCTGATGTTGGGATATCAATGATTGAAAATGTTTGTTTGAGTTATTATTATTGTTTACCTAATAAATTGTTTGAGTATTTAATGGCAGAAATACCATGTATTGTTTCAGATATGCCCGAGATGAGGAATTATATTAATAAATATAATACAGGTGTAGTTTGCAAAGGTACAGACAAACAATCGTTAATTAATTCCATTTTAGAGATGGATAATTTTGATTATCAAAGATTTCAACAAGAGGTTGAAAAATGTAAAGTTGTTTTTTCATGGGAAACCCAAGAAAAAGTAATGATTAATGAATATAGAAATTTACTTTTAAATCATGCATAATACAGAGTACAGGCAATGTTCTTATTGCATAATGGATACCACAGATTCACGAATTGAATTTGATGAGAATGGCGAATGTAATCATTGTAGGGAATACAAAGATTACGAGAAAAACTACAAACTTAAAGGGGAGGCTGCAAAAAAGCAAACCGACAAGATTGTAGCTCAAATGAAAGCGGCCGGAAAGGGGAAAGAGTATGATTGTATAATGGGTATAAGCGGAGGTGTGGATAGTTCTTACTTAGCTTATTATGCTACAAAAGTATTAGGATTAAGAGTTCTTTTAGTGCATGTTGATACAGGTTGGAATTCTGAATTGGCAGTTAAAAATATTGAAAACATAGTTAGAATACTTAATCTTGATTTACATACTTTAGTAATAGACTGGGAAGAGATGAGAGACTTACAAAGATCTATGTTCTTATCTTCAGTTCCAAATTGCGATATACCTCAAGATCATGCATTTATTGCTTCGTTATATAGTGAAGCAAAAAAATATGGATTAAAGCATATTTTAAATGGTGGAAATATGTCAACTGAATCAATTCTTCCTCAAAGCTGGGGATATGATGCATCAGATTGGGTACATCTAAAAGATATTCATAATAAATTTGGTAAGGTAAAATTAAAGCAATATCCACATATTAGTTTTTTTAAAAAATCTATTTATTACCCTTATATTTTAAAATTAAAAGTTCATAGACCATTAGAGTATATCGAATACAATAAGGCTGATACTAAAAAGTTTTTAATTGAGAACTTAGGATGGAAAGATTACGGAGGGAAACATTTTGAATCAAAATACACCCAATTTTTTCAAGCTCATTATTTGCCAACTAAATTTGGTTATGACAAACGATTAGCTCATTTATCTAGCTTAATTGTTTCTGGACAAATGACGAGGGAAGAGGCACTTGAAGAGATGGCTAAGCCAATATATGATGCAAATCAATTGATAGAAGATAGAGAGTATTTTATTAAAAAATTGGGCTTTACAATTGATGAATGGAATAAAATCATGTCTGCACCATTAAAAACTGAGCATGACTATAAAAATAATATTTTCATTAAAAATGCTTTTATGAGGTTTTTGGAGCTTGTACTCCCGGTTATATCAGTTATTAAGAAAATTAAAAACAGGTAATTTATATGATCACCATTATAGACTACAAAGTAGGGAATCTCGGTTCAATTAAAAACATGTTGAAGAAGGTGGGAGAGCAATCTATCATTACTTCAAACTTGGATGATGTGAAAAATGCGGAGAAACTCATCCTGCCAGGTGTAGGGTCTTTTGATAATGGCGTTAGAAACTTGAAAGAATTGGGTCTTTGGGATGTGTTAAATGAGAAAGTCTTGGTTAAAAAAACACCCATTATGGGCATTTGTTTGGGCGCTCAATTAATGACAACAGGCAGTGAAGAAGGTAATGAAGCAGGGTTCGGTTGGGTAGATGCAGAAACGGTTAGATTTGATATCGATAAAACTTCGAGATTAAAAGTGCCTAATATGGGTTGGAATAACACTCATATTATGAAAGAGAGTAAATTATTTGATCAGCACTTAGAAGAAGTGCCTCGCTTTTATTTTGTACATTCGTACCACTTTAAGGTACATAATCCAGCCCAAATACTTACTAATAGCACTTATTCTTATGAATTTGTATCTGCCTTTGAAAAGGATAATATAATAGGGGTGCAATTTCATCCTGAGAAATCGCATAAATATGGAATGAGTTTGTTTAGAAATTTTGTAGAAAAGTATTAGATATGGAAAATGTAAGAGTAATTCCCGTTCTATTATTAAAGGGAATGGGATTATATAAATCTATAAAATTTAAGGATCATAAATATGTTGGCGATCCCATTAATGCAATTAAGATATTTAACGAGAAGGAAGTTGATGAGCTCGTTTTTTTAGACATTACAGCAACAGTAGAGGGAAGAGAGCCTAATTATGACATGCTTACAGACATTGCTTCAGAATGCTTCATGCCATTGTGTTATGGAGGTGGAATTAAGTCGTTAAGTCAAATAGAAAAGATATTGTACTGTGGGGTAGAAAAAGTGTCACTAAATTCACAAGCCTTCGAAAATCCAAAATTGATAGCTGAGGCATCAGAAAAATTTGGAAGTTCAACTATAGTTGTCTCTATGGATGTTAAAAAGGGATTTCTTTCAGGGCAAAATGTTTATACGATGGCTGGGACAAAAAACACCAAGAAGAGTCCTGTTGATTATGCAAAACAAATTGAAGATTTAGGAGCTGGAGAAATTTTATTAAACTCTATAGATCAAGATGGGGTTATGAATGGTTACGACTTAGATTTAGTACATGCTATTTCGAGTAATGTAAGTATTCCGGTAATAGCGTGTGGAGGTGCAGGCGCTGTACAGCATTTTAAAGATGCTGTAAACAAAGGAGCTTCTGCAGTTGCAGCAGGTAGCTTTTTTGTGTTTCAAGGCAAACATAGAGCTGTTTTAATAACCTATCCTTCTAAAAAAGAGTTGATCTAAAAACTCTTTTACTAACTTTAGCGTATATTTTAAAAAGTATGATACCGACTAAATTCTTGCCTTTAGATTATAAACAATGTACTAAAAGTGTGATGGATAATATTTCTGATCCAAACATTACATTTGATGCAGAAGGTATCTCTAATTATTATTATCAATATCAAAAATTTGCTTCAGAAGAGCGTTTTACCCCTGAAAACAAAAAAATAGGTTTAGAAAGAGTAATCGCTGAAATGAAGGAGGCTGGTAAAGGCAAAAAATACGATTGTCTTTTAGGTTTAAGTGGTGGGGCTGATAGTTCTTATATGGCTTGGATCGCAAAGGAACATGGATTAAGACCGTTGGTTGTTCATTTTGATTATGGTTGGAATACAGATTTAGCTACTTCTAACATAGAAAATGTCACTAAAAAATTAGGCTTTGAATTGTATACTTATGTGATAGATTGGCCTATTATACGAGACTTGCAGAGGAGTTACTATAAAGCATCTGTAATAGATTTGGATGTGCCAGCTGATCATACCATTTTTGGTTCTATTTTTCAAATAGCGAAAAAAATGGGCATTAAGCATCTATTAAATGGTACTAATTATCAAACTGAGTTGATTATGCCTAAAGGATGGAATTATTTGAAGACGGATTTGATTAATATTAAAAATATCCACAAAAAGTTCGGAGAATTGCCTTTAAAAGGCGTGCCAACCAATGGAGTTCTTGATCAAATTAAATATAGATTGCATGGAATAGTTGGGATTCCCCTACTTTATTATGTGGATTACAACCAAAAAGATGTTGTAGAGCTTTTACAACGCGAATTGGGATGGAGGAACTACGAGGGGAAACACTTTGAAAATATTTTTACCCGCTTCTATCAAGGAGTAGTACTGCCCAATAAATTTGGGGTCGACAAAAGGAAGCCTCACCTTTCTAACATGATATTTTCTGGGCAGATAACAAGAGAAGAAGCCTTAGTAGAGTTATCTAAACCTACTTATGATCTAAATCTGCAAGAAGAGGACAAGGATTATATTGCTAAAAAATTAGGTTTTACGACAGATGAATTTGAAATTATTTTAAATCAAGAGAATGTGGCGCATGAATTTTATGGTACAGACGCTACGATTCGACAAAAAATATATAATTGGACCAGCTGGTTTTTGCCACATAAATATAAAATGATGGTGAAAGAAAAGGTACTTAGAGATTTAAATGGATAGGACTATTAACTATAATTTACATTTTAGTCCTGGTAAATGGATGCATATAGGTATGTTTTTTACCATATTTTTTCCATTTATTCCCAGTATTATCCCTGGAACAGATACCCAACCAACTTTTTTTTTGTTATTTAATTGTTCGATGATTTATTTATTGGTAAATTATCAATATCAAAGTAGATATTTTGAGCTTAATTATAATAAAATTGGGGCTATTAGTGCCCTTTTTGGATTAATTTTAATGTCTGTGATTTTGGCTAAACTATTTATAGCGTCGCCAACATTATGGGCTAGAATCATATCTTTTTTGCAATTTAGTTTTGCTTTATTCTTTGCCTATAATTCTGCATACTTCTTCAAGATAGAATCTCTAAAGAAGGTTTTTTGGGTTTTTGCGATTTTTTCTGTTATTTATTTCTTAACACATGGATTAGTAGAAAGAATATTAATATCATCTAGAACCGATTCTTTTGAAATGTTAGCAGCCTCAGGAAGAGGGGCAAAAACTCTTTCTCCTGAACCTTCATTTTTTGCTTTACATATGTTTAATCTGTATTTGATTTTTCATTTATTGGCAAGTAAAGAATCTAAAAAGAAATATGGAGATGTAGTATTTTGGTTAACTAGTTTTTGTTTATTGGCCTCGCTTAGTGGTTATGGTTTTATTATATTTTTGCTGATTCTTTCTATGCGTTATACTAAAACCATGATAATCTTTGGATTAATATTTATGGCTTCATCTGGTTTAATTTTAAATTATTTTGATTCCTTAGCAGATTTTAGAGGGATTAAATTGCTTACAGAAATATTACTTAAAAATCCAGCATTAATATTAAATGATGCCAGTTTTGCTTCAAGGTTTGGTTCATTTTTTGCCTATATAGAGAATATAAAAAATAATTTCATTTTTGGAGATGGTTTTACTTTATTGCAAGGAGGAGGCTTTATAAGTATAGTTTCATCATTAGGACTTTTAGCTGCAATATTTTTAATATACGTAATTGTTCAGATTTTTAAGTTAAAGGATGGATCTGCAGCTTTAAAATTCATGCTTGTTTTTTGGTTCCTGTTAAATTTGTTTTCAGGCCCTATTGGTATTCCTACGCTAGGTGTTATTGTTGGTTTAATTTTAAGAAGAAATTTAAAACAGAATAATTTTTTAAAGTTCCAAAACTTGTCTAATGCCTAATTCATCAAATCTCAAAGTATCTATTTTATTAGCGGTTTATAATGGAGAAGCCTACATTGAAGCTGCCATACAAAGTGTGCTCAATCAAACTTATGAGAATTGGGAATTGATTATTGTAGATAATGGTTCAACTGATAATACGGCAAAAATTTGTTTAAAATATGCTGAGCTAGATGACAGAATTAAATTCTTTAAACTATTAGAAAAAGGTAAGACTAAAGCTTATAATAAAGCTTTTGAAGAAAGTGCAGGCGATTTTATTTGTTATTTTGCTGCGGATGATATATTAGAGTTTGAAAGTATTGAGAAAAGATTAAAAATAATTGAATTAAAAGAAAATGGCACTTCAACTTGTTTGTTGAAGACTTTTTCTGATGATTCTGCTCACAATGGAGTTGTTTTTCCCAAAAAGAAAGACTCGCCAAATTATTCAGGTGGGTCCATTTTCTTTCATAGAAACATTGCAGAGAAGTTATTCCCAATTCCTTCTTCATTGCCAAATGAAGATACCTGGTCGTCGTTACACATTAGAGCTTTTGGGAAAAATTTCCATTTACCAGAAGTATGTTATCATTATAGAATACACGACAATAATTCTTATGGCTATACTTTAAGTTTTGAAGAGAAGAGAGAAAAGTTTTTGCATAGAATGTCGGCTTATGAGCTATTTTATGAGAAATTTAAAAATCAAGGGATCGATTTTGTAGATGTTTATATTCATTCCTTCGTGAAAGCATTGGCGCACGCTAGAAAATGGAATAGATTGCCTATTATGACCATGACGAAATTACCGCTTCGTGAGCGTTTAATCTTCGTTTTTTATAGTTCCCCTTTCCTATATAAAATTCGCTATAAATATTTTAAATTTTTTAGCGGTTTATTTAACTAGCTGATTCATAGTTAGTTTTTAGATAATTTTTATTATCTTTATTTTATTAGAAATTATCTAATATGATAAATACTTAATGAAAATGTGCTAAAAACTTGACCTATGCATTTTTTAAATGAAGGACGATATTATTTTATAATAGGGCTTGCCATTATTTTACTGCTTTCCGTTGGATTGTTTTCAATGCTGACCTTCAAGAAAAAATGAAAATTTTTATTGGTTGATTTATTCTTCATTGGTTTATCATTTGTTTTTTGCTATTATTTTGTTAGAGCATATAAACCATTTGTTTATATGACGTATTATGATTTATATCATCTAAAAAGGAAAATCGATGCTAAAGAGGTCTTTATTGAGCCAAATTATTTGAATGTCCTTCAAGTAAGAAGTAGAGCTATTATCGAAAAATCTAATTCTTACGATGAATTACTTAGAAATACAGATATACTTATTGTAGAATTGCAGAAAAAACTTTTAATAAAGGAAGATCTTTCAAAAGTTTCGGCAATTTCGGTTTTATTGTCAACGTTTTTCGCTTATGGAAATCCTAGGCCATTAGAAGAAGAAGTGGGTTGTTTAATAGAGAACGCTTCTTTAAAAGAGGTAGAAACAGCTCCTCTTTTAAATAAAGATTATTTCTATTTAAAAAACAGTGAGATAGGTTGTTGTACAGATTATGCTTATATAATGGGGAGATATTTAGCGCATTATCAATTTAAACATAGAATAGTGTCAATTTCGGGGCATATATTCAATGAAGTTGAAATAGACGGGAACTGGTTTACCATAGATGCGAATACAGGTTTATTAGCTTCAAAGCGTTTTCCTTCTAGTAAAACCAATTTTGACTTATATTTTCTGCCACATTTTGGCATGACAGAATCTAAATATTATAGGCAAGTTTTAGTCCCATTCAGAGAATTTCTGACGAACTCATTTGGGGATTCAGGATTTGCTAAACAGCTTTTTATAGAATATATAGATTTTGAAAAGTTTAAGCCTTTTTAATTTAATCTTCCTTTTCTATTTTAAGGTTTCAATTGTGAATTTTCTCAATTTTTAATTGGTTTTGGAGCTAATTTTTTACATTCAACGCTCAGCTTTAATTTAAAGTCAAGGTTAAGTTTACTTTAACCATGACATTTGTAGTCTTAAACAATAATTTTTTCACTTTATATTTAAGCATATTGGTATATTTGCAAATTATTGATAGGATTTATGAAGATATGTATAACCGGCGGAGCCGGAATGATTGGAAGCAGACTTACAAAGAGACTTTTAGCAGAAGGACATTCAATTCAGATAATAGATAATTTATGGCGAGGTAAATTGGAGAATATCGCCAACCTATCGGGCTTTAATATGGAGCACGATTTTTTTAATATCGATTTATCAAATCCTGAAAATCAAACTCAAGTTGTTTCAATTCTATCAAATGCAGATGCTGTAATTCACTTAGCAGATATAGTTGCTGGAATTGGATATGTATTCAACAATCAATACGAGATTTTTAGAATCAATAATTTAATCAATACCAATCTTTTTAATGCTTGCGCTAAGGCAGAAGTAAAAAAGATTATCTACGCTGGAACAGCATGTAGTTTTCCTAAAGACTTGCAAATGAGCTTAGACTCTGAGCTTAAAGAAACGCAATTATATCCAGCAGAACCTGAATCAGCTTACGGTTGGAGTAAACTAATGGGGTCATTAGAACTTCAATTTATGCAAGAAAGATATGGTATGCAAACCACAACTTTAATGTTGCATAATGTTTATGGTCCAAATTGTGATATAGATCCTAAAACTTCTCAAGTTATTCCATCTATCATCAGAAAAATAGTTGAACTACCAGAAGGCGGAACACTAGATGTATGGGGTTCAGGAAATCAAGGTCGCGCTTTTATGCATGTAGATGAAATTTGCAATGCATTTGTAGCGGCTTTAAACAAAGAAAATTTACCTCCAATTATTCAAATTGGCCCAAATCAATGTACTTCTATAAAGGAGTTGGTTCAAATTTTAGTGAACAAAATAGCCAATAAGAAAATTGAAATTCACTACGATTTAACTAAGCCTGAAGGTGATAAAGGTAGATTCGCAGATTATAGTTTAGCAAAAGAAGTATTGGGGTGGGAACCATCGGTTTCTTTAGAAGATGGACTGAGAGAAACCTATCAATGGGTATCTGATTTAGTAAAAAAACAAGCTGTCGCTGAATAATAACTGCACATGAAAATATCAGTAGTTATCCCCAATTTTAACGATTTACGTATATCGAGAGCAATTAATTCTGTTCAAAGTCAGACTTATAAAAACATTGAACTGATTGTGGCTGATGGAGGCTCTAAAAATGAAGAATTATTAGCCTATTATTCCCAATTGCCAAATGTTAAAGTTAATATTGAAAAAGACAACGGTATTTTTGATGCATTAAATAAAGGAATTGCATTAGCAACCGGCGATGTGATTTACCTAATGGGGTCTGACGATTATTTGTCGGATAATTTAGCTTTTGAGCAAGTTGTAAATAAATTTAATGCCAATTCTTCGCTTGATGGCGTATGTATCGGCTGCGAGTTTTTTAATGAAGAAGGTAAAATTATTAGAACTTGGTATCCAGATAGTGTATCATCTAAGAAAATAAAATGGGGTATTTTCCCTCCGCATTTCTCACTATTCCTTAAACGTCATTTATACGAAAAAGTAGGTCCGTTTAATTATAAACTTTATAATAATATTGCTGGCGATACTGTTTGGCTGTTAGATTTAGCAGTTAAAGTTCCTGATTTTAAAATAGATGTTTTAAATGCACATCATTTAAAGATGGAATATGGTGGCGCGAGTACTGGGTCAAAAAAGGCAGTAATTAGGCAGTTTAAAGTGGTTGCTGATTATGCAAAACGTAATAGTAAGCATTTGCCTGCTTGGTTTTTACTTTCTCCAATAAGAACTTTTTCTAAAGTATTTCAATTGAAATTCTAAACCTTTTCCTATGAAGCATATCCTAATTACAGGTATTAATGGTTTTGTAGGAACAAATTTGGCGCCTTTTCTCGCTAATCAATTTAAAGTAGAAGGACTTTCACTTAGAAATGGTGTGCCTAATAATTTAGAAATACAGGCTGATACGGTTATACATCTGGCAGGTTTAGCACACGATTTAAAAAAGTCTAGTCAACCAGATCTTTACTATACCGTTAATTACGAATATACCAAGGCACTTTTTGATGCTTTTATTGCTTCAAAGGCCACTTGTTTTATTTATATAAGTTCGGTAAAAGCTGCGGCTGATACTGTAGAGGGTAATTTGACAGAAGAAATTGAGCCTCGACCAATTACAGATTATGGTAAATCTAAACTTAAAGCCGAAAATTATATTTTAAACTATCCTTTGCCGGAAGGGAAGCGCTTTTATATTCTGCGTCCATGTATGATTCATGGGCCAGGGAATAAGGGCAACTTAAATTTGTTGTTTCAGTTTGCAAAAAGGGGCATTCCATATCCATTAGGTGCATTTAATAATAAAAGATCGTTTTTATCTATAGATAATTTGAACTTTATTATTGAAAACCTGATTAAAAAGGAAGCGCCGAGTGGTGTGTATAATGTTTCGGACGACGAGCCATTATCTACAGTTGAAGTGGTTAAAATCCTTTCTTCTGCTGTAGGCAAGCAACCAAAGATTTGGAATTTATCTACAAAACTGATTAAACTTATTTCGAAAATAGGTGGCATATTAAAATTGCCCTTAAATGAAGAACGATTAGAAAAATTGACTGAAAATTTTGTGGTAGATAATTCTAAAATTAAAAAAGCGCTTCAGGTTAATTTGCCTTTAACAGCTGCAGCGGGTATGCTCAAAACAGCACAATCGTTTACTACTAAATCTTAAATTGCTTTATGGCCGCTATAAATTTGGAAATAATACTCATCTTTTTGCCTCTATGTTTTGTATTAGAGCTCTTATACTTTAAGCTGGCAAAGCAATTTCATATAATTGATAGACCTAATGAAAGAAGCTCTCACACCAAAGTGACTATTAGAGGTGGTGGGGTAATATTTTCTTTGACGTTATTATTTGGGGTATATTATTATAACTTTCCATACTTTTTAGCTGGGCTTATCCTGATTTCTGCAATTAGTTTCTTAGATGATATAGTTGAATTGAAAAGTGGAATAAGGCTAACTGTACAATTAATAGCGGCATTATTGATGTTTTATCAGTTAGGGTTATTTGCAATTGAGTGGTATTGGTTATTGGTGGCTATGGTCTTTTTATTAGCAACGCTAAACGCCTATAACTTTATGGATGGAATAAATGGGATAACTGGTGGTTATAGCACAGTGGCAATAGGTACGTTGATGTATCTTAATTCGAGTATGAATTTTACTTCGCAGAATTTTTTATTGTTAACACTTTTGTCTTTATTCGCATTCAATTTCTTCAATTTTAGAAAGAAAGCCAGGTGTTTTGCTGGTGATGTTGGGAGTATTGCCATAGCCTTTATTATTGCATTTGTAATTGGTCAATTAATAGTTTCTACAGGTAATTTTAGCTATATATTTCTGCTGCTATTTTATGGTATGGATGCAGCTATAACGGTAATTTTTAGAGTAATTAGAAAAGAAAACATTACTAAAGCACATAGATCGCACTTTTATCAGTATTTAGCCAATCAGTTAAAATGGCCACATTTAAAAGTAGCTTCCTTATATATGTTTTTACAATTGTGCTTTAATATAATGGCTATTCTATTTTTAAATTGGGAGTTTGTTGCTTCCCTAGCATTGGTGCTTGCTATTACAATAGTATTTGTGGTATGTAGATTTAAAGTAGAGGGTAAAGATTATTTAATGAAATCTACTAGCATTTAGAGCTAAATATTGATATATAATTTCTTTAAGTTGCAGCCAAATTGCAAAAAACTGAATTTAAAGTTAATTTTTTCTTGATTTTTTAAATAAAGATTTTAGTATCTTTACATATACTAACCAACTTGTCATCCCTTGTTTAAGAAGATTAATATTGTTCCGCGTTGGATTATATTTTTATTAGATATTAGTGCTTGTAGTTTTGCATTGATATTTGCTTACAGTTTAAGATTTAATATGGATCTTACAGCTGTTGATATTGAAGAGCTGTCTAGAAATTTATTGATACTCTCCATTATTAATGCTGTGGTTTTCTATTTAATAAAAACTTATAGTGGTATTATTAGATATACAAGTGCTCAGGATTCATTCAGGATTTTAGGCTCCATCGTAATCTCTAACGGTGTATTTTTTGTATTAAATTTAATTTCAGTTGCTTTTTATTCTACTTCTTTAATCCCTTATACTGTATTAATTGCGAATGGTTTAACCAGTTTCTTGATGCTGATAACTTATAGAGTTATGGTGAAGTACTTTTTTATGTACATCAAGAATTTAAAGCTAGACAAGAAGAAGGTCATTATTTACGGAGCTGGGGAAGCAGGGTTGGCTACTAAAAGAACTTTTGATCATGATAATAGAGTAAATAAAAGTATTGTTGCCTTTGTTGATGATGATCTGCGAAAAGTAGGTAAATCTATTGATGGGGTAAATATTTTAAATGCACAAAAGTTAGAGCAATTAATTAGCAAACATGAAATTGATGAAGTTATTTTTGCTTCATACAGTATTCCAGTTGAAAGGAAGAATGAAATAGTTGATAAGTGTTTGGCTAGTGAAGTTAATGTCCTAACCATACCTCCACATGATGCTTGGATTGGAGGAAAATTACAAGTTACTCAAATTCAAAGTTTAAATATTGAAGAACTACTAAATAGAAAGTCTATTCAAATAGACATAGAAGGAATAGGTAATCAGCTTAAAAATAAAAGAATTTTAGTTACTGGTGCTGCAGGTTCAATAGGAAGTGAAATTATTAGGCAATTAACTAAGTTTGAAACTGGGTTAATTATTTTATGTGATCAAAATGAAACAGCTTTACACGAATTATGTTTAGAGCTGGAGATTTATAGAGATGATAAAAATTTCCATCCATTTATTGGAGATGTGAGGGATTTAAAACGAATGCAACATTTGTTTTTAAATTATAAGCCACATTACGTATATCACGCAGCAGCGTATAAACATGTGCCTTTAATGGAGGACAGTCCATCCGAAGCCGTTAAAACCAATGTTTTAGGGACTAAAAATATTGCAGATTTATCTGTGAAATTTGGGGTTCAGAAGTTTGTAATGATTTCAACTGATAAGGCTGTAAACCCTACAAATGTAATGGGTGCTTCTAAAAGGATAGCCGAAATTTATGTACAATCTTTAAATAATACCTTAAGTAGCGATGATTATTTATTCACAAATGGCTTAAGTTATATTAACGATTTAAGTGTAAAACCTATTACGAAATTTATTACTACAAGATTTGGTAATGTATTAGGTTCTAACGGTTCTGTAATTCCTAGATTTAAGCAACAAATAGAAAAGGGAGGTCCAGTTACAGTTACACATCCAGAAATAACTCGCTATTTTATGACTATTCCTGAAGCTTGTAGGTTGGTTCTGGAGGCGGGCTGTATGGGAAAAGGTGGAGAGATTTTCATTTTCGATATGGGTAAATCTGTGCGTATAATAGAGCTCGCGAAAAAAATGATTAGGTTGGCTGGATTGGTGCCAAATAAGGATATTAAGATCGAATTTTCGGGATTAAGACCAGGAGAAAAACTTTACGAGGAGCTTTTAAACGATAATGAAAATACGCTGCCTACCCACCATGAGAAAATTATGATTGGTAAGGTTAGAGAGTATGTGTTTACAGAAATTGAAACCCAAATTTATGAACTCATTGATTTTGCAAAAGTGAGTAACGATAGAAACGTGGTGGTGAAAATGAAGGAGTTAGTAAAAGAATTTATCAGTAATAATTCGGTTTTCGAAGAGTTAGACAGTATAAGAAATAAATAAGATTACTATGCTAAGGTTTAACTCTAGTGCTGCCTTTTTTCTTTTGTCAATAATCGTTTTATTTAATATTAGTTGCGCAAAACAAGTAAAACTAGAAACTGAAGTTTATTTTAATGATTTTGAATCTGGAAATTCTACTGGTATTCAAAATTTAAAAGTGGTAGATTTTTTTCAAACTAAGGTTGCCGGATTTTATAATAATCAAGAATTATTAGTTGAAATAAATAATCTCCCAAAACATGCCGTAGCAATTATTGATTTTGATTTATATATTCATGATAGTTGGGATGGGAATAGCTTGGAGGGCGACGGGATAGGTGGACCTGATATATGGAAGTTTAGTGTTGATGATAAAAATTATATCAATACTACTTTTTCTAATACTTATTGTGAACCAGGAAGACATTGTCCGCCTCAATCTTACCCTAACGATTATCCCAACAATAATAATCTGCCTAGGGCTGGCGTTTTTAGTACTATGCCAGGAGTTTGTTTAGAAGCCAATAACCCTTCAGGCACTAGTTTATATAAGATTTCTAAGACCATAAAACATAATAGTAATAAAATGCTTTTATCATTTAAGGATTTATTGGTGCAAAAGAATACCTCAAATCCACTTTGTGATGAGAGCTGGTCTATAGATAATATTCGAGTTCGAGTAATTGAGTTGTAAAAAGTAACGTACTTTAGCTTTGCTAAACCGTAATTGTTAAATTTAATAAGCCTAAACTAAACTATATAATTTGAGAGTTTTAATCGCATTAATTTTTCTGTCTATAAGTTTTAGCGCCAATGCTCAAACTATTTCGGTGGGCAAAATTGGCCTGGAAGATTATTATAGAAGACAGCAGTTATTAGGAAATATTGATTCGAATGTTTCTTTTACGGTTAGACCAATTTATCCAAAAGTTAAGTTCAATAAGGAAGATGTATTCTTTACAGCGGATGAGGATGTGAATTTTAAAAGGATAGATCAAGCATCGTTTTTCTCAACTGCAAATAGCAAATGGAAGGTGAATTTATTGCCGTTAGAGTTTAAGACACAAATAAATTCTCATCATCCTTATGGAATGAATGACGGTCCAATGATTCCGAATAAGGGAATTCAGGCTTATCTGAGTGGAGGTTTTTCTGCTGAAATTGGGATGTTAAGTATTCAGCTTAATCCAGAGTTTGTAGTTGCTTCAAATAATGCGTTTGATGAATTTAATAAGGATCATTATGATGTGGTAACCGCCAGATATTATGATTTTTATAATAATATTGATTTGCCTACGAGGTTTGGAACAAAAGCGTATGCAAAGGCATTTATAGGGCAAAGTAGTATTAGGTTAAATCATAAATCGCTATCGGTAGGATTATCAACAGAGAATTTATGGTGGGGGCCAGCATTGCGTAATTCGTTGTTAATGAGTAATAATGCGCCAGGGTTTGCACACTTAACTTTAAACACTATAAAACCTATAAATACAAAATTTGGAAGTTTAGAAGGACAAATTATTGCAGGTAGATTAAAAGGATCGGGATATGCTCCTCTAGCTGAAGATAGATTTTATTTTAACAGCAATTTATACGTCCCTAAATCAGAAGATTGGCGCTATTTAACCGGTTTTGTTTTTACTTATCAACCTAAATGGGTACCAGGATTATTTTTAGGACTTACCCAAACCAAACAATTGTATAGTAAGGATTTAAATGAAATTGGAGATTATTTACCATTCCTATCATCGAATAAAAATACAGTTGCTCAAGCAAATAATTTACCAGATCAACGTTATTCCTATTTTTTGAGATGGTTATGGAGTAAGGAGCAAGCAGAGTTTTATATAGAATACGGTAAAAATAATTATCGTGAAACAGCTAGAGAAAATGCTTTAAGACCCGAAACTTCTAGAGGTTATACAGTTGGTGTAAGAAAATTAATACCCTTTGGCTCCAGAAATAAAGAAAATTTAATGATTGGAGTAGAGGTTAGTCAATTGCAAGAAACAAAGCCAGAACTTATTGCTCAAGGTCGAAGTTGGTATTTAAATAAATACATAAGACAAGGATATACGCATTTAGGTGAAGTAATTGGAGCTGGAATTGGTCCAGGCGGTAATGTTCAATCTTTAGATGTTAGTTGGGTTAAGGGTTTAAAACGCTTAGGTTTACAATTTGAGCGGTATGTTCATAATAATGACTTGTATTATTATATTTTCACGGAGTCGCAAGATTTTAGAAGACATTGGGTAGATTTAAGTATTGGCGCCCATGGCGATTGGAATTATAAGAACTTTATTTTTAATGCTAAGGTACAAGCTATTAAGTCTTTAAATTATCAGTGGTATTTATCTCAAAATCAAAACCAATCTTATATGGTAAAGGGTTTAGATGCTTTTAATTTTAATGTACAGTTGGGTTTAAGTTATAGATTTTGAATTGGCCAGTGATTATGAATCTTCATTTTAAATATAAATTGAGCAGTATAAAATTGGGATTAACCCTGATTTTTATAATTGGAAGTTCTGTTCTTCTTAAGGGCCAAACTATTCCAGTAGGGGGTGCATTAGATGTTCAAACTAGATTTGGACAATTGTTTGGGGATAAAACATCTTTTTCTGCTACAATTAGGCCAATAGGAATACAAGTTTTAGATTCTAACCAGCAGGAAATAATAAAACCATTATTACCTACTGTACTTTATAAAAGCAATTTCTTAAAGAATACGCAAATTTCTGTTTTGCCAATTTCTGGTGTATTAAGTTATAATAGTCATCATCCATTTGGTTTTAATAATGGACCTATTATTCCAGCAAAAGGCTTGCAAACTTATTTAAGTGCGGGTTTAAATGTGAAATTGGGTCCGCTAGAAGTTCAGTTGAATCCAGAATGGGTTAATGCAGAAAATCCTTATTTTCCATCGTATAGCGAAGGAAGAACAGATTTAGAGAAGATAAACTACTTTAAGTTTTATAATTATATTGATTTTCCAGAACGTTTTGGCGATGGAAAATACAATAAAATTTTTCCAGGTCAGAGTTTTGTGAAATTGAATTTTGGTCCAGTTAGTGTAGGTTATTCGACTGAAAATTTATGGTGGGGTCCAGGTGTACAAAACTCACTTATAATGGGAAATGATGCGCCTGGTTTTCAGCATTTAACAATTCATACTAATAAACCTATTAAAACAGGAATTGGTTCTTTTGAGGCTCAATTAATAGGTGGAAGGTTAGAAAGCTCTAAAGAACCTGCTTTACAGAATTCTATTGTATCTACGGGACACGATTTAAATCCAACTTTTATTGGTAGTTGGAGATACTTATCGGCATTAAATATAAATTATCAGCCTAAATGGGTTCCAAATTTATATTTAGGCTTTACCAGAAGCTTTATGGCTTATGAGTCGGAATTAAATGGTTTTAAAGATTATTTCCCTTTATTTATTAGGTTTCAGAAATTTGATGTGGATCAAGATAATTTTGATCGTGATCAAAGGTTGTCGTTTTATACGCGTTGGGTCTTTCCAAAATCTAATGCTGAAGTTTATTTCGAATTTGGGTTAAATGATAACTCTTATAATTTTAGAGATTTTATTGGGTCTCCAGATCATAGCCGCGCTTACCAATTTGGCTTTAGCAAATTATTGCCGCTAAATGCTCACAAGAAATATATTTCTTTTAACGCTGAAATTACCCAGCTTTCTCAAACGGTTGATAGGTTGGTGCGTGATGCGGGTGGTTTTTATCAGCATTTTCAAGTTAGGCAAGGTTATACCCATTATGGTCAGAATTTAGGTTCGGGCCCTGGATCGGGTTCTAATGTAGCAGGATTACAGGTTAATTTTCATAAGGGCTTAAGTAATGTTGGGTTAAAATTTCAAAGAATAGATAGGAATGTAGATTTTTATGAATATTTCATAAATGATCTTAATCAACAAAGCAGAAAATGGGTCGATTTTGCTTTAGGATTAAATGGGCAAGCGGCTTATAAAAACCTTTTATTTAAAGTAGATATTACTGGCGTAAAATCCCTTAATTATCAGTGGAGATTAAAAGATTATGACCCGAATGCGGCTTATTATACACCTAAAAATGATGTTTTTAATTTCCATGGTACTTTGGGATTAATGTATCGTTTTTAGGAGAGGGACTGTATTTAGGAGGGCGTTTCTACGCTACATTCCATTCCGCTTCAGGACTACTCCGTGATATGCTGGCTTGGGATGAAGAGTTAGAGGAAAATCTGCTCAAAGATTACGACAATCTTAAGGCTGTATTTAAAAGACTAAATCATCAAAATTTTATTCAATTAGTTAAATAATATTTAATTGGCACCTTGTATTCTTTTTGAGTAGCAGTTAATTCTGTATCTTTACCAAAGAATACTATTGAATTGATGGCTTCATTTTTGCTTGCCATAAAAATAGTAAACTGAACCGACTAGTGTTTATGAATAAAACTTTATCCAATTATCTTAATCCTACTGTTTTGCATCTGCGATAAATTGGATTGATGCGAGAATGAATTTATGACGAGGCCACATTTTATTTATAATACAATTCGTTATTTAATTGATGCCCCGGTACTAATTGGAGCATTCTTTCTAACCCGAGCTATTTTTCCTAAGTTAAATGAAGGTGCGACGCCTAATCAAACTTTATTATACATTGGATCTGCAATTTTAGCTTGGTATATCTCAGCTCAGTTTTCTAAAATTTATCAAGATTTAAGGTCAAATAGGTTTTCTGAAGAGATTATTCAAATTCTCTTAACTCTATTCTTATTTACGTTTGTACATACTTCATTCCTGTTTTATATAAGAGGCTCTGTAAATTTTAGTACTTACTTTTTAGCCGCTTTTTTGTCGGTAAGTTTTGTCCTAATCCTCTCTTTTAAATATATTCTTAGAAAGTTATTACATCGTGTTTTTTATAAGGGTGAATTATTAGAAAAGATAATTTTAGTAGGTTCTACCCCAGCAGCACGTGATTTTTATTATACAATAAATAATCATAAATATTATGGTTATAAATGTATTGGTTTCTTAGATGACGAGATTAAAGAGTTAAACGGATGTAGGTATTTGGGGCCAATAAATCTATTGCCAGAAATTTTAGAAAATGAAGAGGTAGACGAAATCATAATTGCTTTACCCAATACTTATCAGCAAGAAATTAGAAAGTGTATTGATGCTGGCGATTATGTTGGAAAAAGAGTGAGAATGATTCCAGATTTATCACTTTATACTTCGAGTAATATACAGGTAAATAATATCGGCCTACTTCCTGTAATTAATTTAAGATCTCTACCCCAAGATAGATGGTCTAATAAGGCTATAAAAAGGGTTTTTGATGTCGTTTTCTCTACGATGTTTTTTGTTTTAATAGGCTGGTGGTTTATGCCTATTGTAGCGTTATTAATAAAGTTAACGAGTAAAGGTCCTGTGTTTTTTAAACAAGAACGATGGGGCTTAAATAATAAAAGAATCATCTGCTACAAATTCAGGACGATGTATGTTGATAGTCCGGAACAAGATAAAGACGGTAATTTTTTACAAGCTTCGAAAAACGATGCACGAATTACCCCGATAGGTAAATATTTAAGGGCGCTAAACATTGATGAGCTACCTCAGTTTTGGAATGTATTGATTGGTGATATGTCGGTTGTTGGCCCTAGACCACATGTAACCCCATTAAATTTATCATCTATTGAGTCTGTAAATCAATATATGTTGCGACATTTAGTAAAGCCTGGAATTACAGGCTGGGCCCAAGTAAATGGAAGTAGAGGCGAAACCAGTGCGCCAGGGGCTATGCAAAGAAGGGTGAATTATGATTTGTATTACATTCATCAATGGACTTTTCTATTAGATTGCCAAATTATACTTCAGACTATTATTAATCTAATTAAGGGGGACGATAATGCATATTAATCGGTTATATTTTAAATTTATTTTGGTTGTTTCTGTCCTTCTTTTTGCCTCAGAAGGTTTATTGGCGCAGAAGGTTTGGGAAAATCCAAATAAAGAAATTTATCAGTTTCTATCTCGACAAGCTCAAAAAGGGAATATTGATTTGGATGATCTTATTCAGCCCTATTCTAGAAAAGATATTGCTTTTCATTTAAGTAAATTAGATTCTTTAAGAACGCAGTTAAGTCCAATAGAAATTAAAGAACTCGATTTTTATAGACAAGAATATGCAGAGTTTAATGATGGAGCAGTAGATGAAGTAAGCTTTTTAAAAAAGGATCAGCATGGGAGATTGAGATTTTTGGCGGTTAGAAAGGATGATTTTATTTTAAATGGGGATCCAACCTTATCTATTTATGGTATTCAAGGTACCCAGAGAAGTATTACAGGAATTGCGAATGGAGCTCAATTTTGGGGTCAGGCAGGTAAACACATTGCGTTTCAAGCAGGATTTACAGATAATACTGAAAAAGGTGATGGAATTGATAAATTGAAAAGTTTTACGCCTGAAACTGGGGTGGTACGAACCGAAGGTAATGATCCAAAATCTTTAAATTTTTCGGATTTTAGAGGTAGCGCAACTTATAATTGGCAAAATGGTTCTATTTCTGTTGGATACGATCAGCTAACTTTTGGCTATGGTGCAAATGGAAAATTGGTTTTATCTGATAAAGCTCCCGCAGCTCCATTTATTCGTTTAGATTATAAACCTTTAAAATGGTTAAGTTTTAATTATATACATACTTGGCTTAACTCTGCAATAATAGATTCTAATGCGACCTATAATAAGGGAAATCCTATTTATGGAGATGTTAGGGAGTCCTATATTCAAAAATATATGGCTTCACATAGTTTAACTTTTTACCCGACTAAAGGGTTGAGTTTAACAGCAGGTGAATCAGTAATTTATACAGATAAACTGGAAGCAGGTTATTTATTTCCTTTAATGTTTTTTAAAGTTTATGATCAACATGCCAGCAGATATAAAATCTCTACAGGTTCTAATTCTCAATTCTTTTTCCAGGCAAGTTCTAGAAATCTTATAAAAAACACCCATTTGTATGCTACTTTATTTATTGATGAAATAAGTTTTACAAATGCTTTTAATGCGCAGAAAAGTAGAAATCAATTGGGTTATAATTTAGGTGCATCTGTAACTGATATAGGAATTCCTTATTTAACTATTGGTGCAGAATATACCCGTTTAAATCCTTTTAATTATCAAAACTTAATTCCAGCGCAAAATTATACACACCACGATTATACATTGGGTGACTGGATGGGGGCAAATGCAGATAGATTCTTAGCTTATTTAAAATATACTCCAATTTCGAGACTTAAAACATCATTAACTATTCAATCGGTTAGAAAAGGGAATCCAGGTTCATTATTAGACCAATACTTTAAAGAACCTCAACCTAAATTCTTAGACGATTATCAGTTTAAACAAAATTTATTACAATTAAATATAGGTTATGAGGTAATTCATAATTTATATTTTAATGCTAATTATCAGCATATTTCATTAAGTACGATCTCTACAAATACCAAGCAAACCACCAATAATTTTAAGTTTGGATTGAGCCTTGGGTTTTAATGTATTTAAATGAGGAGTTGATAAAACACCATTTATAAGTATATTTGTTATCAGCAGTTAATAAAATTAGAGCATGCGCTTAAAAATATTTCTATCATTAATTTTCCTTGGGTTAGTATTTTTTATCCCTACTTCACAAGCTCAGATACCTACATCGGTTGATTTAAGTAATCTAAAATCAGCTAATGTTACAGATGCAAAACTTTTAGAAATTTACAAACAATTTGAAGGTCAATATTCAGAAGATGAGGCGACAAGTTTGTTGATAAAGCAAGGATTAGATCCATTGGAGGCTAATTTGCTCAGTGAGCGCTTAAAGGCTTTAAGAGCTTCGGGGGCTACTGGTGCTAATAAACCATCAGGACCAGCACGACCTATGTCTTACGATTACAGTAGGGACACAACAAAAGTACCACCTGTGGCTGTAGTGAAAAAAGCATCCAAAATTTTTGGTATGGATTTGTTTAATAATCCTAATTTAAGTTTCGAACCAAATTATAGAGTAGCAACTCCAAAGGGCTATATTTTAGGCGCTGATGATGAGGTAAATGTTATTTTTACTGGCTTAAATGAAGCGGTAACTACATCAAGAATTTCACCAGAAGGAAATCTTCAAGTAAATAGATTAGGATTAATTAATCTTAATGGAAAAACAATAGAGCAAGCTTACGATATAATTAAACTTCGTGCACAACAAGTTGCTTATCCAGCATTGGCAACTGGCCAAACAAAATTAAGCGTTACATTAGGTTCAGTTAAAACAATTAGAGTTACCATTATTGGTGAAGTGGCATTACCTGGAACACATCCTGTTTCTGGATTATCAACTTTGTTTAATGCACTTTATAGAAGCGGCGGACCAACTAATATTGGTTCTTTTAGAAATATTGAATTAATTAGAGGTAATAAAGTAATAAAAACAGTTGATCTATATTCTTTTATTCAGAGCGGTATAATGTCTGAAAACGTAAGGTTGGAAGATCAAGATGTAATTAGAATACCAGCTTATACAAAAAGAGTAGCTGTTGATGGGGAAATTAGAAAACCTGGTTTATATGAATTAAAATCTGATGAAACAATTGCAGATTTAGTGAAATATGCAAGCGGATTTTCTGATAATGCTTACAAAAGTATCGCTAAGGTTTCGCAAATAAATGATCGCGAAAGAAGTGTAAAAGATGTTTCTTCTGATATGTTTGATAGATATGTTTTGAAAAATGCAGATTCGGTATTCTTCGGGGCAATTTTAGATCGATATAGCAATAGAGTGAATTTGGAAGGTGCCGTGTTTAGACCTGGACCTTTTGAATTAGAAGCAGGACTTACGCTAAAAAAATTAATAGAAAAAGGCGAAGGTTTGAGAGAAGACGCGTCTTTAGTTACGGGTTTTATAAAAAGAACTAATCCGAACTTAGATAAAGTGTTGATTTCTTTTAATCCACAAAATATTTTAAGCGGTAAAGATTTAGACATCACTTTGTTGAGAGAAGATACGGTGGTTATTAAATCTAGACAAGAATTATTAGAAAAAAGAACTGTAACTATTGGTGGTAATGTTAGAAATCCAGGCATTTTTGAGTATAGAAAAGGAATGACGGTTTCGGATATCTTGGTAATGGCAAACGGATTTCTTCCTGAAGCGGCAACGCATAGAATAGAAGTTTCTAGAATAGTAATGGACAGATCTGATGCGGTATCTAATAACTTGATTAATTTAATTACGGTTAATCTTGATTCATTAATGATGGGAGAAGGAGGAAAGTTTGGACTTGAGCCTTTAGATTATATTTATGTTCCTAGGTTGGTTAATTATAAATCTTTAGGAAATATTAAAGTAACAGGAGAAGTGTTATTTCCAGGCAACTATCCACTTACAAGAAGAGACGAAACTGCAGCAGAATTTATTAAGAGAGCGGGTGGTTTAACCCCAGTAGGTTCTTTAGAAAATGCCCAAGTTTTTAGAAACGGAACTCGTGTTGGAATTAATTTGTCTAATGTGAATTTAAAAAATCAGAAAGGGGTTTATGTGCTGTTGGAGGGCGATAGTGTTCACGTACCAAGGTTAATGCCTTTTGTAGAAGTTGCTGGAGCGGTAAATACACCTCAGTTAATTAACTTTTCGAGTTCAAATTTTTCATATTATATAAATGCTGCAGGCGGATTAAAAGAGAATGCAAGATTGAAAAATGCATATGTTCAATATCCAAATGGAACCAATCAGCCAGTTAAAAAATTCTTGTTCTTTAAAAATTTCCCTAGAATTATTGAGGGAAGTAAAATAGTTGTTCCAGAGCAACAAGGAGGAAAAGGTAAGTTAAATGTGGTGGAAATCTCTGCCATTGCTTCGGGCCTCACAGCATTATTAACTGTTGTAGCTATTTTTATTAAGTAAATTTATGAATCAGCCTAACGACCCATCTAATTTAGAAGAAGATTACACTTTTAGAAGTGCCATAAGCTCTAAGATGGACGATATTAATTATCTCTGGGAGAATAAGACTAAAGTAATACTTTTTGCTGTTGCAGGTTGTTTATTAGGATTGCTTCTGGCATGGGTATGGCCTGTTTCATATACAGCGCGTACAACCTTTGTGGTAGAAGAAAGTAAAGGTTCTGGTGGTGGTTTAATGTCGTCTTTAGCAGGATCATTGGGGCTAGATATTGGTGGGTTAATGGGTAGCTCTAGTGGTGTTTTGGAAGGTGATAATGTACAGCAATTATTAATTAGTCAACGTTTATTAAGAGAAACACTTTTGTCGCCATTTACAGATAGTACAGAATCTATTGCAGATAAATATGTAAAGGTTTATAAGTTAGATAAGAAGTGGGATAAATATACTAAAGAATCGCCTTTGGCATTTCCAGTAGGTCATGTTAAGTTTACCAGACTTCAGGATAGTTTGCTAAATGAAATATTAAAAACAATTTCGGAGAAGCAGATTTCAGTAAACAAACCGGATAAAAAACTAGGATTTTTTGCATTAAATACGACAATGAAAAATGCAGAATTAGCGGCTAAGTTTAATGAAAATTTGATTCAAATTGCTGCTGATTTCTATATCCAAACTAAGACCCAACGATTAAGAAATAACGTAAATAAACTCCAACATAGAGCCGATAGTTTAGAACGTATTCTAAATAGAAAGACTTATGCATCAAGTGCATCATCTAGTACTTTATTAGATTTAAATCCAGCTTATGCAACGGCTAATGTTCCATCAGAATTGCAGGAACGAGATAAGCGTTTAGTTCAGACCTCTTATGGCGAAATTGTAAAGAATTTGGAAGTTTCTAGAACGATGTTAATTCAAGAAACGCCAACTTTTCAAATTGTAGATACGCCATTCTTGCCACTTAGGAAGAATAGATTAAAATATTCTACCGCTGGTTTAGGAGGAATTGTGCTGATTGGGTTGTCGGGCAGTTTATGGTTGTTGTCTAGAAGAAAATCTAAATAGAAATTAAAAATTATTGCTAAGGTAAGCTGGAAGTTCAATTGGTTCTAGCCCTCTTTTATTCAATGTTAAATTGGAATAAGCTTTAAGCCCATATTTCTAATAGTTAGTTTACCATACGATTCTCGTATATTTGTAAAAAATACATCAATAATGGAAGAAATCAGTCGCCTGAATAAATATATAAGTGAAAGTGGTTTGTGCTCTAGAAGGGCGGCAGATAGATTTATTGAAAATGGCCAAGTTTTTATTAACGGGAAAAAGGCTAAAGTTGGCGATAAAGTTTTCTTCGGTGATGTAGTAATGGTAAATGGCCAATTAATTGAGCCACAACAACCAGAAAATACAGTTATTCTTGCCTATAACAAACCTACTGGAATTACTAGTACAACAGAAAGTAAGGTAAAGGACAATATTGTTGATCATGTAAATTATAGCGAAAGAGTTTTCCCAATCGGTAGGTTGGATAAAGACTCTCAAGGTTTAATTTTCTTAACCAATAATGGCGATATAGTTAATAAAATCCTTCGTGCCGGAAATAACCATGAGAAAGAATATGTGGTTACTGTAAATAAACCTATAACGCCTCAATTTATTGAAAAAATGGCTTCAGGTATACCCATTTTAGGGGTAATGACCAAGAAGTGTAAGGTGAAACAAATAAGCACTAATGTTTTTAATATAATTTTGGTTCAAGGTTTAAACCGCCAAATAAGAAGGATGTGTGAGTATTTGGGTTTTGAGGTGGTTAAATTAGAGAGAATTAGAATTATGAATATTACACTTAAAGGTTTGCCAATCGGCGATTGGAGAGTGTTGACAGAAGAAGAAACAAATGCTATAAATAAGCTGGTTTCTAATTCTAAATCTAATACAGCAGCTCCTGCAAAGAAAAAAACAACGGGAAAACTAAGTGCACCTAAATCTGAATTTCCGAAGTCGAAAAAGCCAACTGCTCCAAAAGATAAAAACCTAAAGTTTAAGAAAAGTAAGGCCTCTAATTCTTATAAGCCAACGGATGTAAACGATTGGAATAAAAGTAATGGGCCATCTAGGCGACCAGTTAGACCTTCGAAAGGTAAATCAGGCGCTCCCGCAGGATCAAAACGTTCAGGTAAACGATAATAGGAGAATACCAAAAAAAGTATTTCTACAGGTTTTCGTATATTTGTAAAATGTCTTCCACAAAAAAGATCGATATAAGAAGTCTGGATCTTACTCAACTTCAACAGCATTTTGTAAACTTAGGCGAGCCTTCTTACAGGGCTAAGCAGGTTTACCAATGGCTTTGGGAAAAGTCTGCCCATACTTTCGCCGAAATGACAAATTTATCTAAGTCGCTTAGATCTATTTTAGAGGAAAACTTCACGATTAACGCAGTTAAAGTACATAATTCTCAGTTCAGTAACGATCATACCATAAAAAGTACATTTGAATTGTATGATAAAAATATTGTTGAAGGCGTTTTAATCCCAACAGACGAAAGAATGACTGCTTGTGTAAGCTCGCAAGTAGGATGTAGCTTAACGTGTAAGTTTTGTGCCACCGGCTATATGGATCGTAAGCGTAATTTAAATGCTGATGAAATTTATGATCAGGTAGTGTTAATAGACCAACAAGCAAGGTTAAATTATAAGCAAAATTTAACCAATATTGTTTATATGGGGATGGGTGAGCCATTGTTGAATTATGCCAATGTGTTAAAATCTATCGATAGAATTACTGCAGAAGATGGTTTAAATATGTCTTATAAACGTATAACTGTTTCTACTGCAGGAATTGCAAAAATGATAAGAAAACTAGGCGATGATCAAGTGAAATTTAATTTAGCATTATCGCTTCACGCCGCAAATGATAAAAAAAGAAATGAAATTATGCCGATTACTGAGCATAATTCATTGGAAGCTTTAGCTGATGCGTTGAAGTATTATTATGCTAAGACTAAGAATCCAGTAACTTACGAGTATATTGTTTTCAATAATTTTAATGATGAAATTGTGGATGCTGCAGAATTAGCAAAGTTTTGTAAGCACGTTCCTTGTAAAGTAAATATCATTGAGTACAATCCTATTCAGTTTGCTGCCTTTACCAATACTGAAGCCGACAAATTAGACGCTTTTGCAGAATACCTTCGTAAACAAGGTATTACAACTAATATTAGGAGAAGTAGAGGTAAGGATATAGATGCGGCCTGTGGTCAGCTTGCTGTTAAACAGCCTTCATAATATCTATAAACGTGTATTTCCGTTTTTAAACGTTTAAACTAAAGTCTTTAGTTTGAGTTGGTGATATATTTGATCCATGCGGTGGTTTCAATATATTCATGATCTTTTACACTTGTTTTTTCCAGTTCTCTGCAAATGCTGCGGAAGGGAGTTGAGAGATGGCGAAGTATTAATCTGCACGCATTGCCATAGTGATTTACCCTATACAGATTTTCATATTTATTTGGCTAATCCTTTGGCTCGACAATTATGGGGTAGGGTGCCAATAAATGCATCTATGGCATTGTTATATTTTATGAAAATGAGCAATGTTCAACACCTTATTCATCACATTAAGTATAAGAGGGAATTAGATTTGGGGATTAAAATGGGCAATTTAATGGGGCTTAGAATAAGAAGTAGCCCTTATTACTACCAACAAGATTTTATTATTCCTATACCTTTGCATCCCAAAAAATTGAAGAAAAGAGGGTATAATCAGAGTGCACTTTTGGCTACTGGAATTGCAGAAATATTAGAAATCCCAACGCGAGAAGATTTACTGATTAGAATTAAAGAACGACAAAGCCAGACTTTTAAAAATAGGTTCGAGCGATTTAATGATTTAATGGAGGTGTTTGCCGTACCTGAAAATGAAGAATTAAAAGGGAAAACAGTTTTGCTGGTTGATGATGTTTTTACTACAGGTGCCACCATTGAGGCTTGTGCTGTAAAACTTTTGGAGAGAGGTGTAGGCAAAATAAATATTGCCACATTAGCTTTTGTAAAATGATTTAGGGTAGCAGCTAAAACCCGATTAAATAAAATAGGGCATTTACTGTATTGTAAATGCCCTATTGGAATAAAATAAAGTATTTTTCTATTATTTATAAAGCGGAAATTGCTTAATAAAGGTGATTACTTTAGATTTTACATGTTTAATATTTTCTTCATTATCTGGGTTAGTTAAAACCTCATCTATGAAATCTACAATAGTTTTCATGTCAGCTTCTTTTAATCCACGAGAAGTAATAGCAGCAGTACCCACACGAATTCCAGAGGTAACAAATGGAGATTTATCATCAAACGGAACCATGTTTTTGTTGACAGTAATTTCTGCGTTTTCTAATGCTTTTTCAGCTGCTTTACCTGTAATGTTTTTATTTCTAAGGTCAATTAACATTAAGTGGTTGTCTGTACCTCCCGAAATAATTCCATAGCCTTTTTCAACAAAAGCAGCTGCCATAGCAGTAGCATTCGCTTTAACTTGTTTTATGTAGGTTAAGTATTCATCAGATAATGCTTCACCAAATGCAACCGCTTTAGCCGCAATAATATGTTCTAAAGGTCCACCTTGGGTTCCTGGGAAAACAGCCATGTCTAAAACTGCAGACATCATTTTAAGTTCTCCTTTTGGAGTTTTTTGACCGAACGGATTTTCAAAATCCTTGCCCATCATGATCATTCCGCCTCTTGGACCTCTTAAAGTTTTATGGGTAGTAGTAGTAACGATATGGCAATGTGGAAGTGGATTGTTTAATAAACCTCTAGCAATCATACCTGCAGGGTGAGAAATATCAGCTAAAACTAGAGCTCCAATCTTATCTGCAACACTTCTAATGAAAGCATAATCCCATTCTCTAGAATAAGCAGAGGCACCACAAATAATCAATTTTGGTTTCTCTCTTAAAGCAACTTCTTCTAACTGAGCATAATCTACTAATCCATCTTCCTTTTTAACCCCATAAAATAAGGGTTGATATAATTTACCTGAAAAGTTAACAGGAGAACCATGTGTTAAATGGCCGCCGTGAGATAAATCAAAACCAAGAATTTTATCACCTGGTTGAAGTACAGCTAACATCACCGCCGCATTTGCTTGAGCACCTGAGTGAGGTTGTACGTTTACCCATTCAGCGCCAAATAATTGTTTTGCTCTATCGATGGCTAAATTCTCTATCTCATCTACAACATTACATCCACCGTAATAACGTTTTGCAGGAAGACCCTCAGCGTATTTATTGGTTAGTACAGAGCCTGCAGCTTCCATTACTTGTTTGCTTACAAAATTCTCTGATGCGATTAGTTCAATTCCATTTTCTTGTCTATCCAATTCTTTTTGGATAAGATCGAAAATTACTGTATCTCTTTTCATGGTTAATTATTTGTTGTAAAAATAAGCATAAGTATCTATAAAAATGTATTCAAAAGCTGCAATTTCTTCCAGAATTATGTCAACTTAATCGTCATTTTATTTAAAATATAGACGGTTATCTTATTTCTTGTTAATTTATAATTAGTTTTGTGTAACCAAACGATTCTTTTGGCGAAAGTCTAAATTTGAAAATTATTCATATTTAAACAATTTTGCCGTAATTTGTATTTTTACATTGAATGGAAATAAAAGAAAACACCTTACTATCCCAGATCAATTATCCCGCTGATCTTAAGAAGTTCTCAGAGAATGATCTTGAACAAATAGCTAAAGAGTTACGTCAACATATAATTGATGTAGTTAGTGTTAATGGGGGGCATTTTGCCGCTAGTTTAGGTGTGGTTGAACTTACTGTTGCATTACATTACGTTCTAAATACGCCATACGATAAATTAATTTGGGATGTAGGCCATCAGGCTTATGGCCATAAAATTTTAACAGGTCGTAAAGATTTATTCCATACCAATAGGATAATCAATGGAATTAGTGGCTTTCCTAAAATCGCGGAAAGTGAATATGATGCTTTTGGTGTAGGCCACTCGTCGACTTCTATTTCTGCAGCTTTAGGTATGGCGGTTGCTGCTCAATTAAAAGGAGAAACAGATAGACAACACGTTGCAGTGATAGGGGATGGGGCTATGACAGCCGGTTTAGCTTTCGAAGGTTTAAATCATGCTGGAATTGAGAATTCTAATTTATTAGTAATTCTGAATGATAATTGTATGTCTATTGACCCGAATGTTGGGGCTTTAAAAGAATATTTAACCAGCATCACGATTTCTAAATCATATAATAAATTTAGAGACGATGTTGCACATGTACTAAACAATATTTCTAGATTAGGGCCTAATGCTTCTAAATACGTTAAGAAAATAGAAAAGAGCATTAAAGGTACCCTACTAAAACAAAGCAACTTTTTTGAGGCTTTAAATTTTAGATATTTTGGTCCTGTTGACGGACATGATGTGAAAAGATTAGCATCTGTTATTAAAGATTTATCAGCCATTCCTGGTCCGAAATTATTACACTGTGTTACGGTTAAAGGAAAAGGATTTGCATTAGCAGAAAAAGATCAAACCAAATGGCATGCGCCAGGTTTATTCGATAAAATAACCGGAGAGATTAAAAAATCTTCTTCTGATAAGCCACAGCCACCTAAATACCAGGATGTCTTTGGGCATACATTGGTAGAATTAGCTGAACAAAATCAGAAAATTACTGGTATTACACCAGCAATGCCTTCTGGTTCATCTATGAATATAATGATGAAAGCCATGCCAAAACGCGCTTTTGATGTTGGTATTGCAGAACAACATGCGGTTACATTTTCAGCAGGATTGGCTGCTCAAGGAATGGTGCCGTTTTGTAATATCTATTCAAGTTTTATGCAAAGGGCATACGACCAGGTTATCCACGATGTGGCTATTCAAAACCTTAATGTAGTCTTTTGCTTAGATAGAGCTGGTTTAGCTGGAGCTGATGGTGCAACACACCATGGAGCATACGATATTGCTTATATGAGATGTATTCCTAATATGATTATTGCTTCTCCAATGAATGAAGAAGAATTAAGAAATATGATGTATACCGCTCAGTTAGAAAACATAGGACCTTTTTCTATTAGATATCCTCGCGGAAATGGGGTAATGGTTAACTGGAAAACGCCTTTTCAAGAATTGCCAATTGGTAAGGGAAGGAAAATTTGTGATGGAGAAGACGTGGCAATTTTAACATTTGGTCATGTTGGAAACTTTGCGTTTGAGGCATGTCAGGAGTTAAACTCTGAAGGTTATTTCCCTGCTCATTACGATTTAAGGTTTGTTAAACCACTTGATGAGGCCTTATTAACTGAAGTATTTACGAAGTTTAAAACTGTAATTACGGTAGAAGACGGATGCTTGCAAGGAGGTATGGGATCTGCTGTTGCTGAATTTATGGTGGATCATAATTTTAACTCAAGTATTATTCGATTAGGTATTCCAGATGAGGTTATTGAGCATGGTGAGCAACCAGAACTTTGGGCACTTTGTGGATATGATAAGGATTCTATTATAAATGCTGTAAAAAAAGTAGCTATTTGTCGTAAAACAGATACCATAGCAAGTTAGTTGAGCCCAAAAATCTTTTGAGATCGTGAAAAAGCTCATAACAAGCACATTTATCAGGATCGGGAAAACCAATATTTTGGCTAATTTTCTGAATTTAAGCGTTATTCAAATTATTAACGCTTTATCTCAGATTTATATTTATTACCTAATAAATTCAATTCTAGGTCTCGAAACTTTCGGAAAGGTTATTGTTGCCAGTACATTTTGTGGGGTTGCAGGAAGTGTAATTAACTATGGTACCAACCAATCTGGAATTAGAGAAGTAAGCAGCAATATTGGTAAAACTACTATGAGTAGGGTGATTTCTAATATTCTATGGATTAGAATTATTCTGTTTATTGCTTATCTCTTGGTTTTAGGTGGCTTAAGTTATTTTAATAGTCAATATTTTACCCTAATTATTTTTTCACTTCCATTAATTTTAGCTGAAGTGTTAAATCCGCTCTATTTTTATATAGGCATTGAAAAGTTAAAATACTATAACCTTTTCAATATGCTTTCTAAGCTTATCTCTATAATTGCAGTGCTTTTATTGATAAAAAATGAATATGACGATTATAAGGTTAATTTTATAATTGGAAGTTCGGGCGTTTTAATTTATGGACTTTTATTGGTCTCGGCATTTAGGGTTTATAAACTAAAGCTTTTAATTCCGCGTTTTTCTATCCTTTTATATCAGTTTAAGGATAATTTCTATTTAACTGTAAACAATTTATCCGTTCAATTACAACAATCTCTCATGGTTTTTGCATTGGGTAAATGGGGAGAAGAAATTGTATTAGGTGCTTATTCATTTTGTGATAAATTACTTTGGGGAGGACGCTTATTAATTATGGCGATTTCGAATGCGATTTATCCAAAAGGTGTACAATTGTATAACGAAAGGCCAGAATTATGGTTTAAGTTTAGATTTAAGTTTAAAATTATAATTACTGCTTTTTTTATTCTTGCATCTGTAATCATGTATTTCTTCCCAGATTATATAATCCTAATTTTAACCAATACTCAGGAAGCGCATGCCATCAATTTTATAAGAGCAATGGCCTTGGTACCAACTGTAGCAGCCTTAAATTCTTTAAATGTTTTAGACCTATTAATTAAAAATAAAAATGCTGCGGTATTTAGAATCTCTATGATTTCCTTAATTATTTCTATAATTACTGTCTTTATTTTTATTAAAGAAAAAAATTATATAGCTATTGCTTATTATGCGTTATTAATTGAGAGTGTTAATTTATTGATGTATGAAATGGCTATAAGGAAATATAGAAATGCCTAAACCTATTGCTGTTATATTGTTAAATTGGAATACACCGTCACTAACTTTAAGGTGTATTGAGACATTGTTGGAAAATAATAATAATGAGCTTTTCGATATTATTCTTGCTGATAATGGGTCTGCAGATGATTCGGTTGAACAGTTTAGAACTTCATATCCTGATCTTACCATTATAGAAAATGGGGAAAATCTTGGCTTTGCAGAAGGAAATAATAGAGCGATTGAAAAAAGTATAGCATTAGGTTATAAATATTCCTTACTCTTAAATTCAGATACGGAAGTTTGGGAAGATATAGTTACACCTCTTTTTAATTATATGGAGAATAATTTAGATGTGGGAGGTGTACAACCAGCTATTTATTATTTAGATGATGCTAATTCGTTATGGAATGGCGGATCTTATTTTAATTCGGTTTTGGGAATTACTTATTCTGAGAATAATGGTCTAGCTCCAGAAATTAAAGATGTAGACTGGTTAACAGGTTGCTGTATGTTTTTGAGAAATGATGTACTAAAGGAAACAGGCTTGTTTAATAAAGCATTCTTTCTCTATTATGAAGATGTAGAATTGTCTTTCAGAATTAGGAAATCAGGAAACTTATTGAAGTTTTATCCTTTTTCAAAAATTTATCATGCGGTAGGCTCTTCTGGAAAGATCGAACGTAAAGAAAACGAAGGTACGATAAGTCCTATTATCCATTATTATAATGTTAGAAACCGAATTTGGAACTTGAGGATCAATGGTAAAGTTGTTTATTATCCTGTTTATTTAGTTTATAATTTAGGTTTCTATGGCTCAATGCTAGGTTATTTTTTAATGAAAAGACGATTTAAAAAGGCCAAAATGTTGCTGCGAGGACTTAATGATGGATTGTTTAAGTTGAGTTCAACAAATTAGTTTGTACTAAAGCCAATTGAGCCTATTTTTATTAGAGCCTTATTCCATTAATTGAGTTAGTGGTGTTGATGGTTTAGATTTAAACTTCCAATTTATTAACTTCAAAAATATGCCAATTTAATTAGTTGGTGGTGTTAATCCTCTTATATTTGGAGTTAAATTAATAACCCGGTGTTTTAATGCTGATCTTATTCCCTTTTATTTACTTTTTATCCTTTGTCTGGGCATCAAAAGAAATTTTGAAGGGCGATAAATCTGGAATGTTATTGTTCTTTATTTTTGGACTATCTATTTATACCGTTAGTCAATCTTTAGCTTTTGAATTAGGGTTACGAAGTATAATTTCATTTATGCAACCGCTAAAGGAGTTATTGGTATTGGTTGTATTTGGGATTGCTGTATGGAATTATAAAGGCAAGTTTAAGCTTCATTTTGTAGATTATATTATTGGTGCTTTCTTTTTATACATTGTTTCGTATGTATTTATTCCAATTGGCGATTATTCGTTTTTAGAGCGGTTAAATGCTAGTAAAAGTATAGCGTTTTTTGCAGTTATTTATGCTACAGGTAGGTTGTTTAAACCCCAGGAAATTTTTCTAAGTAAGTATTTTCATTATATCTTGTTTGTAGCTGTTGCAGCGGCTATTGTATTGGCTTACGAATTAGTAACCAATACACATTTGCAAACTATGACAGGCTATGCAGATTTTAATTTCTATTTATACGATCAAGAACCAAGCGGGAATTATGGGTTGACATGGACTTTTGAAACGGAAAATGGATTTAAAAGATTTGCGAGTTTTTTCGCTAACCCTTTAGAACATGCGGCAGCAACTTTGTTGGCTTTAAGTGTGTTGGCAGGACTTTATACGTCTGATTCTAATAAGCTTAAGCTAGATTTATTCGGTAAAATAGCATTACTGGCGACTCAATTTTCAGTGTTTTTTGCTTTATCAAGGGCTTCCATGGTTAGTTATTTTGCAATGATCTATGTGTATGCGCTTGTGACAGGTAAGAAGTATATTCTACATACCTTTCATTTTGGACTAATTGCTATTGTAATTTATTTTATTTTTCTGATCACCAACACAGATATTTATGACTTTGTGGTGGATACTTTAACATTTAGAAATGCTTCTAGTTTAGGACACGTATTAGAATGGGTTACTGGAATTGAAGCTATGATTAGTAAGCCACTAGGACTGGGTTTGGGAAGTTCTGGTAAAGTATCTGGGATGTTGGGATTAAATGTGGGTGGAGAAAATCAGTTTATTATAATTGGAGTTCAAGCCGGATTTATTGCGTTTTTCACGTATTTTTTAATTCAGGCTTGTTTATTATGGTTGCCATTTAGATGGATAAATAAGCTGAAAGGTAAGGAAAGAAAAATTGCAATTAGTTTATTTCTATTAAAAGTAGGTAGTATAATCCCCCTCTTAACTGCAGATTTTGAATCTTATATCTATATTGCCTACATAGGTTGGTTTTTAAGTGGTTTGTTTATTTCTATAATTTCTAGAAAAGCAAAGCCTCAGCGTAAATTAGAAGATGCAAAAAATTAAGGTAGCTGTTGATATAAGAGACTTAAAAATTGCTAAAACAGGTGTGAAAACCTATTTGGAGGAACTTGTTCGTGAGTTTAAGACGTTAGATAATCAGGCGGTAAGTTTTGTGTTTCTCGATTCATTTATTGCTCCTTATACGGGTAAAAATAAGTTTTTTAAGTTATTAGAGCATATCCAGTTCTTTATTTGGAAACAAATTTCCCTGCCTTTATTAGCCTATTTTAAAGGCTGCAATTTGATTTTTTGTGCAGATTTTTTTGTGCCTTATTTTGCAATTAAAGCAAGGACAATTCCTGTTTTACACGACGCATTTTTCTTTGAATATCCAAGTCATTATAATAGCAAATGGTTATGGTTATTTAAAAATATTGGAATAACAGCAGCTAAAAAGTCGCCATTTATAGTCACACCAACCCATTATACAGCAACAAGAATCAATTTTTTCACAAATATTGAATTAGAGAAAATTGCAGTGGTTTACGAAGGGCCCAAATCGATGCCATTTCCTAGTAAATCGGATCAAGAAATATTGGGGTCATTGTTTGGTGAGAAATATTTTCTACATGTTGGAGTAATAGAAAAGAGAAAAAACTTACTTAATTTATTAAGCGCATTTAAGGAAGTGCAAGTAGTTTATCCCGATTTTAAATTGGCCTTAGTGGGTCAGTTTAGTCCGAAATCTGATATGGACGATAGAGCACAAATTCTAAATTATATTAAAGAAGAAGGTTTATCCAATCAGGTTATATTGCCAGGTTATGTTCCAGATAATGAAATTATAGCTTGGTATAGAAATGCATTTTTATATGTTTTTCCTTCTTATAATGAAGGTTTTGGAATTCCAGTTTTAGAGGCCTTTGAACATAAAATACCAGTTATTATTGCTAATAATTCTTGCCTGCCTGAAGTAGCAGGAGATGCTGCCCTTTCTTTTAATCCAAATGAAGTTAATGAGATTGCAAGATGTATGGTAGAGGTTATTGAACAACCCGAATTGGCAAAGGAGTTAATTAAAAGAGGAACTGAACGAGTAAAATTGTTCAATTGGAAATCTACAGCCTCCCAACTTGTTCGCATCTTTCAAACTGCAGTAAGCGATAAATAATCGTAATTTATATCAGTGAATAGTCCTTTTTAGCTATTTTTTTGAACTAAATTTTCCGCAACTTTTATGTATTCGTCTGTAATAGAATCCCAATTGTATTTTTGGGTTAGACCTTTAGCAACTACTTTTTGTAAATTTTCAGGTATCGCTGGATTAGATTCTATTAATTCAAACTGTTGAATTAATGAATTTTCATCTTCTTCGAAAAACAATCCAAAGGCTCCATTATTTAACATTTCTTGATTGAATTTAGTATTTAAGGCTAAGATGGCGCAATGGTTAGACATCGCTTTTAACATCGCTGGATTCGTTCCGCCAAATTTATGTCCATGCAGATACATAAAACAATTTTGGTAAAGTGCCATTAATTGTTGCTGATCTTTAATATATCCAGTAAATATTAATCTATCGTTTTGTAGTTTTTTTAATGAAAGCGCATATTCGTCTTTATACGGTACATCGCCAACTACTATAAGCTTTTTGATGGAATTCGATTTTAAAAATGCGCTGATTATTAAATCAGCATTGTTATCCGGAATTAATCGGCCTACTATTAAATAATAAGAATTAGAAGGGTATATTAATTTATCTTGGTCGGTAACCTCACTAAATTTAGGAGCGCCATAAGCTATAACTTTTGAATCTGTTTTAAATTCCTTTAAATACACATCTCGCATAGCATCAGCATCAGTGATGATTTGATCGTAAAGTTTTACTGCAATTTTAGCCGCATAGTAAAAATATTTTGATCCAAATCCTTTCCATTTTGGGCGTAACCATTCTAATCCATCTACATTAATCATGGTTTTTTTTCCACTTAGTTTTGGAATCCATCCCATCGGCCCTGCGGCCAGATTTACCACCAATAAAACATCAGTTTTACTGAAGGTAGCATGAATAATTGAAAAAAAACAGTGGATAATCTGATTTAGAGATTTATAAGGTAGGGTTGGAATATATACTAATTCTACGCCATTTACTTGTTTAGGGAAAGTAGAAAACAGGTTTTTCTGACAATAAACTATTACGCGAACATCTTTATTAACCAATCGTTCACTTAACTCTTTCACAAAAGTTTCGAAACCACCATATACATAGGGATAACCGCGTGATCCGATAATAGATAAGGTTAATTTTTTGCCCTCTTTCTGCTTGATAACTCCTCCTTGTTAAAATATGGTATTCGGTTTTTAGATAATATTACCGATGTAAAAGTAATAAATTTAAGAGTGATTTTTGTGTTAGTTTGATATTGTAACTCAATATTTAAAATCAAAAAATTGGATTTATTAATAGTTCAACTCCTTACTAATTACTATATAGATGTTAAAGGAATAGTGATAATTATAAATAAATTTAATTGTCGTGCTTGCTTTTATCTATTTTACAGTATCAGTTGAAAAAAAATCATAGTTTTGCTGAGCATGAGTAGAATACTTAGAAAAATTGGGTTTATAAAGGAGCGATTTCCAGAAGATTGGAAAGGACTGGATATAATTACCACATTATATAGACTTTCTTTCTTTTTCGTGAGAGGAAGTTTTCAGCGCTTATTTTTCTCAAAATCAAAAGGTTTAGTATTGGTAGGTAAGGGCGCTTCTATTCGCTATGCTCGACATTTAAGTGTGGGCAAGGATTTTATTATTGAAGATAATGCCGAGCTAAATTGTATGGCTCACAACAAAATAATAATTGGAGATCGAGTAACTATTGGAAGAAATGCTATCGTAAGACCCGTAAATATTTATGGCTCTGAAATAGGTGTGGGGTTAAAAATTGGAAATAATTCTAGTATTGGTCCGTATAGTTATATAGGCTGTTCTGGGTATATTGAGATTGGGAATAATGTAATTATGTCGCCCCGGGTGAGTATTTATGCGGAGAACCATTTGTTTGATGATAAGGACACCTTAATTATGAAGCAGGGTGTGAAGCGTGAGTTTGTGAAAATTGAAGATAATTGTTGGATTGCATCAAATTCTGTAATTCTTTCTGGAGTTACCATAGGCGAAGGCTCTGTGGTTGCCGCTGGAAGTGTAGTTACGAAAGATGTACCTCCGGGATCGGTGGTTGCCGGTGTTCCAGCAAAAATTATAAAAAGTAGAATTTAGATGAATATTCTGGTATTAAACAATACTTCTGATTTGTATGGTGGGAGTAGAATATTATCTATCGTAGTAAGTATTTTAGCAGAAAGAAAACATAGGCCCATTGTTATACTATCAGAAAATGGCCCATTAACTGCAGAATTAGATAAGTTAGGTGTTGAGTGGAGAATTATAAGACTCGGCATTTTAAGACGTAAATATCTATCGCTTTCAGGTATATTAAATAGGATATCTGTTACTTCTAAAGCATGGAAAGCATTAAATAAGGTTGTTGATCAGGAGAAGATTGACTTGATTTATTCCAATACAACGGGTGTATTTATCGGTGCATTTCTCGCCAAAAGAAGGAAAATAAAACATATTTGGCATGTACATGAAATCATTAAAAAACCAGCAGCATTTACCCGTATTTTAGGGTATTTATTAGGTAAATACAGTGATTTAGTGATCGTGGTTTCTGATGCAGTGAAAAATCATTGGAAAAATCATATTAATGGAGCTCCAATTGAGCGGATTTATAATGGTATTAACACCGTTCCATTTGAACAAAAGCAAGGTGAATTAAAACAAGAATTAAATATCCCGAAAGATGCTCTTTTAATCTTGATGATAGGAAGGGTGAATCATTGGAAAGGACACCATTACTTTATAGATATTGCTCAATTAATCCATCAACAGTATAAAAACGTACATTTTGTTTTGGCTGGAGATGCTTATCCTGGAAATGAACATTTAGTTGAGAAATTAGAAAATAGAATAAATAATTTATCATTTAAGCAGAAAGTACAATATATCGGCTATCGCGAAGATATTCCTAATTTATTGTCGTCTGCCGATTTATTTGTCCTTCCTTCTACCCAGCCAGATCCATTTCCAACGGTAATTTTGGAGGCAATGGCTAGTTCAACCTGTGTTGCTGCAACGGCTCATGGAGGGGCACTAGAAATGATTGATCCGCATAAAACGGGCATTCATATTCCTTTTGATGATGCAGTTAATGCAGCTCATGAAATTGGCTTAATTTTAAATGAAGTAACTTTAAAGCATTTAGGTGCGCTTGGAAGAGATAGAATTCAGCAACATTTTTCACTCGAGGCCTTTAAAAACAATATAATTGAAGCTTTTGAGACTGTAAATAGAAAATAAACCCATTTTCATTAAAGTTTTGGGTAATGAAGTTCACTGTTTTTGAATAATGATTAAACACTATACAGCCGATATAATTTTCCCAATAGTTGGATCTCCAATAGAAAATGGTGTGGTTTCTGTTGATCAAGATGGTAAAATTACTTTCATTGGCACCCGAAAGGAAGCAGATAGCTTAGGCTTTAATGAAATCGAAATTGTTAAAGGTGCAATTGTTCCGGGATTTGTAAATGCACATTGTCACCTTGAGCTGTCGCACATGTTGGGTAAAGTGACCCCTAAAAGCGGATTAGTAGATTTTTTAATTTCTATTATGAAGCTTCGTGCAAGTGAGGAGGCGGTAATTATAAAAGAAGCAAGTAATGCTGATGCTTTAATGTTTGAAAACGGTATAGTTGCTGTTGGTGATATTAGTAATTTAAGTATTACGAGTTCTATTAAAGAAAAGTCGAAAATATATTACCATACTTTTATTGAAACTTTAGGCGTTGATCCTAAACGTGCTGATGTTGCTTTTGAACGCGCATTAAATATACAGGAAGCATTTAAGTATCAACCGCGATCGTTAGTTCCTCATGCACCCTATTCAGTTTCCCAAGCGTTGTTTAAATTATTAGAAAGTTATGGTGAACAACACGTAAATATTTATAGTATTCACAACCAAGAATCGGAACAGGAAAACCAACTTTTTGAAAATGGTGAAGGCGATTTTTTAAAATTATATGAATTTTTAAATACCGAATTCCCTGCAGCAGTAAAATTTAAAAAGCGTCCACTAGAAACTTATTTGCCTTATTTAAGCAAGCAAACAACGGTGTTGGTACATAATACCTATATAAGTTCAGCAGATCTGAATTATGCTAAGGAAACACATAATGACTTATATTTTTGTCTTTGTCCGGCTGCTAATTTATATATTGAGGATAGATTACCAGACGTGCAAATGTTGCAGCGTGCTGGTGTGAACTTGGTTATTGGGACGGATAGTTTAGCAAGTAATCATACTTTGAATATTTTAGAAGAACTGTTAATCTTGCAACAATTCTCCGATGTTCCTTTAGTTGATTCTTTAGCGTGGGCTACTATTAATGGGGCTAAACTATTGAATGTTGAAGATAGATTGGGCAGTATTGAAATTGGAAAGTCGCCAGGTTTAAATTTAATTTCTGTAGATAGTCATAGAAAAATTTTGAACAATAAAGTTCGGAGATTGGTATAAAACATAGATACTTGTAATAAATATTATGAACAGAATACAGACCTTATTTAATATAAAATATCCTATAATTCAGGCGGGCATGATTTGGTGTAGTGGCTGGCGATTGGCTTCTGCTGTTTCTGAAGCTGGTGGACTAGGCATTATAGGTGCAGGATCTATGTATCCTGATGTTTTAAGGGAGCATATTCAGAAGTGCAAAGGCGCTACATTAAAACCATTTGCAGTTAATTTGCCGTTATTATATCCAAATATTGAAGAGCATGTTCAAATTATAATTGAAGAAAAAGTACCTATTGTATTTACTTCAGCCGGTAATCCAGCAATTTGGACGAAAAAATTAAAAAGTCATGGTATAACCGTTGTTCATGTTGTTGCAAATTTAAAATTTGCTTTAAAAGCTCAAACAGAAGGTGTAGATGCAATTGTAGCGGAAGGATTTGAGGCAGGTGGACATAATGGAAGGGAAGAAACCACTACTTTATGTTTAATACCGATGTTAAAGGATGAAATTCATATTCCTATTATCGCAGCAGGTGGAATTGCGTGCGGAAGATCTATGCTAGCCTGTTTTGCACTGGGCGCAGAAGGTGTACAAGTAGGTTCGGCCTTCGCGGTTGCACAAGAGAGCTCGGCGCATGAGGCATTTAAGCAAAAAATATTGGAAGCTAATGAAGGTGATACTAAGTTGTCTTTAAAAAAGCTGGTGCCTGTTAGATTGTTAAAGAATGAATTTGCAGAAAGAGTAGCAAAAGCGGAAGCCGAAGGAGCAGATAAAGAAACTTTAGAGCAGCTATTAGGTAGAGCCAAAGCTAAATTGGGGATGTTTGAAGGAAATATTGATGAAGGAGAATTAGAGATTGGTCAGGTTTCGGCCCGTTTAACAAAAATTACTCCAGCAAAGGAAATTTTGATGAAAATATGGGAAGAATTTTTAGAGGAGAAAGAGCGTATAAAAAATTTAAATTTAGGTTAAGTGAAGCATTTAAATATAAAAATTACTGGAAAGGTTCAAGGAGTAGGGTTTAGAGAGACGAGCAAAATTATAGCTGATCAAATGGGTGTGAAGGGTTTTGTAAGAAATGAAAAGGATGGTTCGGTTTATATGGAAATTGAAGGGGGTGATATATTAATTGAGGAAATGTTAGAGTGGTGTAATGAAGGCCCGGATAGAGCCATTGTAGAAAATGTAGAAATTCATGAAGCCGAAATAAAAGGCTATAAAAATTTCGAAGTTTTAAAAAAGTAACTTTTTAAAAAGAAACATGTCGGTTTTTAAAAAATTTGCGGGTCAGACTTTAATATATGGGATTAGCACTATATTCTCCAGGCTATTTAACTTTATATTAACCCCAATTTTTACCCGTACTTACCCTGCCGCGGCTTATGGTATTTTAACAAAGATGTTTAGCTATGCATCTTTAATTAATGCTATTCTGGCTCTAGGTATGGAAACTACCTATTTCAGATACTTAAATAAGCACGAAGACCAGAAACAAATGGTCTATAATAATACCTTTTTCGCGGTTTTTGGTATTTCTGTAATGTTTTTAATTACAGGTTTGGTTTTTACCGATCCCATAACTCATTTTATTGTCAACGAATCTACCGCTTCATTTGAAGATCAGAAATTATATGTTCAAATTTTCATCTGGTTATTATTCATTGATGCCATTACGCTAATCCCGTTTGCAAAATTAAGGGCTGATAATAGGCCTTATAAATACAGCTTGCTTAAGTTTATTAATATATTTTTATTCGTAGCATTCAACCTTATTTTTATTTATGTAATTCCAGCACTCTTGGAAGCAAAAATTGGTGTCGATTTTTTTGGAAGTTGGTACAGAGAAAAATGGATTGGTTATGTCTTTATTTCTAATATTATAGCAAGTGTTGTTACCTTTTTGTTGTTAATTCCTGAGTTTTTACAACTTGAGTTAAAGTTTGATAAAAGGTTATTTAAAAATATGTTGGGATATAGTTGGCCAATTTTAGTGGCTAATTTGTCGTTTATTATTAACGAAAACCTCGATAAAATTTTATTAGATAAATACTCTACCGAAACTCAAGTGGGTATTTATGGTGCAGTTTGTAAGATTGCCATATTCATGAGTATTTTTAATACTGCATTTAGGTTAGGAGCAGAGCCTTTTTTCTTTAGTTATGCTAAGAAGGAAAATGCAAAACAAACCTATGCCATAATTCTAGAATATTTTGTAATTGCGCTTGCGTTATTATTAGTCGGACTAGTCGCTAATATTGAAATATTGAAATATTTTATCAGTAGAGATAAAGCAAATATTGCAGAATATTGGAGCGGATTACCTGCGGTACCTTATCTACTTTTGGGATATGTTTGTTTAGGAATCTATATGAATTTATCGGTTTGGTACCGACTTTCAGACCAAACCAAATTTGGATTGTATATTTCATTAATCGGGGCATTTATAACCATAACTTTCAACATTATTTTGATTCCAAAATATGGATATATGGCATCTGCTTGGGTCTCATTGGCGACTTATTCTTCCATGATGATCATTTCTTATGTTTTGGGACAGAAATATTATCCAATTCCATATAAGTTAAAATCCATATCTTTGTATCTAATCTCTTCAATTATAATTGTTTGGATTTCATTTTACGTGTTGGATAGGAATATTTATTACGGAAATCTATTGTTTTTAATGTATGCGGGTTTTATATATTATTTAGAACGCCATAACTTAAAAAAACTAATAAGAAGTTAATTGTGATGTTAAAAAGGCTAAAGTTTATATTGTTGTTTTCCTGTCCATTAATAATGGCACAGTTTACGCTATACGGACAAGCTACATTAAATGAAGACGATGTAAAGTCGAAAACTTATTTTTTTGAGGGAATTAGAGAAAAGTTGAAAGGGAATTATGGAGCTGCTGCTCAGAATTACGAAAAATTTCTAGCCCTAAATCCCAATAATGATGCAGTATTATACGAATTATCTTTGGCCCAATTTGGATTGAAGAATTATATTGATTCTGAAATTAATATCAGAAAGGCTATTGCATTAAATAAAACCAATACTTGGTATTATAGGCATCAATTGGCCATTTTAAAGAAAACGAATAATATTTCTAGGCTAATTGCAACATACGATAATTTAATAGAGCTAGAACCTTCAGATGTGGATTTGTATTTTGATAAGGCAGCTGCTTTATATCAAATTTCAAGATTGGCAGAAGTTATGGAGACTTATAGCCTAATTGAAAGTAAATTTGGAACTTCCTCTCGACTAGAAGATGCAAAGGGAATTTTAAATTTTTTCGAGATACATAAAGATGTTTCCAAAGACTATGATCATTTGATAGATACAGATCCTTTAAATCTTGAAAATTACATTGATAAAGCTAATGTGCTTTTAGTTCAAAAGAAATTTGACCTAGCTTTAGAAGTGTTAAGCAGAGCCGAAAATAATGTTGGGAAACGTTATGAAATAGCTTTATTAAGAGCTTTTGCTTTTAAGAAAATTCAAAAATTGGATGAGAGTTACGCCCATTTACTAGAAGCGTTTACAAATGGACAAATGGATTTTGATTTGAAGCTTAAATTTTTACATCAAGAATTATTTGACTACGACCCTCAAAATGATAATAACATTTTAAAAATAGCTGAAGTTTTTAAAAATCAGTTCCCCAACGATAGTAGAGCATATGATATTTATGCTGAGTATTTATTTAAATATGGCGCAATTAAAAAGGCAGCAGAACAATATGAGATTTCGCTTACTAAAAATGATCAAAACTATTTGATTTGGGAGAAGTTGGTTTCTATTTACAACCAATATGGTAATTATAAAGATGTAATTAGAATTACAGAAGAAGCTTTATCAAGTTATCCAAATCAAGCTATTCTATATTATTATAATACTTTTGCGAAACATCGAATGGGAGAAAAGGTAATTCAAGATAATTTGGATTTCGCTATAAAATTAGATACGGATAATAAGCGATTACTTTCCTGTATTCAAGGGTTAAAGGCAGAGCTGGCTTGGAATAAAAATAAATCTAAGCAAGCGATGGAATTTTTTGAGAAAGGCATGTCCATAGATCCTGCCAACTACATTTTAGTTAACAGTTATGCTTATTTTTTGGCATTAAAACTGATTGATTTAAAACAATCAGAAGATTTAATTAAAAAGGCAATTTTGGCTGAGCCAAATAATATGAGTCATGCAGCAACCTATGCTTTTATTTTAAAGAAGATGGGAAAATTGGATGAAGCTAAAGAATGGATTACAAAAGCTATACAAAACAATAAGCAGGAAAATCCCGTTTATTCAGAACTGATGGGTGATATTTTATTTCTTTTAGGTTCTAAGGAAGAAGCCATTCAATTTTGGGAAAAATCTGCACAAGTAGGCTTTCCTTCAAGTAATTTGTTAAAAAAAGTAAATGAGAAAAAATATTTCGATTAGTCTAATCATAAGTTTAATTCTATTCTTATCTGCCTGTTCTGTTAAGAAATCAATACCTACTACCGCAAATACTCTTCAAGATTCTGTTCCTTATGTTGCTAAAATAGATTCTGTTAAAAATGAAGTTAAGCATATTTCAGTATCTGATTTTCGATCAACTGAGTTTAATTTTAACACTTTGGTCTTAAAAGGAAAGGCAAAATTAAATATTGATAATAAGGAGAATGATGTGAACATCACCATGCGAATAAAAAAGGACGAGCAAATATGGGTGAGTGTTTCGGCAATAATTGGAGAAGTGGCAAGGGTGTTAATTACACCTGATACGGTCAAAATTATAAATAGATTAGAAGGGAATTATATTAAGAAGCCTTTTAATTTTATGCAGGAATATACCAATAATCAGATGGACTATTCGGTTTTACAATCTATTTTAATAGGTAATTCTATACAAAAGTTTATAAGTGATAATTCTAAAATTGAAGATTTTAACAGTTATTTTTTGGTTTCAGGATTAACTAATGATATTAATTATAAATTCACTTATAATTCATTAAAAAGATTAGAGCAAACAGATTTAATAGAGTCTAACTTAGAACAAGAGTTAAGTATTTCTTATGCTTCCCATAATGTTTATAATGGGTTAATGTTTCCTGGGAAAATTCAAATGAGGAGTAAAGCAGGCAAAAAGTTAATTGGGGTTCAGCTTCAATTTTCTTCAATAGATTACAATGTTCCTGTAGAATTTCCGTTTACAGTTCCATCTAGGTATGAGGTTATCAACTAATTTTTTTATTTTTGATTGATGTACATTAAAAAAATAATTTTCGTCTTTTTGTTTTCAATGGTGTCGTTTGCTGCTTTTTCGCAATCAACGCAACAGACTTCCGCTGAATTAAGTAGAAGAAAAGAAGCTATACAGCGTGATATTGACCAGCTGCAAAAGAAGTTAAAAGCAGCTGAATCTAATAAAAAGGCAACTTTATCTCAAGTAAATGCTTTAAGAGCACAAATTAGATTGCGCCAATCTAAAATCTCTACCATTAATTCTGAAATTAGAAATCTTGATAATCAAATTAGTGAGAATACCACTAAAGTAAGAAGTCTTCAAAATCAGTTGACTACTTTGAAAAAGGAGTACTCTAGTATGATTAGGTTTGCGCAGCGTAATAGAAACGCTTATGATAAGATGATGTTTATTTTTTCTGCACAGAATTTTAATCAAGCCTATATGCGTGTAAAATATTTACAGCAATTTGGTCAATACAGAAAAAAGCAAGCTGGTTACATTGAAGAAAAGAAAAAAGATTTGGGAAATCAAATTTCTGAACTAGATAAAAGCTTAAAAGAAAAGAGTAAGTTATTGTCGAGCGAAGAGGAAGAGCGTAAGAAATTACAAAAAAATCAGAACCAGCAAGCTACTGTTTTAAAAAATTATACAAAGCAAGAAAATCAATTTAAAAACGATATTCAACGTCGTAAAAGCGATCAGGCAACGATAGATAGACAATTGAGGGCAGCAATTGCAAGAGAATTGGCAGAAGCGCGTAAGCGTGAGCAAGCTGCGGCAGCTGCAAAAGCAAAAGCAGAGGGAAAGCCTGTACCTCCTCCTTCAACAAGTTCTAATGCTAGTTTAACTCGTTCTCCGGAAGTAGAAAAATTAAATTCTGCTTTTATAAGCAATAAAGGAAGTTTGCCATGGCCTGTAGAAAACAGATTAATTCTAGAAAGATTTGGAAAACATAAAATTGATGCGGCTACCTATAATAACGATGGTATTAAGCTGCAAACTGGAGAAGGAGCAAATGTAAGAGCGGTATTTGAGGGGACGGTATCTAGTGTGTTTCCTATTCAAAATACTTTTGCGGTTATTATAAGCCACGGACAATATTTTACTGTTTATCAAGGCTTAAAAGTTGTAAATGTTTCTGCAGGAGCAAAAGTAACAACACGACAAAATATTGGCAAGGTTGGAGTAGGTGATAATGCCGAATTATCATTTCAAATTCATAAAGCGAATGCAAATGGGACTGTACCAGAAAATCCTGAGTCATGGTTAGCTAGATAAGACTTGGTTTTTTTATATTTGCCAATAATTATAATAAAATCAGATGAGTAACGGAATGTTGTTGTTTCTAAATATGGGCGGAAGTGAGATAATGGTAATCTTAGCTGTAGTTTTACTTCTTTTTGGAGGTAAAAAGTTACCAGAACTAGCCAGAGGTTTAGGAAGAGGTATTAGAGAGTTTAAAGATGCATCGGAAGGTGTAAAAAGAGAAATTCACAGAAATATAAATGCCGTAGATTTAGATGAAGATTTAAATCTTAATGACAATAGCAGACATCATCCAGAAACCAAACCTACAGGAAGATTAGATCAAATAGAAGATATTAACGAAGTTGATTTAAATCCTCCTTACAATACAAATAATTCTACCATTGATCAGCAAGATCAAAATAGTTCAGATAAACCTCACTAAAATATAAATAGTATGTTAAATACATTATTGATGCCAATTGGCGGAACAGAGATTATTGTAATTCTTGTTATTGTTTTACTTCTTTTTGGAGGTAAAAAAATTCCTGAATTAATGCGCGGTTTAGGAAGAGGTGTTAAAGAATTTAAAGACGGAAAAGACGGTGTAGATTCTAATAACGACAATACCAACACGCCTAATAAAACTGTTTAATCTTATTATTCCATCTTGATGCTGTTTTCAAATCTGAAAGAGATCAGGGAGGCTATTGAAGTCGGCAATCTTCTTTTGCCCGACCTTTTAGAACATTATTTTTCTAAAATCGAAGAATTTAAACACCTCAATGCTTTTAATGAGGTGTTTTTTAATTCTGCCCGTTCTCAAGCTATTTCTGTCCAACATAAAATAAAGAATGGTTCAGCTGGAAAATTAGCTGGAATGGTAATTGGTATTAAAGACAATATCAGTTATCTAGATCATGAAGTAACAGCTTCATCGGCTATGCTACAAGGATATATTGCGCCTTATTCTGCTACTGTTATAGAGAAATTAATTGCTGAAGATGCCGTAATAATTGGTCGCTTAAATTGTGATGAATTTGCAATGGGTGGCTCCAATGAAACTTCCTTTTACGGACCAGTTTTAAATTATGCAGATTCTACAAGAGTTTCAGGAGGGTCTTCTGGAGGTTCGGCTGTTGCTGTACAAGCCGGAATGTGTTTAGCCTCATTGGGTACAGATACAGGTGGTTCTGTGCGACAACCTGCTGCTTTTACTGGATTGGTAGGTTTTAAACCTACTTATGGTAGATTTTCGCGTTTTGGCGTTATTGCTTATGCTTCGTCATTTGACCAAGTGGGTACTTTTACCAAATCAGTGGAAGATGCTGCAGTATTATATGATGTACTAGCCGGATTTGACCCTAAAGATAGTACTTCCTCATCTTTACCTTTAAAAACTATAGATTCTTCTAATTCACCAAGAAAAATTGGGGTGATAAGAGAAATGATAGAAAGTGAAGCCTTAGATAAGGATATAAAAACAGCTATTTTAAATAAAATTGAAACTTTAAAATCTTTAGGTCATCAAGTAGAATGGGTTTCTTTTGACCTTCTCGATTATTTAGTCCCAACCTATTATATTTTAACTATGGCAGAGGCTTCCTCAAATCTAAATAGATATGATGGGGTAAGATATGGACATAGAAATAATTCTGCAGAAGACTTAAATGAATTATATAAACTTAGTAGGGCTGAAGGTTTTGGGGAAGAAGTGAAAAGGAGAATTTTATTAGGCACATTTGTCTTAAGTGCAGGATATTATGATGCTTATTATCAAAAAGCTCAAAAAGTAAGAAGATTAATAGTAAATAAACTTGATGAATTATTTAAGGAATTTGATTTCTTATTAACCCCTGTTACGCCTACTCCGCCATTTAAATTAAATGAGTTAAATAAAGATCCATTAGTTATGTATATGGAGGATATTTTCACTGTATTAGCAAATTTGGGCGGAAATCCGGCAATTTCTTTGCCGCTTGGTGCAAATGTTGATAAATTACCTATTGGATATCAGTTGCTTGCTAATAAATTTGATGATGAATTTTTGTGTACTTTCGCTAAGCAAATTCAATCAAACTAAAATAACATAAATGAATAAGTTTAAACTTTTTCTATTTTTTATTATTTTAATTCCTGCTATCAGCCAAGCGCAGGCGCTTGATTCTGTAAATCATGCTGTCCCAGAATTTCCATTTCCAAATTACAATACAGCTATTAAATCGCGTTTAGATAAGGTTTCTGATGGTGTAGCACTTCCATATAATCAGTTGGTACATGATGCAATTGTGAAATACGATGCTCGCAAAGGAGAAATGGGCAAGATGCTAGGTTTATCTTCTTATTATTTTCCATTATTTGAAGAAGCATTGGCATCATTGGGGTTACCCGACGATTTAAAATATCTTCCAATTGTTGAATCTTCATTAAACCCTTTAGCCATTTCTGTATCTGGAGCAGCTGGGCTATGGCAATTTATGCCCACAACGGGTAAAGGTTATGGATTGCATATTACGTCTTATGAAGACCAAAGACATGATCCATGTTTGTCTACTTTTGCAGCTGCTGCCTATTTGAAAGATTTATATGCTGAATTTGGTGATTGGTTTCTAGTTTTAGCAGCATATAATAGTGGTGCGGGTACCGTTAGAAGAGCTATGCAAAAGTATAATGTTTCCAATTATTGGGATTTAAGACCTTATTTGCCCTTACAAGCTCAGAATTATATTCCCGCCTATATTGCTACTTTATATAGTTTAAAAAATGCTGAAGATTTAGGAATTGCTTCTCGTCCAAGTGATTTATCTAAAGACGTAGAACAAGTGCTGGTACATAATGTAGTTATGCTTCCAGAAATAGCTAAAATTTTAGAAGTTCCAGAGCAAACTATCGTAACGTTAAATCCAGTTTACAAACGAAAAATAATTAAGGCTACATTAAATGAGCCTAAAAAAATAACCTTGCCTAAGTTTACTGCGGAAAAATATGCACTCCTGTATGATATATTTAATGCAGAATCTAACTCTGCATTATTATACACAGGTAAAAAACAAGACTCCATCCAAACGGAGTTGAATAATGGTGATACTATAATATACGTTGTTGCAAAGGGTGATAATTTGACAAAAATTGCAACAAAATATAATGTTTCTGTTCAGGATTTGAAAGATTTAAATGCATTGGTTTCTAATGATTTAAAAATTGGTCAAAACTTAAGAATCCCTTATTTGGCGTCAAAAAAAGCATTTGCTTCTAACTAAGTTGTAAGAACTTTCTTTTATTTATTATGTTAAATCAGCTTTGCTGAATAGTAGATTTTTTTAGAAGTTAAGCTTTTAAAAAAAAAGCGCATACTCATAAAATTAATGATAACTTTGCCTGATTATCAATTCAAGTGATTTATGAGTAAGATTAATAGGAAACAAGATGCTTTAGATTACCATTCACAAGGTAGACCAGGTAAAATTCAGGTAATTCCTACCAAACCAACAAATTCGCAGCGCGACCTAACTTTAGCTTACTCGCCAGGGGTTGCACAGCCTTGTTTGGAAATTGCTGATAACATAGAGGATGTTTATAAATATACTGCTAAAGGGAATTTAGTAGCGGTTATAAGTAATGGTACTGCTGTCTTGGGATTAGGAGACATTGGTCCGGAAGCAAGTAAACCTGTAATGGAAGGAAAAGGTTTACTTTTTAAAATATATGCTGATATTGATGTTTTTGATTTAGAGTTAGACACTAAAAATGTGGATGACTTTGTTAAAATCGTGAAATCTTTAGAGCCAACATTTGGTGGTGTAAATTTAGAAGATATAAAAGCACCAGAATGCTTCGAAATAGAACGTCGTTTAAAGGAAGAAATGAATATTCCTGTAATGCACGATGATCAGCATGGAACAGCCATAATATCTGCGGCAGCTTTATTAAATGCTTGCGAATTACAAAAAAAGAAATTAGACAAAGTTAAGATAGTTGTAAATGGCGCTGGAGCTGCTGCAATATCTTGTACTAGGTTATATGTTGCCTTAGGGGCAAAAAAAGAAAATGTGGTTATGTGTGATCGCAGCGGAGTTATTCGTAGCGATAGAGGTAATTTAGATGAAATTAAAGCTGAATTCGCAACCACTAGAAAAATTGATACTTTAGAAGAAGCGCTTAAGGATGCAGATGTATTTATCGGGCTTTCTTCTGCTGATTGTGTATCTGTAGATATGCTTAAGTCAATGGCTAAAAACCCAATTGTTTTTGCCATGGCTAATCCGAATCCGGAGATTGCTTATGAACTTGCGATAAAAAGTCGTAAAGATTTAATTATGGCTACCGGTAGATCTGATTATCCTAATCAGGTGAATAATGTGTTAGGTTTCCCATATATTTTTAGAGGTGCTTTAGATGTTAGAGCAACCGCTATTAATGAGGAAATGAAAATTGCTGCGGTTAGAGCTATTGCAGATCTTGCAAAGAAACCAGTTCCTGAGGCGGTTAATATGGCTTACAACGAAAAAAATATAAAATTCGGTAAGACTTATATTATTCCTAAACCTATGGACATTCGTTTAATTACGAATGTATCTGTTGCAGTAGCAAAAGCAGCTATAGAGAGTGGTGTAGCACGTAAGAAAATTACAAATTGGGACGAATACATTGATACACTAAAGCAAAGAATGGGAATGGATGATGCTATTATGCGCGCCATTACTAATAAAGCAAAGTTAGATCCTCGTCGTGTTGTATTTGCTGAGGCAGATAATTATAAAATCTTAAAAGCTGCACAAATTGTTAAAGACGATAATATCGCTATCCCAATTTTACTTGGAAACAAGGATGTTATTAATAAAATTATCCAGGAAAACGGATTAGAATTAGATAATGTTCAAATTATTGATCCAACATTAGAGGCAGAACGTTCAGCTAATTACGCTGAAATATTATTTAAAAAGAGACAGCGTAAAGGAATCACCAAATATGAAGCGCTTAAATTAATGCGCGATAGAAATTATTTCGGTGCATCAATGGTAGAAGCAGGTGATGCAGATGCTATGATCTCTGGATTAACTAAAAATTATGCATCTACCATAAAACCAGCATTGCAGATAATTGGTACAGCTCCTGATGTAAGCAAGGTGGCAGGGATGTATATGATGATGACCAGAAAAGGGCCAGTATTTTTTGGTGATACAACGGTTAATGTAAACCCTTCTGTAGAAGAATTGGTTGATATTACGTTGTTGTTGGATAAATCTGTTAAGAAATTTAATATTCAGCCTAGAATTGCTATGTTGTCTTATTCTAATTTCGGTTCTAATGATGGTCCAGTGCCAGATAAAATTAGGCATGCTGTGAAAATATTGCACGATCAACATCCAAATGTATTGGTAGATGGTGATATGCAAGGAAATTTTGCAATGAATTCTGCTATGTTAAATGATAATTTTCCTTTTAGCAGATTAGCAGGTGCACCAGCAAATACCTTGGTATTCCCTAATTTAGAGTCTGGAAATATTGCCTATAAATTACTTCAAGAATTGGGAGGTGCAGAAGCAATTGGACCAATTTTATTAGGATTAAATAAACCAGTTCACATAGTTCAATTGGGTAGTTCGGTAAGAGAAATTGTAAATATGGTAACAATTGCCGTTCTCGATGTTCAAGCAAAGGAAGAAGAGGCGGCACCTAAAAAAAGAAGAATATTTGGAATAAGAAATAAGAAATAATAATTATGTATGCATACATTGATGGTAAACTAACTTTTAAAGGCCCCACTTATATTGTAGTTGAGGCTGGTGGTGTTGGCTATCATATTAATATTTCTTTAAACACTTACGGTTTATTAAATGATTCTGAAAGATGCAAAATTTATACATGGTTACATGTGAAAGAAGATGCCCATACTTTGTATGGATTTGCAGATGAAGGAGAAAGAAGACTCTTTTTACATTTAATTTCTGTAAGTGGTATTGGTCCGAACACGGGTAGAATGATGTTGTCGTCTATTACGCCGAATGAAATTCAACAAGCCATAATACAAGGAGATATCCCTTTAATTCAAAGAATTAAAGGGATTGGTGCTAAAACTGCACAAAGGTTAGTTTTAGAATTACAGGATAAATTAAAAAAAGAAGGTACTGGGTCGTTAATTTTAGCACCTGTACATAATACAGCTAAGGATGAAGCGTTATCCGCTTTAGTGATGCTTGGATTTGCTAAACAAAGTGCTGAAAAAGCATTAGATAATATATTAAAACAAACTGCAGATAAACCATCTGTTGAACAATTAATTAAGCTAGCTCTAAAGAATTTATAATTGCTTGAGGAAAGTTAAAATTTTGCTCATTCTTTTGATGTTTTGTTGGACATGGAGTGCAAAGGGACAAATCCTTTCAACACCTAAACAAGATACACTACGTAATTCTTTCAGCCTGAAAGAGCGTAAAGAACTCGGAATTAATTCTGGTAGAAGACCCTTTTACCCATTTCCTACCAATATGAATAGAGACGTACAGTATGATGTGCGTACGAATAAATATATTATTAGAGAAATGGTAGGTGATAGAGTTCTATCTACACCTCAATATTTAACCGTTGAAGAATATCAAAAATTAATTACAGCCGAGTTAAAACAAAATAATTGGCGATTTTTTTCTAATTCAGAAATTGAAGAAACTAGAAATACTGGAATAATTCCTGTAATTAAAGTAAAAAGCAAAGCATTTGAAAAAATGTTTGGTAGCTCAGATATTAATCTTAAACCCGTAGGGGAAGCAAGTTTAACTATGCTTGGTAGGATTAATAAAAACGAGAATCCATTGTTTAATGAAAGGCAACGTACGCAAACTACATTTGATTTTAATCAACGTATTCAGATGCAGTTAATCGGTAATATTGGAACCAAATTAAAGCTTAATCTTAATTATAATACTGAAGCTCAATTTGATTTTGAAAACCAATTTAAACTCGATTATACAGGAAGTGCGGATGATATCATTAAAAAAATTGAAGCAGGAAATGTTAATTTCCCTCTAAGCACAACTCTTATTAACGGTACTCAATCTTTATTCGGACTAAAAACACAATTGCAGTTTGGGAAATTAAGTGTAAGTACAATTATTAGTCAACAACGGTCACAGGCTAAACAAATTAGAGTTGATAACGGTGTTCAGAAGAAAGAATTTAGAATTACTGGCGATAATTATGAAGCTAATAAACATTATTTCTTAGCTCAATTTTTTAGGGATAATTATAATAAAGCACTCTCAGTTCCGCCAACAATAAATTCAGGAGTTTTAATTTCTAAGATAGAGGTTTGGGTAACCAATAAAACGGGGAATACTCAGGAATCGAGGGATGTGCTTGCATTTTTAGATTTGGGTGAAAATAAGCCATATAACACAAATCAAATTGCCGGAGGAAGTGGTTATTCTGTACTTCCAGCAGGATTTAACTCAACTAGATTTACACAGCAATCGAATAATTTATTGCAAAATATTGCTTCATTCGCGCCCAATGCAAGGTTTACCAATTCAAATGAAATTGCATCCTATTTTGCTGCAAATGGGTCTAATGATAACTATGCTAAGGTTACTTATGCTCGCAAGTTAACGGAGCGAGAATTTGTTTTTCAACCTCAACTGGGGTATATAACTTTAATGACTCCATTAGATGCAGATGAGGTTTTGTCTGTGGCTTACAGGTATACTTATAATGGTATAGAATATCAGGTTGGAGAGTTTTCTACCGATATACCATTTGATGCGGCAAGTCCAAAAGTTTTATTCACAAAGTTGATTAAAAACGAATCCATAAAAGTGAATTTGCCTACCTGGAAGTTAATGATGAAAAATATTTATTCATTGAATGAGTTTCAGATAAGTAATCAAAATTTCAGGTTAGATATTTTTAGAATTGATGATCAGACTGGTGTGGAAAGACCATTAATTTTGGAAGGAGAAAAAACTCAATATAAGCTTTGGATAGATTTATTAGGGCTCGATAAGTTAAATGCGCAAAAGGAATTAAAACCTGATGGTGTATTTGATTATGAAGCAGAATTAAGGCCATTTAATCCATATACCTATGCGCCACAAAGTATTTCAGGCTCGGCTAATGAAATTTTAAATACAGCGAATGGAAATATAAATCCAAATGTAAATAATAATGTAACTAATGGTTATGTAACTATAGACCCAGTAAACGGACGGTTAATATTTCCATCAATAGAGCCATTTGGCGACGATTTAAAACAAAAGTTTAACAACATCACCGAAAGGGAACTCATAAATAGATATACATTTAAGGAGCTTTATGATTCTACAAAAGTTAACGCTCAACAATTATTTATTAATAAAAATAAATATGTGATAAAGGGGACTTACCAATCGGAATATTCGTCTGATATAAGTTTAAATTCCTTTAATGTGGCGCCAGGCTCTGTAAGGGTGTTTGCTGGAACTATTCCATTGGTAGAAGGTCAAGATTTTACTGTTAATTACCAAATGGGTTCGGTAAAAATAATTAATACCGCATTAATCACCTCTGGTCAGCCTATTAGAATTTCTACGGAGAATAATGATGTTTTTAGTTTACAACAAAGGTCTTTGTTTGGAACTCGATTAGATTATAGAGTAAATAGTAAGTTGAACTTGGGTGCAACGCTTATGAATCTTACTGAAAAACCACTTACGGCTAAGGTAAATTATGGGGAGGAGCCAATTTCAAATACCATTTGGGGGATCGATTTTAATTATAGTTCTCCATCAAGATTTTTAACTAAAATGGTTGATAAATTACCTTTTTTATCAACTAAAGAACCTTCATCTATTTCATTTGGAGGCGAATTTGCTCAACTCATACCGGGTCATCCATCAGCCTTAAACGCTGGCGGTAACAAGGGTGGAATAAGTTATATTGATGATTTTGAAGGTACTCGTTCTATAATCGATTTAAAAAGTCCTACTACGTGGCAACTTTCTGGAACGCCTCAAATGTTCCCAGAATCTAGTTTAATAAATGATTTAGCTTATGGCTATAATCGGGCGAAAATGGCATTGTATAGTATAGATCCATTGTTTTATACTGGTGGATCTGGATTAGTACCCGATAATATTAGAAATAATAGAACCGAGCTTTCAAATCATTATGTTAGGCAGGTTATAGAACAAGAAGTATTTCCTTTTAAAGAAACTGCGGTTGGACAAAATTTAGCCTTACCAACTTTAGATGTAGCATTTTATCCTTTTTTAAGGGGGCCATATAATTATACCACATCCGGATTTCAATCAAATGGTAATTTATTAAATCCACGCCAACGCTGGGGTGGTTATATGAGGGCTATTCAATCAAATGATTTCGAGTCAATAAACGTTGGGTATATTGAAGCATGGATTTTGGATCCATTTATTTATAAACCGAATTCTGCGGGTGGCGACTTATATTTTAATTTGGGGAATATTTCTGAGGATATTCTAAAGGATGGAAGAAAAGCTTTAGAAAATGCTTTACCAGCAAATGGTGATCCCAGCAAATATGATGAAACCAATTGGGGAAGGGTTACAAAACTGCAGCCTGTAGTTCAAGCTTTTGATAATGACCCAAACTCTAGAAAGAATCAAGATGTAGGTTTAGATGGTTTATCTGATTCAGATGAAAGAAATAAATTCGCTAACATCATTAATCAAATAAAAAGTGTTTTAAGTCCACAAATTGCTCAAGCATTTGAAACGGATCCTTCATCAGATAATTTCGTTTATTATAGAGGACCTTATTTAGATGGAATTAATGCGGGTATTTTAAAACGTTACGAAAACTACAATGGAACCGACGGCAACTCAAAAACTTCGCAACAATCTATGCAGGAAATTGGAATTGAGAATGCTGCATCTACATCGCTTCCAGACGGAGAAGACGTAAATAGAGACAATAATATGTCTCAGTCTGATGAATATTTCCAATACAAAGTTTCATTAAGACCTGGCGATTTGCAGGTTGGCAAAAATTTTATCAATGATAAGATTGTTTCAAATGTAAAATTGGCTAACGGACAAACACAACCAGTTACCTGGTATCAGATAAGAATCCCAATAAATGATTATCAATCTAAAGTTGGAGGGATCCAAGATTTTAGGAGCATTAGATTTTTAAGATTTTTTATGACCGATTTTGCAGACACTACAGTTTTAAGATTTGCAAAATTGCAATTAGTGCGTGGAGATTGGAGGGCATTTAATCCGAAAAATGAAACCAAAGATATTTTAGTTGACCAATCTTTACTTCCAATTGGTCCTGATAACTCGTCGATAGACATTGCTACAGTTAACATTGAAGAAAACGGAAGAAGAACACCTATCCCGTATGTTTTACCTCCAGGAATTGAACGTGAACGTGATTTCACTAATTATAGAGGGGAAACTCGCCAAAATGAACAATCTTTATCATTTGCTGTCAACGATTTAAGAGACGGCTATGCCAGGGCCACCTATAAACAAGGAATAAACGATTTAAGGTCATACAAGAAAATAGAAATGTATGTGCATTTGGAAGCATTAAAAGGTAGCTTACAGAATGGCGATTTACATGCATTTTTAAGATTGGGATCAGATAATTTAGATAATTATTATGAATATTCTATTCCGTTAAAAGTAACCTTGCCTGGATCTGTAAATCCACTTTCTGTTTGGCCTGAAGAGAATAAAATTCAATTAGAAATAGAGCTATTGCAAAATGCGAAAATTGCCAGAAATAATGCTAAAGTTGCTGGAGGAATGCCTTGGCCTATAAATCTTCCATTTACTTTTACACAAGATGGTAAAACCGTTATAATTAAAGGACAACCAGATTTAAGCTCGGTTAGGGTAATTATGTTAGGGTTGAAAAACCCATTAAGAAATTCTGCAAATCCAGGAAATGACGATGGATTAGATAAATCTGGATTGGCATGGTTTAATGAATTAAGATTAACTGAATTTGATGAACGTGGTGGCTGGGCTGCAACAGCTAGGATGAATGCTAAATTGGCCGATTTTGGCGACCTGAATGTTTCTGGAAGTAAATACACCATTGGTTTTGGCGCTATAGAAAAAAGAGTTAGCGAAAGATTAAGGACGGATGATTTGTTCTTTGATCTTTCTTCCAATTTAGATTTAGGAAAGTTTTTTCCAAAAGAAACTAGGGTAAGAATTCCGTTTTTCTTTAGCTATTCGAATCAAATTAGAACGCCACAATTTGATCCTAGAACCCAGGATTTAAAATTAAAAAATGCAACTGAAAATGTTTCCAGGAGTGTAAGAGACTCCATATTAAACTATGCTCAGGATTATTCTACCAGGAGAAGTATAAACTTTACTAATGTTAGGATAGATAGAAACCCAAATAAAGCAATTAGGTTATGGGATGTAGAAAACTTTAACCTGAGTTATGGTTTTACTGATTTTTTACATCGTGATTTCTTAGTTGAAAGCAATATTCAAAAAACTTATAGAGGATCTTTGGCTTATAATTTCAATAGTACCGCGAAATCTTACGAACCATTTAGTCATCTTAAATCTAATATGCTGAAATTCTTGAAGGATTTTAATTTTACTTTGCGTCCAAACTCTGTATTGTTTCGGGTAGATTTAGATAGATATTTCTCAGAAAATAATTTAAGAAATAATGATCCTAATAACTACATCCCTATAAACACCACATTTAATAAGAACTTTCTTATGACTAGGGTTTATGGAATTGGGTGGTTGTTAACCAATTCATTGAAATTAAATTTTAACGCTACAAATTATTCAATTATAGATGAGCCAGAAGGAAGAATTAATGGATTAAAACGCGATACTGTTTGGCAAAATTTAAAAACATTAGGTAGAACAACCGACTACAATCATAGCTTAAATCTAGATTATACACTTCCGATTAATAAGTTGCCATATTTAGATTGGGTAGAAGTAATAGCCAAATATGGTACAAACTTTAATTGGCAGACCGAACCTTTATCTACATTGAGAAATCCAAATATTAATTTGGGAAATACAATTCAGAACTCCAGGATTGTTCAAATTAATCCAGAACTAAAAATGGACGATTTATATTCTAAATTCTCCTTCATCAAGAGAATTAAACAAGCAGATTCTGCGAGTAAAACCTCTAAAATATTGGTGAATTTATTAACCAGTGTGAAATCGCTAGAAATGGCCTACACAGAAAATAGAGGTATTTATATGCCAGGTTATATGCCTAACACCAACTACTTTGGAATAGAAAATAATACGGGTGCGCCTGGGTTAGGTTTTGTGTTTGGTAGTCAGCAAGATATCCGATTAAGAGCGCTACAAAATGGATGGTTAACACAAGATACCCTTCAAACACAATTATATTTAAACACCTTAAGAGAAGATATTAGTTTTAACGGAGTAATGGAGCCAGTTAATAACTTAAGAATTACTGTATTTGCAAATAAAACTAAAAACTTCAACTACTCAACCAATTATAGGTACAGCAAGAATGCTCAAACATTTTTAAACTTTAGTCCTTTAACAACGGGTGATTATAGCGTTTCTTTTATTTCAATTGGTAGTGCATTTGGGGATATGAAAAACTCAAATGTTTCTAAATTCTTCAATAAATTTATGCAGAATAGAGTAGTTATTTCACAGCGTTTAGGTGGATTAAACCCAAATTCTACAGGAGCATTACCAGATGGATATTTTGATGGTTACGATAAAAATGCACAAGATGTAGTTATTCCTGCATTTATTGCTGCTTATGCAGGCAGAGACCCTTGGAGCGTTAAATTAAATTCCATGCCTAAAATTCCTCTTCCAAATTGGCGCTTAAACTATACAGGATTAAATACTATTCCTTTCTTTTCTGAAAGATTCGATGATATTGTAATTAGCCATGGTTATAGATCTACATTTAGTGTAAATGGTTTTAACTCTCTTTTGAGGTATGAGGAATCTAATGGTTTTACGAGTTCAAGAGACGACAACAATAATTTCCTTCCGTTTTATCAGTTTACGCAAGTTACCATAAACGAACAATTAAACCCATTAATTGGCGTAAGTGCAAAATTTAAAGGCAACTTATCTGCAAATTTTGAATTAAACAGAACACGATTATTGGGTTTGAGTTTAGCCAATATGCAAATGGCACAACTTACAGAAAACAATATTGTATTTGGATTGGGTTATATGACCAATAACTTTAGGTTCCCTTTTGGTTTATTTAAGCAACTTAAACTTAATAATAATTTAAATTTCAAAGTTGATGTTTCTGTGAGGGATAATAAAACGGTCATTTTTAGACCTGATATAGCAGAGGCAGATGTATCTGCAGGTGCAAATAATATAGCCATAAGACCGAGCATAGATTACGTGTTAAATCAACGTTACAATATTAGAATTTTTTATGATTCTAATATCTCAAAACCATATACTTCTCAATCTTTTAGAACTTCTTATAGTAATTTTGGATTTTCTTTGAGTATGATCTTCAATTAATTTATAACTTTGTAAAAAATAAAGAATTAAATATGAACTTTCCTTCTGAACTAAAGTATACTAAGGACCACGAATGGGTTAAAGTAGACGGAGAAACACTAATTGTAGGTATTACAGATTTTGCTCAAAGAGAATTGGGTGATATTGTTTACATCGATATCAATACACTTGGTGATGAAGTAGAACAAGATTCAGTATTTGGGACTGTTGAGGCAGTAAAAACTGTATCTGATTTGTTTATGCCTGTAACTGGAACAGTTTTGGAAGTAAACGAAGCGCTAAATAATAATCCAGAGTTAGTAAATTCTGACCCTTATGGTGATGGATGGATGGTAAAAGTTACTAATGCTAATTCTGATCAAATAAATCAACTATTAGATGCTGAGGCTTATAAAGCTTTAGTAGGAGCATAAATTATGCTTTTTAAGGAATTGAAAGATCAAATATGGGCCATTTTATGGTCTGTTTTGATCTTTTTTCTTTGTAATTTAAAATTATCAGATAGCCTAGCAGAAAGCTCCTTCTTTTTTGACGGCTTTGATAAATTAGTTCATACTATATTTTTCTTTGTGTTAGCTGTTTTGCTATTTTACGGCAGATCTAAAGCGGCTAATAATTATAAATTCAGCATCGGAACCATTGTAAAGGTAATTTTAATCTGCGTTTTTATAGGGGGTAGTATTGAACTCTTACAGTGGAAAGTCTTTACATATAGAGGTGCAGAGTGGTGGGATTTTGCAAGTGATTTAATTGGAACTGGGATGGCCGTATTTAGTTATGTAATAATACATGCTTCACAATTTCAAAAAAATAACCATTCTAATTCCTAATCTCCAATTAGGGATTAAATTCAGTTTGATTGAGCTGTTTTTTTAAAGGTTTAATTAAAAAATAAAATTAATCACTAAAATCAAATAATAAAGTAAATAATTGATTTTCAATAATTTGAATTGATTTTCAATAAAGTTGTAACGTTAAAGTTAGTTGTATTTAAAATGTTACCCATATTTTAACGAGCTACAGCAAACTTTTTGGACTTATATGAGTCTGATAGATAAAAATTGCCCAAATTAAATTCAACAATATGAATATTTTTACCAAAAGACTAATTTTAATTTTGTGTCTTTTTGCGGGTTTTACCGCACAGGCCCAGAAGTCAGGAAATGTATCAGGAAAGGTTTTAGATAAATCTAATAACTCACCTGTTGATTACGCTTCTGTAGTAGTTAGAAAATTATCTGACTCTTCAACTGTAAAATCAGTTGTTACAGCTCCAACTGGAGTTTTCGAAATTAAAGATTTAGCTCCTGGAGCTTATTTCTTACAAGCAGGTTTTTTAGGCTATAATACAGCGATTAAAAACTTCACCATTGCTGCAGATAGATCAAATGTTAATATCGGAAATATATTAATTGAGAGCGCAGTTAACTTAGAAGGTGTTGAGTTTGTTGGTCAAGCTCCCCCTGTAAGAGTTAAAAAAGATACAATTGAATTTGCTGCTTCACAGTTTAAAGTGAAAGAAAATGCAGTAGTTGAAGATGTTCTTAAAAAATTACCAGGTGTTGAGGTAGATAAATCTGGTTCAATTACCGCACAAGGTGAAACCATCACAAGAGTACGTGTAGATGGAAAAGACTTTATGGGCAATGATCCATTATTAGCTACAAGAAACTTACCTGCTGATATGATCGATAAAATTCAAATTATTGATGATTTATCTGATCAATCTAAATTCTCAGGAATTGATGATGGTAATCGCGAAAAGATTATCAATATTACTACTAGACAAGAAAAGAAATTCGGTTACTTTGGTAATAGTACAATTGCTGGTGGAACTGATGATAGATATGAAGCATCTATTAACGTAAATAAATTCAAAAATGACCAACAGTTTTCTGTAATTGGTCAGTTTAACAACATCAACAAACAAAGCTTTGGCGGTGGCGGCGGTATGGGCGGCGGTCGTGGCGGTATGGGCGGCGGCGGCTTTGGCGGCGGTGGCGGTGCAAGTGGTGTAACTACTACTAATGCATTTGGTTTTAACTTCGCTGATACTTATGCTGATGAAACTAAGATTAATGGTAGTTATTTTTTCAATAAAACTTCTACTTTAAATACTTCAAGTTCATTTACGCAGAATTTATTTGGGAATAATACTACAACTGTAAAAAATGATGCTTATTCATTATCTGAAAGATTAAACCACAGATTAAACTTTACAATTGATACTAAAATAGACAGTACTACTTCAATCCGTATTCAACCAAATTTGAGTTATACTCAATCTGACGGGTTAAGTACAAATAGCTATGATCGTAATGTATTAACTACTCAAACTGTAGGTTTCCAAAGCTTTGATTCACATTCTACTGCTCCAAGCTTTAGCAACAGTATCTTAGTTAGAAAGAAATTCCAAAGAAGAGGTAGAACATTATCATTAAATGTTAATACTAATATTAATAGTTCCGATGCAAATAATTACAACAAGATACAAGATGTTATAACAACAGGAACAGGAACTATAACTAATTTAACTAACCAGTTGAACGATAATAATGGTAAAAACTTCAGTAATACTGCTCGTTTGGTATTCACTGAGCCATTATCTAAAACTTTAAATCTTGAATTAAACTATCAAAATAGTTTTAGTAAAGACAATAACGATCGTTTAGTTTATAATTTTGACCCAATTCTTCAAGAGTTTACAATTCTAGATCCAACATATACGAATATGTTTGAGAATAAAACTCTAACTAACTCATTAGGTTTCAGTATTAATAAAGTTGAGAAAAAATATAATTGGAATGTTGGTTTAGCCGTTCAGAATACTGATCGTGAAAACTTAAACCTTTCTAAAGGAACAGTTTTTAATCAAAATTTCTACAACTTAACTCCTACTGCTCAGTATAGATATACATTTAGCCAAAACAAACGTTTTGAATTAAACTATCGTGGATCTACACAACAGCCAAGTATAAACCAAATTCAGCCGATTCCTGATAACACTAATACTCAGTCGGTAGTTTTAGGTAACCCATTATTAAAACCATCTTTTGGAAATAATGTAAGAATGAGTTATCGTAACTTTAACTTTGCATCATTCAAGAGTTTCTTCTCTTATTTAAACTTCACTCAAACGTTTAATGCATTTGCAAGTGATCAAAGATTAGTAACTAATCCAACTGACCCTAATTATGGTAAAATTGCTACAACGTTTGTTAACGTAAAAGGTAATATATCTGCAAATGGTGGTGTTAACTTAGGCCAGCCTTTATTAGAAAACAATAAGATTTCTATGAGTATTGGTTTTAATGGTAACTATAATAAAGAAACCAACTTTACGAATGGATTAAAAAACATCAATAATAGATTTGGTGGAGAAGGTACTTTAAAGATAGTTTCTAACATGGATAAACTAGATTTAAATGCTGGTGTAAGATTGAGATATGATAATTCTAAATTCTCAGCTCAACCTAACTCAAATACAGATTACTATACCTTAACTCCTAATATTGATATCAGTTATATGTTCCCAGGTAATATCCGTTTCCAAACAGATGTTAACTACAACAAAGTAACAGGAAGAGGTAATGGTTTCGATACTGAATATACTTTAGTTAACGCTTTCATTAGTCGTCAGTTCTTTAAAAACCGTGGAACGTTTAAGTTATCAGCATACGATTTATTTAATCAGAATACGGGTATAACAAGAACAGCTTCAGCTAACTCAATTCAAGACAGTAACTTTAACGTATTAAAAAGATACTTCTTATTTGGATTTACTTATACCCTTAACCGTGTAGGTGGACAAAATGTTGGTGGTGCCCAAGGTAACCAACAACGTGGAAGCGGAATGATGGGCGGTGGAATGATGAGAATGTAATCCCTGTCAATTAATAATTTATTTGAAAGCCTCGAAAGAAATTTCGAGGCTTTTTTTATTCAAGCATCTGGATTTTAATCTGGTTTTATGTTCTTGTGTTAATTTGGATTTATTATAAATAGTTGTAAATTTGTGTATACACATGATTATGAATCTAGCTCAATTAAAACCTGGTGAAAACGGAATAATTGATTCCTTCACCGATTTAGAAATGTCGATTAAACTAATGGAAATGGGATGTTTACCGGGCGAAAATGTTTTAGTAGAGAGATTTGCTCCTCTTGGTGATCCTATGGTTATTAAGGTTTCTGGTTATCAATTATGCCTTCGCCTTAGTGAAGCTGAAGTAATTAAATTAGTTTAAGACTTGGAGAATAATTTTAAAATTGCGCTAGTAGGTAATCCTAATACAGGTAAGTCTACGCTTTTTAATCTTTTAACTGGATTAAATCAAAAAATCGGAAATTTTCCAGGCGTTACTGTTGATAGAAAAACAGGTGAAACTAAATTGCCAAGCGGAAGAAGGGCAACTATAATAGACCTTCCAGGTTGTTATAGTTTAAACCCAAAAAGTAATGACGAAGCTATTGTTTTTGAAGTTTTAGCAAATAAGCTGGATAGAAATTATCCAGATTTAATAGTTTTAGTTGCTGATGCTACTAATTTAAGGAGAAATTTATTGCTTTTTTCTCAAGTAGCAGACCTAGGCATTCCAATGGTATTGGCATTGAATATGTCTGATTTGGCTAATGTTCAAGGAATAGATATAAATGTAGATGCATTAGCTCAAAAATTGGGCGTTTTAGTTGTTCCTATTTCTGCTAGAAATGATCAAGGTATTGAAGTGCTTAAAAAAGCAATAGAAAATACTTCATCTAATTTTCAACCTTCAATTTTGGAAGTTAAATCGTTCGCTCCTGAAGCAATTGAGGAAGTGAAATCTATATTTAAAATTGAAAATGATTATATAGCACTTCAATTTTTAAATCAACATCATTTACTAACGTCAATTTCCGAAGCACAGCATAAGGTTTTAGAAACTATTGCCACAAAATATAATTTTAATTCAAAAGAAGTTCAAAGTAATGAGGTTCAACAGAGATATAGAGCATTAAGTACTGTTTTATCTGGAATTATTAAATTAAAATCTGCAAATAAAAGATTCCAATTAACAGAAAAAATAGATTCAATAGTAACACATAAGGTTTACGGTTTATTAATATTTCTATTTATTCTATTTGTAATTTTTAATGCCATTTTTAGTTGGGCGTCTGTACCTATGGACTTAATTGAAAATGGATTTATGCAATTAGCTGAGCTTGGTAAAAATTATTTACCTCCAGGCGTATTAACAGATTTATTGCTGGATGGGGTGTTAGCTGGAATTGGCGGAATTGTTATTTTCATACCTCAGATTGCTATTTTATTTGCTTTTATTTCTATTCTGGAAGATACGGGTTATATGGCACGTGTTACCTTTATGATGGATAAAATTATGCGTAAGGTTGGCCTTAGTGGTAAATCTGTAGTTCCATTAATTGGTGGTTTTGCTTGTGCTGTTCCTTCTATTATGAGTGCTCGTACAATAGAAAATAGCAAGGATAGAATAATTACCATTATGGTTACTCCATTGGTAAGTTGCTCTGCCAGATTACCAGTTTATATTTTATTAATTTCATTAGTTATACCATCAGAAACCGTTTGGGGATTTATTAATCTTCAAGGCTTGGCCTTAATGGTTTTATATGTCATAAGTTTAGTAATGGCTTTAGTGGCTGCATGGGTGATGAAATTAGTTATTAAAGCTAAAGAAAGATCTTATTTCATTATGGAATTACCTGTTTATAGGTCGCCACGATGGAGAAACGTTTTCCTTACTATGTTCGAAAAATCTAAAGCATTTGTAGTGCAAGCAGGTAAGGTTATAATTGCTATATCAATTATTTTATGGGTATTGGCTTCTTATGGACCTGCAGATAGATTTAATGAAATAGATAATAAATACGCTTTTGAATTGCAAAATTCGGATGATCCGACACATATAGAGACGATTATAGCATCCGAGAAATTGGAGAACTCTTACATAGGTATAATGGGGAAATTTATAGAGCCTGTTATTAAACCATTGGGTTATGATTGGAAGATTGGAATTGCTTTAATTACTTCATTTGCGGCTAGAGAAGCATTTGTTGCAACTATGGCTACCATTTATAGTGTAGATGGAGGTGAGGAGGATACGGGCACAATTAGAGATAAAATGTCTGCATCTATTAATTCATCGACCGGTTTACCTGTCTATACTTTTGCTACGGGTGTTTCACTTATGTTGTTTTACGCCTTTGCTATGCAATGTATGAGTACTGTAGCTATAGTTTATAGAGAAACAAAAGGATGGAAGTGGCCACTTATTCAATTGGGATATATGACCGCACTTGCCTATGTCGCTGGATTAATTGCTTATCAATTGTTAAAATAAAAAAAATTGAAAAACACTCTATTGGGTGTTTTTTTTGATTTAGATATATTTGGGAGTGGATAGAATTGAATTACTTTCTCATTATTTGCCAGTGCAAGCAGCTCCAATTATTTCTAAATGGATAGATTATTTTCAATGTGAATTTACGATTTCTAAGGCTAGGGAAACTAAATTGGGTGATTATAGACATCCATTTAAACATCAAGGCCATAAAATCTCCGTAAATAATAATTTAAATCGATATGCATTTTTGGTAACTACTGTTCACGAATTTGCACATTTGCTTACCTGGAATGAGCATAAGAATAAAGTTAAGCCTCATGGTATTGAGTGGAAGTCAAACTTTAAAAGAATGATGGCTCCTTTTTATGATTTAAATATATTTCCAGACGATTTACATCGATCTATAACAGCCTATTTAAATAACCCCGGCGCTTCTAGTTGTACCGATTTACAACTGGCAAGAAGTTTAAAGAAATATGATTTAGTTAATAATAATACAATAACTGTTGAAAGGATTAAAGAAGGTCAGGTCTTCCAGTTAAAAGACGGTAGAAAATTTGAAAAAGGGCAGAAGATTAGAAAGCGAATTAAATGCTTGTGCTTAGACAATCAAAAGTTATATCTCTTTAATCCTCTGGCCGAAGTTTTTCTGGAAACTGAAATTTAAAATTTCAATAGTTTGTCTACAGTTTCATTTAATCGGCTTTTTGCCAAGAAACTGTCTTCAAGAACTTTACTCATAGGTATTGCTGTATCTAAACTTCCGCAACGCATTACAGGTGCATCTAGGTAAGTAAAAGCATTTTCTGATATCCAGGCTGCAATTTCGGCTCCAAATCCAGATCCAATTGTGTCTTCGTGAAGTACTAGTACCTTCCCCGTAGCTTTTACGGCTTCTAATACAGTTTCTTTATCCCAAGGTATTAATGTTCTTAAATCAATTATTTTGGGACTATGTTGAGGGTTGTTATTTGCATACTCTAATGCCCAATGAACACCTAAACCGTAGGTAATAATGGTAAAATCTTCTCCTTCTTTTACAACTTTTGCTTTACCGATTTCTGTATGATAATAGCCATCTGGTACATTTCCAACTAAACTTCTGTATAAAAATTTATGCTCAAAATACATTACTGGATTTGGATCGTCTATTGACGCGAGTAAAAGTCCTTTAGCATCATCAGCAAAAGCTGGATACACTACTTTTAACCCTGGAGTTTTTGTGAACCATGCCTCATTACTTTGAGAATGAAATGGGCCAGCACCTGTTCCAGCACCTGCGGGCATTCTAACTACCACATCGGCATTTTGACCCCATCTATAATGAGTTTTTGCCAAGTTATTTACAATCTGGTTAAATCCGCAACTTACAAAATCTGCAAATTGCATTTCTACAATTGCTTTATAATTGTTGATAGCTAATCCTAATCCGGCACCAACAATGGCTGATTCGCAAATTGGCGTATTTCTAACCCTGCCTTTTCCAAATTTTTCAATAAAGCCATCTGTAATTTTAAATGCCCCACCATACTCGGCAATATCTTGCCCCATAATAACTAAGTTATTATGTTGTTGCATAGCTAAATCAAGACCATCGCTAATAGCATCAATATATCGCTTTTCGGTTACAGAATTAGTAGGCTCAATAATTTGAACTGAAGTAGGAGCATACATATCTTCTAATTCCTGCTCGGGATTTGCTATTGGTTCTGGCTCTAAAAATGCAGCTTCTACATCTGCATTTATTTGATTTTTAAAGTCAGACTTTATTTTTTCAATTTCTTCAATAGATAATACTTGAATAGATTTAAGGTATTCTTCGTAATTTTTTACAGGATCTTTTTTCTCCCATTGCTCAAACAATTCTGTAGGAACATATTTTGTTCCAGAAGCTTCTTCATGGCCTCTCATTCTAAAAGTTAAGCACTCAACCAATACTGGTCTTGGATTTTCTCTAATATCATTTGCAATTTTAGAAATGGTGTCGTAAACTTCAAGAATATTATTTCCATCTATTTGAACACCTTCTATTCCATAACCAATTGCTTTATCTACTAGATTTTCACATTTAAACTGTTCTTTAATAGGGGTTGATAAGCCATATCCATTGTTTTCTATGATGAAAATAACTGGTAAATTCCAAACAGCTGCCACATTTAGCGCTTCATGAAAATCTCCTTCACTTGTAGCACCTTCACCTGTAAAAACTAAAGTTGCTTTTTTTTCATTTTTTAAAATATCTGCTAAAGCAATTCCATCTGCCAAGGCCAATTGTGGACCAAGGTGTGAAATCATACCAATGATTTTATATTCTTGGGTTCCAAAATGGAAAGATCTATCTCTACCTTTTGTAAATCCTGTTATTTTACCTTGCCATTGAGCCATTAATTTGGTTAATGGGATATTTCTTGAAGTAAAAACACCAAGATTTCTATGCATAGGTAGGATATATTCATCCGCATTCATGGCCAATGTAGTACCAACAGCTATAGCTTCTTGACCAATTCCTGAAAACCATTTCCCAATTCTCCCTTGTCTTAAAAGGATCAACATTTTCTCTTCTATAAGCCTCGGGAAAACCAAACTTTTATAAAGATCTATTAAAGTTCGATTGTCTTTATTGTTTCTTTGGAATTGCATTTTTAGTGGTCTTGTTTTTTATTGTTTCTTGATTTCCAGATAGCGGAGAATGATTTAGGCGCAATGGTTGGCATTTCTCTATTCTTACCCCATAATTTTTTGAAAAGGGTTTTAAGAATGAAATTTTTATATTTTCCGCCAATTTTATCCATTAAACTTCTTTTCTTCATGGATTTTCGCCATAATTTCCAACCGAAGTTTTCTGTTTTTGTGTTTAGATTTTCTTGAACCGCATCTACTCTGTTTAGTAATAGCATTTTATGAATATCTATTTTAACCGGGCAAACTTCGGTACATTTTCCGCATAATGAAGATGCATAGCTTAAATGTTTAAAATCTTCCATACCTCTCAAATGAGGGGTAATAACAGAACCAATGGGTCCACTATAGGTGGTATTGTAAGTATGGCCCCCCACATTTTTATAAACTGGGCATGCATTTAAACAAGCGCCACATCTAATACAATAGAGTCCTTGTCGCTGTTCTTTTTTTGCTAATAAATCTGTTCTTCCATTATCTAGAAGTACAACATACATTTCTTCTGGTCCATCTGTTTCATTTGCTTGTCGTGGTCCACTTAATATGGTATTGTAAACGGTAAGGTTTTGACCCGTTCCATGACTTGCTAATAATGGCCAGAATAAATCTAAGTCGGCAATAGATGGAATAATTTTTTCTATGCCCACAATTGCGATATGAACTTTAGGGAAAGTAGTGGTTAATCGGGCATTCCCTTCATTTTCTGTAAGTGCAATACTTCCTGTGTCGGCAATAAGAAAATTGCCACCTGTAATACCTATATCGGCACTTAAATATTTTTCTCTAAGTAATTCACGAGCTTTTTGTGTGAGTTGCTCAGGAGTAGCATCTAATGGGGTATTAAATTTTTCATTAAAAATGGCTGCAATCTCAGTTTTATTGAGGTGCATAGCTGGAGTTACAATATGATAAGGTTTCTGGCCTAACAATTGAACAATGTATTCTCCAAGATCACTTTCTAAAGCTTCTATTTCATTTTTCTCTAGAAATTCATTGAGATGAATTTCTTCGGTAGTCATAGATTTTGCTTTAATTACAGACTTCCCATTTTTACTTTTAATAATTTGGAGAATTTCTTTTTGAGCTTCTTCAATGGTACTTGCCCAAATAACTTTTCCGCCTTTTTTCTGAAAGTTTGCCTCAAATTCTGGTAGAAATTTATCGAGGTTTTCCATTACACGCCATTTAATGGCATGTGCTTTCTTTTTAGAATTTTCTAAGTTTTCGAATTTAGATAGCCCGCGTTCGACAGCCATATTGTACTTGCCAATATTGTAATTGATGGTTGCTCTATGCGGTAGGTCGAATACCTTAGCATTTGATTGTTCTATAAATTCTTCTGCTATCTTCATTCATTACAAATATAACTAATCCTTAACGATGCTTTCAATTAAAATGCGTATAAAAAAAGATCCCGATGAATATTATTTCATCGGGATCTTTAAGTATTTATTTTAGACGCTTATTTAATTAATTTACCATCAGCATCTTTGTTAACTACTGGACGGTCTTTTCCGTTGGTTAACATCCAAGCTGTATAATAAGCTAATTGAGAACGTTTCGCTAACATAGGGAAATCGATTTTATCAACCTCATCACCTGGAGCGTGGTAATCATCGTGAACACCATTAAAGTAGAAAATTACTGGAATGTTGTGTTTCGCGAAGTTATAGTGGTCAGAACGATAGTAGAAACGCTCAGGGTCTGTTCTGTTATTGTGTTTCTCATCTAAGAACATTTTGGTATAAGTATTATTAGCTTCTTTACCAATTCTATCTAGATCATCACTTAACATATTAGAACCAATGATGTAAACGAAGTTGTTGTCAGGGTGTGCAGCATCTCCACGACCAATCATATCGATGTTTAAGTTGGTGATTGTATTTTTTAGAGGGAATACAGGGTATTCACCATACCACTCAGAACCTAATAATCCTTTTTCTTCACCTACAACGCAGATAAATAAGATACTTCTTTTAGGACCTTTGCCAGCTTTTTTCGCGTTTGCGAAAGCTTCTGCAACTAAAAGAACACCAGTAGTACCAGAACCATCATCATCAGCACCATTGTTTACTTTATCTTTTGCGTTAGGATCTGCAACTAAACCAATATGGTCATAGTGACTAGAGATTACTAAAACCTCTTCTTTTAATTTAGGGTCTGAACCTTCTAAAAATCCTAAAACGTTTTCTGCACGAATTTTTTGTTCCTTTTTAGATGCTTGTGCATTAATCGAAACATTAATTAATTGAGTACTTGGTTTTTTTGATGCAGTAATAGCACCTTTAACACCTTCAACGTTTAAGTTAGCAGCAGCTAAAATTTGGTTAGCTACAGCTGTAGAAACGTTAAGAACTGGTAATTGAGCACCAGCATCTAAGTTTTTTAAACGCTCAGCAGTCGTTAAAATAGGGTTACCATTTATCATTCTAGCTAATTGAGGCGTAACATTATCCAAAATTGGATTAATAAGAATTACACCTGCAGCTTTATTGTCTAAAAGATATTTTACTTTGTTTGCAGTTGGACCAGCGATTGGTTGACGACGAGCTTGTTGACCAGGTTGTGGAGCCGGAGCAGGAGCTACAGTTGGATCGCCAGTAGCGAAAACCATAACAATTTTACCAGCTACATTTTGACCTTCATAATCGTTGTATCCGTCTTTAGAAATTCCGTATCCAGCAAAAAGAATAGATGCAGATTGTAACGAAGTACCTTTAGAACTTACGCTATTATTTTGAAAATAATAGTCTTTTCCTGATTCTAAAGTTTTACCATTGATAACCACATTACCAATAACTGGGAATGAAGAATAACCTACTGGTTGGAAATAAGGATCACTGTTGTCTTTTACTGGACCTGTTAATCCAAATGATTTGAATTGGTTTTTGATGTATTCTGCAGCCATCCAAGCACCTCTTGTACCTGTTTCACGGCCTTCATACTCGTCAGAAGCAAGCACGCTTAAATGCTTGTATGCTACATCTTTGTTAATGACAGCGCTGAATTTTACAGCATCTTTGTCTTGTTTCTGAGCAAAGGTAGTACAGCTTAACAACAAGCCTATACCCGCATAAAGAAATTTTTTGTTCATTATTGGTTAATTTAAAATTTAAGTTTAGCAGGAGATTTTTTCAACTCTACCTGTGTGTCTTCCCCCTTCAAAAGGTGTTTTCATAAATATGTTTACCATATCCTCCGCAAGTTTTTCTGTTACAAACCTGGCAGGGATACAAATTATATTCGCATTGTTATGCATTCTAGCTAAAGATGCAAGTTCTGTGTCCCAACAAATTGCTGCGCGTATTCCTTGGTGTTTGTTGGCCGTAATAGCAACTCCATTTGCAGAGCCACAAACCAATATACCAAAGTTAAACTCGCCTGATTCTACAGCTAATGCAACTGGATGTGCAAAATCTGGATAATCTACAGAATCTGTTGAATAGGTTCCAAAATCTTTTACAGTGTTTGATGATAAGAAATTTTTTAATTTTTCCTTCAATTCAAAGCCAGCATGATCGGCACCAATTGCAATTTTTATATTTTTATCTTGGGACATTTATTCAAATTTAGGTAGAATAAATGATTAAGTTAGTAAGATTTTTGATATAGTAAGGGTTAAAAAGCATAAAATTTTATACTTTTTAAATTCCAGATTTCATGAACTAAACTTATTTAGTTTTTCTTAACCAAGGATGTACCGTAAAGCTCTTTATTTTTCTTATTCTCTATATAAGCCGAGATATAAATACTTATCTCATAAAGTAAGAATAAAGGAGCGGCAACCACTAACATGGTTAATACATCCGCCGTTGGCGTTACTACTGCGGCAATTATTAAGATTAATACAGTAGAATATCTACGGCTACTTCTCATAAATTTAGGTGTCATAATACCCAGTTTAGAAAGAATGTAGATCACAATGGGTAATTGAAAAATAACTCCTGAACCTAAGGTAAGTGTAGCAACAGTAGATAAGTAAGAATCTATTGTGAAAGTGTTTTTAATGTCTGGACTAACTGTAAAGTTGGCTAAGAAGTTTATCGAAAGTGGACTAATTACATAATAGCCAAATAAAACTCCAATAAAAAATAGGGCAGATGAGAAGAATACAAAGCCTTGTGCAGATTTCTTTTCATTGATTTTTAAGGCTGGTTTAATGAATAACCACATCTCAAATAAAAAGTAAGGGATGGTAAATAAAATACCACAAATAATAGAAGAATTAATTTGAAGCGTAAACTGTCCGGCCATTTGAGTATTTATAATCTCACCAGGAATTTTAGTTACACAGAAATCTGAACTTATAATATTTGGCCATGTTTCTACCATTAAGCACATCATTCTATAGGTCCAAAAATCTGCATGTTTTGGCCCCATAATTATCTCTTCATAAATAAATTCAGAAAAGAAAAGCGCTGCTACTGTAAAAACTATTAATACTAACAACGACCTTAATAAATGCTTACGTAGAACATCTATATGATCAAAAAACGACATTTCTGCTTCTAATGTGGTTCTTTTTTGAGTTGCCATAATTAATTTATTATAAAAAATGCTCCAGCATTTGCTGGAGCAATGATTAGATTAAACCTATTGAGCGTTTATGTCAAAGGTTTCCATGAATTTTGTTGTGAAATTTCCTGCTCTAAAATTAGGATCCTTCATTAATTTTAAATGGAATGGAATAGTTGTTTTAATTCCTTCAATTACAAACTCACTTAATGCGCGTTCCATAGTACTTATGGCTTCCTCTCTAGTTTGAGCTACACAAATTAATTTCGCAATCATTGAGTCGTAATTAGATGGAATTTGATAGCCCGAATAAACGTGTGTATCTACTCGCACCCCATGTCCGCCTGGTGAATGGAAGTTTGTAATCTTTCCTGGACTAGGTCTGAAGTTATTGAATGGATCTTCAGCATTTATCCTACATTCTATAGCGTGCATATCTGGGTAGTAATTTTTTCCGGTAATAGGAACCCCATATGCTACTTTTATTTGTTCTTTAATTAAATCGTAGTTAATAACTTCTTCAGTAACAGGGTGTTCAACCTGAATACGTGTATTCATTTCCATGAAATAGAAGTTTCTATGCTTATCTACCAAGAATTCTATGGTTCCTGCACCTTCGTATTTAACTGCTTTTGCACCTTTAATTGCCGCTTTACCCATTGCTTCTCGTAATTCTGGCGTAATAAAAGGTGAAGGAGCTTCTTCAACTAACTTTTGATGGCGACGTTGAATAGAGCAATCGCGTTCAGAAAGGTGACAAGCTTTACCATATTGGTCACCAATTATTTGGATTTCAATATGGCGTGGATCTTCAATATATTTTTCAAGGTAAAGACCATCATTTCCAAATGCTGCGCCCGATTCTTGACGAGCACTATCCCATGCATTTTCGAATTCTGCATCTTCCCAAACAATACGCATTCCACGACCACCACCACCTGCAGTAGCTTTAAGAATTACTGGATAACCTATTTCGTTAGCTAGTTTTATTCCTTCTGCAACACTATTTAACAAACCATCTGAACCAGGAATTGTAGGTACTCCAGCTTTTTTCATTGTCTCTTTAGCTGAAGCTTTATCGCCCATGGCATTAATTTGTTCTGGAGTTGCTCCAATAAACTTAATTCCATAATCGCGACAAACCGATGAAAATTTAGCATTTTCTGATAGGAATCCATACCCTGGATGTATTGCATCTGCATTTGTTAATTCTGCTGCAGATATAATATTAGGAATATTTAGATAAGAATCTTTACTTGGTGGTGGGCCAATACAAACGGCTTCATCAGCGAACCTAACATGAAGGCTTTCACGATCTGCAGTAGAATAAACTGCAACCGTTTTAATGCCCATTTCTTTACAGGTTCTAATGATGCGCAACGCGATTTCACCTCGGTTGGCGATTAATATTTTTTTAAACATGTATTTAAATTAGCTGGAATCTCAGTACCAGTGTGATGGTACTAGATTGGTTCTACTAAAAATAAAGGTTGGTCGTATTCTACTGGAGAAGCATTTTCTACCAATACTTTTACAATTCTGCCAGAAACTTCACTTTCAATTTCATTGAAAAGCTTCATCGCTTCTATAATGCAGATAACTTTTCCTACGCCAATTTCATCACCTACATTTACAAAAGTAGGTTTCTCAGGACTAGCTGATCTGTAGAAAGTTCCAATCATTGGAGATTTAATAGTGATATACTTAGAAGTATCTTCTGCAGCTGGGGTAACCGGAGCTGATGGAGCAGGCGCTGGTGTAGCAGGTGCAGCAACTTGTGGTAATGCTACTGGTGCTGGCGCTGCAACTGTTGCTTGAACAACTGTTGGTGTTTGATTAGTTTTTATGGTGATTTTGAAGTCCTTTTGTTCAATTGAAACTTCGTTTACACCGGAACGAGAAACAAACTTTATCAGTTCCTGTACTTGTTTTATATCCATTGTTATTATTTTAAATAAAAACGTTTTGAAATTTAAAATTCTAATTTATAATTTTTTCTATAAAATAAGGTTAATATGCCCATTTTATATAAACTGAGCCCCAAGTAAATCCACCGCCAAAAGCAGCAAGGATTAAATTATCGCCCTTTTTTAATTTACTTTCCCATTCCCATAAACATAGAGGAATAGTTCCGTTAGTGGTATTTCCGTAACGCTCTATATTAATCATTACCTTATCTGTACCAACACCCATTCTATTTGCAGTGGCATCAATAATTCTTTTATTTGCTTGATGTGGCACTAACCAGGCTACATCGTCGGCAGTTAAATGATTACGATCCATAATTTCTGCAGCAACATTAGCCATATTAGTTACGGCAAATTTAAATACGGTTGGTCCTTCCTGATATACAGAATGCTCGTTATTAGTTACGGTTTCTATACTTGCTGGTTTTACAGATCCACCAGCTTTTTGTTGTAAAAATTGTTTGCCAGAACCATCTGATTTTAGGATAGCATCCATTATGCCGTTTCCTTCTTCGTTAGGTTCTAATAGAACAGCACCACATCCATCTCCAAAAATTATACAGGTAGTTCTATCTTCGTAGTTAATGATAGACGACATTTTATCGCCACCAACTACTAATATTTTTTTGTGTTTTCCTGATTCAATAAATTGAGCTGCTGTGGTTAATCCGTAGATAAATCCAGAGCATGCTGCTTGTAAATCGAAACCCCAAGCATTGGTTGCACCAATTTTATCTGCCAAGATATTAGCTGTTGCAGGAAAAGGTAAATCAGGAGTAGTGGTACAAAAAATAATGAGTTCTATTTCTGAGGCAGAAATTCCTCTCTTTTTTAAAAGGGCATTCACAGCAGGAACAGCCATATCTGATGTTCCTAAATTTTCGCCTTTCAAAATCCTTCGTTCTTTAATACCGGTACGACTAACAATCCATTCATCGGTAGTATCTACAAAGGTTTCCATCTCTTTATTGGTAAGTACATAATCGGGTACATAACCATGGACGGCTGTAATAGCGGCGTGAATTTTATTCATAAGTAGATTAATTAAATGCAGAGGTTATTTTCTCTGTTAGCTTAGAAACGATCATTTCCTTCGACTGTAAAATCATATTCTTTACAGCTCTTGGATTTGATATTCCATGACCAATAACTACAGGTGCATTAACGCCTAAAACCGGACTGCCACCATATTGTTCGTAGTTAAAGCGGTCGAAGAACTCATCTTTAAGCCCTTTTTTAATAGTTAAAACATAGAATGACTCGGCAAGTTTTAACATAATATTGCCTGTAAAACCATCACAAACAATAACGTCAGCCTTATCATTGAACATATCTCTCCCTTCAATATTTCCAATGAAATTAAACAATTTAGTTTCTTTCATTAAAGGGAAAGTAGCCATACTTAACATATTTCCTTTCTCGTCTTCCTCTCCAATATTCATTAATCCTACTTTTGGATTTGGGATGCCCATTATATTTTCGGCGTATAAACTACCTAATATACCAAACTGTAATAAAGTGTCTGGCTTGCAATCGGCATTTGCGCCCACATCTAATAGTAAGCCCATGCCGCCCTTTATTTTTGGTACAATAGAGGATAAACAAGGTCTAATAATTCCGGGAATAGTTTTAACACTTAAAACTGCACCAACTAACATGGCGCCAGAATTACCTGCACTAGCAAATGATTGGATTTTGTTTTCTTTAAGGAGATTAAAACCTACTGCGATACTCGAATTAGGTTTTTGAAGGATGGCTTTAGTGGGATGTTCTCCCATACTGATGCACTCGTCTGTATGTATATACTCAAAATGATCTGGATTAAAATCCAGATCATTTAAAATTGGGTATATTTGACTTGTATCGCCAATGAGTACAATATGCTCATTAGGATTTAATGATTTATGTGCTTCAACAGCTCCTAAAACAATAGCTTTAGGGGCATGGTCGCCGCCCATTATATCGAGGCCTATTTTCATACTTTAAAAAATCTGTGTATTAATAATGCAGCCTTGTAAAAACAAAGCAGCCGACTAAGTTAAAATTAAACCCGCTTAAAACACAAAAAATTTTAAAAGAATATTACCCGATGGCGGTGTTCTCGATAACTAATTTCCCGTTATAATACAGGTTACCATCTACGTTATAAGCGCGATGTGGTTGGTGTATTGCTCCGGTAGCTTTACAAGTTGTTAAAGATGGCAACTCAGCTTTGTAGTGAGTCCTTCTTTTATCTCTTCTGCTTTTAGAGATTTTACGCTTTGGATGTGCCATTTCTTATTGTTTTATTTTATTTTAATTTCTTTAATGCATCCCATCTAGGGTCTACTTTTTCTTCTTCTCTCTTCTGAACCGATAAATCTTGCAATTTTGCTATCATTTCCGGATCACATTGCTGTCCGTTCCCCATATCATTACAATTAACAATATATGGAATCGAGACAGTTATGTATTCATATATTAATTCTGATACATCAATTTCACTCTCTCGTTTGTTTATCATAATGATTTCCAAGTCGTCACTCTCAAGGTCATCTTCTGTAAACTTTATAATTTGACGTTCTTTAATATGTAAAGGCGTCAAACATTCCGATAAACAAGTGTCGCAAGTTAAACTAACTTCACCATCGATCTCAAAATTTAAGATCATCATGGTCTCTTGTTTATCTAGTTCTAATTTTGCTTTTAAATTCCCTTTCTTAACTAAAGAGTATTCAAATGCTGCAAAAAAATTGTCATCTATCTCAAAATCAAACAAATGTTTGCCAATTTTTAAGCCTGTAAAAGGGATTGAAAATTGTTTTAATGGTTTCAAGAGTAACAAAATTTTAGCCCGCAAATGTAAGGATTATTTTAGTAAGTTGAAAATGTTTTTGAAAAATTCAACCTATTTATTTTTTATATAATCAGTATATTTTTTCATTTTAAGGACATTCTGCCAAATTTTTATCGCCTTAATTTTTTAAAATATATTAATATTGATTGGTTTTAATATTTTATCCTTATAAAATTCGGGTTGTATTTACTTTTTATTTATTTAATTATTTGGGTTTTAATCCTAAGCTTAATACTTCACAAAGCTAGTTATAATGGCTGTTTAATTTATGAAGCATCATCTTTTAAATCGAACTGCGTTTCAACTATCTTACCTCCAGATTTTAATTGGTTGGCAAGCATTTCTTCTTGTTCTCTTCTGCTATTTGTAATATGTATAGCGGCATAAATTGCTTGGATAAAGGAACTTGGGTTTGCTACATCTTTACCCGCAATTCCATAACCTGTTCCATGATCCGGAGAGGTTCTTATAAAATCTAATCCTGCAGTAAAATTAATGCCACCACCAAACGATAAAGTTTTAAATGGAACTAAACCTTGATCGTGGTACATGGCTAAAACCCCATCAAATTGTTTGTAAGATTCATTTCCAAAAAATCCATCTGCTGGGTAGGGCCCAAAACAAATAATTCCTTTATCAAAGGCTTCTTGTATAGCTGGACTAATAATTTCTTGTTCCTCGCTTCCTAAAAGTCCGTTATCTCCGGCATGAGGATTTAAACCTAGGACTGCAATTTTTGGTTTTTCTATCCAAAAGTCTTTCTTCAAGCTTTCGTTCATCAAAACTAATTTTTGAAGAATGTTGGCCTTTGTTATATGTTCTGAAACGTCTTTTAAAGGAACATGTCCGGTTACTACACCAATTTTAATTCCTTCACTCAACATAAACATTAATGCTTTTTTGCCAGGGTTTTTTGATTCAAAAAATTCGGTATGTCCTGGAAAATTAAAGCTTTCTGATTGAGCATTGTCTTTGTTGATGGGTGCAGTAACTATCGCGTCAATTTTCCCTTCTAATAAGTCGTTCGTGGCTTTTTGAAGAGAAATTACTGCATATTTTCCGCCTGTTTCTGTGGTTTTGCCCAATTCAATTTTCACTTCTTCTTCCCAACAATTTATAAGGTTAGCTTTCCCTGCAACTGCTTGGTCTGGATGATTGATGATGTTGAATTGAAAATCGTTAATTTTTAAGTTTTTTTTATGGTAAGAAGCTATTTTAGCTTGTCCGTATACTATTGCAATACAATCTTGTAGAATACTTGCGTTAGATAGTGATTTTAAAATTACTTCTAACCCAATACCATTAATATCGCCTATGGTTATTCCAATTTTTAATTTTTTCTGCATGACTTGATGAAAGAATTTGTGCAAATTACTGATTTTGCCACTAATCTTTACTTATTTTTGTAAGTATAATCTCTACTTACCAGAGAATAGTGTCTATAAATATGAGTTTAGTAAAAGCTAAGAAACATCTTGGTCAGCATTTTTTGACTGATAAAAATATCGCAGGTAAAATTGTTCAGGCTTTGTCTAAAACAGATCAATATAATCAGGTGTTGGAAGTTGGACCTGGTATGGGAATTCTTTCGGATCATTTATTAGCAGATAATAATTTGGATGTTCATTTGATTGATATTGATGCTGAATCTTATGATTATTTGAAAAATAAGTATCCTCAATTGGGTGAAAAATTAATACTTGGCGATTTTTTAGCATTAAATTTTAAGGAGAAATTTGCTGAACAATTTTCAATTATTGGCAATTTCCCGTACAATATTTCTTCCCAAATTTTATTCAAAATTTTAGAAAATAGGAATCAGGTTATCCAAATGGTAGGGATGTTTCAAAAGGAAGTTGCAGAGCGATGCGCTTCTCCATCTGGATCTAAAGATTATGGGATATTGAGCGTTTTGCTGCAAGCTTATTACGATATAGAGTATTTATTTACAGTTAAACCTGGGACGTTTAATCCGCCTCCTAAAGTAAATTCGGGTGTTATAAGGCTTACAAGAAATAACGTTAAGGAATTAGATTGTGATGAAAAACTTTTTTGGCGGGTTGTTAAAGCAGGTTTTAATCAGCGAAGAAAAACGTTAAGAAATGCCTTGTCGGGCACCATTCCTAAAGATAAAATGGATACCCATAACTATTTTGATAAGCGTGCTGAACAGCTTACCGTTGCACAGTTTATTGAATTTACTCAGCATATTGAGCAATTAGCCAAAGCTTAAATTTTAAATTAATCTTCTTTTAATTAGCATTAATGTTAATAATGTTAAGGTTCCTGTTATGCCTATAATTAGACTTACAGGAACAATGGTGTTGTTAAAGAATGTGCTAACCGCGATGGATGAAACGAAGCTCATAAACATTTGTAATGCGCCTAATAAGGCAGATGCAGAACCTGTTTGAGCGCCTGTATCAGCTAAAGCTAATGCGGTACTGTTTGGGTAAATAAATCCTAGGAAGCTTATGAAAACGAATAGGAAGGCAATGAAAATGATATTTGGAACATTTAAGTTGCTGATTATGGCAATTGATATTCCTGAGATAAACATAACACCACAAGCAAAAGTTAAAATTTGGGTCATCGAATATTTTTTCAATAATATTCTATTCAACTGACTACATAAAATTAGACCCGCTGCATTAACGCTAAATAATAGACTAAATTCTTTTTCTGTGAAATTAAATAGCGTTATGTAGATAAATGAAGAAGAAGAAATATAAGCGAACATGCCAGCCGATCCGAATGAGCAACATAAGGCAAAGTATATAAACGATTTCTTTTTCATTAAGTTCCAATAAACTTTAATTATTGGAACAAATTTTAATTGGACGCTTTTATCTGCTTTTTTAGATTCAGGTAGAAAAACAGCTATAGCCACAAATACAATAGAACTTAGGCAAGTTAATACGGTAAAGATAGCTCTCCACCCCCAAGAGGTACTTACAAAACTACCCACAGATGGAGCAATTATCGGCGCTATACCCATCACTAACATTAACATAGAAAATACTTTTGCAGACTCGTGGGGTTTAAATAAATCGCGAACTACAGCTCTAGAAACTACCATACCTGCACAACCTCCCAAGGCCTGAAGTAGTCTAAATGCTATTAATTGGTCTATGTTTGATGCAATTCCGCAACCTATAGAAGCCAGAGTATAAATTATTAAACCAATATATAATGGTTTTTTTCTTCCAAATCTATCCGTAATTGGTCCGTAGAAAAGCTGACCTGCCGAAATTCCTATAAAGTAAGATGCTAGAGATAGTTGAATTTGGTCTTGGGTGGTTGATAAACTATCCGCAATTTGAACAAATGCTGGTAGATACATATCAATGGTAAATGGACCCATTGCCGATAGAATACCTAGGATAATTACAATTGACAATTGATCTTTGGTAAACTTTTCCGTTGTGTTTTTCATTGCGTGAAATTACGCTCAATTATTTAAATTGCATTATATTAAACTAACATTTGATATTTTTGTTGCAAATGTCAAGGAAGTTATGAAGGGAAAAATTTTAATAGTTGATGCATTGCATCCCGTTTTTAAGGAAAGGGCAGTTGATATGGGTTTTGAGGTGCACGATAGACCAGATATCTCCAGAGCAGAAACACTGAGTGTGATTGGCGATTATATGGGCATTGCCGTTAGAACTAAATTTAAAATTGATGAGGAGTTGTTAGAAGCCGGACATAATTTAAAGTTTGTTGCGAGAGCAGGTGCAGGTTTAGATAATATTAATGTAGACTTTGCAAAATCTAAAGATATTATTTTACTAAATGCCCCAGAAGGCAATGCGGATGCGGTAGGTGAGCACGCTATAGGGATGTTATTGTCGTTGATAAACAACTTGAATAAAGGCAATGCTGAAGTTAGAAATGGTGTTTGGGACAGGGAAGGCAATAGAGGGTATGAATTAAAGAAGAAAACGGTTGCCATAATAGGTTACGGCGTTATGGGTAAAAGCATAGCCAAGAAACTAAGCGGATTTGAAGTAGAAGTTATTGCTTACGATAAATACAAAACTGGTTATTCAGATCAATATGCACAGGAAGTAAGCATGGAGGAAGTGGTTAAACGTGCAGATATTTTGAGTTTGCATATTCCTTTAACAAAGGAGACAAAGGAAATGGTAAACGATGAATATTTATTTCATTTTAAAAAGCCTATTTTCTTTATTAATACTGCTCGAGGAGAAATTGTTAAAACAACTTCAATTTTAAAAGGTATTAAAGAAGGGAAAATTTTAGGTGCTGGTTTAGATGTTTTGGAGGTGGAAAATTTCCCTAAATTGAAAGAACAAATATGGTTTGATGAATTGGTTAATGAACAAAAGCTGATTTTGAGTCCACATGTAGCGGGATGGACGTACGAATCCTATTTAAAAATATCTGAAGTTCTTGCAGATAAGCTACAAAAAATAGTATTTTAGTATGTAATTATATCAAATTTAAAATCTCATGGCAAAGCAACATACCTACACATCTAAGTTAATTTGGACGGGGAATAAGGGTTCTGGAACCATGGATTATAGGTCTTATGATAGGGACTTTAAAATTTCTATGGATGGGAAGCCTGAAATTTTAGGTTCATCAGATTCAGATTTTTTAGGAGATAAAAACAAGCATAACCCAGAAGATTTACTCGTATCGGCGGTTTCTTCTTGTCATATGTTATGGTATTTACATTTATGTTCTAAGCATGGAATAGTGGTAATGGAATATTATGATAATGCTGAAGGAATAATGGTGGAAGATGGTACTGGAAGTGGGAAATTTACTTCAATTACATTAAGGCCAAATGTTGTTTTAGCTGATAATAAACAGTTTGAATTAGCGGAGAAATTACATACTGAGGCCAATAAAATGTGTTTTATTGCTAATTCATTGAATTTCAAGGTTAATCATGTGGCAAAATTTAGTAGTATATAAAGGATATTTAATTTAATGCGCTAAAAATTTGCTTTTATAAACTGGGAAAATTATCTTCGTTATTATACAATTTCAAGACTATATCGGGAATACCCGATATGGTCTTGTTGTTTTTAGAGGATATAAGAAAAATAAATTGAGATGTCAGAGGTTACGTATTATACACAAGAAGGATTAGATAAGTTAAAGGAAGAAATCCATGAATTAACTACTGTTGGAAGACAAATGATTTCTAAACAGATTGCAGAGGCAAGAGATAAAGGAGACCTTTCGGAAAATGCGGAATACGATGCGGCAAAAGAAGCGCAGGGATTACATGAAGCAAAAATTGCAAAACTTAAGAATATATTAGCCAATGCAAGGTTAATTGATGAAAGCAAATTAGATACATCTAAAGTATTGGCTTTGTCAATAGTGAAAATAAAGAATGTTAAGAACGGAGCAGTTATGACTTACCAACTGGTTCCGGAAAGTGAAGCAGATTTAAAGACAGGAAAAATATCTGTAAAATCTCCAATCGCACAGGGATTATTAGGTAAATCTGTTGGTGATATGGCTGAAATAGAAGTTCCGGCAGGGAAAATTGAGTTCGAAATCTTAGAAATCAGTAGATAATATGTCGGTTTTTGAAAGGATTATTTCGGGCGAAATACCAGCACATAAGATTGCAGAAAACAACGATTATTTAGCATTTTTAGATGTTAGTCCGCTGGTAATGGGCCACGTTTTGGTAATTCCAAAGCAACCAGAGGATTATATATTCGATATAAACGATGAATCGTATGCGGGATTATGGTTATTTGCTAAGTCTATTTCTAAAGCAATAAAGTCTGCTTTTCCATGTAAAAAGGTTGGCGTGGCTGTTGTTGGATTAGAAGTGCCACATGCACATATTCATTTGGTGCCGATGAATGCAGTATCTGATATGAATTTTAGTAAGGAAAAATTAAAGCCAAGTGCTGATGAGCTTGCTTCTGCGGCTCAGAAAATAAGATCTTTTTTATAAATAAAGCGTTAAACTAAACTACTAAACTTGAAGAATCCCGCAATTGCGGGATTTTTTATTTTAATTTATCGTTGTTTTTATGTCTGTTAGCGTCTCGTTGAGTTTTCTTCTCCAAGTTTTTTCTCAAGGCTTCTGTTAAATCTGTATTGGTTTGGTTAGCTAGACAAATTAAAACAAATAAAACATCTGCCATCTCATCAGCTAGATTGGCTTCTTCTTCTTTGTTTTTAAAAGATTGTTCGCCATATTTTCTAGAAATAATGCGTGCTAATTCACCAACTTCCTCCATTAAAATTACAGTGTTGGTTAATTCGTTAAAATACCTAACGCCATTGTTTTTTATCCAATTATCTACAATTTCTTGCGATTCTTTTATTGTCATTTTGATGGAAATTTAAATTTTTTAATATTATTCTTTTTGCTGAGTGTCTATAATAATGGTAACCGGACCATCATTTATTAAGCTTATTTTCATGTCGGCACCAAATACCCCAACTTCTACTTTTGTACCTGTTAATGTGCTTAGTTTATGGATCATGGATTCATACATTGGAATGGCTAAAGGAGGTTTTGCAGCTCTAGTAAATCCAGGTCTATTTCCCTTTTTTGTTGCAGCAAATAAGGTGAATTGACTAATCAGCAGTATTTTTCCATTACAATCGGCTAAAGACTGGTTCATAAGTCCATTTTCGTCACTAAAAATTCTAATATTCGCAATTTTTCCCGCTAACCATTCTAGGTCTTCTTCAGTATCTTTTTCTTCTACACCTAATAAGACGAGTAAGCCTTTACCAATTTCACCGGTAATTTTACCATCTACTACGCAGTTAGCTTCTAATACTCTTTGAATAACAGCTCTCATTTAATTATGATTTAAGTTTTTAAGCCCTTGTGTCGTGTCCATGATAGATACTTTCGTAACTCTCATATCTAGAAATGGCTATTTCTCCATGTTCAACTGCTTTTAATACAGCGCAACCTGGCTCATTAAAATGCTGACAATTATTGAATCTGCAACCTTCAGAAATTTTAAAAATTTCAGGGAAAAAATGAGAAAGTTCAGCTTTTTCAATATCAATTACGCCCAACTCTCTAATTCCAGGTGTATCTATTAAATATCCTCCTTGGGGTAAAGGGTGCATGTTTGCAAATGTTGTAGTATGTTGTCCTTTATTGCTCCAGTCGGATATCTCGCCAGTTTTTATATCTAAATTAGGAAGTAGGTAATTTATTAATGTTGATTTGCCAACTCCAGAATGTCCCGAAAAGAGGGTTATTTTATCTTTTAATAGGTCTGAAATTAAATTCATATTTATCCCTTCGAGAGCGGAAACCTCAAAGCAAGGGTATCCGATTTTCTCATAAATAGATTTTAATTGCAAATAGAACTCATGATCTTCTTCGTCATGTAAGTCAACTTTGTTTATAATAAGTGAAGTAGGAACAGAGTAGGCCTCTGCGGTAACCAAGAATCTGTCTATAAAACCAAGTGAAGTTCTAGGAGAGGATAAGGTAACAATTAGGAAGGCTTGATCTAAATTTGCAGCTATAATTTGAGCTTGCTTAGATAGATTAATTGATTTCCTAATTATATAATTTTTACGGGGAAGTAAAGCCGTAATTAATCCATTTTCACTGTCAGGTTCTAATTCAAATTTTACTCTATCTCCAACAGCTATTGGGTTGGTGGTTTTTATATCCTTTATTCTGAATTTACCTACAATTCTGCAAGAATATATTTTTTTATCTTCTCCTTCAATTGTGTACCAACTACCTGTAGATTTTATGACTAGGCCTTCCATATTTTGTAAAGTTATGCAATAAATTTAAGAGTTAAGTTGACCAAAAAAGCATCCTGAGTATTATTTAACATAAAAAAACCCGGGAACATTAGTTACCGGGTTTAAAATTTTAACGTTTAAAATTAAGGTTTTTTCTCTTCAAATCTACTTTCATTTCCGGTTCTACCCACAGCCGTAACACCATAAGCGGTTAACTTAATTTTGGCGCCAGAACTTAAAGTTTGTACGGTTGGTATTAATAAACATCTATCGTGTTTGTTTAAAATTTGATATTCCCAGTTGTCGCCATATTTTGCATAAACTACATATCTAAAGTTTTTATCAGCCCCTTCTGCTTCCCATGAAATTTCTAAATTATTATTTATTAATTGAGTGGTAACTTTAGGGACAGCTGGTTGTTCTTTTTCTAACCAAGGGCTTGGCGGTACTAATGCTTGTCGTTTGTAAGGCCCTGCCAATAAATCTTTACGCAAACTTTCGTGCGTTTGAAGCGCCGCCATACTCCAATGAATATGTCCTGGGCTATTAGGAACAATACCTCTGGCAATCATTATTTGATTAAAGATTTCGTCGCTATTAGTTGGGCCACCACCTAAACCACTATTTAATCCTGGCCATAAATGTTTACCCGTTTTATTTTCTCTTTCCCACCATCCCAAAAGTACAGGATAACTTTGAGCAATGGTATTTACTTTCCAGTATAGTTGTGGTGAGAAATAATCAATCCAGCCTTCGTTTAACCATAATTTAGCATCAGCGTAAAGTTTTTCATACTGATCCATACCTTCAATAGACTCAGGGTATCCTGGTCGCCAAATGCCGAATGGACTTAATCCAAATTTGACATGTGTTTTAATAGATTTTATTTCATCGTACACTCTTTTTATAAAAGTATTTACGCTTTCTCTGCGCCAATCATTTAAAGCTAAAGTGCCTCCAGTTTTAAGATAATCTTGATAAGTTTTTTGATCTGGAAAATCTGCTCCTTTATTGTATGATTCATAAGGATAGAAGTAATCATCGAAATGAACGCCATCGATATCGTATCTGGTAACTATATCGCGTACAACTGCTGCCGAGTGATCTTGTGTGCCTTTTAATGATGGGTCTAGCCACCAATAGCCTTCAGCTAATTTATATACCAATTCTGGATTGGTTTTAACGATAGACTTTTCGGAAATTTCTTTTCCTGAAACATGATGTGCTCTATATGGATTTAACCAAACATGTAATTCTAATCCACGTTCGTGTGCCGCATCTATCCAAAATTCTAATGGATCATAATAGGGGTTTGGTGCCACACCTTGTTTGCCTGTTAAAAAATATGACCAAGGTTCTAAATCACTTTTATATAAAGCATCTGCTTGAGGTCTTACTTGGAAAATAACTGCATTTAAATTGTTGTTTTTAAGAATATTTAAAATGTTTAATGCTTCTTGTTTTTGTTGCTCTGTAGTTAGCCCAGGTTTACTTGGCCAATTGATGTTGGCAACAGAAGCAACCCACGCAGCTCTAAACTCGGCATCTGCTTTTGGTTGCTTTTTAGAATATTGTTGAGCATGGCCAGTTAAGACGATGAAAATTAACCATACAAGAGTTAGGGTTTTTAAAATTTTTTGCGCATTCATGTTTTTAAAATATTGCATCTGCAATTCTTTTTGTTGATTCGGGATTACTCATGGTATAAAAATGTAATACCGGAGCCCCAATTTTAATTAATTCCTTACACTGTTCAATCATCCATTCAATGCCTGCTTCTTTTACTTGTTGTTCATTTTTACAAGCGCTAATGGCTTCGCTCAACAATTCTGGTATATCTATATGGAAAATCTTAGGCAAGCTAATCAATTGTTTTGAATTGGTAATAGGTTTTAAGCCCGGAATAATTGGGACATGGATGTCGTTTTCTCTACATAAGGCAACAAAATTTTTGTATTTCTCTATGTCATAGAACATTTGAGTAACGATAAATTCTGCACCTAGTTCTACTTTTTTCTTTAAATATTTAAAGTCTGTTTTAAGATTTGGGGATTCGAAATGCTTTTCTGGATATCCAGCTACGCCCACACAAAAATCTGTACAAAACGCTTGGTGGTCTTCGTGCAGATATTTGCCATTATTCATGTTCATTACCTGCTCCAAAAGTTCAGATGCATATTGGTGTCCACCAGGAGTAGGTATAAAAGTATTATCTGCCTGACGGGCATCACCTCTTAAAACCAATACATTGTCAATTCCTAAAAATTTTAAATCTATTAATGCATTTTCAGTTTCTTCCTTAGTAAAGCCACCACAAATTAAATGCGGAACTGCATCTACTTTATATTTGTTCATTATGGCTGCACAAATGGCTACCGTACCTGGACGTTTACGGTACGATACTTTTTCTAAAAGTCCATTATCGTGTTGCTTATAAATAAAATCTTCTCTATGGTAGGTTACATCTATAAATGGCGGATTAAACTCCATTAAGGGGTCTATTGCTCTATAGATGTCATCTATACTTTTTCCTTTTATTGGTGGTAATAGTTCAAAAGAAAAGAGTGTTTGGTTTGCTCTTTTTATATGATCGGTGATTTTCATTGTTTTTAAAAAGTATTTTGCTTCGTATGGGGTGCCTGCGGCATAGTTAGTCTATAGTCTTTAGTAGAAAGTAGACGGTAGACAATTGCTAGGTGCAGCAGAATCCTTTCCGGTATATTTTCATTTATTTTGTTTTTTCTTTTTTTGATAAGTAATTAGTTCAGTCTGTTATGTTCTAACCACTAGCTGGTTTTTATCTTTAGATTAGTATAGCTACCAAAACTTTTATCTAATTGGAATCTAACTTGTTTAATACATCAAGTCTTAGTACTAAATACTTAGACTTTTTTCTTCTCAGAGGTTTTCTGTAGGCCTCCTACCATTCTTTCCAATTGGTTTATTTTTGGAATTATGTATTCAAAACTTAGCTTATCTACGTATCCGAAGTCATAGGCTAATATTAATTGTGTTTCTAATTCATAAGCAGAGCCTAGACCAATACTTAGAAAATGATTAAATTCTTTTTTAGACTTTCCTGAACAACCTTCAGCAATATTTGAGGAGATAGATACTGAAGCCCTAGTAAGTTGAGCGGTCAATGCATATCTTTCATCCGGTGGAAAATTTCTTGTCATTTTAAATACTAGTTTTGCTATTTCAATACTTAACTGCCATATTTTTAATTCTCTAAAATTATTCATATCCAAGAAAGTTAAAAGTAATTAATGTTTAAATACAAAGAAAATAAATTATTTATAAAGAAATAATAATTGAGATCTCAATAAAACTAACTACTTTATACTGTCTGCCGTCTACTGTCTACTTTATACTGTCTACTGTCTACTTTCTACTGTTTACTGTCTACTTTCTACTGTTTACTGTCTACTGTCTACTGTCTACTGTCTACTTTATACCATCTACTTACCACCATCTCTAATACGCCAAATTAGGGCTTAGCCATTTTTCTGTTTCTTCTACACTCATACCCTTACGTTTTGCATAGTCTTCAATTTGGTCTTTATTTATTTTACCTAGGCCAAAATACCTAGACTCCGCATTTGCAAAATAAAATCCACTTACGGCAGCCGCTGGATACATGGCATAATTCTCAGTGAGTTTAAGTCCAATATTTTTTTCTACTTCTAGAATATTAAAAAGAGTACGTTTTTCTGTGTGATCTGGGCAAGCAGGATAACCAGGCGCAGGTCTAATTCCTTTATATACCTCCTTAATTAATTCTTCATTCGAAAAATTTTCATCAGCATCGTAGCCCCAGAAATCTTTTCTCACCATTTCATGAAGTTTCTCAGCAAAAGCTTCTGCCAATCTATCGGCCAATGCTTTTGCCATTATACTATTATAATCGTCAAAGTTTTTTTCAAAACCAGCTACCAATTCCTCGCAGCCATCTCCGGTGGTTAGGGCAAATCCTCCTAAATAATCTTGTATTCCAGAATTTTGTGGCGCAATAAAATCGGCAAGGGCTAAATACGGAAGTCCTTCACTTTTTTCTGCTTGTTGACGAAGGGTGTGTAGCATAATACTATTATCGTTTATCTTAATTTGAATGTCGTCATTAATGCTATTTGCAGGCCAAAAACCAATAACTGCATTGGCTTTTAGTAGTTTTTGATCTACAATTTTCTTTAGTAAAACTTGTGCGTCTTGATATAATTTTTGAGCTTCAATACCTACATATTCATCATCAAATATTTTAGGAAAACTACCTCTTAATTCCCAGGTGTGGAAGAATGGTGTCCAGTCTATATATGGGATTAAATTTTCTAATGGATAATCCTTAATTACTTTTGTGCCTGTAAATTTGGGTGCAGGGGCGGTAGAACTTTCAAAATCTATGGTTGGTTTAAGTGCCCTGGCTTCTTCAATTGTTTTAAATCTTTTATCAGATTTCTTATTTAAATGAGCAATTCTTGTTTTTTCGTAATCCTCTTTTATGCTCTTAATATAACTATCTCGGGTTTCAATATTTAAAAGTGAACTACAAACAGAAACACTACGAGAAGCATCTAAAACATGAACTGCAGCACCCGAATAGTTTGGTGCAATTTTAACGGCAGCATGGATTCTAGAAGTAGTAGCTCCGCCAACAATTAATGGAATATTTAATTTTTCCCTTTCTAATTCCTTGGCAAAATGCACCATTTCGTCTAAGGATGGCGTAATTAATCCACTTAATCCAATAATATCGGCATTTATTTCCTTGGCTTTTTTAATAATATCTTGGGCAGGAACCATAACTCCCATATCCACAATCTCGAAATTATTGCAAGCTAAAACAACACCCACTATATTCTTTCCAATATCATGGACATCTCCCTTTACTGTGGCCATTAGAATTTTTCCTGCATTTGCATTTTGATTTAGTTCAGGATTATTTTCTTTCTCTTTTTCTATGAATGGTAATAGATAGGCAACTGCTTTCTTCATTACCCTGGCCGATTTTACTACTTGTGGTAAGAACATTTTACCAGCACCGAATAAGTCGCCCACAATATTCATTCCGTCCATTAGCGGGCCTTCAATTACCTCAATTGGGCGTGCATACTTTTGTCTCGCTTCTTCAACATCGGCATCTAAATGCTCTATAATTCCTTTAACTAGTGCGTGTGATAGTCTTTCTTCTACTGTGCCTAACCTCCAAGTTTCGTCTATTACAACAACTTTTCCTTTTGCTTTTACTGTTTCGGCAAACTCAACCAATCGCTCAGTAGCATCAGCTCTTCTGTTTAATAAAACATCTTCTACTCTTTCTAGTAAAGTGGGTTCAATTTCTTGATAAACCTCTAACATTCCTGCATTTACAATCCCCATATCTAATCCAGCCTTAATAGCATGATATAAGAATGCACTATGCATTGCTTCCCTAACCGTATTATTTCCTCTAAAAGAAAACGAAATATTGGAAATACCTCCACTTACTTTTGCTAATGGAAGATTTTCTTTTATCCATTTGGTAGTCTTAATAAAATCTACTGCATAATTATTGTGTTCTTCTAATCCTGTTGCAACGGTTAAAACATTCGGATCAAAGATGATGTCTTGAGGAGGGAAACCTACTTTGTTAACAAGAATATCATATGAGCGTTTCGAAATTTCAATTCGCCTTTCATAGCTATCGGCCTGTCCAATTTCGTCGAAGGCCATAACCACAACCGCAGCCCCATAGCGCATTACTTTTTTTGCACTTTCAATAAACTTCTGTTCGCCTTCTTTGAGTGAAATAGAATTTACGATTGCTTTTCCTTGAATGCATTTTAGGCCTGCTTCTATAACCGACCATTTAGAACTATCTACCATAATTGGGAGCTTTGCGATATCTGGTTCGGAAGCAATAAGGTTTAGGAATTTGGTCATGGCAGCTTCACCATCGAGCATGCCCTCGTCCATATTCACATCAATTATTTGAGCACCACCTTCTACTTGTTGGCGTGCAACAGTTAAAGCACCATCATAATCACCACTTAAAATTAATTTAGAAAATTTGGGAGATCCTGTAATATTGGTTCGTTCTCCAATATTTACAAAAATGCTTTCTGGAGTAATGGTCAACGCTTCTAAACCACTTAACCTTAAAAAAGGGTCAATAGTTGGGATTACTCGAGGTTTTCCTTGTTTAGCTTTATTGGCAATACATTGAATATGATCTGGACTTGTTCCGCAACATCCGCCAACAATATTTACAAAACCTGCTGTAATAAAATCGTCTACAAGGTGTGCCGTTTCGTGAGGCTGCTCATCATATGCGCCAAATTCGTTTGGTAAACCTGCATTTGGATAAGCAGAGATATAACAATTGGCTTTTGCTGCTAATTCCTCTATATGTGGACGCATTTCTTTAGCTCCTAAAGCACAGTTAAAACCAATGCTTAATGGGGTGGCGTGCATTACAGAATTTAAAAAAGCTTCTGCAGTTTGACCGGATAAAGTTCTGCCTGAGGCATCGGTAATGGTACCTGAAATCATTATTTCGGAATGCTTTCCAATTACTTCATCGTATTTTTTTATAGCAGAAATTGCTGCTTTAGCATTTAAGGTATCGAAAATTGTTTCAATTAATAAAACATCTGCCCCGCCATCTACTAATCCTCTCACTTGTTCGTAATAGGCGGCTTCTAATTCATCAAAAGTTATGGCTCTAAAACCCGGGTCATTAACATCAGGAGAAAGAGAAAGCGTTCTATTTGTGGGGCCAATAGCACCTGCAACGAAACAAGTTCTACTTGGGTTTTTAACCATGAAATCTTTTACAGCTTCCTTAGCTATTTTAGCGCCTTCGAAACTGAGCTCATAACTAAGTTCTTCCATTTTATAATCGGCCATAGAGATGCGCTGCGTACTAAAAGTATTGGTTTCAATAATATCAGCACCAGCTTCTAAGTAGGCTAAATGAATAGATTTTATAATGTCTGGACGTGTAAGATTTAATAAGTCGTTATTCCCTTTAACGTCTAAAGGGTGGTCTTTAAATCTCGTTCCTCTAAAATCTTCTTCTGTTAATTGATAGCGTTGTATCATAGTGCCCATAGCACCATCAATTACTAAAATTCTTTTATTTAATTCTTCTCTGATCGTCGTCATAAATTTTTTTGCAAAAACCAATTATGTTATTGCAGTTTAATGTTGACTTATAGAAGAAAGTAGAGTAGTTTTCTAATCATTACTTATCTTTTTCCAAACCTTTTTAAATTAGGTTGGAATAGAATGTAGCACCTTGTTGGCACAGGTTGCTAAGACTTCATAGGGTCCATTCCCTCCGTCTTTCTTTATAAGTTTTACAAAGGTGCGATAAAGAAAGATTAAATCCAAAAAATATGGAGGTTCTTAAAATTAAATACTAAAAGTTTTGATTTTTTTTAATGTTTGACAAATTTTATTCTAAAATTAACGATGCGGAAACAAATAAGTTAAATAAAAAAAGCCCTTCTTAAAATGAATTAAGAAGGGTTTTTAAAATATTTAAATTATATTATTTTCTATTTCCGAAAATTCTTAAAAGGAATAAGAAGATATTAAGGAAGTCTAAGTATAACGACAAAGCACCCATAATAGCCATTTTTTTGGTTTCAACGCGAAAAACATCTTCTCCAGTTTCTTCAATTCCTAAGCCAATTTTTTTAATTTTTTGAACATCGTAAGCAGTTAGTGCAGTAAATACAGCAATACCAATAAATGCCATAAACAGGCTAAATTGCTCACTTTGGATAAACATATTAATTAAACTTGCAATCACTAAGCCAATAACGCCCACCATTAAGATAGGTCCAAACTTGCTTAAATCTATATTGGTTGTATAGCCTAAAAATGCCATTATACCAAATATCCCTGCAGCAGCAGCGAAACAGCTAATAATAGAACCTGAGGTATAAATTAACATGATGAAACTTAAGCTTGCACCGGTTAAAATGGAATATAAAATAAATACCCCAACCAAGGCACCATAAGATAAACGGCTTAATCCAGCGCTCATTAGTAATACCAAACCAAGTGGGGCAAAAGTAACGATATAACCTAAAGTAGATAATCCTTTTTCAGTAACCAACATGCTTAAAAAAGCAGGGGTTTGAGAAATAAAGTATGCAGCGAAGGTTGATAAAGATAAAGCCACAAACATCCATGAAAAGACATTTGCGAAAAATTTCTTAGAAATTGAACCTTCCTGTTGTATAATAACATTTGGGTCGTTATAATTATAATTTTGTTGTTCCATTATGTAGTTTTTATTTAAGTAGATATAAAAATACTGAATTAATTTAATCTTTTTGTCAGTAATTCTTCAACTTTTTTATAGAATTGAAGTGGTTTGAGCGTGCGCCAAGGAAGATCATCTAGATCGCCACCAAAGTTGATATAATAATCTATATTGTTTTTTTTGAACTCATTGATTACATGATCCTGAAAATTTACACCTACTATCCAGCCATCTTCAACATCCTGGAAAAGCTCTTCGTAATAACTATCGTCGGAGGTATGGTAGTTTAGTACATTTTCGCCAATAAGGATAAATTTATTTACGCCTTCATCGATCATCAATTCTAAGATTTCCCGTTTTAAAAGCATAATGTCATTATTTATGGCGTCATTCCATTCGCCAATTAATTCAATTATGGCATAGCCTCTATCGTAATCTGTAAATAATACTTTTATATAAAGTGTATTAGATCCGAAGGTGTCCCACTGGGGATGAATTAAGTAATTATAAATCTGTTTATCGAAATAAAATTCAGAATATTCCGTCTTATAAAAGGGCGATAATTTATCTTCTGCGGCAATATAATCGTCGCGCCATAGATAAAACGGTTCTAATTGATGCATAATTATTGTTCCTTATGAGCCAATACAGCTTTTCTAACACTGCCATGTTTTTTTAACAATGCAGCTGCCGTAGTTTGATCGATATCAAGTTCCTTCATCACCATTTTGGTACCTCTATCAACTAATTTTAAGTTAGTCAACTGCATATCAACCATTTTATTCCCTTTAACTCTTCCTAAGCGCACCATAACTGAAGTACTTAACATATTTAGTACTAATTTTTGGGCAGTTCCAGATTTCATACGGGTAGATCCGGTAATAAATTCAGGGCCAACCACTACTTCAACAGGGAAATCTGATTGTTCTACTATTGGTCCGCCGTTATTGCAAATAATACAGCCAGTTAAAACACCATGATTGCGTGCTTCTTTTAAGCCACCAACTACGTAGGGCGTTGTGCCTGATGCTGCTAAACCAATTAAGCAATCGTTAGACTGAATATTAAATGCTTGCAAATCTACCCAAGCTTGATTTGGGTCATCTTCTGCATTTTCTACCGCTTTTCTGATAGCGGTATCACCGCCGGCAATAATACCAACCACTTTGTCAAATGCTACTCCAAAAGTAGGGGGACATTCTGATGCATCTACTATGCCTAATCTGCCGCTTGTGCCTGCACCAATGTAAAATAATCTGCCGCCCGACATCATTCTTTCTACAACAGCAATTACTAATTTTTCTATTTGTGGAATTGCTTTTTGTACAGAAATTGCAACTGTTTGGTCTTCTTTATTGATACTGTGCAAAATTTCACTTACCGACATTTTATCAATATCATTGTATAGCGATTCTTGCTCTGTAATTCTTATCATATCCTGTTTGTTATTCATCCGTTAGTTTTGGATGATTAGCTATTTTATCTATTATTTTATTTAAAACTTTACAGTTTTAAAATTGCAAATTTAGTGAAACAAAATTAATTTGATATGGTTAATTTATTAGTTATAAAAGGCAAATATTCGTACTTTTGTTCAACTAACTATGAATGAAGCAGCCATCCCGAAATAATATCTTAATTGCCTTAACGTATTCTGTAACTTTAACGTTGGGAATGTTTCTTGGATATAAGTTTCTAAGAGACCAGGGCTATTCTGTTTCAAGTTTAATTTCTTTTAATGAACAATCAGACGATAAACGCTCTGAAATCATAAATATTATTGGTAGAAATTATGTGGATGAGGTTAATCCAGATAGTTTAAAGCACTTAACTATTGATTCATTATTACATCAATTAGATCCTCATAGTACTTATTTGCCACCAGTTGATGCATTTGAGTTTGCCGAAAATTTAGAAGGAAATTTTGGAGGGATAGGAGTACAGTATTATGTTTTAAATGATACTTTATTGGTTACGGGGGTAGTGAAGGATGGGCCGGCATATCAGGCCGGATTAAAATTAGGCGATAAGATTTTAAAGATTGATAGTGTTGTGGTGAGTGGAAAGTCGTTGCCTAAAGAAAAAATGACCGGACGGATTAGAGGTAAGATGGGTACCAACGTTAGTTTGTTGTTGAAGAGAAGCAATCAGCCTCAACCCATATTAATGAATGTAATGCGCGATCGAGTAGCGGTAAGTAGTATTGATGCGGGTTATATGTTGAGTCAAGACATAGGCTATATTCGTATTAGTAAGTTTGGCGCAAATACAGACCAAGAATTTACAAATTATCTGCGTGAGTTAAAGGCTAAAGGCATGAAAAAGCTGGTGCTCGATTTAAGAGATAATGAAGGTGGCTATTTAACCGCAGCAACGGGTATTGCAAATCAGTTGTTTCCTGAAAATAAACTTATTGTTTACACGCAGGGCAAACATGAACCTAGAACAGATTATATTTCTGTTGGAGGTGGTGAGTTCGAAAATGGAAAGCTGGCCGTTATTATAAACGAGCAAACCGCATCAGCAAGTGAGATTATTGCAGGAGCAGTTCAAGATTTAGAGAGGGGCTATATTATAGGCCGAAGATCATTTGGGAAGGGATTAGTTCAAGAACAATTTGCTTTTCAGGATGGATCTGCATTAAATTTAACCATAGCAAGATACTATACCCCGCTTGGAAGAAGCATACAGAAATCGTATAAAAAAATAGATTTTGATACTTACCAAAGCGAAATTGAAAACAGATATGCTGAAGGAGAGTTTACAAAATCTAATTCTAAGCAAGACACAACATCTAAAGTTTTCTTAACTGGAAGTGGCCGAAAATTATACGGTGGAGGAGGTATTCAGCCAGATGTATTTGTGAAAATAGATACAATAGGTTATAATAGACTTTACTACAATCTAATAAACAATAGAATACTTTTTGATTATGTTTATGGTGTTTTGATACATAGATATCAGCCTCAACAACTAGAAAACGCCTATGAAACCTTTAATGTTTCTGAAAGCGATTTAAAAGATTTCACAAAATTTGCTCAAAGTCGTAAGGTTAATGTAGATACTAAGCAATTTAATGCCTCTAAATCATTAATTAAAACTGATTTAAAAAGTATGCTTTACAAATACTATTTTGGCGATAAAGGCTATTATAAAGCTCAAAATGTGGCTGATCCTATGGTGAAGAAAGCAATTCAGAGTTTAAATAAAGCCGAAGCCCTTTAAGAAGATTATTTCTGTCTGAAATAAATTTGAATAGGCACACCTTGAAAGTCAAAATGCTCCCTCAATTTATTCTCGATAAATCGTTTATAAGGATCTTTTATGTATTGAGGTAAATTACAGAAAAATGCAAACATTGGAGACGAAGCATTTATTTGTGTAATATATTTAATCTTGATATATTTCCCTTTAATAGAAGGAGGAGGATTATTCTCTATAATTGGTAAAAGCACATCGTTGAGTTTAGAAGTAGGGATTTTTTTACTTCTGTTTTTATAAACCGCTAATGCTTCTTCGACTGCTTTAAATATTCTTTGTTTGTTTAAAACCGAGATAAAGATGATTGGAACATCGGTAAATGGAGCAATTTTATTTCTAATTTGATCTTCAAACTCTTGAATGGTTTTATTGTTTTTCTCAATTAAATCCCATTTGTTAACTAAAATCACTATCCCTTTCTTATTCTTTTCGGCAAGGTGGAAAATGTTTACATCCTGCGACTCTAAACCTTCCACGGCATCGATCATAAGCAATACCACATCGGCTTCTTCTAGGGCCTTTATAGTACGCATAACAGAGTAAAACTCTATGTTCTCCTTAACCTTGGTTTTCTTTCTCAAACCAGCCGTGTCAATAAACATAAATTCATGCCCGTATTGGTTGTAATGAATGTGAATACTGTCGCGCGTGGTACCAGCAATTGGAGTAACGATATTTCTATCTTTCCCCATTAAAGCGTTAATTAGAGAAGATTTTCCAACATTTGGTCTACCAACAATCGTTAATTTAGGTAAATTAGACTCTTCTTCAGGAATATCTTCGAAGTGTTTAATAACCTCGTCTAATAAATCTCCTGTTCCGGAACCCGTCATAGAAGAGATATTATAAATCTCACCTAATCCAAATCTGTAAAATTCGGTTGCATCATTATGTAAATCGTTATTATCTACTTTATTTACAACTACGAAAACTGGTTTTTTACTTCTTCTTAAAATTTGAGCAATCTCGTCATCTAAATCAGTGATGCCGGTAGTTACATCCACCATAAACAATAGAACGGTTGCTTCTTCTATAGCAATTAACACTTGTTCGCGTATTGCTGTTTCGAAAACATCCTCAGAATTGGCTACATAACCACCTGTATCAATTACAGTAAACTGGCGGTTAGTCCATTCAGCAACACCATAATGGCGGTCGCGGGTAACTCCGCTATAATCGTCCACAATAGCTTTTCTGCTTTCGGTTAAACGATTAAAAAGGGTTGATTTCCCAACGTTAGGACGGCCAACAATGGCGATGATATTGCTCATAATTATATTGATTTCTTCACGTAGGTGAAGCGCATGTTGCGATAGATTACAAAATGCGAAATTACTTATTTTTTATTTATAGTTGGTTATCAATTCAAAAGAAGTTCATTTTTTTGAATTAATGGTGGTTTTTAGGCGTCGTATCCAAAGCTTTTTAGATAGTTCTTTTTACTTCTCCAATCAGGGATAACTTTCACGAAAGTCTCTAGGAATACTTTAGTTTCTAAAAACTTTTCAATGTCTTTTCGGGCGTCCATACCTACTTTTTTAAGCATAGAACCACCAGATCCTATTAAAATATTTTTCTGAGAATCACGTTCAACAATTATTTCGGCAGTAATTCTGGTGAGTGGACCGTTTTTAGAATTAACCTCATTAAACGATTGGATAATTACTTCCGTGCTATATGGAATTTCTTTTTGATAGTGATTAAATATCTTCTCTCTAATTATTTCCGAAACAAAAAAGCGTTGAGATCTATCTGTTAAATCTTCTTTATCGTAATAGGGTGGGTGTTCAGGAAGATTTTCTAGAATCATGTCTAATAAGCCATCCAAATTATAATGGTGCAAAGCAGAAATGGCGAAAATATGTTTAGGTTTTAATTTTTCTTCCCAGTATTTTTTCTTCTCTTCAACTTTTTCTTGGGTAGATTGATCGATTTTATTCAGTAAAACCACAATAGGTATATTGGTGTTTTGGATTTTGGCTAAAACATCATCTTCGTCATGTTGTTCGTTAATATCGGTAACGAAAAGAATTAAATCTGCATCTACTAAGGCTCCGTTCACAAAATTCATCATAGAGTTTTGCAAATTGTATTTGGGTTGGATAATACCTGGGGTGTCAGAAAATACGATTTGATAGTCTGGTTCGTTAACAATTCCTAGTATTCTATGACGTGTAGTCTGCGCTTTTGGAGTAATAATAGAAAGTTTTTCGCCAATAAGTGCGTTCATTAAGGTAGATTTACCTACGTTTGGTTTACCTATGATGCTGACATAGCCTGCTTTATGCGTCATTGAAAATAAATTTTAAAATAAATTTGGAGTACAAAGAAACGAATAATATCTTTGCAGTCCAATTTAAAAGCAACACAGTTCGTTCTTTAAAGCTTTTGAATAAAACAAAAAAGGTTCAAATTAAGTTTTTACTTAAGACTTTAAGATTATAACTTGAAGTAAATGAAGCTTATAATATAGTGCGGGGTGGAGCAGTTGGTAGCTCGTCGGGCTCATAACCCGAAGGTCATCAGTTCGAGTCTGGTCCCCGCTACCTAGGAAGTTGAAAGACACTTCCTTTTTTGGCCCGTTCGTCTAGGGGTGAGGACGCCAGATTTTCATTCTGGAAACAGGGGTTCGATTCCCCTACGGGCTACTAAAAACATCAACTATTTCGTTGGTGTTTTTTTTTAAGATAAATAATAAATTATTTATCTCGTTGATTTACTGTTTTATGGCCCGTTCGTCTAGGGGTGAGGACGCCAGATTTTCATTCTGGAAACAGGGGTTCGATTCCCCTACGGGCTACTCTCATACAGGAGAAGTGATTTATTATCGCTTCTCCTGTTTTTGTTTTGAGGCGGTTGCAGTTCTTCTGAAATATGTAATTCGATTCTATTTTACTCGAGATAAAATGAATTTTCTTAAGCTTTTGAATATAATCCATTAAAAAAAAACTGATAGAAAGACAAATTTAACTACACTTTATTTATTCCTTTTCTCTCAATTTAGATTTTAAGGAATCCAATAGCAGCTGATTTTTTATATTTCCTACATCTTTCGCTACAATATTTTACCTCATTCCAATTTTTCTCCCATTTTTTGCGCCAGTTGAAAGGCAGACCACAAGTCATACATATTTTTGATGGCAAGTTGGAAGGCATGGTTTAATCTTGAATATGTTTTTTGAAATTATTAATCAAGATGTGTTTAGATTTTAAATCGTGCATCATATTGTACAAGCCAAAGAAGGTACGGTTTAAATAAATAAAGTGTTTTGAGCCTCTGTTGGTGTTCAAACCTTTTATTTCGTTCAGTTTGGCGTATCGCTGACCTAATTCGGCAATTTCTTTAAAGAATGCTTCATCGGAGAAATCGAAAACTTCTTGATTAAATGGACGGGTAAAAAGTTCTAGTAATTCATAAAAAAGTTGGCTGAAAAATTCTTTCTCTTTTTCGCTGTCATCCTCACGAAGAATTTCCAAAACATATAATTTTTCAATAAAGAACTTTTTGTTTTCTAAATTTTCCTTTTTTGCCAATTCGAAATAAGGAATATAAAAATCTTCTGGAACTTCTTTAATGCAACCAAAATCAATAACCAATAATTGGTTATCATCGCTGATAAGAAAATTACCGGGATGGGGATCGGCATGAACTTTTTTAAGTACATGCATTTGATACATGTAAAAATCCCAAAGCGTTTGACCAATTAAATTTAAATCCTGTTCAGTGTTTTTATTTTTCGTGAATTCTGAAAAATGAATACCCTGCATCCAGTCCATCGTGATAATTTTTTCACACGAAAATTCCGGATAATAATGTGGAAAGAGGATATTAGGTAGGTGTTTACATTCACTTGCAAATTCAACACTACGTTTTAGCTCTAGGCAATAATCCGTTTCTTCAAATAATTTGTCTTCAACTTCCTGAAAGTAACTCTCAGACCCTTCTTTTTTGATGTTGAACATCTTTATGGCAATAGGTTTTACCATTTTTAAGTCGCTTGAAATACTTTCTCTAACTCCAGGATATTGAATCTTTACAGCAAGATTTTTGTCTTTTATTTGCGCTTTATGCACTTGTCCAATACTGGCTGCATTTACAGATTCTGGAGAAAAATAGTCGTAAATTTCTTCTGGATTTTTACCAAAATATTTTCTGAAGGATTTTTTTACCAAGGCGCCAGATAGTGGGGGAACTGAAAACTGAGATAATGAGAATTTTTCTACATATTCTATTGGTAGAATATTCTTTTCCATACTCAACATCTGAGCTACTTTGAGTGCAGATCCTTTTAATTCTTTGAGTGAGTCGTAAATATCTTCTGCATTATCTTGGTGTAGTATTTTGCGGGCTTCATCTTCTTCCTTGGTTATTTTATTCCCATAATATTTAAGGTAATTTACACCCACTTTAGCACCTGCTTTCAATAAACTGCTGGTTCTTTCTAATTTGGTGGTGGGTATTTTATCTAATATTTTCATCACTAACCCATTTTAAATTTTTCTTTCCATAAAAATTTACCCAAATCCATCATTTTTCTCAAAGGTTCGTTGTCTAATAATTCAAATCCAGTATCAATGGTTTTTTCAATGAAAATGTCTGTTTTTTCAAAGTCAGGGGATTGGTCTGTTTTCCAGAATTCTAAAACCGATAAAAAGTGTATCCACAAAGCCTCTTGTCTAGATTTTTGATTTAATTTTTGAATATTTTCGTTGGCTTTTTCTAAGATTTCCAATTCCTTAAATTCTAAGGAGTCGATGAATGAAATAAAGCTAGTTCTTAGTGTATCTAAAATTTTTAAATTTTGTAATTTACTTTCGCCCAATATCTTGATTACTATTGAACGGTTCATGGTCAGGTTTTCAAAGAATACAAAATAAACATTCAGCAATGTTTCTTTGGCTGATGTTTGCTCTTGATGTGGTTCATTTGTAACTAATTCAACAGATTTTAGAAAAAAATGATTGAGCATTTCTTTCTCAATCTGCTCAAATCCAGAGAAAAAATGATAGAATTCATTTTCTTCAAACTTATTTTTCTTGGCAAAGAGATATACATTTTTGGGTCTCTCTCCATTATTTAGTAGATAATCACTGTATTGAGTGAAAATGAAATCGCGAGATAATGCTGTTTTATTTTTCATTTCTAATTATTTTAAACAAATATAGTGTATAAACAAACTTACTGATTGTCAATTTGGTGCAATTTTACACTAGTGTGTACGGATAAAAGTTTAGTTACTATTCTATAACAATATCTTTTTTAAAATAAGACTTGAATGTTTTTTTATTCTATTTCCACATTTTTCAAGTTAGATTAAATGCGGTGATCTACAATTTAATATGGATTCTGCATTTAAATTAAATATCTTTCCATCTTAAATTAAATTCATTTCGCAATAAATATGAAGTACAAAGGTTATATGCTGGCAAAAGGAATAGTTGGACTTTTGTTTTTTGCTGTGCCATGTATTTCTTATGCCCAAGAAATAGATACGTTGCTTAAGATAGATGAGGTTACAATTAATGCCTATTTGGGCGAACAAAAGCTGATTAAAGTGCCTACGTCGGTATCTATTCTTTCTACAAAGCAATTGGAAAGAAGTTCTAAGTATTCGATGGTGAATTTATTAAATACAGCTCCGGGGGTTAGAATGGAAGAACGTACACCTGGTAGTTACCGCTTATCTATAAGAGGTAGTTTATTGCGCTCCCCATTTGGCGTTAGAAATATTAAGGTTTATTATAATGATGTGCCTTTGACGGACGCCGGCGGAAATACTTATTTAAATGCTATTGATCCATCTGTTTTAAATAAAATAACCATATTAAAAGGACCAGATGGCAGTCTTTTTGGAGCCAATTCTGGAGGGGTTGTGTTGTTAAATTCAGGCTTACTACACACCTCAAAAATTTCTGCAAATATAAATTTTGGAGGTTTTGGGGCTTTAAATCAAAATTTAGGTTTAAGGAAGGATTATAAAAATCATAGTTTCACTTTACAACAATCTTTTCAAGAGTTTAAAGGGTATAGGGAGCATAGTTCAATGTTTCGCAGGTTTTTCCAATTTTCTGATAATATGACCTACGGAGGTAATAATTCAATGAAGATTTTTGGGTTTTATTCTCATTTAAATTATAAAACGCCCGGCGGACTAACCTTCTCTCAGTTTGAATCTAATCCTAGGCTTTCTAGGCCCGCTACAGCGACTTTGCCAAGTGCTATTGAGCAAAACATAGGTATAGATAATAAGATGTTCTTAGGCGGACTTGTAAATGAAGTTTTTATTTCAAAGTCGTTAAAAAATGTGACTTCTGTTTTTGGAGGGCAGGTTAATTTTAAAAATCCTTTTATCACAAATTACGAACAAAGATTAGAGCGTAATTTGGGAGGTCGTTCTTACTTTCAATGGTTTAGTAACGATGAAAGAAATTGGCGATTAAATTTAGGGATGGAGGTTCAAACTACATCTGCAGCTATTAAAAATTTTGATAATGTAAAAGGTATAAAAGGCAATCCTCAAATTTTTGATCAAGTAAATTCAACTCAAAGTTTTGTCTTTTTACGATATGAGTCACAATTAACAAAACGTTTAAATGTTGAAGCTGGGGTAAGTTTAAATTTTTATAAATTTAAATTCTTGAATCAATTTCCTCTTCAACAAAATGATTTTAATAATAGAAGTTTTAATGCTCAATGGATGCCAAAACTGGGATTAAATTATGAGTTGAACGAGGGTTTAAATTGGCGTTCATCTGTTAGTAGGGGTTATTCTACTCCAACTATTGCCGAAATTAGACCATCAGACAACCGCATAAATACAAATTTACAGCCAGAAGTAGGTATAAATTATGAATCTGGATTTAGATACAATTCAGCTTCTGGGGTCTTAAATTTGGATGTTTCTTATTATGTTTTTAAGCTTCAAAAAAGTATTGTAAATAGAAGATTACCCAACGAGACGGATTATTTCATTAATTCCGGTGGTACAGATCAGCAGGGTGTTGAAGGACGTTTAAATCTGAAAGTTTTAAAATTTAGAAAGGATAGGTTGGTTAATGAATTATTGGTCAATCAATCTTTTACTTATAATCAGTTTAAATTTAGAGATTATGCCGTAAATGGGGTTAATTATTCTGGTAATCAGTTAACGGGAACTCCAGTGTGGAATGTTGTACACTCTATGGAAATAGGGTTTTTAAATAATGCTTTTCTTTATTTACAACATCAATTTACAGATCGTATCCCATTAAATGATGCCAATTTAATTTGGGCTCCAAATTATCATTTAATGCAGGCAAAATTAGGCTATAATTGGAATAGAAGGGATTATAAATTACAGTTATTTGTAAGTGGCGATAATTTGTTAAATAAATCTTATAGTTTGGGTAATGATTTAAATGCAATAGGAAATAGGTTTTATAATCCAGCTCCTGCACGTAACTTTTCATTTGGATTAAACTTTAATTTGTAAAATCACTTATAAATTAACCCGATTTAGTTAATAGATAGGTTTATTATTTTAATTTTATCTTTTAAATAGATCTTTATTAAGATTTATAGCTTTACTTAGTTTTATGATGAAGGAATTACTTTATGCCTCTTATGGGGATGTTTTTGAGCCTGAATTATTAGAGGAAATTGTTCAAATTTCTAAATATATCGAGTTTAAAGAAGGGGATGTGCTTATTGATTATCAGCAATATGTTAAGTCGATGCCTTTACTTTTATCCGGTGCAATTAAGGTAATGCGAGAGGATTACGACAGTGGGGAGCTTTTATTGTATTATTTGGAAAGAGGAGATACTTGTGCCATTACTATGACTTGTTGTTTGGGTGAAAAGCAAAGTGAAATTAGAGCAATTGGGGAGCTTCCTGGTGCATTGTTGATGATCCCTATTCAAAAAATGTCGGAGTGGATTGGAAAATATAAGAGCTGGATGTCTTTTGTGTTTGAAAGCTATAACAATAGGTTTAATGAGTTGTTAAATGCGATTGATACGATTGCCTTTATGGATATGAATGATAGGTTACTGAACTATTTATTCGAAAAAAGTAAAATCGAGAACAGTACCAAGATTTTTAAAACTCATCAAGAAATTGCCAAAGAATTAAATACCTCTAGAGTAGTGATTTCTCGTTTATTAAAAGCTTTGGAAAAGAATAAGCGAATAAAATTAAATCGTAATAGTGTAGAAATACTCTTGAAATAAGTAAATCAAGTTCTAATAACTTAATTTATAATTTGAGGTTTAGAGAATTGTATTTATAATTTTGGGAAGTCATTGATGCCTCTCATGTTTAATTTCTTAATTAAATCGACATGAAAAGCATCAATGATTTATTTTATAAAAAGTTAACTACGCTAATATTCCTGAAATCCACTGTAAAATTAATCCTGTTAGATAGCCTCCATAAGTGCCTACGGCATATCCTAAAACAGCTAATAACACACCAACAGGAGCTAAAAATTTGCTAAATGCAGCAGCTACAATAGGGGCAGAGGCCGCACCTCCAATGTTTGCCTGACTTCCAACCGCAACATAAAAGAAAGGAGCTCTTATTATTCTTGCTACTAATAACATGATGGTTATGTGGATAAAGATCCAAATAATTCCTACCAAGAAAAATTTCGGATTGTCGAATAAAGCCTTTAAATCCATACTCATGCCAATGGTAGCTACTAAAACATATAGAAATAATGACCCGATATTAGAAGCACCGATGTTTTCTAATTTTCTAGCTTTTGTAAATGATAAAAACATCCCCAATGTGGTCGCAATAATTACGATCCAGAAAAATTTACTGGTTAAAGAATATTGAGCCAATTCAGGGTAGTTAGTCTCAATCCATGGGGCTAAATAATCTGCACCTAAATGTGAAAGGGCAGTCATTCCAAATCCTACACCTAATAAAATCATCCAATGTGGAACACCGGTATTGGTTACTTTTTCTTCATTATTGATTTTTTCTAAGGTAGTTTCTAATTCATCAATTGCAGAACTATCAGCTTTTAACCATTTATCTATTTTAGCTTTATTTTGCGCGCCATATAATAAAAGTCCAAGCCATATATTTCCAATTAAAACATCTACAGCTATCATTTGAGCGAATAAAGTTTTACTAGGGGCGAATACTTCAAGCATAGCAGCTTGATTTGCTCCTCCTCCAATCCAACTTCCTGCAATAGTAGAAAGCCCTCTCCAAGTTTCTTCTTTTTCAAAAAATAATATATCAGGAAATGCAGAACCAACTAGGAAAAAGGCTAAAGGACCTCCTAGTACAACACCCAATGTTCCGGCAAAAAACATGATGGTTGCTTTTGGACCCAGTTTCACTAATCTTTTTATGTCGATCCCAATCGTAAAAAACACTAAGCTGGCAGGTAATAAATACCTAGATGCCATTGAGTATAATGAAGATTGTTCTCCCGAAATAATGTTAAAGGTGTTAAATAGGGCAGGGATAAAATAACATAACAGAACGGTTGGAACAAAAGAATAGAATTTCTTCCAAAATTTTGTTTGTAAACCACTGGTGTAAAATATTAAGGCTAAAATTGCCATTAAAAGACCGAATACTACGGCATCATTACTTATTAAAGCTTCAGGAGGTGTGTTCATGGCCGTAAATATAATGTATTTCTAATTATCTGTTTTTATAGGAAAAAGATAATTTCTCTTTTAATTAAGCGTTTTAAACTTAAGAATTTGAGTTTAATTGTTGAACGTTTATTTTCTAGAGCAGTATTAGAGAGGTAGGCTCTCAATGAGCATGCTATGATTGTTTTTGTCGAAATAAATACACGTTCTATTTTCAATATTTACAGCCCATTTTTCTACACCCGATTTAGCACAATCCGAACAAAAAGTTAAATAGTCTGTATTGCCTTGTTGGTGATTCCTCAAATCCTTCATAAATTGTTCTATGTTCGGTTGATCGGAAACTATTAATTCTGAATATTTTTCTGGAGAATTAACCGTATAACCATTTTTGCCTATATAAATAGTTGAACCATTATTTACAAAGGTTTCATAACTTAAAACACCTAATTGATTTAATTCCTTTAAGTAATTAGGGAAATCTGCACCCGACTTAACTTTACTATGGGCTTCTTTAATTTGTTCGTATTTAAAATCCACTTTTTGTTAGTTAAATGTTAAAAATATTGACTGCTAAAAAATTAAATATAAGCATTTTATAGTTTTAAATCTATAGTGTTTCCTTTTTTAACTGACTCATCGCAGGCGAAGGCAATCTTTAAACTATTAATGGCATCTTCTGTTTGTAGCGTTAAATCATAGTTGTTTTTTATTGCTTCTAAAAAGAACTGTTGTTCTCTATTACAAAGTTCCTGATGATTGGGTTCGTCGGTTAAGTCTAACCATTCATCTTTTCTGCTAAATAATTGTTCTTGATTTAAATCAGCATAATGAATTTTTATGGATTCTGTTTTTGTATGATCATCAATATTGTCTGAATTACCATACTTTGCAGCTTCTTTTGCTACTATAGAAACAGATCCTTTTGGGCCAAATACATCTTTAATGAAAAATGCTGTATCACTAACCATTGGTCCCCATCCACTCTCATACCAGCCAACTGAGCCATCTTCGAAAGTTATTTGAAGCTGACCATAATTATAGTTCCAACTTGGTATTTCTGGACTTAAATTGGCTCCAATTGCGCTTACTCTTATCGGTTTTGATCTAGTCATTTGACACATAATGTCTATATAATGCACCGCACAATCTACAATTGGACTTAAGCTATTCATTAAATTTTTATGGACATTCCATTTTGCACCCTGACTTTGCTGATTCAAATTCATGCGCATTACTAATGGTTTTCCCATTTCTTTTGCCTTTTCGGTAAAAAGGTTCCAAGAAGGATGATATCTTAAAATGTAACCTACTAACAGCTTTTTATTGTTGTTTTTTGCAGCTTCTGCAATTTTAAGCGCTCCTTCTACTGAGTCGGCAAGTGGCTTTTCTATGAAAACATGACAACCATTATTTAATGCTTCAATAGCATAAGCTTCGTGAGTATCTGGATAGGTAGAAATACAAACGGCATCTGGTTTAGTTATTTTTAATGCTTCATAAAATTCGCTGAACAAGGGGTAATTAGAGTTTAATTTTTGGTTCAGTATTTCTTTACTTTTATTTCTCGAAACTAAACCACAAATTTCGAATTCAGGACTGTTATGATAAGCTGTAGCATGTGCTGTTCCCATGTTTCCACAACCAACCACTAAAATTTTTATCTTTTTTTCTGCCGACATATTTTAAACGCCTAAAGTCCAACCTTCTCTGTAGGTTCTTTTCACAAACTGGTTAGCTTCCTCAAAATTGGTAACCCGCATAGTGTTTTTATCCCAAATCATTTTTATATCTCTTCCAGGGTAAGTAACCTTTCCTGCCGCATCTAAGCGTTGAATATCTGTCCCCCTTATTGCTAAATTTGCAATTAATAAAGTTTCTGTCAAAGGTCCTGCAATTTCAAAAGGGGAGCTTAATTCCATTTTTCCATATCCAGCAATAGCTGCTTCTGCAAACTGAGTATAATGTCCAATTTCTTGCCCAGGGACTCTTTTTATTGATATTTTGGTGTTGTCATTATCATTCTTAGAAAGTGGTAATAGCTTTGGGTTTTTACCATAAGTTTCACAAATCATTTTTCCTTTTGTTCCGATAAATAAAACGCCATTGTCGCCAAGTTTTTCATTTGCGCCAAGTTCTTCGGGTCTTGCCGGCTTTATTCCTCCATCCATCCAATGGATACGAACTTCACCTTTGGTTTTTGGTGTAGGGTTAAAAGTCATGGTTACGTGACTAGAAGGCGGACAGCTTTCTGGTAGGTATGCTCTTTTAAATTCATCTACATAAACACTTCCAACACTACATTCTACACTAATTGGGGTATCTAAACCTAATATTTTAAAAGGAGGTTCAAAAAGATGACAACCCATATCTCCAATGGCACCTGTTCCAAAATCCCACCAGCCTCTCCAATTAAAAGGAACTAATTTATCTACATAGTCTTTGTATGGTGCACTTCCAAGCCAAAGGTCCCAATCTAATTCGGGTGGGATAGGGGCTTTTGTGGTTGGCCAAGAAATTCCTTGAGGCCATACGGGTCTATTGGTCCATACATAAACAGTATGTACTTTGCCAATTTTTCCAGCATCGTACCATTCTTGTAACCTTCTAACACCATCGCCAGATGCACCTTGATTCCCCATTTGTGTAACCACTTTATATTTTTTTGCAGCTTCGGTTAACATTCGAGCCTCATAAATGTCATGTGCTAAAGGTTTTTGAACATAAACATGTTTACCCAATTGCATTGCAGCCATGGCTATTTGCGCATGTGTATGATCGGGCGTAGAAACCATAACCGCATCAATGTTTTTAGCTTCTTTATCTAGAAGTTTTCTATAATCTTTATAATACTTTGCCTTAGGAAACTTTTTAATAGAATTTGCTGCTCTTCTATCATCTACATCACATAAAAAAGAGACATCGGTTTTTCCACCGCTAACAATCGCATTGATGTCACTTTCTCCTTGTCCACCTACACCAATTCCAGCCAACAATAATCGGTCGCTTGGTGCTAAAAATCCTTTACCTCCTAATACAAACCTTGGGACAATCATAAATCCTGCAGTTGCTAGCGTAGTGGATTTGATAAAATTTCTTCTAGATTGTTCTTTAGAAGCATTTTTATTTTCGGTATTCATTATTTTGTTTTTTTGATAGGTTTTGAAGTGGATAGTTGGGTATTATCTTTTGATAAATCCTTAATTCTGATATTTCTAAATTGTAAAGGTGAGCCATGTCCCAGAAAACCGATATGTCCGGATGTTCTTTTTAATCCAGGATGATTTTGTTTGTCGGGCGTTCCATTAGTTTTGAAAGGCTCTATATCTCCATCTAGAATAACATTCCCGTTTAATATGACTTTAATTTTTGATCCTTTTGCAATTACTTCTTGGTAATTCCATTCGCCAACAGGTTTAAGGAATCCTCTTTTAGCGGCAATTGTGCCATAAATTGAGCCATGATATTGGTACTCGGCTAAATTTTTATAAATAGGCGCATCGTTATCTAGAATTTGTAATTCCATACCTACATATGCGGCATCTCCCTCTAAAGGTGCACGAATTCCTAATCCATTATTTGCACCTGGCGTAAGTTGAAATTCGAAACGAAATACAAAGTCACTAAATTCTTCTTTTGTAAATAGATTACCTCCAGAACCTTTGCCAGGTTTTGGTCTAATAGCCATGTTCCCATTTTCGATTACATAATCTGTGGTATTTCCTACCCAATGGTGCATATTTGTGCCATCAAAAAGTACTTTAAAACCTTCTTTTTTTTCTTCTTCGCTTAATTCAAAAGGCTTAGGACGAGGAATTTCGCGTATATAAATATCTCTATAGGCAACAGGAGATCCATGTGCTTGAAGTTCTATTTGTTCTTCTGCAAAAATCGGTAAGCTTCTATCCCAATAATTTTCTAAAATAACATTATCAGTAACCAATTTGCCATTTAAATAAACAGTAACTCGGTCTCCAATCATTAAAATTCTAAAAGTATTCCATTCGTCTAAAGGATTGTCAGCAACCAATAAAGGTTTACTTGGATTTTTTTGATTGTTGTATAATCCACCAGAGCCTACTTGAGCACCTACATTTGTACGGGCTAAATCCCAGATTTGAACTTGAGGGGTGCCTCTTAAATAAATACCAGCATCACCTTCCCCTTTTTTATCATCTATAATTTTCCAATCCACAAGCATTTCTATGTCACCATATTTTTTAATAGTGGCAAGGTTATCCCCATGACTTTGAAAATGTAATTCACCATTTATAACTTTCCAGCTTTCTTGCGCTGCGGCGTCAGCTTTTTGTTGTGCTTCTTGAAGAGCTGCTGCGGTCATTTTTGATCTTTTAATAGGATCGCCAACTAACCCTTTCCAACCAGAAAGATCTTTACCATTAAATACTTTTACAAAACCTTCTCCATTTTCCATCTCTGAAAGATATTTCCTTAAGCCTTCCTTTTGATAATCAGAGTCTGGACCAGTTAAAACGACAATAGTTTTATTTAATAGTTCTTTTATGATTTCCCCACTGTATTTTCCAGCCATTGTAATGTTCATTACAGTTTGAGCAGCTGATTGTTGTAAGGATTGATCATCTAAATATTTACCAGCAAATAAAATAGTTTGATAAGTTTTAGATTGAGTTAAGTCTTTTAATATTTGTTGTTTGATGAGCGTATTTGGAGCTACTTCGAAAGCATTACGTAATAATAATAAACGTTGGTCTGGGGTAGCTTGAGATTTTCTTATAAGTTGTAAATACCCATTTACGGCCAATGCCAAATGTTCTGTGTTTTTTGTGTTTCTAGCAATTTTTATAAGCTCTTGAGCACTACTGCTATCTTTCCAATTAGATAATGCCTCTATAACTTGAGATTTGGTTAAATCTGTCCCTTGCGCATATATTTCTGTTAATTTAGCTAAAGAATTAGAATCGCCTAAGCTTGCCAGAATTTTAAAATACAATGGTTTTTTCTCAGCTGTAGCTTTGTCCATAACTTCTCTAATCAGAGCGGCTTGTTGATTTACATCTTTTATTCCTTTATTAACCGCAATAATTGCTTCTTGAATCTGAACAAGGTGATTTTTATCCGATGTTTTATTTATTAAATCGTATAGATTCTGAGAATTATTTGAAGATGCAATGTGTTTTAAGGATTGAAAAGCTGCGTTTTTAACTTCTGGAGTTGGACTATTTAATTCTTCGTAAATAAAATTAATTTCATCATTTGCAGCTCTTGAAGCTAAAATATTGATTAATGCAACCTTAACTTCAGGCTTAGCTGATTTTAAATGAGCAGCAATTGTTTGTGCCACACCTTCTTTCTGCATTTTCATTATTCCATCTGCAATTACTTCAATATTAGTAGAACCACCTTTATTCATTAAAGCAATTAATTCTGGGAGTTTTGAAGATTGACCTAATTTTACAACCGCATTAACCGAAGCAATTTTTACATTTTTATCTGTGGATGAAACCCATTTCATTATTTCGTTAGTTGCTGGCGAATAGGCCTTATTAGCGAACATCTCAATTATAGCAACCTTAGTTAATGGATCTGCATTTTTTAATTCTTTTAGCCATAATTTGGCATTATTATCAGATAAATATGGAGTAGCAAATTGAACAGCTGCAATTCTATAATTTAGTTGTGAATCTTTTAATGCGTCAAAGTATATTTTTTGATCACTTGTTGCTCTGCTAAGAATTTCTAATGCAGCGATTTTAATATTAACCTGGTCTGCATTTTTAGCATTTGAAAGTATAGTTTTTGCTAATTCTGAAGCTTTTGTTTTGTTTGATTTAGAAAGTTGATTAGTGTAAACTATAAGAGAAGACACAGCATTAGTTGGGTCATATTTAAATCCAACATTTTCTGCTGCCTTTAATAAGATAGACTCAGAAAGAGAATGGCCTAAATTAGCTAAGGCAAAATAACTTACTTTTCTAAGGTTTACATCATTACCAACTAAATTGGCAATAATAAGTCCTGTTGCAGCAGGCGAATTAGTATGGCCTAAGGCTTCTATGGCTGATAATTTAATTTTATTTGAATTAGATTTTAATGCACTTGATAATGCATTTATTGCCGAAGGTGTATTGATTTTAGCTAATGCTCTTGAAGTTTCGTCAACTAATTGCTCGTTGTTTAAATATAGTTCTAAAACTTGAACCGAGCTATCGTTGCCTATTAATTCGAATTGACTAATTATAAAGCCTTTATTTTTAGCGGATAGAATATTAGGAAGGGCATTTGAATAAGCGTTTAAAGCTAGATTTTTATAATTCTCTTGTCCAGGTTTAGTAGAAAAAGCAGTAAATCCGGTAATTGCATATTCAACTAAATGTTTAGATGCGCCTTCATTATTTAGGCTGAGAATTAAATTTGTAAAGCCTGTCTCGCCTAAAGCGCCAATTTCCTTCATATTTTTTTCGAATTGAAGGGTAGATTGAGCAGGTAATTGTGCTAATAAATCAGCGATTTTAGTAGCTGTAGTCCTAGTGTCGGTTTGAGCATAAACACCTGTATTGGTTAATCCATTTGTTAAGAAAATGGTCACCAAAAGAGCAAAGAATATTTTTTTCATCTTGTTATAGATTCTAAATTAAATGGAATATGGGGCACGCATTACTGGGTTTATTAATTTATTCGCTGCGTCGTCGCCAATAAATTCTTGCTTAACAGGATCAAATTTTAGAGATCTGCCTAATTTTAAAGCGATAAGTCCCATATTAATAATATTACACGATCTATGTCCGTTTTCTTCATTTAATGCGAATTTTTTCCTTGTTCTTACAGATTCCGAAAATTCTACAATTTGTGATGGAGGTTCTGGAAACTGTGCAAGTTTTCTTTCTAAATCAGGTATATCTGATTTAAAACCTGGATATAGTTTACCTTTTGGACCTTCGATATAGGCTACATTTTCGTCCTTCCCTTCGCCATCTAAAATAATTTGACATCCATCGGCATACGTATATGTAATTCTTTTCCAAGTGCCTACAGCATCATGGTGTTGTTGTGGAGCATCAATTTCCACAGAAACAGGGTTGGTGTCATCTTTACCCAAGAAATATTGAATAGGATCTATGTAGTGTTGGCCCATATCAGCCAATCCGCCGCCATCGTAATCCCAATACCCTCTAAAAGTTTGGTGAACACGATGAGCGTTATAAGGTTTGTATGGAGCTGGACCTAACCAAGCATCGTAGTCTAGTTCTGGTGGAACAGGCATTTCTGGTAAATTTTCTCTTCCAACCCAATAAAATTTCCAATCGTAACCCGTGTGTTTACTAACCGTAACTTTTAGCGGCCAGCCTAACATTCCCGAATCAACCAATTTTTTTATGGGTTTAACGGAAGTTCCCATACCATAAAAGGTGTCTTTAAACCTAAACCAAGTATTAAGCCTAAACATATTCCCATGTTGTTTTATAGCTTCAACAACTCGTTTTCCTTCGCCAATGGTATGTGTCATAGGTTTTTCGCACCAAATATCTTTACCAGCAACAGCTGCATCCACAGCCATAATCCCGTGCCAATGTGGAGGTGTAGCGATATGAACAATATCTACCTCAGGAAGTTGAATAAGCTCTCTATAATCGGAGAACGTTTTTACCCCGTTATTGAGCATACTTGCGGCCTGTTGAAGATGATTTTTATCTACATCGCAAATGGCAACAACTGGCGTGTTTTCGTATCCGAAATGTCCTCGACCCATGCCACCAACCCCAATTACAGCTTTAGTGAGTTTATCGCTAGGCGCGATATATCCTTCGCCTCCCAATACATGTCTGGGTACAATGGTAAATGCAGCTAATCCTAAAGCAGACTTTTTTAAAAAGTCTCTTCTAGAATTAATATCTTTTTCTGACGCTTGCTTGGATTTCATTTAGTTTAGGTTTGTTTGGTTTTAAGTAACCAATTATAGAATTGGTACTTATAAGTTAAATTTAGTTGCCTAATTTTAGTAAGAAATTATTAGATACACAAACATCCGTTGAATTTCCATCAATTAAATTATTTGTTGTAAGCGATAAGATTTTTGAGTTAAAAAAATGCCTTCAAAAATTGATTAATTTTTGAAGGCATTTTAATATGAATTATGGATGAGAACTACATTTTATTAATAACTCCGCATCCAATTCTACTTCCAGAATTGCCAGTAGGTTGAGTTTTATAATCATCTACTCCAGCATGTATTATAATTGATTTGTCTAAGATATTCGTAAAATCTTGACCTCCAATTGTCCACCTATTGGTTTCCAATTTAAAACTAGCTTTACCATTATTATCCAATTTAATATTTCCTATATCACCTGAGTGATATTGTGCGGCTCCCCATTTTCCATGTGACTCGTTTGTTGGATTCCAATGTCCATGAGCATCCTGTCCATTATCTCCACAATCCCCTTCTTCATGTAAATGCACTGCAACTGTAGAATTTGCTTTTTTGGGGATATCTAGATCGAGCGTTAATTCTACATAATCCCCTTTTTTAACAAATTTGGCCGTTCCAGTTACTGTAGTATCTGTTTTTGTTCCACTAATAGTGGCTTTAGCTTCGTTGTAAATGGTAGTATCCGATGAAATAATATTGGTATCAACATCTACAGATTCTTCAGACGAGTTATTTTTTTCATTGGAACAAGCGCTTATAGCGACAGAAATACCAAATAATAAGGTGTAAATTAATTTTGTTTTCATAATAATCAGTTTAAATAATCTATTAATACTACACCGAACCTAACATATTGTTTTAAAATGAATTATGTAATTTGGGTTAGAGCTATCCTAACTTTTTCTTCAGTAAAGAAATAGTTCTTTCCCATGCTAATTTTGCAGCAGCCTCATTATATCTAGTTGGAGAGGTATCGTTATTAAAAGCATGATTTACACCTTCATAAATAAAGAGTTGATAATCAATGTTATTGGCTTTTAATGCGGCTTCGTAAGCTGGAATTCCTGCGTTAATTCTTTCATCTAAACCGGCGTAATGTAGCATTAATGAAGCTTTAATTAAAGGCACATCCGAAACAGGCGCTTGTGAGCCATAATAAGCAACAGCAGCTTGAAGTTTTGGATCAGCCACTGCTATTCTATTAGCCATTAATCCGCCCCAACAAAACCCTACGCAACCTACTTTTCCATTACTATTTTTATGTGTTCTAAGATATTCTAAACCCATCAAATAGTTTTTTAAATTTTTCATAGGATCTAATTTCCCAATCAGTTCTCTCCCTTTATCTTCATCTTCAGGGGTTCCACCCAAAGGTGAAAGTGCGTCTATTCCTAATGCTAAGAAACCTTCAGAGGCCATTTTTTTAGTAACATCAATCGTATGTGGATTTAATCCTCTATTTTCATGGATAATAACTACTGACCCTAATTGACGTTTGTTTTTTGGTTTAGCAAGAAAAGCCTTCATTGGGCCTTCTAACCCTGCATAGGTTATCATCTCCGTATCTAAATTAGGGTCATTATAACCAGCTGCTGCTGCGTAATTATTTTCTAATAAAGGTAAAAGTGTTAAAGCCATAGCAGTACTACCTGTTAGAATGGCTAGTTTCTTAATAAAACTTTTTCTGCTTATTTCACTATGTGTATAAGAGTCGTAAAGGTTGATAATTTCCTGGTTCATAGCTAATTGATTTGATGCAATATAGTTAATAAATTATGGAAATTGGAACTGCTTTAACTTAAAAATTCTGCTAAAGCGCTAAAATTTGTTATTCTTATTAGGTCTGTTTTATGCTCAAATAGGTTAAGACTATCGTATAGTACACAATCAATTCCCAATTCTTTACCTGCTTTAATTTCTGAATCAGGATCGTCGCCAATAATTAAGATTTCAGATGCTTTGAAATTATATTCTTTTATGATTTTTTGAAATGCGTGGATTTTTGTCTCATCTGTTTTTGTAAAATCCATAATGTAAAATGCTTCAAAATCTTCCTGAAGGTTGAGCTGTTTTATTTTGCTGGTTTGCAATTTTGTGAATCCAGCGGTGATTAGGAATTTCGTTTGTGGCAATTTCTTTAAATGCACATAATCTTCAAAAAATGGTATTTTACCCTCATATTCAAGTTCTACAAGGTGATTTATAGATTTTTCATATAGAGATTCACTCATGTTAAACTCTTTGGCAACATGATGAAAAGGCTTTCTCAAAATAGACTTTTTTATGTTTTCTAAATCAGCCAAATGATCTTCATCTTCAGCGATTAATGAGAAAAGATCTTTGAAAAGTTCATTACCTATAGATGCCGCTGGATATATTGTGTTATCTAAGTCTATAAACAGCGCTTTTTTTGTATTCATTTGGTAAATTTATCAATAAATGGTCGTAATAATGATTAATAAAACGATCATTTTATTATTCTATTTTATGGATTAATATAAATTAATACTACTGAAAATCTTGTGACTTATAATTTCGTAAAAGAAAGAATATCTCAATTTTCACTTAAAATGTATCAGAATTGTTAAAATTATTACTTAAATTTAAGAATAGACAAAATTTATATTTTATCTTTATAGTTTAAACCAAACGTTCCTTTTTTATTTATGCCGAAACCGTCTTATAGCTGTGTTATCGTAGATGATCAATCAGATTTTATTGAGCAAATAGTTGAGTACATACAAGAGTATGGAAATTTAGAAGTTGTTAAAACTTTTACAAACTCAACTGATGTTGTAGAATCACTAGAAGAGTTACCAGAAATAGATTTTTTGTTTTTGGATATAGAAATGCCTTCATTAGACGGAATTAGGTTAGCAAAAATTATCCGAAATAATATTAATAACTTAATTTTTATTAGTGCATATCCCAAATATGCTATAGATGCTTTTGGTGTATCTGCAAATGGATTTTTACCAAAACCAGTTTCCTACCAAAAGTTTAAAAATTTACTAGATTCTTTAATTCTTAAGATGGCATAAATAGATTTAAGCCAGTATAAAATAACTTAATTTGGGTTAGTTTAGGTGAAAGTCTTTCTGCGGTGCCGTTTTTGTTGATTTTACAGCAAATAATATTCCCATAATTAATAAACCTATTATTATAGCTAATCCTATTTGGATGGCTGAATAAAGTTTTGTTCCAGATACTATATCATCAACATCATTAATTAATTCGGAACCTACATTAATTTGGGTGGTTAATAGGTAGTTAATATTTTGTGAAATTTTTAGATAAGTCTTTTTTGCATTTATTTCATATAAATTATTCGCAAGTCCACGTTGATTATTTAGAATATAGGTTATTACTTGGTTTTCCTGAATTTTATATTCTTTAATCGCTGTTTTTAGATTTTTTAATTGAGATGCTTCTGTCTCGACGATATAAGTTTTATCGTAAATTAATAATAGCGAATCAATTTTTTTATTGTTTACGGCTATGACACTAGAAATATAATCTGGCTGAATTTCTGCAGAACCTTGTATGTATTTTTCTAAGGTCCAGTTTTTTTCTGTTAATAATAAATTTATATCATGTAGTAATACTGAAGGAATTAACCGGTCATTATATAACGATTTAAATGAAGTGTTCATGTCGTTAACACTTTTGTCTTCCAGAGTTCTAATTAAAATAGTGCACCCCATTACAAGAAAAAGGAGAACAGCTATTTTTAGCTTTTGCTGAATGTAAAATGAAAATTTCATGAATTAATTTCTATTTGTGTTATACCAAGTTAACAAATTTGTTTAGTTCATTAAAAATTTTGAAACAATCCTTCTTTAATTCTTAAGAATTTTTCTTCCTTACTTGAGGTCAATTCATAATAATAAACTCATCATAATGAAATTAAATCATTAAATAAGTTCTATTATAAATGATCTAAAAGTTATATAAACTTCAGGGTAATTTATACAATCCTAAAATTCTAAAAAATCAAGCTTAAATCAACTTAAAATATGTAAGGTTATTGTAAAAAGAAACAACTTGTAATTTTAGGTCTAATTACCTTTGATTAAAGGAATTAAAATAGATAAATTATTATCTACTTTGATGTTAATGTGGGTGTTCGTTTAGTAATAGTTTCCACTATACTCGTACTTCGAGAAATTGCAAATAAGACTTTATTAGACACTCTAAATCCGGTAGAGATGGTATAGATTATTTTTTCAAGAATAACACCCGATTTATTGTCGACAATATAAGTTGCATTTATGTTACTGTTTATTAATCTTCCAAAAGATGAGGTAGTAAGTTTAATTACTGTACTTTCTTTAGTTACTTCTTCGATTAAGTATTCAGTAACCATCTTTTGCTCATCAATAACCAGAGAGTCTGTCCAGCTATATCCTTTTTTTAATGAAGGGTCGTATTGAAAATCACCTACTAATGAAAAAAGATCTCCACGTTCAAAAAATTCAGGCTGTATTCCTGCAAAAGCAAGGAGCGTATCATTAGCCAGTAGTTTCGAAGGATCTTCAGTAGAGAGAACAATGCCATATTTATCCGTTTTAAGTTCAACAGGCTTATCTAGCATATACCTTAATGCTTTTTCTATTTTAGAACTTGGGTCTACGGGTTTATTAGAGTTAAAATGAAGTACATTATTTAAGGATTCGATTTTATTGTCCATTTCTTCAATGGTAATTTTAAAACCATATCCATTGGATGTAGAATCTGTTACTTTTATAGATTTTTTTATTTGAGATTCGGTATTTACGCTAACATTTTGTTCACCTCTTTCAACTACGCCGGTTGAGATTACTTTAGTGTTTTTTACATACTCATCACCAACTTTAAAATCAAATGCTCTATTTAAGTTTTGAGCATAAGTTGCCGAAACTTGGGAAATAAAACAAAAAAGAAATATTAGTTTTAAAATATTTTTCGTCTTCATAATATTTATGGTCGAACTACCAATCTTAATTCTGGAACAGGTGTGATGGGAGCAACGGGTGGTAATGTAGGTAAAACGGGTAATGAAATCATAGGTGCCGTAGGAGCCATAGAAGCAACAAATGCAGGAGATGGCACTGCAGGGGCAGGTGGACTTACCGGCATTGCTGGAATTAAATTGTTTAAATTAATATTCGGAATGTTAGTAGGTAAATTTAAACCTGCTAATGATGGTATTGAAGGAACCGGTGGCGCCTGAATACTGAAAGGGTTTACGGTTACATTTCCTGTTAAATTATTAGGACTTGTAGGTGAGCTAGGTAAAACTGTATTTGGAATAGGCGTTTTCCAATTAGAATTATTGTTAAGCCCGGATTGAGCAACAGCAGAACCACCGAATAATAAGCCAACAAAAAGAAAAAGCTTTATTAATATTTTGTTCATTTTAGAAAATATTATTATTTGTTGAATTTTTTAATTTTTTTAGTGAATATGGGAAGCCAATACTTCCAATCATACTCGGTTTGTCTCCAGAATATCCTGTAAGGTTATAAATACCTAAACCTACTGTTATATTATTGGGAAAAGGTCTAAAACCAGTTGATATTCCAAGGTTGGTTCCTGACCATTCTAAATTTACATTAATATCTTTAAATACTTCATATGAAACGTTTCCAAAAATAGCAGTTCCATATTTACCTTTTCCAGCAAGTACATCATAAGGACTTTTTAGTAAAAATCTTCCATTTCCTACACCAATAGTATAGGTTAGTGGAGAGTATCCTTGAGTTTTAGGCGCCATTTTTTGAGAAGAGTGACTAAATGCTATATAATAACTTCCATCCGGAGAGTCAGAAACTTTAGGGTCTGAAAATAACTGAAGTGCACCTAAAGAAAGACTACTTCCTCCTCCAATTTGTCTACTTAAAATAAAATTTGCCGAAAAATCTTTAAATTCAGAAAGTCGTGCAATATTTATACTTGCGGAAAAATTAACATGTTTTTCTGAACTTCCAATACTTGCACCTACTGCTCCAATCATATCTGCTTTTTGTGTGTACAGTGCAGGATAAACACCACCAATTACTGCGAAAAAATAAGCCCCATTGCCACCCCATCCAGATGGAGTCATTATGCTTTGAATACTGTTGTTTGGCATAAAAGTAGGTTGCGCGTATTCTGTTCCGGGAGATGAAACTAGTGAATCCATTTTTAATTTTAAAGCTGTTTCAAATGGATTTTGCGCAAAACTTATATTACTAAACTGTGCAATGATATAGATGGTAGATAGAAACTTAAATATTGATTTTCCGTTTATAGTACTATTCATTCTTGTCAGAAATGCATATTAAATACAATATACAATTTTTTTAATAGGGTATAAGTTTAAATTTTTACAAATTTACATTAATTAAAAATAACAAAGGGTTGATTTATACTCGTCTTTTTAGTGTAATAATAAAATTTAACCTTTTTCCTTCTCTTAATATTTCAATAAAGATACTTTTTCCATTTTCAGATTTAAATAATTCGCCTAGTGCTTCAACTCCAATTTCTTCCGCTGGAATTAAGTTTACCTTATAAATTTGATCATTTTCTTTTAATCCAATTTCATCTGACGGCGATCCTGGTTCAATTCTACTGATATAAATATCATTTAAATCTTTTCCCGTTGCATATAGTTCTATGCCACTCATATCGTGCTCTTGATTTGGAAAATAAACAAATCTAGGCTTTAAATAAAGTAATTCGTTTTTAAAATCTACAATTAAAGTATACCTTTTTAATAATTCTGTTCCTAAATTGCCATCTCTATTATTATTTAAAGTAGACCTATGGAGGTTTAAGGGGAAAGCAGATATAGGGTTGTTTATTTTTAATTTGCCAATTTTTAATTGTTTTACTCTACCAATTTCGCCTGTAATTAAACCTGTTAAGCCTCTTCCTAAATTTGCTTTAATTGTGTTGGTAACTGGCCAGTTTTTTAAATTGGTATGTTCTAATGATAATCCATGGCCTGCTCCAATATCTAATACTAATTTGCAATTGCATTGAGAATTATCATAAAAAGTAATATTACTAACTAAGTAAGGTTTTTTATTTTCAATGGTAATTGGAATTTTTTGAAATTTTCGATAAGATATTTTTGCATTTTCTGAAAAAACGGTAATCAATGAATTTGTAAAATCGAATCTAAGTTTGAGATGTGTAAAGAATTCATATCCTAATAAACCGTGAACTTTAATCCCCATAAAATTAGAAACTCCGAAGTAGTCTGATTTTAAAATAGCAGGTGTTAGGTTTACACTCTTTAATGATTCACCAAAATCGAAATTCTGTGGGCCTGGGATTAATGCTTCAAAAATTTCGCCTTCCGAAATCCCAGATAATAAAAGTGTTCTCTTGTTTAATAGATTTGTTGTGTCTATTAAATTGGGATCCATAATTAAAACTAATGGGGAACCAGAATCTACTATGAAATTATAAGGACCTTTACCATTTATGTTTAATTCAACAACAATCATGTTTTTGATTAATTTAAAGGGTATGTTGTAGGATTTTAAATCTTTGTTTAACTCAAAATACTGAGCTCTACTTTTTTTTGCAAAAAGCAGACATGAAAGTAGAATTAAATTAAATAACAAAAGTTTTAAAACTTTCATAGGTGTTAGTATTAATGCAAGACTAAAAACTTAGTTATGTGCTTTACTAACAAGAAAGTTACTAAATAAAAATTAAATAGAAGAAAATAAAAATGATGAAATAAAGAATAATTTAATCTAAAGCAGTCTGTTAACTTTTATGTAGTATTTTTTTTCTATAGCTTTTTCAACAATTAATTTAATTTGATTTTCACTTAATTGTGTATTTTTCCATGTGGTAGTTGGTTGGATTCTTAAAATAGCATTTTTAGAGGTAAGCACCAAAGGCAAACTAAAGTTAGGGATGCAGTTTGTATATCTGTATTTAATAACACCTTTTGATGAGTCTAAATAATATTCTAAAACAGGAATTTCTGTATTTCTTAAATATTGATTAAATACTGGTTTATAATCAAAACCAGCTTGAGTTGAAATAAAGTATTCTATATCTAAACTGGTTACTACTTGTTTCTGAAATTTTGTATTTAGGCCATGTAATATATTTCTAAACTTCACATCATTGTTTATACTATTTCTAATTGAGTGCATCATGTTTGCTGCTTTGGCATACATATCTTCACTACCTAAAGAGTAGGTATTATATTCAGAAATTATTGGTTTATCATTTTTTATGTTTTTTCGCGTACCAAAATTATATTCATGGGCAATTTCACTACCATAATTATATTCAACATATAGTGTTTCTGCATAACTAGAAAGCCCCTCATGTACCCAATTGTCCGCTAAATCTCGAGTTGATATATTATTTCCAAACCATTCATGGGCAGATTCATGCACGATAATAAAATCCCATTTTGTATGTAGTCCAACGCCCGAAATATCAACGCCATTATACCCTCCTTTGTAATTATTTCCGTATGCTATAGCACTTTGGTGTTCCATACCAACATAAGGAACCTCAATTAACTTATAGCTGTCTTCATAAAAAGGGTAGGGGCCCATCCAATATTCATAAGCTTCTAACATCGGAAAAACTTCCTTAGTAAAGTGAATTTTTGCCTTTTCTAAATTATAATCAAGTACCCAATAACTTAAATCTAAATTACCTTTTAAACCAGGGTATTGCTGACCGAAATTCACATATTTTCCGATATAAGGGACAATAAGCTGTGGATTGATGCTGTTTTTAACTTCCCAATGGAAGGTTTTTTTATTCTTAAATTCTTTTATTTCTACTAATCTTCCGTTTGAAACTCCTACTAATGAGTCGGGTACAGTTATTTTTACAGAAGCACCTTGTTCAGGTTCATCACTTGGGTGATCTTTTCCAGGAAACCAAGCAGATGTTCCAGATTTCCCGTGACTAATTACGGTTACTAAGGGTCTATTTTGAGCATCTTTGCCAAAAACCCATCCGCCTTCCCATGGGGGATTTGTAGATTCTGTTAAATTTCCACTGTAATAAATGCTTATTTTATGAATACTATTTTTTGATTGTATTGGAAGTTTTAAGTAGTAAACACCAGAATCATTTGTTACTTCAATTTTTTCAGAACCTAAAAAAACACTATCTATTTTGAGTGGTGAATTTAAATCAATTTGCATTAATTTATCATGATTACTTTCCAGAACTTTATAAGTAATGTTTGATATACCAATTAAACTTTTACTTTGAATAAAGGGTTCAAATTCTATATCATATTTTAAAACATCCCACCAATTTCTTGATGAATTAATTTCTCCTTTATTTCTTTTGTCTCTTGTATAGTTTTGTGAGAACGCTCCATTCAAAAAGAAAAACAATAATGAAAGTGTAATTATGGATATTTTATTGAATTGCATAACTTAAAATACATAAGAGAATCTGTTTTTGGTAGTAATAAATTCAATTTTTTGACGAAGTAATTAGATTAATATTTTTGATTATTTCAGGTGATGGTTTAAGATTTTAATTGTCAATCGGTTATGTTTTCCTTCTAAATTTCGATAATTGAAAAATTTTAGAACAAATCAAATGATCTAATGTTTTAAAATTATAAGATTTAGATATCTATCCTAGTGCAGAAGTATTGTTGAACCATTACTATATATGACTACATTGCCGAAAACAAAAACAAAATTCGTTGCTTCGAATATTAGAGGTGTTCGTGAATTTCGAAATTATACTCAAGATTACTTAGCTGCTAAAATTGGAATATCTCAAAATGCCTATAGCAAAATAGAGTTAGGATATAGCAATATTAATTTAGAAAGATTGTTTAGTATTTCTCAGATATTGCAAGTAGAGCCGAGTTATTTGATAAGTTTAGATTTAAAGCAATTAATAGAAACTATTTCTAAGAAAGAAGATTCTAAAGGTTAGGGAATTGACGTTCAACACTTATCAATTCCCAAATGTTATTTTTTTTTATGAAGTGCGCTTCATAACTTTCTGATGGGGGTAAGGTGAAGCAAAATTTTAAGGAATTTACTTCTTTATCTTTGGGGATAAAACGCTCTAATAAACTTTCAGCTATATAATTTATTTTATCGTTTGAAGTAGTTTTTTGCTTACTCATTTTAATTTAAGCGCTTATTTCAGGTTGTAATAAGCCCTCTCTATTTAAAACAAATTTGAAGAGCGAATCAATTGGTTTTTGTATAATGTTACCTACATTAATACCGTTTTTATTACAGATTTGCTTTAATTTATCTTGAAAATGATATGCAATAGAACCTACAAAATTAAAAGGTAAGTTATCTGGATTTTTTTGGTCTTTTAAATTGGTGTCAACAAATTCTTGGAAACCTACACAAAGTATATTTTGAATAAAAGGATGATCTTTATGTTTACTCATGAATCTTGTGAAGCTCGCTAGGTAAATGTTAGGAAATGGCTTCATATAGACATTGGTAATGATAGTATTTTTATCTACTTCATAAGTTTCTGCGAAATCTTTAGCCAATTCATCAGGCATTAAATCATAAAGCCATGATACCAATAATTTTTTGCCGAACCATGTGCCAGAGCCTTCATCACCTAAAATATAGCCTAATCCATGTGTGCCATGATATAATTCTTTACCATCATAAAATGAAACATTAGAGCCTGTTCCTAAGATGCAAGTAAAACCAGGTTGCTCACCACAAGTTGCATATGCTGAACCTATTAAATCGTTGTCGACACTAATAAATGATTTTGTAAAAACTGAAGATAATCCATTAGAAATTATCTCATGTTTATCTGGAGAAGAGCTTCCTGCCCCAAAAAAATATATCTCTCTTACTTTATTGGCAATACTTAATAAATTTTTATCCTTCGCAATTACTTTTGCTATATCGTTGGCATTTAAAAAGTAAGGATTTATTCCAGGAGTATTAAATTCAAAAATCTCCCCCTTGTAATAACCTCGCCAATCTGTTTTCGACGAGCCACTATCTGCTACAAGAATCATATTACTGGATATTTAATGTACCGCTTATTTCCTTAAGGGTAATTTCATTTAATTTAACTTGAAATTGAGCTTCTACATGTCTGGTTAGAGCTGCTAAATATGCAATTTGAGCATCTCTAACATCTAATGGACTTATACTTCCCAATCTGTATTTTTCTAATGTAATGTCTAAATATTGACGTGCAATTTCAACATTTTTATTTTCTAAATTTAATAATTCTTTCCCAGTATCGTAAGTTCTATATGCAGTTAAAATTTGAGCATTAACAGATTCTTTAGCTTGAGATAAGCTTAGTTCAGTGTTTTTAATTTCAATTTTAGCATTTCGTTCATTTTGCTTTTGCAAATTTCCATTAAAAATATTGATGCTGGCAGAAAATCCATAAGTAAAACCATTACTCCTCATTTGCTGATTAAAGCCGGTAGGGGTCATACTTCTATTAAAATTATAACCAGAATTTAATTGTACAACAGGTAATTTTTGACCTTTTGTTGCTTTTAAATTTAATTCGGCAATTCTATTATTTATTACTGAATTTTGGATTATAGGATTTAAAGTAGCTGCTTGATTCATTAAATCAGTTAAATTTAAATTCAAATCACTATCCAATTGCTGGTCTACTTCAAAAATTATATTTGGATCTCTAGCCATTAATCGGTTAAGATTAATCATAGATTGTTTAGCATTATTTTTTAGTTGAAGGTATAAAGCTGTATCGGCGTTATAATCAACCTCTGCAGTTAGAACATCCAATTTAGACCCTCTTCCAATATCAAGTTTGTTTTGTGCTAATTTTAATCTGAAGTTCGAAATATCTATAGCTGTGTCTCTCGCAATAATTAATTTTTGTTGACGTGCTAAATCATAATATCCAATAATTACATCAGAAACTGTATTTAAAACGGCCGTTCTAATTCCTATTTCACCTAATTTCTGTAGCTCTTTTAATCTTTCGTAATTGGTGAACATTTGGAATCCATCAAATAACGTCCAGCCTAAATTAACTCCATAAGAAAAATTAGTGTTTTTTGCGCCGTTTACCGTTCTTTCTACACCACTTGAGTTGGTTAAAACAGAATTCGAAATTCCTCCGCCAGTTGATGCGTCACCCGTTAATCGAGGTAACATTCCAGCATTTCCTAGATTAACATTGTTCTTAGAAATTTCAGCGTTATTATTTACGATTTTTATATCGTAATTGTTTTTTAAAGCTTGTTGAATTGCTTCATTTAAAGTTAACTTTTCTTGTGCTTTTGAATAAAATGCTCCAAGGAAAAGCGCAATAAATAGAATATTTTTTTTTAACGACATAGTGCGTATTAATTTTTTGAATCCCCTTCGTTTTGTAATGATTTCTCTAAATCCTTATTCGCAACATGTTCCTTACTCCAATAAGAATATATAGCAGGGATAACAAACAATGTCAAAATTAATGAAAATAATGTACCTCCAATAATTACAATACCCATACTCATTCTACTTTTTGCTGCAGCGCCTAAGGCCATAGCAATTGGAAGTGCACCTAATGCGATAGCTAAACTGGTCATTAAGATAGGTCTAAGTCGACTAACAGAAGCTTCACGAATAGCTTCTGCAACTGATTTACCTTCTTCTTTAAGTTGGTTAGCAAATTCTACAATTAAAATACCGTTCTTGGTAACCAAACCAATTAGCATGATGGTTCCAATCTGACTAAATATATTCCAACTTTGACCTGTTAACCAAAGCGATAAAAATGCTCCAGCAACAGCTAATGGGACGGTTAAGATAATAATAGCAGGATCTTTAAAGCTTTCGAATTGGGCTGATAATATTAAGTAAACCAATAATAAAGCTAATCCAAATGCGTATAAAGTATTCGAAGAACTTTCTTTAAAATCTCTTGACTCGCCACTTAAATCTGTAGAAAAACGTTCATCTAGCACTTTAGCAGCAATTTCATCCATTGCATCAATACCATCTCCAATACTTTTACCTGGAGCTAAACCAGCAGATACTGTTGCAGAGATAAAACGATTGTTTCTGTATAATTGAGGCGGACTACTTTCTTCTCGTGCATTTACTAAATTGTCTAATTGAATTAATATTCCTTTATCATTACGTACATAAATAGTACTTAAATCTAAAGGATCTGAACGATCACTTTTCTCAAATTGTCCAATAACTTGATATTGCTTCCCGTTCATAAAGAAATAAGAAAAGCGCTGTCCAGAGAGTCCTAACTGCAAACTTTGTGCAATATCAACAATACTAACACCTAAGTTTTTTGCTTTATCTCTATCAATAGTAAGATTTATTTCAGGTTTATTAAACTTTAAATTGACGTCCGAAACAGAGAAAGTTGGGTTTTTACTTACTTCCTCCATAAATACAGGTATTTTTTCTCTCAATTGCTCAAAATTTTGAGCCTGAATAATATAACTTACAGGTAATCCTCCACGACGACCTACAGAAATGGTAGGTTGTTGAGAAACAACTACTCTACCTTCGCTATAAGTTTTAGTGATTTTAGTAAGCTTATCTGCAACTTGTTTCTGAGTTAAATCTCTCTCCGAAGGATCGGTTAACCCCATTCTTAAAAATCCGTTGTTTGCTGCACCAGCACCACCAAACCCTGGCGATGTAAGCGTAATCATAACTTTCTTTTCAGGAATAGAATCATTCACCATCTTCGTTAGATTCATGATAAATCTATCTGTATATTCAAACGAAGCACCTTCTGGTGTAGAAACGTTTACAGTAATGGCACTTCTATCATCATACGGCGCTGTTTCTTTTGGAAGTAAATTCCAGAATAACACAATTAATCCAAAACACACTAATAAGATAGGTAAAGCCAACCAGCGCTTATTTAAAAATGCGTTTAAGTTAGATGCGTATCCTTCATTTAATTTCACAAAATAAGGTTCCGTAAAATTATAGAACTTCGATTTGTTATGCCCTGTACTCTTCATTAAGTACGCATTTAACATCGGTGTTAATGTTAATGAAACGAAGGCAGAAATTAAAACGGCACCACCAATTACAATTCCAAACTCTCTAAATAATCTACCAACAAACCCTTCTAGGAATACAACTGGTAGGAATACTGCCGCCAAGGTTATAGATATAGATATAACGGCAAAAATAATTTCATTAGAACCTTTTATTGCGGCTTCAAAAGGAGAATAACCTTCTTCTAATTTTTTGAAAATATTCTCAGTTACAACAATTCCATCATCCACTACCAAACCAGTAGCCAAAACTATGGCGAGTAATGTAAGCACGTTAATAGAAAACCCGCATATATACATTATAAAGAATGTAAATACTAAGGAAACTGGAATATCAATTAAAGGTCTTATTGCAATTGCCCAATCTCTAAAGAATAGGTAGATAATTAAAATTACTAGGATTAAGGAAAGGATAATAGTTTCGGCAACCTCTGTAACCGATCTCTTAATAAAAATGGTATTATCTAAAGCAATATTAACTTTTATATCTTCTGGTAAATCTTTTTTAAGAATTTCTAATCTTCTATAAAACTCTGCAGAAATTTCTAAATAATTGGCTCCTGGTTGAGGCTGAATAGCCACCGCTACCATTGGTTTGCCAGATTCTCGGGCAATTGTTTCTTCGTTTTCAGGACCTAAAACTGCCCTTCCAATATCTTGAAGTTTTATAACATTTGTGCCGTCATTTACAATAATAAGGTTGTTAAATTGCTCCTCATTAGTTAATTTTCCTAGAGTTTTTACAGTTAATTCTGTTGTAGCACCGGTAATTTTTCCAGAAGGTAATTCTACGTTCTCCCTATCTAATGCATTAACAACATCTCTTGAGGTAAGTCCGTATGCCGCTAATTTATTTGGATCAATCCAAATTCGCATGGCATATCTTTTTTGCCCCCAAATTTGAACCCCACTTACTCCAGGGATGGTTTGAATTCTTTCTGCGATAACATTTTCAGCATAATCACTTAATTCTAATTGATTACGTTTATCGCTCTGAATAGTCATTGAGATAATTGCATCAGAATTGGCATCGGCTTTACTTACAACTGGTAAGCCGTCTATATCTTTTGGTAAACTTCTGGCAGCCTGCGAAACCTTATCTCTAACATCGTTTGCTGCTTCTTCAATATTCTTACCTAAGTTAAACTCAATTGTAATATTACTTGAACCTTGATTACTTGAAGATGATATATTTCTAATTCCATCTATACTATTGATTGCTTTTTCTAAAGGTTCGGTAATTTGAGATTCAATAATATCTGAGTTAGCACCAGGATAAGATGTTCTAACAGATACGGTAGTTGGGTCTATAGAAGGGTACTCTCTAACACCAAGGAAGGTAAAACCGATAATCCCGAAAAGGACTATCATTAAGTTCATTACGATGGCCAGTACAGGCCTCTTAATACTAAGGGTTGCTATACTCATCTTTTATTTCTCAATTTTTACAATGTTAACTTTTACAGGAGCGCCATCTTTAATTGTTAATGCTCCAGTGGTTAATACCGTGTCGCCTTTCGATAATCCTTGCGTAATTAATATTTTATCAGCTGTTCTAGTTCCTGCTTCTACCGGAACTTGCGTTGCTAAACCGTTTTTACTGATGTAAACAATTTTCCCTTTTAAAACAGGAATTACAGATTCATTAGGCACCAAAATAGCATCTTTTAATGTGTTTAATGTCAACTTAATTTTAGCAAATGACCCTGGCAAAAGAAGATTTTTTTGATTATTAGCCAAAGCTTTTATCTGTAAGGTTCTGGTTTCTGTATTTACGCCTGGTTCAATAGCATAAACTTTTCCAATGTGTTCTACACTACTTCCGTCGGTATAGAATTTAATTTCAGATCCAGTCTTAATTTGCGACATATATTTTTCTGGTATTGAAAAACTCACCTTAACCTGATCTATACTTAGAAGATTAGCAATAGAAGTTGCAGGCGTTAAATATTCACCAACCGATATGGATCTTAAACCAATTTTCCCGCTAAATGGAGCTACAATTGAAGTTTTAGCTAATTGCGATTGAATTAATGCGGTTTGAGCTTTTAAAGTGTTTAAATCAGCCAACGCGATATCATACTCTTCCTGACTAATGGCTCCTTTTGCCAATAATTGCTTTGCTCTGTTTTCGCTGGTAGCAGAAAGTGCTTCCTTCGTTTTAGCTTGCTGAAGTTGAGCTTGAATATCTCTGTCGTTAATCTTAACTAATAATTTTCCTTTTTGAACATAAGAACCTTCCTGAAAATAAATTCCAGTTACCAGTCCTGATACTTCTCCATGAAGTGAAACCGATTCATTAGCTTCAATATTACCTGTAACTTCTAAGGCGTTATTGAAATCTGAATAATCAACAATAATTCCATTTACACTCATCGCAGATCCACCACCTGGTCCGCCAGGTCCTTTTCCTGCACCACCACCGCCTTGAATTTTTTTATTTTCCCCTATTCTATAATAAACAAGCCAAGCTAGTCCAAGGGCCAAAACAATATAAAAAATGTATCTTTTTTTCATGGTTAATTAGTGGAAATGAAATGGTTTAAAGTATGTATTAATTAATGGGAATTTAAATCTACTACTCGACTTAAAGTACAAAAAATTTAATTGTATTTATTCTAAATTAGTTGACAAAAATATTCAAATATACATGTTGACATTAGGATGTATTAAGTATGTTACACCGTTTTATAAGATTAATGTCAAATTCTAAATGTTGTATTGAAATTGGATATTAGATAATAAAAATATAGAAATTTATAACTTTATACTTTGTCAATTTTTTAAGTCTGAACAATTATACATGAAACAAAAAACAACAATTCTTAGTATTTTAATGCTGTCTTTATTATCGTTTGCGGTCAAAGCCCAGGAAAAATTTGAGTTTAAAGTAAGTTTTACTGAACCTCAAGCACATTATGCTGATGTAGAGATGAATATCCAAGGGGTAAAAAAATCTTATATCGATTTAAAAATGCCAGTATGGCAACCTGGATCTTATTTAATAAGGGAGTTCCCAAAAAATGTTGAGTTTTTTAAAGCTTCCGTTTCTGGAAAGGAAGTGCCTGTTCAGAAGATTAATAAAAATACATGGCGAATATTCACTAATAATGCAAATTCTATACAAGTAAGTTATAAGGTTTATGCTTTCGAAATAAGCGTTAGAACCTCATTTGTTGATGAATCTCATGCCTTTCTATCTCCAACTGGAGTTTTTATGTATCCTGATGGATATTTAAACAAACCGAGTACAGTGAAAATAAAATTACCAAAAATTTGGTCAAAAGTTTCAACTGGATTAGAAAAATTGAATGAACCATTTACTTATCGTGCTTCAGATTTCGATATATTATTTGATAGCCCAATTGAAATTGGAAACCATGATGTTTTTGAATTTATGGCTTCAGGCGTAAAACATGAAGTAGCCATGTATGGAGGAGGAAATTATGATCCAGCAATATTGAAAAAGGATATGGCAAAAATTGTTGAGTATCAAACTAAAATTTATGGCGAGAACCCAAATAAGCATTATGTTTTTATCGTTCATAATTTTGAAAATGGGAGAGGTGGATTAGAGCATTTAAATTCTACTACTTTAGGTGCAACTCGAAATGGATACAATCAGCCAGGTATTTATAATAACTTTCTAAGATTAGTTGCTCATGAATATTTTCATTTATGGAATGTGAAAAGAATGAGACCAGTTGCATTAGGTCCGTTTGATTACAATAATGAGAATTATACAACGAACTTATGGATATCCGAAGGATTTACTACTTATTACAGTACTAAATCTATGTTAAAAGCTGGATTTTCTACTCAACAGAATTTTCTAAATACAGTTGGGGCTTCTATTGCAGGAATTGAAAATACAATTGGCGCAAAACAACAATCGGCATCTTCATCTAGTTTCGATACCTGGATTATTCAATATAGACCGAATGAAAACTCTACAAATAATTCTGTATCGTATTACAGTAAAGGGGATGTTATAGGTATATTAATGGATTTAGAAATCATCAATGCTACAAAAGGACAGAAAAGTTTAGACGATGTTATGCGTGCCATGTATGCAAAAAACATGCGCGAAAATAAAGGCTTTACTGATGCTGAGTTTAAAAAAATGGTGGAAGATGTAAGTGGTAAAAACTTTACAGAGTTCTGGAAAAAATATGTTGATGGAACTGATCCAATAGAATATGCAAAATATTTAGGTTATGCTGGGTTGAAAGTCGAAAATACAGGAGAAATGAGCACTTGGTTGGGTGCAACTGCAAAAGATAATTGTGGTGCTGTGGTTATTTCAATTGTGGCTAGAGGTTCTGCTGCATGGGACGGTGGTTTAAACGTTAATGATGAAGTATTATCAGTGGATGGTAATAAGCCAGAGCTGAACCTAGAATCGATGATGTTAAAGGCAAATAAAAAGCCAGGCGATTTAGTGAAGTTTAAGGTTTTAAGAGCTGGATTAGAAAAGGAAATCAATTTAAAGCTTACTCAAAATAGACCTTTAAAACTGAGTATTACGATAGATCCAAATGCTAGTGCCGCACAGAAGGCTGTATTGAAAAAATGGACCGAATAGTGGAGAGGAAATAAAAAAAAAGCCCCAATTATAATTATAATTATAATTGGGGCTTTTTGGTAAATGGCAATTATTTTAATTTCAATAAATAATCAGCCGTTATTCTTTCGATATCTAAAACCGCCACCTTAATTGCGGATCCAAGTTTAGTAGATTCTTGCTTAACAGGAACTTTATTAATTGTAGCTAAAGCATCTGCATAATATTTGCCCCAAACTTCAACAATTCTTTTTTCTTTATCAGCTGCTGCACCATTTTCAATATTTTTCGAACTTAATTCAAATTCTGTTTTTAATCTAACTTTAGCTGCTTCTAAAACATCTTTTACCATTGTTATTGCTGTATTTTCATCTGCGCTAGTCAGAACTAAGGCTGCTGTAAGTGCAGAAATACCAACATTTTGAAGCGTTGTTGCCGAAACTTTATCTATTCTATCGTTATCCGTATGGTAAAAAACATCCGTGAAATGCCACATCAATAGGCCAGGTATTTTATTTCTTAAAAATGGTGTATGGTCACTACCACCTTCAAAAGGATTAAAGTTTACGACCCAATTGGCGTGTTTACTTTGTGCTTTTAATATGTTGTAAATAAAATCGTTGTAATAATGAGGGAATAAGTCTTTTTCAGTAACATTACCCGCGCCCCATTCGCTGTGTTTATCCTCACCTCTTGTCCATATTGCCGAAGGATCAGGCATTTTTTCTAATAAAAATGTACCACCTGTAACTGCAGTATTTTCTCCAACCATATCTAAGCTCATGCCCCAAAGAATACCTTTCGCTCTAACTGTATCTTCTTGAATATATCGGCCGGTTGAAGTTATTTCGTCGCCCCATAAAAATGTAATTGTTCTTTTGGGTTTAATTTTACCTGATTTATAAAGAGAAGCGGTAAGTCGTGCCATTTCTGCTAACGCGCCAACTCCAGAAGCATTATCATTAGCTCCAGGTTCTTGAACATGGGCGCTATAAACAAAACGTTCATCAGGATTTTCACTTCCTTGAACATTTGCAACGATTGTTAATTCTTCCGCCGCATAAGACTTGGTCTTAACCATTGCTTGCATTTTTACAGGTCCTTTTGAAAAAGCTGATTTCAGTTTTTCCTTAACAGCGTACGAAGCATTTATAGCAAAACCTTTATTATCTGGGTTTTGGATAGAAGAGAAAGATACAGACGTTTGGTGCTTTGTAGGTTGATTGTAATTAGGTAAACTATAACCAATTACCCCAACTGCACCTGCCTTAATTGCTGAACTAAAAATTCTTCCTGAAGAAACATCAGCAGAGAAGACTATTTTACCAGCTACATTTAAATCTTCGATTTTTGTATTGGGTTGTAGCCATACTACTTCAGTTTCTATTCCGTTTTCTGGAGTTGATGAAGAATTTATGGCAATCATATTTCTGTTGGATTTAAACTCCATAAGTGGAGTATTTTCACCAACTAATTTTAAACTTGCATCTACGGGCTCCCATGCATTTCTTCTCATGGGTCTTTTTTCTATCCTGTAGGTTAAAACGCTTTCCTTTTCATTGTTTTTTTGTTCAACAAATCCAACTTCTTTTAAAATAGATTCTACTTTTCTGATACTTGCATCGAAACCTGAATTTCCGGGTAGTCTGAAGTACTTTTCTACAAATGCTGTAGTGTTATATGCATTAGTTTTGTTAAACCCCTCTCTAGTGAGTTTGAAATAATTTTCTGTTGTATTTTGAGCTGATGCATATACTGAGCAGCTAATCAACACAAGTGATAGGAAGAATTGCTTCATTTGATTAAAATTTTGATTGCAAGTTATAGATTAGATTTATATTTCAAATTCTTTTTAAGGTAACGAATGGATTAATTTCGTGTAATTTATTTGTTTGTTTTAATTATTATTCATATATTTATAGTAATAATTAATTTAATGGATTGTTTAGTTGGGTTAAAAATTCATAATTTTTATTAGAAAGAGTTTATTAGCTAATAAATTTCGATCATTTATTGGCTTGTTCGTTAAAAATTAATAAATACTTTATTAGGGTAAATCTATTTAAAGGTTAAATTTGTAAAGATTTTATATCTAAATGAACTTAAAGTATTTGTTGTTTTCTTTATTACTATTAGCAGGGCTCTCGGGTTTTAGTATTCAATTGCCTGTAGATACTACGCCTGTTATACAACAAAAGCGTTATTTTTTTAGGGATTCAGCTTATTTAGCTGAACGGGCCAGGTTGCAAGATTCTGTCTATAATTCTATGTTGGTTTTAAAAAAGATGCAATCTAATTCAAGCCCACTTTTAGATAGTATAATTCATGCAAATAAACGACCAGGTTTAAATATCAATAATTTTCAAAAATATTTTAAATTTAATACAGATGCTTTAATGAAAAAGCAAGGGGCTTATTTGCCCAAGGGTCAGGCGTGGGGATTAGGTTTAATTGGAGGGTTATTGGTATTGTTTTCGTTGTTGAGGTTGTCTGTATCTCGACAATTATACACGATTGTTCAGGCATTTTTTAACAATAGAGTATTGGGTAATCTAAATAAAGAAGAAAATTTATTTACTTCTTGGCCTTTTATAATGCTTTTCATAGTGTTTGGATTTATAATCGGGATGTTTTACTATTTAGTTTCCCAGTATTATCAATTAGCGGGTGGATTTCAATATTTCTTAACTATAAGCATTGGAATTATAGTTCTGTATTTTGGAAAGATTGTTTTGCTTAAATTTATGGGATTCCTATTAAATATAGGAAAGGTGATACATGAATATGTAACCATATTATTTTTATGTTATTTTATTGCGGGATTAATGTTTCTTCCATTAGTGGTTGCATTTGTTCTTTCTCCTTTAAAATATGGTGTTTATTATATAATTGCTTCCTACATCATATTGATATTGATTGGTTTAATACAATTTATAAGGGCGGGGGTTAATATTTTATCTACCAATCGGTTTCCTTTATTGTATTTATTTTTGTACTTTTGTGCGCTCGAAATCTGCCCTATATTTATATTAATCAAGGCGATAGACTATTAAGGAAATAACTAAGTAGAATGCAAGAGAATAAAGATGACAGACTGCGTAAAGTAAAGAGTATACTCGTTACATTGCCTAAACCAGAAACAGAGAAGTCACCCTATTTTGACTTAGCAAAGAAATACAACTTAAAAATTGATTTCAGATCTTTCATTCATGTTGAAGGTGTGCCGGCTCGCGATTTCCGTAAGGATAAGATCAATTTGGGAGATTTTACAGCAGTAGTATTTACCAGTAGAAATGCTGCGGATCATTTCTTTAGAATTTGTGAAGAAATGCGTTATGAAGTGCCAGTAGATTTGAAATATTTCTGTATTTCTGAATCAACCGCGCTTTATCTTCAAAAATATATTCAATATAGAAAACGTAAAATATTTTTTGGTAAACAAACTGCTGCAGATTTAGCTGAAGTTTTAAAAAAGCATAGCACAGAAAAGTTTTTATATCCATGTTCGGATGTGGCTACTGAAGATACTATGCGTTTCTTAGAAAGTAACGGCTATGATTTCACAAAAGCTGTTTTGTTTAAAACTGTAATTAGTGATTTATCTGATTTAGCTGAGGTGTTTTATGATGTGATTGCATTTTTTAGTCCATCTAGTATTCATTCACTTTTTGAAAATTTTCCAGACTTTAAGCAAAATAATACACGCATTGCAACGTTTGGAGCTAATACAGCTAAGACTGTTGAAGACGCAGGGTTAATTGTAGATATTGCGGCACCAAATCCGCAAGCTCCTTCTATGATTATGGCGCTTGAAAATTATATCAAGAAATCTAATAAATAAAGAAATTTATTCTTGTGGCTAAATTTCTTTTACTATTTTTAACGATATAACAAAATAGGGAATTTGAAAAAACACGTCATTTACCTTGCCTTGGCAACGGTTTTATTTTCTTCATGTGCAAGTATGGTTGGGGTAAACCCATCCCAAAATTATCGTTCTGTAACGCCTCCTGTTCCAGGTCAGGTTTTTATTCCTGCTGGTACTTTTGATTTAGGAGCAGGTGAAGATCCCGTTGTATTTGACCAATTTTCTCAAAATAGAAAAGTTAGTGTTGCCTCATTTTTTATTGATGCAAATGAAGTTACAAATAACGAATACAGAGAGTTTGTAAACTGGGTTCGTGATTCTATCGCAATTACCAATTTTGTTTCTAATAAGGACCAATTTTTAGTAAAATCAAAATCTAAAGTGTCATCCACTAATGATTTAAAATCTATAGATTGGAAATTAGTGACTACCGGAAAATTATTGTGGTCTAAATCTTCGAGAAAGAAAAATCCAAAGCTAGACGAGATGTTCTTTAAACAAGATCATTTATTTAATAAGAAGGGAGATTTAGATACGAGGATTCTAAACTTTTCTTATGGGGTTTTCGATTATAATGAGGCTTATAAAAATAGAGATAATTTAGCAAAAACTAGGGAAGATTTTATTGTTAGAGATACCATAAATGTTTATCCAGATACTACAGTTTGGATTAAAGATTTCGAAAATTTAGGAAACGATTTAATGGTTAAAGATTATTTTTCTAACCCTAAATTTGGAAACTACCCCGTTGTAGGTGTTAGCTGGAAACAAGCGAAGGCTTATACAATTTGGAAAACTGAAAAAATTAATAGAGAGTATAAAGGGACTAAAAGAAAGCCAATCGAGATAAGGTTGCCTACAGAAGCTGAATGGGAATATGCAGCTAGAGGCGGATTGGAAGGTAAAAATTATCCTTGGGGAAATGAATTGCATGGACCTAAAGATTGTGTAATGGCAAATTATAAGTTAGCTCCTGGAAATTATGTGGCAGACGGTGGTTTATTTACAAAGCCTTCAAAATCATACGGTGCTAATAATTATGGTCTTTATAATATGGCAGGGAATGTGGCAGAGTGGACAGAAAACGTCTATTCATCTTCACCCCAGGCAACTGCGATTGACTTAAATCCGAGAATAGTTAGTGCAAATGGAAGTGGATTACAAGCGAGCAAACGTGTAGTTAAAGGCGGATCTTGGCGAGATGCTTCTTATTTTATTAGAAATGCATCCAGAACTTTTGAAGATGAAAATGTAGCAAGGTCTTATATCGGTTTTAGAACTGTTATGTCGGCCTCGTTAGAGCAATCAATAAAAAAGTAAGATGGCAAACAAAAGAAAATTTAGAATCACCATCCATACGCTAACATCATGGGGCGCATCGGTGGTAATTATTGGGGTGATGGCTAAATTATTGCGTTGGCATACTGCCGATACATTAATTATCGTAGGGATGTTAACCGAAGCACTTTTATTTTTCATTTTAGGTTTTCAAAGTGATGAAATTAAAGTCGTAAAAGAAGATGAAGACGAATTAGTTGTTGCTTCTCATGCTGTTGCCCAATCCAATCAAAATAATATTTCTCCAGTGCAATTACCAATCGCAAAATCTTTTGAATCTGGTTCACCAGACTTATCTCAGTATCATACTGAAATGGAGAATTTAGCTCAAAACTTAAAAAATTTAAATGCAGCTTACCAGAAAATAAGCGAAGATTTAAATAAAATGGGGCCAATGGCAGAACATACGGTTCGCGTAACTGAAGAAAGTGAAAAATTAGCGAAAAATTTAACAGCCCTTAATGCAGTTTATAAAAATATGCTGAATGCTATGCATATGCCTAACGCTTAATTGGTATGTCGAAGGTTAAAGTAAATCCACGCCAACGATTTATAAGTCTAATGTATTTAGTCTTACTGGCGATGCTTGCTTTAAGTATTCCTGATACGGTATTAAATGCTTTTAATAATATTAGCGACAATTTAGAAAGCGGAACTTCTAGAACTAAGAAGGAAACCAACAATTATATTGCCTATTTTGAGCAAAATCGACTAAAAAATGATACGGCAAAGCATATGCCTTATTATAAAAAAGCTATAGCAGCGAAATCAATAATTTCGAATCTAGAAAAATCTATTGATTCCTTAAAATTGGAGTTTATTAATAGAGCAGGGGGATTAGACGAAGAAACACAATTATTAAAAAGCCCTGAAAATACAGATATAACCAATCGATTTTTCCAAAAGGAGAAAAACGCAACTTTATTAAAAGAAAAGATAAAGGCAGCTCATAATCAGTTAATGGAACTTTTCCCTTTAAACGAAAGAGGGAATTTAAGTTTGAAACCTGAAATATCGGATGGTTTAGGAAATACCAAAAAATTAAGTTGGGAAGAACATAATTTTGGACCAGAAACGCCTGCTACAGCTGCAATTGCAATCTTGTCTATGTTTCATTCAGATGCAGCAAATACAGAAAATGATGTAATTAAGAAGTTGTTAGGTCGATTAGATGAAACTGAATTAAGGTTTGATAATTATGTGGCGGTTGCTGCGGCTCCTTCATCGTATGTGCTTGCTGGAGAACCTTATACAGCTTCAGTTTATTTAAGTTCTTACAATTCTCAACAATCCGCAAGTATGCGTGTAAACAATCAACCTTTACAAGTGGTAGAAGGAATTGGTAATTATAAAGCGAATACAAGCACACCCGGAATTTATACTTGGAGAGGAGTTATTACCGTTAAACAAACAGATGGAAAATATAAAACTTATACAACACCTGTTCAAACTTATCAGGTAGCAAAACCCGCCGCTACGGTTGCAGCAACTCGAATGAATGTGGTATATGCAGGTATAGAAAATCCAATTGAGATTGCATCTGCAGGTATACCTGATGATCAGATTTCTGTAGTTGTTAATGGAGCTGGTAGTTTAAAAAAGGTAGGCAAAGGTTATGAATATACAGTAGGAGGAGATGCGATAGGGAAGAAGGTTGTTTTTAATGTAATGGCTAAAATTAATGGAAAATCTATTTCAGTTGGAAGCCAAGAATTTAGAATTAAAAGAATTAAAGATCCTATTGCGAAAGTTGCTGGCAAAAGTTCGGGTAGTATGACGGCTGTAGCGCTAAGAAATCAATCTTTTATTTATGCGAATCTCGATGATTTTGAATTCGACATTAAATTTAATATTGTACGTTTTAATTTGATTAAAATTAGCGGTAATAGAGAAATACAAACGGTTAGGAATAATGGTGCCGACTTTAATGCAGAAGTTAAAGTGGTTTTAGATGGAGCAAGTTCAGGGAATAGAATTATTTTTGATAACATAGTGGCAAAAGGCCCTGATGGGAAGGAACGATTGTTGAATTCCATCTTAATTAATATAAATTAAAAAATTTTCGCCTTAATTTGGAGAAGGCTTAATTGACGTTTACTCATGGAAAATAGAAATTCTGTTTTTCAGATTTAATAAAGTAGAATGAAAAAAGTTGTTTTATTGGTGATTGCTATATTAAGCGTTACCACTGGTTTTTCGCAAAATAATAAGGTTCAACAACAAGGATTTGGGTATTATGGTTCTCGTGTTTTAGGGGGTAATGTTATAGATTATAAGTTTGTTAATGAATCTGATGTGTTGTTTTCAAAACGTATTTGGAGAGAACTAGATTCAAAAGATACAACTAATTGGACTATGATGGCTCCAAAATCTATGTTAGCCAATATTATGTTTTCATCTATAATAAATGGCGAATTAACGGCTTATGAAAACCCAGATAACAAAGAAATTGATTTCTTCTCGAAACCATTAAAAGTAGCTGAAGTTTCTAAGCGTTTAGCTGACAGTACATTTGTTCCGGTTTTTGATAGAGATGGTAATCAAGTTGGTGGAAATATGTTGCCTCAAGATTTTGATCCAAAGTCTGTAAAGAAATTTATGATTATGGAAGATTGGATTTTTAATCAGCAAACAGGGACTTTTGAAGTAAGAATTTGGGGAATTGCTCCAGTTGTTGATTTAAAAGTTGAAGGTGCTGTGGTAGACGATTTTGTTCCGTTTTGGGTTTATTTTCCTGAATTCAGATATATTTTGGCTACTCAAAAAGTTGCGCTGTTTGATAATGATGCAACAAATTTTAGTTACGACGATTGGTTTACAAGACGAATGTTCGATGGAAAAGTATATAAAATTTCTAATCCATTAGATTTGCCACTAAGTTCATTTTTTCAGGGTGATGCGCTTATAAAGGAGCAGAAACGTATTGATGATGAGTTGTTTAAAAAGTTAGAAACCTTGACAAAAGATTATAGTATAAAGGCTAAGGAAAAAGAACGAAAGAGAAAAAATAGAGGGAAGTAATTTAAATTTTGGGATTGTTTATCTCGATTACTTTGTTATTCTAAATCTTCTCCCCCAAAATAGGTTTTTAAAGCCTTTACTTGTTTTAGGTTTATCACTTTAAGAAGTTCCTCTTCACTGGCTTCTTTTATACGTTTAACCGATTTAAAAGTGCGAAGTAGCTTTTCTGACGAAACTTTTCCAACGCCAGGAATATCTGATAATTCTGTTTTTAGCGTTCCCTGATCGCGTTTTTTACGGTGGAAAGTGATGCCAAATCTATGTGCTTCATCTCTTAGTTGTTGTATAACTTTTAGTGTCTCCGACTTCTTATCTAAATAAAGCGGTAAACTATCTCCAGGATAATAAAGCTCTTCTAATCTTTTTGCAATACCAATTACCGTTACTTTTTTATCTATTCCAAGAAGCTTCAAACTTTTAAGTGCAGAAGAAAGTTGACCTTTTCCACCGTCAATGATAATAAGTTGGGGTAATGATTGATCTTCTTCTAACATACGTTTATAGCGTCGATATACCGCTTCTTCCATAGTGGCAAAATCGTTGGGACCTTCAACAGTCTTAACATTAAAGTGCCTATAATCTTTTTTCGAAGGTTTAGCATCTTTAAAAACTACAATCGCTGAAACCGGATACTTTCCTTGAAAGTTAGAATTATCGAAACATTCAATATGTTTAGGAAGCTGTGTAAGTCGAAGGTCTTTTTGCATTTGCGTAAGAATTCTATCTGTTCGCAAATCTGGATTCAGCTTTTCATATTGATTGAGTTTTTCCTTTTTAAAGAACAATACATTCTTTTGTGAGAGTTCTAATAGACTTTTCTTTTCTCCCAACTTAGGAACAGTAAATTTAATGTTCGAGTCTCGCAATTCTATTGGAAATGGAACTACAACTTCTTTAGAATTACTATTAAACTTGGTTCTAAATTCGGCTAATGCAAGTGTTAGAATCTCTTCATCACTTTCATTCAATTGTTTTTTTATTTCTATAGTCTGCGTTTGAATGATACTTCCATTTGCAATTTTTAAAAAATTCACGAAAGCATATTTTTCATCACTAGCAATACTCACCACATCTACATTATTTATAGCGGTACTTACAACGGTAGATTTACTTTGGTATTTTTCTAAAATTGTAAGCTTACGCTGATATTGATGTGCTAGTTCAAAATTTAGTTCATCAGCTGCTTTTTTAATGATTTGTTTTACGTCTTTAATTACATTTCCAATTTTCCCATTCAGAATTTCCTTTATCTCACTAATATTATGGTTGTAATCTTCTTCGAGTTGAAAAGCCTGACATGGACCCTTACAATTCCCAATTTGGTATTCTAAGCAAACTTTAAACTTGCCTTCTGCAATGTTTTTAGGAGTTAGAGGTAGGTTGCAACTTCTAAGCTGATAGGTTTCCTTTATGAGGTCTAAAATGGTATGCATCATACCTACAGATCCATATGGCCCAAGATAAGTTGATCCATCTTTCACTACATTTCTTGTCCAAAACACCCTTGGAAAGTGTTCTTTCTTGATGATAATCCATGGATAGGTTTTATCATCTTTAAGCATAATGTTATAGCGGGGTTGATGCTTTTTAATTAAGCTGTTTTCAAGTAACCAAGCGTCAATTTCTGTATCAACTATTGTAAAACTTATTCGTCTGATTTTAGAAACCAAGACTTTTGTTTTACCATACATCTGCTTATCCTGGTTAAAGTAGGAACTTACCCTATTTCGTAAGTCTTTAGCCTTACCAATGTAGATGAGTTGATCATCAGCATCGTAATATTGGTAGACTCCAGGTTTATGGGGGATTTCAGCTAATGCTTTTTTATAGTCGAATGTTGCCATCGTTGGTGTAAAGATACAAAATAGGAGGGGAAGACAGAAAGACCAGATGATTGAAAGTTTGGATGCCTTATTGTAAAGTATCCTTACTTTACACCTCGAATCTTCCGCTCTTTCGTAGCATAGAGACGAATGGCTCAGCAAAGATTTTATAATGTCTTTAATAATAAAGAATAGTACAAATGTCTATGTGTAATTATTAACCTACATTATATTAATAGTAGAAAAAAACTACTCAATATTTCTATAATCAATAAAATGCGAGCCTTATGAGCAATTAATTAATAGAAAATTTAAAAAAGGACAGACTTAGCGCTCTTGCGAATTTATCGAGATTGTTAATCATCTATTATTGATTTAATAGATAATTAACAATTAATATTATGGCAGGTTTCAATTTACTTTAATATAGAAAAGCATCTTGTTGGTATCGGTTATTTGCCTTTTCATCCTATAGTTTTTTTTATAGTAAGTAAAGTATGTAATTTGACTAATATAAGTTAATGAATTTATTAATATGGGCTGGTTAACGAATGTAGTAAGGTTTTTTTTATGGGATTGAAAAAACTTTCTAATTCTTAATACAGCCCTATATTATTTTATAATAGCTTATTAATATCTAAAATCCGAGTTTTTGATCAAGTTCAGAAGTAGGTGCTTCTTGTTGTTGTTGGTATTGCGCACAATCGGTAACAATACTTACCCCATTTCTAGGTGGTTCAAAATCTCCTTTACTTATTTTAATTTTTGGGTTAGCATATACTTTTTGCATGAATAGCCCAAATATTGGAAGTGCGGTATTTGCCCCTTCCCCCATACTTGTGTTTATAAATCTAAAAGCTCTATCCTCACATCCAGTCCAAACTCCAGCAACTAAATCTGGTGTAATGGCCATAAACCAACCGTCAGAATTATTATTGGTTGTTCCGGTTTTGCCACCTATCGGTGTGTTTAATCCGTATTTCCAACCTAATCTTCTACCAGTTCCTTCTTTTACTACACCTTGTAACATACGGGTCATAACATAGGCAACTTCCTCATTCATAACAGCTTTTGGAATAGCTTTATCTTCATAAAGCACAATGCCGTTTTTATCTTCTATTCTTTGAATGTAAAAAGGTTTTGTCCAGTATCCTTTATTCGCAAATACACCATAAGCACCAACCATATCGTACACTGAAGCATCAAAAGATCCTAAACAAATAGATGGTACTACAGGAACATCTGAAGTAATACCCATATTCTTAATTTGAGTTGCAACAGCAGTTGGACCAACTAAATTCATTAGAAAAGCAGTTACATAATTTTGCGATGCTGCTAGGGCTGTTTTCAATGTAATAGTGCCTGGAATGGTGCCTGTAGAACGTGGAGTCCAATCTTCACTGCCAGGATTTGAGATAGTTATAGGTTCATTTTTTACTGTATAGCAAGGAGAATATCCGTTTTCTATAGCTACTGCATAAGTAAATGGTTTTGCAGTAGAACCTACCTGACGAGTTCCCATTTTAACCTGATCGTATTTAAAATGCTCATAGTTTATTCCACCAACCCATGCTTTTACATGGCCAGTTTGAGGATCCATGGCCATCATGGCATTTCTCAATAACATTTTATAATATTTTACAGAATCTATAGGTTTCATAACTGTATCAATATCGCCCTTCCAGGTAAAAATATTAAGATTAGTAGGCGTATTAAAATCAGCCATAATTTCCTCTTCCGTTTTTCCTTCCAAGGTTAATGCTTTATATCTGTCGGATCGTTTTATCCCTTGATTTATCTGTAATTCCATCCCCTTAAAAGGATTTCTACCTTTCCAACTATTAGTAAACTGATCTTGCAACGTTTTCATGTACTCTCGTTGTGCTTCTTCAGCATATTGTTGCATATCGTAGTTAAGGGTGGTAACAATTTTTAATCCATCTGTATCTAAATTATAAGGCGTCCCGTCTGCTTTAAGAATAGATCTTTCAGCTAAAATTGCTTTAACTTCATTTTTTACAACTGCTCTAAAATAAGGAGCAATTCCTTCATTAACAGTAGCTGCATTAAATCTTAATCCTAATGGTTTAACCTTTTCTTGTTCGTATTGTTGTTCTGTTAAATAATCTTCTTGAACCATTAACGACATTACTGTATTTCTTCTCAGTAATGAACGTTCTGGATTTCTAGTAGGAGAATAACGCGTTATTCCTCTTTGTAAACCAACTAATGTTGCTGCTTCAGTAACCGTTAATTTGTCGGGGGTTGTATTAAAATATACTCTAGCTGCCGATTTAATACCATAAGCTTGGTTTCCAAAATCAACTGTATTTAAGTACATCGTGATTATTTCCTCCTTGGTGTAATTACGTTCTAGTTTAACCGCAACAATCCATTCTTGAAATTTTTGAATTACTCTTTTGAAAAAGTTTTTTTGACGACCTTCTTCAGAGAATAGATTTAAGGCTAACTGTTGAGTAATGGTACTCGCGCCTTGACGCTTACCAACTAAATTATAAAAGAAAATAGTGAAAGTTCGCTTAAAATCTATACCACTATGCGACATGAAACGAATATCTTCGGTCGCAATTAACGCATTAATTACATTTGGTGAGATTTCTTTATAAGTTATATTCGATCTATTTTTTGCAAAATAAGTACCTAATATTCTACCATCTTCTGCTAGTACTTCTGTAGCCTGATTGCTTTTAGGATTTTCTATACTTTCTGAAGTAGGCAGTTTCCCAAATAAACCTAATCCAATGGATAGAATGAAAATTGAAAATATCCCTATTCCCCACAATAAAACTTTCCAAAGGGTTTTATTGTATTTCTTTATTTGATCGTTAGTTAATGGCTTACTCATTTATATTCTTTGAAAAAAATTTAATGTACTGTAATATCCTAGCTCTAGAATCTAATTTATCGAAATTTTCCTTGCTAATAATAAAAGTTTGATAGCTATTGGCAGGGATTTTCATAATCGAACTCATTAAGGGCTGTATTTTTAATTGATATTTCTTTAAATGTTCTAAGTCTGCAAAGTTACCTACAAAAATCAATTGATCCGCTTCTAATTCCACTAATTGATGTCTTAAATTTTCATTTGGGTAATTACTTCTATTAAATTGCCCAATTCCAAATCGTGAAGAACTTAAGGTTATGTTAGGGTCATCTATGCGGATAACAAAATAGTATGTGTTGGATGTCGAATTATTAAATGTTCCATCATTAACAATTGGCGCTTCTTTTTCTTCTAATTTTAAAGGAATATTAGGTGTATTTGTAATTTGTCCTGATAAAATTTGTTTTTCAGTTTTTGTATCAATTATAACCGATTCTACTTTCAATGGGTTTAATTTTACCGTATCTTTTTTTGCTAGATTTTCAATTTTTGCATTTATTGAATCTGGCTTAACAACATTAACAACTGAAGGTTCTAAAGTGTTTTGATTAACGTTTTGAGGATTTTGAATTGGAATTACTGTGTTTTGAGCCAAAAATCTTGGATCATTAAGATTAAAGTCGTTAAGTGCAAAAGCTCGATTCTTAAAGTCGACAATATTTTTATTTATATATTCTAAATGTTCTTTAACTAGGGGAGTAACAATACTATCGCGTGGATGCGTTTTTATAATAGTATTAAAAACTTCAATTAAGGTGTCAATTTTATTTGTACGACCAATTGCAATAGCCTTTAAATAATCGTATTGTGCCTTTAGTTGATTATTAGGGAACTCTACAGCAATACTATCAGCTTTTTTAATAACGTCTAAGTATTCTTTTTCTTCAAAATTTAAGTAAACAGAATTGTATAATTCCTGAACTTTAAGTTCTACTTGCGATTCTTTAAAATTGGCTAATGGATCTAAAACAGCTTTAGTATAGGCTGAACTTGGAAATTCTGATAATAACTTAGACTTAAAAAAATCCACTTTAGCACTATCTAATTCCTCGTAGGATCTATATAAACTATAGTAAACTGCATCTGTTTTTGGAAAATTTGGAAATCTTCTTAAAAGCTCTTCATAATATTTAATAGCCTCCTTTGGTTCATTTAATTCCTGGAAATAAAATCCTGCAATTTCAAATAATGAATTTTTAATTATTTCATTTGATTTTTGAAAATCAGATTCACTTGAGGGGATATTCTCTAAATAATTTTTAATGCGCACTTCCCTATCTAAATTAACAGCTGGATTTATAGTTTCAGTCTTATTGTCAACTACATTATTATTTTGATTGATGCTAGATTTTGTTGATTGACGCCAATTATCTTCTAAAATTCTATTACCCCATTTTTTTTTGAAGTCTGAAAATCCAATTGCCATGGCAGTTGGATTGCTGAAATAGAAAGTAGAAGTAGATGAAATAGCTGTTTCAGACTTGTTATCAGTTCCTTTATTCTCAGAAACATCAATTTTCTTTTCTTCAGGGCCAATCCATTCTTCTATTTTTTTTAACCTTTCGTTTTCAGGAAGATCAGCTAATAATTGAAGATTATCTTGCCAAGTAATGCGTTCAAATCTAACGGAAAGGAAACCTAAACTATTAGATTTTTTTTCAATTCCAGAATAGCCTATATATGTTTTGGGTAGGGTAGTTAATGCACTATCATAATAAAGCTTAGACGCTAAATAATCTTTTTTGGAAGTGAAATTTAATTCTGCTAATCTTAAATACGCTAATCCTTGTTGATATTTATTATTAATAATGCGTTGTGCTGATAATTTATAATACTTCTCAGCATTTATTAAATCGCCATTTTCCGCATATATTTCTGCTGTTTTATAAAAAATTTGATCTACATAATCGTCGTTTTTATCATCTTTTAACAATGCTAAAATTAAACTTTGCTTATCAATGGAATCTGGAGATAATTGCGCTTGTAGTTTAACTCGATTTAAGTGTGCATTGAAATACAAATTGAAAGGAGCATTAGATCGAGCAACTTTATTATAAAATTTTACGCTCTTTTTAAAATCATCGGTCTTTTCGTAAAGTTGAGCTAAAATGTAAGTCCATCTTTCTTTTTCCTGTTTTAAAGTTTTCCCTTTTAAAGCTACAGATAGGTGAACAATTGCTTCCTCGTATTTTAGATTATTAATATACCATTGTGCAATAGTTGCATGAGATGCAGCATCTATTTTCTTATCTAACTTAATTAGCGTTTCAATTTCTTTAATAATTGGCGAAACATCCTTTCCCAATTGCATTTCACTTCTTGCTTTCCAATTTAAGCCATTTAATTTTCTGCCTTTTACATCGGGGAATGCCTTGTAAACATAATTAAAATACTCTGCCGCACTAAACTGAAAATTTTGATAATAATATACCTTTCCTAAAAGTAAATAGGCTTCATCTAGATAATTGCTAAATGTTTTTTCGGAAATAACCGCCTGAGCTTTTGTGATAATTTCCTTTAACTGAGCATTGTCCGTTAAATTTTCTTCCGGAATTAAATAAACAGGTAAAATATCATCAAAAGTAGCCCCATAATTTTGCGACAACTTATCCTCATAAGCTTTAAGAATAACATTGGAATTATAGATGTAATTAAATCTTGCTGATAGATTTTGAAGCTTTCGGTTAGATGGCGTATCAATTCTGGTTGAGCAACCTGCAATAAAACTGAAAACAATTAACAATAGAATTGTTATATATGTATTTAATATTGCTTTCAAGAGTAATGTTGAATTTAGATTTTACCTTCTTTAGGATAATTAACGTTAAGTTAATGTAAGTTTGTATTCAATACTCAAATCTATTGTTTTTATGCTTAATAACGAGAATAAACCAGAAGAAAAAAGACTAACTACTTTCATAAAATATTCAGCTACGGGCTTCCAGATGTTAGCTACAATTGGTGTATTTGCATTTATAGGTTATAAAATAGACGAGAAGCGAGGCAGTGAGAAGCCTATATTTATGGCTGTTTTGGGCGTTATAGGGGCTGTAGTTTCATTATATCAAGTAGTTAGATCATTGAGCAAAGAGAAGTAGAGAATTAGGGTGTACTTCAATCTGAATATTGTAAAAAAATCCACCTACATCTTATACATGCTTTAATATTAAAAACTAATCCTAGCTTTGCATAAAAAATAACATTTTGAGCCTCAAGAAATATATTGTCTATTATTTATTGTACACATTGCTTTTGGGAGGAATAGCCTATTCATTGCCGTTAATTTTCCCTAACATTAAACTATTAACAGATAAGTTTTGGTTAATATTTGGTTTTTTAAGTGGGTTAACATTTATTGCTTTCGTTGTGGCGTTTTTAGGGATTAAAAAAAGTCCTGAAACTGGGGTAATGGCAATAATGGGGTCGATCGTTTTAAAGCTAATTTTTTCGATGGCATTTGTGCTAATTTATAGTCTAAACAATAAAGGAAAGGACTTGGTTTTTGTCTTCAATTTTTTTTCTTTATATTTATTGTTTACCTTCTTTGAAATATACGGTTTGTTGCGTAACTTGCGCCACCAAAATAAATAGTAAAAATCTCCGAGTAAATGGATTGTACACGTGTTTTAGAGTTTAAGTTTAAGAGGATAGTTTTCGTTTTTACGCTTTTTTCAGCGTTTTTGTTGCAGTCGTTTGGAGCAAATGCGGCATCTGAACCTGTAGAATCTGGCGAAAAGAAAAAGTTTGAGATAGGTAAATTTGCCTTACACCACGTTGCGGATTCGCACAGTTGGAATGTAATTGGCGATACTTATATCGGATTGCCAGTTATCCTTTATTCAGAAGGACAATGGATAACTTTCAACAGTAACGACTTTATGAAAGACGACAACGCAACTGTTGTTGTTGAAAAAGGTGGTCAACGTTTTGTTAAATATCACGAAAAAATTTATCATGCATCTGATGTGGCGAATGAGCATGGTCAGTATGTTTCTTTCGATGACAAGCATCATTCATTAAATTCTCGTCCATTAGATTTTTCTATTACTAAAAACGTATGTACGTTACTTTTATCTGTAGTTGTGCTATTGGTAATATTTATCAGTGTAGCTAATGGATATAAAAAGCGTCAAGGTAAATCTCCAAAAGGTTTACAATCTTGGTTAGAGCCAATTATCTTATTTGTTCGTGATGATATTGCGAAGCCAAATTTGGGTCATAAATATGAGCGTTTCATGCCATATTTACTAACCGTATTCTTTTTCATTTGGTTTAATAACATGTTGGGATTAGTTCCATTTTTACCAGGTGGAGCAAACTTAACGGGAAATATTGCAGTTACAGTAGTGTTAGCTTGTGCTACATTATTTATGACTGTGTTTAATGGTAATAAGAATTATTGGAAGCATATTTTCTGGATGCCAGGGGTGCCGGTTCCGATGAAGATTTTCTTAATGCCAATTGAATTAATTGGAGTGTTTACTAAGCCAATTGCTTTAATGATTCGTTTATTCGCGAATATTACAGCTGGTCACATATTAATCATTTCATTAATTAGTTTGATATTTGTGTTTGATAATTTAGCAGTTGCTGCGGCTTCTATTCCATTTGCAATTTTTATTGGTGGAATTGAGTTGATGGTAGCATTTATTCAAGCATTTATTTTTACGATTCTTTCTGCTTTATTCATTGGAATGGCAGTTGAGGATCACCATTAATTAGCATAATTTTTAACAATTAATATATAAAATCATGATTACAGGAAGTATTGCTGCAGTAGGTGCAGGTTTAGCTGCGATTGGTGCAGGTCTAGGTATTGGACGTATTGGTGGTTCAGCTATGGACGGTATTGCTCGTCAACCTGAAGCTGCTTCGAAAATTCAAACTGCAATGTTAATTGCTGCTGCTTTCGTTGAGGCGGTTGCGTTATTCGCAGTTGTTGTTGCATTAATGTAATAACACCCAGAAATTAGTTGTGTTGTGAAAGGTTGTTTCACAACACAACTTTTTAAAAGAAATTAAATATAAAATATATATAATACATCAACATGGATTTATTAATACCTGAAGTTGGTTTAGTTGTTTTTCAAACAATTGCATTTTTAATTTTATTGTTTCTATTGTCGAAGTTTGCATGGAAACCTGTTTTAGCTGCAATAAAAGAGCGAGAACATTCTATTGATGAAGCTTTAAATAAAGCTGAATTAGCAAAACAAGAAATGGCACGTTTAACATCTCAAAATGAAGCGTTAATGCAACAAGCACGTAACGAGCGTGATGAGATTTTAAAAGAAGCTAAGATTTTGAAAGATAATATTGTTAATGAGGCTAAATCTCAAGCTCAAGTAGAAGGAGCTAAATTAATTGAGAAAGCTAAAACTGAAATTGAAAATCAGAAGAAAGCAGCATTAGCAGAATTAAAAGGTCAAGTTTCTAATTTATCATTAGAAATTGCTGAACGTGTACTTCGTAATCAATTAGCTGATAAAGCTAAGCAAGAAGAATTAGTTGGTGATCTTCTTAAAGAAGTTAAATTAAATTAATAAAGTATAATTTATTATAAAAAGGGATAATGGTAAATACTAAAGCAGCTTCTAGATACGCAAAGTCATTAGTTGATCTTTCAATGGAACAAAATGCATTAGAAGATCTTAAAAATGACATGGTGCTTTTTAGGAATGTTGTGGACGAAAATCCGCAATTAGAAGCGATATTACAAAACCCTATCGTGCCTTTAGATAAGAAACGTGGTATACTTAGTGGAACTTTCGATAGTCATGTTCACGAGATTACCAAGTCGTTCTTCAAGTTAATTGTAAACAAGGGTAGATCTTCAATATTATTTGAAGTGTCGAAACAATTTGTTAAACAATACAATGCACTTAAAGGAATTATGACCGCTTCTGTTCAAACGGCTACTGCATTAACAGACGAAAATAAGAAAACAATTATTGAGACGGTTAAGCGCGAGCTGGGAGCAAATGAGGTAATAATTGAAGAAAAAATAAATCCATCATTAATTGGCGGTTTTATTATAAAAGTTGGAGACAAACAATTTGACGCTAGTATATCAGGCGGTTTAAGTAAACTTAAAAAGCAATTTGCTGTATCAGTAAATTAATTAAAATTTGTTGTAAGCATTAGTTTATAACTAGAGACATTAAAATTTTTAAAAGAAAATTATATTATGGTAGAGGTAAGACCAGACGAAGTATCGGCAATCATCAGACAACAATTGTCGGGCTTTAAATCAGAAACTGAGCTGGAAGAAGTTGGTACCGTATTACAAGTGGGTGATGGTATTGCCCGTGTTTATGGATTAACTAAAGTTCAATCAGGTGAGTTGGTAGAATTTAGCAATGGTCTTCAAGGTATTGTATTAAACCTTGAGGAAGACAACGTGGGTGTTGTATTGTTAGGTCCATCAGATGAGATTAAAGAAGGTGATACAATTAAACGTACTAAGAAAATTGCCTCTATTAAAGTAGGTGAAGGAATGCTTGGTCGTGTTGTAAACACGTTAGGTGAACCAATTGATGGTAAAGGACCAATCTTAGGTGAGACTTATGAGATGCCAATTGAGCGTAAAGCGCCAGGGGTAATCTATCGTCAACCAGTAAACGAGCCTTTACAAACAGGTATCAAAGCTATTGATGCGATGATTCCTATTGGTCGTGGTCAGCGTGAGTTGGTTATTGGAGATCGTCAGATTGGTAAAACTGCGGTTTGTATCGATACTATTATCAACCAAAAAGAATTTTATGAAGCAGGAAATCCTGTATTCTGTATATATGTAGCTTGTGGTCAGAAAGCAAGTACAGTAGCAAATATTGTTCGTACTTTAGAAGAAAATGGTGCAATGGCATATACTGTTGTTGTAGCTGCTTCTGCTGCTGAGCCAGCTCCACTTCAATTCTACGCACCTTTCTCAGGTGCTGCTATTGGTGAGTTCTTCCGTGATACAGGAAGACCAGCTTTAATTGTTTATGATGATTTATCTAAACAAGCTGTGGCTTATCGTGAGGTTTCATTATTATTACGTCGTCCTCCAGGTCGTGAGGCTTATCCAGGAGACGTATTCTATCTTCACAGTCGTTTATTAGAGCGTGCTGCAAAGATTAATGCAAACGATGAGATTGCTAAAAACATGAACGATTTACCAGAATCTTTAAAAGGTATTGTTAAAGGTGGTGGTTCATTAACAGCACTTCCAATTATCGAAACACAAGCGGGTGACGTTTCTGCATATATTCCTACAAACGTAATTTCGATTACTGACGGACAGATATTCTTAGAATCTAACTTGTTTAACGCAGGTATTCGTCCAGCAATTAACGTAGGTATCTCTGTATCTAGAGTGGGTGGTAACGCTCAAATTAAATCTATGAAGAAAGTTGCTGGTACATTAAAGTTAGATCAAGCTCAGTACAGAGAGTTAGAAGCTTTCTCGAAATTCGGATCTGATTTAGATGCAGCTACAAAATCTGTATTAGATAAAGGTAGTCGTAACGTAGAGATGCTTAAGCAAGGGCAGTTTTCTCCTATGACTGTAGAGAAACAAGTTGCTATGGTTTATGTAGGTACTAAAAACTTAATGCGTAATGTGCCTGTAAATAAAGTAAGTGAATTTGAAACTGAATACTTACAACAATTAGAAATGCGTCATCCTGAAACTTTAGCAGCATTAAAAGCTGGTAAATTTGATGACGAGATTACTGGTGTTTTAGAGACAGTAGCAAAAGAACTTTCAGCAAAATATTAGAAAAATAGTTTAAAGTCTTAAGTAAGTAATTACAAGCTTAAGACTTTGAACTTAATATACCAGATTAACAAAATATGGCTAATTTAAAAGAAGTAAGAAATAGAATAACATCTGTTCAATCTACTCAGCAGATTACTAAGGCTATGAAAATGGTCTCAGCTGCGAAGTTGAAAAGAGCAACCAATGCTATTCTTGCTTTGCGTCCTTATGCAACTCAATTAAAAGATATTTTGGGAAATCTATCTTCAAGTCTAGAAGGAGGTTCTTCTCCTTTTGTGGTAGAAAGAGAGCCAAATAAAGTTTTAATTGTTGTGGTTTCCTCTAACAGAGGATTGGCTGGCGCATTCAATATGAATGTTATTAAAGCAGCTAATCAATTGATCGCTGAAAAATATAGCAATCAAATGCATAAAGGAAATGTAAGTATTATTTCTATCGGTAAAAAGAGTCAAGACTTTTTCGAAAAACGTAAGTTTAACGTAATAGGAAATAACAATGAAGTGTTTTCAGATTTGAGTTTTGAAAACGTTTCTAAAATTTCTACTTCTATTATGGAAAGTTTCGAAAAAGGTGAATTTGATAGAGTGGAGATTGTTTACAATAGATTTAAAAATGCAGCAGTTCAAATTATTACTACTGAACAATTATTGCCTTTAACAAAGTCTGAAGTTGAAGAAAGTACATTAGGTAATGCTGTTGATTATATCTTAGAACCTTCAAAAGAGGAAATTGTAACTCAATTGATTCCTAAATCAATAAAAACACAATTGTACAAAGCTGTTTTAGATTCTCATGCATCTGAGCATGGCGCAAGAATGACGGCTATGGATAAAGCTACAGATAATGCTGGTGAGTTATTAAAAGCACTTAAGCTTTCTTATAACCAAGCTCGTCAGGCTGCTATTACTACTGAGCTTACAGAGATTGTGAGTGGTGCAGCAGCATTAAATGGATAGTAATAAAATTTTCTTTTTAAAGAAAGCCTCAGCAATTTGTTGAGGCTTTTTTGTTGATCAAAAGTTTTAATCCTTGTTTCCAGATTACTTACCTATTTTAAAAGAAACAGTAGTAAAGCTAGAAACTATTAAGCGATGTTTTTATACCAGTTTCGCTTCTGAGCTAATTTCTGTATTTAATAATAAAGAAATTGGGCAATTTTCTTCAGCTTCTTTAACAGCCGCTTGGAAAGTACTTTCGTCAATTGAAGGAATCTTTGCCTCTACAACTAAATGAGATTTGGCTACTTTTCCATCTTGGAAAGTAATTATACAATCTGTGTTTAATTCATCAGCTGTAAAGCCTTTTTCATTTAAAACAAAACTTAGTTTCATGGTAAAACATCCAGCATGTGCTGCAGCTATTAATTCTTCAGGGTTTGTACCAATTCCATCTTCAAATCTTGTGTTAAAAGAATATTGAGTTTTATTTAAAACAGTACTTTGGGTAGATAAATGGCCCGAACCTTCTTTACCACTTCCTTGCCATACGGCAGTTGCTTTTCTATTCATAATGCAATTCTTTGTTTATAATGGGTAACAAACTTATGGAATAATAGTTTCTAATCCCTGTTTCTATTTTTTTAATTTAATTTTTATAGGAATGATTTTAAACTCGTTAAAATTAATCATACATTTGTATTATAAGTATATGAAAATGGAAAATAATAAAGTTCAAAATTCAGAAAGCATTCAAAAAGCAAATGATCCGGCTATTTACAAAACAATTGTTATCGGATTAATTTTATGTATGATCGGTACTTTTGGCCGTTTTGCTTATGATTCGTTCGCTGTTTCTTTAATCACGTGGATTATTTTATTTATTGGAGCAATAATTTGCTGCAAAGCAGTTTTCAAAATATTAGATTCTTCTAAGTAATTTTTCGATATAAAATATTTAAGAGTTAATTTGAGTCAATCGGCTTAAATTAACTCTTTTTTATTTAACTCTTTTTTTATTCCCAGCAACAAAGGCTTCCCAACCCGAATAGCTTTTTGTTGATCCGGTAGGCATTCGCTGAAATGCATGGCATACTGCGATTGCTAAACCATCTGTAGCATCTAAAAACTCAGGTGTCTCTTTAAATTTTAATAATTTTTGAAGCATAGCAGCAACTTGTTCTTTACTAGCATTGCCATTTCCTGTAATACTTTGCTTTATTTTACGGGGCGCATATTCAGTTACAGGTATATTTTTTGTTAATGCTGCTGCCATAGCTACACCTTGTGCTCTGCCTAATTTTAAAACTACTTGGATGTTTTTGCCAAAAAATGGCGATTCAATTGCCAACGCATCTGGGTTATAATCCTCAATTAAATGCAATGTTTTTTCGAAAACACGCTGAAGCTTTAAATAAGGGTCATCTAAATGGTCCATTCTAACAATGCCCATTGTGATTAATTCTAATTTAGATCCCCGCTCTAAAATAATACCATAACCCATTATGGAGGTGCCTGGATCTATTCCTAAAATTATCCTTTCCTTTTTCTCTGCCAACATACAACAATATTAAGCATATTTGTAGATAGTAAGTAATTAAATGTTGACAAAACAGCAACGCATATATCTTTCTTTTGGAGTAAAACTAGCCTTAGTTATTTTGGCCTTTTGGTTTATTGTAAAAAAGGTTATCAATAACAAAGACTTAGAAAATTTCAGACAATTTTTAATTAATATGTCGGGTTTAGAAATTTTCATTTTAACTTTTTTATTGGTGGGTTTAATGTTATTAAACTGGGGAATAGAAGTAATAAAATGGAAACGACTAATAAAACCTGTAGAAAGAATTTCTTATTGGAAAGCTGTTCAATCTGTTTTTTGCGGCTTAACTTTAGCAATTTTCACACCCAATAGAATTGGTGAATATGGTGGAAGAATATTCTTCTTATCCCCTAAACGGAGAGTAGTAGGGGTAGTGGTTATGGCCGTAGGAAATATAGGACAGTTGGTTGTAACCAATATTTTCGGCGTTCTGGCCGGTCTTTGGTTTTTATTTAGGTTTATTGAAATAGATTATTGGATTTATTACTGTATTGTAATTGTTGGCGCTTCTTTTTGCGGTTTGCTATTGGTGTTTTATTTAAATATTAGATGGATAAAAGGCTTATTGCTCTCTTTTAAATGGACAGCGAAATATCATAAATTTTATAATATTTTAGGTAGATATTCTCAATTAGAGCTCATTAAACTTTTTGCTTTTGCAGTAGCAAGATATGCGGTATTCAGTACGCAATATTTAATTATCATTAAATGGCTGATTCCTGAATTAAATAGCTTTGATGTATTAATGATGGTTTGTATTTTATTCTTTGTACAAAGTTCATTACCCTCGTTAGCAATTTTTGATATTGGAATTAGAAGCTTGACAGCAACTCATTTTTTTGGTTACATTACCGATCAGCAAACAGCAGTAGTTGCATCTACAGCGTGTATATGGTTGGTAAATATTATTCTTCCAGCTATTTTGGGTGTATATTTTGTTTTTAAATTAAAAATATTTGGTTATCGAAACGCTTAATATACTTTTTTGGATTTTAACAATTGGGTATGTCTATTTCTTATTAGATTTTAAAAAAGGATGGGATCGTTTACCTATTTATAAATCTTCTAATTCTACACCATATACTCATGTTACTATCGTAATTGCTGCCCGTAATGAAGAAAATAATATTGGAAAAACTTTGGATGCTATTATAAATCAAAATTACCCCAAAAATTTAATGGAAGTGATTGTGATAAATGATCATTCTGAAGATAATACAGCAAAAATTGTAGAACAATATTTTCCGTTTATTACTTTAATAAATTTTTTGGACCCTACTACTATTAATTCCTATAAGAAATCTGCAATAGCCCAGGCAATTAAAAATGCTAAAGGAGAGGTGATTATTACAACCGACGCCGATTGTGTAATGAAAGCAGATTGGCTTAGAACTATGGTTGATTATTATGAACAAAATTCATTTAAGATGATTTCAGGGCCAGTAGTTTATCATCAAGAAAGAACACTTTTTGAGCGTTTACAATCTTTAGAGTTTTTGTTTTTAATTGGTATGGGAGCAAGTAGAATTGGAAATAAACGACCAATAACTTGTAATGGTGCAAATTTATTGTACAATAAAGCTACTTTTAATGAGGTTGGTGGTTTTGCAGGTATCGACAATAAAGCATCTGGAGATGATGAGTTGTTATTACATAAAGTAGCGAAAAGATATCCAAATGGTATAGGATTTTTAAAATCAATTGATGCCATTGTTTATACGAATCCCGTTCCAACTTTATTAGGTTTTATAGCTCAAAGGAAACGTTGGGCTTCAAAGAGCACTAGTTATAAAGATAAACGCATAATTTTTTTAGGGGTATGGATGTGGTTGTTTAATTTGAGTCTCTTATTGTTATTTATAATAACGCTTTTATATGGTAATTTCCTGAGTCTCTTTTTGGCTCAAATTGGCCTTAAAATAGCCGCTGAATTATACTTTTATACGCAATTAGCCATGTTTGCAAATAGGACTAAGCTTTTAATTTTAACCCCTTTATTAAGTATTTTACATGTGTTTTATTTAATTTTTATTGGTATTGCAGGTAATATAGGTAAATATGAATGGAAAGGGAGAACGGTTAATTAAGGTTTATAATTTTTAAATTTGAGCATGCTTTTAAATTGTTATCAACAAGAACTTATAGAAGCTGGATGTGATGAAGCAGGAAGAGGTTGTTTGGTAGGTCCGGTTTTCGCAGCAGCAGTTATTTTACCTAAAAATTTTACTTGTGATATTTTAAATGATTCAAAACAAGTTTCTATAAAACAACGGAATTATTTAAGGGAGAAAATAGAGCAGGAAGCTATTTCATGGGCTGTAGCCTCAGTAGACAACGAGGAAATAGACAGGATAAATATTTTAAATGCATCTTACTTAGCTATGCATAAGGCCATCAATGAATTAAATATTAGACCGAAATATTTAGTAATAGATGGTAATAGATTTAAACCTTATCAGGATGTTCCTCATACTTGTATAGTTAAAGGAGATGGGAAGTTTCTAAATATAGCGGCAGCTTCAATTCTAGCTAAAACCTATAGAGATGATTATATGGAAAAACTATCTCTAGAATATCCCGATTATGCTTGGGATAAAAATAAGGGGTATGCCACAGCTAAACATAGAACTGCAACCTTAAAATTTGGATTTACACCTCATCATAGAAGAACATTTAGAGTAATAGATCCACAACTGGATTTATTTAGCAAATAACACCATCAATATTGGTGGTATTTTTATTACTTTTACCCATTAAATTAATATCAATGAAGAATACTGCATTAACATCTAAACATATAGAATTAGGCGCGAAAATGGTGCCTTTTGCTGGTTATAATATGCCAGTACAATACGAAGGAATTAACGCTGAACACGCTACGGTTAGAAACAGTGTCGGGGTTTTCGACGTAAGCCACATGGGTGAGTTTATTTTGAAGGGGCCTAAAGCTTTAGATTTAATACAACGTGTTTGTAGTAATGATGCTTCTAAGCTTTATGATGGTAAAATTCAATACTCTTGCTTGCCAAATGAAAATGGTGGTATTGTTGATGATTTATTAATCTATCGTATAGATGAACTAACATATATGTTGGTTGTAAATGCAAGTAATATTGAAAAAGATTGGAATTGGATTTCTAAATTCAACACAGAAGGGGTTGAAATGAAAAATATTTCTGATCAAACTAGTTTATTAGCTATTCAGGGGCCAAATTCGACTAAAGCTTTACAAAGTTTAACCGATATTGATTTGGCTAATATGGAATATTATAGCTTTAAAAAAGGAAAATTTGCTGGCATAGATAATGTTTTAATCTCGGCTACAGGATATACAGGAGCAGGTGGTTTTGAAATTTATTTCGAGAACGGACATGCAGAAACTATTTGGAATGCTGTTTTTGAAGCAGGAAAAGAATTTGGTATTAAACCTATTGGATTAGGTGCAAGAGATACTTTGCGCTTAGAAATGGGATTTTGTTTATACGGAAATGATATTGATGATACAACTTCGCCATTGGAAGCAGGTTTAGGTTGGATTACTAAATTCACTAAGAAATTTACTAATTCTGAAGCTTTATTAGCCGAAAAGGAAGCTGGTGTGAAACGTAAGTTAATTGGTTTCGAAATGATTGAGAGAGGTATTCCTCGTCACGGTTATAAAATTGTGGATCAAAATGGAGTTGAAATAGGTGTCGTTACTTCTGGAACTCAGTCTCCATCTCTACAAAAAGCGATTGGTATGGGTTATGTTGAATCTTCTTTTGCAAAGGAAGGAAATGAAATATTCATTCTAATTAGAGATTCGAAAATTAAAGCTAGCGTCGTAAAATTTCCATTTAAATAGGTTAAATAAACTCTTTTATGCAAAAAATTGAAGTTTGTTTTACGCCTGCTTTGTTGGATTTGTATGCAATTGAGGATAGTATTGTAGTGGTTATAGATATTCTAAGAGCTACATCTTCAATGACATACGGTTTGCAGAATGGAGCTAAAGCTATAATCCCTGTTATGGATGTGGAGGATTGCAATGATTATAAAAACTCAGATTATTTATTGGCTGCAGAACGTAATGGTGAAGTAGTAGAGGGTTTTGATTTCGGTAATTCACCTTTTTCTTATACGACAGAAAAAGTTAATGGAAAAACAATTGTATTAACAACTACTAATGGTACTAAAGCTTTAATGCTTGCCCAAGAAAGAGCTTTTAAAGTAGTAGTTGGTTCGTTTTTAAATTTAGAGAGCTTAAGTCAGTGGCTAATACTTCAGCAAAAGAATGTATTGTTACTTTGTGCTGGATGGAAGGATAAATTTAATCTTGAAGATTCGTTATTTGCAGGAGCAGTAGTGAATAGATTAAAAAATGATTTTTCTCATTTTGATGATGCTTCTGTAGCTGCTGAAGATTTATATTTAACAGCTAAGCAGGATTTAAGAGGTTATCTTCATAAATCGTCTCATAGCTCTAGATTAGAGCAATTAAATATTGAAAAGGATGTACAATTTTGTTTACAATCAAATATTTGTACTGTAATTCCTGTCTTAATAAACAGTGAATTGGTCCCTTTAGAAAACTAAAAGCTGATTTATTCAGCTTTTAGTTTTTTTATCAAATCCTGAAGTTTTTCATTCTGCTGAATGGTCTTTAGTGTTTCTTCATAAGCTAACCAATAAACAGTTTCTGCCTTTTTCAGATCAAACGTGTGGATTTCGCCTAATCCTTTAGGTTCAATAAGTACATCACACAAAGTTGCTTTTTGTTCCATATCATGATTAATCGACATGGTTGCAGCTCTAATCAATAAATTGGTGATACCTGATATTTTTTCAACGGCGTTTAAGTGATTACAGCTAGAACCTATAATGAAATCACATTTATTAATCAATGGTTCAACAGGGAAGTTATTTAGTACACCCCCATCTACATACATTTCATTATTGATATTTATTGGTTTAAATATCCCAGGAATACAGCTAGAAGCTAAAACTGATTGTATTAAAGGTCCCTTTTCAAAATAAACAATTTTGCCCGCACTAAAATTCACAGCGGTTATAATTAATGGGATTTTTAGTTTTTCAATTCGATCTTCAGGGAAATAATCTTTAAAAATATTTGCTGTTCTTTCTATATTTATTAAACCAAGCGATCCTAATGCTGGCCTAATAAATTTCCAAAGTTTAGTTTTTGCAAATATTTTTAATCCATCTTCAGGGTCAATACCACCTGCATAAAAGGCACCTGCAATAGATCCTGCACTTGCACCGCTTACATAATCGAAAAATATACCTGCATTATTGAAAGCTTTTAATACACCTAAATGAGCCACCCCACGTATTCCCCCGCCAGATAAAACAATTCCAATTTTTATTTTCTTTTGTTCTTTAATCTCCATTTAAGTAAATCCAATTAAAAAAAATTAAGTTTGCAGCATAATTTATAAACTTAATACATATTGGAAAGTTAAATAAAATAGGTTAATCCTTCATGTTTTAGAAAGATATTTGTTTTGATTATATTAAGTTTTTAGAGAATTTTAATCTATTAGGTATGAAAATAGCACTAGCCCAATTAAACTATCACATTGGTAACTTCGAATTAAATACACAAAAAAATATTTCTTATTTGCAGCAAGCAAAAGCTGAAGGAGCTGATTTAGTAGTTTTTAGTGAGCTTTCTATTTGTGGATATTCGCCACAAGATTTACTAGATTATAGTTCATTTATGGAAGCATGTGAGCATGCTTTATCAACAATAGCTGAGCATTGCGATTCAATTGCTTGCATTATTGGTATGCCCATAAAAAACGAAGTATTAGATGGGAAGGATTTCTATAATGTTGCCCATTTTATTGAGAATAAAAAAATAAAAGCGACCGTAAAAAAGGCATTATTGCCTACTTATGATGTTTTCGACGAGTATCGTTATTTTGAACCTGGAGAAACTTTTAAATGTATTGAGTTTAAAGGCAAAAAAATTGCACTTACTATTTGCGAGGATTTATGGAATATTAATGATAATCCGATGTATGTATCTTGTCCGATGGATACCTTAATTAAGGAATCTCCAGACTTAATGATAAATATAGCTGCTTCTCCTTTTTCCTACTGCCATGATGAAGAACGTAAATCAATATTAAGTGATAACTGTAAAAAGTATAATTTACCTTTATTCTATGTGAATGCAGTAGGTGCCCAAACCGAAATAGTATTTGATGGAGGCTCATTAGTGTTTAATAATGATGGAGCAATAATGGCTGAGATGCCGTATTTTAAAGAAGCTTTGGGTGTTTTTGATGTAGAAGAATTAGAAATTTCAGCTACATTTCCTCCGCAAATTATTGCTGAATCAGATATTTCGCAAATTCATAAAGCATTAATTGTAGGTATTCAGGATTATTTTAGTAAATCTGGTTTTAAAAAGGCAGTTTTAGGGTTGTCTGGTGGAATAGACTCAGCTATAGTCTGTGCATTAGCAGCAGAAGCTCTAGGGCCTGAGCATGTACATGCCATTTTAATGCCTTCTAAATATTCTTCTGATCATTCAATTAAAGATGCTATAGATTTAGTTCAGAATTTGGGTTGTTTACATCAAATTATTCCAATTGAGAAAGCCTCTGAGGCATTTGAAATATCGTTAGCTGATAGTTTCAGAGGTTTAGCGCCTAATTTAACAGAAGAAAATATTCAAGCTCGATGTAGAGGAATTATATTGATGGCCTTGTCCAATAAGTTTGGATATATTCTCTTAAATACCTCTAATAAAAGTGAAGTTTCTGTTGGTTATGGAACATTGTATGGAGATATGTGCGGTGCGATGGGTGTAATTGGAGATGTATATAAAACCCAGGTGTTTGAATTAGCAAAGTACATCAATAGGGATCGTGAAATTATTCCAATAAATACAATCGTTAAACCACCATCTGCTGAACTTAGACCTGATCAAAAAGATTCTGATTCCCTCCCAGAATACGATTTGTTAGATAAACTATTGATGGCTCATATTGAGCATAAAAAGGATAGAAAGCAGCTTATTGAAATGGGTTTTGATAAAGATTTGGTAGCTAGAATCTTAAAATTGGTGAACATTGCTGAATTCAAAAGATTTCAAGCGCCACCAATTTTAAGAGTTTCCCCTAAAGCCTATGGTATGGGTAGAAGGGTACCTATTGTAAGTAAGTACATTTAGAATTAATGAGTAGAATATTTGCGTTTAAAATGTTTAAATATTCCAATAATTAAGCCTAAAAATGTAAATAGTATTCCAATTCCAGGGATTATATCGCCATTTTTAGCGTAAAATGTAATTTCATTATTGAGGTTTATATCAGCATTAATAGCCTCTCTTTTCCACCATTCTGTATGATGGGTTATATCTCCTCGCTGGTCAATAATTGCTGAAATACCTGTATTAGCAGATCTTACTACAGCTCTACGCATTTCTATTGCCCTAAGTTTAGCATAAAGAAGGTGTTGATCCTTACCAGAAGTATTCCCCCACCATCCATCGTTTGTAATTATGGTGATAAATTGTGCTCCATTTCTAACGGATTGTCCAATCCAATTTCCCCATAAACTCTCATAACAAATTACAGGTACAGTACCTATACCACTTTGTGCATAAAAAACGGAAGGTTCATTTTGCCAGCCCCATCCACCAACTGAGCCTCCCAATTTAGCAAATACGGGTTTTAAAAATGCAAATAATGTAGGGAATGGTAGTTTTTCTACTCCAGGAACTAATTTAGATTTATGATATATATCTACCTCAGCAGAATTTTCAATCTGAACTGCGGAATTAAAATTATCGACATACATGCCCATATCTTTAATATATTTTGCAGAAGGAGTGGCCTCATTTGGGTACCATTTAATTGTTTCGGCGCCTGTAATAAGTGTTCCATTCTTATATTTTGATAAGAAATTTTGGGCCCTAATAAATTCTCGATTGTTTCTTATTTGATCTTCATCGGCGTAATTGGGTAATGCAGTTTCTGGCCAAATAAAATATTCAGTATTGCTGTGAGCTACACTGTCCGAAAGTTTTATTAAGGTTTCTAATTGGTCATAAGCTGTTAAAGAACCAAATTTTTCATAAGGATCTATATTTGGTTGTACCACTACAACATTAGAGGGATTAATGGATTCTTTATAGTTTGTATATTTTATTAACGAAAATATAATTGGCAAAATTATGAAAGCAATACCTCCGATTAATTTTTTATAATTAAGCTGTTGTTTAGTTTTGATGGTAATAATTAGCCAACAAAGAAATAAATTACTTAATAAAATCCAAACTGTTCCACCGTAAACGCCTGTGTATTCGTACCATTGTGCAAGTTGATGGAATCCTGCAAATCCATTTCCTAAAGTCATCCAAGGAAAGGCTAAATCCCAACTCTGTTGTAAATATTCGGCAGAAATAACTAAACTTATAAAAATCCCAACTCTTATAATCCTAACGAAATATTGTTTTAGTTTATAACTCACCCAATATGCTGATGCAATGAGAAAAGGACCTAGGGCATAAGGAATAAGAGAAACAAATAAAGAAATAATAGAACCTCCAAAACCTGTATTGTAGGCATTTATAGCATTATAAATCCAATAAACACTTAAAACATTAAATACGAAGAACGTAAAAAAAGTTAATCTAAAAATACTCTTTGTAGGTTTAGGTTCATTAGATTTTGCGACATCGTCTAATGCAATAAATAGTGGGACCAATGCTACTAGTAATAATGGAGATAACCAATTAAAAGGAGGCCATGCTAGAAATAATAGGATGGAACTTAAACCAGCATAGCTATAACGTTTTTTTGTAGACATTATAAAGAATCTAAAATATCAGCTTTTTTAGCTTCATATTCATCAATAGTTATTAAACCCTTATCGAATAAAGTTTTTAGTTTTCTTAATTTTATTGTTGTTTCATCTTCTTCAATTACAGAATCAATTGAAACTTCTACCACAGGAATAGGCTCTTCTACTTGCGTATTTACTTGTACAATTGGGTTTTTTAAAGCGTCTTGTGCTTCTTTATATCTTTCTAATTGCTCATTTACTGCCTGGTGAAGCTTTCTAGCTTGTACTTTTGGAATATATTCTGTGACGATATTTTCACCATGAGTAGGTACGCAGATAAATTTTGAACCAAAGAACTCTTCTTTAAAAGAAACTTCTTTAATATTTTTCCAGCTAATATCTTTGAAATTCATGGTAAGCCCTAAATTACCCGGACTGCAATAAAATATTCTCTTATTAGTTATTGCAATACTGTCTGGCAATAAAGTTACTGCAGGCTTTTTTTGTACCGCTAAATATTGGATTTCTTCACCAGTAGTAATTAAATCCATTAATTTGTGAATTACTTTTTCAACAGTTTTTGGATCTTGGTCGTCCAATAAAAAATTATCAATCGATGTCATTATATGTTTTATTTTTTTTGTCCTTAGTAGGAATAAATCCAGCAATGCAAATTACGAATTCTCCTTTTAAAGTATTGTTTTCGAAATGTGATTTTAATTCAACAACTGTTCCTCTAACAGTTTCTTCAAAAAGTTTAGTTAGTTCTCTACTAACTGATCCTTGTCGGTCTTCACCAAAATATTGAGCAAAATCTTCTAAAGTTTTCAGTAACCGATGTGGACTTTCATAAAAGATCATTGTTCTTTCTTCTGTCGCTAATTTTTTTAATAAGGTTTGTCGCCCTTTTTTAACAGGTAAGAATCCTTCAAAAGTAAAACTTTCGGAAGGTAATCCTGAATTTACTAAGGCAGGAACAAAGGCGGTTGGACCAGGTAAACATTCTACATCAATACCTTCTTTTATGGCTGCTCTTACTAAGAAAAAACCTGGGTCTGAAATGGCTGGGGTTCCAGCGTCTGATATTAAGCCTACGGATTTACCAGCTAATAAAAATTTAATAATTTCCTGGGTAGCTTTATGTTCGTTATGTTGATGATGAGAAAATGCTTTTTTATCAATCTCTAAATGCTTTAGAAGAGAGCCACTTGTGCGTGTATCTTCAGCTAGTAAAATATCAACCTCTTTTAATATTCTAATTGCACGTAAAGTAATATCTTCTAAATTCCCAATTGGAGTAGGAATCAAATATAATTTTCCTGACATTTTAAATTTTACAAATATTTCTAGGTTAAAACTGCATATTAAATTCTTAAAAAAGCTTAAAAATTTATCAATTTTAAATATTTAAGCATTTTTTCTTTTCATATAACTAAGGTATCTTTGTGAAAATTTAATTATATGTTGCAAGTTAACTATATCCGCGAAAACAAAGAGAAAGTTTTAGAGCGTTTGGCTATTCGTAATTTTGATAAGCCCGAACTTATTGACCTTATAATTTCCATTGATTCGTCGAGGAGAAAAGTTCAAACGGATTTAGATGCTTTAGCTGCAATTGCCAATGCATCAGCTAAGGAGATTGGAGATTTAATGCGTACAGGGCAAAAGGAAGCTGCAGAAGTTAAGAAAGCAGAAACTACACGCAACAAACAATCTATTCAAGAATTAGGTTTAGAACTTGAAAAATTAGAGAAAGAATTATTTGACTTAGTTGTACAGTTACCCAATTTACCTCATCACTTGGTGAAAGCGGGAACGAGTGCTGAGGATAATGAGATTGTAAAAGTGGTGGGTTCGCCAAGTAATTTGGCTGCTGAAGCATTACCACATTGGGAATTGGCTGCAAAATATGATCTTATAGATTTTGAACTTGGTGTAAAAATTACTGGAGCGGGTTTCCCGGTTTACAAAGGAAAAGGCGCTAGGTTACAAAGAGCTTTAATTAATTATTTCTTAGATCAAGCAACTGCTGCGGGATATAAAGAAATGCAAGTTCCTCATATGGTAAACGAAGCTTCTGGTTTTGGAACTGGACAGTTACCTGATAAAGAAGGACAGATGTATCATGCTCAAGTAGATAATTTATATTTAATTCCTACTGCCGAAGTACCAGTTACCAATTTATATAGAGATGAGATAATTAAAGAAGAAAATTTGCCTGTAAAAAACACAGCTTATACGCCATGCTTTAGAAGAGAAGCCGGGTCTTATGGAGCTCATGTTAGAGGATTAAATAGATTGCATCAGTTTGATAAAGTAGAATTGGTACAAATAGTACATCCTGAAAAATCTTATGAGGTTTTAGAAGATATGAGTAATTATGTGCAGGGTTTGTTAGAAAATTTAGGTCTGCATTTTAGAGTATTACGTTTATGTGGTGGTGATATGGGATTTACTTCTGCTATGACCTATGATATGGAAGTATGGAGTGGAGCTCAACAACGTTGGTTGGAAGTATCTTCAGTTTCGAACTTCGAAACTTTTCAAAGTAATAGATTAAAACTTCGATTTAAGGGTAAAGAAGGTAAGGCACAATTGGCCCATACTTTAAACGGAAGTGCATTAGCGCTACCAAGAATTGTAGCTTCGTTATTAGAAAATTATCAAACGCCAGAAGGAATTGTAATTCCTGAAGTGCTTAGACCTTATACAGGTTTCGATATTATAAATTAGGAAAATGAAAAAGGCCTTTTATTGTTAAGAGGCCTTTTTTATAGTATTTAAGTTCTATTTTTTTGGATGGCTATAATATCAGAATTAGCAATAATATTATAATGATAATTGCAGCAAAAGATAGATAAATACCATCGCTAATATCTCTTGCTTGTTCCTTTAAATCTTTTAGTTCAGATCTTAAGGCTTTTCTTTCTTCCTTAGTTAAATTAGATTTATCCATGTTTCGGATTTCTTCAACTCTATTAACTATCTTATCTAATTTTACCTTTTGTTCTGCAGTAAGTTCAGTAGGTTTGTTTGCTTTCTTATCACTAGCTATTGCAGGTGTTATACTGAAAATTAATGCTGAAACCAATGTGAATGCGTAAATGAATTTTCTCATAATGTTTAATTTATAAGCCTATAACAACAATGCCCTTGAGATTGTTTTTCCCAAGGGCATTTTCTTGTTTTTTAATTTCTTTATTTGATTTCGAAAATCACATTCATCGTAAATTTCAAGGTTATTTTTTTTACTTCAATTTCTGGCGCTTCTAAAGTTACGGCCTCGGAAGCTCTTGCAGTTGAAGCTACAGCCATTGTTTTAAAGTCGTTGCCATAATAGTTTACCTGTTCCTGAATATCTAATGGATCACCTAATTTACTTCCAATAGCCTCTAATAATGCTTTCGCTTTAGCTTGTGCATCTTTTAGAGCCTTTATCTGTAAGTCCTTTTTAATTTCTTGAATGTTGCTATGGTCATAACTTTCTATATAAGTGTTTTGAATTCCTTTTGCATCAATACCATCTAAGATTTCATTGTATTTATATAGGTCATTTAGCTTTAATCTATATTGTTTACTCGCTAAAAAATCTGGGTTTTTAGTCTTGTTGTTATTAAAATAATTCCAGCTACTTAAATTGCTAATGGTTAGATTTTCTTTTGGAATTCCAGCTTTTAATATGGCGTTGTAAAGTTGTGTCTCTAGCTCAGTAATCTCAACTTTCTTCTTGTTGTTATTGTCTTTAAAGTATTCTCTTAAAGAAATATTAACATATATTATGTTCGGCGTTAGTTCTAATTCTGAACTTCCACTTACTGAAATTTTTCTTCTTAAATCTGCTTGTTGCTGTGCCATACCCTGCACGCTAATAAATGCAGTTAGTAATATTAAAAATATTTTTTTCATACTTTGTAGTTAATGTGTTTAATAAATAGATGTTCTTAATTTTAATATTCCATAAATTGTATTTATAATTTTATGGAATTGAATTTTAAATTCAAGTTAAAGTTAGAAAACTAATTATTAATTGCTGAGGTAACATATTTCTTTTTAATTTGTTTTAAAAAATTATTTGGATTAATTCTAAATAAGTTGTCTATTTGTACTAAATAATTAAAGCTATGAAAAACTATATTGCTCAAGGAGCTTGTTTTTTCCTTATAATTCTTACTCTTTCATCTTTTGGATCAGCAAGAAAGACAAAAATTTATACAAGCAATTATGAAAATGTTTTAGGAACTTCTTTAGAAATAAAGATTCAGTCAATAAATGATAAGATTGCAGAAAAATCTGAAAAGGCGGCATTAATAGAAATTGACAGATTAAATAAAATTCTAAGTAGTTACGATCAGACAAGTGAGTTTAAATTATTTGAGCAAACATTTAAAACTCCTGTAAATATATCTACAGAATTATTTGAAGTATTAGAGCTATTCAATAAATGGCAAAATACCACTAATGGGGCTTTAAATCCAGCTGCAGAAACTATTTCTAAAATTTGGAAAGCGGCATCAATTTCAAATCAGTTACCGCAAACTTCTGAATTAAAAGAGGCTGTAAATAAAGTTACTGCATTACATTGGTCTTTAAATAAAGCTAATCAATCTGCTACTCATTTAACTACGACACCCATTGCACTTAATTCATTTGTGAAAAGTTATATAATTAACAAAGCTGCACAAGCTGCATTAAAAGTTGAAGGGGTTGATGGAGTAATTATTAATATTGGAGGGGATATAGTTGTAAGGGGGAATATGAACGAGTTAATAGGTATTAGCAATCCTTTTGCAGATGCTGAAAATGATGATGCATTAACTGTATTGAGAATTAAGGATAAAGCCATTGCAACAAGTGGAAATTATAGAAGGGGATTTAAGATTCAAAATAATTGGTATTCACATATAATTGACCCAAGAACAGCACAACCTGCAAGTTCTGTTGCAAGTGCTACCGTAATTGCAGATGATGCAACAACAGCTGGGGCATTAGCCACTGCTTTTAATGTGTTGGATGTAAATGAATCTATGGCGTTAGCAAAGAATTTTCCAAATGTGGAGTATTTAATTGTAGATAAATTCGGAAAATATAGCTTTAGTAATGGTTGGAAGGATTTAGAAATGAATAAATTGGAAATTTCTAAAAGTGGGATGGAAAGGGAATTAAATAACTCAAATTTTGAGACAATTATTAATTTTGAGTTGGCATTAATAAAAGCGCAACGTGTTTATCGACCATTTGTTGCGGTCTGGGTTGAGGATGAAGATAAGCATCCTGTAAAAAATATCGCCGTTTGGTACAATAAAGATAAATGGTTGGCAGATTTAAAAAATTGGTATAGAGCTTATGGAGCAGAGTATAAACTACCTGGAGGTCCGGTTCAAAGTACAACAAGTGCAACTAGAGCACCTGGGAAATATACCTTAAAATGGGATGGAACTGACGATCAGAAAAAGCCAGTTAAAAACGGTACCTATACCATAAATATTGAAGTTGTTAGAGAGCATGGTACTTATCAAATAATTTCAAAAAAAATCACATTAAATAATAAACCTCAAACCTATACTTTCTCACCAAATGAGGAGGTAGCTTCAGCATCAATTGAATACAGAAAGAAAACCAAATAATAGAGGAAACCTTCAAAATAAGAGTAAGGAGAAATCTAAGCTAAGGCGAATTACTGCAACATCATCTAGATGGTTACACATTTATTTGTCGATGATAAGTTTCGCAGTGCTACTATTTTTTGCAGTTACTGGATTAACCTTAAATCATCCAGATTGGTTTGCTGATCAGCAATCAACTAACGAAATTAAAGGCAACTTAAATGTAAACTGGGTAAATAATATTGATACCAGCAAAATTTCTAAACTTGAAATAGTAGAACATTTAAGAAACAAGGAGAAAATAAAAGGCGCTTTAAGTGAATTTAGAATAACTGAATATGAATGTTCAGTTTCATTTAAGGGACCAGGCTATTCTGCTGATGCTTATATCAGTAGGGAAGATGGGGTTTATTCTATAACAGAAATTAAAAGTGGATTTGTTGCAGTTTTGAACGATCTCCACAAAGGTAGAGACAGTGGGAAGAACTGGGCAGTTTTAATAGATATTTCGGCTATCATGATGACTTTGGTGTCGCTTTCAGGATTAATCTTAATATTATTTATCAAGAAAAAAAGAACCAACGGATTATTAATAGCTGTTGTTGGCGCAATTTTGTGCTATATCATTTATAAGCTATTTGTTCCTTAAATACTAACCATTTTTAGGTCTCCTTTATAATCATTAACTTTAATACCCTCTAACGAAGGTTTAAAATAAAATTGATGTCTACAGAAATTAAGTGCCCAAATTGCAATCATGTATTTCCTATTGAGGAAGTTATGGCCGAAGATTATAAACGAGAACTTCGCGATAAAATGGTAGAGTTTACCAAAAAAAAGGAAGAAGAGTTTAAACAAAAAGAAGCGCAGTTTGATTTAATTAGAAAGCAGCAGGAAACAGAGTTTAATGTGAAATTGGCTGCCGAAAAGGAGGCATTACAGAAAACCATTGAAGAGAATATTAGAAAGAATATTGCTTTAGATTATGAGCAAAAATTAAAACTGCTTGAACAAAACAATTCGGATAATCAGGAAAAGTTAAAATTGGCTCGAGAGAAGGAAATTGAGTTTTTAAAGAAAGAACAAGAACTTAAAAATAAAGAGTCTGAATTAGAACTTCAGTTGCAACGAAAATTATTAGAGCAATCGGAGCAAATAAAGGAGCAAATTTTAAAGCAAGAAGCCGAGAAAAATAATCAAAAGGAGACGGTTCACCAATTACAATTAGCTGAATTAAAAAAGCAATTAGAAGATCAAAAGAAGTTAGCTGATGAAATGAGACGCAAGGCTGAACAGGGTTCTATGCAATTGCAGGGTGAAGTTCAGGAGTTAATTTTGGAAGATTTATTGAGAAATACATTTCCGTACGATCAGATTTCGGAGGTTGAAAAGGGCGTTAGGGGGGCAGATTGTACACACCATGTTAGAAACCAATTTGGGGTAGATTGCGGGGTAATTATATATGAGAGTAAGCGTACCAAGGAATTTTCTAATGAGTGGATAGAAAAGTTAAAAAAAGATATGCGCGCTCGTGGAGCTGATGTTGCCGTTATAGTTTCTAAATGTTATCCGAAAGGGATGGATTGTTTTGGGGAAAAGGATGGTGTTTGGATTTGTTCATTTGAAGAGGTAAAAGCAGTTTCTTATATGCTTAGAGAAGGGATTATTAAACTTTATAATGCTACAAAATCTCAAGAAAATAAAGGCGATAAAATGCACATGCTTTATGATTACCTTACAAGTAATGAGTTTTCTGAACAATGGAAAGCAATTCGTGAAGGATTTATGAGTATGAAATTGTCCATCCAAAAAGAGCGAGATGCTATGGAAAGGTTATGGAAATCGAGAGAAAAGCAACTTGAAAAGGTATTGTTAAATGCCGCTCATATTAGAGGTTCAGTAGAAGGAATTGCTGGCTCAGATAGTATTCAGTTAAGCCTAACTGACGAGGATGATACTATGTTTCTGGACTAAACTATCTTTTTTAAATAATCTAAGCTAGTTTTTATAGAACCCATTGGGTCAGGAACATAATTGGTTTCTTGTTCTACAAAGGCATGTTTTAATCCAGAATTTTTCGCTTCTTTAAAAAGTGAAACAAAATCTATAGTTCCATTACCAATTTCGGTGTTGTGGTCTATGTTGGTTTTAGACATATCTTTAACATGCCAAAGTGGAAATCTTCCTTTATGTTTTCTGATAAAACCAATTGGATTTACATTAGATCTTGCTGCCCAATAAATATCTAGTTCAAAATGCATTAAGTTGGGGTCTGTTTCTGAAAGTAAAATTTCTAAACCAGATAAGTCGCCAAACTTTTTGAATTCAAATTCATGGTTATGGTAGGCCAACTTCATTCCAGCTTTATTACAAAGTTCGCCAGCTTTGTTAAAAGTATTGGCATGTCGTTTATAATCATCAGCTGTCTTTCTATACCTATAATCTAAATAAGGGATAGTGATATAGGTGCTTTTTAGATCAGCACTAGCTTCAATAAAGCGTTCTATTTCTGTTAATGAACCATTTTTAAAAAGTGTATCTACACCTAAATGATTACTTGGGGCAATCATGCCATAATCCTTTAAAAGTGTAGAAAATTCTTTTGCAGTTAGTCCGAAAAACTTATTGTTTGGACTATAATCAAAAGTTTCAACAACTCTATATCCAATTTGGCTTGCTTTGGCAATAATATTTTTAATATCCTTTCCAATTACATCCCTTACGGTGTATAATTGTAAGCCAACCATGTTTTTTGGAGCAGCTTTAGCCCAAAAGGGTAATGATACCATTCCGGCACTTAAAAGCGATACATTTTTTATGAAACTTCTTCTGTGCATAATCTTAGATGTCACATATTTCTATTGCCTTCTTTAAAGAAGCAATTTTGTTTGCCTCTTTTGGAATAAATTCTTGGGCAACATATCCTTTAAATCCTGTTGCAAAAATGGCACGCATAATGGCTGGATAATAAAGTTCTTGTTGGTCTCCAATTTCATTTCTTCCAGGAACTCCAGCTGTATGGTAATGGGCAAAATACATATGGTGTTTTCTAATATTAGCGATTACATTTCCTTCATCTATTTGCATATGATAAATGTCATATAATAGCTTAAAGTTTTCCGAACCCACACGTTTGCACAATTCTACTCCCCAAGCAGAAGTGTCACATTGATAATCTTTATGGTCTACTTTACTATTTAATAGTTCCATAACGAGTGTTACGCCATATTTTTCTGCTATTGGGATTACTTTTTTTAATCCTTCAGCACAATTATTCCAACCCTCTTCGTCTGTTTTTCCTCGTTTATTTCCACTAAAGCAAATTAAACTTTTGTAGCCTGCTTCTGCAACTTTGGGTATCATTTCAGCATAATTCTTAATTAGTGTTGGATGAAATTTAGGATCGTTCCACCCATCCACTAAATTAATTTCAGCACCATTGCAAAGTGAAGAATCTAAGCCATGTTTTTTCAGAATAGGCCAATCTTCCGGACCAACCAAATCTATTGCTGTTATGCCTATTTTTTTAGCTTCTATACAAAGTTCCTCAACTGTAAGACTGCTAAAACACCATCTACAAACAGAATGGTTTATATTCCCTTTTCTAGTAGTTGAGCTATCGGCCGCAAAACTTTCTAATGGCGCAGAAATTACGCCAGAAAATCCTGCGACTGCTGTCCCAGTTATAATGGTTTTTAGTGCATTACGTCTATCAACTTTAGTCATTTATATTAGATTTAGTGATTTTTTTATCTGAAAAACTTAATGCAAATAATAAGAATACTGCAAAAGCTATACCGGCTGGAACTGTCCACACCATTTGCCAATTTGTTGATCCATCTACAAGTTTATAATTATCTGTTATAAATCCTGCAACTTCGAAACCAATTAACATACCCACGCCATAAGTTGCTAGTGTAATTAAGCCTTGAGCAGCGCTTTTGTACTTCTCACCAGCCATACTATTGGTATAAATTTGTCCTGAAACAAAGAAGAAATCATAGCAAATACCGTGTAATGCAATACCTAAAATCAGCATAATGCTTAAATCTCCTGCATTCCCATATGCAAATAGCATATATCTTACTGCCCAGGCTAACATGCCTACTAAGATTGTTTTTTTAAACCCAAAACGTTTAAAAAATAGAGGGAGAAAAAGTAGGAATAAAACCTCTGAAGCTTGACCGATTGTCATTTTTCCAGTAGCGTTTTCCATTCCTATTGATGATAAAAATAGATTGGCATTTTGATAGTAAAATGCTAATGGGATACAAATAAGAACAGAACTCACGAAGAATAATAAGAAATTTTTATCCTTAAGTAATTTTAAGGCATCAAAACCTAATAATCCACCAATGCTAACAGCTTCTTCTTTCGACACCTTTGGTGGTGTTTTAGGGAGGATAAAACTAAATAATCCAAGTGCTAAGGACGCAATACCTGCCATAGCAAAAGTGTTTTTTAACAATCCAACTTCTGCTGATGCTTGGGCATCCCAATGAAAGTAAAAACTAATTAATAGACCTGCTGCAATCCATCCTAAAGTTCCCCATATTCTAATAGATGAAAAATCTTTTTCAGGGTCATTCATTTGATTAAAAGAAACTGAATTTACTAAGGCAAGTGTTGGCATATATAAAATCATATAGGCTAATACGTATGGATAAAACATAGAAATATCAGTAGCATTGTACATTTGATACATTAAGAATGCGCCAATTAAATGTAAAACACCTAAGATTTTTTCTGCATTAAAATATCTGTCTGCGATTAATCCAATAATAAATGGAGCAATAATAGCTCCCCAAGATTGGGTTGAAAAAACAGATGCGGTTTGTGAGCCGGTGGCTGATAAATTGGTAGATAAAAAAGTTCCCAATGTTACAAACCATGCTCCCCAAATAAAAAATTCAAGGAACATCATAAAGGATAGTTTGAAACGAATACTCGAATTCATACAGTTTAGTTTAGTTGGTTTAGGTTTAGTTGGTTTATAGTTCTTTTATTTGGATATTCCTGAACCAGACTTCATCGCCATGATCTTGAAGTGCAATTTTACCTGATTTAAAAGTTCCAAAACCAGACCATTTAGCGAATTTGCTTCCGTCTAATAATTTTTTCCAGTTATCGTCCCAAAGCGTAGTTTTTACAATAGATTTTCCATTCATCTTAAACTCCAAATTTCCTTTATTGCTAATAATTTCTACTTTGTTCCATTCGCCAACCGGCTTAACTGGTTCCGAAGAACTTTGAACTAAATCGTATAAGTCGCCCGCTCTATGCTTAGTAATTTTTCCATCTGCATGGCCATCATTATCTAAAATTTGCATCTCTGGACCTGTACTATAAGTTGCTCCATATTTTTTAGGGTCTTCATGAACATAAAATATAATACCACTATTGGCTTTTGGAGAAACTTTCCATTCTAGTTTTAAATGAAAATTGCTGTATTCTTTATCCGTAACAATATCTCCGCCATCCTTTTCTTTAGGGTCGAATCTTAGTACACCGTTTTCTGCCTTCCATCCTTTGGTGGCATGAGATTTTCCATAAGTATGCCATCCATTGGTAGTTTTTCCATCAAATAATTTTACCCATCCGCTTTGCGAAAAAGCCGAATATGAAAGAGCCATTAAAGCACAAACACTAAATATTTTTTTAAACATAACTTTAAATTAAACGCCTAAAGTATATCCATTACGATAGGTTCTTTTTACAAATTGATTTACTTCATCTAAATTAGTTACTCTCATATTGTCGTTATCCCACAATAATTTTTTATATCGACCAGGATAAGAGATTTTCCCATCGGCTCCAACTCTTTGAACATCAGCTCCTCTAATAGCTAGGTTAGCCATCAATAAAGCTTCTGTAAGTGGACCAGCAATTGAGAATGGTGAACTTAATTCATGTTTTCCATAACCAGCAATACATGCTTCTACCCATTGTCTATAATGCCCATTTGATTGATCTTTAACGCGTGCGAATTTTTGTGGAACATTTATAGATGCATTTTTAGAAAGTGGTAATAATCTTGGGTTTGCACTATAAGTACTGGCCATCATTTTTCCTTTGGTACCAATAAAAAGTGTTCCGTTACCACCATCACCAAATACTTCATCAGCCTCTAATTCTGCTGGACGTTCAGGTTGAATTCCTCCATCCATCCAATGAACTTTAATATCACCTTGAGTTTTATTTGTTTTAGGGAATTTTAGAATAACGTGACTAGAAGGCGGGCAACTATCAGGGAAATATCCGCGTTTAAATTCATCTACATATACAGAACCAACGCTGGCTTCAACTTCTGTTGCATATTTTAAATTAAGCACACTGAACGGCGCTTCTAATAAATGACAACCCATATCGCCTAAAGCCCCAGTCCCGTAATCCCACCAACCTCGCCAATTAAATGGCACTAATTTGTCTACATAATCTTTATAAGGTGCAGTTCCTAACCATAAATCCCAATCTAGTTCTTTTGGAACTTCTGCTTTATTTGTTGACCATGGAATACCTTGTGGCCAAACAGGTCTGTCTGTCCATGCATAAACAGTATGCACATCACCTATTAATCCGGCGTCATACCACTCTTTCATCAACCTTGGCCCATCATTAGAAGCACCTTGATTACCCATTTGAGTAACCACTTTATATTTATCAGCTGCTGCGGTTAAAATTCTTGCTTCATAAATATCATGCGTTAAGGGTTTTTGAACATAAACATGTTTACCTAATTGCATAGCTCCAAGTGCTTGAACTGCGTGGTTATGGTCTGGTGTTGAAACAGAAACGGCGTCGAAATTCTTATGTTCTTTGTCATACATTTCGCGCCAATCTTTATAAAATTTAGCTTTTGGAAATGCTTTAACACTATTTGCTGCTCTTCGGGTATCAACGTCACACAGGAAACCAATATCGGCTTTGCCAGATGCATAAAAACTTGCAATATCTGATTGACCTTTTCCACCTACACCCACTCCTGCTATAATTAATCTGTCGCTGGGTGCTAAAAATCCAGGACCTCCAAGAACATATCGTGGAACGATCATAAATGATGCTGCCGCGATAGTCGCATTTTTGATAAATTCTCTTCTGCCAGAAGGGGCAGGCTTATTAGTTTCCTTCATGATTCTACTTTTTTAAAGTCAGTATATATTTAACCATTTCTTTAGATTCTTCGCTCGTAATATTTGGATGAGGAGTCATAGGTACTGTTCCCCATACACCTTTGCTACCATTTATAATTCTCTCAGATAGCATATCAATGTCTGATGCAGCATATTTGGCAGCAATGTCTTGATAGGAAGGTCCAATTAATTTGTTCTCAACAGAATGACAGCCAATACAATCAGATTTAGCAATTAATTTTTGCCCTGGGTGCATTTCTGAACTAGAATTAGATGTGTTAACTGTTGAAGTTGGTTCCGGAATAGTAGATTTTTCTTCTCCACCGCCACAAGCCAACATAAATAAAGCAGCTGTACAAACTATCGTAATTGATTTTTTCATTTTAATCCTAATATATTTTTATTTAAGTTTTTGTCTCCTTTAGCTGCTGCAAAATCATCAAATGCTTTTGTCGCAACTGGAATTATATGTTTTTTGATAAACTCTGCGCCTTCTTTTGCGCCTGTTTCTGCATCTTTTATACAACATTCCCATTCCATTACCGCCCAACCTTTAAAGTTGTATTGTGTAAGTTTACTGAATATTTTTTTGAAATCAACTTGTCCGTCTCCAGGCGAGCGATATCTACCAGCTCTATTTGACCAATCTTGGTAACCACCAAAAGTTCCTTGTTTGCCTGTTGAATTAAACTCTGCATCTTTAACATGAAATGCTTTAATTCTTTCATGAAAAAAATCTATATACTGTATATAGTCTAATTGTTGAATTACAAAATGTGAAGGATCGTACAATAAACATGCTCGAGGATGTTGATTTACTTTGTCTAAGAATAACTCATAAGTAGTACCATCGAAGAGATCTTCTCCTGGATGAATTTCATAGCAAAGATCAACACCAAATTTGTCGAACTCATTTAAAATAGGCGTCCATCTTTTTGCCAATTCAGTAAAACCTTCTTCAACTAAACCAGCTGGTCGTTGTGGCCATGGATGAAAAGTATGCCATAATAATGAGCCACTAAATGTGGCATGAGCGTTTAAACCCAGATTGGATGATGCTTTTGCAGCATACTTTAGTTGCTGAATAGCCCATTCTGTTCTTGCAGTGGGATTGTTTTTTAATTCTGCAGGTGCAAAAGCATCGAAAAGACTGTCGTACGCTGGATTTACAGCGACCAATTGTCCTTGTAAGTGTGTAGAAAGCTCTGTTATTTGTAGCCCATAACTATTTATTTTGCCTTTCAGTTCATCGGCATAAGTTTTACTCTCAGCAGCTAATTTTAAATCTATAAACCTTGCATCTAAAGTAGGCATTTGGATTCCTTTATATCCAAGGTCGGCAGCCCATTTACATATACCATCTAAGGTGTTAAACGGAGGTTTTTCATCTATAAATTGAGCTAAAAATATAGCGGGTCCTTTTATAGTTTCCATGTTAAATTTTAAAATTATACCACTTTTCTGAAGATTTTCCTGAAGCAATAACATTTTCTATAAAAGCCATTCCTCTTAATCCTTCTTCAATTGATGGGAAATTATTAACTCTTTCATTATTAGGGTAGTCTAAATAATTATTTAGGCTAACACTAAAATTCCTATAAATATTTGCAAATGCTTCTATATATCCTTCGGGGTGACCTGCGGGTGTTCTGGAATTTAACTTTGATTTTTCGCAATTATAAGGCATACCAGTTCTATAAACTTGACTAGGGGCATCTGACCATTTTAAGATTAAAGAATTGGGTTCCATTTGGTGCCATTCTAGTCCACCTAATTCGCCATATACACGTATGCTTAGTGCATTTTCTTCACCTGCTGCAATTTGAGAAGCGATTAATACCCCATTTGCACCATTGTTAAATTTCAATAAAACATTACCATCATCATCTAATTCTCTGTTAGGCACTACAATATTTATATCGGCACAAATTTTTGTGATTTCTAATCCAGAAATATATTCTGCAAGATGAGCTGCATGTGTACCAATATCACCCATACAACCACTTATCCCACTTTTTGAGGAATCTGTTCGCCAATTAGCTTGTTTGTTATTAATGGCAGAACTTAACCAGCCCTGAGGATATTCTACAATAATTTTTCTTATCTGACCTAATTTACCTTGTTCAATTAAGTGCTTTGCTTGTTCTACCATTGGATAACCCGCATAGGTATGTGTTAAGCACAGTAGGAGTCCAGTTTCTTTAACCTTTTTATGCAGCTGTTTTGCTTCTTCAAGCGTTAGCGTTATAGGTTTATCAATAACCACATGAAAACCATATTCTAAAGCCATTAATGCAGGTTTAAAATGCGCGAAATTGGGTGTTACAATAGAAACAAAGTCCATTTTCTCACCTTCAGGAAGTTGAGATTCTTGGATAATCATTTCTTCGAAAGTATCGTAAGCTTTGTGGTCTTCCAGAAATAAGGATTTTGCGGTGATTTTAGAGTTTTCTGGATTGCTACTAAATGCTCCACAATGTAACTCAATAAGTCCGTCTAACTGTGCTGCTATTCTATGTACGCCTCCAATAAAGGCTCCTTGGCCACCGCCAATCATTCCCATTTTAAGCTTTCTATTCATTAAAGATTCATTTTTTTAAGTTCTTTTACTGCGTAATCACATGCGCGTGCAGTTAAGGCCATAAAGGTTAATGAAGGATTTTGACAAGCAATAGAAGGCATACATGAACCATCTGTAACAAAAACATTTTTTACTTCGTGCATTTGGTTCCATCCATTAAGAACAGAAGTTTTAGGATCTCTACCCATTCTTGCAGTTCCCATTTCGTGAATAGCCATACCTGGTGTAGAGCCGTTATCGTATGTGCTGATGTTTTTAATTCCTGCTGCTTCAAGCATCTCTGCGGCATCATTCATCATGTCGATACGCATTTTCTCTTCATTTCCTTTGAAACTGCAGTCTATAGCTAGAACATACTGACCCCATTTATCTTTTTTAGTTTTATCGATGTAAACTTTATTTTCATAATAAGGTAGCGCTTCGCCAAAACCACCTAATCCCATACTCCATCTGCCTGGTTTAGTGTTCAAATCTTTAAAGTCGCCACCAAATGCCAGCTCGGCAATTTCTTTATGCCAGCCAGATCTACTAGCTCCACCTTGGTAACCAAATCCTCTTACGTAATCTCTTTTGTCGTTTCCAATGTTTCTATATCTTGGAATATATATACCATTTGGTCGTTTTCCATATACATATTTATCCTCAAAGCCTTCCGCTTCTCCAGATGCTCCACATCTAAAATGGTGGTCCATTAAATTATGACCAAGTTGTCCACTTGCATTTCCTAATCCATTTGGATGTTCAGCAGATGTAGAATTTAACAATAAGAAAGTAGTTCCCAATGTAGATCCGTTGAGGAATAGAATTTTTGCATAAAATTCCATCGTTTCCATCGTTTCGGTATCTATAACTCTAACTCCTGTAGCTTTTTGCGATTCCTTATCGTAAATTACTTCTGTTACCAATGAAAATGGACGAAGGGTTAAATTACCAGTTGCAACAGCAGCGGGTAGGGTAGATGACTGAGTACTAAAATAAGCACCAAAAGGGCATCCTCTACTACATAAATTTCTGTATTGACAATTACCTCTTCCAAGATGTTCAACCGTTAAATTGGCTGTTCTCCCGATGGTCATTATTCTTGTTTTTTTGTAGTGCTCCTCAATTCGTTTCTTTACGGATTTTTCTACACAATTCATTTCCATTGGTGGTAGAAACTTACCATCAGGGAAATGAGGATAATTTTCTACGGAACCACTAATACCTGCAAATTGCTCTACATAGTCGTACCATTTTTCGATGTCTTTATAGCGAATTGGCCAATCGGTACCATGACCATCACGTAAATTATCTGTAAAGTTTAAGTCGCTTAAACGATAGCTTTGTCGGCCCCACATTAAAGATTTACCACCAACATGAAACCCTCTATACCAATCAAATCTTTGAACTTCTGTATAAGGACATTCCAAATCGTTTACCCAAAAACTTTCATTAAATTCTGAGTAAGGATAATCCCTCATTTGGACTGGATGAGAGGCTTTTTGAGCTTCTGTAAGCTTACCCCTATGTTCAAACTCCCAAGGCTTTTTCATAGCCGTGGTGTAATCTTTTATATGTTCAATGTTTCTTCCACGCTCTAGTAATAATACTTTTAAGCCTTTTTCGGTAAGTTCTTTTGCTGCCCATCCGCCACTAATTCCAGATCCTACTACAATTGCGTCATATGTATTTTGTGAAGTTGCTTTTAAGTTTAGGTTCATTTTTTGAGAGATTTAGAATTAAGACCAAAGTTTTTGATCGGGTTTAAGATCAACACATCCATCGTATCTGCCTGGAATAGGTAAATATTCATAAGCTTGAGTAACTCCAATTTCTGAAGTGAAGAAGCCTAGGATGGTTAAATCGCGCATAATTGCAAAGAAATATGATTTACTTTTTGGCTTATCTTTTACTCCAACTGAGCTGCCAGGAACTGAAGGAACATTTGCAGATTTAGCTTTCTCAGCCTCTTCTAAAGCCTTTTTCTCTTCACGCTCTGTAGCCATATCGGCGATGGTTTTCTGACGAACCTCTTCGATGATGCTTATTTTTTGTTCGCTAGTAAGCTCAGTAAAGTCTTTTGAGAAATTCTTTTTAGATCTATCTGTGATATCCTTTAATCCATCTTTAAAAATCCCAACTATCTCTTTCGGATAGCAGTCGGCAATCATCATAGGAATAAACGGACCAACTCCAGCTTTTTTTGCGCCGGGCGACTTTTTGGTATCGGGTAAAATTACATCTGCAATTTCAGTAATTAGATCTAATTCTACTTTGTTAAATAGTTGGTCAGTGGAAGTGATTTTCTCTCCACAGCCTTCTAAAATTGAGGCGATTGTGGTGGCCGATAATGTTGCCCCCATTAAAAAGGCGACATTTTTAACGGCTTGTCTTCTATCCATTATTTTATAGTTTAGTTTGGTTTAAGGTAAATATAAAATTCAAAACCTAAAATAATGATATTTACTTATTTACAAGGTTAAGATTTACAGGGGCAAAATAATTCTTTTTTCGGAATTCAACTCGGTTTCATACAATTTTTTAACTTTGCTTAAATTGAAGATTTAATGCAAGAAAATATATTGGTTATTGGGTCCAATGGACAAATTGGAACTGAGCTTGTAATAGCCCTTAGAAATATATATGGCGACTCTAATGTAATAGCATGCGATTTACAGCCATCTAAACAAATTGAATTGAGTGCCGGTCCATTTGAGGTGGTTAATGTTCTTGATAAACAAGTGGTTAGTGATGTATTTAAAAAATATAAACCAACTCAAGTTTATTTATTAGCGGCATTATTATCAGCTACTGGTGAAAAAAATCCAGCTCTGGCTTGGGATTTAAATATGAATGGGTTATTCCATGTATTAGATTTAGCCATAGAATTTAAAACCGCAAAAGTATATTGGCCAAGTTCTATTGCAGTATTCGGGCCAAATTCTCCAAAACATAATACAGATCAGTTTTGTGTAATGGATCCAAATACCGTTTATGGGATTAGCAAATTAGCAGGCGAAAGATGGTGCGAATATTACTTCCAAAAATATGGTTTAGACGTGAGAAGTATCCGTTATCCGGGATTAATTAGTTGGAAAGCTATGCCGGGAGGTGGCACTACCGATTATGCGGTTCATATATTTCATGAGGCTTTGAAAAATAAAAGCTATCAATCTTTCTTGTCTGCAACCACCGAATTACCAATGATGTATATGGATGATGCAATAAGAGGAACATTGGAATTAATGGATGCACCAGCAGATAATTTGAGGATTCGTTCGGCATATAATTTCGCAGGCGTTAGTTTTACCCCTGAAATTTTAGCTGAGGAAATTAAAAAGCATATTCCTGAATTTAAATTGGGCTATGTAGAAAATGATCCACGACAGTTAATTGCAAATAGCTGGCCAGCATCAATTAATGATGATTATGCAAGAACAGATTGGGGTTGGAAACCAAATTATGATTTGGCAAAGATTACTTCAGACATGTTAGAAAATATTAAAAAAACAGTTTATTAATTAAAAATATTGCGAAAAGGGTAAGCCCTTTAAACATAACATTACAGCAAAATGGGAAGAGCATTTGAATTTAGAAAAGAGAGAAAATTTAAACGTTGGGCAAAAATGGCCGTTCAATTTACGCGTATCGGTAAAGATATCGTAATTGCAGTAAAGGAAGGCGGACCACATCCAGAAACTAACTCACGTTTACGTACAGCAATACAGAATGCTAAAGCTGTAAATATGCCAAAAGATAGAGTTGACGCGGCAATAAAACGTGCTTCAGATAAATCGATGGCTAATTATGAAGAAATTGTTTACGAAGGTTATGCACCTCATGGGGTAGCAGTTTTAATTGAAACAGCAACCGATAATACCAACCGTACAGTGGCTAATGTTCGTAGTTATTTTAATAAAACTAATGGTACATTAGGGAAAACAGGCTCATTGGATTTTGTTTTTAGTAGAAAGTCAATATTTAGATTTTTACCTGGCGAATTAGATTTAGAAGAGCTTGAATTCGAATTAATTGATTCAGGTTTAGAAGAATTATTTGTTGAGGCTGATGAAGAAGGAAATGATGTTGTAGTGGCTCAAGCGGCTTTTGAAGATTTTGGTCGTATGCAAAAAGCATTAGAAGAAAAGGGGATAGAATTGAAAAGTTCGAAACTGGAGCGTATCGCCTTATCTCATCATGCGGTAACAGAAGAGCAAGCAGCTGATGTTTTAAAATTAATTGATAAATTAGAAGAGGATGATGACGTTCAGGCGGTTTATCACAATATGGAAGAATAAAGACGATTGAAATCTACTTTACGAAAGGCAAATTATTACAATAATTTGCCTTTTTTTATTTTATATAAATTGGAAGTTGTATAAATCTCCACTCTTATACATTATCAATTTTTGTTTGTTAAATTAGAAGGTGAAGTTGGATTAAAGTGGCCATTAAATATGGAAAAACATGATGAAAAATTTATCTCAGATGAGGTAGTTATAGATAAAATTTATTGGGTTAGGAATCAAAAAGTAATGTTGGATCAAGATCTAGCAGAATTATATGGGATACAAACTAGGCGTTTAAACGAACAGGTTAAAAGAAATAGAGAACGGTTCCCTGATGATTTTATGTTTGAATTAACTGAAGACGAATATTTAAACTTGATGTCGCAAATTGCGACTTCAAGTTGGGGAGGACGTAGAAATAGACCTTATGCTTTTACAGAACATGGCGTTTTGATGTTGTCATCTGTTTTAAACAGCAAAAGAGCAATTGAAGTAAATGTGCAAATTATGCGTGTTTATATAAAGATAAGAGAAATGTTGCTAGCTAATAAAGATCTATTTACAAGAGTTGAGCAGGTAGAGAAAAATTTAGTTAAGCACGATCATAATATTGAGTTACTCTTTAATTATTTCAGAAAGTTTTTGCAACAAGATGATCAGCCTAGAGAAAAAATAGGGTATAAACTAGAATCTGAAAAAAAAGCTCAAACTAATTAGTTTGAGCTTTTCTATTTTATTCAAATGGTTCAGCCAATTTTACTTTTTTATTTATTGGCTGAGGAACTTTCACATAATAGCCTGTTCCATCGTACGGTCGTTTTCTAGGATTGGTTGTACATGCAATAGAACAACATCCTTCTAAAGTTTCGCCGCAATTGTCACATTGAGTAATGTGCTCATTACATTCTGGATTTGCACAGTTAATCATTTTTGGAGTGGTAATTCCGCAATTGTAACATTTAGACACGATTGTAGGATTTACCGAATTAACATCTACAGCAATTCTATTGTCAAATACATAACATTTACCTTCAAAATCTTCTCCACCAGCTTCTTTACCATATTTTATAATACCACCATGTAATTGGTAAACGTCTTGGAAACCATGATGTAGTAATAATGCCGATGCCTTTTCACATTTTATCCCGCCAGTACAGTAGGTTAAAACTTTCTTGTCTTTGTATTGGGCTAACTCATTAATTTTATTCGGAAAATCTCTAAAATTTTCAATGTCTAAGGTTATAGCATTTTTAAATTTACCAAGATTATGCTCGTAATTAGATCTAACATCTAATATTACTACATCTTCTTGATCCTTAAGCTCTAAAAATTCTTTTGGCTCTAAATGTTTTCCAGTTTTTTTATTGGGATCAATAATAGTTTTATCTCTTAATCCTGAATGAACTATTTCCGATTTATAACGGCAATGCATTTTAATGAAAGACGGCTCTTCCACCTCATCAATTTTAAATTCCGTTTTTTTAAAGCGTTCATCAGCATGAATGGTATCCATGTAGATTTTACATGATTCCTTAGTTCCGGAAACAGTTCCATTTAAGCCTTCATCAGCCACAATTATACGGCCAACTAAATTTAAACTTTTACAAAATTGAAGATGATCTGCTGCAAATTGCTCAGCATCTGCTATAGGACTATAGCAATAGTAAAGTAATGTTTGATAACTCATAAAAAATTGATACCGCTGCAAACGGCGTTTAATATTACAAAGTTAAGAAAAAAATATTCAATGCATAAGTCTTCAATTTCAAATTTTATTTGAATTTCGATTTATAGTCTAATACTTAATCTAAGTCCATTTTCCATTTTTTTTCCGTTTAAATAAGACATTCCATAAGAAATTTGAAATCCGGTTAAATGTGTTAATCCAAAATATGCTTCGGTATAATTCCCCAATTTATTAGTCGATAAATAGTTTATTCCAACTACTTCCTGAAGTTTTAATTTTCTAATTAATGGAAATTTATTCAGGAAAAATCCTGAGAAATTATGTTCTAAATGCGCTTCGAAATACGACTTTGCCGTACTGTTTTCATAGATATTTAGGAACAAGAAGGCATTATTTGAAGTAGTATAGGCTGTACTTTGATTACCATTAAAGTGCTTAAAGTCTGGGTAAAAAATATTTTTATTGTTCAAGAATTTTCCTGCACCTAGCATAAAACTGAATTTCCCATAAAAGCCCAATTTTATATCACGTTTAGTAAGCTCAGAATAAACGAAATCATAATTTACTTCAGAACCTAGAACATTTGCCAGACCTTTAATAAAACCAAAACTTAGGGTTGGATATTTAGATGGAAGGTAGAATTTTCCAGAAGGGTAGGTTACATATTTATTGCTAAAATTATAACTTAACCTTCCACCAATTCTAAAAGATGAATTGTCGGGAAATAAAGGTACATCCAACGTTTGAGAAAATGGATTGTTTGGACTAAACGACCTATCTTTGTAATCCCTCCAAGTGTAATTAGTAAGATTAATTAGACTTTTTCGATGGGCATATTCAGCAAACATATTCCCGTAAATACTGCTAAATATATAACCGCCTATCCCCAAATTCGCGAAATTCTTTTGATAGAGTTTTAAATAATTCCGTTCAAAAAGTAACGAATTTAATGAATTGCCTAGTTGAGATTGGTAAGCATTATTATTTAAATCGAGAATAGATGAACCACCGCTAAAATTTAGGTTGATTTTTTCTAGTGGAATATTTAAAGATATGGATGGATGAAACTTTTTAGAAGTAAAACCATACCTTAAATTGGTGGAAATTTGTAAGACTTTATTACGTACAGAATCTATCTGTTTTCTGTAACTAGCTTTATAATCTAAACCGAAACCTTCAACTGTATTATAAAACAAAGCATCTTTTACTGAAGAAAACTGATAAACAGTTTTTTCAAACCTGTTTAAATGTGAAAATCCTTTCCATAACACTTTGCTCACTGATAACTTATTCCGCTCTGAATCTAAAGAATCTAGATAAGTTTTTGATTCTCTTTTAGCAGCCAAAACAGATTTTTTTTCATAATCTAATTTTTCTTCTTCTGTAAGTGGAATGGGTCTAGCGTTATCCCAATAACCATCATCTTTTTTATTAACATCAGCCGTTACTTTCATTATCTCGGCAAATGCTTTTTTGTCTTTGCGAGAATTTAAATCATAATTACTAAATACGGCAGCAAAATATCCACCAAACTTAAACCCTAATAGTCCGCCAGTAAAATCAAACTTTATGTTAGAAGGCAACCAGATATCTTTATCAATAGGGATATACTGCTGTTTAATGTTTAATTCATCTATGAAATTTAAGTTTACTTCCTTGGTCAGAGTTAAATCTGCTTCAAATAATCTCCATTGGTTATCAACAATGTAGATTGTACCTCTAAAAACAGGGTCGGTATTCCTACGAGGAATAACTTGGATTTTTAAAATAGAAATACCATTTTCTTCAGATGCGCCAAGATATTTATACCTATAATAGAACATAGCATTTTCTGCTAATGGAGAAACTATGGGTCTTAAACTTAAATCGTTTAAGTTCTGCGTGTTTTCATAAAAATTAATCTTTAAGTCAGAAGCTCTGTTAAAACTAAAAGCGCGGTTACTACCCGATACTTTTGAAGAAATCATTTCTTCATTTACTTGGTTTGGTGCTTTAAAATTATAAATAGATTCAGATTCTGATAGATAGATTATTCCTCTTCTATTGCTATCAAGACCTATTTCGTTTGTAGCTTTTTGAATGTCAACACCCAAGAAGTTTTTCGGTGCATCTAGCATTTTTTGCAACCCCTTAATATAAACTCGAGTTGAAAACTCTTTTACTTCATTTAAATGTTTTAAACGTTTATTAATAACATTCCGCATAATTGCGTAGGCTGGATCTTCAGCAGAAGCAGTAAAACTTACACTTTCTATATTAAAAGATTCTTCTTCAAGCTCAACCATAATTGGAAAACTTGTACTATTGTCAACCGATTTTTCAATGGCTTTGTAACCGATTGCTTTAATTATTAAGGTTTGATGGGTTGTAGGAATAGAAAGTTTAAATTCTCCATCCACATTGGAAGTTGTGGAAATTGAAGTTCCTTTTAAATAGATAGAGCTATAGGGAATAGCAACCTTATTTTTATCAGTAATTTTACCGGTTATTGGTTTTTGCGCAAATAAATATAGCGGGATTGCAAGTGTAAATAGAAGAATAAGTTTTAATTTCATCTTTCAAATATCAAATTTGTTTTGATATAAAGTCGTTAAAGTTTGTTAAGACAGATATTTAGGTTGTTTTTTTACCGTTTATCTGGGTATATTGTTGAATTTATGGTTAAAATATTATTTTTCTTTGCCTGCTGTATTAGCATTGCGTCTAATGCCAATTCTCAAAAAAATCTAACAAAGGAATTTTTAACAGGAAAAAACGATTTCAAAAAGGACGTAAACTTTGTGAAGCTAGGAGAGCCCTTTGCTAATAAATCCATTTATATAAATAGAGAGGCATCTATTCAGTTTAAAAAAATGTATGCAGCTGCCTTGGCAGACAATATTAAATTAATCATATTGTCTGCTGCTCGTAATTTTGATTATCAAAAAGCTATTTGGGGAAAAAAGTGGGAGCGACTAAATAATTCAGCTTTTAAAGACCCTTTATTGAGAGCTACAGAAATTTTAAAATATTCGGCACTTCCGGGTACATCAAGGCATCATTGGGGAACAGATATTGATTTAGTGAATTTAAATAATTCTTACTTTGAATCTGGAGAAGGCAAGAGAATTTACGAATGGTTAAAAGCAAATGCTTCAAAATATGGATTTTATCAGCCTTATACAGCAGGTAGAAAAATGGGATATAAAGAAGAAAAATGGCATTGGAGTTATTTGCCGGTTGCAGAAATTTATTTACAAGAATATTTAAAAACTATAACTTGCAATGATATTTCAGGCTTCTATGGTGCAAAAACAGTCCTGCAATTAAATGTCGTTAATAATTACGTAAAGGCCGTAAACACAAAATATTGGTAGTTATAAATGAATAGAAATCCAGTTAAATAATGATCATATGGAGACTTTTTTACTTCGCTTAATTACCTATGATCAATTTAATTGATGCCGGGGCCTATTACTCGAAAAAATTAAGCTAGAACTTAGCATATATTCTTTGGGCTCTATCCTTAAAAATTTCTAACTTTGAGCTACCTGAAATATTATAAATATGTACAAAACCTTACAACCTGTTCTAGAAAAGGAACTTCAAGAAATAGAAGCTGCAGGCTTATATAAAAGAGAAAGAATTATTACTAGTCCACAAGGCGCAGAAATTACTGTTTCTACTGGGCAGGAAGTTATAAATTTTTGTGCAAATAACTATTTAGGATTGTCTTCGCATCCTGTAGTATTAGAGGCAGCAAAAAAATCATTGGAAAAATATGGTTATGGAATGTCTTCTGTACGTTTCATTTGTGGTACACAAGATGTTCATAAAGAATTAGAAGCTAAATTGGCTGAATTCTTAGGGACGGAAGACACCATTTTATATGCCGCTGCATTTGATGCAAATGGTGGAGTATTTGAACCATTGTTTAATGAGCAAGATGCAATTATATCTGATGAATTAAATCATGCTTCTATAATAGACGGCGTTCGATTATGTAAAGCTAAACGTTTTAGATATAAGCATAATGATATGGCAGACTTAGAGCAACAATTAAAAGATGCCGCTGGGTCTAGACATAAAATTATAGTAACAGATGGTGCTTTCTCTATGGATGGAACCATCGCACAATTAGATAAAATTTGTGATTTAGCTGATAAATATGAGGCGTTGGTCATGATAGACGAATCGCATTGTTCTGGATTTTTAGGAAAAACAGGTAGAGGAACTCACGAGCATTGTGGGGTAATGGGGAGAATAGACATTATTACAGGCACCTTTGGTAAAGCTTTAGGTGGCGCATCTGGCGGATTTACTTCAGGGAAAAAAGAAATAATTGATATGCTTCGTCAGCGTTCTAGACCTTATTTGTTTTCTAACACCTTAGCTCCAGCAATTACGGGTGCTACAGTTGCTGTATTAGATTTACTAAGTAATACGACAGATTTAAGAGATAAATTAGAGACTAACACACAGTATTTTAGAGAGAAAATGACGGCCGCTGGTTTTGATATTAAACCAGGTGTTCACCCAATTGTCCCGGTAATGTTGTATGATGCTAAATTAGCTCAGGAATTTGCTGCTAAAATGCTAGATGAAGGTATTTATGTTATTGGTTTCTATTATCCTGTTGTTCCTCAAGGAAAGGCAAGAATTCGTGTTCAAATATCAGCAGGACATGAGCGCGAACATTTAGATAAAGCAATTGCGGCATTTATAAAAGTGGGTAAAGAATTACAAGTAATTAAATAAATATTAATTAAGACTTGTAGCTTTGGAAATGTCGTTAATGTTATTTACCCTAATTATGCTAGTCGGCGCATTTCTGGCCGGTTTAGTAGGGTCGCTAACAGGACTTGGAGGAGGTGTAATTATAATACCCTTACTAACCTTAGGCTTGGGGGTTGATATAAAATATGCCATGGGAGCATCTATAGTATCTATTATTGCAACCTCATCAGGTTCGGCCGCTGCATACGTAAAGGAAGGAATCACCAACATTAGGGTTGGAATGTTTTTGGAAATTGCGACAACCATTGGAGCTATAATAGGAGCTACATTATTAGCTTATATTAATACAAGCTATATTGCCATTTTTTTTGGATGTATTTTAATTTTTTCTGCCATAATGATGGTCGTTAAAAAGAAATCAAGAGAAAATAATGACGATACCAGCAAACTGGCAAATATTTTCAAACTAAATGGTAGTTATCCCACGCCTGAAGGTGTAAAAGAATATAAAGTTCATAGGGTAGTGGGCGGATTTTTCATGATGATGTTTGCTGGTGTACTTTCGGGTTTATTAGCAATTGGATCTGGAGCTTTAAAAGTAATAGCTATGGATAATATCATGAGATTGCCATTTAAAGTATCTACTACAACAAGTAACTTCATGATTGGGGTAACCGCTGCGGCAAGTGCGATTATATACCTGTATAGAGGGCAAATTGAACCAGGTATAGCCATGCCAGTATGTCTAGGTGTATTATTGGGAGCCACTTTGGGCGCTAAATTATTATTGCGAACCAAAACCGATAAATTGAAAATTGTATTTGCGGTTGTAATTGCTTTTTTGGCTGTTCAAATGATATACAACGGAATAGTTGGTAATATATGAAAAAGGTTGTGCAACATACTTCAGATAAGGACATTCAAATTATCCTAGGCACTTTATTAAGGGTAGGCGTAATCTCGTCGATGGTAATAGTAACAATAGGTTGTGTAATGTATTTGTTTGAGCATGCGCATGAAACTGTCAATTATTCTGAATTTAGAATAGATTTTAATACTTACGACTCTATACCTAAGATTTATAGAGACTTAATGTTATTTAAAAGTTCGGCGATAATTCAATTTGGAATATTGTTATTAATATTTACTCCGATTTTAAGAATTATATTTTCTATATACAGTTTTATTTTAGAAAAAGATTATCTCTATGTTGTTATAGGATTAATAGTTTTGAGTATAATACTTCTTAGTTTAAATGGTGGATTGGCACATTAACCAAAGTGCTGATGTAATGTTCTGATCATTACAGTAAATTATTTTAAAAAATATTTACGTAACTATTTGAAAATTAATAAATGTTTCCTATTTTTGCCGTCCCTTAAGTGGGATGTATAATCACCTTGAACGAAGCCCTACTGCTTCGATGGGTGCTAAAATTAAATAGAAAATGTCAGGAATTATTGGAAAAAAGGTAGGAATGACCAGCATTTTTGACGCCGACGGAAAAAACATTCCGTGTACGGTGATCGAGGCTGGGCCTTGTGTAGTTACACAGGTTAAGACCGTAGAAAAAGACGGTTACGTTTCAGTTCAGCTAAGTTACGACGAGGCTAAAGAGAAAAACACAACTTCTCCCCTAAAAGGACACTTTGCTAAGGCAAACACAACGCCAAAGCGCAAAATTGTAGAGTTTCAACCATTTGAAGAGCCTTTAAATTTAGGCGACACAGTTACGGTTGATATTTTTGCAGAAGGCGACTATGTAGATGTTGTTGGTACGTCAAAAGGTAAAGGTTTTCAGGGTGTAGTTAAGCGTCATGGCTTTGGTGGTGTGGGTGGTCAAACTCACGGACAGCACAACAGGTTGCGTGCACCGGGTTCATTGGGAGCTTCATCTTATCCATCACGTGTATTTAAAGGTATGCGTATGGCTGGAAGAACAGGTGGTGATAGGGTAAAAGTTCAGAACTTAAGAGTTTTGAAAATTTATGCTGATCAAAATTTATTAGTAGTTAGTGGTTCAATTCCAGGAGCCAAAGGTTCTTACGTAATCTTAGATAAATAACCATGGAACTTAAAGTAGTAAACATATCAGGAAAAGAGACAGGTGCCAAGGTGCAGCTTTCTGATTCGGTTTTTGGGGTTACACCAAATGACCATGCGATTTATCTAGACATTAAGCAATACTTAGCGAATCAACGTCAAGGAACGCACAAGTCTAAACAACGTAATGAAATTGCGGGATCAACTCGTAAATTATACAAACAAAAAGGTACAGGTGGTGCAAGAGCGGGAAGCATTAAATCTCCATTATTTAATGGTGGTGGTCGTGTTTTTGGTCCTCAGCCTCGTGATTATAGCTTCAAATTAAACAAGAAGTTAAAAGCATTGGCTAGAAAATCTGCGCTTTCATACAAAGCACAAGATAACAACATCGTAGTATTAGAAGATTTCACTTTTGATACAATCAAAACTAAGAACTATGTTAACTTGGTTAAATCATTGAATTTAACAGGTGAGAAGACATTATTAGTTTTACCGGTACAAAATAACAATATCTATTTATCAAGCAGAAACATTCAGAAAGTAAAAGTTACTACTGCAGATCAGTTAAATACATTTGATGTATTAAACGCTGGTAAGCTTTTATTGACTGCTGACGCTGTTAAAACTGTGGAGGAGGCATTTGCCAAGTAATATGGAATTATTAAAAAAACCAATATTAACGGAGAAAGCTTCTGCATTAACTGAAAAGTCTAATCGCTTTACATTTAAAGTAGAACCAAAAGCAAACAAATTGCAAATTAAGGCAGCCATAGAAAAAATGTACGGTGTTAGCATATTAGCTATCAATACAATGGTTGTTTATGGCAAAACTAAATCTAGAAACACAAAAGCTGGATTAGTTACAGGTCGTACTGCAAAGTATAAAAAAGCGATTGTTACGCTAAAAGATGGCGAGACAATTGATTATTACGCAAATATTTAATAAGAATTCAATATAAACTATGGGCTTAAGAAAATTTAAACCAGTTACTCCAGGTACCCGCTTCAGGGTAGGTGCCAGCTTTACGGAGATTACAGCAACCAAGCCCGAAAAATCATTGGTTGTATCTTCTAAGAAGTCAGGAGGTCGTAACAATACAGGAAAGATGACTATGCGTTACATGGGTGGCGGTCATAAGAAATCTTACAGATTAATCGATTTTAAACGCGATAAATTTAACATTCCTGCAACAGTTGCGACGATCGAATACGATCCTAACCGGACTGCACGCATTGCATTATTAAATTATGCAGATGGCGAGAAACGTTATATTATTGCACCAGAAGGGTTGCAAGTTGGACAGACAGTTATGTCGGGCGACAATGCTTCACCAGAATTGGGCAATACTTTAAAAATCGCTAACATTCCATTGGGTTCAATCATCCACAATGTGGAGATTCATCCAGGAAAAGGCGCTCAATTAGCACGTAGTGCTGGAGCATACGCACAGTTGGCTGCACGTGAGGAAAAATATGCGACTTTAAAAATGCCTTCAGGCGAGACGCGTTTAATTTTGATTACTTGTTTAGCTACAATCGGTGCTGTATCTAATTCAGATCATGCAAATGAAGTTTTAGGTAAAGCAGGCCGTAAACGCTGGTTAGGTCGTCGTCCAAGAGTTCGTGGTGTTGCAATGAACCCAGTAGATCACCCTATGGGTGGTGGTGAGGGTCGCTCATCAGGAGGTCAGCCACGGTCAAGAAATGGCGTATTCGCGAAAGGATTTAAAACTCGTGAATTGAAAAAATACTCAAATCGTTTCATCGTAGAGAAAAGGAAGAAATAATGGCTCGTTCAATTAAAAAAGGACCTTATATAGATCATAACGTAGAGAAAAAAGTTGACTCTATGAATGACTCAGGTAAAAAGTCCGTAATCAAAACTTGGTCTAGAAGATCAATGATCTCACCAGATTTTGTAGGACATACATTTGCAGTACACAATGGTAACAAATTTATACCTGTGTATGTAACAGAAAATATGGTTGGTCATAAGCTGGGAGAGTTTGCGCCAACTCGTACATTTAGAGGACACTCTGACAAGAAAAAATAAATCAGACAATGGAAGCAATAGCAAAATTAAACAATTGTCCAACCTCACCGCGTAAAATGCGTTTGGTTGTAGATCTTATCAGAGGCGAACGTGTTGAGAAGGCCCTTCAAATCTTGAAATTCACTAATAAAGAAGCTGCCCTTAAAGTTGAAAAACTTTTATTATCAGCTATTAAAAATTGGGAAAATAAGAATGAAGGTTCTAGGCCTGAGGATAACCAATTATATGTAAAAACAATAATGGTTGGCGGTGGCCGTCAATTAAAGCGCCTACGTCCTGCACCGCAAGGACGTGGTTACAGAATTCGTAAAAGATCGAATCACGTAACGCTGATTGTAGATAGTAAAAACGTAGAAACGCAAGCTAATTAATAATGGGACAGAAAGCACATCCAATAGGTAACAGATTAGGAATCATCAAAGGTTGGGATTCTAACTGGTTCGGTGGCAACAACTACTCCGATAAATTAGTTGAAGACGAAAAGATCAGAAAATACCTTTCAGCTCGTATCGCAAAAGGCGGTGTAGCTAAAGTAGTGATCGAACGTACATTAAAGCGTATCACAGTAACGATTCACACTGCCCGTCCAGGGATTGTAATCGGAAAAGCTGGTCAAGAAGTTGATAAAATCAAAGAAGAGTTAAAACAATTAACTAAGAAAGAGATTCAAATCAATATTTTCGAGATCAAGCGTCCAGAATTAGATGCTCAATTAGTAGCAGAAGGTGTTGCAAAACAACTTGAAGCTAGAATTTCTTTCAGAAGAGCAATGAAAACTAGCATTGCATCTACCATGAGAATTGGTGGCGAAGGAATTAAAATCATGTGCTCAGGCCGTTTAGGTGGAGCAGAGATGGCAAGAACTGAGCAATATAAAGAAGGAAGAATTCCATTGCATACATTCCGTGCGGATATCGATTACGCATTAGCAGAAGCATTAACTACTTATGGTAAAATAGGTGTTAAAGTATGGATCTGTAAAGGTGAAGTATACGGTAAACGTGATCTTTCTCCAAACATTGGCGCTGCAAGTAATGCACCAGGTAAAGGAAATAGACCAGAAGGATCATTCGGTGGTCGTGATAGAGATAACCGAGGTGGCGATAGAAGAAACGACAGACGTGGTGGAAACCAAGGAGGTCGTTCAGGCCAAGGAGGTCGCGATAATAGAGGTGGCAATAATGGCCCTCGTAGATAATTAAGTTAACAGATCGTATAACGATAATTTAGAAAATAATGTTACAGCCAAAAAGAACGAAGTTCAGAAAGATGCAAAAAGGCAGAATGAAAGGTTTAGCTACTCGTGGAGCTGAATTATCATTCGGATCTTTCGGGATCAAATCTCTAGAAGCAACTTGGATTACAAGTCGCCAAATAGAAGCAGCCCGTATTGCAGTAACTCGTTTCATGAAACGTGAAGGACAAGTTTGGATTAGAATATTTCCGGATAAACCAGTTACAAAAAAGCCTGCAGAAGTACGTATGGGTAAAGGTAAAGGTGCGCCAGAATATTGGGTAGCAGTAGTTAGACCAGGACGCATCATTTTTGAAGCAGAAGGTGTACCTATGGAAGTTGCAAAAGAAGCACTTCGTTTAGCTGCTCAAAAATTACCTATCCAAACGAAGTTTGTAGTACGTAGAGATTACGTAGAAGCATAATAAATCTGGAGTTGTATGTTGTAAGCTTGTTATTGCAACCGCTAGACTTCAAAAATAATTAACTAAAGGATTCCGAGCAATCGGACTCCTTGCATTGAAAAAAAATATATCAATGAAAAATTCAGAGATTAAAGAGCTTTCAAAAGACGAATTAACTTCTCGCATTGCGGAAGAAAAAGAAAATTTAGCGAAGCTTAAGTTTGCACACGCAATCTCTTCAATTGAGAATCCTAACCGTATTAATGTGGTTAGAAAAACAATTGCTAGATTGAGTACTGCATTAACCATTCAGAGTAAAGCTCAAGTAGCTACTGCTGAAGAAACTAAATAAATTCAGAGTCGGAAATGGAAAGACAATTAAGAAAAACAAGAACAGGGTTAGTAGTTAGCAATAAAATGGAGAAATCTATTGTTGTAGCTGTTGAGCGTAAAGTAAAACACCCTATTTATGGTAAGTTTGTTAAGAAAACTACCAAATTCATGGCGCATGATGAGAAAAATGATTGTGGTATCGGAGATACTGTATTAATCATGGAAACTCGCCCATTGAGTAAAAACAAAAACTGGAGATTAGTTCAAATAATAGAGAGGGCTAAATAACATGGTACAACAGGAATCAAGATTAAATGTAGCCGACAACAGTGGCGCAAAAGAAGTACTGGTAATCCGTGTACTTGGTGGAACTGGCAAACGTTATGCTTCTATAGGTGACAAAGTTGTAGTTACCGTGAAAAGTGCATTGCCTTCAGGAAATATTAAAAAAGGAACTGTTTCAAAAGCGGTTGTAGTTCGTACGAAAAAAGAAATCAGACGTAAGGATGGTTCTTATATTCGTTTCGACGACAATGCTGCAGTATTGTTAAATGCTCAGGATGAACCGCGTGGTACACGTATCTTTGGCCCGGTTGCGAGAGAATTACGTGAAAAACAATTCATGAAAATCGTATCATTAGCACCGGAGGTATTGTAATATGGAAAATAAAACTAAAAACACTAAATTAAAGATCCGTAAAGGAGATTTAGTGAAAGTTATTGCCGGCGATTCTAAAGGGCAGCAAGGTAAAGTTCAAGAAGTTATTGTCGCTAAAAATAGAGTAGTAGTAGAAGGAGTTAATCTTGTTTCAAGACATACTAAACCTAATGCTGCAACTCCAAATGGTGGTATTATTAAAAAAGAAGCAGCGCTTCATATATCTAATGTTATGCTTGTTGACCCTACTTCAGGTAAACCTACTCGCGTTGGTAGAAAACTAAACGCAGATGGTAAATTAGTAAGGGTTGCTAAAAATTCTGGAGGGGAGATAAAATAATGGCTTACGTACCAAGATTAAAAACAAAATATAAAGAGGAAGTAGTTCCAGCTTTGAAAGAGAAGTTCAACTATAAAAGCGTAATGCAAGTTCCTAAATTGACTAAAATTGCTATCAACCAAGGTGTTGGTCGTTATTCAGTAACTGATAAAAAAGTTATGGATAGCTCAATCCTTGAAATGACCACTATTACTGGTCAGCAAGCAGTTGGTGCAAAATCTAAAAAGGATATCTCTAACTTTAAATTACGTAAAGGAATGCCTGTAGGTGTTCGCGTAACTTTAAGAGATAACAACATGTATGAGTTTTTAGATAGACTTATTGCTGTTGCTCTTCCTAGGATTCGTGATTTTAAAGGTATCAATGATAAAGGTTTTGATGGTAAAGGAAATTATACTTTAGGTATCACAGAACAAATTATCTTCCCAGAGATTAATATTGATAAAATCAACAAAATCATGGGTATGGATATTACATTCGTTACTACTGCTACTAATGATGTAGAAGCATTAGAACTTTTAAAACAATTTGGATTACCATTTAAAAATCAAAACACAAATCAATAATGGCAAAAGAAGGTGTAAAAGCTCGCGAAATTAAGCGCCAGAAATTAGTAGCAAAATATGCTGAGAAACGTGCTGAATTAAAAGCTAATGGAGATTATGCAGGTTTAGATAAATTACCTAAAAATTCTTCAGCAGTACGTTTGCACAACCGTTGTAAATTAACGGGCAGACCTCGTGGATATATGCGCACATTTGGTATTTCAAGGGTAACATTCCGCGAAATGGCACTTGAGGGTAAAATCCCAGGGGTGAGAAAAGCAAGCTGGTAATAAGTATAAATGTACGAATGAATTAAAATGCAAGATAATATCCTGTATTTTAATTCATTTCTCGTACCTTTGGCTTTTTAAAATTGAGTATTAACCGATAAAAGGTCTTTCCTGAATGGTTTGGGAGGGAAACCATTATCATAAATAAATATAATGAATACAGATCCAATAGCAGATTATCTGACTAGATTAAGAAATGCGATTAAAGCAAATCATAGAATCGTAGAGATCCCTGCTTCTAATTTAAAAAAGGAAATTACGAAAGTACTTTTTGACAAAGGCTACATTGCCAATTACAAATTTGAGGATACAACTGCACAAGGAACAATTAAAGTTGCTTTGAAGTACAATCCAATCACAAAAATTCCTGCAATCCGTACATTAACTCGTATCAGTAAGCCAGGATTAAGGCAATATGCAGGCGTAGAGAATATGCCAAGAGTATTAAATGGTTTAGGTATCGCAATCTTATCTACCTCTAAAGGTGTAATGACCGACAAAGAGGCTGCCAAATTAAACATTGGTGGTGAGGTTTTGTGTCACGTTTATTAATAGGAGGAAACACAAATGTCAAGAGTAGGAAAATTACCGATGAGTATTCCAGCTGGAGTAACCATCAATATAGATAAGAATAGTGTTGTTACTGTTACTGGTCCAAAAGGAACTTTAACTCAAGCAATTGATCCGGATATTACTTTAAAGCAAGAAGATGGTGTTTTAACAGTTGTTCGTCCTTCAGATCAAAAAAGACATAAAGCATTACATGGTTTATACCGTGCTTTAATTTACAATATGATTGTTGGTGTAACTAATGGTTATAAATTAGAGCAAGAACTAGTAGGTGTTGGTTACCGTGCTTCAAACCAAGGAAATACATTGGATTTAGTATTAGGTTATTCTCACCATTATGTTTTTCAGTTGCCTTCAGAAATTAAAGTAACTACAACATCAGAGAAAGGTCAAACGCCTAAAATTATACTTGAGAGTATCGATAAACAATTAATTGGTCAAGTGGCTGCAAAAATTCGTTCATTACGTGCTCCAGAACCTTATAAAGGTAAAGGTATTAAGTTTGTAGGTGAGGTATTAAGAAGAAAAGCAGGTAAATCAGCTTCTAAAAAATAATAGTCATGGCAGGAAAAAAATTATCTCGTAGAGATCGTATAAAAAAAGGTATCAGAAAAAGAGTAACAGGTTCTGATAGCCGTCCACGTTTATCAGTATTTAGAAGCAATAAAGGAATTTATGCTCAAATCATTAATGACGTAACCGGAAGCACTATTGTTTCTGCGTCTACCTTATCTAAAGATTTTGCTGGTAGTGGAAATAAAATTGAGCAATCAGTTGCCGTAGGTAAATTGATCGCTGAGAAAGCAATTGCAGCTGGAGTAAAAGAGGTTGTTTTCGATAGAAATGGTTATTTGTATCATGGTCGCATTAAATCTCTTGCTGAAGGTGCGCGTGAAGGTGGTCTAGTATTTTAATCTGAAAGTAGAAAAATGTCAACTATCAATATAAAAAGAGTTAAGACTAGCGAAATCGAATTGAAAGATCGTTTAGTTAGCATACAGCGTGTTGCCAAAGTAACCAAAGGTGGACGTACATTTAGTTTTTCAGCAATCGTAGTGGTTGGTGATGAAAATGGCGTTGTTGGTTATGGTTTAGGTAAAGCAAAAGAGGTTACTGAAGCGATTGCTAAAGGTGTTGATGATGCTAAGAAAAACTTAGTTAAAGTTCCAATTTTAAATGGAACTGTTCCTCACGAGCAAATCGGTAAATTCTCTGGTGGTTTTGTATTAATCAAACCAGCTGCAGTAGGTACAGGAGTAATTGCAGGTGGTGCTATGCGTGCAGTACTTGAAAGTGCTGGTATTCATAACGTACTTGCAAAATCAAAAGGTTCATCAAATCCTCACAACGTGGTAAAAGCTACTGTTGATGCATTAACAAAATTACGTGATGCTTATACAGTTGCTCAAAACCGTGGCGTAGATTTAAATAAAGTTTTTAACGGATAAAATCATGGCTAAAATCAAAATAACCCAAGTTAAAAGCGTTATCGACAGAAGCGAACGCCAAAAACGTACGATGCAAGCATTAGGTTTATCAAAATTAAACCAATCTGTAGAAGTAGAAGCAACTGGTGCTATCATTGGTATGGTTAGAAAAGTTAACCACTTAGTAGCAATCGAACGCATATAATTTTTAATTCAAGGCAGTCCTGATTCATTGGGACTGCCTTGATTTTTGTTTAATCGTTGTACCTGTTTAGTGAAAGCGAAGGGCAACACAACAATAATAAAATGAATTTAAGTAATTTAAAGCCTGCTAAAGGGGCTACAAAAAAAAGTAAAAGAATTGGTCGTGGTCAAGGTTCTGGTCGTGGTGGTACATCTACTCGCGGTCACAAAGGAGCTGGTTCACGTTCAGGTCACTCAACTAAAATTGGTTTCGAAGGTGGTCAAATGCCTTTACAACGTAGAGTTCCCAAAGTTGGTTTCAAACCAATCAACAGAACTGAGTATGTAGGTGTCAATTTAGATGTACTTCAAAATTTAGCAGAAAAATTTACATTAACTACAATTGATTTTGCTACCTTACAAGCGCATGGTTTAGCTTCGAAAAATGATCTAGTTAAAATCTTAGGTCGTGGCGAAATTAAAGCTAAATTAGACGTTAAAGCTCATGCTTTTTCTGCAACTGCATCAAAAGCTATTGAAGCTGTTGGCGGTTCAATCGAAAAATTGTAATTTACCAAACTAACTGAGCTTAGTCAGCTAGCTTATTAACCAAGGCTTGACTGGTAAGCTCATTCGCCATTTTGGCGGAAAACTATTTAAACTATTTTGCTTTAATGAAAAAGCTATTCACTACATTAAGTAATATCTGGAAGATCCAAGAATTAAAGGAGCGTATTCTTTTTACGCTTATGATTTTGTTGATCTATAGATTCCTTTCACATGTACCACTTCCAGGGGTAGATCCTGTTATGTTAAGCAATGAGGCCAAAAGCGGGCTTCTTGGATTATTAGATATGTTCGCTGGTGGTGCGTTCTCAAAAGTTTCGATTATTGCTTTGGGTGTTATGCCATATATTTCTGCATCAATTGTGGTGCAATTATTGGGTATAGCAGTTCCGAAGTTCCAAAAAATGCAGAAGGAAGGGGAGAGTGGACGTAAAAAATTAACTGAGATTACACGATATCTTACGGTAGTTATTACTATTGTTCAAGCAATTGGTTATGTAAAAACTCAAGTTCCTGCAAATGCTATTATTCCAGGAATTGATCCTACAATATTCTATATTTTATCTACTATTATTTTAACTGCAGGTACTCTATTTGTAATGTGGTTAGGTGAAAAGATAACCGATAAAGGTATTGGTAATGGAACTTCCCTTATCATTATGGTAGGTATTATTGCACGTTTACCACATGCACTTCGTCAAGAGTTTGATTTAAGAATTACTGGCGACGGTGGTCCTTTGTTAATTTTTGTTGAGATTTTAGCATTATTTGCTGTAGTAATGTTTACTATTTTAATTGTACAAGGAATTCGTAAAGTTCCTGTTCAATATGCTAAACGTATTGTTGGAAATAAACAAGTAGGTGGTGTAAGACAATATATTCCATTAAAAGTAAATGCAGCTGGTGTTATGCCAATCATTTTTGCACAAGCTTTAATGTTTTTACCTGCAGCTATTACCGGATTTATTCCTAGTTTACAAAATGGATGGTTAGCACAGTTTTCTAATCCATTGTCTTTTACTTATAATTTAACGTTTGCTTTATTAATTATTGCATTTACTTTCTTCTATACTGCTATAACAGTAAATCCTACTCAAATGGCAGACGATATGAAGAAAAATGGTGGTTTTGTCCCTGGAATTAAACCAGGTGTTGCAACAAGCACTTTTATTGATGATGTAATTTCTAAAATCACGTTTCCAGGAGCATTTTTCCTAGCAATTATTGCTATTCTTCCATCAATTGCTAATAAAGCAAATGTTGGTCAAGAGTTTGCACAATTTTTTGGAGGAACATCTCTTTTAATTTTAGTAGGTGTTGTTTTAGATACTTTACAACAAATTGAAAGTTATTTATTAATGCGTCATTATGATGGATTAATGAAAACTGGAAGAGTAACTGGTCGTACTGGTATTCCTGCAGCAGGAACTAGCAATGCGCCTTTATAATAATGACAAAAAAAATTATTTATAAATCAGCAGAAGAAATAGAAGGTATTAGAGAAGCCGCAATGATGGTTTCTCTAACACTTGCTGAAGTGGCTAAAATTATAGGTCCTGGCGTTACTACGCTTCAATTGGATAAACTGGCTTATGAATTTATAAATGATCATAAAGCCGTTCCAGCCTTTTTAAATTATAATGGATTTCCATATTCATTATGTATTTCTCCAAATGAACAAGTAGTACATGGATTTCCCAGTGATTACGTTATTCAGGATGGCGATTTAATTTCTGTTGATTGTGGAGTTGTACTTAATGGTTTTGTTGGCGATTCGGCTTATACATTCCCTATAGGTAATATTTCTGAAGAGCAGGCTCAATTAATTAAGGTTACAAAGGAATGTTTGAATCTAGGAATTGAGAAAGCTGTAATTGGAATGCGTACTGGAGATATAGGTTATGCTATTCAACAGCATGCTGAGTCTAATGGATTTGGAGTGGTTAGAGAATTAGTAGGTCATGGTGTTGGTTTAAGTTTACACGAAAAACCTGATGTTCCTAATTATGGGCGAAGAGGAAATGGTCCAAAATTGGAGCAAGGAATGGTAATTGCTATTGAGCCGATGATTAATGCTGGTACTGCTGATATTAAGTTTTGGAATGATGGGTGGACTGTAACAACAAGAGATAAGAAGCCATCTGCTCATTATGAGCATACTGTAGCTATTGGACGCGGAAAACCTGATGTTTTGTCAACATTTTCTGTAATAGAAGAAGTTTTAGAGAAAAAGAATAAATAATTAAAAATTTTTGTTTAATTTTGCAACCCTGTTGAAGAGCAGCTAAATAAGTAAAAATCAGTATACTATGGCTAAACAAGCCTCAATTGAGCAAGACGGAGTAATTAGAGAAGCCCTTTCGAACGCTATGTTTAGGGTGGAATTAGAGAATGGGCATGAAATTATTGCGCATATTTCCGGTAAAATGAGGATGCACTACATTAAGATCTTACCTGGAGATAAGGTAAAATTGGAGATGTCTCCTTATGATCTTACCAAGGGTAGAATTACATATAGGTATAAATAGGATTATTTAAGAATAGATAATCAGTTAAAATATATAAAATTAATATAATGAAAGTAAGGTCATCAATTAAGAAGCGCAGCGCTGATTGTAAAATCATCCGCCGTAAGGGGAAACTTTTTGTTATAAACAAAAAGAATCCTAAGTTTAAACAACGTCAGGGATAATAAAAAATTGGAACGAATCCCGTACAACGGTGGCCCGCCGTTCGGTCGTTCAAAAAAAAGTAATTTATAAATATGGCAAGGATATCAGGTATTGATTTACCAAGAAACAAAAGAGGAGTTATCGGATTAACGTATATCTACGGAATCGGAAGAGCTACTGCTGAACGCATTTTAAGTACTGCTGGAATAGACGAGAACAAAAAAGTTCAAGATTGGTCTGATGATGAGTTATCACAGATCCGTAACATGATTAATGACGAAATTAAGGTAGAAGGTGCCTTACGTTCAGAAGTTCAGCTTAATATTAAGCGATTAATGGATATTGGTTGCTACCGTGGACTTCGCCATAGAAAAGGTTTACCTGTTCGTGGTCAACGTACAAAAAATAACTCTCGTACTCGTAAAGGAAAGAGAAAAACAGTTGCAAACAAGAAAAAAGCTACTAAATAAGATTAGTATCCCAATATAATTATGGCTAAAAGTAAAAAAGTAACCAAAAAACGTATCGTTGTTATTGAGCCTGTAGGTCAGGCGCATATCAATGCTACATTTAATAATATCATCGTTACCTTGACCAACAACAATGGTCAAACCATTTCATGGTCGTCTGCTGGTAAAATGGGTTTCAAAGGTTCTAAAAAGAACACTCCATATGCAGCAGGTCAAGCGGCATCAGATTGCGGTAAGGTAGCCTATGATTTAGGACTACGTAAAGTAGAAGTATTTGTAAAAGGACCAGGTTCTGGTAGAGAATCTGCAATCCGTACATTACAAGTTGCGGGTATCGAAGTAACATCTATTAAAGATATTACTCCACTTCCACACAATGGATGTCGCCCACCTAAAAAGAGAAGAGTTTAATATTAATTTTTAAAGCTAAGAGTCTTCCGAATTTGTCGGAATGATACTTTAAAACAACACAATGGCAAGATATACAGGACCTAAGTCCAAAATCGCACGTAAATTCAGAGAGCCTATTTTTGGCCCTGATAAAGTTTTAGATCGTAAAAACTATCCTCCAGGTCAGCATGGTGCTTCAAAAAGAAGAGGTAAGCAATCAGAATATGCTGTTCAATTAATGGAGAAGCAAAAAGTTAAGTATACTTACGGAGTATTAGAAAAACAATTCCGTAACTTATTTAAAAAAGCTTCAGCTAAGGTAGGTATTACAGGAGATAACTTATTACAATTATTAGAAGCTAGATTAGATAATACAGTTTATCGTCTAGGTATTGCTCCAACCCGCTCTGCAGCTCGTCAGCTAGTTAGCCATAAGCATATCACTGTAAACGGTGAGGTTGTAAATATTCCTTCTTATCAATTACGTGCTGGTGATGTTGTTGCTGTACGTGAGCGTTCTAAGTCATTAGAAGCAATTACAATTTCTGTAGCTGGACGTACAATTAATAAATTTAATTGGTTAGATTGGAATGCAAAGGAATTTACAGGTACTTTCCTTATGTATCCTAATCGCGATGAGATTCCTGAAAATATTAAGGAAAACTTAATTGTCGAGTTATACTCTAAATAAAACTAGTTAGACTTGCTTGTTAATCAGGCAAGTCTACTTTTAGTTTAATCATTATTCATAACGATCTAATAAAACATATTAAATGGCAATTTTAGCATTTCAGAAACCAGACAAAGTTATCATGCAAAAATCAACAGATTTTGATGGTACGTTTGAATTTCGCCCCCTTGAGCCCGGTTTCGGTGTAACAATTGGTAATGCATTAAGAAGAATCCTTCTTTCATCTTTAGAAGGTTTTGCGATCACCAGCATCCGTTTCTCCGGTGTTTCTCACGAATTCTCTACCATGAAAGGTGTTGTAGAAGATCTTACTGAGATTATCCTTAATTTGAAACAAGTACGTTTCAAAAAAGTAGGTGACTCTGGTGATTCTGAGAAAGTTTTCATTATTATCAATGGTAAAGATCAATTCTTAGCTGGAGATATTACAAATTTCTCTAACAATTTCGAGGTTTTAAACCCTGAATTAGTTATTTGTAACATGGAGAAATCTGTAACTTTAGAGGTTGAACTTACGATTAATAAAGGTCGTGGTTATGTTCCTGCTGAAGAAAATAAAGTTACTGATTCTGTAGTTGGTGTAATAGCAATCGATTCGATTTTTACTCCAATGAAAAATGTAAAATATACGATTGAAAACTATCGTGTTGAACAAAAAACAGATTATGAGAAGTTAATTTTAGATATTTCTACAGATGGATCTATCAATCCTGAAGATGCATTGAAAGAAGCTGCTAAAATTTTAATTCAACACTTTATGTTATTCTCAGATGAGAATCTTGTATTAGAATCTCAAGCTAAAGAAGAATCTAAAGAAGTTGATGAAGAAATTTTACATATGCGTAAAATCTTAAAAACTGAATTAGTTGATATGGATCTTTCTGTAAGAGCATTAAATTGCTTAAAAGCTGCAGATATCCGTACACTAGCTGATCTAGTTTCTTATGATGTAGCTGATATGTTAAAATTCAGAAACTTTGGTAAGAAATCGTTAACAGAAATCCAAGAATTGGTAAAATCTAAACAATTATCGTTTGGAATGAACCTTTCTAAATTTAAGTTAGACGAAGAATAAATACTTAGTAGACAGTAGATAGTAGACGGTATTGGGTATTATAATCTAATTATAGCTCAGAAATTTCTGCGAATTAGCTACTAGTAGTGGAACTAACTACAAACTACCAATTACTAAGTAACTAATAAGAATAAATTTGTATTCACTGTGTATAATTCCCTCAGATTAATTTCAAAGAGACGGTATACACTTAATTAAAAAAAATGAGACACGGTAAAAAATTTAACCACTTAGGTAGAACTAGTTCACATAGAAAATCTATGTTAGCTAACATGGCTACATCATTAATTACACACAAACGTATTACTACTACTTTGGCTAAAGCTAAAGCATTACGTATGTATGTTGAACCAATCATTACTAAATCAAAAGAAGATACTACGCATTCTCGTAGAACTGTATTTAGTTATCTTCAAGATAAAGATGCAGTAACTATGTTGTTTCGTGATATTGCTCAAAAAGTTGCTAACCGTCCAGGTGGTTATACTCGTATTATTAAATTAAACAATCGTTTAGGTGATAACGCGGAAATGGCTCTAATTGAGTTAGTAGATTATAACGAAGTTTATGGTAAAGATTCAGCTGCAGCAGAGAAGAAAACTACGCGTAGAAGTAGAGCTAAGAAAACTACTTCAGCACCTGCTAAAAAAGCAGCTGAAGCGCTTGAAGAGGCTCCAGTTGTTGAAGAAGAAGTTGTTGAAACTCCAGTTAATGAAACTGAAGAAGCACCAGCTACAGAAGAAAATAAAGAAGATAAAGCTTAATTTTAAGTTTTATTTCATAAGAAAGGCGTTCAATTTTTGGACGCTTTTTTTGTTTAAATTTGTCTCATATTTATTTTTATGAAATTAGATCACCTCGATGTTTTTAAAACTGAAATTCAATCATCTTTAGAAAATAATAGCTTCGTTAAACTATCGTTAGGTAATTATAAAGGTGAAATTGATGCGCTTAAAAATATTTATGTTAAACCGATCTTTATAAAGAGACAACCTCATTTATCATTTACATATAGATATAAAACTCGGGATATTGTAAAAAACTTTTCAATAATTGATGGTGAAAGAGTTATTGCTTCTGCACTAGAGGATGGATTTCAAATTGCAACCTTGACAACTACTGCTGAGGAATTTCAATTCGAGATTTTTAAAAGTGGCAAATCTGTATTAAGAAAACGTCTTTTAAATGAAGTTCGTCCAGTAGAAAATTCACATAATAGAAAAAAGCAGTATAAAATATCTAATTCAGCGGCAAATTATTTACAGGAATTAGGACTTACTGATGCAAATGGTACCGTATATAGTAATGCTCAAGATAAGTTTAAACAAATTAATAGATATGTTGAATTATTAGCACCGCTAATTAATGAGCTTAAAATTGAGCATTCTTTTAATGTTGTTGATATGGGGGCAGGGAAAGGCTATTTGACTTTTGCCTTGTATGATTATTTAGTTAATTCTTTAAAAAAGCAAGCATTTGTTAAGGGCATTGAATTCAGACAAGATCTTGTTGATATTTGTAATTCAATTGCATTGCATTCAGGATTTCAAAATTTAAGTTTTGAGCAAGGAACCATACAAGATTATCAAGGCCCAACAGATATATTAATTGCTTTACATGCTTGTGATACTGCAACTGATGATGCAATTGCTAAGGGAATTCTTGGGAATGCGCAGCTAATTATTGTAGCACCTTGTTGTCATAAACAAATTAGAAGAGAGATTGAAAATAATAAGGTTGTAAATGATATAAGCTTTCTTACAAAGCACGGAATCTTTTTAGAACGACAAGCGGAAATGGTTACGGATGGTTTACGAGCTATGTATTTAGAATATGCTGGTTATAAAACCAAGGTTTTCGAATTTATTTCAGATGCTCATACCCCTAAAAATGTAATGATAGTAGGTGTTAAGAAAAATGAAGAAAGTGAACGTTTGAAACAAGAAAGACAAACGAAAATTTTAGCTTCAATTCAAGATGCTAAACGTTATTTTGGCATTACCGAACATCACTTAGGTGGTTTGCTTGGGGCTAAATAAATGTCAATAAAATTAAAATAATTAATTTATATATTTAAGGTGTCGCAATTTGCGACACCTTAAATATATTATTATGTCTATTGATCAACCAAGTTCAATCATCCCTGACGAAGTATTGATTAATAAAATTTATTTTTTAAGGAATCATAAAGTTATGCTAGATAGAGATTTGGCTAAATTATATGGTGTATAATCTAGAAGATTAAGGGAGCAAGTAAAAAGGAATGCAGCAAATTTCCCACCTAATTTCATGTTTCAGTTAACTGAGGAGGAAGTAGAATCCTTACTTTTTAATAATGTGATAAGTTCTAAAGGAAATTTGGGTGGTTTTTTGCCATTTGTTTTTACTGAACATGGCGTATTAATGTTAGCTAACGTATTGCGAAGTACTCAAGCTATTTCAGTGAGTATTAGAATTATCGAAATATTTATAACGCTTCGGGATAAGATGTTTGAGAATGTTGAATTGAAACGAGCTATTATGAAACTTGAAAATTTAACTAAAAACAACACTAAGAATATTGAATTAATTTTCGATTATAGTGATGAATTGTCTGAAAAATCTAAATCTTCTGCTGAACGTGAAAAAATAGGTTTTAAAATCACTAAAAAATAACCATACTAATTTCTGTCAATCTGTCACCCTCTACAATTAGTTATTTTCCATTTTAACAGACATAATTAAGATATTTCTGCCAAAAATTAATTGGCATAAGGCTTGATTATTAGTTTTCATAAATATTAATTTTTATAATACAATATATACAATGGGAAAAATAATTGGAATCGACTTAGGAACTACCAATTCATGCGTATCAGTAATGGAAGGTAATGAGCCTGTAGTTATTGCAAACAGTGAAGGTAAACGTACAACTCCATCAATCGTTGCTTTTGCTGAAAATGGCGAAAGAAAAGTTGGTGAGCCCGCCAAACGTCAGGCGATAACAAATCCTACCAAAACAATTTCTTCTATTAAGAGATTTATGGGAAGTAGTTTTGGAGAGGTTTCTAGTGAATTAGGGCGTGTACCTTATAAGGTAGTAAAAGGTGATAATGATACACCAAGAGTTGAAATTGACGACAGAAAATATACACCTCAAGAAATTTCAGCTATTATTCTTCAAAAAATGAAGAAAACTGCTGAAGATTTCCTTGGTACTGAAGTTACAGAAGCTGTTATTACAGTTCCTGCATATTTTAATGATGCTCAACGTCAAGCTACGAAAGAAGCAGGTGAGATTGCTGGATTAACTGTAAAACGTATCATAAATGAGCCAACTGCTGCTGCATTAGCGTACGGATTAGATAAAGCACATAAGGATATGAAAATTGTTGTGTTCGACTGTGGTGGTGGTACACATGATGTTTCTGTTCTTGAATTAGGTGATGGTGTTTTCGAAGTAAAATCTACTGATGGTGATACTCATTTAGGTGGTGACGACTTTGATCATGTGATTATAGATTGGTTAGCTTCTGAGTTTAAATCGGAGTATGGAATGGATTTACATCAAGATCCAATGGCTATGCAACGTTTAAAAGAAGCTGCTGAAAAGGCAAAAATTGAATTATCGAGCACAACAGCATCAGAAATTAACTTGCCTTATATTACTGCTGATGCAACTGGTCCAAAACACTTAGTTCGTAATTTAAGCCGTGCTAAGTTTGAGCAATTAGTATCTGATTTAGTAAAACGTACAATTGAGCCTTGTAAATCTGCTTTAAAAAATGCAGGATTAAAGACTTCTGATATTGATGAGATTATTTTAGTAGGTGGTACTACAAGAATTCCTGCAATTCAAGAAGCTGTTAAAGCATTTTTTGGAAAAGAGCCTTCTAAAGGAGTAAACCCTGATGAGGTTGTAGCAATTGGTGCTGCGATTCAAGGTGGTGTTTTAACTGGTGAAGTAAAAGACGTATTATTATTAGACGTTACTCCATTATCTTTAGGAATTGAAACTATGGGTGGTGTAATGACTAAATTAATTGAAGCGAATACAACTATTCCTTCTAAAAAGTCTGAAACTTTCTCTACAGCGGCTGATAACCAACCATCTGTAGAAATCCATATCTTACAAGGTGAACGTCCAATGGCGGCACAGAATAGAACAATTGGAAGGTTTATTTTAGATGGAATTCCACCAGCACCTCGTGGTGTTCCTCAAATTGAGGTTGCTTTTGATATTGATGCTAACGGTATCTTACACGTTAGTGCAAAAGATAAAGCTACAGGTAAAGAACAAAAAATTCGTATTGAAGCTTCATCTGGTTTAACAGACGAAGAAATCAAGAAAATGAAAGAAGAAGCTGAAGCAAATGCTGAAGCAGATAAAAAAGCTAAGGAAGAAGCAGATAAAATTAATAGCGCTGATGCTTTAATTTTCTCAACTGAAAAGCAATTAACTGAGTTTGGTGATAAATTATCAGCTGATAAAAAAGCGCCAATTGAAGAAGGTTTAGCTAAACTAAAAGCGGCTCATTCTGCTCGTAATTTTGCTGATATTGATGCTGCACAAGCTGAGCTTCAAAATGCATGGAATGCTGCTTCAGAAGAAATGTACAAAGCCGGACAAGATGGTCAAGCTGCTCAAGGTCAACCTAACGATGGTCAGCCTAATGCAGGAGGTGATACTGTAACGGATGTAGATTTTGAAGAAGTTAAAGACGACGATAAAAAATAAGTCGGAATAATGTAATTCATAAAAGGGGCGTAATTTTATAATTTCGCCCCTTTTTTATTTTCTATATTCTTTAATTGCTTTATCTATTATGTCTTGTAATAGAACTTCGTTTTTTATGAGTTCATTTAATAGCTTAAACTGATTCTTTGCTCTATTTAAGTTCTGATTAGGATATTCTATTTTATAATAAATGTCTCCATTTAAATGATCTGTTAAAAATCTAATCGCTTGCATATAAACAATATATTTCCCAGAGAACAGTAATAATTCTAATTCAGTATTGGTTAAAATTTGTGAGGTTTCTGATAAATATCCTCTAATCATCGACTCAAAGTATGAGATTCTAATATTAATTTTAGAAAGATCTGCTTCATTTTCAGAAAATGCACATAAATAAGTACGCATCATATCCCCTAAATCTGATGTAAATTTCCCTGGCATCAATGTGTCAAGATCTATAACACAAATCCCCGAATCATCATGTTTATTTAATAAAACATTACTAATTTTTGTATCATGATGTATTGCCCTATTTTTAAAGTCTGGCGATTTTAAATATGAATTATAATAATTGGAAATATATTCATAATTGTTTGCCAAATTTATTGTGTCTATGGAATCTTCTATTTTATTAGTTTGAGCTTTTAAACAAGCATCTTTAAACTGATTTAATCTAAAATCTAGATTATGAAAATCTGGTATGGTGTATGCTAATTGATCAATTGGAAATTTATCTAACAATCGAGTTAGTTTTCCAAATTGTGCAGCCGCTTGAAATGCTTGATTTGGATTCGACAACGTATTATACGCTATAGATTCCTTTATGTAATGGCTCATTCTCCAATAAATTCCATCTTCTTCCGTAATGAGTTGTCCGTCTATATTTGGGATAAATGAAGGAAAAAGATAGTTGGGGTAATGATGATGAAGGAATTTAGAAATTAAATCTACATTATTTGCAATGTCATAAGGGCTCTTAAAAACTGTAGAATTAACTTCTTGTAGTATAAACTGATTTTCGGTATATAAAGGATTATAAACTAAAAAGGTTCGGTTTATAAAACCCGAACCTATTTGTTGTATAAATGCCTCTTTTTGTAAATTATATTTTAATAAAATAGACTCAGGAATTAACTCCATAAATTTTCTGGGTAAACTTCTTCTTGAATTAATTTATCAATACTATTTTGAACTACAGGTTTGTCTTCTTTATAAGTTACACCAAACCATTTGCTTGAAGTAGGTATAACTCTGAAATTGGCTTTTTTAGTTTTAATTAGTGTTTCGGCAACCAATGGGATAAAAAATTCTGCTTTAGGATTTGCTTTATTTTCTAATGCAAATGTTCTAAATAATTCTTCCGTTATATTAAAAACACTGGGTGTGAAACCCCAAAAATTCATACTAACCCTAGTGTTAGATTGTAGAGGATATTTATGGTCATTTTCTTCGTAAACAATGCCCTCTTCGCCATTATAAACTTTTGTTCTTTCTACAATTTCAGATAAATTTCCATCAGCATTTACTTGGCAAACGCCTCTACTTACTGAACCAAATTCAGACAAAGTCTTTCCAATTTCATAACCAACCATACAGAAAGTTTGATCGTTTACATCATTAGTTAGGAAATTAGCCATTTTTTGAAAAGCATCGAAACCATAAAAATCATCAGCATTAATTACACAGAAAGGTTCTTTTATGGTGTTTTTTGCAGATAATATGGCATGAGCAGTTCCCCATGGTTTTTCTCTGTAGATTTCTTCTTGAATGCCAAATTTTGTAAGATCAAAGTTTTGAAAAACGTAATCAACTTCAATTTTACCCTTTAATTTAGGTTCAAATATGGTTTTAAAATTATCTACGAATTCTTCTTTAATAATAAATATTACTTTACCGAATCCGGCTTTAATTGCATCGTATATAGAATAATCAATTATTGTTTCTCCATTTGGACCAAATCCATCAATTTGTTTCATACTGCCATAGCGACTAGCCATACCCGCAGCGAGGATTAATAATGTTGGTTTCATCAGGCTAAATTAACAATTTTTATTGTAGAAAATTATTGCAGGCGCGAATTATTTAATTGAAAGTAAAACTATTGAAAAAAATATTTACCTTCCAAAATGGAAAGAAGGAACTTTATAAAATCTACAGCTACAGTAGGTGCGGTAGCTGCTGTAATAGACCCAATATTTGGGTATGCTCAAGTGGCTTCAAAAATTAGAGTTGGTATAATCGGTTGTGGTTTAAGAGGTCAGAATCATTTAGATTTATTGCTGAGAAGATCAGATGTAGAGGTTGTCGCAATAGCAGATCCTGATACAAAATCGGCCGTTCCAGTTTCGCTTAAAATGTGTGCAAAGGCTGGGAAAAGAGAACCTGTTATTTATAGTAAGGACGATTACGATTATAAAAATTTATTAAGTAGAAAAGATATAGATGCTGTAGTTATTGCAACTCCATGGGAATGGCATGCTATTCAGGGTGTAGATGCTATGCGCGCTGGAAAACATGTTGGAATGGAAGTATGTGGAGCAACAGATATCCAGGAATGCTGGGATCTGGTAAATGCAAGTGAGGAAACCGGAATGCAGGTTTTTGCTATGGAAAATGTTTGCTACAGAAGAGATGTGATGGCCGTATTAAATATGGTACGCCAAGATTTATTCGGTGAGATTTTGCATTTACAGGGCGGTTACCAACACGATTTAAGAGGTGTTAAATTTAATGATGGTGTTACGCCTTACGATAGTGGTGTAGAATTTGGTGAGAAGGGATTTTCTGAGGCTAAATGGCGTACGCAACATTCTGTGTATAGAAACGGAGATTTATATCCAACCCATGGGTTAGGGCCAGTTGCCAACATGATTAATATAAATAGAGGAAATAGATTATTGGCATTAACTTCTGTAGCTACCAAAGCAAGAGGATTAAATAGATATATCCTAAATCACCCTAAAGGTGGACCAAATCATCCTAACGCAAAAGTGAATTTTAAATTAGGCGATATAGTTACTACATCGATTACAACAGTAAATGGAGAGACTATAGTTTTACAACATGATGTAAACTCACCACGTCCATACTCTTTAAATTTCAGGGTTCAAGGAACAAATGGTTTGTGGATGGATGACTTTGATTCTATTCATATTGAAGGTAAAAGCCCATCCCATAGATATGAAAAAGATACCGAGTATATGAAGCAATATGATCATGCTTTATGGAAAAAATATGCTTCTGATACAGCTGGCGCGGGACACGGAGGTATGGATTGGTTTGTGATTCATGCATTTATAGAGTCTTTAAAAAGAAATGCTCCTTTCCCTATGGATGTATATGATTTAGCCACTTGGTATGCGATTACGCCGTTGTCTGAACAAAGTATAGCACAAGGTGGACAAGTACAATCTATTCCTGATTTTACTAAAGGAAAATGGATGACTAGAAAGCCAATTTTTGCTTTGGACGATCAGTATTAGGGGAAATGGTAGTGAGTAGATAGAATATCTAGAATTGAGGCAGCTTAAGGCTATAACATAGATTCAATCTTCCAGTTACCACAATAAGAAAAAAGGGAAAGTAAAAAGCATCGGGTATTTCACCTTCAGCTTTTTACTTTCCCTTTATTGATTTAGTTTCAAATATCAGTACTTAGGCTTGTCCCTCTACTGGACTTTCGACTTTCGCCTTAGATTTTCTCTCTAAAATCGTGACCGTTTTCTATGTTTAATAGACTTTCATAAATTAATCTAATTACATTGTCTACGTCCTCTTTATGAACCATTTCTACTGTAGTGTGCATGTATCTTAACGGAAGAGAAATTAATGCAGAAGGAACCCCTTCTCCAGAATAAGCGAATGCATCTGTATCGGTTCCAGTTGATCTAGAAGAAGCTTGTCTTTGGAAAGGAATTTTATTTTCTTCGGCAGTTCTTTCAAGTAATTTATTTAAGTTGGTTTGCACAGCTGGTGCATAAGAAACCACCGGACCCTTTCCACAACTAACCTCTCCGTGAACTAATTTATTAATCATTGGGGTAGAAGTATCGTGTGTTACATCTGTAATAATTGCCACGCGCGGCTTAATTCTATGAGCAATCATTTCTGCACCACGTAAACCAATTTCTTCTTGAACTGAATTTACAATATATAGACCAAATGGTAATTTCTTCTTGTTTTCTTTTAGAAGTCTCGCAACTTCTGCAATCATAAATCCTCCTACACGATTGTCTAATGCCCTACCAACGTAATAACGGTCGTTTAAAACCATAAACTCATCTTCATAAGTTATTACGCAGCCTACATGAATACCCAGCGCTTCAACTTCTTCCTTGCTCGTGCATCCACAATCAAGAAAAATGTTTTTAGTAGATGGAGCTTCTTCTTTTTCGCCTCCCAGTCTTGTATGTATAGCTGGCCATCCAAAAACAGCTTTTACAATGCCTTTTTTAGTATGGATATTTACTCTTTTAGATGGGGCAATCTGATGGTCTGATCCACCGTTTCTTAAAACATAAATTAGTCCATCTGGCGTAATGTAATTTACATACCAAGCAATTTCATCAGCATGAGCTTCAATAACAACTTTAAAATCTGCTTGTGGATTAATTATACCGCATGCCGAGCCATAATCATCTACAAAATAATCATCGATATATGGTTTTAAATAGTCTAACCATAGTCGCTGACCTTCCCATTCAAAACCTGTAGGAGCAGCATTATTTATATAGGACTCGAAAAATTCTACTGATTTTTTGGTCACTACATTTATGTGTTTATCTTTCTTTTCTTTCTTTGCCATATCAACAAATATATATTATTTTCAACCTCAACACAATGATATTTAAGTCAAATAATTGGAATATTTTAAAATATGAATTTTAGTGTGGTAATGAATTTTTCTTATTTTCGATAGATTATTAACCTTAAAAATGTTCTTAAAATGAATTTAACTAAACTTGTAGTGCCGGGATTTATTTTCGCGGTAATTTTAATTGTTGTTTTAATGTATGGACTTCCAGTTTATAATGTTTGGCAACAAGAAATGGTTGGGAAGGCAGAGATGGCTAAAGCCGAGCAAAACAGAAAAATATTAGTTGAAGAAGCTAAAGCGCGATTGGAAGCTGAAAAATTAAATGCTGCTGCTGAAATTGAAAGAGCTAGGGGTATGGCGGAAGCTATGAAAGTAGAAAACGGTACATTATCTACTACCTATAATCAATATTTATTTATTAGAACATTGGAGAAAATTGCCGATAAAGGGAGTCTTCCTCAAATAATTTACGTTCCGAGCGAAGGATTAACGCCGATAATGGATGTTACTAATGCAATAAAACCTAAACCTTAATAGATAATTCCATTGCTATGCATGCATAGCAATGGAATGCTTCTGTTGGATTTGTTTTTTTGAATCCTAAATTTTCATAAAATCCTATTGAGTTTTTATTAGACTCACATCTAAATGTTTTAATTCCTTGTGATTTAAAATAATCAATACAATGGGTTAATAACATCTTTCCAAAACCTTTGCCCTGGAATTCATTTAAAATCCCTAATTTTTTAAATTCTGCGCCATCTTTTTCTATAAACCACGAAACTACGCCAATTAAATTTTTACCGATGTAAAGGCCAAAATGGACACCGTTTTCGTCATCGTCTATTTTGTAATCTATTGGGTTAGGGTCAAATACAATTTTTCTAATTTGCCAAGACAAATAGTATGGTATTTGTTCTATTTGTATGTCAGATGGATTTTCTTTTATAGACATAGTAAAGAATAAAGTTAATTAGAATTAATGCAAAACTACCTATACAAAATGCAAACCATCCGTTTAATTCCCATAAATATATCCCCAAGGCAGATCCGCAGCTTGCACCTATAAAACTAACCGACATAAAAACGGTATTTAAACGGTTTCTAGCTGCCGGGATTAATAAGTAGATTCGTGTTTGATTGGTGACATGAATGGCTTGTTGTCCAATATCAATTAAAATTATACCAATTATAAACACAATTAAGTTGCCAGATAAAAGAAAAAGTAGCACACTTAAAATTTGTAGGACGAAACCAATTTTTAAGTTGGTTCTCGGGTTTTTGCTATTACTAAGTTTTCCTACTAAAGGAGCTGCTAATGCACCAGCTGCACCAGCAATTCCAAACAAACCTATTCTAAGCGTTTCGAAGTTATAAGGTGGATTGGCTAAGTAGAGTACCATAACTGTCCAAAAAGCACTAATTAAGGCAAATCCAAAAAAGTTAATTAAGCTCGCTTCTCTTAATATAGGTTGTGATTTTAAATAGCCAAACATGGTTGAGTACAGTCCCAAAAAACTTCCTTTAAAGCTGGGGTAACTTTTAGGAAATTGTTTAGCCATAATTACGCATAACAAAGCACAAATACCTCCTGCCATTAAAAAAACAGAGCGCCAGCCTAATAAATATCCAATTGATCCGCTTATGGCTCTAGAGGCTAAAATACCAATTAACAAACCGCTCATAATAATTCCTATGTTGTAACCTCTGTTTTGGTCGCTGCTTAAATTTGCCGCCAAGGGTAAAATTAACTGAGGCACAATAGACGTAGCACCAATAAAAAATCCAGCTACTTGTAATAAAAAGAAATTTTTTGAAAGAGCCGCCATTATTAACGCAATAATAGAAATAGCTGTGGTTATTAGGATTTGATTTTTACGCTCAAATTTATCACCCAAAGGAACAAGTAAAAATAAACCTGTAGCGTAACCTGCCTGAGTTATATAATTTAAATGGCCAGCGTAGCTCTCAGAAATCATGAATTCTTTAGCTATTAATATTATTAGAGGCTGACAATAATAAATATTTGCAACTATTAATCCAGTGCAAATAGCCATGAAAATGATAGTAGATCTGGAGATTGAAGCTGAATTAGATTGTGATATGGCGGTCGACATAAAGTCAATTTAAACGTTAAATAGTCAAAAAACATCTGTTAAAACAAAGCCCTGAAATTTTTTCAGGGCCTTGTTAGATTTTTAATTAAAGAGGAATATTTCCGTGTTTTTTTCTTGGGCTATTTACCACTTTATTTTCGAGCATTTTAAATGCTTTAATTAATTTTTCTCTAGTTTGTGCAGGTCTAATTACCTCATCAACAAAGCCTCTTTCTGCTGCTCTATATGGATTGGCGAAGATATCTGAGTATAATTTTTCTTTTTCCAACCATTTTTCTTGTGGGTTTTCTGCTTCTTTAATTTCTTTTTTGAATATTATTTCTGCAGCACCTTTTGCGCCCATTACAGCAATTTCAGCAGATGGCCAAGCATAATTCATGTCGGCACCTATGTGTTTGCTATTCATAACATCGTAAGCACCTCCATAAGCTTTTCTAGTAATTACCGTAATTCTAGGGACGGTAGCTTCGCTAAACGCATATAATAATTTTGCGCCATTACTAATAATTCCATTCCATTCTTGATCTGTACCTGGTAAAAATCCTGGAACATCTTCTAAAACCAATAAAGGAATGTTAAAAGCATCACAAAACCTTACAAATCTTGCAGCTTTTACCGATGCATGGTTATCTAAAACTCCTGCTAAGTAGGCAGGTTGATTGGCAACAATTCCTAAACTTCTTCCGGCTAATCTTGCAAATCCAACCACAATGTTTTCTGCATAACCTTGATGAACTTCTAAAAACGAATCTTTATCAATTAGATGTTCAATTACTTCTCTAATGTCGTACGGTTGTGTAGTGTTTTCAGGAAGTATATTGTCTAATTCAGGTCTAGATTCATCCGAAATTTCGTAAGCAAGATTTGGTGCTTGTTCCTCACAGTTTTGAGGCATATAACTTAATAATGATTTTAAATGCTGAATAGCTTCTATCTCATTAGCACAAGCAAAATGTGTTACGCCAGACTTAGTAGCATGTGTTTGAGCGCCACCCAGTTCTTCTGAGGTCACTTCCTCATGTGTTACTGTTTTAACAACATTTGGCCCAGTTACAAACATATAAGATGATTTTTCTACCATAAGTATAAAATCAGTTATCGCAGGAGAATAAACCGCTCCACCTGCACAAGGCCCCATTATAGCTGATAACTGAGGGATTACACCTGAAGCTTGTACATTTCTGTAAAAAATATCAGCATAACCACCTAATGATACAACTCCTTCTTGAATTCTAGCACCACCGCTATCATTTAATCCAATTATTGGTGCACCATTTTTAAGCGCCATATCCATTATTTTACAGATTTTTTCTGCATGAGTTTCAGATAATGATCCTCCAAAAACAGTGAAATCTTGAGAGAAAACGTAGGTTAACCTACCATTGATGGTACCGTATCCAGTTACAACCCCATCCCCCAAATATTTTTCATTCTCCATTCCAAAGTCAGTACTCCTATGGGTAACTAACATCCCAATCTCTTCAAAACTGTTTTCGTCTAAAAGAAAATGAATACGTTCTCTAGCAGTTAACTTACCTTTTTTATGTTGACTTTCTATTCTGGCTAATCCGCCCCCTAATTCTGCTTCCTGTATTTTGCTGTTAAGCTTGTTAATTTTTTCTTGCATCCTCGTAAATTTAATTTACCACCTATATTGTAGTCTGGTAGTGAATACGTTGTCTTTTATATCGTTAGAATAATTATTAAGTAAAGTGTTTTCGTTTGTTATGTGTTCGTTGTATAAAGTAAACTTTATCTGTTTCGATATTTCATAAGTTAAACCATAGCCTAAAGTATTATATTTCATATCACCTGAATTGGTAAAACTTCCTGCTTTTCCAATTTCTGAACCATTCACATCTGTATTTGCATCATAAACATCGTATGCTAAAAGTGCAGTTAAATTGGTTTTTGCAAATTTATGACTTAACCAGAAGTAATATCCATTAAATGGTCTAACAAACAAACTTGTTGCAGGCTGATTGTTAAAACTCATGGAAGCAGTAGGTCCTTTAATGGTATTATTACCTTCAACGCCAGGTTGCGTACCTTCTACATATTCCGTTTTAAAATCTGTTTCACCTAAACGAGTTCTATAACGGAGTTGAAGATTTACACCATAATAATTTCTATCACCATAACCTCCTTCATTTTGAGGATTAGTGTTTACTAAATAACCTCCTTTTCGACTTTTATAAATAGTTTGAGTATTATTTCTAACATAGCCGTTATAAAAAGATCCACCAAAACCAATATCAAAATTGTTATTTACAAGACTATCAAATTTTAGGTTTATACTTCCTACAATATCTTTCTTTGAGTCATAATCTCTCGCACTAATTCCACTTCCATTTATAACCGCAAATTCTGTAGTTAAGAAATTATATTTTCCAATTGGATTATACCCAATCATAACTCCTAAATCTCTTTCTCTTGGCATAATGGTTTGGAAAACTCTGGCTCGTTCAGGAAAATCTCTGTACCCAGACGAATATACAATTGAATAGCCAAAGGGTCTATTAAATAAACCAGCGGTTAATGTGAACTCTTTTTTATTTGGATCATGTAATTGTATAAATGCGTCCATTAATTGAACCCCATTTTGGGTGCCGTCTAATTGAAATACCACGTTTGTGAATTTATCCACCCTGTCTATTTTTAATCTTCCTCTTCTTATCATAAAGCGATCTTTAGAATTCGTACTAAAGTCGCCTCCAGAAAATGAAGTTATACCAGGCGTATGGGTAAATTGATATTGCGTTTGTAAATATCCAGTAATGGTTAATTCGTGTTGTTCAATAGACGAAGGTCGATTATTACTTTGTCCAAATGTGATTATTGGTATTGTAATGAAAACTATAGTCGATACGTACAGAAAGAATTTCTTCATGGTATAAAATTAAACTTTTTATAGTAATTTAATATGGAGATTAAAATTTATATGGGCACTTGGCGCTTTGGTAATTAATAAATGACAAAAAAATTAAACATAACTCTGCATTTTTTTTGGGAAAGAATATAAATTTGTCCCATAATAAAATATGAAGTTAAGACGATTTAGAGGATTTATAGTTTTTTTGTTTGTAGGTATCTTTACCGCAAAAATGATTATTTCTATTTCGCCTGCATTTACTTTTTCTTTTGATAGCGAAATGATGAACAGTGTAATCATGCAGCTTGAAGTAGAACATAGTGAAAATGATTCTGGTAAATCGAGCACAAAACTCCTCGACTCAAAGTTGTTTTGTGATACATTTAATAATTTTAAATTAGTTGATGCTAAAATTATTGTTAACAATAGTTTTATTGAGCATTTTAAACGGTATGTTGATCCATTTCATCCAATGGTCCCAACCCCTCCTCCAAACATTGCATAGTCTTTAATTGTTTACTGTGATTTGTACAGTTTAAATGGTACAATATTGTACTGTTTTAATTTTTAAATTAAAGAATTTTTTAATTTGCAAGGCATTTTTATGGCCTTAGCATAAAGTTATATGCAAAAATTAATATGAAAAATAATCAATCGAATGCATCGTTGTTCGATATAAAGAAATACTTTCTTAAAAAGAATTTAAAGAGAGATTTACCCGCTAGTATTGTTGTGTTTTTAGTGGCTTTGCCCCTATGTTTGGGAATTGCATTGGCTTCGGGTGCACCATTATTTGCTGGTCTAATAGCCGGAATTGTAGGCGGTATAGTTGTAGCAACTTTCAGTGGCTCTCAATTAAGTGTTACAGGGCCAGCAGCTGGACTTACGGTAATTGTTTTAGGCTCTATTGCTCAATTAGGTAGTTATCAGGTTTTTTTATTAGCCGTTGTTTTAGCCGGATTTTTCCAATTGGTTTTAGGTGCAATTAAAGCTGGAACAATTGGAAATTATTTCCCATCTAGCGTTATTGAGGGAATGCTAGCCGCTATAGGACTTATGTTAATAATAAAACAACTTCCTTATGCTTTAGGAATAGATACTAAGTTTTTCACAGATGAATTAGCAGCAAAAGAAGGAAGTGGGATTTTGAGTTCGTTAACGAGTTTAATTGAGAACTTTGGTCCAGCTTCGGTAATTGTAAGTTTATTATCTATAGGCCTATTAATATTTTGGCCAAAAATGAAAAAGATTAATGTGATTCCTGCTCCACTTATGGTGGTAATTGTAGGTGTGGCATTAAATATTGCTTTTCAAGGAACTTCCATAGCCTTTGCAGCTAATCAATTAGTAAGCATTCCGGTAATTAATGGTTGGAATGAGTTTACCAGTTTATTTCAATTCCCAGATTTCTCGGCAATTAATAGAGCCGATGTTTGGGTGGTTGCAGGAACAATTGCTATAGTTGCCAGTTTAGAAACTTTATTGAGTATAGAAGCTGTTGATAAAATTGATCCAATTAAGCGAGTTTCTCCAACTAATAGAGAATTAATTGCTCAAGGTTTTGGAAATATGACCAGTGGTTTAATTGGTGGTTTACCTATGACTTCTGTAATTGTTAGGAGCTCGGCAAACGTAAATGCGGGTGGTAGAACAAAAATGTCTTCAATTTACCATGGAGCCTGGTTATTACTTTCATTATTGTTTATTCCAACGCTTATTAATATGGTGCCTCTAGCATGTTTAGCAGCCATATTATTAGTGACGGGTTATAAATTAGCGCGAATATCTTTATTCAAACACATGTATCACAAAGGATGGGATCAATTTGTTCCATTTGTTGTTACTGTAGTCGCTATTTTAATGACCGATTTATTAAAGGGAGTAGCATTCGGCGTTTTAATATCCATATTCTATTTATTGAGAATAAGCATGAGAAACCCGTTCTTCTACCGAATTATTGAAGAGAAACAACAAAAGCAAATTAGAATTAAGTTGGCAGAAGAAGTTACTTTCTTAAATAAAGCTGCAATTCAACATATGTTTAATAATATTCCCGCAGAAACAAATGTTGTTATTGATGGTTCTGCATCAAAATATATTGACCCAGATGTACTGGAAATAATTATGAACTTTAAACATAATGCTTATACTAAAGGCATTATAGTAACCTTAGAAGAAATTAAAGATACTTACGTTTTACCACAATTAAATACTGATATTTACACTAATTAATAAAAACATGAAAATGCAAAATAAAGAAAATCAAGATAAATGCAATCATGCAATCACTTACGAAGGACTGTTAGAAGGTAATAAAGCATTTGTAGCTAAGTCTTTAGATGACGATCCTGCGTTTTTTAAAAAATTATCTGACAAGCAAAGCCCTCCAATTTTGTGGATAGGTTGTTCAGATAGTAGAGTTCCTGCAAACCAAATTACCAATACACAGCCTGGAGATATTTTTGTTCACAGAAATATCGCAAATGTGGTAGTTCATACAGATATGAATTTATTAAGTGTAATGGACTATGCGATAAACGTTTTAGAAGTAAAGCATGTTATTGTTTGTGGTCATTATGGTTGTGGAGGTGTGAAAGCCGCTATGGGAAATCAGCAATTCGGAATTATTGATAACTGGTTAATAAATATTAAAGATGTTTATAGATTGCATTATCATGAGCTTGATTTAATTTCTGACATGGATAAAAGAGCAGATAGGTTAATGGAGTTGAATGTAATTGAGGGTGTTTTTAATGTAATTAAAACTTCAATTGTTCAAAACAGATGGGCTGCAGGAAAAGAACTAAAAGTTCATGGCTGGGCTTACAGTTTAAAAACCGGATTAATTAATGATTTAGGTGTAAGTGTTGAGAGTAATGAAAATTTATCTCAAGTATTTAGATTAAATCCTGGTTCCAAACTTTAATATAATTTGTCACAAATAAAAACAGCCCCGAATTATTTCGGGGCTGTTTTGTTATAATAGGAATACTATTTTTAACTATTCTGCATGAAATGGATATCTATAATCCTTCGGTGGATCAAAAGTTTCTTTTATTGTACGAGGAGAAACCCATCTCAATAAATTAATCATTGATCCTGCTTTATCGTTAGTACCAGATCCTCTTGCGCCACCAAACGGTTGTTGACCTACAACAGCTCCAGTACATTTATCATTAATGTAAAAGTTTCCTGCTGCATTTCTCAACTTTTGAGTAGCTTTTTCAATAGCATATCTATCTTGAGAAATAAAGGCGCCGGTTAAGGCATATATAGATGTGGTATCAATAATGTCTAAAATTTCATCAAACTTATTGTCATCATATACATAAACCGTTAAAACTGGTCCAAATAATTCTTCACACATGGTGGTGTATTTTGGATCGTCTACAACCAAAACGGTTGGTTCAATGAAGTAACCTTTAGATTTATCGTAATTGCCACCTGCAATGATTTCTACACCTCTATCTTTTTTTGCTTGGTCAATATATCTAGCCAAATTATCAAAAGATTTCTCGTCAATAACTGCATTAATGAAGTTGGTGAAATCTTCTGTTGGACCCATTTTTAAAGTAGCAAGGTCGTTTAAAAGTTGTTCTTTGATAGCTGGCCAATTGCTTTTCGCAATATAAACTCTTGAAGCTGCAGAACATTTTTGTCCTTGATATTCAAATGCACCTCTTAGAATGGCTGTAGCAGCAACTTGAGTATCTGCAGTACCATCAACTAAAATGAAATCTTTTCCACCTGTTTCACCTACAATTCTAGGGTAGGTTTTAAATTTATGAATATTGTTTCCTACTGTTTTCCAAATATCTTGAAATACGCCAGTTGAGCCAGTGAAATGAATTCCAGCAAAGTCTGGGTGAGAGAAAATAACTTCACCTGCTTCTGGACCAGATACATAAACTAAGTTTATAACACCATCAGGAAGACCTGCTTCTTTAAATACTTCCATGATCACATTTGCAGCGTAAATTTGAGTATTAGAAGGTTTCCAAACCACAACATTTCCCATCATAGCAGCTGATGAAGGTAAATTTCCAGCAATTGCTGTAAAGTTAAATGGAGTTAAAGCAAACACAAATCCTTCTAATGGACGTTGTTCAACTCTATTCCATGATCCTCTTGGAGAAACTGGCGGTTGTTGCTGATAAATTTCTGCCATGTAGGCAACATTGAATCTTAGGAAATCTATTAATTCACATGCAGCATCTATTTCTGCTTGAAACGCATTTTTACTTTGTCCAAGCATCGTAGCAGCGTTAATTTTATATCTATATGGTCCAGCAATTAAATCTGCAGCTTTTAAAAATATTGCAGCTCTATGTTCCCATGCTAAATTCTCCCAATTAGATTTGGCAGTTAAGGCAGCATTAATAGCATCCTCAACATGTTTTTTTTCACCCTTGCTATAAGTAGCTAATAAGTGCTGATGATCATGTGGAGGAGTAATTCTACCTTTATTATTGGTTCGAACTTCTTTACCACCAATATACATAGGGATATCTAATTCTTTAGCTCTTGCTTCTTTTAGTGCAGATTGCAATAATTCGCGTTCTTTGGTGCCAGGAGCATAGCTGTTGATCGCTTCATTAACCGGAACGGGTACGTTGAAAAAACCTTTTAACATAGTATTTAATTTTAGCTTACAAAGATAAGATATTGCCTTGTACTACTGCATATTTATTGTCATTTAATTGTTTAACAGTGATTTGATTTTCTAATTTTTGGATAGCAATTAATAGATTTTTCTAAACACTGAACTATATTCTTTATTTTTGATGAAATGATTCAAGTTTTAAGATATTTATTATTTCCGTTAACAATTATTTACGCTATCATAACATGGTTTAGAAATAAATTGTATGATTTTAATATCCTAAGTTCAAAAAAGTTTGATCTCCCAATTATTTGTGTCGGTAATTTAATGGTTGGAGGTACCGGAAAAACACCTTTTACGGAATATTTAGTTCAATTGTTCTCTTCAAAAAAGGTGGCGATTTTGAGTCGTGGATATGGTAGAAAAACAAAGGGTTTTATTCTCGCAACTAATAATTCTAATGCAGAGCAAATAGGCGATGAACCGATGCAGTATTTTACAAAGTTTAAAGCTGTAACTGTAGCCGTTTGCGAAGATAGGGTTGTAGGTATAGATCATTTAAAAAAAGATCACGATTTAATAATCTTAGATGATGCTTTTCAACATCGCGCTGTTAATGCCGGATTAAAAATTGTCTTATTTGATTTTCAAAGTTTACTGAAACCACAGTTCCCTTTTCCAACAGGTAATATGAGAGAAAATTGGTCGGGCTATAAAAGAGCTGACCTAATCGTTATCACTAAAATTCCAGAAAATACTTCGCAAGAAATAACAAATAAGTTGATTCAAAAATTTCCAGGAAAAGATGTGTTTCTTAGTAAATTGACTTATGGGAATTTATATCACCACCAAAGCGGTGAAACCTTAAGTTTAGATCATGTTAAACCGAACGTTATATTATTATCTGGAATTGCCAAACCAGAATCATTAGTAAATTATTTAAGTCAAAATTCTAACTTAATAAAACATTTTGATTACCCTGATCATTATGAATTTAAAGAAAATGATTTCAATGAAATTTATCAATTTTATGAAAGTATAAATAAGGAAAATGTAATTGTTGTAACTACAGAAAAAGACTTACAAAGGATTAAATCCTCAAAATTCAGTGAAATACTAATACATTTGCCAATATACTTTTTGCCCATTTCAATTGAATTTTTAAAAGATCAGGAAGTTTTCAACCAAAAAGTAATAAAATATGTCGAAAATACTTAACGAAACAATAGAATATATCAATAAAAGAATTGATGGTTTTAAGCCTGAACTGGGCATTATACTAGGCACGGGTTTAGGTGGCCTAGTTAATGAGATAGAGGTAGCTCATCAGTTAATGTATTCTAATATTCCAAATTTTCCAATTTCTACTTTAGAGTTTCATTCTGGGAAACTTATTTTTGGAAAATTGGGGGGTAAAAGAATTGTAGCGATGCAAGGCCGTTTGCATTATTATGAAGGATATTCAATGCAGCAAATTACTTTCCCGGTAAAGGTGATGAAGGCATTGGGCATTCAACATTTATTTGTTTCTAATGCTGCGGGATCTTTAAATCCAGCATTTAAAAAAGGTAGTTTAATGATTATTAATGATCATATAAACTTACAACATGATAATCCACTAAGAGGTATAAACGATGAATCAGGACCTCGTTTTCCTGATATGAGTGAGCCTTATAGTAAATCACTAATTAAAATGGCTGTTGAAATTGCTGCTCAAGAGCAAATAAGCTGTCATGAAGGGGTGTATGTTGCTGTTGTTGGCCCTAGTTTAGAAACTAAATCGGAATATAATTATTTGAGAATAATAGGAGGTGATGCTGTTGGTATGAGTACAGTTCCAGAAGTTATAGTTGCAAATTATTTATCGCTTCCAGTTTTTGCAATTTCTGTTTTAACTGATGAGGGATTCCCAGATGTATTAAAACCAGTTAGTATTGAAGAAATTATTGAAGTAGCAAATAGAGCAGAACCATCTATGACCAAAATTTTAAGCGCATTAATTCAAAAATTATAATGTTTCGTAAATTAATATATATCACAATTATTGGTTTATGCACTTCTTTTGCTGCTTTTGGTCAGGATTTAAGAACTAACATTAATGAAAACAAAGCGTTAGATTCTTTAAGAAAGCTTGAGGCAAATAAGAAGGATTCGGTTGTTTTTAACTCAAAATATATCCGTTTTACTACCATTAACTTAAGCAAGGATAATATTCAAACGTTTAGTTTAGATACCAGTTTAACTAATTTTCAGAATTATAATTTATTACATCAACCTAGGCGACCAACCAGTGGATTGGGTAATTTGGGTTTAGCAGCTCGCTCTTTATTATTCGAAAACAACAAAAATATTGGATTTCAATCGGGATATAATTCCTTAGAATGGTATACGCTTAATCACACGGATTTACTGTTTTATAAAGCGAGAACTCCATTTAGTAGTTTGTATTATGTAAGTGGAGGTGAAGCAGAGCAGATTTTTAAGATTATACTTAGTCAGAATATAAATAAAAACTGGAATTTTGGTTTTAATTATAATAGGATTGGAGCAAATGGAACTTACGATAAACAGCGCGGTGACGATTTAGGCGCCTCAGTTTTTTCATGGTACCAAAGTCCAAATAAACGATATAACTTATTTGCCAGTGCAGTATTTAATACCCTAAAAGCTGCAGAGAATGGATCGTTAAAAAATGATACTATTTTTGATGGCAATAGTTTAGTAATTGATAGGAAGGCAGAGGTGGTGAACCTTAGAACAGCAAAGCAATTATGGCGTAAAAATTCTATTTCTTTAAGGAATACTTATTTTATTGGTAGAATAGATAGTTCTAAAAATGTGAACTCTAATACGGTCTTACCTACAAATTCAATAAATTTTAATGTAGTTTACACCAAGCATGCTTATTCGTTTAGTAAGGATGAATTGGATGATTTTTCTGTATTACCCATCAGTGTTTCAGATTTGGGTTTTAATCCAGATCTGCAGGGATATACAAAAGACACGACCACTATAAATCATTTAAGTAATGAATTTTTATATGGTTTTTATCTGAGGCCAAGTAAAAGTGGTTCTTTAAAAAATGAGATTAAAATTAATGCTGGTATTAAATACGATCTATACCAGTATCAACAAGCTTCTAAGTTTAGAGATAATTCTGATATATTTTTAAAAGAATTTAACTTTCAAAACATCTCTGTTTTAGGAAGTTTAGGTTATAAGTTTAGTAATAAGGTCGATTTAAATTTGAATTTAAATCAAGTTGTTCAAGGGAGAGATTTCGGGAATTTTCTTTATGAAGCCAATAGTAATGTATTTATAAATGATAAAATCGGCGCGTTAAAATTGAGCGCTTACTTTCAAAATAAATCTCCAGAATATCTCTTCACAAGTTTTTATGGAAACCATAGAAGATGGAGACAAGATTTTGAAAAATCGAAAGTATTAAATTTAAATGCCGCTTACGAGAACCTTAAATACGGTGTAGACTTGTCGGCTTCTTATTATTTGTTAAGTAAGTATTTATATTATGGGACAAATTTAAGTGGACAAGTTTTGCCGATGCAGCATAAAGACGACATTGGTATTTTAAGACTTTCTGCAGGTAAGAAAATTAAATTCGGGAAGTTCAAATCAGAACATTTTGGTGTCTATCAAGAAATAGATAATGAAACAATAATTAGATCTCCAAAATTATATTTATACAATAGTTTAGCGTTTAATCAAACCTTTTTTAAAGTATTAAACACAGAAATTGGGGTTGATGTAAGATATAATTCTTCTTATTATGCTCAATCTTATGCGCCTGATATAAGTCAGTTTTATAACGGTCAATTAATAAAATTTGGAACTAAACCAATTTTAGGAGCTTGGGTAAAAGCAAGTTTAAGGAGAGCAAATTTATTTGTTAAATACGATTACTTAGACCAAGGTTTATTTAATCTAGGTTATTATACTACAAATTATTATCCAATGGGAGATAGGTTGTTGAAATTTGGAATTCAATGGAATTTTTATGATTAAAAAAAATGGAGGTTAATTTTAACCTCCATTTTTTTTAAAGTTTATTTAACTTAAAAAGAATAACCAATTGAAAAGCCTAACACTCTGTTCACGGCTTTAAAATCATTTTGTCTATTATCTTTTGGAACTAAATTGCTTAATCCTAATCCGTAATTAGCTCCTATTAAAAAGCCATTAGATAATCTATAACCTAATCCAAAGTTAGCACCAAAATCAATAGACGACATATCATCATTGGTTGAGTTACCAAAACTTAAATCTCTACTGCTTTCTCCAACTGTTCCTCCGGTGGTAATTTTGGTTTTTTCTTTTCCGTCAATATTAAAACCTATATATGGTCCAGCGCTAACTTGTAAAGCACCATCTCCACCTGTAGGGATTCTCAAAACTGCATTTACAGGTACTTCAACAGCCATAACATTTAAAGTTCTGGTTCCAGTTCCTAACGTTCCAAAATTTCCTTCTATTTTAGTGCCCTTATTCTGTAAGGAAACACCTGGTTGGATAAAGAAATTTTGTCCCACACCAAAATCACCAAATAGTGATACATTAAAACCTACATTGTCTTTGGTATTATCATTAATACTAGTTGTATTTGCTCCCGAATAATTTAACCGAGATAAATTCACGCCAGCTTTAAAACCAACTCTTCCTGTGCTTCCAGTTGTACTTTGTGCAAATGCTCCAACTGAAAATAAAATCATGGCACTTCCTAAAATTAACTTTTTCATAATATTTCTATTTTTCTATTTTAAAAATCCGATTTTTCGGTTTGTTAAAGTCTACAATCCAAATTGTATGCCATTTTCAGGTTTTTGGATGAATAAAATAAATAAAAATTAAATATTTTTCATGTAATTATTTGAAAATCAAACGATTTATATTGTTAATTGGAGAGGTGTAATTAACGCTGTATTTTCAATAGTAAAATTTGAAACTGTTAATCATCACTATGTTTTTTAATGATTTTATATCAAAAAGAGATCAGAAAAAATTAAGTGATAAAGATATAATACAACATTAACAATTAAATTAAAAGCGCATTCATAGTTTGTGATAGAAACATGGGCTTAAAAATTCTTGTTATTCTTATCTCGCTCCATTATGAAAAATATCGTAACTGTAATTAACTAAGGCTCAAGAAGACAAGAAAAATACATTTTAGATAGTTTTGACATATCCCTGCATTAATTATGTTTAAAAATCCTCTTAATTTTTGTATTTTCGAAGTTCAAAAAATCAGAATATGAGTAAAGCAATTATACAAACTGAAAAAGGTGATTTTAAAGTAGAATTCTATGATAATGATGCACCAAAAACTGTAGAGAATTTTAAGAAACTGGCAGCAGAAGGATTTTATGATGGTGTTACATTCCACAGAGTAATTCCTAATTTCGTTATCCAAGGAGGTTGTCCAAATTCAAAAAACAGTGAAACTGCACATTTAGCTGGAACAGGTGGTCCGGGTTATAAAATAGATTGTGAATTAGACGGTGACAGCCAATATCATGATAGAGGTGTATTATCTATGGCTCATGCAGGTAGAAATACAGGAGGTTCACAGTTTTTCATTTGCCATAGTAGAGAAAATACAGCTCATTTAGATAGAAATCATACTTGCTTCGGAAAGGTGATTGAAAACGTTGATTTAGTTGATGAAATTAGAGCGGGAGATAAAATCTTAACCATTAAATTAATTGAAGACTAATAAATAGTCTATAATATTTATAATATGAATTTACGAGGCATAGTTGCTATTTCTGGAAGACCAGGATTATTTAAATTAATTGGTCAAAATAAAGTTGGATATATCTTAGAGAGTTTAGACGCTCAAAAACTTAAGGTTGTCGCAAATATTACCAATACAAAATTGGCTTCTTTAGAAGATATCACGGTTTATGGTGAAGATAAAGAAATTCGTTTAGCAGAAGTTTTTGAAAATATAAAAAACGCTAAAAGTTCAATTCCTGATGCAAAAGCTGATGGAACAACATTAAGAAATTTCTTTAGAGAGGTTGCTCCAGAGCATGATGAAGAAAAAGTTTATGGTTCAGATATGAAGAAAATTATTACTTGGTATCTAATCTTAAAAGATTTGCCTTTGTTTAATGAAGCAGAGCCAGCAACTGAAGAAGCTGAAGGAGCAAAGATTGAGGAAAAAATAGTAGAAAAAAAGCCTAAGGCTACAACTAAGCCCGTAAATGCAAAAGCTACAGCAAAATCTTCAGCTCCTGCAAAAAAAGCTAATATGACCAGCAAAAAAGGAGTTTAATTTTAGCTGATATAAAAACTTAGAGCGACTTTTCTTAAAAGGAAAGTCGCTTTTTTTAATCAAAAAAGTAAATAATTAAGGCTCCAATAGCAATTCCTATTACCCAACCTACCCACTGGTAATTGTTAGATTTACTTTTAAATTGATATTGGTTTTTAAATTTATCGAATAGCATAAGCTTTTATAGTTAGATGATGAAGTAAGCAAATTTCCATAAATTATGCATGATGATATGGTTCGTTTCGCAAAATTGTAAATGCTCTATACAATTGCTCAACAAAAAATAATCGCACCATTTGATGAGAAAAAGTCATTTTAGATAATGATAATTTATCATTACATCTATTGTAAACAGCATCAGAAAAACCGTAAGGACCACCAATTACGTACACTAAATGCTGAACGCTGGCATTCATATATTTATTTAATTGTTCAGAAAAACCTATAGAAGATAAATTTTTACCTTCTTCATCTAGTAAAATTACCGTATCTAAATTTTGAATGTGTTTTAAAATAGAAATACCTTCCTTTTCTTTCTGTTGAACTTGAGATAGGTTTTTAACGTTTTTAATGTCAGGTATTATTACGATTTGAAATGATATATAATGTTTTAGGCGTTTAAAATATTTTTCTATACCTTCAATTAAATATTTTTCCTCTGTTTTGCCAACGGCAATTAGGGTGATCTTCATCGTAATAAAAAGTTCTATTTTTTAATCAAATATAATGTTAAAATCCAAAGACGATATCATAAAGAATTATAATGATAGAAAGTTAAAGATTCTTGCAAAAATAAAATCATTAAAAGTTAACATCAACAAGCATTCATTTTATAGGGTTTTAATGTTCTTGCTGTTAATATTTTGTTTTGTGAAAATGGTGAGTGTTAATGAAACGCTCTGGCAATATATTTATGGGTTTTCTATGATTATCCCAATAGTTGTTTTTATGCTAATTGTTAAAAATCAAAGTAAAATTGAAAGAGCTTTAGTATTTAATAAAAACTATTTATGGGTGATCGAAAATGAAATTTTAGCGTTGATTCAACATCAGAATAATTATTCAGATGGTTCTATTTTCGAAGATGATGCTCATCCTTACACATCAGATTTAGACGTATTTGGTCGGAATTCTATTTATCATAAAATAAATAGGTGTAACACATATACAGGGATGAATGAATTAGCAGCATGGTTTATTGACCCTGGTGAAATACACGATATTTTAAATAGGCAAGAAGCAATAAAAGAAGGTAAGGAAAAAATCGATGCTTCCTTTACTTTTAGAGCATTTTTAAAAGCTCAAAAAGTAGGATTTTTAGAAAGTATTTTAGCTAAAATTGAAAACGAATTAGCTGAAGAAATTAAGTTTACTCAAAAAAAATGGATGAAAATATATGTTTCATTTATGCCGTTTTTGATGTTGGCTTTATTCTTTTTATCATTTATAGGTGAAAGTTGGGGGTGGGGTAGTTTTATAATTATTGCAATTGTTAATCTCACCATTGTGTATTCATTTTCCCGGAATGTAAATTTAATTCACAAGGGATTTTCTGGATTAGGAAATAATCTCCAGGACTGTGCAGACGCTATATTTTGGGATGAGGAGCAAAATTGGAAATCTGAAATGCTAAAGATTAATTCTAATGACAATCAGTTTAAGAATGTAAGTCAAGAAATTCAGGAATTAGCCACCATTATCGATCAATTTGATGCTCGCATGAATATGATTGTTAATGTTTTTTTAAATGCATTAATGGTTTGGGATTTAAGATGTTCTGTTAAGCTTGAAAATTGGTATAAAAAATCATCTCATACTATTGTTGTAGGTTTAAAACGAATACCAAAATTAGAATCTATTTTATCTATAAGTACCTTACATTATAACTATCCAAATTGGAATTTTCCTTCATTTATTAATGAAAATGAGCTGGTTGCTGTTGATTTAGCTCATCCATTAATTCCTGAAGAATCAGTTATTAGTAATGATTATAATTTGAAAATTCCGCGTGTTGATATTATAACAGGTTCTAATATGTCGGGTAAGAGTACCTTTTTACGATCAATTGGATTAAATATAATTTTGGCTTATACGGGTTCACCAGTTTCTGCAAGTAATTTTGTGTTACCTAAACTAAATATTGTGTCTTATATGCGCATAAAAGATTCATTAGAAACTAAAACCTCAACATTTAAAGCTGAATTAATACGTTTAAAGATGATTTTAGAGCATGTTACACAAGATAGAAATACATTAGTTCTAATTGATGAGATGTTGAGAGGAACTAATAGTCATGATAAATTTGAAGGATCTAAGGCATTTATTTTAAAGATGATAAATTTGGGTGTTCCTACTTTATTTGCTACGCATGATTTACAACTTTCGGCCTTAGAGAAGGAATATTTAGGAAAGGTAAAAAACTTTCATTTCGATATTTATATTGACGAAAATGAGATGAAATTCGATTATAAACTTAAGGAAGGGCCTTGCAATGTTTTCAATGCAGCAGTTTTATTAAAAGAGATAGGATTATAATCTTAATTAACTAAAATTAATGCTACCATGCTGAAAATTTTTGCAAATAAATTGTTGAATTTTTGATGAAAATGATCAAAATTAATCTAGGAAATAGCGTTTGTGTAAATGTTTTCTGAATAATTATAGGAAACAGGTATGGTAATATTTCTGATGATTACACTTTTATTACTGAATTTATCTATTTTGTTCTTGTTCACTATATAAGCTCTATGAATTTGTACGAAGCCATTTTCACCAAGTTCCTCGGCTACTTTTTTTATTGTAGAACGAGTTTTGTAGATTTTTTCATCTGTATGATATAAAAGATAATTTCCATCAGATTCAATGTAGTTTATATCTTCTACTGAAAGTGAAATGTTATAAGTGCCATCTTTCACCAAAATTTTTGGGGTCTCTAATTTACCTGAATGTCGAATAGCAATCTCTATTGATGCAATTAAATCACTTTTTTTAGGTGGTTTTGTTAAATAGGAATAGGGTGCAGTAGAAATGGCTTGACTTATAATTTCGGCATTTTCAAAAGCGGTTAGGTAAATAAATGGAATAGCATATTTATCCTTAATTTGTTGTCCTAATGTAATTCCATTTTGTTCATTTTCTCCAAGATTTATATCAAGAATAGCAAGGTCAACATTTTCATTATTCAGAATTTCTAAAGCTTCTTTGGCATTTTTAGCTTCTAAGACATTATAACTACTTTCCATTAATATTTTTTTTCGAAAGTCTTCTATTCAGAAAATCATCTTCTACTAATAATATTGTCTTCATTTTCTTTTTCTAATAAGTTTTAGTTGTAAAAAAAGCTTATTATTTAAATATACTATTACCTTACTTAAATGCCGTTTAGATTTTATTTATTAAAATCTCATTTAATAGAGAGACTAAATTAATTAGAAGTGTTTCTTAAATAAAAATAATGGGATAGAATGCTTATTTCAGGGATAGAAATTAAAAGCGCAATAAATTATTACTCAGCTGGGCTAATTTAATTTCTTGACACAATTAATTATTTAAATTTAACGTAAAGCTCGAAGTTTATGTCATTCTTAGCTTCTGTTATTCCATCTAATTGGTCTATTAATCCTTTGATGATTTCTTGACCTAAACCTTTTCCATTTACTTTATTAAAGTCAGAGAAGTGATAACTCTAAAAAGATTGAAGGCACAAAAAAGCCCATTCTGAAATTTCAGAATGGGCTAATTATTTTAGTGAAGCCTTGCCTTAATTTTTAGCAGCTTCTCTTCTAATGATGTTTAATGCACCACCAGCTTTAAACCACTCAATTTGTTGAGCATTATAACTATGGTTAACTTTAATTGATTCTGAAGAACCATCAGCATGATTTAACACCAATGTTAAAGGAGCATTTGGAGAGAATTCTGTTAATCCGATAATGTCAATAACATCATCTTCAAGAATTTTATTGTAATCTTCTTTATTATCAAATGTTAAAGCCAACATACCTTGTTTTTTAAGGTTTGTTTCGTGGATACGAGCAAATGATTTCACCAATACTGCTCTAACGCCTAAGTGACGTGGCTCCATCGCAGCATGTTCTCTAGAAGAACCTTCACCGTAATTTTCGTCACCTACAACGATTGATCCAATACCTTCTGCTTTATAATCACGTTGAGTAGCAGGAACAGGGCCATACTCGCCAGTTAATTGATTTTTAACAGAGTCTGTTTTATCATTGAAATAATTTACAGCACCTATAAGCATATTGTTAGAAATATTATCAAGGTGACCTCTAAATTTAAGCCATGGTCCAGCCATAGAAATATGGTCGGTTGTACATTTACCTTTAGCTTTTATTAATAATTTTAATCCTTTTAGATCTGTTCCTTCCCAAGGTTTAAATGGATCTAATAATTGTAATCTATGAGAAGTTGGCGATACAATAACTTGAACATTAGAGCCATCTTTAGCTGGTTCTTGGTATCCAGCATCTTCAACTGCAAAACCTTTTGTTGGTAATTCGTCGCCAGAAGGTGCATCTAGCATTACTTCTTCACCTTTATCATTAATTAATTTATCAGTTAAAGGATTAAAGTTTAAATCGCCAGCAATCGCTAAAGCGGTTACTAACTCTGGAGAAGCTACAAATGCAAAAGTATTAGGGTTACCATCAGCGCGTTTAGCAAAGTTTCTGTTAAACGAGTGAACGATTGTGTTTTTCTCTTGTTTTTCTGCACCAACTCTATCCCACATACCAATACATGGTCCGCAAGCATTAGTGAATAAAGTAGCACCTATATCTTCAAATACATTTAAATATCCATCTCTTTCAATAGTATATCTAATTTGCTCTGAACCAGGATTAATACAATATTCTGCTTTGGTTACTAAACCTTTTTCTTTTACTTGTTTTGCAATACTTACTGCTCTAGAAATATCTTCGTAAGAACTATTGGTACAAGAACCAATTAAACCTACTTCAATTTTTGTTGGCCATCCATTTGCTGCAGCAGCTTCTTTCATTTGAGAAATTGGTGTAGCTAAATCAGGGGTAAATGGACCGTTTAAATAAGGTTCTAACTCATCTAAGTTTATTTCAATTACTTGATCGAAATAAGTTTCCGGGTTATTATAAACTTCTGGATCTCCAGTTAAGTGTTCTTTAATGCCATTAGCTAAATCAGCAACTTCTGCTCTGTTGGTTGCGCGTAAATATCTTTCCATACTTTCATCATATCCGAAAGTAGAAGTAGTAGCACCTATTTCAGCACCCATATTACAGATAGTACCTTTACCTGTACAGCTCATGCTTCTTGCGCCTTCACCAAAGTATTCTACTATTGCTCCAGTACCACCTTTTACAGTTAATATACCTGCAACCTTTAGAATTACATCTTTAGGGGAAGTCCAACCGTTTAATTTTCCAGTTAATTTTACGCCAATTAATTTAGGGAATTTAAGTTCCCATGGTAATCCAGCCATAACATCGCATGCATCTGCACCACCTACACCTATAGCAACCATGCCTAGTCCGCCTGCATTTACTGTATGACTATCTGTACCAATCATCATTCCGCCAGGGAATGCATAATTTTCTAAAACTACTTGGTGAATAATACCTGCCCCTGGTTTCCAAAAACCAATACCATATTTATTAGAAACTGAAGAAAGAAATTCGAAAACTTCTGCGCTTTCAGTTTTAGCATGCGGTAAATCTACTGCTGCACCATCTTTTGCTGTAATAAGGTGGTCGCAATGAACCGTAGAAGGAACTGCTACTTTTGGTCTTCCTGCTTGCATAAATTGCAATAAAGCCATCTGAGCAGTTGCATCTTGCATCGCAACGCGATCTGGTGCAAAGTCAACATAATCTGTACCACGTTTATATGCAGTTGTAGGGTTACCATCCCATAAATGGGCGTAAAGTATTTTTTCGGATAAAGTAAGTGGACGTCCAACTATATTTCTGGCTGCGTCTACTTTTGTGCTGAAGTTTGCATAAACTTCCTTGATCATTTCTATATCAAATGCCATCGAGAGAGACTTTATTGGTGAATAATTCTTAAATGCGAATTTACAAAAAAAAATGCCCATAGGCACTACCTTATTTCTATAAATTAAATAAATAAAATGTAAACTTAATTAAAGACTTTTAAAATTATATCCTAATGCTTTAAAATGTTGCAAAAATAGGGGTAGGGTATATTTTAAATTGTTAAATGCTTTTAAACTATCGTGAAATACAACGATTGATCCATTTTCTGTATGCTTAATCACGTTGTTTAAACATTGTTCTGGATGAGTGTTTTGGTCATAATCCCCACTTAAAACATCCCACATTATAATTTTAAAATCCTTCCCAAATGTTTTTTTTAAAGACCTAATTTGAGCATATTTTATTCTACCAAAGGGAGGTCTAAATAATTTTGTTTGAGTTAGTTCTTCACATTTTATAGTGTTTTCTAAATAGGTAGGGGTATCCGTTTTCCAGCCTTTTAAGTGATTAAAGGTGTGATTTCCTATAGAATGACCGTTTGCTTTTATGGCTTTAAAAATATTTGGATGTTTAATAATATTATCTCCAATACAAAAGAAAGTTGCCTTTGCATTAAATTTTTCTAAAGTTTTTAATACAAATTCTGTAACATCAGGTATAGGTCCATCGTCAAAGGTTAAATAAATGTTTTTCTCTGCCCGAGATTGTTTCCAGATTAAGGATGGATAAAGAAGTTGTAAAACTAATGGTGATTTAACCAAATACATACGTAAAAGTAGCAAATATTAGGTTAATTATCAGCAGATTTGATGAGTTTATTGTATAATTGTAAAATTTAAAATATGAAAAAAAACATCGCCTTCATGAAATTGAACAAGTTTTTTGTAGTTATTCTAGGCGTAATGACAATGGGTATTGGCGCATCAAATGCACAAGAAGTTATCACTATTCAGCAAGCAGTAGATAGTACTTTAAAAAATAATCTACAAATTAAACAAGCTCAATTATCTGCAAGTTTAACTGAAGAATCTTTATTACAATCTAAAAACAGTTTACTTCCTACTTTAAATGCGAGTACTAGCCCAAGTTTAAACTTTGGTCGTGGTTTAGATCAAAACACATTCCAGGTAGTAAATCAAACTTCGTTTTTCTTAAATGGAAGTGTATCTAGTAACGTTGATTTATTTAATGGACTAACTAAAATTAATACAATTAAACAAAACAAGATTTTATTAGAAGCAGATCAGACTAACATAAATAAAATCAAGAACGATTTAATTTTACAAGTTGTAACGTCTTATTTGCAAGTTCTTTTCAATACAGATTTATTACGTGCTTCTCAAGAACAATTGGCGGTGGCTAATCAGACATTAAAAAGAGAGCAAGAGTTAATTAATGTAGGAGATAAAACTTTGGCAGATTTATCGCAGGCAAAGGCTCAAATGGCTACAGCAGAATTAAATGTTACCAATGCGCAAAATGCTTTAGAGATTTCATATATCAGTTTGGCGCAATTAATGGAGCGTCAACCAACAAATAAATTTGTAGTTCAAGCACCAGTTTACAACGATATGGTTGGTGTTGATACCAAAGTAGATCCTAATGAAGTATATAGTAGTGCATTAAAAACATTTCCAGACATAGCATTATTTAATTTAAGAACTAAAGCTGCGGAGAAAGCAATTTCTATTGCTCGTGGATCATACCTTCCAAGTATTGGTATGGGAGGTAGTTTATCTTCTTCATATTCATATCAGTTTGGTTATGATGCAGTAAACCCAGTTACAGGTCAGCCTTTAAAACAATCTTCTTTTTCTCAGCAATTTAGCGATAGATTTGGTCAAGGTTTAGGATTAAGTATTAGGATTCCAATCTTTAATGGATATAACGCAAGATCTGGTGTTCGTCAAGCAAAAATTAGATATCAAAATGCTCAATTAAGTGAGCAACTAAATAAGAATAATCTTCAAAAAATTATCTTTCAAGCGAGTGCTGATTTAAAAGCTGCAGAAAGCAGATATACAAGCAACACCAATACTTATTTAGCTACCAAAGATGCATTTTTTGTAATCGAACAACGTTATAATGTTGGGTTAGTGAATTCTTTAGATTATAGCACAGCAAGAACAAATATGAATAAAGCTGAAACAGATATGATTCAGGCTAAATACGATTTAATTTTTAGGGCTAAAGTAATTGATTATTACTTAGGCAAACAAATAACTTTTTAAATAAACATACAAGCATAAAATTATACTATGAAACTTAAGCACATTCTAATCGGATTAGGCGTACTGGTTGTTTTACTTGTTGCAGCAAATGCAATGGGTTTAATTGGAGGGAAGGAAATTCAACAAGTTACTGTTGATAAAGCCACTACAAGAGATATTGTAGAAACGGTTACCGCAAGTGGAAAAATACAACCTGCAACAGAAGTAAAATTAAGTTCTGAAGTTTCGGGTGAGGTAGTTGAATTATTGGTAAGAGAAGGTGATGTTGTAAAGAAAGGTCAATTACTTTGTAGAGTTCGTCCTGATGTTTTAAAATCAGGTTATGATAGAGCTACCGCTTCTTATAGTGCTCAAAAAGCTGGTGTTGCTTCTGCGGAACAACAATTAGAGCAAGCTAAAGGTAATATGGCAAATGCCGAAGTTACTTTTAAGAGAAACAAAGAATTATTTAATAAAAAGGTAATTTCTGCAGCAGAATTTGATGCTGCAAATATTGCGTACTTAACAGCGAAAACAAGTTTAGAGACAGCTAAACAAAGTTTAATTGCAGCTAAATTTAACTTAGCTCAAACAGGAGCAAATGTTCAAGAAGCTGGTGCTAATTTAGCAAAAGCTACTATCTATGCGCCGGTTGATGGTGTAGTTTCTAAATTATCTATTGAATTAGGAGATAGAATTTTAGGTACAGCACAAATGGCAGGTACAGAAATTATGCGTATTTCTAATTTAACCAACATGGAAGTAAATGTTGACGTAAATGAGAACGATATTAATCGTGTTAAAATTGGAGATAAAGCAACAATTGAGGTTGATGCATTTGCTGATGAGAAATTTGATGGTGTTGTAACCGAAATTGCAAGTTCTTCTACAGCTGTAGGTGCTGCAACAAACTCGGTAGATCAAGTAACTAATTTTACTGTAAAGGTTAGAATTATAGTTTCAGAAAATAATAAATATAATTTCCGTCCCGGATTATCAGCTACAGTTGATGTTCAAAGCAGTACTGAAAAAGGAATTTCAATTCCAATCCAAGCTGTATTTATTGACTCTAAAAAAGTAGAGGATAAAGATAATAAAGCTAATGCTGAGCAAGATGCTGAAAAGCAAAAAGCAAGGTTAAACGATAAGAAAATTAAGCAATTTGTATATTTATTTAATAAAGGAACCCTTAAGAAAGTTGAAGTAACTACCGGAATTCAAGATGATCAGTTTATAATTGTGAAATCAGGAATTAAAGAAGGTGAAGAAATTGTAACTGGTCCTTATTCTGCATTCCAAAATAAACTTAAAGATGGCTTAGTGGTAGAGAAAATCGCTGCAAAAGACAATAAAAAGGAAGAGAAAAATTAATTATAAAATATAAGAAAAAGCCCCATATGTGTACAACGTATGGGGCTTTTTCGTATGTTTAAAGTTTTTAGAATAATAAAAATGTCAATAGTAGCAATGATCGGTGGTGGAAGTTGGGCTACCGCAATAATAAAAATGCTTTCTGATAATGTTGCAGAGAAGCAAATTAAATGGTGGATGCGCAGTAGTTCGGCGATAGACCATATTCAAAAATTTGGAAACAATCCTACTTATTTAAGTTCTGTTGAATTGGATATTCCTGCAGAGAATATTTCTAATGATATAAATAAGGTGGTAGAAGATGCTGATTTTATCATATTAAATGTCCCTGCTGCATTTTTAAAAGATGCGCTTAAAGATTTAAAACCTGGGGCATTGCAAGGAAAGAAAGTGGTTAGTGCTATAAAGGGAATAGTGCCAGATGAAAATTTAATAATTGGTGAATTTTTAAATCAATTTTTTCAAGTTAACTTAGAGGATATCTTGGTTATAAGTGGACCTTGTCATGCAGAGGAAGTGGCTTTAGAAAAGTTATCCTACCTTACAATAGCTTCTGCAAAGTCGGAGAATGCGGTTCTATTTGCTTCTTTATTAAATACTAGATATATCATGACTAATATTTCTGATGATATATTTGGGACGGAATATGCTGCGGTATTAAAGAATATATATGCAGTTGCTAGTGGAATTTGTCATGGTGTTGGTTATGGCGATAATTTTCAGGCGGTTTTAATATCTAATGCTATTCGCGAGATTAAGTTATTTGTTGATGCTGTTCATCCCATTGAGCGAGATATAAAGGAGTCAGCCTATTTAGGCGATTTATTGGTTACTGCATATTCTCAATTTAGTAGAAATAGAACTTTTGGAAATATGATCGGAAAGGGATATACCGTTAAATCGGCACAGCTTGAAATGAATATGATTGCAGAAGGATATTATGCGGTAAAATGTATGCATGAAATCAATAAAAAGTATAATGTTGCTATGCCAATTTGCAGAGCGGTTTATAATGTTTTATATGAAAAGAAATCACCTTCAAAAGAAATGGCTTTGCTTACTAAATTTTTAAGTTAATCTTAAACAAAAAATTCTTGTGGGTGTTATTAAAAAAAATCTGAAAATATTAACTCTTATAGTTATGAAAAATAAAATTTCAATAATACTACTTGCGATTGTATGGTTTGCCTTGTCGCCTGCAATAACTAATGCTCAAGAAAAGAAAACTGAGGTAGGAAAGGTTTTAAAGAAAACTGGGAATGCAGTAGAAAAGGGGGCGAAGGCAGTAGGAGATAAATCTGCCGAAGTAGCCGTTAAAGGTGCATCAAAGGTTGCCGACCAAACCTACAAGGGTAAAATGGCGCCTGATGGATCTAATGTTTATATTGATGGGAAGAACAATAAATATTATATAGATAAGAAGGGTGCAAAGATATATTTGAAGGCCAGTCAAATTCGCGACAGACCTAAATCTTAACTGCTTTTAAAAAATGTTATCAATAAAAAGGCCGTCCAGAAATTATTCTGGACGGCCTTTTCTATATTATAAAATAGAAGTTAGTCTCTTCTTCTACGTTCGCCACCTTCTCTTCTTGGTGTAGAGCGTTCTTCTCTTGATCTTCCAGAAAAATCTCTAAATCCACCTGAAGAACCATTTCCACCTTCTCTTCTTCTGTCGCCACCGCCACCGCTTCTTCTTTCGCCACTATTTCTTCTTTCGCCACTATTTCTGCGTTCGCTGTTGCCGCCACTTCTTCTACTTCCGTAACCACCTTCTCTACGGCCTCCATCACGGCGACCACCTTCACGTTTGTTACTTTCGGCTTCACCACTTTTTTCGATGCGAACATTACGTCCGTTAAATTCTATTGCCTTAAAATTATTAAACAAAGTATCTACAACTTCATTTTCAACATCAAAGAATGAATAAACACCTTTCAAGTCGATTTTACCTATATTTTTACCGCTTATTTTTCCGTTGTTACATACAAAAGATAATAAATCACCTCTTGTAAAATCATCAACAGAACCAAGATTTATAAACATTCTTGTGTAATCAGCTCTAAAGCCAGGTCTATTTAAACCTTCGCCTCTATCACTACGTTCGTCTGCAGCTGCATTTAAATCAGGCGCATTTTTGTAATAATCTAAGAATCTATTGAATTCTAGTGAAGCAAAACGTTTAATAACATCCTCTTTTGAAAGATCTTTGAAATCTTCCATAATTCTTGGGATATATTGTTCTATTTGTTTTTCGTTAACCTCTACATTATGTACTTTATTAATTAGAGCAAATAGTTGTTTTTCGCAAACATCAAATCCAGTAGGAAGATCGGCTTTGGTAAACTTTTTACCAATAATTTTTTCGATCTGACGAATTTTGCCTATTTCTTTAGTGTTAACAATACAGATAGAAATTCCAGTTTTTCCGGCACGACCTGTACGTCCACTTCTGTGCGTATAACTTTCAATTTCGTCAGGAAGAGAGTAATTAATAACGTGTGTTACATTGTTTACGTCTATACCTCTTGCTGCAACATCTGTAGCGATTAACAATTGCATGCTACGTTCTCTAAACCTTTTCATAACTTTATCACGTTGTTGTTGTGATAAATCGCCATGTAGGGCATCCGCATTATATCCGTCTCTGATTAAATGGTCGGCAACATCTTGAGTATCCATCTTGGTTTTGCAGAAAACAACTGCAAAAATATCTGGATTAAAATCTACGATACGCTTTAAAGCTGCGTATTTATCGCGGGCTTTCACCGTATAGTATTCGTGTTCAATATTAACATTACCTGTATTCTTAGTTCCCATTGTTAATTCGATTGGAGAATCCATGTAATTTTTTGCTATGCGACGTACCTCAGGAGGCATAGTTGCAGAGAATAACCAGGTTTTTTTATCATCTGGTGTAGTAGAAAGGATATCGTTGATGTCTTCTTGAAAGCCCATGTTGAGCATTTCATCAGCTTCATCTAATACGACATACTTTACGTTTGAAAAATCGATCGCTTTACGACCAATAATGTCCAGCATTCTTCCTGGGGTAGCAACAACGATCTGAACGCCAGATCTAATTTCACGCAATTGTTGCATGATGTTTGCACCTCCATATACTGCTACGACGCTTGCGCCGGAAATGTTTTTAGAGAAATTCCTGATGTCGCTTGCGATTTGCATACAAAGCTCACGCGTTGGGCAAAGAATTAATGCCTGCGGTTTATTGCTTTTGAAATCTAATAATTCTAACAGTGGTAAGCCAAATGCGGCTGTTTTTCCTGTTCCTGTTTGGGCCAAACCAACGAAATCGTTAAAGCCTTCAAGTAAAACAGGAATAGACTGTTCCTGGATAGGAGTGGGTGATTCAAACCCTAAATCCTTTACGGCATTAACAACATCATCACTTATCCCCAATAACTTAAATGGGTTCATGTAATAATTTTAAATAAGGTGCAAAGGTACGGATTTTATTTGGTATTTTATTGATTATTAAGGAAATGAGAAATAATAATCTCAAATCATAAAATTTATTTCAAAAAAGATCATCTGAAATCCTGTAATAGAGGATATTAAGTAGTTTGGTAAAATTTATAATTTTTTCAAACATATCCTTAATACTAATATTCTTCTTTAGTTTGAATATTAGTATCAAATCATGAACTCATAAAATTAAATCTAATCTTACCTTAACCTATCTGCAGATTTAATTAGTTTTTCATCGTTATTAATTCCTCTGATTGCTAACATAGAAAAAATTATTGCTGCCATTGGAATGTACAAACCCGTACTAAATGTAGAGTTGTCTATACCACCTGGTATCTCAGTTACATATCTACTGGTAATAAAAGAATAAACCAACATTAATATAATTCCAATTGAAATACCTCTTTTTTGAACTTTTCTGTTTTTATAATTAAAAATACTTACAAAGAAAATTAAGGAAACCAGAATAGTAAGTACAATTAGCGGAATAAAGGTGTCTAATTTCTGACTCACCCCGTTTGTTATACTATATAGTCCATTTGCCGTAATTTCGTAATGAGTAGTGCCTTCATCAGCTACCACAATAGGAACAAAAAGTAAACCTAAAACAGTTAACCCAGCTAAAAATAACCACACACTTTGTATTCTTTGTATCATAATTCTTATTTGTTTGCAAACAAAGATATTAAAAAGCATATAGTACTCCACTTAATAGTTGGAAAAAAGTATTTTTGTAAACCTTGAATAATCAGAGATATTTTATAGAGCTTTCTTATAATGGGACCAATTTCCATGGTTGGCAGGTTCAACCTAATGCTATTTCTATACAAGAGCATATAGATAGAGCGTTAAAGGTTTATTTCCGTCAATATATTGAAACGGTTGGCTGTGGACGTACAGATGCTGGGGTGCATGCGCGACAATTTTTTGCACATTTTGATGTCGAAAATGTTTCTCAAGAGAAAGTATTAAATTCTATCTCAGGCTTAAATGCGCTGTTACCTTACGAAATTGCTATTTACAAAATTTTTAAAGTTGAAGCAGATGCTCATGCTAGGTTCGATGCTACGGAGCGCTCTTATGAATATCATTTTCATTTCTTTAAAAATCCCTTCCTTTTAAATCAATCTTGGTTGGTAAAGGGTGATTTGGATATAGATTTAATGAACGAGGCGGCAAGCTATATTTTAGAGTTTACGGATTTTTCATGTTTTAGTAAATCTAACACCCAAACTTTTACCAATAATTGTAAAGTTACTAGGGCAAAATTTGAAAAGACAAAGGATGGATTAGTTTTTCATATTTCGGCCGATAGATTTTTGAGAAATATGGTGAGAGCAATTGTTGGTACCTTAATTAAAGTTGGAAGAAAAGAAATTGAACCTGATTTTATTAAACAAATAATAAACAGTAAAAACAGATCAATGGCCGGACAATCTGTCCCTGCTTGTGGTTTATATTTAACTTCAATAAAATACCCTTATATAAATGAGTAAAGTTACAGGACAAGCTTTTAATTATAATTTATTGCGTAGGGTATTACAATACATCAAGCCTTACAAAAAGTTATTTTATGCCTCGTTTGTATTAACCATTCTGTCGGCAATAATTGCCCCTATAAGACCTTGGTTAATTGGTCATACTTTAGATGAGTATATATTTAAAAGCGATTATAATGGGTTAGTAACCATGACTATATTCATGGTAGTTTTATTGGTAATACAAACCATTACCCAATACCTACAATTGTTAACTACTAATATGTTGGGGCAATCTGCCATTCGGGATTTAAGGATTAATGTGTTTAAGCATATTACCAAGCTTAAGTTGCGTTTTTTCGATAAAACACCCATTGGTCAGTTAATTACCAGAACCGTTTCTGATATGGAAACTATATCAGAAATATTTGCAGAAGGTTTAGTAGCCATTCTTGGCGATTTATTACAGGTAGCTGTAATACTTACCTGGATGTTTTATAAAGATTGGGAATTAACTGTTGTTGTGTTATTGCCAATTCCGTTTTTAATTTTAGCTACTTCAATTTTCCAGAAAGCAATTAAAGGAGCATTTCAATCCGTAAGAACAGAGGTTTCTAACCTCAATACATTTTTACAAGAGCATATTACTGGAATAGCTATAATTCAATATTTTGCTCGCGAATATCAGGAGTATAAGAAATTTAAAGCCATAAACGGAAGATATAGAGATGCCAATATTAAGTCTAACTGGTATTATTCTATATTTTTCCCTGTCGTAGAAATTATATCTGCTACATCATTAGGTTTATTGGTTTGGTATGGTGCAAAAAGTGTTTTGTCTAAGCCTATGGATGTAACACCTGGTACCATTGCCGAATTTATCTTGTATTTGAATATGTTATTCAGACCTATTAGGGAATTAGCCGATAAATTTAATACGTTACAAATGGGTATGGTGGGTGCAGAACGCGTATTTAAAGTGTTAGATACACAAGATACTACAGAAAATAAAGGTGTTTTAAAGCCAGAAAAATTGGATGGCAGTATTCAGTTTAAACATGTTTGGTTTACTTATCAAACCGATTTAAAATCAGCAACTCAAGATAATGCTGTCGAAGAACCTGTCTCCTATGTATTAAAAGATATAAGTTTTGAAGTTAAAGCCGGACAAACGGTTGCATTTGTTGGGGCAACAGGTGCAGGGAAATCGACCATTATAAATATTTTGAATAGATTTTATGATATTCAAAAGGGTGAAGTTTCTGTTGATGGGGTATTAATTCAAGATTATGAGTTAAATTTTTTACGGAGTAAGATCGCTACCGTATTGCAAGATGTTTTTCTGTTTTCGGATACTATATTTAATAATATAACTTTAAATAATCCGTCAATAAGTTACGAGAAAGTAATAGATGCGGCAAAAAAAGTTGGTGCTCATGATTTTATTGAGAAGCTTCCGGGAGGCTATAATTATAATGTTATGGAACGAGGAGCAACTTTATCGGCCGGTCAGGCTCAACTAATCTCATTCATAAGAGCGTTGGTGTATGATCCTGCTATTTTAGTATTGGATGAGGCTACTTCGTCTGTAGATACTGAAAGTGAGATGATGATTCAATCTGCCATTGAAAAATTAATGGAAGGTAGAACATCGGTAGTAATTGCGCATAGATTATCGACCATACAGAAAGCGGATAAAATTATTGTATTAGATAAAGGTGAAATTATGGAAATGGGTACCCATCATGAGCTTTTGCGATTAGATGGTTATTACAAGACCCTATATGATTTACAATTTTCGAGTTCTGGTATTTTAAATGAGCAAGAAAAATAGCGTATTAAATTTTTTACGGGTAAAAATGATATTTAAATATGCATTTTGATGATTTAAAGGAGAATTATTAAATATTAGGGGATAGGATTTTAGAAAATGCCTTGTTAAATGGGCTGAAATAATTAGATTTGCACAAAATAAAGAACATACATGAGTGTTTTAGTAAATAAAGATTCGAAGGTTATAGTTCAGGGATTTACCGGAAATGAAGGTACTTACCATGCTGAACAAATGATTGCATATGGAACAAATGTAGTAGGTGGTGTAACGCCTGGTAAAGGTGGACAAACGCACTTAAACAAGCCTGTTTTTAACACGGTAAAAGATGCTGTTGACAAAGCTGGTGCAAATGTTTCGATTATTTTTGTACCTCCTCCATTTGCAGCAGATGCAATTATGGAAGCTGCAGAAGCTGGAATAAAGGTAATTGTTTGTATTACGGAAGGTATCCCAACTAAGGATATGATTCAGGTAAAATCTTATCTTTCTGATAAAGATTGCCGTTTAATTGGACCAAACTGTCCGGGTATTATTACTGCCGACGAAGCTAAAATAGGTATTATGCCAGGTTTTATTTTCAAAAAAGGTAAAATTGGTGTGGTTTCTAAATCTGGAACTTTAACTTATGAAGCAGTAGATCAAGTTGTGAAAGCCGGAATGGGTATTACAACAGCTATTGGTATTGGTGGTGACCCAATTATTGGAACAACTACTAAAGAAGCAGTAGAATTATTAATGAACGATCCTGAAACAGAAGGTATCATTATGATTGGTGAAATTGGTGGAGGTATGGAAGCCGAAGCTGCTCGCTGGATTAAAGAACATGGTACTAAACCAGTTGTTGGATTTATCGCTGGTCAAACTGCGCCTCCGGGACGTAGAATGGGACATGCTGGTGCTATTGTTGGTGGAGCAGACGATACGGCTGCTGCAAAAATGAAAATCATGGCAGAATGCGGAATCACTGTAGTTGAAAGTCCAGCTGAGATTGGAGCTGCTATGGTAAAAGTATTAGGAAAGTAATTCATTTACACTAAAATATAACCCCTTCTAATATTTATTGGAAGGGGTTTTTTTATGCAGTTTAAACGTGTATTTTTACAATTATATGTATTCTTTAGGTTTGTATTTTTATATTTTTGGATATTACCAACTCTAATTAATGGATTACATTATGCGTCGGACTTCAAAAATTTCGTTCTTAATGGCATTGTTTTTAGTGCTAGCTCACTTAACATCATGTGCACAGGATAAGAATAAATCAACAAACTCAAAATCGAAACAAAAGATGGAATGGAATAAATTAACCAAGGAAGAGGAAGCTATTATCGTAAATAAGGGCACTGAGATGCCGTATACCGGCAAATTGTTAGACAACAAGGAAAAGGGAACTTATACATGCAAACGCTGTAATGCGCCTTTATATAGATCTGAAACTAAATTTGAATCTTTCTGTGGTTGGCCAAGTTTTGATGATGAGATAAAAGGAGCAGTTTTAAGGTTACCAGATTTAGATGGTAGAAGGACAGAAATTGTATGTGCTAAATGTAATGGGCATTTGGGACATGTTTTTGAAGGCGAAGGATTTACAGCCAAGAACACTCGTCATTGTGTAAATTCACTTTCTATGAATTTTGTGGCCGACAAAAAATAACTGTTTGATTATCTTAATCTAACATAAATTTTTTCGAGCGGTAATTTCGAAGAATAATTTTGGAAATTTTGCTTTCTTTAAAATTAATTCATCGAGAACTTCATTGGATTTTAATATCTTTAATATTGAACCAGCGTAAAAACACGTATGATCAAGAATTTTTTAACGATATTTTTAATTTTTTTCACGGCAGAATTGTTTGCGCAAACAGGCGATAGCTTGGCTATAGACTCTTGCTACAAAACCACTTATGCGACATTTTATCATAAAAAATTTGAGGGCAGAAAAACTACAAGCGGGGCAAAATATAGAGCTAAATTATTAACAGCTGCTCATCTAACTTTGCCGTTTGGGACAAAAGTATTGGTAAAAAATTTGACCAACGGTAAAACCGTGGAAGTCACCATAAATGATAGAGGGCCTCATTCCAAAAAATTTGGAATAGATCTTAGTGAACAGGCAGCTCGTAACATAGGTATGTATAAATCTGGCGTAGCAAAGGTTGAAATATTTTATATTTTGCCTAAAGATATTTAGCTTGTAAATAAGTCAATTTACTTTCTGAGAATTAGCCTTTAGCATTCTTTTTTTATTTTAATTAATTTATTGAAAATCAACTTTTTAATGTGTTTTAGGGTTGATTTGAATATTAAGTTGTTAATTTCTGAAATGGCAATTTGTAATAAAAATTGAGTTCTAAAATAAAACTTATTAACACCTATATTTTTTCCTTAATTCCTTAAATCGAAATAATTACCTTTTTTTTTGATAGAAATTGGACTCAAAAATCGGGAGATTGGATTCGGATTTTGGAAATTGTTAACAACTTTAATAGGCTTCCAAGTCTCTGATTTTTATATTTGTTATAAGAAAGTTCTTTTAAGAAAACACTCGAAAAAATTTTATAAAGATTTAGTATTAAGTAACTAATGTCATAACTCTCTTGGTAGATTTATTAGATAGTAGCTGAATTTTTTATGAATTTTAAGTATGTTTTTTAAAACCCATAAAAATTAGATGCGATGAAAGAAGAAGATGAATTATTGCTAAAAGAAAACAAAGATAGATTTGTATTACTCCCGATTAAATATCCAGAGATCTGGGAGATGTATAAAAAGTCGGAAGCCAGTTTTTGGACAGCCGAGGAAATCGATTTATCGGACGATTTAAAACATTGGGAAAACTTAAACAGTGGAGAAAAGCATTTCATTTCTCATATTTTGGCGTTTTTTGCGGCCAGTGATGGTATTGTGAATGAAAATTTAGCTGTGAACTTCATGAGCGAAGTTCAATTACCAGAAGCTCGATGTTTTTATGGTTTCCAAATTATGATGGAAAATATTCACTCTGAGACATATGCTTTATTAATTGATACTTATGTTAAAGATCCTGAAGAAAAAAACAGACTGTTTAATGCTATAGAAACGGTTCCATGTGTTGGTAAAAAAGCACAATGGGCATTAAGGTGGATTGAGAATGGAAGTTTCGCAGAACGTTTAGTTGCATTTGCTGCGGTTGAGGGAATTTTCTTTAGCGGAAGTTTTTGTTCAATTTTTTGGTTGAAAAAACGTGGGTTAATGCCTGGACTAACATTCAGTAATGAATTAATCTCTAGAGATGAAGGAATGCATTGCGAATTTGCTTGTTTATTGTACAAAATGTTAAAGAACAGATTGCCTCAAGAAGCAGTGCATGGAATTATTCGTGACGCAGTTGAAATAGAAAAAGAATTTATTACCGATGCATTACCAGTTGCTTTAATTGGTATGAATGCAAAGTTAATGAGTCAATATATTGAGTTTGTGGCCGACAGATGGTTAACTGAGTTAGGCTATGCTAAGATTTATAATGCAACCAATCCATTTGATTTTATGGAAATGATTTCATTACAAGGTAAGACCAATTTCTTCGAGAAACGAGTTGGAGATTATCAAAAGAGTGGTGTACTTACCTCAACAGAAGATAAAGCCCAAGCTTTCTCATTAGATGAGGATTTTTAAACTATACCAATAAGAATACCTAAACTAAACTAAACTTCGTGATTTAAGAATAGGACTTAAATCATAATTAAATGCGAGATATTATATGTTTGTACTAAAAAGAGACGGCCGCAAAGAAGCGGTTCAATTCGACAAAATTACCGCTCGAATTGAGAAATTATGCTACGGATTTAATGCAGAATTGGTTGATCCAATTGATGTTGCTAAGAAAGTTATTGAAGGTTTGTACGATGGGGTATCAACTTCAGAGCTTGATAATCTTGCTGCAGAAACAGCTGCATCATTAACCACAAAGCATCCAGATTATGCATTATTAGCATCTCGAATTGCAGTTTCAAATTTGCATAAGAACACCATCAAATCGTTTTCTAAGACGATGGAAATGTTGTTTAATTATGTTGATCCGAAAACAGAAAAAAATGCTTCTCTAATTGCAGAAGATGTTTACGAAATCATAAAACAAAATGCAGATATCTTAGATAGTTCTATTATTTATGATAGAGATTTTGGATTCGATTATTTCGGATTTAAAACACTAGAGAAATCTTATTTGTTAAAGGTTGATGGAAAAATTGTAGAGCGTCCTCAGCATTTATTTATGCGTGTTTCGGTAGGTATCCACAAGGAAGATATCGAAAGTGCAATTAAAACTTATAATTTAATGAGCGAACGTTGGTTTACTCATGCTACGCCAACATTATTTAATGCGGCAACTCCAAAGCCTCAAATGTCGTCTTGTTTCCTATTAACTATGCAAGATGATAGTATTGAAGGTATTTACGATACATTAAAACAAACAGCAAAAATATCTCAAAGTGCAGGTGGTATAGGATTAAGTATTCATAATATTAGAGCAACAGGTTCTTATATTGGTGGTACCAACGGAACAAGTAATGGTATTATCCCAATGCTTAAAGTGTTTAACGATACAGCTCGCTATGTAGATCAAGGTGGAGGTAAGAGAAAAGGTGCTTTCGCAATTTATTTGGAGCCTTGGCATGCAGATATTTTTAGCTTTTTAGATTTAAGAAAAAATCACGGTAAGGAAGAAATGCGTGCCCGCGATTTATTCTATGCGCTATGGGTTTGTGACTTATTTATGCGTAGGGTAGAAGAAAATGGGGAATGGAGTTTGTTTTGCCCGAATGAAGCACCTGGATTAGCAGATTGTTATGGTGCAGAATTTGACGCTCTATATGAACGCTACGAAAAAGAAGGAAAAGCTAGAAAAACAATTAAAGCACAAGAATTATGGTTCGCTATTTTAGATGCTCAAATTGAGACTGGAACACCTTATTTGTTGTATAAAGATGCTGCTAATAGCAAATCAAATCAGCAAAATTTAGGTACCATAAAAAGTTCTAACCTTTGTACTGAAATTATCGAATATACTTCAAAAGATGAAGTGGCAGTATGTAACCTTGCTTCATTAGCCTTACCTAGGTTTGTAATTAATGGTGAGTTTGACCATCAAAAATTATATGAAGTAACTTATCAGGCTACTTTAAATCTGAATAAAATTATTGATCATAATTATTATCCAGTTGAAGAAGCTAGAAACTCAAATATGCGTCATAGGCCAGTAGGTTTAGGTGTTCAAGGTTTGGCTGATGCATTCATTTTATTAAGAATGCCTTTTGAAAGTGATGCAGCTAAACAATTGAATAAGGATATTTTTGAGACTATTTATTTTGCTTCAATGACAGCTTCTAAGGATTTAGCAATTAAACATGGTCCTTATAAAACTTTTAAAGGCTCTCCTTTATCTAAAGGTAAATTCCAGTTCGATTTATGGAATGTTACCCCAGATAGTGGTAGATGGGATTGGGAAGGTTTACGTAAAGAAGTAGTTAAAAACGGTGTTTATAACTCACTATTAGTAGCACCTATGCCAACCGCTTCTACTTCTCAAATATTAGGAAATAATGAATGTTTTGAACCTTATACTTCTAATATCTATACACGCCGTGTATTAAGTGGTGAGTTTATTGTTGTAAACAAACATTTATTGAAAGATTTAGTGGCATTAGGATTATGGAATAACAATATGAAAGATAGAATCATTTTAGCGAATGGCTCAATTCAAAATATTCCTGAAATTCCTGATTATATCAAAGAATTGTACAAAACAGTTTGGGAAATTAAAATGAGAAACATTATTGATATGGCTGCCGATAGAGGTGCCTATATCTGTCAATCTCAATCTCTAAACTTATTTATAAACGCTCCGAATACATCAAAATTAACGTCAATGCATTTCTATGCTTGGAAGAAAGGTTTAAAAACAGGTATGTACTACCTAAGAACTCAAGCCGCTTCTCAAGCCGTGAAGTTTACCGTAGAAAATCAAGCTGGTAAAGCTATTGAAGCAGTTATTCCAGAGCATGTAGAACAAGTGGCTGATGAAATTCCAACTGGCCCAGTTTGTACTATGGAAGAAGGATGTATCAGTTGTTCGGGATAGAACCCAAATAAACAAAACATACTATTTAAAGCCTGATTTAATTTTAAATCAGGCTTTTTTCGTAGATAGGAAGTTTTGCGTATTGATGTGCTTTTTTGTCTAGACTATTTTAGCCTAAAAAAAGGAAATGAAGAAATTAGTAATCTTATCTGTATTGGTTGGTCTGTTTTCTGCCTGCACAAAGGACCAACTCTTAGAAGAAATTGATACTTCTAAAAACAATGGTAAAATATTGTCAAAAGTTCAGTATTGGAACAATAACACTAAGACAGCAACCACAACTACTGAACTTATCTTCGCAGGAAACGATATTAAGGAAGTGAAATTATATAAGACTGATGGAACAATTTGGTATACTTATAATAAAATTGAAGCTTCTAACGGTAGAGTTAGTAAGATAGAAGGTACGCTTGCACCAAATAATACCGCAGTTACGTGGGAATTTAAATACGACGCAACCGGGAAAATTATTGAATCGAAGAAGGTAGAAGGGCCAAATTCTAAAACTTATTATTTTACTTATGATGCGAATGGTAGAGTTGCATCGAGCACCAATGACGATGCTTCTCTTGAATACATTTATGAAGGAAGTGCTAAAAATCCTAGTAGTATAAAAGAATTTAATAATTACACATTTAGTACATCTACTATTCAATATAAATACGATTCTAAGAAGAACCCATACACCAATGCCCCTTTCTTTTTGTTTTATATGAACAATGGAGAGTTTTTCGAAAATAATGTAACAGAAGTAATTAGGCCAGGGTTAACGATTAAATATAATTACGAATATAATCAAGCTGATTTTCCTCTAACTAAGCGTGCTGCAGATACAGGTGGTGGACTAAATTTTGTGTATCAATAGTTAATTTTAAAATTTGGAAAAGCTTAATTCAATTGAATTAAGCTTTTTTGTTTTTTATATGGTTCTATATTTATAAGCACTTATCTGTGCTGTGCTCATTCCTTTTTGCTAACTTTGTGTTTGTATTTAAAAGGGGTATCTTTAAATAGTGCCTTTAGAACTAAGTTGTAAAATATGAGCAAGGTTAAAGTAGGTATGGTGCAAATGAGTTGCACTGCTAGCAAACAAGAAAATTTAGAAAAAGCAATTGTAAAAGTAAAAGAAGCAGCTGCAAAAGGTGCCCAAATTGTTTGCTTACAAGAGCTTTTCACTTCTTTATATTTTTGCGATGTTGAAGATTATGATAATTTCGACCTTGCAGAATCTATTCCAGGGCCATCTACCGATGCATTATCGGCTGTTGCCAAAGAATTAGGTGTGGTAATTATTGCATCTTTATTCGAGAAAAGAGCTCAAGGGTTATATCATAATACAACAGCTATTTTAGATGCTGATGGAAGTTATTTAGGGAAATATAGAAAAATGCATATTCCTGATGATCCTGCTTATTACGAGAAGTTTTATTTCACTCCTGGTGATTTAGGTTATAAAGTTTTTAAAACCAAATTTGCTACCATTGGAGTTTTAATTTGCTGGGATCAATGGTATCCAGAAGCTTCAAGAATTACTGCCTTAATGGGAGCTGATATATTATTTTACCCAACAGCAATAGGATGGGCAACCGATCAAGACGAAGAAACTAATGCTGATCAATATAATGCTTGGCAAACTATTCAGCGCTCACACTCAGTAGCAAATGGATTACCTGTAGTTAGTGTGAATAGAGTAGGTTTTGAGCAAAATGGAGCAATGAAGTTCTGGGGAGGAAGTTTTGCTACAAATGCACAAGGAAAAATTTTGTACTTAGCTTCCCATGATCAAGAAGAAACAGAAGTTGTAGATATAGATTTGGCGCAAAGCGATTATATCCGTAAGCATTGGCCATTTTTAAGAGATAGAAGAATAGAGACTTATCAGCCAATTACGAAAAGGTTTATTGATGAGGAATGAGGAAGTCTGGTAGTCTGGGAGTCCGAAAGTCTGATAGTCCGGAAGTCCGGAAGACCGGAAGTCTGGGAGCCTAAGAGTACGAGAGTCAGGAAGTTCGAGAGGCAGATAGGTGGAGCCGTTCGAAAGACCGGAAGAGCTAATATTCTTGTCTTTATTGACTTTCCAACTTTCCAACTTTCCCGTCTTTCCGTCTTTCCGTCTTCCCCGTCTTCCCAACTTTGCTAACTTTGCTAACTTTGCTGACTTTCCTGACTTTTCCGTCATTCCCGTCTTTCCTGACTTCCCCGTCTTCCCCTCATAAGCATTAAAATTTTTCAGTATATTTACACATACATCATCCCTAATTATTAAACATATTAGGAATGGCATTTAAATTTCAAAACCTCAAAGTCTGGCAGAAATCGATGATTTTAGCCAATGATATCCATTATTTAGCACTAAGATTCCCAAAAGATGAAGCTTATGTGTTGAATCCTCAAATTAGGAGAGCTGCTAATTCAATTACATTAAATATTGCTGAAGGAAGTACTGGTCAAAGCAATAAAGAATTTGTTAGATTTTTACGCTATTCCCTTCGATCTACAATAGAAACTGTTGGGTGCCTGTTCCTCGCAAAAGAAAGAAATTATATTAATGAATCTCAATTTATAAGTCTTTATAAGAAGTGTGAAGAAGTACTTGTAATGATTAATGGGCTGATTAAAGTTTTAGAGTCTGGGAGTCCGAAAGACCGATAGTCTGATAGTCCGGAAGTCAGGAAGACCTGAAGACCGGAAGTCGGAAAATCGGTACTAAGTACTGTCTACAGTCTACTGTGTATTAAATATTCGGAAGTCCGGAAGTCCGGAAGTCCGAAAGTCCGAAAGCCTGGTAGCCTAAGAGTACGAGAGTCAAGAAGTTCGAGAGGCGGATAGGTAGAGAATTTGAAAGGGCGGAAGAGCAAATATTCTTGTCTTTATTGACTTTCCAACTTTCCCGTCTTTCCGTCTTTCCGTCTTCATCGTCTTTCCATCTTCCCTGACTTTTCCGTCTTCCCCGTCTTTTACTATCTTTGCAGCAACTACTGTTAACATAAAATGAATACTTCAAATACACCAGCACAATTAGGATATACCTTTCCTGCAGAATGGGCAAAACACGAAGCTACTTGGTTAAGCTGGCCACATAAAGAGGCTTCTTGGCCTGGAAAATTAGAAACCGTATACAAGCCTTATAGTCAGTTTATTGCTGCTATATCTAAAGGAGAAAAAGTTCGTATCAATGTAAGAGATGAAGCTATGAAAACTTTAGCATTATCGCACATTACACAAACTGATGCTGTTTTAGAAAATATCGAATTTTATTTTAACGAAACTAACGATGCTTGGTGTAGAGATCATGGACCTGCATTTTTAATAAATGAAAACGCCAAAGACAGAAAGGTAATTGTAGATTGGGGCTATAATGCATGGGGCGATAAATATCCTCCTTACGATTTAGACGATGTAGTCCCTACAAAAATTGGTAATCATTTTAATATCCCAGTTTTTCATCCCGGAATAATTATGGAAGGTGGATCGGTTGAGTTTAATGGAAACGGAACTCTATTAACAACTACCGCTTGCTTATTAAACGAAAATAGAAATCCAAATTTAACGCAAGCAGAAATTGAGGCTTATCTAAAAAATTATTATGGCGTCTCTAAAATTCTTTGGTTAGGTGATGGAATAGTGGGCGATGATACTGATGGACATATTGATGATATTACCCGTTTTGTTAATGAAGATACGGTAGTTACTGTAGTAGAAAGTAATCCATTAGACGAGAACTATCAATTATTACAAGAAAATTTAGAGACATTAAAGTCAATGACTTTAGAAGATGGAAGGAAACTTAATATTGTTGAATTACCTATGCCATCTCCTGTTATATATGAAGATACACGACTTCCTGCATCATATGCCAACTTTTATATTGCCAATGCTGCGGTAATTGTACCGGTATTTGATGATGTAAATGATCAAATCGCCTTAGATATATTACAAAAATGTTTCCCTGATCGTCCAGTTATTGGTATTAATTCAGTAGATGTAATATGGGGATTAGGTAGCTGGCATTGTTTAAGTCAACAAGAGCCTGCATAACAATTAATAACTTTACGAAAAGCAGATAATTTTGATTTTCATCAGATATCTGTATTTTCGTTTTATAAAAATAAACACATGAAATTATTAGAAGGAAAAACAGCATTAATAACCGGAGCATCTAAAGGAATTGGAAGAAAGATAGCTGAGAAGTTTGTAGCACACGGAGCAAATGTTGCATTTACATATTTATCATCTGTAGAAAAAGGTTTAGCGTTAGAACAAGAATTACAATCTGCAGGAACCAAAGTAAAAGGTTACCGATCAGATGCTTCAAAATTTGACCAAGCAGAACAACTTATTAATGATATAGTAGCAGAATTTGGTACCATTGATATTGTAGTAAACAATGCGGGTATTACCAAAGATGGTTTATTGATGAGAATGAGTGAAGAGAATTGGGATGATGTATTAGAAGTTAACTTAAAATCTATTTTTAATGTAACTAAAGCGGCTTCTAAAATAATGATGAAAAATAAAAAGGGTTCTTTCATCAATATGAGTTCTGTAGTGGGTGTACAAGGAAATGCTGGTCAAGCCAACTATGCGGCATCTAAAGCTGGGATAATTGGTTTCTCTAAATCAATTGCAAAAGAATTGGGCTCAAGAAATATTAGAACTAATGTGGTTGCGCCAGGATTTATTAGAACTGAAATGACCGATGTTTTAGATCCAAAAGTTGTCGAGGGATGGGCTGCAAATATACCTTTAAAAAGAGCTGGAGAAGCTGATGAAGTTGCAGATGTTTGTGTATTCTTAGGCTCAGATATGAGTTCTTATGTAAATGGACAAGTATTGCCAGTAGATGGCGGAATGCTTTAATATAAGCTATTTAGACTTATTGAATATTTTAAGGTGCATTTTCTGAAAAGGAAATGCATTTTTTTTTTGGATGTTTGTTTAAGTTAAAAATTAAATCTTCAATAAAATCCTATAGGTTTTTTTAAGAGGAGAAGTGGGATTGGAGTATTTAACCTAAATTATTCGGCTTTTGGTTGTTCTTTAATGATAACAAAAACATCTTCATTATCTTTTTTCATGAAATATTTTTCGCGCGCAAATTTCTCAGCCGTATTTAGGTTAGAGCCAAGCTCGTTTAAATCTTTTTTAATGATCTCGATTTCACGTGAATAAAACTCCTTTTCTGTTTCCAGTTTTTTTACTTCCGATCTATATTCGTATTGAGAGAGCACATCGTTCTTGTCAAAAAACAGCATCCACACAACAAAAGCAAATGTGGTTACAAAATATTTATTCTTGAACAACTGTAATAATTTACTCATATAAACAAATATAAAAAGAAAAACTATCGAAAATTAAAGATTCGATAGTTTTTCAGGAAATAGATTTTATAAACTTCTTAACAATTTTCTATTTAATCGCGTATTTAAAGTCCTTGCCAATAAATCGTGCTGCATCACCTAATTCTTCTTCAATTCTAAGAAGTTGATTGTATTTAGCAATCCTATCAGAGCGAGAAGCAGAACCTGTTTTAATTTGGCCGCAGTTTAATGCTACAGCTAAATCAGCGATCGTTGTATCTTCAGTTTCACCACTTCTGTGACTCATAACAGATGTATATCCATTTGTTTGAGCTAAACTTACCGCATTAATTGTTTCTGTTAATGAACCAATTTGGTTTACCTTTACTAAAATGGAATTGGCAGTATGGTTGTTAATACCTTTTTGAAGCATTTTTACATTAGTCACAAATAAATCGTCGCCAACTAATTGTACTTTATTTCCAATTTTCTCAGTTAACATTTTCCAGCCATTCCAATCGTTTTCATCCATACCATCTTCAATAGAAATAATTGGGTATTTTTCTACCAACTCAGCTAAATAGGCTACTTGTTCTTCGCTACTTCTTATGGCACCAGTTGCACCTTCAAATTTTGTATAATCGTATTTTCCATCTTTGTAGAATTCCGAAGATGCACAATCTAAAGCAAGACAAATATCTTTACCTGGTGTATATCCAGCTCTTTCAATAGCTTTTAAAATCGTTTCTGCTGCATCTTCAGTTCCATCTAAAGTTGGAGCAAAACCACCTTCATCACCAACTGCTGTAGATAGATTTCTGTCATGTAAAATCGCTTTTAGATGATGAAAAACTTCAGTTCCCAATCTCAATGCTTCAGAAAAAGAAGCTGCACCAACTGGCATAATCATAAATTCCTGAAACGCGATAGGGGCATCTGAGTGAGATCCTCCATTAATAATATTCATCATCGGAATAGGTAGTGTATTTGCATTTACTCCACCAATATATCTGTATAAAGGTTGCTTACTTTCTTGAGCAGCTGCTTTAGCTACGGCAAGAGATACACCCAAAATAGCATTTGCACCTAGTTTTCCTTTATTTTCTGTGCCGTCTAGATCGATTAATGTACTGTCAATTAAATTTTGTTCAAAAACATCAACACCTAATAAAGCTTCAGCTATTGGGCCATTTACATTATTCACTGCGTTCAAAACGCCTTTTCCTAAATAAACTGATTTATCGCCATCTCTTAATTCAACAGCTTCGTGCATTCCTGTACTCGCACCGCTAGGTACTGCGGCACGTCCCATATTACCGTTTTCAGTTATAACTTCCACTTCAATGGTTGGGTTGCCTCTTGAGTCCAGAATCTGGCGGGCATGAACATCAATAATTAAACTCATTTCGAAATATTTTATAGTTTTTCTGCTTATTATATAGATTATAATAAACGCGTTTATATTCCAAATATAGCCAATTTTTGAAGTAATTAAAGGGTTTTTAGCTGATTAATTACATTTAAATCCACTTAATAGTTATTCTGTATTTTCTTATTAATCAGTGTTTTTATGTTCATTTCGCATTATCTCATCTACATAATGGCTGATCTTTTTCTCGGACTGGAATTTTTCTACATTATATGCATTTGATGCGCCTTTTGGAATAGATAGCGATTTCCAGTCTTCATTTAAGATAAGTTTAGAAATGTAAATAATTTGTCCGATGTGATATGCATAATGAGGTAATTGCCTGTTTATAGCTTCCAGAACTGTATGACCTTCATTTCGTATATAAACAATATCTTGAAGTTTTTCGGCATTTTTTTCTTGAAGTATATCTAAAAAAACAGTCCAAGCGTTTTCCCATTTTTGAAGCAGTTGGGCTCGCGTATAAAATTGAGGTTCAAATTCTGTATCTCTATTTCTCCAACTTTTTTCTCCATCTGAGGCAAAAAAATCTGTAAATCTGCTCAGCATATTTCCTTCGATATGTTGGAATAATACGCCAATACTATTACTGTTAAAATTGGGTTGCCAATAAATACCTTGATCTGGAATTTGTGCCAGCGCTTTTTCTGCTAGCATTTTATAATACGCCAGTTGCTTTTGGGTGCTTGAAATATAATTTGATTCAATCATATTAATAAAATTAAATGACTCAATCAATATACAAAAATTAGATTATTCCCATTTAAAGAATTTTACCGCTGCACCATAAACCACAACGCCCCAAACCAATAAAACTAGAATTTGAATACGGACGTCCCAAAGACTTAATCCCTCAAATGCCACTTTTCGCATAGCATCATTTAAGTAAGTTAGTGGCATCGCTTTGCTAATGTATTGTAACCAGGTTGGAAATACACTCACTGAGAAAAAAGTTCCTGACAATAAAAATTGAGGTAAAGTGATGATGTTAGAAATGGGAGGAATGGTACTTTCACTTTTTGCAATTCCAGAAATTACAAAACCAAATCCCATAAATACTAAAACTCCCAAGAAGGATAAAACGAGCATATTTATTACCGTTATATATCCATTAACTAGAGTAAATCCAAAGAAAAGATTGCCTAATAAAATAATGGTTAAAGCACCTAATAGAGCAAAACCAATTCTAGCTATTCCTTCTCCAAGTACAATACTTGATTTTCTGACTGGGGTTGCAAAAAATCTTTTTATCACTAAATTTTGGCGTAAGCTAAAGAAAACAAAGGCCGTTCCAAATACACCCGTGCTTAATAATGAGAACCCCAATTGTCCAGGTAAAATAAAATCAATAGTTGTATATGGTCTGCTTTTTAACATCGTTTCTCTAACTTCAGTAACAGTAGGCACTTGGTTTGCCATGTTTACTTGCAGCTGGATGTTAAGTATGAGAGATTTAAGGATATTGGTTTTATCTGGACTAGCAGTAGTATAAGTGATATTTGTAATATAATTTGGAATAGAATCTTTATTCAACTGAACATCAATTAACCCATCATAGTTTCCTTTAGTTAAGGCACTGTTTATGTTAGTTGTATCAGTATCCTTTATTAATCTAACAACCGAATTTTGTTCTAAAGCCTTAATTACAGGATTGTCTAAATTTGAAGTAGGCGCAATGGCTAAATCAATTTTCACCCCGTTAGTGCTTAAAAAGCCAAAAACCAATATGAAGATTAGTGGAAATGCTAAGGTAAAAACTACTGCAGATGGACTTCTTAAAATAGATCTGAAACTGGCTTTTGCAAGGGCTAGCGTAGCAGTGGTATTGTTATATTTTTTTATCATGATAATGAATTTAGCCCTCTCTCCATTCTTTCCCGGTTAAGGAAATAAATACATCTTCTAAATTGGCAGCTTTTACTTCTTTTTTACGTTCAAAACCAGACTTTATTAAGTCGTCAATCAATTTATCTGGGGTATCTAGGGCTATAATTTTTCCTTTTTCTACGAAAGCTACTCTGTCACACAACACTTCGGCCTCATCCATATAATGGGTTGTAATAACAATGGTAGTGCCAGCATCTCTAATCTCTTTAATTAAATCCCAAAGATTTCTTCGAGCTTGTGGATCTAATCCGGTTGTCGGCTCATCTAGAAAAACAATGGTTGGATTATTTATTAAAGTAGTTGCGATAGAAAAACGTTGCTTTTGTCCGCCAGAAAGTTCTTTGTACTTAGCCTTTGCCTTTTCTTGCAAATTTACTTTCGACAGCATTTCCAGAGGATCTACCTTAATATTATATAGACCAGAAAAAAGTTCGATCAATTCTGTTAAATTCAGATTTGGATAATAACCAGCAGCCTGTAATTGAACGCCAATTAATTGCTTAATTTCATTTTCATTTTTCTCTACATCAAACCCCGCAACGGTAACCTTACCTGAAGTTAAAGGCCTTAAAGTTTCAATAATCTCTAAAGTTGTTGTTTTTCCCGCGCCATTTGGACCTAATAATCCAAATATTTCATTTTTATAGACTTCGAAATTTAAACCATTCACCGCGCTAAAATCATCGTATTTTTTTACAAGATCCTGTACGGCAATCATCACTTCTGATTTATTCATGGTTAAAAGTATAAAATCCTTATGAATACTAAAGAATTATTCCAAATTGGAGTCTTACCAAACTAATTTTCCTAGAATTACATCCTTAAAATCGTCGAATAAATATCTGCTATCGTGTGGACCAGGAGAACTTTCTGGGTGATATTGAACCGAGAATGCTTTTTTTCCTTTAACTCTAATACCTTCTATAGATTGGTCATTTAAATTGATATGGGTAATTTCAACTTTTTCAGATTTTTTAACTTCTTCTGGTATAACTCCGAAACCATGATTTTGAGAAGTTACTTCACAATGGTTTTTAATAATGTTCTTAACCGGGTGATTTAATCCTCTATGTCCGTTAAACATCTTCATTGTACCTATTCCATTCGCTTCTGCCAATAACTGGTGGCCTAAACAAATACCAAATAAAGGTTTGTTATCAGCTAAAATATTTTTAACAGTTTCAATTGCATAAGGCATTGCCGATGGATCACCAGGGCCATTAGATATAAAATAACCGTCAGCTCCCCATGCTTTCATGGTTTCGTACGAAGTTTTTGCTGGGAATACTTGAACATAGATATCTCTATCATCAAAATTTCTTAAGATATTCTTTTTTATACCTAAATCTAATGCGGCTACTTTAATTGAAGCATCTGGGTTGCCATAAAAATAAGGTTCTTGAGTAGAAACCACCGACGATAACTCTAAGCCATCCATTGATGGAACAGCATTTAACCTATTCATTAACTCATTAACATCAGTTATTTCAGATGAAATTATCGCATTCATTGCGCCTTTGTCTCTGATGTGTCTTACCAATGCCCTTGTATCGATATCTGAAATACCTACAATATTTTCTTCCTCAAAAACATCCTGAATAGAAGCAAATGCCTCTTTTCTACTGTATAGGATATTATAGTTCTTACATACTAAACCTGCGATTTTAATTGAATCTGACTCAATTTCGTCTTTGTGCATGCCATAATTGCCAATATGAACATTGGTTGTAACCATGATTTGTCCGAAATAACTAGGATCTGTAAAAACCTCCTGATAACCCGTCATACCTGTATTGAAACAAATTTCACCAGTAGTTGTGCCAATTTTGCCAGCAGCTTTTCCATAAAATATTGTTCCGTCAGCAAGCAATAGTACTGCAGGTAACTTCGTGTAATGTGTCATCGTTTAAAATAATTGACTGAGTAAATAAAATAGAATAAATACGGTATATTCGAATAAGATCTCCGTTTAATTAGAGGGGCATTTGGATGATGCTGATAAACCGTCATTTCAGGATACAAAGATAGAAATTACTCTTAAATTATTGCAATCTTAATATAAATTTCAATCAAAATTGATATACCTTTAGGGCGTTGATTAAATCTATATAGAAATGTCTGTACATAAAGAAGTAAAAAGAGTTACTACTCATACCCTTCAAGAAATGAAAGAACGTGGTGAGAAAATTGCAATGTTAACCGCATACGATTATTCTATGGCCACTATTTTAGATGATGCAGGACTAGATGTTTTGCTGGTTGGCGACTCTGCATCTAATGTTATGGCTGGTCACGAAACCACTTTGCCAATTACTTTAGATCAGATGATTTATCATGCCAGTTCGGTTGTGAGAGCTATAAAAAGATCTTTTGTAGTAGTAGATTTACCATTCGGTTCCTATCAAGGTAATTCAAAAGAAGCGTTAAACTCCGCTATTCGAATCATGAAAGAAAGCGGTGCTCATGGTGTTAAACTTGAGGGCGGTGCAGAAATCGTTGATTCTGTTTCTAGAATAATTGCAGCAGGTATCCCAGTTATGGGCCATTTGGGATTAACCCCTCAGTCTATTTATAAATTTGGTACCTATACAGTTAGAGCTAAAGAAGAAGCTGAGGCAGAAAAATTAATTCAGGATTCTTTATTATTGCAAGAAGCGGGATGTTTTTCATTAGTATTAGAGAAAATTCCAGCAGCCTTAGCAAAAATTGTTTCAGAGAAACTAGCTATCCCAACCATTGGTATTGGTGCAGGTGGACATTGCGACGGACAAGTTTTAGTTGTTAATGATATGATTGGATTAACGAAAGGATTTCATCCAAGATTTTTGCGTCAATACATCAACCTATATGATGGTATTTTAAATGCTGCCCAATCTTATATTAAAGACGTTAAATCTCAAGATTTTCCAAACGAAAAAGAACAATATTAAATTATAGTGATAACAGAGTCGGATGTTATTTATGAAGACAATCATCTAATCGCAATAAATAAGCGTGCGGGCGATATAGTTCAGGTTGATGAAACCCAAGATGAGCCATTGGATGAACAAGTCAAAAGATTTTTAGAAAGAAAATATAATAAGCCTAATGCCTTTTTAGGCGTCATCCACAGATTAGATAGGCCTGTTAGTGGAGTTATTCTTTTTGCTAAAACCAGTAAGGCTTTAGAAAGGATGAACAAACAGTTTAAAGATCGAAGAACACAGAAAACCTATTTCGCGGTTGTAAAAAACAAACCTCCTCATTTAAATGGCAATTTACAACATTGGTTATTTAAAGATCAACGCAAAAACTTTGTAACTCATTACTCGAAGGAAGTTCCCGGAAGTCAGTTCGCTGAACTCAATTATAAATTATTAGGAGAAGTAAAGGGGTTTTACTTATTAGAAGTTAATCCTATTACCGGCAGATCCCATCAGATTAGAGTCCAGTTGGCCAGCATGGGATGCCCGATAGTGGGCGATAACAAATACGGATATCCTAGAGGAAGCAAAAAAGGCAGCATTTGCCTACATGCACGTAAACTGCAATTTATTCATCCCGTTCAAAACAAGCCGATAGAATTGTTCGCTAAATTACCAGTTGATGGTTTTTGGGAGCGATTTGAACAATTTTAAATCTTTTGTAGGTCCCATCCTAAATGTATATACTATAGGTAGTCGGGGAGTCAGAAAGTCCGAAAGTCAGATAGTTGAAAAGTCGGTATTAAGTACTGTCTACTGTCTACTAAATATTCGGCAGTCAGGAAGTCGGAAAGTTGGGTAGTCCGAAAGTCAGAAAGTTGGTAGTCTGTACTAAGTACTGTCTACCGTCTACTGTCTACTGTCTACTCTCTACCGTCTCCTAAGTACAATCAAAAATCAGAATACTTCATTTTTATCAATTGAATCTTTTCATCTTCCAGCTCCATATACCCTTGGTGATAGCAAAATTTGAGCACTTTGCCATCCTTTTGCTTGTATAAATGTGTATGGTATTTGAGATTTACGCCTGCATCTAGTAATAATTGTTTTGGAATTATTCTTTTAGAATAGGGGTTTAGTTGATTCAATAACTTCAAATTGGCTTTTAATATCTTATTAATAGGTCCAATATCTTTAAGCTTTTCTGTGTTGTGTTGGTTGTGATAATTACTTCTACAGCCATCATTGCAGAACTTTTTGTCTGATCTTCCTCGGAGTGGTGCGTGGCAATCTTTACATAAGTTTCCCATAATCAATAGATTAAATTAGGGATGCAAACTCAAATTTATAAAATTATCTTTTTAATTTAAAATATTTCTTAATTATTTATTATTATGAATTTGTCTAGTTATTAAGGTGGACAGGAAGTATTATATAGTATATAATTATAATATAACCTTAATATAACATAGAATAAACTTGGGGGCATTTAAATTTTTCTCGTTGATCATCATCAAGTTAGGGGAAATAGCAGAAAATAACCTATAAAATATTTGTAGTGGGGGTAAAAATTCTTACCTTTGCACTCCGCTTCGGAGGAAGAGGGGCAAGAGATTGAGCGTTTGGTTGAATTATGGGTTAAGTAGGGGGTTAGAATAAAGATGTAGCTAGCTAATAGCGAGTTATAAAAAACTTCGAAAAAACTTCAAAAATAATTTGCCAGAAGGAATTAATT